>NZ_KV807506.1:596989-850680 GCF_001812045.1 Kocuria sp. HMSC066H03
AGCTCACGGACGCGGCCAGACCAGAGGTCAGCTCCCGGACCAGGCCCTGCAGGTCGGCCTGGAGGTGCTGGACCAGGCTGTCGGAGATCACTCCCACGAGACCGTGGACGATGAAGCGGTCGCACTCGCCCTCGTCCCCGCCCGCGGCGGTCCCCCGCTGCTCGCGCACCTCCCGCAGCCCGGCGAGGGCGTGGTCCACCACCGCGTCACGCACCATGAAGCATCCCGGCCCGGACAGGACGGCCCGGTAGAAGGAGCGGAACTGCTCCACGTGCCGGGCGATGGGCGGCAGGACAGCGTCCCAGGGGCTGCGACCCTCTGCCCGGGCCGCCTCCGGCTCCAGGGGCACCTCGTGGAGCAGGGACTCGGTGGTGCTGCGCAGCACCTGGTCCCGGGATCCGAAGTTCTCGTACACGGCCTTGCGGCTCACCCCCGCGGCATCGGCGATCTCGGTCATCCCCACCTGCGCACCGCGGTCGGCCACCAGTGCCACTGTGGCCGCCACCACCGCTGCGCGGGTGCGTTCGATCCGCCGGTCCATCTGTTCTCCCATACATCGTCAAACCAGGGCCCAGCTATTCAACCCCTCGCGGCGAGGATGCGCGACAACCTAAAGGGTGAGATCGGGGTCCTCCGGTCGCCCGACGGTGACGGCCTCCACGAGGAACAGCTGACCGGTCCCCGTGGCCGTCACGGTGCACGGTCCACCCAGACGGATGAGCGACTCCCCCGCACCGGCGCGGGTTCCCGCTCCGGTCCGTGCGGCACCCCCCGCTCCCGGAGCTTCCTTCTCCGGGTCGACGACGCCGCCCGCACCGGTGCGCGCGGCGGCCGCCTCGCCCACCTCCAGGCGGTGGGCGTCCACCTCCAGGGAACCCTCGGTGACGAGCACCAGGCACGTGTCCGCGATCTCCCGCACGAGCGGCGTCTGCGGAGTGACGCGCGCGCTGAGCAGGGTGACGGCCGGGTCCCACAGGGGGTACCGCACGGCTCCGTCCTCCGCGGTGCGGGTCTCGAGCGGTGCCACGGGCTGCTGGGTCTCGGCCATGACCCGCAGCAGCTCGGGGACGTCCACGTGCTTGGAGGTGAGCCCGGCGCGCAGCACGTTGTCCGAGCAGCCCATGATCTCCACGGCCGTTCCGCTGAGGTAGGCGTGGACCTGCTGCGCGGGGGTGAACAGCGCCTGCCCCGGGCTGAGGTGCACCGCGTTCATGCACAGCGCCACGAGCAGCCCCCGGTCCTCCGGGTAGTGGTGGGTCAGCAGCCGGATGAGCCGGCGCGCGCGCTCGTTCGCGTCCTGCTCGGGGGACAGCGACACGGTCCCCTCTTGTGCGGACGCCGCCGTGTCGGGTGCGGGGGCGGCCGCGTTGACGCTCTCACGGACGGCGGCCGCGGCGGCGTCGTCGGAGAGCTCGAGCGCGTGGCGCAGCGGACAGGGGGAGGCGGCCGCCGTGGCGAGCCACGAGAGGCCGAGGTCCTCGGCCACGGCCGAGAGCTGGGCTCGGCTCTGCTGGCCCGCGAGCAGCCACATGTCCGTGAGTGCCACCACGGTCTCGGGCTTGGCGTGGGGGTCCTTGTAGTTGCGGTGGGGGGCGTCCAGGGCGATGCCCGCGGCGTTCTCCCGCTCGAACCCCTCCCGGGCCTGGTCGGACGTGGGGTGGACCTGGATGGACAGGGGCGCGTCGATGGCCAGGATCTTGAGCAGGAACGGCAGGTGGGGGGCCAGCTCGTCGAGCCCGCGCTGCTGCCCGTCCACACTCACACGGGACGGCGCACTGGCGTGCGCGCCCATCCACAGCTCCGCCTCGGGCTGCTCGGTGGGTCCGGGGCGGCCCTGCATCTCGGCGAGCACCGAGCAGGACCCCCAGGCGTAGTGCTGGATCGGGTTGCTCATCCTCAGGAACTCGGCCATGGCTCTCATGTAACCACAGCGGCCCACGGATGCCGTGGCACCGCGGATCGGCCCGTGGACGCTCACGGGGCTCCCGTAGAATCGTGCACCGTGACCACAGACCTTTCCTCATCATTCAAGGCCTACGACGTGCGCGGCATCGTGGGCGAGAGCATCACCGCCGAGAGCGTGCGGGCCACCGGCGCGGCCTTCGTGGACGTCCTGGGCCTGACCGGCTCCTCCGTGGTGGTGGGCGGGGACATGCGTCCCTCCTCCCCGGAGTTCATCGAGGCCTTCGCGGACGGCGCCACGCGGCGCGGGGCGGACGTCACGGTGATCGGCAGCATCTCCACGGACGAGCTGTACTTCGCGTGCGGCACCCTGGACTGCGCGGGCGCCACGTTCACCGCGAGCCACAACCCCGCCCAGTACAACGGCATCAAGATGGCGAAGGCGGGCGCGGTGCCCGTGTCCTCGGACACCGGGCTCTACGAGATCCGGGACACCGCCCAGGGCTTCCTGGACGCCGGGGAGATCCCCGCGGCCGAGCGCCGCGGCCAGGTGACGCGCCGGGACGTGCTGGGCGACTACGCCCACTACCTGCGCTCGCTCGTGGACCTGAGCGGCATCCGCCCCCTGAAGGTCGTGGTGGACGCCGGCAACGGCATGGCCGGTCTCACCACCCCCGCCGTTCTGGGGGATGCCCTGCTGGACGCGCTGCCGCTGGAGATCGTGCCCCTGTACTTCGAGCTGGACGGCACGTTCCCCAACCACCCGGCCAACCCGCTGGAGCCCGCCAACCTGGTGGACCTGCAGAAGGCCGTGCGGGAGCACGGCGCCGACATCGGCCTCGCGTTCGACGGGGATGCCGATCGCTGCTTCGTGGTGGACCAGGACGGCGAGCCGGTCTCCCCCTCCGCCGTGGCCGCGATCGTGGCCGAGCGCGAGATCGCCCGGGCCCGGGCCGCGGGCGAGGAGCAGCCCGCGGTGATCCACAACCTCATCACCTCGAAGGCCGTGCCCGAGCTGATCGAGGCGAACGGCGGCCGCGCCGTGCGGACCCGTGTGGGCCACTCGTTCATCAAGGCCGTGATGGCCTCCGAGCACGCGGTCTTCGGCGGTGAGCACTCCGCGCACTACTACTTCAAGGACTTCTTCAACGCGGACACCGGGATGCTCGCGGCCATGCACGTCCTGGCGGCCCTGGGCGAGCAGGACGGCACGCTCAGCGACCTCATGGACCGCTACGACCCCTACGTGGCCTCCGGCGAGATCAACTCCGAGATCGAGGACAAGGCCGCCGCGGTAGACCGCGTGCGCGCGCACTTCGCCTCGACCGATCCCGCGGTCACGGTCGAGGACATGGACGGCACCACGTTCACGCACCCCACCCAGGGCTGGTGGTTCAACCTGCGCCCCTCCAACACCGAGCCCTTCCTGCGGCTCAACGTGGAGGCCCCGGACACCGCCGCCATGGAGGCCGTCCGGGACACCGTCCTGGGCATCGTGCGCCAGGGCTGAGCGCCCCCGGACACCGCCCGCCCCGCCCCACCGCGGGTACGACGACGCCGCGCAGCCCACTGGGCCGCGCGGCGTCGTCGAATGCGCTGCAGGATCAGGCGGCGGCGCGTGCCTCGTCGTGCAGCATCCACAGGTCCGGGCCGAAGATCTCGTAGTGGACCGCCCGGCCGGGCACGCCGGAGTCGATCACCTGGGACCGCACGGACTGCATGAACGGGAGCGGGCCGCACATGAAGACCTCGGCGCCGGTGGGGATCTCCACCTGGGTGACGTCCATCCGCCCCTCGTGGTCCCCTTCCCCCGGGGTGCCGAGCCACGAGACCAGGCGCGCGTTCGGAAGCTGGGAGACGTACTCCCGGACCTGCTCCCGGCACGGCCACGCCGCCTCGGAGCGGTCCGCGTGCAGCACCAGCACCTCCCGCTCGGGGTCCTCGCGCACGAGCTGCTCCAGGAAGGCCAGCACGGGGGTGACTCCGATCCCCGCCGAGACCAGCACCAGCGGCGCGCGGGAGTCCGGGTCCAGGACCACGTCCCCGTAGGGGTTGGAGACCTCCAGCACGTCCCCCACGGCGACGTCCCGGTGCAGCACCGGGGTGACCTCCCCCTGCGGGTCCTCGCGCACGACCACCCGGCGGTGCCCGGGCTCACTGGGAACCAGCGTGAACTGGCGGGGCTGGCGCAGCCCGTCCGGAACGGTGACCTGGACGGACACGTACTGGCCCGCAACGGCCGGGGTCATGGGCGTGCCGTCCGCGGGCTCCAGGTCGAACGCGAGCACCCCGTCCGCGACCTCGTCCTTGGAGACCACCCGGTAGGGCGCGAACATCACGTCGTTCGCCTGCGAGGCGTAGAGGCCCTTCTCCAGCTTGATGAGGGCGTCCGCCATGAGCCAGTAGACCTCGTCCCACGCTGCGACCACCTCGGGCGTGGCCGCGTCCCCGAGGTCAGCGGCGATGGCCTTGAACAGGTGCTCGTGGACGGTGGGGTACTCCTCGGGCTTCAGGCCCAGCGAGGCGTGCTTGTGCGCCACGCGGGAGAGCACCTCGTCCGGGTAGGAGTCCGGGTGGTTCAGCAGGTGGGAGGCGAACATGGCGATGGATCCCGCGAGCGCCTGCGGCTGGGTGCCGTTCTTCTGGTTCGCCCTGCTGAACATCCCGTCCAGCAGGTCCGGGCGGGCCTCGAACATCGACCGGTAGAACTCCGGGGTGATGTGCGGGATCCGTTCGGCGACGACGCCCAGGGTCTGGGCGATGACCGGGCGGGACTTCTCGGACAGCATGGCGGTTTCCTCTCGTCGTGACCTGACGAGACTAATTTAGCATTCCATATGCTATTTATTGCGGGGGCGGTGCCCCCAGCCGTGTGCCCCGGCCGCGCGCACACCGCCCCGCAGGAGCGGACTTCACGAGCTCACGGATCCCTCGTGGTGCACAGGGCCCTCCCGTATGCCGGGCGGACGCAGTCCCAGCTCCACCGCGATGGGGCCCACCTGTCGCGGGTTCACCAGATCCGCGATGCGTACGGCGTCCAGCTCGCGGTAGAAGGCCTCCCTCGCGCCCGCGAGCGCGCTGCGCAGCCGGCACCCGTGGTTGAGCGGGCAGGCCGTCTCGTCCGCCTCGCACTCGACGATCGCGGTGTCCGCCTCCAGCACGCGCAGCACCTGTCCCACGCTCGCGGCGCGCCCCTCGTCGGTGAGCACGACTCCCCCGGCCCGCCCGCGCTGGGAACGCAGCAGGCCCATCCCGCGGAGTCTCGCCACGGTCTTGGCCACGTGGTGGTACGGGGCGCCCACGCCCTCGGCGATGCGCTGTGTGGACAGCCGGGTGCCGTCCGGCAGCCCGGCCATGAGCAGCAGCACCCGCAGGGCGATGTCGGAGAAGGCCGTGAGCCGCATCGTCGTCCTTTCCTCAGGGACCCGTCCGTCGGTGGACACGAGCACGCCGCGCGGTCGGATCGGCCGCGCGGCGTGCTCGTGCAGGGGTGGGCTCCGGCGGGCGCCGGTCCCGCATCAGCTGTTCTTCAGGCGCTCCTCCAGGCCGGCGCGCTGCTCGAGGATGACCTCGGGGACGTCGCGCAGGCGGGCGAACCACTCGTCGATGCCGGGCAGCTCCGCGAGCCACTCGTCCTTGTCCACGCGCAGGGCGGCGTCGAGCTCCTCGTCCGAGATGTCCAGGCCGGTGAGGTCCAGGTCCTCCTTGCGGGGCAGGATGCCCACGGGGGTCTCCTGACCGCCCGCGGTGCCCTTGAGGCGCTCCACGATCCACTTGACCACGCGGGAGTTCTCACCGAAGCCGGGCCACGCGAAGCCGCCGTCCGGGGTGCGGCGGAACCAGTTCACGTAGTAGATCCGCGGCATGTTCTCCTCACCCATGCGGGCGCCGGTGTCCAGCCAGTGCTCCAGGTAGTCGTTGGCGTTGTAGCCGATGAACGGGAGCATGGCCATGGGGTCGCGACGGACCACACCCACCGCGCCCTTGGCGGCGGCGGTGGTCTCGGAGGACAGCGTGGCACCCTGGAACACGCCGTGCTCCCAGCCGAAGGACTCGGACACCAGGGGCACCGTGGTCTTGCGGCGGCCACCGAAGATGATCGCGGACAGCGGCACGCCCTCGGGGTCGTCGTACTCGGGCGCGAGCATGTCCACCTGCTTGATGGGCGTGCAGAACCGGGAGTTCGGGTGCGCGGCGGGGCGCCCGGCGTCCGGGGTCCAGTCGTTGCCCTTCCAGTCCGTGAGGTGCTCGGGGACCTCGTCGGTCATGCCCTCCCACCACACGCCGCCGTCGTCCGTGAGGGCCACGTTGGTGAAGATGGTGTTGCCGCGGGCGATCGCGTGCATGGCGTTCGGGTTGGTGGACCAGCCGGTTCCCGGCGCCACACCGAACAGCCCGGCCTCGGGGTTGACCACGCGCGGGGTGCGGTCCTTGCCGAAGCGGATCCAGGCGATGTCGTCACCCACCATCTCGGCCTTCCACCCGGGCACGGTGGGCTCGAGCATGGCGAAGTTGGTCTTGCCGCACGCGGACGGGAAGGCCGCGGCGATGAAGCGGGAGTCGCCCTCGGGGTCGGTGACCTTGAGGATGAGCATGTGCTCGGCCAGCCAGCCCTCGTCGTGGGCGATCGCGGAGGCGATGCGCAGCGCGTAGCACTTCTTGCCCAGCAGGGCGTTGCCGCCGTAGCCGGAGCCGAAGGACCAGATGGCGCGGTCCTCGGGGAACTGCACGATGTACTTGGCGGGGTTGCAGGGCCAGGGCACGTCCTGCTCGCCCGGAGCCAACGGGGCGCCGAGGGAGTGGACGCACTCCACGAACGGAGCCTTGTCCCGGGACATCTTGTCCAGGACCTCGCTGCCGATCGTGGCCATGATGCGCATGGAGCACACCACGTAGGGGGAGTCCGAGATCTCCACGCCGTACTGGGGCTTCTGCGCGTCCAGGGAGCCCATCACGAACGGGATCACGTACATGGTGCGCCCGCGCATGGCACCGGAGAAGCGCTTGTTCAGCGTCTCCTTCATGACCTGCGGGTCCTCCCAGTTGTTGGTGGGGCCCGCTCCCTTCTGGGTCTTGGTGCAGATGAAGGTGCGCTCCTCCACACGCGCCACGTCCTCGGGATCCGAGAACGCCGCGAAGGAGTTGGGGAACTTCTCCTCGGACAGCCGCACCAGGGTGCCCGCCTCGACCATCTGGTCAGTCAGCTGCGTCCACTCGGCGTCCGAGCCGTCGGCCCAGTGGATGCGGTCGGGCTGCGCCAGCTCCGCGATCTCCCGCACCCAGTCCACCAGCCCGCGGTAGTCCGTGGGGGGATTCTCCAGCGACTGCCGGACCTCCTGGTTGAGTTCCGTGGTCCCGATGCTTGCCGTGCTGTTGTCAGCCATTGACATGTCTCCTCGTTGAGGCCGTCGTGCGTGCCGCGCCCCCTGGGGCCTGACCCTTCCGGTCCGAGCTCTCCACGTCGCTGTGGGGCGGCGCCGGGGTCCAGGCTCTCCTGGGTGGCACAGGGGTGTGGGCCGAGTCTATCGCGGGGAGGCCGCGCGCCGTCCCCCATGACGGCGCGGTGTGCCCCCGGGCCGCCCGTTCCACGATTTGTCCCCAGGGGCCCTCGGGTGTAAGTTATTACCCGTTGCGCAGCCCGTGGTTGCGAAACAGAGGCGCCCGTAGCTCAACGGATAGAGCATCTGACTACGGATCAGAAGGTTGGGGGTTCGAATCCCTCCGGGCGCACTCCCTCAGAACCCCGCATCCCCCGGATGCGGGGTTCTTGCGTTGAACGCCGCCCCCGCGGCACCGGCAGGATCGAGATCCCCCTGACTTCCCCCCGCACCTCCCCCACCGCACGGTTCGCCCTCGCCGCCTCCGCCCTCGTCCTGGCCCTCACCGGGTGCGGCACGCCGGGCGCTCCGACACCGTCTGCGTCCTCCACAGGCTCCGGCACCGCGCGGAGCACGACGACGCCGCCGGCCCCCTCCACCACGCCCGCCGCCCCTGCGAGCCGCACCGGGGCGCCCGGGCCGAGCGCGGCGTCGTCGTCCGCCGGGGAGCACCGCGCCGAGGACCGCACGCGCGATGCCGCGCCCGGCACGGCGCTGGCGGCGCTGGACGAGATACCAGTGAAGGGCCGCGCCCCCAAGACCGGCTACTCCCGGGACGAGTTCGGACCGCGCTGGGCGGACACGGACCACAATGGCTGCGACACCCGCAACGACGTGCTGCGCCGGGACCTCACGGGGATCGACGTGAAGCCCGGGACGCACGGCTGCACGGTCGCGGCCGGTTCCCTGCTGAGCCCGTACACCGGGGTGGCCACGGCCTTCACGGCGGGGCAGGACACCAGCTCCGAGGTGCAGATCGACCACGTGGTCGCGCTCTCCGACGCGTGGCAGAAGGGCGCCCAGCAGCTCGACGCCGCCCGGCGCACCGAGCTCGCCAACGACCCCCTCAACCTGCTGGCCGTGGACGGCCCCAGCAACAACCGCAAGTCGGACGGGGACGCCGCCACCTGGCTGCCGCCTGCCACGGGTGAGCGCTGCGAGTACGTGGCCACGCAGATCGCGGTGAAGAAGAACTACGAGCTGTGGGTCACGGACGCGGAGAAGAACGCGATGGTCCGGGTGCTGGAGGCCTGCCCCGGCCAGCAGCTGCCGCGTGCGCGCCAGTGGCCGGCGCCCGTGGACGAGCCCGTGGACGAGCCCGTCGCGGAGGTTCCTGCCCAGCCCGCGGCCCCCGCGCAGCCGGCACCACCCGCCGCACCGGCACCCGGGGCACCACCCGCCAACGCCCCCTCCGGGGACCTCTACTTCTCCCGGTGCGTGGACGCGCGCGCCGCCGGGATGGCACCCCTGTACGCGGGCTCCCCCGGGTACCGCACCGGTCTGGACGGGGACGGGGACGGTGTGGCCTGCGAGGCCAGGCACTGACCCGGGACGGCCCGGGTGCCCGGCGATGGTGTCGCGGCGCGGGACCCCCGAAGCGCAGGCCCAGGGGTGCCGCCCGTGGCACAGATCGTCATTCCGCCGCCGGGCCGTGGAGCAACGCGCACAGTGAGCGCGCCGGCCCCCTCACACCCGCGGGGCGTGGAACCGCGTGAGCCGGGCGTCGGCACCGTCGAGCAGGGCCCAGTCCCCGGCAACCTCCAGCACCGCCGTTCCCGCGGTGGGGAACCCCGCGGCGGCGTCCATCATGGCGTCCTGGTCCGAGTCCCGTGAGGCCAGGCGCAGCACGGCGTCCAGGACACCGGGCATGTGCGCGACCACCAGCAGGGTGCGCACGGATTCCGGCACGTGGTTGACCGCGGCCAGCAGCTGCGCGTCCGAACCGTTGTACAGCGAGTCCCACAGCTGCGGGGTGGGGGCCCTCTCCCCGAGCTCGTGGCACACCCACGTGACCGTCTGTCGGGTACGCAGGGCCGGCGAGACCAGGATCATCTCGGGCGGTGCGTTCTCCGCCAGCCACGCACCCGCCGCCGCGGCCTCCCGCGCTCCGCGGGGCACGAGCGGACGGTCGTGGTCCGGCACGTCCCGCGGGAAGTCGGCTTCCCCGTGGCGCATGATCACCAGCTGCTTGAGGTCGTGGCGCGTCATGCGTGCCAGTCTGTCACGGGCCGCTCACCCCGGCTGGCGACGCCACCGGGCACCGTTGCGGGCGGCGTCGTGCGCGGCGCGCGGCATGGGCAGTGGCGTCCTGAGTGCGCACAGTGGTTGCACCGGCGGGGCGTGGAGTCTCGGCCGGATGAGCCGGAAGGCCGTCAGATGGAGTACTCGGGGGCGGCCCACACGACCACTTCGGGGTGGTCGTAGAACCGGTAGCCCTGCCCGCGCACGGTGCGCACCGTGTTGGCCAGGCGTCCCAGCTTGGAGCGCAGCCGCCGGACGTGGACGTCGATCGTGCGTTCGGAGGGGATCTCCTCGGCATCCCCCCAGAGGCTGTCGAGCAACTCGGTGCGGCCCACGGTGCGGGTGCCGTTCTCCACCAGGTAGTTGAGCAGCTCGAACTCGCGGTGGGTGAGGTTCAGCAGGTCCCCGTCCAGGAACACCTCGCGGCGGGACAGGTCGATCAGCACGCCCACGCGCTGGTGGTCGATGCGACTGCCGGCACCGCAGGCCGGCAGCGGGGTCAGGGGCTCGATGACCGGGTCCGTGAAGGTGGGGTCCCCCAGTGCGCTGCGCACGACCTCCAAGTCCGTGCCCTCGGCGTTCACCGGGGCGAGGGCCACGGCCGCGTAGGAGTCGGACTCGGGAACCGTGGAGCGGATGTGCTGGCGGATCTCCTGCACCAGCTGGACCAGGTTGATGCCGCGGTCCGCCGCGGCCTGCTCGTCCACGCCCACGTAGAGCACGAAGCCCCGGGCCTCCGTGGGCTGCTGCTCGAGCACCGCCTGCGCCTCGGGGCGGGCCTGGGGCGCGAAGTCCGCGGCCACGGAGCGCAGGTGCCGGTGGTCCTCCGACCCGATCGGGGCGCGATGGGTTCCACGAGTGCGCGCGGCGGGCTGGGCGCCGGGCACACGGTGCCGCTGCGAGATGTGGACGTAACCCGGTGCGCCTGACATTCCAACCCCTGCCTCGTTGAGCCCCGTTCCCGTGAATTCACTGGAAAACGGCGTTATCGTCCATGTTCGGCGACACACGACTCCACTGGCAAGTAATATACGCGCGATTTTCTCGCATCGTGAGATGGGACACGCCCCCGGTTACTCCCCGTGGAAAACTGCTTGCTTTTCCCGCCCGGATGGGGTCGGACGTCCCGCGAGTGGAGAACTGGGTGGGCTCAGTCCACCACGCCGTACAGCCGGTCCCCGGCGTCCCCCAGGCCCGGGACAATGTACGCGTTCTCGTCCAGCCGCTCGTCCACGGACGCGAGAACCACGTTGACCTGGCTGTCCCCGAGCTCGCGCTCCAGACGCTCCAGCCCCTCGGGCGCGGCCAGCAGGCACACGCACGTGATCTCCTCCGCGCCGCGGCGGTAGAGGAACTTGATGGCCTCGCTCAGGGTGCCACCCGTGGCGAGCATGGGGTCCAGCACGTACACCTGGCGGCCCGTGAGGTCGTCCGGCAGCCGCTCGGCGTAGGTGATGATGTCCAGGGTGGTGTCGTCCCGGGCCATGCCCAGGAAGCCGACCTCAGCCGTGGGGACCAGGCGGGTCATGCCCTCGAGCATCCCCAGGCCCGCGCGCAGGATCGGCACCACCAGCGGACGCGGCCGGCTCAGAGCGGTGCCCTGCGTCTCGGCCACCGGGGTCTGGATGGTCTTCGGCTCCACGCGCACCTCGCGGGTGGCCTCGTAGGCCAGCAGCGTGACCAGCTCCTCCACCAGCTGGCGGAACACGGGGGAGGACGTGTCCTTCTCACGCAACACGCTCAGCTTGTGGGCGACCAACGGGTGATCCAAGACGGTGACTCGCATACCCAGAATCTAGCAGTCGCGCCCCGCGGACGGGGTTGCGGGGCCACTCCGAGCACCTGAACCACGCCGCGGCGCCCCTCCCGTCGCGCCGCACCGGGACACCTGCCGCGGTGCCGGCCCGAGTCGTCGACCGGAGGTGGCGGCCGGAGGCGCTGGCCCGGGGGTTCACCGGACACCACCTGCGCCGTGGACCCCGCCGGCGGGGCGTCACGATGTCGTCACGGGCCCACCCTCCTCCGCCGGTGCCGGGAGGCCGTGCTCTATTCTCGGGGGGAACACAGTGTGACTTCACAGACATCCCGTGCACGGCAACCCTCGGAAGGGGCACCACACATGGCGGCTCCCGTTCTCGAAACGGAGAACCTGGTCAAGATCTACGGCAGGGGCGACACCAGGTTCGACGCCCTCAAGGGCATCAACCTGGAGATCGGCAAGGGCGAGTCGGTGGCCGTGGTGGGCAAGTCCGGTTCGGGCAAGTCCACCCTCATGCACCTGCTGGCCCTGCTGGACGGCCCCACGCACGGCGTGGTGGCGCTGGAGGGCAGGCCCACGGGCGATCTCAGCGCCAAGGAGCTCAACGAGCTGCGCAACTCCGCGTTCGGCTTCGTGTTCCAGCAGTTCTTCCTGACCCCCAACCAGAGCGTGCTGGAGAACGTCACGCTGCCGCTGAAGATCGCCGGTGTCCCGGCATCCGAGCGCAAGCGCCGGGGACTGGAGGCGCTCGAGCAGCTGGAGATGGCGGACAAGGCGGACAACAAGGCCACCGATCTCTCCGGCGGCCAGAAGCAGCGCGTGGTGATCGCGCGCGCTCTGATCAACAACCCGTCCGTGATCTTCGCGGACGAGCCCACGGGCAACCTGGACTCCGCCACCTCCAAGGTGGTGGAGGACATCCTCTTCGGTCTCAACCGGGACCAGGGCATCACCCTGGTGGTCGTCACGCACGACGAGGACCTCGCCCAGCGCTGCTCGCGTCAGATCTACCTGGTGGACGGTGAGGTGGTGCCGAACCCCGGCAAGAACACGAGCGGCGTCGCCGAGCAGGACCGGGCGCAGGAGCACCCCTGGGCCCAGCAGCCCGCCGGGGTCCAGCAGGTCACGGAGCCCGCGACCGGCGCGATCGTGACCCTCACCGAGGACGACGCCGCCGAGATCGCCCGCGCCGCGCAGGAACCGTCGCGCCCCGGCAGGCACGCGGCCCCCACCAGCACCACCGACCAGCCAGGAGCCACCGCGTGAAATTCATCGATCTGCTGCGCACGGCGATCGGCAACACCTTCCGGTCCAAGGCGCGCACCGTCCTGACCGTGATCGCGATCTTCATCGGCTCGTTCACGCTCACCCTGACCTCGGGGATCGGCACCGGCGTCAACGACTACATCGACAAGACCGTGGCCGCGTTCGGCAACGAGAACGCCCTGTTCGTCCAGAAGGTCTCCGAGCAGTCCACCCCCGGCTCGAACGAGGAGGACGGACCCACCGAGTACAACCCCGACGAGGCCGACGTGCGGCTGGGCTTCGGCTCCGTCAGCGGGCTCACGGATTCGGACATCGACAAGATCGAGAAGATCGACGGCGTGGGTTCCGTGGACCCCATGTACCTGGTCACCCCCAAGTACCTGGAGTCCGCCGACGGCAAGAAGTTCAAGCTGAGCCTGGGCTCGCCCCCCGAGGCGGACGGGCTGCAGCTGGAGTCCGGTGAGGTTCCCGAGCGCGCCAAGGACGAGATCCTGCTCCCGGCCTCCTGGGTGGAGCCGCTGGGCCTGGGATCGAACCAGGACGCCGTGGGCAAGACCGTGAAGATCGCCATCGGCAACGCCGTGGACCAGGACAAGACGTTCACGGCGAAGGTCTCGGGCGTGTCCCAGGCATCCCTGGCCGGCTCCTCCGACAACCCCATCCCCTCTGCGGGCCTGAACAAGAAGCTGTACGACTACCAGGCCTCGGGCAGCCCGCGGAAGGTGCCGAACTCCTACTTCACCGCCACGGCCACCGTGGACGACATGTCCAAGGTGGGCTCCATCAAGTCCGCGCTCGCCGACGAGCAGATGCGGGGTCAGACCGTGGAGGACCAGCTGGGCATGTTCCGCGCGGTCATCAACGGCATCGTGTGGATCCTCAACTCCTTCGCGATCATCGCGCTGCTCGCCGCCGGCTTCGGCATCGTGAACACCCTGCTGATGTCCGTGCAGGAGCGCACCCGGGAGATCGGGCTCATGAAGGCGCTGGGCATGAGCGGCGGCAAGATCTTCGGGCTGTTCTCCCTGGAGGCGGTCTTCATCGGCTTCCTGGGTTCCGCCATCGGGGCGGCCGTGGCCGTGGCCGCCGGAAGCATCCTCAGCGGGGTGCTGTCCAACGGGTTGCTGTCCTCGCTGCCCGGACTGAGCCTGTTCCTGTTCAACCCCGTGAACATTGCCCTGATCATCCTCTCGGTCATGTTCATCGCCTTCCTGGCCGGCACCATCCCCGCCGTGCGGGCCGCCCGCCAGGATCCCATCACCGCCCTGCGCTACGAGTGACCCCCCACACCTGCACCACCACTCGCACCACCCGATGAAAGGACGGCAGTCATGAGCACCACTCCGAACGAACCGCAGAACCCGCAGTCCGGCGCCCTCGGACAGCCCGGCCCGGGACAGTCCGGCCAGCCCATGCCCTACGGCCAGGGCGCGGTCAACGGCGCACCGCAGGGTGGCCCCAACGGCCAGCCCTCCGATCAGCAGTACGGTCAGGCCGGCGGGAAGTACGGCACCGCGGAGTACAACCCCGGCCAGTACACCGGCACGATGGAGCGCCCCTCCACCGTGGACCGGTTGCTGAAGCTGACCCTGATCTCCCTGGGCATCTACGTGCTCAACGGCATCGTGGGTCTGATCGCCTCGGCGAACGTCGACTACCTGCAGTACTTCAAAGACAAGGGCCTGAGCACGGAGATGGCCACCAAGGCGGCTGACCAGGCCGCTGGTGTCGGAGGCACCGCAGGCACAGTGGTGGGTCTCGTCGTCACCGCGGCCCTCTACCTGCTGGTCTACACGTTCCTGAAGAAGGGCAAGAACTGGGCCCGCATCCTGGGCACGGTGTTCGCGGCCATCGCGATCCTCTCGTCCCTGTTCAGCGTGTTCGGTCTGGGCATCTACCCCGCGCCGTGGAACATCATCATCATCGTGCTGGTCGTCGCCAAGCTGATCGTGGACATCCTCTGGATCGTCACCGCGTACAAGGCGCCCACCTCGGCCTGGTTCAACCAGAACCGGGTCCAGCGCTGACCCTGATGTCTCTTCCGCACACCGCCAGGTCCATCCAGCTCGCGGGCTGGATGGACCTGGCGCTTTCCGAGGCGGCACTCACGGCGGGGTCCGGGGACGTGCCCATCGGCGCCGTCGTCCTGGACGCGGACGGCCGGGTCATCGGCACCGGCCGCAACCGTCGCGAGGAGTGCGGCGATCCCACCGCGCACGCGGAAGTGCTGGCCCTGCGCGAGGCGGCCGCACAGCGCGGTGAGTGGCGCTTGGAGGGATGCACCCTCGTCGTCACTCTGGAGCCGTGCGCCATGTGCGCCGGGGCCATCGTGCTGGCGCGCGTGCCCACCGTGGTGTTCGGCGCGTGGGACCCGAAGGCCGGGGCGTGCGGCTCGGTGTTCGACATCGTGCGGGACCCCCGCCTCAACCACTGGGTGGAGGTCACCGGGGGCGTCCGGGAGAGCGAGTGCGCCGCCCTGCTGCGCGAGTTCTTCCGCACCCACCGCTGAGCGCCGCTGACCGCTCCGCGGCACGACGCCGCCCCCGCGCGGCCTCGCCCCCGACCCTCCGGCGCCCCGGCATTCCGTAGCCAGCCCGCGCCAGCTCCCACCGCACCGGCCGATCCCCGCCTCACAGCCAGGCACCCCGACGCCGCCGCGGACCGTGCCAGCACACGGCTCCGGTTTGGAGGGGTTGCGTCCCGGCCTGTAAAGTGCTGGGAGCTGGTGACGTGTCCGAGCGGCCGAAGGTGCATCACTCGAAATGATGTTTGGTGTCAAAGCCAACGTGGGTTCAAATCCCACCGTCACCGCCACTGTCCCGATCAGGGACTTCGAGAACACCCCGAACCTCAGGTTCGGGGTGTTCTTCGTTGCAGGGGTGCGCCACGCCGCAGCGCCTCCAGGAAGCCCGAAGGATGAAAAGGGCCCGCAGGGATTGCCAGCCTGCTTATCAATCGGATAGAACTTGGGCATGGGCCGCTCCGGGATCGTGAGATTCCTCCACACAGCAGCCGGCATCCTGAGCTACCCCCAGGATCCGCGCTCTTTCGCACAACTCTTCGGCGCACTCTCGAGCGCCCACTACACGCGCGGGCGGATCACCCGCATCCACCGGGAGACGCCCGACACCGTGACCGCCTTCTTCACCGCCGGCGACGGCTGGATCCCGCACCGCGCGGGCCAGTGGGCGCGGATCGGCGTGGAGGTGGACGGGAAGCGGATCTGGCGCCCCTACTCCCTCAGCGCTCCCGAGCACGGCGACCCCTCGATCACCGTCAGGGCCCAGGGCACCGTGTCCGAGCACCTCGTCCACCGGGCCGCTCCCGGGGATGTGCTGTACCTGGAGCGCCCGGAGGGTCAGTTCATCCTCCCGGAGATGCCCACGGAGCTGCTCTTCATGGTGGCCGGTTCCGGCATCACCCCGGTGATGTCCATGCTGCGGACCCTCATGCCTCGCAGACCGGATCACGACGTGGTCCTGGTCTACGTGGCCAGGAACCGGGAGTCGTGCATCTTCCACGACGAGATCCTGGAGCTCGCCGACCAGTTCCCCGGCCTCCGCCCGGTCCTCTGGTTCACCGAGGAGCGCGGCAGGCTCGACGCCGCGGACCCGGGTGAGGTGGGCGCGCTGTGCCCCGACCACCGGGCGCGCGCGACGTACGCGTGCGGCCCAGACTCCTTCGTCACGGCCGTGGAGGCACTGGGGGAGGTTTCCGGCCACGCCCCCGTGGTGGAGAGGTTCGATGTGGCGCGCGCAGCCACCGGCGGGCGCCCGGGAGAGATCCGTCTCCAGCGCAGCGGCCTCACCGTGGCGGTGGGTGAGCGCGACACCATCCTGGAGGCCGCCGAACGCGCCGAGCACCCCTTGCCCCACGGCTGCCGGATGGGCATCTGCCACAGCTGCCTGATTCCCATGACGGACGGAGCGGTCACCAACATCCGCACCGGTGAGCTCCACCGGGAACCCGGGCCCATCCAGACCTGCGTGACGAGGCCCTCCCCCTACGCCGCATTCGACGCCTGACACCCACCACTCTCCCCTCTCCGCCGGTACCGATCCCTCCGGCCTGCACCCCTTGAACAAAGGAACCCCCATGACGCTCACCTCAGCCACCCCCACCCCGGACACCAGAACAGCGCCGCGTCCACCGGGTGATCCCCTGAATCTCACGCGGGCGGAACTCGACGACCTCGCGGCACAGCTCGACGCCGTGCGGGAGGACATCTTCTCCCAGCGCGGGCAGTCGGACGCGCGATACATCCGCCGTGTGGTGGCCCTGCAGCGCGGCCTGGAGCTGACGGGGCGCGCGTGCATGATCTTCTCCCGGCACAAGCCCCTGTGGTGGAGCGGCGTGGGCTGCCTGAGCGTGGGCAAGATCCTGGAGAACATGGAGATCGGGCACAACGTCCTGCACGGTCAGTGGGACTGGATGAACGACAAGGAGATCCACTCCACCACGTGGGAGTGGGACTTCGTGGCACCGTCCGTCGGCTGGCAGCGCACCCACAACGATCTCCACCACACCTGGACCAACGTGCTCGGCAAGGACCGGGACGTGGGGTACAACGTGCTGCGCATGGACCCGGACCAGCCGTGGCGGCCGGTGAACCTGCTCAATCCCGTGATCAACCTCCTCCTGGCCCCGGCTTTCGAGTGGGGGATCGCCATCTACGACGTGGAGCTGGACCAGTTCCGCGCCGGGACCAAGTCCGGCCGAGCCACCTGGGAGGACTTCAAGCGCGTGATGAAGAAGCTCGGGCGGCAGTCCGCGAAGGACTTCGTGGTCTCGCCCCTGCTGGCGTCCCTCACCGGGTCGGGGAAGGCGTCGATCAAGGGCTTCCTGGCGGCGAACGTGATCCGCAACATCTGGGCGCACGCGGTGATCTTCTGCGGCCACTTCCCGGACGGTGCAGAGACCTTCACGGAGGACGAGGTGGAGAACGAGTCGCGGGGGCACTGGTACCGGCGGCAGGCCATGGGATCCGCGAACATCGACGGCTCCCGCCTCATGCACTTCATGAGCGGCAACCTCTCCTTCCAGATCGAGCACCACCTGTTCCCGGACATGCCCTCCAACCGGCTGGCCCAGATCGCACCGCGCGTGCGGGAGATCTGCCAGCAGTACGGGATCCGCTACACCTCCGGTCCGCTGCCCCGCCAGGTGTTCCAGGCGTGGCGCAAGGTGTTCCGGCTCGCCCTGCCCTGATCCCGCCCGGTGTCCGTGGCAGGAGCTCGGCTCACCGAGAACTCCCGCGGGACAGGCGCGAGCTCGCACTACGCGCCGGTAGGCGTTCACACGGCCCTCCCCCTAGGGTGTAATCCGGCACACACTTTGGCCGTGGATGGGGGTGTCCCCTGGGATGCGCCGCGCGCCCACGGCCCGGACAGGAAGAGGATCAGCGCATGAGCGACGAGCAGCCCGTGGGCCACCTGGGCGTGAACGGCGAGGACACCCCGGACGCCCACTACATCCGCACCGGTGAGCACAGTTTCCGCACCACCGTGTTCACCCAGGGTGCATGGAGCCCCCAGGAGCAGCACATGGCGGCGTCCTCCGGGCTGCTGGTGCACGAGATCGAGCGCAACCACCCGCGCGAGGACATGATCCCGGTGCGCTTCTCGTTCGACATCCTGGGGTTCATCGCCGGCGGCGAGATCGAGGTGCACACCCGCGTGCTGCGCCCGGGCAAGACCATCGAGCTGGTGGAGGCCACCATGAGCAGCGGCGGGCGGGACTGCATCCGGCTGAGCATGTGGCGGCTGAAGACCTCGGACACCCAGGACGTGGCGGGCGGGGAGATCGAGCCGCTCACGCCGCTGGAGCAGTGCGAGGAGCTGAACATGTACGAGCAGTGGGGCGGCGGCTACATCGGCTCCCTCGAGGCCCGCGTGGCGCGCATGCCCCGCCCGGGCAGCGGCGCGGGCTGGCTGCGGATCAGCAAGGCCGTGGTGGAGGGCGAGGAGTCCTCCCCCACCGCCCAGTTCATCAGCGCGGTGGACGCCGCCAACGGCCTGGCGCCCCGCGTGGAGATCGGCCCGTGGGCGTTCCCCAACGTGGACCTCACCATCCACATGTTCCGCGCCCCGGTCTCCGCGTGGGTGGGCCTGGGCACCAACGTGGAGTTCGGCGGGGACGGCGTGGGCCTGACCCACTCGGAGCTCTTCGACGAGCAGGGCCCGATCGGCCGGGTGGCCCAGGCGCTGACCGTCCGCCGCATGGGCTGAAGCCCCGCTGCGCGAACGACGCCGCCCGCCCCGGCGGGTGCGGGCCGGTTCGGCAGTGCGGTCCAGGCCCCTGGCTGGCGCCCCCGGTGCGATGCACCCCCCCCGGCCGCGCCCCGAGCACCCCGGGCGGCACGGGTGGCACGGGCGGCACGGGACCCGCGTGCGGAAGCCGGCCGGGCGGCGTCGTGCGATGACGCGGGGTTTGACGGGCGCTCGTAGAATGGCGGCTGGTTCCCAGAACAATTCGGCCGGGGCGAGTGCCCCAGGAGGTCCAGGCGAGTGAGCAGCATCCAGATCAACGTGACCGACCGCGACGGTGTGCGCACCGAGGGTGTGGAGTGGAAGGACTTCGAGTCCCTCATGGAGTGCCTCACCCGCAACAAGTTCCCCATCCTGGCCACGTGCGGCGGCAACGCCTCGTGCTCCACGTGCCACTCGTACCTTGACCAGGAGACGTTCGTGAAGACGGGCGGCACCAACGAGGAGGAGGAAGACCTCCTGGAGATGCTGGACGACACCCGTCACGACAACTCCCGCCTGACCTGCCAGGTGGAGTGGTCCGAGGACCTGGACGGCGCGGAGATCGAGATCGCCCCGGAGTGGTGAGCGCCCACCGCTGAGACGAGCACGGCCACGCGCGGAGGAAGAGAGAGCAGCATGACGGTCCTGCGGGACGATCTGACCACGCGCGCGGCGTACGTCTCGGACGCCTCGATCTACCGCAGGCTCCCCGCCGCGGTGGCCGAGCCGAGCTCGGTCGCGGAGATCCGCGAGCTGCTCGCCACCGCGCGGGAGAACGGCTGGTCCGTGGTCCCCCGCGGCGGCGGCACGTCCGTGGCGGGCAACGCGATCGGCGAGGGCCTGGTGATCGACACCTCCCGCCACTTCCGCCGCATCCTGGAGATCGACCCGCAGGCCTGCACGGCGCGGATCGAGCCCGGGGTCATCTGCGACCAGCTGCGGGAGGCCGCCTCCGAGTTCGGCCTCACCTACGGCCCGGACCCCTCCACCCACTCGCGCTGCACGGTGGGCGGCATGGTGGCCAACAACGCGTGCGGCTCCCACTCGGTTGCGTGGGGCACGAGTGCGGAGAACCTGGTCTCGGTCACGGTCATGCTGGCCGACGGCCGCCTGGTCACCCTGGACGCGGGCGGCACCTCCGAGCCCGCCCTGACCTCGCAGCTGGAGCGGCTGCGCAACGACCACCTGGCCATGCTGCGCACCGAGCTGGGCCAGTTCCCGCGCCAGGTCTCCGGCTACGGGCTGCACTACCTGCTGGGCGAGAACGGCTTCGACACCGCCAAGGCCTTCGCGGGCACCGAGGGCACGTGCGGGATCATCACGGAGCTCACGGTCAAGCTCGTGGCCAAGCCCGCGCACACCGCGCTGGCGGTCCTCGGGTTCCAGGACGCGATCGACGCCGCGAGCGCCGCACCCGCGCTCCGGGTCTCCGGCGTCACCACCATCGAGGGCATGGGCTCGGACCTGCTGGCCGCCCTGCGCACCCGCCCCGGCCAGGAGCAGGCCGGTTCCGAGCTCCCGCGCGGGGGCGGCTGGCTGTACTGCGAGGTCGCCGGGGACACCCCCGAGCAGGCGTACGACGCCGCCCGGAGACTCCCCGCGCTGGTCGAGGAGACAGTGGTGGACTCGGTGGTGGTCGGCGACCCTGCGCAGGCCCGGGCCCTGTGGCACATCCGTGAGGCCGGAGCGGGCATCGTGACCCGCCTGCCGGACGGCGGCGAGGCGTGGCCCGGGTGGGAGGACTCCGCGGTGCCTCCGGCCCGGCTGGGCGAGTACCTGCGGGACCTCTACGCCCTGCTGGAGGAGATGGATCTGCGCGGCATCCCGTTCGGCCACTTCGGCGAAGGCTGCGTGCACATCCGCATCTCCTTCGACTTCAACTCCGAGCACGGGGTGGCGCGGTACCGGGAGTTCATCGAGCGGGCCGCCGAGCTGGTGCACCGCTACGGCGGCTCGGTCTCCGGCGAGCACGGGGACGGACGCGCCCGCTCCGAGCTGCTGAGCACGATCTACACGCCGGAGGCACTGGCGGCGTTCGGGCGCTTCAAGCGGATCTTCGACCCCGAGGGTGTGTTCAACTCCGGCGTGCTGGTGGATCCGGAGCCGCTGGACCGTGGCATCCGCCCCGGACCGGGTGCGCGCACGTTCGAGCTCACCCCGGTGCACGCCTTCTCCCACGACAACGGCTCGTTCGGCCAGGCCGTGAACCGCTGCGTGGGGGTGGGGGCGTGCCGCTCGGACTCCGGGGCCATGTGCCCCTCCTTCCACGCCACCGGGGACGAGGTGCACTCCACGCGAGGCCGCATGCGCTCACTCGCGGAGATGCTGCGCGGCGAGCACCTCACGGACGGCTGGAAGTCCAAGGAGACCTACGAGGCCCTGGACCTGTGCCTGTCCTGCAAGGCGTGCGCCACCGAGTGCCCCGTGAACGTGGACATGGCCACCTACAAGGCCGAGTTCCTGCACCACCACTTCCGGCAGGGCCTCCGCTCGTTCATCGGCCGGGACCGCCGGCCCATGGCGCACCTCACCATGGGGTGGATGCCGTGGCTCATGCGGATCGCGGCCCGCGTGCCCGGCTCCCTGCGCGCGGTCAACGTCCTGGAACGCATCCCGGCCGTAGAGGCACTCACCAAGAAGCTCGGCGGCATCGAACCGCGCCGCGACATGATCCGCTTCAACGACACCCCGTTCACCGCGTGGTTCCGCGCGCGCTCCCAGCACGCGGGCCACGTTGCCGGGAACGACGCCGCCGGTGCGGCTCCGCGCGGAGGCGGCCGTGCGGCGTCGTCGGTCCGCAGTGCCCAAGCGACTGGGATGGCGGGGGCCGATCCCGCCGGGCGCCCGTCCGTGGTGCTGTGGCCGGACACGTTCACCACCTACTCCGCGGACGGACCCGGCAAGGCCGCCGTGGAGGTCCTGGAGGCCATGGGCTACCGCGTGCTGATGCCCATGGGGGACGTGTGCTGCGGGCTCACGTGGCACTCCACGGGTCAGCTGGACATGACCCGGAAGGTGCTGCGGCAGACCCTGGACGTGATGGCACCGCTGCTGGAGGCCGGGTACCCGGTGATCGGGCTGGAGCCGTCCTGCACGGTGATGCTCCAGCACGAGATCACCGAGCTGCTGCCCGATGACCCCCGGGCCCACGTGGTGAAGGGCCTCACCCGGACCCTGGGCGAGTTCGCGGCGGCCCACCTGGAGGCCGGCGGGGACTGGCCGTTCGAGCCGCTGGAGACCCGGCAGGGTCCGAGCAGCGCGGTGTGCCAGGTGCACTGCCACGAGAAGGCCATGGGGGACTACTCCCCAGAGCTCACCGTGCTGGAGAAGCTGGGCGTGGACACCTCCGTGGTGGGCGGCGGGTGCTGCGGGCTGGCCGGGAACTGGGGCTTCGAGCCGGGGCACTACGAGATCTCGCGGACACTCGGCGAGCGCAACCTCTTCCCCGCGATCCGGGCCGCGGAACCCGGGGCGATCGTGCTGGCGGACGGTTTCTCGTGCCGCACGCAGATCGCCCAGGGCACGCAGGCCGACGCGGTGCACCTCGCAGAGGTGATGTGTGCCGCATTGCCGACGAAACGTAGGACACTGTCACCATGACGACCTCATCGCCCGACCCCCGGGGCACCCACAGGCACTCCCGTCCGCTGCTCGCCGCCACTGCCCTGACCGCCCTGCTGGCGCTGTCCGCGTGCGGTTCCTCCGGCGATGAGCCGTCCTCCGGCGACACGAGCTCTGCGGGCTCGAGCACGTCGGCGAGCCCGTCCGCGTCCCCGAGCCCAACCACGCCCCCGAGCGCGACGAACGGTTCCGCATCGGCCACGCCCACGCCGGCACCGCCCACCGCCTCGACCGAGACCACCCAGGCCGAGGACGCCTCCAAGCCCCAGCCCACGGAGACCCGCATGGCGTCGGCTCCGGAGGTGGGCATGCCCACCGCGAGCCCCTTCGACAAGGAGAAGGCGGACCAGCAGGCCGCGGGTGCCGTGTGCAATGCGTCGAACCTCAGCGGCTCCGCGGCCCCCTCCAACGGTGCGGCCGGGCACACCATCACGACCCTCACGCTGACCAACAACGGCTCCGCGCCGTGCACCCTCAACGGCTACCCGGGGGTGTCCTTCGTGGACGCGGGCGGAGCCATCGTGGGCGCCCCCGCCTCCCGCACGGAGGCCCCCACGGCGCCGGTCACCCTGCAGCCGGGGGCGTCCACGAGCACCAGCGTGAGCATCACCAATCCCGGCGTGATCGGGCAGGTGTGCAACCCGCACGACGTCACCGGCCTGCGTGTCTACCCGCCGGGCAGCCACGAGTCGCTCGTGGTCCCCTACCCGGGTCAGGCCTGCGGAAACCCCAAGGTCTCCCAGCTCCAGGTCAAGGGCTTTGGATCCTGACTCGGTCCTGAACCTCTTCTCCCCCGCGACCGCGCAGTGGTTCGACGCCGCCTTCCACGGGCCCACGGCGGCCCAGCGCGGCGCGTGGGAGGCCATCTCGGCGGGCCACCACGCTCTCGTGGTGGCCCCCACCGGTTCCGGCAAGACCCTCGCGGCGTTCCTGTGGTCCATCGACCGGCTGCTCGCGGCCAAGTCCCCCGCGGGTTCCCCTGACGGGAGCTCGCGGGGCGGCACCGCCGCCCCGGGCTCCTCCGGGGACGACGACGCCGCGGCCGCCCCTGCCGAGGACCGCACCTCGGTGCTCTACATCTCCCCGCTCAAGGCCCTGGGCGTGGACGTGGAGCGCAACCTGCGGGCGCCGCTGATCGGCATCACGCAGGCCGCGAAGGCCGCCGGGGGTGAGCCCCCGGAGATTTCCGTGGGGGTCCGCTCGGGCGACACCCCCCAGGCGATCCGCCGCTCCCTGCTGGCCCACCCGCCGGACATCCTCATCACCACGCCCGAGTCCCTGTACCTCATGCTCACCTCCAAGGCGCGGGAGACCCTGCGCCACGTGAACACCGTGATCATCGACGAGGTGCACGCGGTGGCCGGCACCAAACGCGGCGCGCACCTGGCGGTGAGCCTGGAGCGTTTGGACGACCTGCTGGAGGAGCCGGCCCAACGGATCGGACTCTCCGCCACCGTGGAGCCCGTGGACACCGTGGCCGGTTTCCTGGGCGGTTCGCAGCCCGTGGACGTGGTGCGGCCCCCGTCCGAGAAGGACTGGGACCTCACCGTCTCCGTTCCCATCCCGGACATGACGGTGCTGGGCGGTGCGGCGGCGTCGCCGTCATCGGACGGCTCCCCGAACCTGGACGGTGACCTGGGCGGTTCCGGGCAGGCCACCGCGTCCATCTGGCCGCACGTGGAGGAGCGGATCGTGGACCTCGTGGAGGCCCACCGCTCCACGATCGTGTTCGCGAACTCCCGCGGGCTCGCGGAGAAGCTCACCGCGCGGCTCAACGAGATCCACGAGTTCCGCATGGAGAACGCCGCGGAGCAGTCCCCGGTCGGCGAGCGCTCCGGGGATCCCGTGGCCGTGGGGGACGCGCTGAACCACCTCTTCGCGGAGAGCGCGCGGCGCGCGGCCGGGGAGGAGGGCGCCGGGCCCGAAGGTCCCGACGGTTTCGCGGTCGAGGGGGACGACACGCCGGGCACCCCCGGTGCGGCCTCCGACGGTCCTAGCCGCCCCGAGCGAGCGCCCGGCCACGCAGCGCCGTTCGGCGCCCCCGGGGACGGGACTGGCGCGCCCGACGGCCCGGGCGGCGTCGCCCGCCCTGCGACAGACGACCGGGAGCCCGCCGCGATCCCCCGGCAGAGCAACCGGCACGAGGGTGCCTCCCCCGTGCTGGCGCGCGCCCACCACGGCTCGGTGTCCAAGGACCAGCGCAGCCTGATCGAGGAGGACCTCAAGACCGGGCGGCTGCGGTGCGTGGTGGCCACCTCGTCCCTGGAGCTGGGCATCGACATGGGCCACGTGGACCTGGTGGTCCAGATCGAGTCCCCGCCCTCGGCGGCCTCCGGCCTGCAGCGCGTGGGGCGTGCCGGGCACCAGGTGGGTGAGGTGTCGATCGGGCGGATCTACCCCAAGCACCGCGGGGACGTGCGGGACGCCGCGGTGATCGCGGAGCAGATGCTCGCCGGGAACCTGGAGCCGCTCTCGGTGCCCGCCAATCCCCTGGACATCCTGGCCCAGCAGACGGTCTCCGCGGTGGCCGCGGAGGACGTGGACGTGGAGGCCTGGTACGACACCGTGCGCCGCAGCGCCCCGTTCCGCTCCCTCCCGCGCTCCGCGTACGACGCCGTGCTGGACCTGCTTGCCGGGCGGTACCCCTCGGACGAGTTCGCGCAGCTGCGCCCGCGCCTGGTGTGGGACCGCGAGACGGGAACGCTGCAGGCCCGCCCCGGTGCGCTGCGCCTGGCGACCACGAGCGGCGGCACCATCCCGGACCGCGGTCTGTTCCCCGTGTTCCTGGTGGGCGAGCAGGACTCCAAGTCCCCCAAGCGCGTGGGCGAGCTGGACGAGGAGATGGTCTACGAGTCCCGCGTGGGGGACATCATCGCGCTGGGCGCCTCCAGCTGGCGGATCGAGGAGATCACCCACAACCGCGTGGTCGTGGCCCCGGCGCCGGGTGTTCCGGGCAAGCTGCCGTTCTGGCACGGGGACGGGCTGGGGCGGCCCGTGGAGCTGGGGCGCGCCGTCGGGCGCTTCACCCGCGAGCTGGCCGGTGCCGCGAACGCCGAGGCCCGCGAGCGCCTGGCGGTGTCCGGGCTGGACGAGTGGGCCCAGGACAACCTGCTGGCGTACCTCGCGGAGCAGCGCGAGGCCACGGAGCACGTGCCGGACGACCGCACGCTCATGGTCGAGCGCTTCCGGGACGAGCTCGGGGACTGGCGCGTGGTGCTGCACAGCCCGTTCGGCACGCCCGTGCACGGTCCGTGGGCGTTGGCCGTCCGCGCGCGGCTGGACGAGCGCTGGGGGCTGGATGCTAGCGCCCAGGCCGCGGACGACGGCATCGTGCTGCGCGTGCCCGCCACGGACGAGGAGCCACCCGGGGCGGAGCTGTTCCTCTTCGAGCCGGAGGAGCTGGAGCAGATCGTCACCGAGGAGGTGGGCGGTTCCGCGCTGTTCGCGTCCCGGTTCCGGGAGAACGCCGCGCGCGCCCTGCTGCTGCCGCGCGCCGATCCCGGCAAGCGCACGCCCCTGTGGCAGCAGCGCCAGCGTTCGGCCCAGCTGCTGGACGTGGCCCGGAAGTACCCGCAGTTCCCCATCATTCTGGAGACGGTGCGCGAGTGCCTCCAGGACGTGTACGACGTCCCCGCCCTGCTCCAGCTGCAGCGGGACCTGGCCGGGCGGAAGCTGCGGGTGGTGGAGACCACCACGGACTCCCCCTCGCCCTTCGCTCGCACCCTGCTGTTCGGGTACGTGGCGCAGTTCCTATACGAGGGCGACTCCCCGCTGGCCGAGCGCAAGGCCGCCGCTCTGTCCCTGGACCCCGCCCTGCTCAACGAGCTGCTGGGCCGTGCCGAGCTGCGCGAGCTGCTGGACCCCGAGGTCATCGAGACCACCGTCCTGCAGCTGCAGCGCCTGGCCCCGGACCGCCGCCTGCGCGGGGTGGAGGGCGCGGCGGACCTGCTGCGCCTGCTCGGACCCATGACCGCCGACGACGCCGCCCTGCGCCTTCGCGGGGACGGTTCCGTTCCGGCGGGGTCGGCGGCCGCGGAAGACGCGGCGTCGGGCGGTCCTGACAGCGAGGAGGACCCGGAGCGGGCCGAGGACCCCGCGTACCGGGCGATCTCCCCGGAGGCCGCGCGCGAGCTGCTGGAAACCCTCGTGGACACCAACCGCGCGATCGTGCTGCGCGTGGGCGGGCGCGAGGTGTACTGCGCGGTGGAGGATGCCGCCCGGATGCGGGACGCCCTCGGTCAGCCCCTGCCCATGGGGGTGCCGCTCGCGTTCCTGGAACCGGTGGCGGATCCCGTGGGGGACCTCGTCTCCCGGTACGCCCGCACGCACGGGCCGTTCAGCGTGGCCGAGGCGGCGCAGGCCCTGAGCCTCGGACCCGCCGTGGTGGAGTCCGCGCTGCGGTCCCTCGCCAAGCAGCGGCGCGTGAGCGAGGGTGCGTTCCGGCCGAGCGGTGACCCGGCGGCGTCGGACTCGGAGTGGTGCGACATCGAGGTGCTGCGGACCCTGCGGCGTCGTTCGCTGGCGGCCCTGCGCGCGGACGTGGAGCCGGTGGACCCGCAGGCCTACGCCACGTTCCTGCCCGCGTGGCAGCACGCGGTGAAGGGGCACCAGCTGCGGGGGCTGGACGGGGTGCTGACCGTGATCGACCAGCTCGCGGGGGTGCCGATCCCGGCGTCCGCGTGGGAGCCGCTCGTTCTCTCGCAGCGCGTGGTGGACTACCGGCCCGCCATGCTGGACGAGCTCATGGCCACGGGTGAGGTCATCTTCTCCGGCGCCGGGTCCCTGGGCGGTGAGGACGGCTGGGTGGCGTTCCACCTGGCAGAGTCCGCGGAGCTCTCGCTGCCGCCCGTCGCCCAGCTGGACGCCGCCGTGGCCGCCCTGGACTCAGCGCTGGAACGGGAGCTGCTCACGGTCCTGCAGGGCGGCGGCGCGTACTTCGCGTGGCAGCTGATCCAGCCCCTCGCGGCCGCGGGCGTGAGCGTGGACATGGCCCAGCTGCGCACCGCCCTGTGGAACCTGCTGTGGGCGGGGCTGATCACCAACGACACGTACGCCCCGGTTCGCGCGCTGATCTCCGGGGGGCACTCCGCGCACAAGACGCCCAAGCGGCCGGGGCGTTCCCGCTCCGCGGGGCGCCGGGGTGCGGCGCGGCTGCGCGCCGTGGGGCGCGGTCCGGCCGGCTTCGACCCCGCGGGTTCCTCCGACGACGCCGCTCCGTCCGGCACGCGCGTGGTGCGCGCCTCCGGGGGTGGCGAGGAGCGCACGACGGCGGGCCGGTGGTCCGTGCTGCGCCCCGAGCCGCTGAACCCCACCGTGCGCGCGCAGGCCCAGGCGGAGCTGCTGCTGGACCGCTACGGGATCCTCACGCGCGGGCCCGTGGCGGTGGAGGACGTGCCGGGCGGTTTCTCAACCGTCTACAAGGTGCTGCGCGCTCTGGAGGACGCGGGGCGGGCGCGGCGCGGCTACTTCATCGAGGGCCTCGGGGCCGCCCAGTTCACGCAACCGGCAACGGTTGACGTGCTGCGCAGCTTCACGGACGACGACGCCGCCCGCAAGGCCGAGCCCCAGGTCCTCGCCCTTGCGGCCACGGACCCCGCGAACCCGTACGGCGCGGCGCTGGACTGGCCGGAGGCGGTAGTGCTGGAGTCCAGCACGAAGCACCGGCCGGGGCGCAAGGCCGGTGCCGTGGTGGTACTCGTGGACGGCGCGCTGACCCTGTACCTGGAGCGCGGTGGGAAGACGGCGCTGGCGTTCGTCTCGGACCACGCGCTGCTGCACCTCGCGGCGGAGGCGGTGGCCGGCCTGGTGCAGCGCAAAGCCGTGGACTCGCTCGTGGTGGAGAAGGTCAACGGGGACTCGGTGCTCTCCTCGGAGGAGCTGGTCACCGCGGTCCGGGACGGGCTGCTCGCGGGCGGTTTCTACCAGACCCCGAAGGGTGTGCGGATGCGGGCGCCGGTGGGTGGGGGCAGAGGGTGACGGCCCGGGGCTGTTTCCACGGGGCACCTTGCGGAGGCGCGGCAACCTCGGTGGAGGTTCGCCCTGTTCTGTGCGGGAGTGCGTGATCAGGACACGGCAAGATGCCTGCGGATGAAAGCGTCAGCCCGCCTGATCACGAGGTCCGCGCTGTCAGGGTCACTCATGAAACCGTGACCGCGCCCGTTCACGATATTCAGTTCGCAGTCCCATCCGCGGCTCGCGCAGATAGTTGCCAGTAGACGCGCCTCTGGAACCAGAGAGTCCTCGCTTCCGACAGCAAGAAAAATGGGTGGCGGCGATTTCTCCGGTCGGTGGAACTCCGGGGCTTCCTGCAGCGGCAGCGGCCGTGACCAGAGGGTGAAAGCCCGGTGCAACAGTTCCCAGTCCGGGCCCTGGGGAGCCTGACGGTCGAAGGACTGCAGAGTGAGGTCAAGATTCGGGTTGGTGAGTATCAAAGCCCGAACCGTGGCTCCGATCCGATCCCCTGCAGCGACGCTCACGGCACCCCCGGCCGAATCTCCACCGAGAATGACGCCCGTGGTCCCTGCCTGGCCCCGAATGCAGCTCTCGAGATCGTCGACTGCATCGAAGAACGAGTTCTCGGGCGCGAGGCGGTAGTCCACGGCAACGACTCGGCGGCGCAAGACTGTTGCGAGACGACGACAGTAGGCGTCCTGGAGGTCGAGATCACCGAACACCCCGTATCCACCGTGTGAGAAGTAGACGATGGCATCGGTCATCTTCTCGTGCGGGGTGTAGGACCGCGTCGCGATGCCGCCCACGTGCTCATCGCGGATCATGCCGTCAAATAGTGACCGTGGCCGCGCGGCTGCTCGCCGCCGGGCTGACTGCCTCAGCGCTTCAATGTCGATCATCTCGTCACCATAGGCGGGACCGTACATGCACAGGCGGAGGTAGGCCTACGTGTGGACCATGGACCCCGCTTGCTCCTGCGTCACTCGTTTCCCTTGCGCTTGTAGTAGCTGTCCCGGGCCTTCTGACCGGCCTGCCGTTTGAGGTCTTGCACGTCGTCGTCGAACGTCTCGTGCGTCATTTGCTTGGTCCGACGCCATTTCTCATCGAACTCGGCCTGGGTGTCACCGGGCAGCCAGGACTTCGACAGGATCACCTCGCCCGCCGTGGCCACGGCGTACGCGGCGCCCAGCGCCACACCGCCCCGCAGACCACCCAGGAGGAGGATCACCGGAACCTTGAGGGCACCCATCATCAGGTGCCCGGACACCGGCCGCCCACAGGGGAGGCGGGGACCAGCTCTCGGGATTTCGCGCGGTCTCAGCAGTCCTCATGCGCCGTTATCGTGGCCGACGGCGGGTGCTTTGCGACTGCGGATGAAGGTCACGCTTGAGCCAAGACCCGCCACTGCGAAGACCAGGAAACCGATCACCCGCAGGTAGAACGTGCTGTCCGTGGCCGCGAAGTATGCGACCACGAGACCGGCGAGCGCCACGAGCCCCAGGCCCACGGCCAGCGCGCGGGTCTTCTCCCGCCCCAGTGCAGTGCTCTTCCGAGTAGACATTCGACTCTCCTCACGTGGGGGTGAACCATCCACGACATCACGGTTCGCCACCGTCCACAATGGCCATTCGGCCACTCGCGAGCAGTCACGGCATACGCTGAACACCCCACCGCGAACCGAGGAGGCCCCGTGCCCGAAGGTGATTCCGTCTACCGCCAGTGCAAGATGCTGCGCGAGGCACTGGAGGGTGCCGTGATCGAGAGCTCGGACTTCCGGGTGCCCGCCCTCGCCACCTCGGACGTCGCCGGGCGCACCGTGGTGGCGGTGGTGCCGCGCGGAAAGCACATCCTCATCCGGCTCTCGGCCGCCCCGGACGCGGCGGATCTGAAGTCCGGCGCCGAGCCCCTCACCCTGCACTCGCACCTCATGATGGACGGCACCTGGCGGGTCTTCGACCGGCAGCAGGACGACGCCGCCGCGCGCCCCGGCCGGCGACGGAGCCGACCCGGGGCGAGCCCCTACCGCCCGCGCGGACAGGCCCGCCGAGGCGGCAGCGTACGTTCCGCCGCCGAGGCGCGCACCCGCATCAGCGCGGACGTGGCCATCGGGCAGGGCTCGCACACCATCCGCGCGATCCTGCGCACCAAGGACGTGGAGGCCGTGGGCTTCGACGTCAAGGACGTGCGCCTGGTGCCCACCCGGCTGGAGGAGCCGGAGCTCGTGGGCTACCTGGGCCCGGACATCCTCGGCCCGGACTGGGATCTGGAGAAGGCGCTGGAACGGTTGAGCGCCCAGCCGGACCGCGCGATCGGCACCGCCCTGATGGACCAGCGCAACCTCGCGGGGATCGGCAACGTGTACCGCGTGGAGACCCTGTTCATGACGCGCACCAACCCGTGGGCCCGCGTGGACTCCCTGCCGGAGGGCAAGCTGCGCGAGATCGTCACGCTCGCCCACAAGCTGCTGCACCTGAACAAGGACCGCTCCATGCGCTCCACCGTGGGCCAGGCGCCGCAGGGCCGCCCCCTGTTCTGGGCGTACGGCAAGGACGGTCAGCCGTGCCGCCGCTGCGGGACGCAGCTCAAGCGCGGGGAGATCGACGACGCCCTGCTCACCGTGGACCCCACCCCCTCACGCACCGCGGTGCAGCACCTGCGCACCATCGCGTGGTGCCCCCGCTGCCAGGCCGCGACCTGACACACCGCCGCCCCGCGGACCCGTGCCGAGGCAGGGAGTCCGCGGGGCGGCGTCGTCGTGGAGAGACGGGTCAGCGCGCGATCCAGGTGCGGCCGGTGGTGCGGGACCAGTGCACGGTGTAGCCGTTGGAGAAGCGCTGGCGCACCTCGGAGCCGGAGCGGTACTCGTCCGTGACGGGATAGCCCAGGCCGCGCTCGTAGCCGCGGGCCTTCCAGGTCTTGCCGATCGCGCCCGTCTCCTTCACGGCGTGCGCGCCGCTGCGGGGGGACCACAGGATCTTCCACTGTGCGCCGTTGGGGGCGCGGAAGCTCTGGTACACGCCCCCGCCGGGAAGTCCGCCGCGCTCGGGCGTCACCGGGGTGCCGATCACAGCCGCACCGCCCAGGGCGTTGTACCGGGCGCGGATGCCGCCCGTGACGGGGTAGTTGGCGGCGGCCGCGCCCGTGGACGGCTTGGACTGCGGCGCCACCGGGCCACCCGTCACGCTGGTGCGGGTGTCGGCGGGTGCCCGGCCGGCGGGGTAGCCGTACGAGGTCACGGTGCCGACCAGCCGCCAGCCCTGCCCCGTCCGACCCAGGCTGCCGTCCACGTAGGTGAGCCCGATGCCCACCACCTCCATGCGAGGATCCGTGAGCACCTTGTTGTGCGCGGGCGAGCCCTTCCACCAGGTGGTGAGCTCCGTGACGTTGTTCTGCCAGGACAGCGCGTGGATCTCCCCCGCGGCGTCGTAGCCGGCGGCCCGGGAGTCGGTGAGGAACGTGTTGGTGTGGCTGATGACTTCCTGGTTCACCAGCCGGTTGGACTGGCCCTGGGCGATCCCGGAGAGGGACGGCGAGTACTTCACGGGCTTGAGACCGCGGGCGGCCCGGTGGCTGTTGATCTGCCCGAGCATCTTCTGGGCGTCCGCGTTCCGGGTGCCGGAGGACACGGAGACGATGTCCGAGGAGGAGGCGTTGGCCGCGGGCGCGGTGAACAGCCCGCCGGCGAGGACCACGGCGGCCGCCGCGGTGGATGCCGTGAGCGCCGTGACGGCACGTTGGAAGGAGCTCTGCCCGGTGCGGACAGCGAGGTGGCGAGGAGGCATGTGGCGTCGTTTCGTCTTCGGGCGCGCAGGGATCCCGCCGCGGGGTGCGGCGGGGCGGTGCACGCTGCGGGGACAGCTCGCGTCGGCAGGCGCCGACTGGTGCCGCTCATGCCCCGTGAGCGGCATGTCCGGCGTGGGCCCGGAAACGGAGGGAAGACCCGCGGGCCACGGTACCCCGGCGGGGCATGCTCGGGTGCGACCCGTCACATGTTACGCAATCGTTACGTGACGGCTCCGGTGGCTGCCGCGTGGCTGCTCGGTGTCAGGCGCGAGTCGATCCGCACGTCATGTCCAGTGCGGGGATGGACGAACTCGACGGAGCGGGCGATCAGCTGCAGGGGGTTGTCCGGGTCCTCCACGTCGAAGTCCTCGCGCGGCTCGGGGTAGAGCCTGTCTCCGCGCAGCGGCAGCCCGAGCGAGGTCATGTGCACCCGGATCTGGTGGGTGCGCCCGGTCAGCGGGGCGATCTCGTACAGCCCCCACGCGCCGTCCGCGTCCGTGAAGGTCTCCACGCGGCGGACGTCCGTGACCGCATTGACCTCCCCGGGCTCCTCGAACGCCTGCACCACGCCCTGGATCTTGCGGATCCGGGACTCCACGCGCACGGTCTGCTCCCCCACGCGCTCGTTCACCCCCGCCACGGCCCAGTACGTCTTGCGCACCGTGCGCGCCTGGAACATCCGGTGGAACGCGCCCCGGTCCTCGGCCCGCTTGCACAGCAGCAGCACCCCGCCGGTGGAGCGGTCCAGGCGGTGCAGCGCGGAGATCTCGTCGTTGCGGAACTGGCAGCGCGCGGCCACCACCACCGAGCGGCGCACGTTTTCGCCCTTGGGTGTGCTGCACAGCCCGTGGGGCTTGTCCACGGCCACGATCCACTCGTCCTCGTGGAGCACGTCCAGCATCACGGGCGGGGCGTCCTCGTCCGGCACGGGGCGGTGGAACCACACGGACACCCCGGGTTCGTAGGGCGTTTCCGGGGTCACGACGACGCCGCCGTCCCCGACCACGCGACCGGCCGCCACCTGCTCGGCGAACCACGCGGCGTCGTCGGGAAAACGGGCCCGGACGTAGGCCACCGCGGTGGCGGGCAGACCGGGGAGGGAGTCCAGGACGGGGTCCGGGGCGCCCGGGCCGGGCATCCGCACCCGGGTGGGGCCCACCCCGCGAACGGTGGGCAGCGGAGGGGCCACGCGGCGCCTCACTGCGTGTCCGCCCCGGCCGATACCATGGCCAGGAACCTAACACACCACCGTGAGGCGGGACCGTGAGCGAGAACAGCACCCCGGAGCGCGTCGTGCTCCTGGACGAGCAGCACCAGCCGACCGGGACCGCACTCAAGTCCGAGGTCCACACCGAGGCCACCCCGCTGCACCTGGCGTTCTCGTGCCACGTGCTCAACCCGGACGGCCGGGTGCTCGTGACCCGCCGGGCGCTGAGCAAGCGCACGTGGCCCGGCGTGTGGTCCAACAGCTTCTGCGGGCACCCGGGGCCGGACGAGTCCTTCGAGGACGCGATCGCCCGCCGCGCCCGCCAGGAGCTGGGACTGGAGATCCGCAACCTCACCGTGGTGGTCCCCGAGTTCCAGTACCGCGCCACGGACGCCACCGGCGTGGTGGAAAACGAGTTCTGCCCCGTGTTCGTGGCCGTCACGGACGCCGACCCGCAGCCCGCGGAGTCGGAGGTGGCCGAGTACGCCTGGACCGCACCGCAGGACCTGATCGCGGCGGTGGAGTCCGCGCCCTACGCGTTCAGCCCGTGGCTCGGGGACCAGGTGCGGGAGGCCGCGCTGCGGGAGGCGCTGGGCTGACGGGGGCTCGCACTTCACGGCCCGGATGAGATCAGGCGCCGTGCCGCGATGCGTGGTGGTTGACCATGTCCACGGGCTATCCTTCCGAAACTGTGCAATGTCACACTGGACATGTCATATTCCTATCTCTACAGTGATGTGTATCACCGTCGATCTCGACGACCGGACCGTCGCAGCCACCGAACCGCTCGGGGCCGCGGGCAAAGGAGTACTTCATGGAAGTGCTGACCACCATCAACGACTTCATCTGGAACCCCATGGCGTACTTCGCCCTGGCTGTGGGGCTCTTCTTCACGGTGCTGACCGCGGGAGTGCAGTTCCGCCGCATCCCGGACATGTTCCGCGCCATGGTGCAGAAGGGCGAGGAGAAGGGCGGCATCGCCCCCATGCAGGCACTGCTCCTCACCCTCGCCAGCCGCGTGGGAGTGGGCAACATCGCCGGCGTCGGAACGGCCATCGCGGCCGGCGGACCCGGAGCCCTCTTCTGGATGGTGGTCTGCGCACTGCTGGGCTCGGCCAGCGCGTTCGCCGAGTCCACCCTGGCCCAGGTCTACAAACGCAAGGTGGACGGTGAGCACCGCGGCGGCATCCCCTTCTACGTGGAGCACGGCCTGCGGCTGAAGTGGCTCGCGGCAGTCATCGCCGTGATCACTCTCGTGGGCTACGGCTTCGTCTTCCCGGGAGTGCAGTCGAACAACATCGCCACGAGCATCGAGGGTGCGTTCCAGGTGCCCACCTGGATCTCCGCAGTGGGTGTGACCGCCCTGTTCGCCTTCGTCATCCTGGGCGGCACCAAGCGCATCGTCCGCGCTGCGGAGGCCATGGTTCCCGTCATGGCGATCGGCTACATCCTGGCAGCCCTGGCGATCATCGCCTTCAACGCCGACCTGATCGCCCCCACCATCTCCCTGGTGATGACTAGTGCCTTCGGCACCCACCAGGTCTTCGGCGGCATTGCCGGAGCAGCCGTGGCGTGGGGTGTGCGCCGTGCCGTGTTCTCCAACGTGGCCGGCGTGGGCGAGGGCACCTTCGGCTCGGCCGCGGCGGCGGTCAGCCACCCCGCGAAGCAGGGGCTGGTGCAGGCCTTCTCGATCTTCATCGACACGGTGGTCGTCTGCCACGCCACGGGGATCATGATCCTCATGACCGGTTCCTACAACGTGGTGGCTCCGGACGGAACGCCCCTGGTGACCAACGTCCCGGACCTCGAGGCCGGCCCTGCCTACACGCAGAACGCACTGAACTCCCTCTCGTCCGGCATCGGTCCGGGATTCGTGGCCGTGGCCCTGTTCTTCTTCGCCTTCACCACGCTGATCGCGTTCTTCTACATCGCGAACACCAACCTCACCTACCTCACGGGCAAGAACAGGGGCCCCCTGACCTGGGTCCTCAAGCTGGGAATGCTGGCGATCATCTTCTACGGGTCGGTGGAGTCCGCGAGCACCATCTGGGCCATCGGCGACATCGGCTACGGCACCCTGGGCTGGCTGAACATGATCTGCATCCTGCTGCTTGCCCCGGTGGTGCGGAAGGTCGTCAAGGACTATGACGCCCAGCGCAGGCAGGGCCTGGACCCGGACTTCGACCCGACCCGCCTGGGGATCACCGGCGCCGACTACTGGACGTCGCAGCGCACGTGCCTCCTCCCCAGGATCGACGCCGAACCGGACGGGGACGCCCCGCAGAGCACCGACGTGGGGGACCGCACGGAAGCACCCAAATCCCTTTGACCCCTTGTGCAATGTCACATACCGTTCTAACCGTGGCGCACATCTCACACCCGCAGCTCCAACCCTGAAAGAGGACACCGTCATGAATGAGACCCGCAAGCCCTGGCACGGCGTGATCGTCGCCACCGCCCTGCCCTTCAAGGACGACCTCTCGGTCGACTTCGACGCCTACGCCGAGCACGTCCACTTCCTCGCGGAGCACGGCTGTGACGGCGTGGCGCCCAACGGCTCGCTCGGGGAGTACCAGACCCTCACCGAGCAGGAGCGCGCCCAGGTGGTCCGGACGGCCGTGGAAGCGGCCCCCGAAGGATTCACCGTGATGCCGGGCGCCGGCGCCTACGGCGGGATGGAGACCCAGCGCTGGGCGGAGCAAGCCGCGGAGGCCGGCGCGTCGGCCCTCATGCTCCTGCCCCCCAACTCCTACCGGGCCACGGACGACGACGTCGTGGAGCACTACCGGATGGCCGCGAAGGCCGGACTGCCGATCGTGGGCTACAACAACCCCATCGACACCAAGGTCGATCTCACCCCCCGCCTGATCGCCCGCCTCCACGAAGAAGGACTCATGGTCGGTGTCAAGGAGTTCAGCGGCGACGTACGCCGTGCCTACGAGATCAAGGAGCTCGCCCCCGGGATGGACCTGCTCATCGGCACCGACGACACCGTCCTGGAGATGGGGCTTGCCGGGGCCGTGGGCTGGGTGGCCGGCTACCCGAACGCCATCCCCACCTCCACCGTGGAGCTCTACAAGCTCTCCACCTCGGGGGACCTGAACGACCTGGACCGGGCGCGGGAGATCTACCGCGGGCTCCACTCCCTCCTGCGGTGGGACAGCAAGACCGAGTTCGTCCAGGCGATCAAGCTGTCCATGGACGTGGTGGGCCGCCACGGCGGGGTGTGCCGCCCCCCGCGGGGACCGCTGTCGCCCGAGATCCGGGATCGCGTGGTCCGGGACACCGAGGCCGCCGTCGCCAACGGCTACGCACCGGAGTTCGCGGGAGCGCTGTAGCACCTCGACCCCACCACTGCAGTTCCACCGGCGGCCGGGCCCGCACGGCCCGGCCGCCACCCCGAACGGAGACACGAGACCATGAGAACCACAAGGATCTTTCACACCGTGGAGTCCCACACCGAGGGCATGCCCACGCGGGTGGTCACCGGTGGGGTGGGTCCGATTCCCGGCCGCACCATGGCCGAGCGGCGGCTCTGGTTCATGGAGCACCGGGACGGACTGCGCAAGCTGCTCATGCAGGAACCCCGCGGTCACGCGTCCATGAGCGGGGCCATCCTCCAGCCCTCCACTCGGGAGGACGCCGACTTCGGCGTGCTCTACATCGAGGTCTCCGGCCTGCTGCCGATGTGCGGCCACGGCACCATCGGCGTGGCCACCGTGCTGGTGGAGACGGGCATGGTCGAGGTGCAAGAACCCGTCACGACCATCCGCCTGGACACCCCCGCAGGGCTCGTGGTGGCCCGGGTCCACGTGGTGGCTGGGCGCGCCGAGAGCGTCACCATCGAGAATGTGCCCTCCTTCGTGGACCGGCTCGACGCCGTGGTGGACGTCCCCGGGCACGGCCAGGTCACCTACGATCTCGCCTTCGGAGGCAACTTCTATGCCATCGTGGACCTGGAGCAGCTGGGGATCCCGTTCTCCCGGGCGCACAAGGACGAGCTACTCAGGGCAGGGCTCGCGGTAATGGCCGCCGTGGACGCCACCGACGAACCCGTCCACCCGGAACGCCCCGACGTGCGTGGGTGCCACCACGTCTACCTCAAGGCCCCCGGGTCGGACGCAGAGCTCTCGCGTCACGCCATGGCCATCCACCCGGGGTGGTTCGACCGCTCACCGTGCGGCACCGGCACCAGCGCTCGCATGGCCCAGCTGCATGCCCGGGGCGAGCTCGCCCTGGAGCAGGACTTCGTGAACGAGTCCCTGATCGGCTCACGGTTCGTGGGACGGCTCGTGGGACGGACGACGGTGGCCGGCACAGATGCGGTGATCCCCCGTGTCACGGGCAGGGCCTGGGTGACAGGGACGGCCCAGTACTTCCTGGACCCCACCGATCCCTTCCCCGAGGGATTCGTGCTCTGAGCACAGTGCACCCACCCGGGTCGATGAACCACAATGCGAATACTGCCGCCGCTCCCCGTCCTGCACGGGAGGCACAGGCCCGGCACAATCTACCAGGAGCCCTCTTGTCCTCTGAGAACGATCTTCCCCTCACCCCCATCAGCCCCGTGCGAAACCTGCGTCAGACCGTCACGGAGCACCTGCGGACGGCCATCATCGTGGGTGACCTGCAGGAAGGGGTGGTGTACTCCGCCCCCTCCCTGGGCGCCGCCTTCGGCGTCTCGGCCACCCCGGTGCGCGAGGCCATGATGGACCTGGCACGCGAGGGTCTTGTGGAGACAGTCAAGAACAAGGGGTTCCGGGTCACCGCCGTAAAGGAGCGTGACCTGGATGAGATCACCGAGATCCGTCTGCTCCTGGAACCCCCTGTGGTCCGCAGCGTCGTCGGGAGCATCCCGGTCAAGGACTTCCCTGCCATGCGCGCGCTCGCGGACGAGACAGTCGTCGCTGCCGAGGAAAAAGACCTGAAGGCCTACCTCGTGGGCGACCGCAAGTTCCACGCCCGGGTGCTCAGCTACGCCGGCAACTCCCAGCTCGTGGAGCTCGCGACAGGGCTGCGCACGCGCACCCGCATGTACGGCCTGAAGCTGCTGGTGGAGCGCGGGGTGCTCCCCGACTCTGCCCGGGAGCACCACACGCTGCTGGACCTCATGGAGGCCGGGGACGCCGCGGGCACACACCAGCTGCTCGCGCGACACATCGGTCACGCCCGCGGGCTGTGGGCCAGCGGCAACGACCAGAGCGAAGACCTGCACGTCCCCGGCATCACCCTGAACGTCGAGGCACCGCCCGCATCCGTGAAGGGATCGTGACACATGAGCACCACGAGTGACGTTCTGGTGATCGGAGCAGGCGCCGTGGGGTCCGCGATCGCCTACTTCGCGTCCCTCCGGGGCCTGTCCGTGACGGTCCTGGACCGGGGCGCACCGGGCAGCGGCACGACGTCCCGCTGCGAGGGGAACATCCTCGTCTCGGACAAGGAGCTCGGTCCAGAGCTGGAGCTGATGCGGTACTCGCTGTCCGTTTGGCACGGCGATCTCGCGGAGCACGGCCACCTCTGGGAGTTCGAGCCCAAGGGCGGGGTCATCGTGGCGTCCCAGGAGAGCAGCATGGCCTCTCTCGCGCGGTTGATGAGTGCACAGTCCTCCTACGGCGTGGCTGTGGAGCAGCTGGACCCGACCCGTCTGCGGGAGCTGGAACCGCACGTGACCCAGACCGCGCGCGGCGCGGCGTTCTATCCCGAGGACTGCCAGGTGCAGCCCATGCTCCTGGCCTCCCACCTCCTGCGGCTCGCGCAGGAGAGCGGCGCCGAGTTCGTGTCCGGGGCGGAGGTCACCGCCATGCTGCGCAACGGGGACCGGGTGACCGGGGTGCGCACGCCCGCGGGCGACTTCCACAGCCGCGCCGTGGTGAACGCCGCGGGGACCTGGGCCGCCCGGATGGCGGAGCTGGCACACGTGAACGTCCCCGTGAACCCGCGACGGGGCTACGTCCTGGTCACCGAACCCCTCCCACCCATGGTGCGCCACAAGGTCTACGCGGCCGAGTACGTGGACAACGTGGGCAGCTCGGACGAGGGGCTGCAGGCCTCGCCCGTGGTGGAGGGCACCCCCGCGGGCAGCATTCTCATCGGATCGAGCCGGGAGCGGGTCGGTTTCGACCAGTCCTTGAACGTGGAGGCCCTACGCCTGATCGCCGCCAACGCGGTGGCCCTCTTCCCGTTCCTCGAGCGCACCAGGATCATCCGCCACTACCACGGCTTCCGCCCGTACTGCCCCGACCACCTGCCCGTGCTCGGCCCGGATCCCCGCGCCCCGGGGCTGTGGCACGCCTGCGGTCACGAGGGAGCCGGGATCGGGCTCTCCGCCGCCACGGGCAAGCTCCTGGCACAGGCGCTGGCGGGTGAACAGACCGACATGGACCTGGCCCCCTTCGCCCCCGAGCGCTTCGACCGCCAGAACACCGGACCAACGCACGAGGAGAGTGCCGCATGAGAGCCGAAACGACCACCACGCCACCCGTGACGATCACCTTCAACGGTCGCCCTCTGGACGTCGCCGCGGGGCAGACGATCGGCGCCGCGCTGATGTCCCACGGCATCGTGTCGTGGCGCGCCACACGCGGTGCGGGAAGACCGCGCGGGCTGTTCTGCGGGATCGGTGTGTGCTTCGACTGTCTCGTGACCGTGGACGGCGAGTCCGGGCAGCGAGCCTGTCTGGCAACGGTGCAGGACGGCATGACGATCGAGGGGGACTCCGCATGACGCATTCGAAGATGAGCACCGGCGAGGAGGTCCTGCGCACAGACGTGGTGGTCGTCGGTTCGGGACCTGCGGGGCTCTCGGCCGCAGCCGCGGCCAGCGAGGCGGGCCGGCGCGTCGTCGTGGTGGACCTGGCTCCTCAGACCGGTGGGCAGTACTGGCGTCACGCCGCCGAGGCGGAGGGAGAGGACCCCCGTCCGCGCGGTCACCACGACTGGTGCGTTTACCTTGGTCTACGGGCACGGTGTGAGCGCGCCGAACGGACAGGGCGGCTGACACGCCTGCAGGGAACCCAGGTGTGGTCCGCCGAACCGCATCCCGGCGGTGAGCACGTCCTGCGGCTGTCCCCCACCCCGGAGCTGCTGCACGGCAGCCACGCTCCGACAGGCACCCCGGACGCGGTGCTCGCTCCGGCCGTGATCCTGTGCACGGGCGCGTACGACCGTCAGCTTCCCGTCCCGGGCTGGGAACTGCCCGGGGTCATGGCGGCGGGCGGCGTGCAGGCGTTCATCAAGGTCAACGGCCGCTCGCCAGGACGGCGGGCGGTGGTGGCCGGAACCGGCCCCTTCCTGCTCTCCGTGGCGGCGGGCATCCTCGACGCGGGCGGGGAGGTCGCCGCAGTGTACGAGTCCTCGTCGCTGACGGGATGGGCCCCGCACCTCGGCGCGGCCGCCTCCGTCCCGTCCAAGGGCCGTGAAGGACTGGAGTACGCGGCCGCCCTACTGCGCCACCGTGTGCCGTACCGCACCCGCACGGTCGTCACCCGCGTTTTGGGCGAGGACCGTGTGAGCGGCGTGCGGATTGCCTCCGTGGACTCCTGCGGCCGCGTGCGACCGGGCACCGAACGGGTGGTCGAGGACGTCGACGTCGTCGGACTGGGCTGGGGATTCACCCCGCAGCTCGAGCTCCCCGTCGCCCTCGGTGTGGCCACCCGCGTGGACGTGGACGGGTCCCTGGTGGGGGCCACGGATCAGTACCAGCGTTCGAGCGTTCCGGGTGTGTTCCTCGCCGGTGAGGTCACCGGGGTCGGCGGGGCAGCCCTTGCGGGGGCGGAGGGGGCCATCGCCGGCGCCGTGGCCGCGGGGGCAACCGCTCCGAACCGCGCGCTGCGGACACGGCGAGCGCATCGACGCTTTGCGGCGAGCATGCACGCGGCCCACCCCGTGCCCTCGCAGTGGGCGCAGTGGCTGACCCACGAGACGCTCGTGTGCCGCTGCGAGGAGGTGGCCAGTGGAACTCTCGCACGAGCCACCACGACCCTCGGAGCAGAGGACTCCAGGAGCGCCAAGGGCACGACCCGCGTAGGCATGGGCTGGTGCCAGGGCCGCGTGTGCGGGTTCGCCAGCACCTGTCTGACCGCGGGGGGCAGCGAGAGCCAGATCCACCGGTCCCTGCTCGCCAGCGCCAAACGCCCCATGGCCGCGCCCGTGGCACTCGGACGGCTCGCCGCCCTGGATGATAGCCGCGACCCCCTGCCCCTTCCCGAAACACCTGCTTTCACCCACCCGATCCCGGAGGAGACACCGTGACCACTTCCACCCATCAGCTGGACGAGATCCTCGCGCAGGCGACCGCGGCCGCCGCGCCGTGGGCCGCTCTGCGCCCAGCACAGCGGGCCGACGTGCTGGAGCACGCGGCCTACGCCCTGGACGCCGCAGCGGACCAGCTCATCCCGATCGCGGAGAGGGAGACGCACCTGACCCGAGGACGGCTGGAGGGGGAGCTCAAGCGCACCACCTTCCAGCTGCGGCTGTTCGGGGAGGTCCTCCGGGACGGCGGCTACCTGGACGCCCGGATCGACCACGCGGATCCCGAGTGGCCCATGGGTGCGCCCCGCCCCGACCTGCGGCGTGTGGCCCGCCCGATCGGTCCCGTGCTGGTGTTCGCCGCCAGCAACTTCCCCTTCGCGTTCTCCGTGGCGGGCGGGGACACCGCGTCCGCCCTGGCCGCAGGCAACCCGGTGGTGCTGAAGGTGCACTCGGGTCACCCGGAACTGTCGGAGCGCACGGCCGATGTGCTCCGCGGAGCACTGGAGACTGCTGGTGCACCGCGGGGCGTGTTTGCCCTGATCCGGGGAACTGAGGCCGGGGCCGCCGCGCTGAAGGACCCGCGGATCCGGGCCGGCGCCTTCACCGGCTCGATCCCCGGCGGTCGGGCGCTGTTCGACATCGCCGCCTCCCGACCGGAGCCGATCCCGTTCTACGGTGAGCTCGGCAGTAACAACCCCGTCTTCGTCACTCCCGGGGCGGCTGCAGCACGCGGAGAGAGCATCGCCGAGGAGTTCATCGGCTCCTTCACCATGGGCGCCGGGCAGTTCTGCACGAAACCCGGCACCATCGTGGTGCCGGCCGGGTCGGAGATGGTGGAGACGCTCCGCACCGCAGCTCTCCCGGATGCCGCACCCCTGCTCAACGACCGCATCCAGTCCGGGTTCACGCAGACGCTGCAGGAGCTCTCGGAGCACTCCCGTGTGAGCGTGCTCGCGCAGGGACCCGCCCCGCTGGCGGACCCGCCCTCCCCCACGCTGCTGCTCACCACGGCCGCGGACCTGCTGGCAGCGCCCCACGAGCTGGAGACCGAGTGCTTCGGGCCCGCTGCGCTGGTGGTGGAGTACGACCACGCCGAGCAGCTCGTCCCGCTCGCCCGAACCTTCGAGGGCCAGCTCACGGCCACGGTCCAGGGCGAGCAGGACTGCGACGTCACCGATCTGGTGGAGGTGCTCGCCGGCACCGCCGGGCGCGTGCTGTGGAACGAGTGGCCCACGGGGGTCTCCGTGACGTACGCCCAGCAGCACGGTGGGCCCTATCCCGCGACCACTGCGCCCGGCACCACCTCGGTGGGCACCGCGGCCATCGAGCGGTTTCTCCGGCCCGTGGCCTACCAGGGCTTCCCCGACCACCTGCTCCCGGAGTCCTTGCGTGAGTCCAACCCTCTGGGCCTGCCCCGCCTGGTGGACGGACGGAGGCAGTAGTCCCACGAGCGGTTCCTGGGCACCGGACCCGGCACACGGCGGCGTCGTCCCCTCCACGGGGACGGCGACGCCGTCGGTCGAGTAGCCGCGGATCTGTCGCGGCGCGCCCCTCCCACTCGGCCCGTTAGGCTTCTGCCACACCCCGCCACGTCCCGCAGGAGCCCCGCCATGTCCGAGTCCCCCGCCCACCGCGCCGCCACGGCCGCCCGTTCCGTGGACCGGCTGTTCGGCAGCCGCGCGTTCCGCGTGCCGGGCACGTACCTGGGCGCCGTCGCGTTCCCGCACCCGCGCCGCGGCCCGTGGCACTACTGGTGGCAGGCGCACCTCATGGAGGCGTTCGTGGACGCCGCCGCCCGCGAGCGCGCGGCCGGCCAGCACGACGACGCCGCCCGCTCCCGCTCCCGCGCGCACCAGCTGCTGCGGGGCATCGCCGTGCACAGCGGCGGCCGGGTGACCAACAACGTGTTCTTCGACGACATGGCGTGGCTGTCCCTCGCCCTGGGCCGGCTGCGCCACGAGGACGTCGCGGCCACGGGCCGCACCACGCGCACGGTGCAGGACGACGGCGTGGCGCTGGCCAAGCGGCTCGAGTCCGGGTGCGACGGGAACCTGGGCGGTGGCGCGTGGTGGAACATGACCCGCGACTACAAGAACACCGCGTCCACGGCCCCGGTGGCCCTCACGTTCCTGCGGATGCACCGGGTGGACGAGGCCCGCGCGCTGCTCACGTGGCTCTTCGACACCCTCTTCGACGCCGAGCGGGGCGTGTTCCTGGACGGCATCCGCATGGTCGCCGCGGGCTCCGGATCGGAGATCACGGCGGTGGATCGGCACGTGTACACCTACAACAGCGGCCCTGTGCTGGGTGCCGCGATCGAGCTGGCCCGCGTGACGGACGACGCCGCCGAGCGCGAGCTCTGGCTCTCCCGCGCCTCCCAGCTCGTGCAGGGGGCGGCGCAGCAGTTCACGGTCCCCGGCCCGCACGGCGCACCCGTGCTCACGGGCCAGGGTGGTGGGGATGCCGGGCTGTTCACGGGGATCCTGGCGCGCTACCTGGGCGAGGCGGCGTCGTCGTCCGAGCTGGATGCCGAGGCACGCCGCACGGCGAAGGCGCTGGTCTGCGACACCGCGGACGCCCTGTGGGACGGGCGCCGCGAGTTCGACCCGGACGAGGACTTCTCGAATCCTGGCGCGAGCGGCGGCGAGACCGTGGCCGTGTTCTCCCCCGAGCCCGCGCAGCACGCCAACCAGGCCCAGCGCACGGGTGCCCCCGTGGAGCTGAGCACCCAGGTGCAGGCGTGGACGGTGCTGGAGGCTGCCGCGCGTTCGGCTGACCGCTGAACCGGGCCCGCCACGCGGGAGGACTCTGGCCCGCGGGGGTGTGCCGGGGGTAGAAACGAGGCATGAGCTCAGTACGCACCCCGGACCCGAACCCTGGTTGGCTCAGCGAGGACGACCTCAACCGAGCCCGCGCCACGCTGCCCATCGTGTACGTCCAGGCCATTCCCGTGCGCCTGGACCCCCTGGGCTGCCTCTCTGAGATCGGGCTGCTGCTGACTGCCAACGACGAGGGCCGGATGGTCCGCACGTTCGTCTCCGGGCGCGTGATGTACCGGGAGACCGTGCGCGCCGCGCTGCTGCGCCACCTGGAGAAGGACCTGGGCCCGCTGGCTATGCCGCAGATGCCCTCCACCACCGTGCCGTTCGCGGTGTCCGAGTTCTTCCCGTCCCCGTCCGAGACCGGGCTGACCGACGACCGCCAGCACGCCGTGGCCCTGAGCTACATCGTCCCCGTGCGCGGCGAGTGCGAACCCCGCCAGGACGCGCTGCAGCTGTCATGGATGACCCCGGACGAGGCACTGTCCCTGGACGTCCAGGAGGAGTTCGAGGGCGGGCGCGAGGACCTCATCCGCCAGGCGATCGCCCACGCCGGCTGGGGCCGCTGAGCGTCTCCGCCGTCCTGGAGGGACGGCGATGTCATGCCAGGGCCGTGACCTGCTCCGGGTACCTGACGCTCAATGCCCGGTCGAAAGTGGCGAGTCTCGCCCCCGCGTGGCTGGCCAGCATGACGAGGTACTCGTCCGTGACCTGACGGTGGCCGGTGAGCGTTCCGAGCGGCACGCCCAGGTAGGACGGCGAATCCGCCAGGAAGTCGATTCTCTGGTGGTCGTGGAGCGCGACCAGAACCTGCTCCACGGCCTCACCCCGCTCCCCCAGACGCAGAAGCATGCGTACGAGCGCGCCCTCAACCACCGAGCACAGCAGCAACCGCTCCTGGTCCTGGAACCACGTACGCGCCTGGTGGTGGTGTTCGTGCTCCGTCACGACCAGCGCGATGACCACGTTGGCGTCGAGAAGATGTGGTCTCACTCCTCGTCCAGCAGCTCACGGACATCTGCGTCCGTGAGAGTCCGGGCCAGCGAGAGGGAGGGAAGCCCCGTCACGGGATCCACCGAGACCGTCACTGGCTCGTTCCTCTCCGCGAGACCTCTCACCACGAGGTCCGCCAGCACGGCGGACAACGACTGCCCCTGCTGGTCCGCGAGGTCCCGGGCCCTCCGGTGGACGGCCGGAGGAAGGTCTACGGTAGTGCGCATGAATTGCATCATAGATGATGCAGCGCTAATGCGGCAGCGGAGGCCAGGGCGGAACGGCCCAGTTGCCGGGCGTCACCCGGAGGCTCCGCCGGGAACCTCCGGAACAGTTCAACCGCCGGACCCGGCACAATGGTCGGGTGCCCATCTCAGATCCCACACCCCCGTTCAGCTTCGAGCTCCACACCCGGCTGCGTGACAGCCCCTCCCTTCCCGAGGAGCGGGTGGGCGAGAACGGCGGACAGTTCCAGGCCCGCACGGGCACCATCACCACGCCGCACGGGCAGATCCAGACGCCCGCGTTCATCCCCGTGGCCACCCAGGCCGCCATGAAGGCCGTGCTGCCGGAGTCGATGGCGGCGGAGGGTGCCCAGGCCATGCTGGCCAACGCGTACCACCTTTTCCTCGAGCCCGGGGACGACGTCCTGGACGAGGCCGGTGGGCTGGGCACGTTCATGAACTGGCCCGGGCCCACGTTCACGGACTCCGGCGGGTTCCAGGTGATGTCCCTGGGGTCGGGGCTGGGCAAGGTGATCGACATGTCCACCGTGGCCAACCCCCTGGGGGACTCCCAGATGGCGCCCGGCCAGAAGCGCATGGCGCGCGTGGACGACGACGGCGTGTGGTTCCGTTCCTACCTCAACGGGGACTTGCACCGGTTCACCCCGGAGGTCTCCATGCGGGTGCAGCACAACATCGGCGCGGACATCATGTTCGCGTTCGACGAGCTCACCACCCTCCACAACACCCGCGAGTACCAGGAGACCGCTCTGGAGCGCACCCGCAAGTGGGCGCTGCGCTGCGTCGCGGAGCACCGCCGGCTCACGGAGGAGCGGGCCCACAAGCCCTACCAGGCGCTGTTCGGCGTGATCCAGGGCGCCCAGTACGAGGACCTGCGGCGGAAGGCGTGCCGGGACCTGTCGGAGATGGGTTTCGACGGCTTCGGCATCGGCGGCGCGCTGGAGAAGTCGCAGCTGGGCACGATCGTGCGCTGGTGCACCGAGGAGCTGCCGGAGAACACCCCCAAGCACCTGCTGGGCATCTCCGAGCCGGACGACATCTTCACCGCGATCGACAACGGCGTGGACACCTTCGACTGCGTCTCCCCCACCCGCGTGGCCCGCTCCTCCGCGGTGTACACCCCCACCGGCCGGGTCAACCTCACGAACATCCGCTTCAAGAGGGACTTCACGCCCATCTCGGACACGTGCCCCTGCTACACGTGCACGCACTACACCCGCGCGTACCTGCGGCACCTGTTCAAGTCCAAGGAGCGCAACGCCGCCACCCTGGCGTCCATCCACAACGAGCGCTTCGTCCTGGACCTCGTGGCCGGCGCCCGCGCCGCGATCGAGGCGGACACCTACTTCGAGTACCGGGACGAGTTCCTGGGCACCTACTACGGCACCGTCCAGCCCACCGCCTGACGACGACGCCGCGGGGCCGGCTCCGGTGATCCACTCGCGGTGGCGCATCCGCCTGTACGGCGCTGAGGCGGGTGCGCCCGGACCTGGCACGACCTTCCCTCGCGTTAGACTGCCGTGAACTTCTTCAACCCGCCGGGAGTCCTCTGCACGCGGATCCACGGCCCCGGTGGGTCCACCCGGTCCTCTGCCGCAACAGGCGGGGGTTCAGGGATCCGCAGGTTCGAGGGCCCCACGTGTTGAGCGAGACCAGGCGCATCCCGGCCACGGGACCGCTCTGCCGCCCCGCGCGCACGGTGACCCGGGCCGCGCGAGCCAGCGGCAGCGGCGTCGTCGTTCTCGCGGAGACCGAGCAACGGGGCGCCCGAGCATGAGCGCGCAGCCCGACTTCACCGTCCCCGGCGTGCTGCACCGCGTGAGCGCGTGCGCCGGGATGATCCTGGCACCGAACCCCGGGCCCATGACCCTGGACGGCACCAACACCTGGATCCTCTCCGCGCCCGGCACCGGACCCGAGCACCCGGACTACGGCCAGCACCCGTCCGCTCAGGGACGGGGTGAGTGGCCGGGACCAGACGTCGTCGTCGTGGACCCGGGGCCCCTGGACGAGGACCATCTGCAGGCCGTGGCCGCCACCGGCAGGGTGGTGCTGATCCTGGTGACGCACCGCCACGGGGACCACACGGACGGCATCGACCGCCTGCACGAGATCACCGGCGCCCCCGTGCGCGCCGCCCTGCCCGAGTTCTGCCGGGACAGCGGCGAGCCCCTGCGGGACGGGGACTGCGTGCTGGCCGCGGGCGTGAGCATCCGCGTGCTGGCCACCCCGGGCCACACCTCGGACTCCGTCTCGCTCCTGCTGCACCACGACGAGCCGGAGACCATCCTCACCGGCGACACCGTCCTGGGCCGCGGCACCACCATGATCGACCACCCGGACGGCACCCTGGACGACTACCTGCACACCCTCGAACGGCTCGGCAAGCGCTCGGGTGCCATGGGCCTGCCCGCCCACGGCGCACCGCTGCCGGACCTGCAGGACGTGTGCGACGAGCTCGCGGAGCACCGCCTGGAGCGGCTGGAGCAGGTGCGCGGCGTCGTCGCCGAGCTGGGGGACTCCGCGAGCGTGGAGACCGTCACGGACGCCGTCTACGCGGACGTCCCCGCCGGGGTGCGCCGCGCGGCCGAGCACTCGATCGCCGCCCAGCTCGCCTACCTGAACCGCTGAGCGCAGCGCACGACGACGCCGCACGCGCCGTTCCCTGGGGCGCTCAGCCCTGCAGCGGGACGGGCTCCGAGTAGCTGGGCTCGCGGCGCTTGACCCACGCGATCGCGGCGTAGGTGACCGGCATGATCACCACCTCCACGAGGCACTTGTAGACGTAGCCCACGAGCACGTAGTTGAGGAACCCGGACCACGAGTTGATGCCGATGATGGGCGCGGCGATCGTGCAGAAGATGACCGTGTCCACCAGCTCGCCCACCATGGTGGAGGAGATCAGCCGCGCCCACAGGTGCTTCTCCTGGGTGCGCTGCTTGACCTTGACCATCACGTACGCGTTGAGCAGCTGGCCCACCAGGTAGCCCAGCAGGGACGCCACCACGATGAGCGGCACGGGCCCCAGCACCGCCTCGAACGCTGCCTGGTTCTCGTAGAACGGGGCCGGGGGCAGGATGATCACGATCCAGAACACCACCGAGGCGAACGCCCCGAAGAAGAACGAGGTGAGGATCGCCTTGCGGGCCGCGCGGAAGCCGTAGACCTCGGAGACCACGTCCCCCAGCACGTAGGCCAGGGGGAACAGGAAGAACCCGCCGTCCGTGATGACCGGACCGAACTGCACACCCTTGGTGGCGCCGATGTTGGAGAGCACCAGGATCACGCAGTACGCCGCGAGGATCACGTCGAAGTACGTGCGGGGGCGGCGGGCGAAGACCGGCTGCGCGGTGGCTGCCGGGGACGCGGCGCGCGCGGCGGCGTCGGCGGGTGCGGGGTGTGTGGAGCCGCGGGGCGGGGTGGCGTGGGAAGACACGGGTGTCCTTGGGGTCGTCGCGTGCGGTGAGGGGACGTCGCCTGCCACCCGACGTCGCGCACCAGTGTAGTGCGGCGTTCGAAACTCGCGGGTCCGGTGCCGCTCGGAGCACAATGTGGAACATGAGCGAAACCACACGCAACCAACCGCCCGTCGCCATGACCGTCGCGGGCTCCGAGGCCACCGGCGGCGCTGGCGCCCTGGCCGACATCAAGACCTTCACGTCCCTGGGGGTCTTCGGCTCCCTCGCGCTGACGTGCATCGTCGCGTTCGACCCCGAGAACGAGTGGGGCCACCGCGTGACCCCCGTGGACCAGCAGACCCTGGCGAACCAGCTGCAGACCATCACCGCGGCCTACGACCTGGACGCCGTGAAGATCGGGATGCTCGGGCACCCGGACACCATCCGCACCGTGGCCACGGCCATGAAGGAGCTCGAGCCCCGCCATCTGGTGCTGGATCCCGTGCTGATCTGCAAGGGCCAGGAGCCGGGTGCCGCGCTGGACACGGACCAGGCGCTGAAGGCGGAGGTGCTGCCGCTGGCCACGTTCGTGACCCCCAACCACTTCGAGTCCCTGTCCCTGTCCGGGATGGAGTCCATCGACTCGGTGGAGGACCTCAAGGAGGCCGCCAAGCGCATCCACGACTCCTCCGGTGCGGCCGTGCTCGCCAAGGGTGGCGTGCGACTGGCCGGGGCGGAGGCCGTGGACGTGTTCTACGACGGCTCCACGCTCGAGGTCCTCACCGAGCCCAAGGTGGGCGAGGTGCCCGTGTCCGGCGCGGGCTGCTCGCTCGCGGCGGCCGTCACGGCGGAGCTCGCCAAGGGGGCCACCCCGCTCGACGCCGCCCGCACCGCCAAGAGCTTCGTCACCGCTGGCATCCGGCACCGCCTGGGATCGCACCTGCCGTTCGACTCCCTGTGGCAGGGCGGATACGCCGCTGAGGCATAGCCGGACAGCGCCACCGAGGTTCCTGGGAGCCTTCGGGGAATGCCCTGTTCTGCGGGGCATTCCCCGATCCCATGGGGTGGAATGGACATCGAACCCGCACGAGTGGTCAGCGAGACCCGATTTTGCTGACAGAACAAGGTAAGGTGTCGTCATGCCTCGCATCACAGCTCCCAGCAACGCCGCTCAGCGCGAGCGGACCCAGCGCGCCATCCTCGACGCGTTCGGCGAGCTGCTGTACAGCAACGGGCTCACGGACCTGACGATGACCCGCGTGGCCAAGACCGCCGGTGTGGGCCGCACCGCGGTCTACAACTACTTCGCAGACATGGGTGAGCTGCTCGTGGCCTACGCCCTGGACAAGACCGAGCGCTTCGTCGCGGACCTCAACCGGGATCTCTCGGCCACCGAGAACCCCGTGGACCAGCTGGGCGTCTACATCCAGCACCAGATCGAGGACCTCAGCCGCCGCCACCTGCCCCCCGGCCAGGCCATGCGCACCGTGCTCTCCCCCGAGGACTTCGCCAAGCTCGGCGAGCACGTGCAGAAGCTGCAGGGCGTGCTCGCGGGAATCCTGCGGCGCGCCATGGACGAGGGCTACCTGCCCGAGGGGGACACCCACGAGCTGTCCCAGCTGGTGCACGGCTCCCTGACCTCCACCGCGGACCGCACCACCTCCGTGGAGAGCTCTCGAGCCCAGCAGGAGCGCACGATGGCCACGGTCCGCTTCATCCAGCGCGGCCTGGGCGCCCAGTTCGACGCCCAGATGCACCCCGTGCGGCTGCCCCAGCAGCCCCCGCGGCTGAGCGCGGTGTCCTGATCCCTGGCCCCCACGAGAGGCCCCCGCACCACACCGGTGCGGGGGCCTCTCCCGTTGGCGCTCCTCCCGGGACTCGTTCTGGCGCCCGGTGAACCGCCCCGCCGCCACTTTTCGACGCAGGTGCTTGCGCCTCGTGGCGGGCCCGGCACCTCACGCTCGACACGCACCGAAACTTCACACTGCGGTCATGACCTGGACCGATGCAGCTCCTACTCTCGTGCGCACCAGTTCCGACACGGGGAGCAGTCATGAAGAACTCACTCACCGCCCTGGCAGCCACCTGCCTCGTTCTCCCCCTCGCGTGCGCCACCCCCGCGCTCGCCTCCCCCGCCGTGCCGGCGTCCGCCACGGCGGCGACCTCCGGGGCGGCGACCTCCGGGGCCGCGGCGGCGACAGCGGCGGCGTCGTCCGCGAACGGCCAGCAGGGGCAGAAGGCCCAGCAGGGGAACTCGCCGCTGCGCGTGGCCACGTACAACGCGTCCCTGAACCGCGGCGCGGAGGGGCAGCTGCTCCGTGATCTCAGCACGCCGGACAACGAGCAGGCCCAGAACATCGCGGAGGTCATCCAGATCAACGCGCCGGACGTGGTGCTGGTCAACGAGTTCGACTACGTGTCGGGCGGAAGGGCCGCCGAGGCGTTCCGTGACAACTACCTGTCCGTGAGCCAGAACGGCAAGGCGCCCCAGGACTACCCGTACTACTACACGGCCCCCGTGAACACGGGTGTGCCCTCCGGAATGGACCTGGACCAGAACGGCTCCGTGGGCGGGCCCGGTGACGCGTGGGGCTTCGGCCAGTTCCCCGGCCAGTACGGCATGGTCGTCTACTCCAAGTACCCGATCGACCGGGAGCAGGTGCGCACGTTCCAGAACTTCCGCTGGCAGGACATGCCCGGCAACGAGATGCCCACGTCCTACTACACTCCGGAGCATCAGAGGAAGCTGCGGCTGTCCTCCAAGTCCCACTGGGACGTCCCCGTGCGGGTGGGGCACCAGACCGTCCACGTGCTCGCGGCCCACCCCACCCCGCCGAGCTTCGACGGCCCCGAGGACCGCAACGGCCGCCGCAACAACGACGAGATTCGCTTCTGGTCCGACTACGTGGGCTCCCCGTCCCGGTCGCGCTACATCTACGACGACGCCGGGGCGCGCGGCGGCCTCACACCCGGCGAGCGCTTCGTGGTCCTGGGCGACTACAACTCGGACCCGAACGACGGCGACTCCTACCCCGGTGCGATCGACCAGCTCCTGGACAGCTCCCGGGTCCGCGATCCGCGCCCCACCTCAGCCGGAGCTGTGCAGGCGGCCGCTCTGCAGGGTGGCGCCAACCGCACCCACGTCTCCGATCCCGCGTACGACACCGGGGACTTCTCCGACACCCCCGCCCCGGGCAACCTGCGGACGGACTACGTGCTGCCCTCCAAGAACCTCCAGGCGTGCCGGAGCGGGGTGTTCTGGCCGAAGCTCGGCGAACCCGGTTCGGAGCTCACGAGCGACCCCGCAGCGACCACCGACCACCACCTCGTGTGGGTAGACGTGAAGGTCCCCGGCAAGCACTGACCTGTTCCGGCTGGTGGCCGGGCTGCCGGGGCGGGGGCTTCCCGCAATCCGGCCACCTAGACCACCGGCCCCGTGCTCATTGCTCCCGCCCGGTGACCGTACCGGCCTGCGGGAGAACCGCGCATCGGCCACCCCGCGGAACGACGACGCCGCAGGTCACTCCCGCGGCGATCTGCGGCTCGTCCCCCGCTGCGCTTTCACGCTGGCGCGCCGTGTCCGCCGGAACGCGAGATCGTCCACCGTGGCCCTCAGCGCCAGACGTGCGCCGCGGATCCGTGAGCGCGCGGCCACCCGCAGTGCCAGCCGGTCCCGGAGGGTGAGGGGCGGAGCAGCGGCCAGCTCGGCGGCTTCCCGTTCCAGGTCCTCCGGGGCGAGGATGGTGGAGCCGCCGGACCAGGTGACCAGGCTGGGACGAGTGAGAGCGACGTCCCACCCGCACAGCTCCTGGAACGCGGGCCAGGCATCGGCCACATGCTCCAGCTTCTCGCCCGGCAGGGACCTTACGTAGTCGTCGAAGGCCCTCGCGGCCCGGCGCGTGATCGCGTACAGCCCCGCGCAGTCCCCGTGGCCCGCATACCGGCCGACGCGGTAGAGCCGCCGTTTCCCGCGCAGCACCCGTGAGAGCCAGGACACCTGGGACATGGCCGTGATCCGACGCCGCACCACGGTGCGCCGGTGCCGGGTCCACCCATCACCGAGCACCACGACGTCGTGCCCCAGGGGGGACTGGAGAAGGGTGCGCCCCACACGCGCGAAGTCCTCGGTGAACCTGGCATCGTCCTCCGCAACGAGCAGGACATCCGAGTCCGCACCAGCCTCGGCGGCGAAGTCCCGGATCACCCGGGCGTGGCTGATGGCGCAGCCGATCTCCGCTGGAACCGGGGCGCGCCCGTAGTGCTCGGCGAACCGCGCCGCGTCGAAGTACGGGGTCCAGTCCTGGGTGGCGCCGTGGAACGCCTCCGCCACCTCGAACACGCCGGCCAGCGGCTGCGCGAAGAAGCCCCGCCTGCGGCCGCTGCCGGGCAGGCTGACCACCGCCGCGCGGGCCACGGGAAGAGCTGAATCCACCATGCGCGAAGAATACCCGTGCGTCAGGGGCCGAGCGGGTGCTCCCCCAGTGCCCCCGGTCGTGCGCGGCAGCCCGTCCCTGGGAACCAGGGAACCAGGGAGCCAGGGAGCCAGGGAGCCAGGGAGCAGCGTGATGCACCTCACGGAGAGTTCACTTTCCCGTCATGACCTGGTCTCTTGCTCTTCCTACGCTCGCTGGCAGCAGTGCTGGACCGAAAGAACCGGTCGCCCCCTCTCGATCGTTCACCCCGTCGGCACCACTTCCACAGCCCATGCCCAGGAGATCACCGTGCAGACACCCCACTCCGCCACCCCCGCCAGCGCCGTGCGCCGTGGCGCGCTGGCCATCTCGCTCAGCGCCGCGCTGCTCACCACGGGACTCGGTGCCGCCCCCGCCTTGGCCGCGCCGAGCACCACGAGCATTGCCGCCATCCAGGGGACCGGTGAGAGCACTCCCCTGGCGGGCCAGACCGTCACCACGGAACCCGCGGTGGTCACCGCGGTGTACCCGCCAGGACCCGGGTCCCTCGGCGGATTCGTGATCCAGACGCCGGGCTCCGGAGGGACGATCACCGGGACCACGGCCTCCACCGGGCTGTTCGTCTACACCGGGCAGGCGCCCGTGACCGTGCAGAAGGGCGATGCCGTGCAGGTCACCGGAACCGCCGGCGAGTACAAGGGCCTCACGCAGCTCTCGGGAAACGTGAGCGTCAAGAAGGTCGTCAAGAAGGTGGCACCCGTCAAGCCGGTCACCACCGACTGGGCCTCCACCACCTCCTACCGGGAGAACCTGGAGTCCATGGTGTACCAGCCCCGGGAGAACTTCCGGGTGGCGGACACCTACGGTGTGGGTCGCTACGGGGAGCTCGGCCTCTCGGCGGGCTCGGCGCTCCCAGCCCAGCCCACCGACGTCGCCCTGCCCCGCAGCCCCGAAGCGGAGGCGCAGGCCGCGCGCAACGACGCCATCTCGGTGACCCTGGACGACGGCACCAACCGGGGCTTCGCCGCGAGCCCCCAGCAGGAGGCGCGCACCGTCCCGTACCTGGATCCCCAGAACCCCGTGGAAGTGGGCGACCGCGCGAAGATCACCGCTCCCGTGATCGTGGACTATCGGCACGACTCCTGGCGGTTCCAGCCCACGTCCGAGATCACCCGGGGCACTGAGCCCGCCCGCTTCACCACCGCCTCCGACAAGACCCCGCGCGTGGGAGGTCAGATCTCCGTGGCCTCGTTCAACGTGCTGAACTACTTCACCACCACGGGACAGCAGAAGAAGTGCAAGGGCGGCAACTACTCCACCGACGGCACCTACAACGTGGCCCAGGGCTGCGACGTCCGCGGCGCCTACGACGCGGCGGACCTCCAGCGCCAGCAGGCCAAGACCGTGGCGGCAATCAACCAGCTGGACGCCTCCGTGGTGGGTCTCATGGAGATCGAGAACTCCGCCAAGCTGGGTGAAGAACCGAACGAGGCGCTCGCCGCCCTGGTGGGCGCGCTCAACGGTGCGGCCGGCTACGAGAAGTGGGCCATCGCCCCCGTGGACGCCTCCCAGCTGCAGCCGGTGGCGGACCAGGACTTCATCACCAACGCGATCATCTACCAGCCCGCCGAGGCGAGCCTGATGGGTGAGGCCCAGGCGCTCGGCACTGAGGCGGGCGCCGGCGGGGCCTTCGAGAACGCCCGGACCCCGCTGGCGGCGTCCTTCACCGCCACGCAGGGCAAGGGTCGCGGCTCCAACGACCCGATCACCGTGGTGGTCAACCACTTCAAGTCCAAGGGCTCCGGACCCAAGAACGGCCCCAACGCGGACGCCGGGGACGGGCAGGGTGCCTGGAACGCGGCCCGGGTGGCCCAGGCCGAGGCGCTGGTGGACTGGATCCCGGAGCTCACGGACCGCGCCGGATCCGAGGACGTGGCCCTGCTGGGCGACTTCAACTCCTACACGCAGGAGGACCCCATGCAGGTCCTCTACTCGGCCGGCTTCGTCTCCGCACCCGCGGCCGCCGAGCACACCTACGTGTACGGCGGGCAGGTGGGCTCCCTGGACCACCTCCTGGTCTCGCGAAGCCTGCAGCAGCGCACCACGGGCGCGGACGTGTGGAACGTCAACTCCGGTCAGTCGCCCCTGTTGCAGTACGCCCAGTACCGCACCACCGCGCTGGACTACTACCGCCCCGACGCTGCCGCCTCCTCGGACCACGACCCGGCCATCGCCGGGTTCCGGGCGGGCCGGTAGCAGCTCGCCCAGACGACGTGCCCCTGTGGCCGCCACCTGGCGGTCGCAGGGGCACTGTCACGCCCCCGCAGTCCGCACGGTCGGGTCGTGAGGTTTTTCCATGAGCAATCATGCGTAATTTTCACTCGCGAACCCACGGTCCGCCGTGGGCGGGGCTACGATCCTGCTGTTCTGATCACCCTCGGGCGCAGGAACGGATCGGCCGGGCTGTCGATCACCGAGCACTGCAGAATCCCCAGTGCGCCCCCTCTGCAAAGGACCCACCATGGTCACCACCGCGCCCCTGCGCCGTTCCGTCGCCGCCACCATCCTCGCACTCGCCCTGGCCGCGGGTCTCTCCGTGGCCGACGCCGCGCCCGCCGAAGCCGCGAGCTCCGCCAAGCCGTGCACCGCAAGTGTCTCCGTCAAGAACCCCCGCCAGTGGACCACCACGGTGGTGAACGTGTCCCGCGTGGGCGCCAACGCCAAGGTGACCACCCGCGCGAAGTACAAGACCACAACCAACACCAAGCAGGCCAAGGCCTCCGCCCGCGGCACCGCCGCAGTGAAGTACCCGATCGCCGGGGCAACCCCGGGCCGCACGGTCTGGGTGGATGTCACCGCCGTCTCCGGCAAGACCACGTGGAAGTGCTCCACCTCGTTCACGCCTCGCCGCAAGTAGTTCCCGTCCTGGCTGCGGGGCCCGTGGCCGCCGCAGCCAGAGAGGTTTCCGGACCGGCACAGCGATTCCTCGGGTGCGCCACGTCGGCGCCGGGGCGGCATGAAAAGGCCGCAGGTCCTACCAGGACCTGCGGCTCCGAATGACATGAGCCGCGACAACGTGAACGTTGTCGCAGCTCATGTCTGCTGCGGAGGATGGGGGATTTGAACCCCCGAGGGCGTTAACCCAACACGCGTTCCAGGCGTGCGCCATAGGCCGCTAGGCGAATCCTCCAGGCACGCACGTGTTCCGCTCTCGCGGGGCACGTGCGGCAATCAGCATAGCCGAACTCCCGTCCAGCGCGCGAATCCGCACCCGCCTGGGCGTGGAGGACGCGGAGGATGGCCGGTTCGAACTCGGCGCGCGCTTGGGCTAAAGTAGTGGCCAGCCCCTCGTGTGGCGCCATCTCGTAAAACTCCCCCAGGGCCGGAAGGCAGCAAGGGTATACGGGCTCTGGCGGGTGCACGGGGGGTCTTCACGTTCCTGGCTCCCCATGCGTGCGCGCCCCCTGAGGGCGTCTGCGACCCCCGCTAGAGTCTTGTCTGTGACTACCGCCCTGTACCGCCGCTACCGCCCGGAGACCTTCGAGGATGTCATCGGTCAGGAGCATGTGACCGAGCCGCTGATGACCGCGCTGCGCAAGAACAGGGTCAACCACGCCTACCTCTTCTCCGGACCCCGGGGCTGTGGCAAGACCACGTCCGCCCGCATCCTCGCCCGCTGCCTGAACTGCGCCGAGGGGCCCACGGCCACCCCGTGCGGACGGTGCGAGTCCTGCCAGGACCTGGCCCGGGACGGTGCCGGCTCGCTGGACGTCATCGAGATGGACGCCGCCTCCCACGGCGGCGTGGACCACGCGCGTGACCTCCGGGAGCGCGCCACCTTCGCACCCGTACGGGACCGCTACAAGATCTTCATCATCGACGAGGCCCACATGGTCACGCGCGAGGGCTTCAACGCGCTGCTGAAGATCGTGGAGGAGCCGCCGGAGCACGTGAAGTTCATCTTCGCCACCACGGAACCCTCCAAGGTGCTCACCACCATCCGCTCCCGCACGCACCACTACCCCTTCCGGCTGGTGCCGCCCGAGCCCCTCATGCGCTACCTCGAGCAGCTGTGCCAGGAGGAGGGCGTCACCACCGAACCCGGTGTGCTCTCCCTGGTGGTGCGCGCCGGTGGCGGGTCCGTGCGCGACTCGCTGTCCGTCCTGGACCAGCTCATGGCGGGCTCGGACGAGCGCGGGCTCACCTACGACCTCGCGGTCGCCCTGCTCGGCTACACCCACGCGGCTCTGCTGGACGACGTCGTTGACGCCTTCGCCGCCGGGGACGCCGCCACGGTGTTCTCCTCCGTGGACCGCGTGATCCAGACCGGGCAGGACCCGCGCCGCTTCGTGGAGGACCTCCTCGAGCGCTTCCGGGACCTCGTGGTGGTCAACGCCGTCCCGGATTCTGCCGCCAACATCCTGCACGGTATGCCCACGGACCAGATCAACCGCCTGCGCAACCAGGCCACCCAGCTGGGCGCCGCAGAACTCTCCCGCTCTGCGGACATCACCAACGAGGCGCTCAACGAGATGACGGGGGCCACCTCCCCGCAGCTGCACCTGGAGCTGCTGTGCGCCCGCATCCTGCTGCCCTCCGCGGACGACACCACCCGCGGCATCACCTCCCGCGTGGACCGGCTGGAGCGGCGCCTCAGCATCCCGCGGGGCGCCGGGATCCGGCAGGGCGGCCAGGAGGTGCCCGCTGCATCGGGAACGGTGGAGCAGAGCGACGCGCCCGCAGCTCACGCACCCGGTGCTCCCGAGATCGCACCCGTGGCCCCCGACGCGTCGTCGGACCCCGACTCCTCTGCGGCCCCCGCCCGTGAGCCCTCGGACCCGACGCCGTCCGGGCCCGTCCGGCAGGACGGCTCGGAACCGGGCCGCTCCGCCATGACCACACCGGACATCGCCGAGCCCTCGATCCCCGAGGACGAGGCGGAGGATCCGCAGGGCAGCGAGCACCCCGCCGCCGGCGAACCGGTCCCAGAGGGCGCCCGCGGTCCCCAGGGAAGTCACCCGCCCGCAGACGGCACCACGTCCGCCCCCGAAGCCGCAGCACAGAACAACGTGTCCGACCAGCCCCGCCCCGGGCGTGAACGCGGTGGATCCGCCACCGGTCGTCCCGCCGGTCGAGACACCGCAGCAGCACAGGGACATCAGGCTGCTGCTTCTCAGCACGCCGAGCACTCCGGCGGGAGCGACTCCGGCGGGGGCGACGCCGCCGCCAGTGACGTCACGAGCGGCGAGCTGGAGCTGCTGCGATCCTCCTGGCCGGAAATCGTGTCCGCGCTCGCGGAGATCCGGCGTGTGGCCTGGGCCATCACGGTGCGCGGCACCCCCATCTCCTACGAGAGCTCCACGCTGCGCATCGCCTTCGAGGGTGACGGCGACATCATGAACTTCCCCCGCTTCGAGGCAGACGTCCGCGCTGCCATCCAGAACGTGGTGGGTCTGGAGTGCGCGGTCGAGGCTGTGCGTCCCGGGGACACGAGGGGCCAGGGCGGCGGCGCAGACGGACCGTCTGCCGGCCCCGGGAAGGGCCCTGGTGGGCGAGGTCCAGCACCCCGCGCCCCTCGCGGCCCCTCTGCCACGGCCCCGTCGTCCCCCCAGGAGCAGCCGGACTACTTCCGGGAGCCGGAGGGCTTCGGAGTCAACCGACGACGGCAGGCGCCGTCCTCCGATGAAGCGGGCCCCGGGTCCCCGCAGGGATCGTCCGCGCCACCGTCCCGGGAGGGGGCCGGTGGGCAGCCAGCCTCACAGGAGCCGCAGCCGCGCCGATCGCGCGGCTCCGACACCGCACCACCGGAGGACGACGAACCGGTCACCTCGTGGTCCGTGGCCGCGATCCCCCAGCCGGGCACCGAGACCGGAGAGAGCCGAGCGAGCTCCGAGTCACAGGGCACCCAGGCACCCCGGGAGCCCGGCCCCGCAGACACCGCGTCTTCCTCGGCGCCGCCGGTCGACCGGACGTCCGGGGCAGCCGGGGATCCCGGCACCGCCACAGGCCCCGATCCCCGGCCCGGAAACCCGGCACCGGACGGCTCCGGTTCCCCCACCGGTGAGCCCCTCGCCCGTGACGGTCGTGGGCGCCGCGCACCGGGCGCCGCGGCCATGGACGGGCCCCAGGGAAACGAGCAGGCAACCGGTTCCGAGAGCGGCGCGGCGAGGTCTGCTCACGTCCCCGACCCTCGGAACGGCGGCTCCGCAGTGGGAACCCAGGACGACGACGCACTGCGGCCCAGCCCTCACGGTGGGAGCCGGCAGGACCACGGCCCGTCGACCACGCTTTCTCACCGCCCCTCCGCCGACCGCGGTCCCGAGTACTGGAGCCCCGAAGAACCGCCCCCTCCACCGGAGGACGAACCCCCGGCGGACATGTACGACGAGCCGAACCCGTCGGCGTCACCGGCCTCTGCGTCTGCCGCACCCTCCAAGGCCGCGGAGAGCTCCCCGGGCAGCACGGGCGGCCCGGGAACCCCGCGTCGCGGCTGGCGCGAGCGCCACGCGGCAGCCATCGCGGCAGCCAGCGGAGGATCCGCGAAGATCGCGCCGCCCAGCACCCGCAGCCCCGGCGTGGACGACGAGAACTTCGTCCCGGGCGCGGACGACGAATCCCTGGAGGACTCGTCCCTGTACGGAAAAGCCGCGATCGAACGCATCCTGGGTGGGATGCTCATCGACGAGCGGGCGCACGACGCGAGCCAGTGACCCGGCGCGCCGCGACGGCCCGCCCGGCACGACAGGACGCCACAGCGTGCCGCGCACCGAGCCGCAGGGCCGCGTAGCCGCCCTCCCGCGACACTGCCCCACCGCGACACCGCACCACCGTGCGGTGACCCGCCGGCCCGCGGCTCCGGCCACCACCATCTTCCCGAAGGAGCACCGTGTACGAAGGACCGGTCCAAGACCTCATCGACGAGCTGGGGCGCCTGCCCGGCGTGGGCCCCAAGTCCGCGCAGCGCATCGCGTTCCACCTGCTGGACGCGGACAAGGACGAGGTCCAGCAGCTCGTGGACGCCATCTCCACGGTGAAGACCTCCGTGTCCTTCTGCGTGATCTGCGGCAACGTGACCGAGCAGGAGGAGTGCGCCATCTGCCGGGACGCCCGCCGGGACCGCAGTGTGATCTGCGTGGTGGAGGAGTCCAAGGACGTGATGGCCATTGAGCGCACCCGCAGCTACCGCGGGCTCTACCACGTGCTGGGCGGCGCCATCTCCCCGCTGCAGGGAGTGGGCCCGGACCAGCTGCGCATCCGGGAGCTGATGACCCGGCTGTCGGACGAGACGGTGCAGGAGATCGTCCTGGCCACGGATCCCAACCTCGAGGGCGAGGCCACGGCCACGTACCTGTCCCGGCTGCTGAAGACCCTGGGCATCCGGGTCACCAGGCTGGCCTCCGGGCTGCCGGTGGGCGGTGACCTGGAGTACGCGGACGAGGTCACACTGGGCCGCGCGTTCGAGGGCCGCACGGTGGTCTCGGAGGCCACGTAGGGCAACGCGCTGGCCCGCCGGACGGTGCGCCTGCCTGCCCGGAACCGCCCCGTGATCCCGTGATCGGCTGTCCCCCGAACCAGTAGCATGGAGCAGAATCCCCGAGACCGCCCGCCCGCACAGGGCAGGTGCCCGTCCGCGAGAGGAATGCATGAGCCTCATTGTCCAGAAGTTCGGCGGCTCGTCGGTCGCCGATGCCGACGGCGTCCGCAGGGTCGCCCGGCGAGTGGCCGAGACCCGCAACGCCGGCAACCAGGTGGTCGTGGTCGTCTCCGCCATGGGCGACACCACCGACGACCTCCTGGACCTCGCCAACGAGGTGGCCCGCAAGCCACCCGCCCGCGAGCTGGACATGCTGCTGACCTCCGGCGAGCGGATCTCCATGGCGCTGCTGGCCATGGCCATCTCGGACCTCGGGGTCCCGGCGCAGTCCTTCACGGGCTCCCAGGCGGGCATGATCACGGACGGCGCCCACGGTGCGGCCAAGCTCGTGGAGGTCAGCCCGCTGCGGGTTCAGGAGGCGCTGGACAACGACAACGTGGCGATCATCGCGGGCTTCCAGGGCATGAACCGCTCGTCCAAGGACATCACCACGCTCGGCCGTGGCGGCTCGGACACCACCGCCGTGGCGCTGGCCGCAGCCCTGAAGGCGGACGTGTGCGAGATCTACTCGGACGTGGACGGCGTGTACTCCGCGGATCCGCGCATCGTGCCCTCGGCCCAGAAGCTGGACCGGGTCTCCTCGGAGGAGATGCTGGAACTGGCGGCGAACGGCGCCAAGATCCTGCACCTGCGCTGCGTGGAGTACGCCCGCCGCTTCAACGTCCCGCTGCACGTCCGCTCGTCCTTCACCCACAACGAGGGCACCTGGGTCCTGCCCAGCCCCGACGAGATCCTCACTCCCCAGAAGGAGATCCCCTTGGAACAGCCGCTGATCGCCGGTATCGCTCATGATCGCAGCCAGGCCAAGATCACGATCGTGGGCGCGCCGGACCACCCGGGCATCGCCTCACGGATCTTCCGCCTGCTCGCGGACTCCGAGGTGTACGTGGACATGATCGTGCAGAACGTCTCCACCGGCGAGCACCCGCTCACGGACGTGTCCTTCACCCTGGACGAGTCCCAGGGCACGCTGGCCATGAACCTGCTGCGCGCCGCCGAGGAGAAGATCGGCTACACCCGCCTGGACTACAACAGCGAGGTGGGCAAACTGTCGCTGGTGGGGGCGGGCATGAAGACGAACACGGGCGTGGCCTTCCAGTTCTTCCAGGCGCTCGCGGACGCGAACATCAATGTGGACATGATCTCCACGTCCGAGGTCCGCATCTCGATCGTGACCTCCGTGGACAAGCTCGACGAGGCCGTGCGCGCCGTCCACACGGCCTTCGACCTGGACTCCAGCGAGGAAGCGACCGTCTACGGGGGCACGGGGCGCTGACCCCTGCGCACCTGCCATGACCACACGCCCCACGCCTGCCGAGGACCCGCTGGCCCTGTCCAACCAGCTGTGCTTCTCCCTGTCCGTGGCCTCGCGCATGGTGGTGCACAGCTACCGCCCGGTCCTGGAGCCGCTGGGTCTGACCCACCCGCAGTACCTGGTGATGCTGGCCCTGTGGGACCGCCACCCGCGCACGGTCAAGGACCTGGGTGAGCACCTCATGCAGGATTCCGCCACACTGTCCCCGCTCCTCAAGCGCCTGGAGGCCCGCGGGCTCATCACCCGGGAGCGGGATCCGGGCAACGAGCGGGCGCTCGCCGTGACCGTCACCCCGGAGGGCGCGGCGCTGCGGGAGCGTGCCGTGCAGGTCCCGGAGGAGATGATGCGCCGGCTGCGGGTCACCGCGGAACAGGTGCAGCGGCTCAACGAGGAGATGCACCTGCTGATCGCCACCGCACAGGAGAACGAGGAGGACGGCACCCGTGCGTGAGGTCCTCAGCCGGGAGCAGTGGACCCGGAGGGAACGGGCCCACCAGGACCGGGTCTCCCGCTGGACGGAGCCGTTCCTGGAGCGCCGTTCCCGCGGGGAGAAGCACCCCGTGGAGGACTTCCTCTTCACCTACTACACGCTCTCCCCCGCGCAGTTCACCCGCTGGCACCCGGGCCCCGGGGTCGTCCTGCTCGACGCCCCGGAGCGTGCGGACTGGAAGTTCTACCGCCCCGCCACCGCCGCGGAGCTGGCCGCCACCGTGGCTGTACGGGAGGCCGCGAGCGGCGTCGTCGTGGATGCGGACGCTTTCCTGGCCAAGCGTGAGACGGCGGTGAAGTTCACACGCGAGATCCTGGCGAACACGGCCGGGAAGACCGGCACGTTCGACTGCTTCGGGCTGCACGAGTGGGCCATGGCCTACCGCGCGGACGAGAACGGAGTGCGCCACGAGAACGCGGCGCTGCGCCTGGGCGCGAGCGGCACCGATGCCGTGGTTGAAGGGCACCGGATCCGGTGCTCGCACTTCGACGCGTTCCGCTTCTTCCAGCCGCAGGCCGTGGAGCGCAACGAGCTGCAGCCCACGCGCGAGGCCCAGCGCACCATGGAGCAGCCGGGGTGCCTGCACGCGAGCATGGACCTCTACAAGTGGGCGTACAAGCTGCTGCCCGCGGTGGACTCGGAGCTGCTCGCGGACTGCTTCGAGCTCGCGTGGGACGTGCGCGTCACGGACATGGAGGCCTCCCCCTACGACCTCGCGGACTGGGGCTACGAGCCCGTGCGGATCGAGACCACCGAGGGCAAGGCCGAGTACGTGCGGCGGCAGCGCGCGTTCGCCGCACGCGGCACCGCGCTGCGGCAGCGCCTCGTCGCCGCCACGGACCGCATTCTGGCGGCCGCCGCGTGAGCTGGCAGCAGGTTCCCGACGCCGCCGCGGCCGCCAGCGCGCTCGCGGCCCCGTCCAGCGCGGTCCCGGTGCGCGTGGGGGACGCCGCCCTGGTCCTCACACGGGACGCGGCCGGAACCCTGCGGGCCCTGTCGAACGAGTGCCCGCACCAGGGCGCCACCGTGTGCCGCTCGGCGGAGCAGAGCGCCGATGCGCTGGAATGCCCCAACCACTACTGGGTCTTCGACCTCGCGGGCACGTTCCAGGGATCCCGGCTGGCCCTGGACATGGGCCGCACCGCGCCCCCGGACCCGGCCAAGAACCTGCCGGAGGTCCCGTGCCGGGAGGTGGCCGGTCTCGTCGAGGTGGACGTGTGAGCCCCTGCCCGGTTCAGTCCCGCGCCACGTACCGGTGCTCCGGGCGGCCCCTGCTGCCGTAGCGCAGCTCCAGCTGCACCGTGCCCCGCTGCACCATCTGGGACAGGTAGCGCTGGGCGGTGGCCCGGGAGATCCCCACGGCACGGGCCACGTCCATCACGGTGACCTCCCCGCCGTCGGCCACGGCATCCGCCACCGCGGACTCGGTGGCCGACGCCGCGGTGCCGGCCGGGGCGTCGTCGGCGCCGGTCATGGCACGCCGGGCGCGGTCGATCGCCGACTGGGACAGAGGCCCGGGGGCGTCGAGCTGGCGGCGGTACCGCGCGTAGGCCCGCAGCTTGGCCATGAGCACCTCCGGCTCGAACGGCTTGAGCAGGTACGCGAGCGCGCCGCGGCGGAACGCCGTGGCCACGGTGGCCCGCTCGGAGGCCGCGGAGAGCACGAACGCGTCCACGTCCACGGCCCGCAGCACATCCAGCCCGGAGCCCTGGGGAAAGTAGACGTCCACGAGGACGAGGTCCGGGGCGTGCTGCTCGACTGCCGCGGCCACGGCCCGCAGGTCGTGCACCGGTGGCAGCGCCTCGAAACCCGGCACGGAGTTCACGTAGCCCACGTGCAGGGCGGCCACGTGGAAGTCGTCGTCGATGATCAGGACTCTGAGGTCGCTCACGGGTTCTCCTCCGCGGTCGGGAATGTGGGTGGGGCACCGGCCAGCACGCCGGGCAGCCTGGCGGCGAACACGGCGCCGAGCCCGTCCGCCCCGCCACCCGGATCCGCGAGCCACACGTCCCCGCCCATGGTGCGGGCGAGCCGCCGGGACAGGCTGAGCCCCACCCCGTGGCCGTGCACCCCGGCCTCGGCGCCCGCGCGCGTGCTGACCCCGGAGGCGAAGATGTCCAGACCGGGTGCCACCCCGGCCCCGGAGTCGGCCACCGCGAGGTGCAGCGTGGAGCCCTCGCTGAGCAGGTCCACCTCCACCCAGCGATCGTCCGGCTCCGCCGGGGCCGCGTCGATCACCGCGGCCACGGCGTTGTCCACGAGGTTGCCGAGGATCGCGGTGACGTCCTGGGCCTCCACGAGCTGGCCCGCCAGGGCGGTCTCGAGCCCCACGCGCAGCTGCACCCCGCGCTCGTGGGCCTGCACGCCCTTGGCGCCGATGAACGCCCGCAGGAACGGTTCCTCCACCGCGGTGATGTTCTCCACCGGGTCCCGCACGGGTCCGGAGGCCATGATCTCGGCCACGTAGTCCCGCGCGTGCTCGTGCTCCCCGTTGCCCAGCAGCCCGGAGATGGTGTGCAGCCGGTTGGCGAACTCGTGGCGCTGCGCCCGCAGGGCGTCGGTCATCGCCTGCATGGCGGTGAGCCGGCTGCGCAGGTCCTCCATGGCCGTGAGGTCCCGCAGCAGGACCACCTGGCCCAGGTCCACCCCGTCCCGGTGCACGCTCTGCACCTGCGCCCGGATCGTGCGACGGGAGGTGTCCAGGCGCACCACCACCTCACCGGACCCGCTCCCGGAGCGCTGCCGCGTGATCGCGTCCGTCAGCGCGGCGTCGAACCCCGCCTCGGTGTAGGGACGGCCGACGACGTCCGCGGCCTCCGCGCGCCGCGGCAGCTCGAGCATCACCCGGGCGGCCTTGTTGCGGATGCTGATCCGCCCGTCCGGGCCGATGCCGATCACCCCGTCCTCCACCCCGTAGAGCACGGCCTCCTGGTCCCGGACGAGCTGCGCCATCTCCTCGGGCTCCAGCCCCAGTGTGGTGCGCCGCAGCCAGCGCACCAGCAGGGCGGCGGCCCCCGCGGCGAGCGCGACGGCCAGCACCGCGATCACGAGGATGGAGGCAATTGCCCGCTGCAGCTGACCCGTGACGGCCGCGACGGGGACCCCCACGCTGACCTCCCCCACCACACGGTCCCCCTGGCGCACGGGCACCTTGGCGCGCACCGAGTCCCCCAGGGTGCCGGCGTCCCGGGACACGGACTCGTGGCCGCCCAGGGCGTCGGGGGCGGTGCTGACCCTCTGACCGAGAGAGTCGGGGTTGGGGTGGGACATGCGGATCCCCTGGTCGTTCGTGACCACCACGAACAGGGCACCCGTGCTCTGCCGGACGGCCTCGCCGCGCCGCTGCACCGGCCCCTCCGCGAGCGCGGCGGGGTCCAGGGCGGTGGCCCCGGCCCGCGCCGCGGTCTCGGAGACGACCACCGGGTCCACGGCCAGGGTGCGTGCGATACCCAGGGCCTCCTGCTCCGCCTGGTCGTACACCCGTTCCACGGTCAGCACCACCACGGCCGCGAGGCACAGCGCCACGATCCCGGCCACGATCGCGAAGAGCACCACCATCATGCGGGTGGTGAACGTTCCCGCGGGGGTGCGCTCGCTGCTCATGCGCTCATCCTAGGGGTGCGCCACGTCACCGAGCAGAAAGAGCACAAAGGGGTCAACGAGCACAACGTCCCGCAATGAGCACAACAGGGACGTGATGCGCCTCTCACTCCTACGGTGTGATGAGCCGCACGCCCGACGTGCCCCGTCCCCTTCCCACCACCCAGGAGTCACTGATGCTGGTTCTGCTCGGGTTCCTGATGATCGCCACGTTCATGGGCCTCATCATGACCAAGCGCCTCACCCCGCTGCTCGCACTGATCATCGTCCCCACCGTCTTCGGCCTCTTCGCGGGCGCCGGGCTGGGCATTGGGGACATGGTCATGGAGGCCGTCAAGGACATGTCCTCCACGGCCGCGCTGCTCATGTTCGCGATCATCTACTTCGGCCTGATGATCGACGTGGGCCTGTTCGACCGGCTCGTGAACCTCATCGTGCGCGCCACCGGTCACGACCCCGCCAAGGTGGTGGTGGGCACCATGATCCTCACCGCCCTGGTCTCCCTGGACGGGGACGGCTCCACCACGTACATCGTGGTCACCGCGGCCATGCTGCCCGTGTACCAGCGCCTGGGCCTGAGCCCCGTGGTGCTCACGTGCATCGCGGGCCTGACCAACGGCGCCCTGAACATCGTCCCGTGGGGCGGGCCCACCGCCCGTGCGGCCGCCGCGCTGCACGTGGAGGCCACGGACATCTTCCTGCCCATGCTCCCCTCCCTGGCCGCCGGGCTGGTGGTCATCTTCGTCTTCGCCGTGCTCCTGGGCCGCTCCGAACGACGCCGCCTGGCCGCCGCCGATCCCGCCCGCTGGGGCCGCGGAGCGGCCGTGGGCTCCGGCGCCCCGGGTGCCGGCACCCCGGGTGCCCGAACCGCCAGGACCCCTTCCCCGCTGCTGACCGGCGAGGGCCTCACGAACACCGCCCTGGACCCGAACCGTGAGTCCCTGCGACCGCAGCTGTTCTGGTTCAACCTGTCCCTCACGGTGCTTGTCATGGTGCTGCTCGTGGCGGACGTGGTGCCCCTGCCGTACCTGTTCATGGTGGCCAGCGCGATCGCCATGGTGGTGAACTTCCCCAGGATGTCGGACCAGGGCAAGATGCTGGCCTCCCACTCCTCCTCGATCATCGCGGTGGTCTCCATGGTCATGGCGGCGGCGGTGCTCACGGGCATCCTGTCCGGCACGGGCATGGTGGATGCCATGTCCCAGTGGCTCGTGGACGTGATCCCCTCCAGCATGGGCCCGTACCTGGCCGTCCTGACGGGTCTGATCAGCATCCCCGCCACGTTCTTCATGAGCAACGATGCGTTCTACTTCGGCGTGCTCCCCGTGCTCACCGAGACGGGCGCGCACTACGGGATCCCCGCGGTGGACATGGCCCGGGCCTCCATCACGGGCCAGCCGGTGCACATGCAGTCCCCGCTGGTGCCCGCGATCCTGCTGCTGGTCTCCCTCGCGGGCGTGGAGCTCGGCGACCACCACAAGAAGGTGCTGTGGCGGGCCCTGGTGGTCTCCCTGGTGATGCTCGTGGTGGGCCTGCTGGTGGGCGCGGTCGGCATCGGCTGAGCGCGGCACGGCGCCCGGGTGCGCGGGCACCCACTAGAGTGGGGAGCGCAAGCTCGCGGAGCGTCGTCGTCGCCCGGGGAACGGCCCCGGACGCGCCAGACGTGAGACGGCACCGACTCCGCGCGCCCCACAGTTCCCACACCGCGTACAGGAGCGTTCCATGGCCCGAATCGTCGTCGACGTCATGCCCAAGCCGGAGATCCTCGACCCGCAGGGCAAGGCCATTGCGAACGAGCTGCCCCGCATCGGTCTCAGCGGCTTCACCGAGGTCCGCCAGGGCCGCCGCTTCGAGCTCACCGTGGAGGGCGAGGCCACCGAGCAGGTGCTCGCCCAGGCGCGCGAGGCCGCGGAGAAGCTGCTCTCCAACCCGGTGATCGAGGACGTGGTCAACGTCAGCGCACTGCCCGAGGAGCACTGAGCGTGGCCCAGAACCTGAGCCCCGAGCAGACCCCCCTGGTGGCGGACCTTTCCCAGCCCGCCCCGGACTCCCGCCTCGCTGCCGTGCGCGTGGGCGTGGTGACCTTCCCCGGCACCCTGGACGACCGCGACGCCGCCCGCGCCGTGGAGATCGCCGGCGGCACCGCCGTGCCGCTCTGGTACGCGGACGAGGACCTGCAGGGCGTGGACGCGGTGATCCTGCCCGGCGGCTTCTCCTACGGTGACTACCTCCGGGCCGGTGCGATCGCGCGCTTCGCCCCGCTCATGGACAAGATCGTGGACGCGGCGAGCGCGGACGGCGGGATGCCCGTGCTCGGCATCTGCAACGGCTTCCAGGTGCTCACCGAGGCGCACCTGCTGCCCGGGTCCATGATCAAGAACGAGCAGCTGAAGTTCATCTGCCGGGACCAGGGCCTGCGCGTGGAGAACGCGGACACCGCGTGGACCGGTCGCTTCACGGCCGGCCAGGAGATCGTGGTGCCGCTGAAGAACCAGGACGGTCAGTACGTGGCGGACCAGCGCACCCTGGACGAGCTCGAGGCCGAGCACCGCGTGGTTTTCCGCTACACGGGCGGCAACCCGAACGGCTCCCGCAACGACATCGCCGGGATCACCAACGCGCAGGGCAACGTGGTGGGGCTCATGCCGCACCCCGAGCACGCCGTGGAGCCCGGTTTCGGCGCGGACCTCTCCGGGGCCGGCGCCGTGGGGATGCGCGAGGGCACGGACGGGCTGGACGTGTTCGTCTCCGTCCTGGAGCGCCTGACCAGCTGACGGGCGACGACGCCGCGTGCCTGGGCGGCGTCGTCGTGCCGCACCGCGCCGCCAGCCAACCGCCCCTCCTCCGCCAGCGGGCCACCGCCGCCGCGCAGCACCCACCAGCCACCACGAACCGGCGTGAGCGCACCTCACGCCCCACCCGTTCACGTAAGGGACCCGCAGACGTCATGAGTGAAACGCACTTCAACCTGGACACCGTGGAGCACGCCACCTCCACCCCGGACACCGAGCTGCCCTGGGCCGAGCTGGGCCTGAACGAGGCCGAGTTCGAGCGCATCAAGGAAATCCTGGGCCGCCGTCCCACCGCGGCGGAGCTGGCCATGTACTCCGTGATGTGGTCCGAGCACTGCTCCTACAAGTCCTCCAAGGTGCACCTGCGCCAGTTCGGCGAGAAGGTCACGGAGGAGATGCGCCAGAACCTCATGGTGGGCATCGGGGAGAACGCCGGTGTCACGGACATCGGGGACGGCTGGGCCGTGACGTTCAAGATCGAGTCCCACAACCACCCGTCCTACGTGGAGCCCTACCAGGGTGCGGCCACGGGCGTGGGCGGGATCGTGCGGGACATCATCTCCATGGGCGCCCGCCCCGTGGCCGTGATGGACCCGCTGCGCTTCGGCGCGATCGACCACCCGGACACCCAGCGCGTGGTGCACGGGATCGTGGCCGGCGTGGGCGGCTACGGCAACTCGCTGGGGCTGCCGAACATCGGCGGCGAGGTGGAGTTCGACCCCTGCTACCAGGGCAACCCCCTGGTCAACGCGCTGGCCGTGGGCGTGATGCGCCACGAGGACATCCGCCTGGCCAACGCCTCCGGCACGGGCAACAGGGTGGTGCTCTTCGGAGCGCGCACCGGCGGTGACGGGATCGGCGGCGCGTCCGTGCTGGCGTCGGAGTCCTTCGACGACTCCAAGCCCTCCAAGCGCCCCGCCGTGCAGGTGGGTGACCCCTTCGCGGAGAAGGTGCTCATCGAGTGCTGCCTGGAGCTGTTCAAGTCCTCCCTGGTGGAGGGCATCCAGGACCTCGGGGCGGCGGGCATCTCCTGCGCCACCTCCGAGCTGGCCTCCAACGGGGACGGCGGGATGCGGGTGAACCTGGACGAGGTGCTGCTGCGCGATCCCTCGCTGACCCCGGGTGAGATCCTCATGTCCGAGTCCCAGGAGCGGATGATGGCCGTGGTCACCCCGGAGAAGGTCGAGGCCTTCGAGGCGGTCATGGACCGGTGGGACGTGGAGTACTCGTGGATCGGCGAGGTCACGGACACCGGTCGGCTGGTCATCGACTACCAGGGCGAGGTGATCGTGGACGTGGATCCGCGCACCGTGGCCCACGACGGCCCCGTCTACGAGCGCCCCTATGCCCGCCCGGAGTCCCAGGACGCCCTGCAGGAAGCGCACTTCACCGGCTCCCCCGAGGACGCCGCGCGCCCGTCCGGCGCGGAGCTCGGCCCCGCGCTGCTCGAGCTGATGGCCTCCCCCAACCTGTGCTCTAAGGAGTGGGTCACCAGCCAGTACGACCGCTACGTGCAGGGCAACACGGCCATGGCCATGCCCGACGACGCCGGCGTGGTCCGCGTGGACGAGCGCAGCAACCTGGGCGTGGCCCTGTCCACCGACTCCAACGGCCGCTACACCCGCCTGGACCCGTACCACGGTGCCCAGCTCGCGCTCGCGCAGGCGTACCGCAACGTGGCCACCGCGGGCGCCCGCCCCGTGGCGGTCTCCGACTGCCTGAACTTCGGCTCCCCCGAGGACCCGGACGTGATGTGGCAGTTCGCGGAGGCCGTGCGCGGTCTCGCGGACGGCTGCCAGGCCATCGGCGTGCCCGTCACGGGCGGCAACGTGTCCCTCTACAACCAGACGGGCGGTGTGGCCATCAACCCCACCCCGGTGGTGGCCATGATGGGCGTGTTCGACGACGTCACGCGCCGCACCCCCTCGGGCTGGCGCGAGGACGGCCAGGCGGTCTACCTCATGGGAGAGACCGCGGACGAGCTGGACGGCTCCGAGTGGGCGCGCATCCGCGGCCACCTGGGCGGCACGCCCCCGCGCGTGGACCTGGACCAGGAGCGCGTGCTCGCGGACATGCTGATCAACATGTCCCGGGACGGCATGATCGACGCCGCGCACGACGTCGCCGAGGGCGGGCTCGCCGCCACGCTCGCCGAGATGGCCCTGCGCTTCGGCGTGGGCGCCCGCATCGGCCTCGGCGAGGTGGCCGAGCGTGACGGCCTGGACCTGTTCACGCTGCTGTTCTCCGAGACCCAGGCGCGCGCCGTCGTGAGCGTGCCCCGCTCCGAGGAGGTCCGCTTCCGGGACATGTGCACCGTGCGCAACTATCCTTTCGCAAGGATCGGCGTGGTGGACACCGAGAACGGCTCCCTGGACGTCCAGGGCGAGTTCGCGGTGCCGCTGGACGAGCTGCGGACGGCCCACGAGGCCACGCTGCCGCGGCACTTCGGCTGATCCCCGCGAGCACGCGGGCGGCACGAGAGACCCCGGAAGGTATGGGCATGCTGGACGAGCTGCCGGGCGCCGAGCCCCCGGCCCCGATAGTCACACGACGGCTGGAGCTGCGGCCGTTCACGCCGGACGAGCTGGAGGCCGTCGCCTCGGGCACCTCCCTGCCCCACTTCGCGCGGGGTTTCCCCTCCGCGCAGAACCAGGACTGGGCGCGGGACGCCCTGGCCGCCGGGGAGCACTTCTTCACCGAGTCACGGTGCGCCCAGCGCGCCGTGGTGGAGCGCTCCTCGGGCCAGGTCATCGGCGCGGCAGGGTTCACCGGTCCCGCCATGGACCACGAGCTCGAGGTCGAGGGGTCCCTGGTGCCGCAGCACCGGGGCCAGGGGCTCGCCACCGAGGGGTTGCGCGCCCTGCTGGAGGAAGCCTTCGAGGATCCCGACGTGCGCGCGGTCCAGGCCTCGGTGCCCACGGGCGAGCACCCCGCACACCACGTCCTCGCGCGGTGCGGGTTCCAGCCCCTGCCCTCCGACGGCTCGGAGGACTCCTACCGCCTGCCGCGCCCCTGAGCCACTCCCGTGAGCCCCTGGATACCCTTCAACCTGCTGCCCGCGGACACCCTGCCCGAGTGGATCCTGGTGGCCCTCGCGGGGCTGGACCTGCTGCTCAAGATCGTGGCCCTGGGCTGGATCCCGCACCGGCGCCGCCCCTCCGTGGCGCTCGCGTGGCTGCTGGCCATCTTGCTGGTGCCGTACGCGGGGATCGTGCTGTTCCTGGTGCTCGGCTCCGCCCGCCTGCCGCGCAAGCGCATGGAGCAGCAGGCTCGGATGAACCACGTGATCCAGGAGAACACTCCCCCGGGGGTGGCCGTGGGCCGCGAGCTGGAGCGCTACCCCCAGTGGGTGCGCACCACGGCGGAGCTCAACCAGAACCTGGGTGCGCTGCCCATGGTGGGTGGCAACGACTTCGAGATCCTCCCGGACAACCACGAGAACATGGCGCGGATGGCCGCGGACGTGGACGCCGCCACGGACTACGTGCACTTCGAGTTCTACATCGTGGCCGTGGACCAGGTCTCCCGGGACCTGCTCAACGCCCTGATCCGGGCCCACGAGCGCGGCGTGCGCGTGCGCATCCTCATCGACCACGTGGGTTCCCTGGGCTACCCGGGCTACGCCGAGCTGGTCAAGGAGTTCGACCGCTGCGGTGTGCCGTGGCGCCGCATGCTGCCCATCCGCCCGTGGCGCGGGGAGTGGCAGCGCCCGGACCTGCGCAACCACCGCAAGATCCTGGTGGTGGACGGCCGGGTGGCCCACACGGGCTCGCAGAACATCATCCACCGCTCGTACAACAAGCGGAAGAACATCCGGAAGGGCCGCCAGTGGCGTGACCTCATGATCCGCTGCACCGGCGCCGTGGTCACGGAGCTCAACGCCGTGTTCGTCTCCGACTGGTACTCCGAGACGGACGACCTGCTGCTGGACGAGTCCCCCTCCGCCCTGGAGCCGAGCCCCGGGCCCGCGTACGCGCAGGTGGTCCCCTCCGGACCCGGCTTTGAGACCGAGAACAACCTGCGGCTGTTCAACCACCTGATCTACAACGCCAACCGCCGGGTGGTGATCTCCAGCCCGTACTTCGTGCCGGACGAGTCCCTGCTCCACGCCCTCACCACGGAGGCGCAGGCCGGGGTGCAGATCCAGCTGTTCGTGGGGGAGACCTCTGACCAGTTCCTCGCGCAGCACGCCCAGAACTCGTACTACTCCGAGCTGGCGCGCGCCGGTGTGGAGATCTACCGCTACAGCTCCCCCACGGTGCTGCACGCCAAGTTCGTGCTCGTGGACGACATCGTCTCCGTGATCGGCTCCTCCAACATGGACGAGCGTTCCTTCGCCCTGGACCTCGAGGTCTCCGTGATGATCGTGGACCGGGAGTTCCGCGCCCGCATGGAGCGCGTGGTCGAGGACTTCACGGCGTGCTCCACGCTCCTGGACGTGGCCGCGTGGGAGCAGCGCTCCCTGGGGCGCAAGTACGTGGAGAACATCTGCCGCCTCACCTCCGGCCTGCTCTGACACCACCCCGGACGACGACGCCGGGCGGCCCAGTGCGGCGTCGTCCGGTCCCTTGGCGCCATGCACGCCGTGCCGTCCACGCGGCCGTCCACCCGGAGCAGGGCGACCCGGGCGCGGCGCCACACTGGCGGTGTCCCCGCGTGTGCGTTCCGCGCACGGGTGCGGGGACGCCGTCGCCACCCGGTGAGATCGGGGCGGCGACGTCGTCGTCGTGCGCGGTGGGCACGGGGCCCGGTGCAGGTCAGTCCGCCACGAGCACCGCGCGGCCGTTGACGGTGCGGTTGCGCAGTCCCTCCAGGGACGCGTTGACCTGCTCGGCGCTGAGCGGGACCTCCACGATGGGCGGCCGGGGCAGGTCCACGTCCTGGGCGAGCTGCACGAGCTCCTTGAGCTCGGGGAGGCTGCCCACGAAATTGCCGCGGATGTTCAGCAGGTTGAACGCCGCGAGCGCGGTGGGGAACGAGTACTGGCCGCCGAACAGCCCCACGCTCACCAGGGTGCCGCCGTTGGCCATGGCGAACAGCGCGGCGCTGGAGGTGTCCCCGTTGTTGACCAGGTCGATGGCCGCGGCGATCTTCTCCCCGCCGGCCGCGACGATGTCCTTGACCAGGTTCTCCCCGCCCACGGTGACGGTCGCGGAGGCGCCCACCGCGGTGGCGTTCTCCAGTGCGGCCTGGCTCATGTCCACCGCCACGATGTTCTCGTGGCCCAGGGCCTTGAGCACGGCAATGGTCATGAGCCCCACGCCGCCGGCGCCGATCACGGCCACGGGCTTGTCCGCAGGAACCGGCATGATCTTCTGCACGGCGGAGAAGGACGTCAGTCCGGAGCACGCGAGTGTGGCGCCGAAGGAGGGGTCGATGTCCCCGAGCGGGATCAGGTAGCGCTCCCCCGGAACGTGCACCTCCTCGGCGTAGCCGCCCCTGCGCTGCACGGACAGGTTGCGCTTCTTCCCGCTGCAGTAGTTCTCGCGGTCCTCCCGGCAGGCCTGGCACTCGCCGCAGCCGATCCAGGGGTAGACGATGTACTTGGTGTCACCGGGCTCCACGGTGGCGTCCGGGCCGGTGGCCACCACGTCCCCCACGATCTCGTGGCCGAGCACCACCGGGTACTGGGCCCCCGCGGCGGTCAGTTCGTAGTGGCCGGCGTCGCCGAGGTCGAAGTAGCCGTCCTGGCAGTGCACGTCCGAGTGGCACACCCCCGAGTGCGTGACCCGGACAATGACGTCCGTCCCTTCCAGGGCCGGGCGGTCGACGTCCATCTCCTCCGCCGGGGAACCGGGCTCTGCGTGACCGAAAACCTTCATGGTTGCTCCTTCGCAGCGTGTTCGGATGTGCACTTCACATGTGGGCTGCACTGTCACTGTAGGCCGCGTCACATCGGGGCAACACCGGTTCGGGGCATCATGTCGACTCTGGAGTAACAACTGCGCACGACGGCCCGGGCGCTGCACCAGCGCACCACGACGCCGCGGGGCTGGCGCAATCGACGCGCGGGGCGGGACCGCGGGGCCGAGCGGCGTCGTCCGCCGGTGTGGCACACGGCGGTCCGGCGCCCCGAGGCCTAGTGTGAGCCGCATGACATCACCCGCCGTGGACGAGCATGGCCGCCCAGAACCGCCCCAGCGCGGAGACGAGACCACCACCCTGTTCGGGTTCCTGGACTTCCTGCGTGCGACGATCCGCTGGAAGACGGAGGGACTGAGCACGGAACAGCTGCACAGCAGACCGCTGCCCACCTCCATGACACTGGGCGGGATGCTCAAACACCTCGCCTACGTGGAGGACCACTGGTTCTGCCACGTGCTCGGCGGGCGTGAACCGTGCTCACCGTGGGATGCGGTGGAGTGGCAGCAGGACCCCGACTGGGACTGGAACTCGGCCCCGGACGACGACGCCGCGCAGCTGCGGTCCCTCTGGTCCTCAGCCGTGGAGACGTCTCGGCAGCGGTGGGTCCTCTTCGCCGCGGAGCACGCCAACCCGCTGGACGCCCCGGTGAAACGGCCCGTTGGCGGAGACATGAGCGCGCGCTGGGTGATCACCCACATGATCGAGGAGTACGCCCGCCACTGCGGCCACGCGGACCTGCTGCGGGAGGCGCTCGACGGAGTCACGGGGGACTGAGCGGACGGCAGACCGGCCCGTGGTACTGGCGGGGCCGCGGGGACGGCTAGCGGGACGCCGTCTGCCGCGCCTCCCGCACATCCCGGCGGATGTTCACACCGGGGCTCCGCGCTCAGCTGTCCCGCTCCAGCAAGCCCTTGTACCGCTCGGTCGTGAGCTTCGAGAACAGCAGCACCAGCAGGGCCGAGGCGGCGCTCGCGAGCACGAGCCCCACGGACCACGGCACCCACACGGAGAACAGGGCGGCAATCACGAGCACGAACACAGCGGCCGAGCAGATCTGGGTGGCCACTGTGTTCCGGGTCAGGGCCAGGAACGCGGCGTCCACGAGCGTGTCCACCAGCATGAGCACCACCAGGACCACGCACGTGGCCAGGAACTGCGCCAGCAGGGTGAGCGGCCCGGTGGCCCGGCGCTCCCCGAAGACCTGCCACAGCACCTGGGGAGCCATCACCGCCAGCGGGATCCCCGCCAGCACCAGACACAGCTCCGCCAGCGTGCCCCACTCCTTGGCCGTGCCGCTCATGACGCACTCCTGAACTTGGTGCAAAACGCGCGCACGTACTCCTCGGCGAGGTGGTCGTATCCGGGCTGCATGGTCTCCACGCTCACACACCACGGCCGGCACCTCAAGAGCGGCGCGGTCTGCCCGCCCCGGTCTGGACGTGCGGGGCCGTGGGCGCGGATCGCGCCCTAGCGGCGTCGTGCGACCCCCGGGGTGGGTGCCGTGTCCGGTGCGCAACGGGCATGACCGCGTGTGACCCCGGGAACTGATGGCCCTCCCGGGGAGCTTCTAAGATGGCTCAGTGATGAACCCCGCCACCCCTCCCTCGCGCCAGGGCACCGCACCGACCGCTGCGCCGCCGACGCGCCGGGCCGCACCCGCCACCGCCGACGACGCCGCCCCGGCGACCTCGGGCGCGTGGCAGGCCTCGGTGGGAGCGGCGTCGAACGCAGACCTGAAACTCGCGATGGCCGCTTCCGGGACCGTGCTGAGCGTGTTCACCGTGGGACACATGGCGGGCAACATGCAGGTCTACCTGGGGCGGGAGCGGTACAACCGCTACGCGCTGCTGCTGCGCCACGCGGGCGCGCCGGTCCTGCCCGCGAACACCCTGCTGTGGGCGGCGCGGATCGGGCTGCTCGCGAGCACGGCCACCCACGTGGCCGCCGGCACGGAGCTGACCCTGCGGGCCTGGCGCGCCGAGGGACGCACCGTGGCGGGAACCGTCCGGCAGGTCACGCGGCAGGTCGCCACGGTGGTGGACCGGCGCCCCCGCCTCGCGCTGCCCGGACGGCCCATGGGCGTGCCCAGGCAGATGACGGGCACAGCGCAGGTTTACCGTCGCGCCCCGTTCGACGGTGCCCTCCTCCCGGGCCGCTTCGACGCCGGCGCCCCCCGCAGGCGCCCTCGGGGACGACGCCGCTCGGTCCCCCAAATGATCGCGCGCTCCATGCGGTCCACGGGCGCCGTGCTCGGCTTGTTCGTGACCTACCACGTGCTGGACCTGACCACGGGCACCCGCCCGGCGGCGTCACGGTCCTTCGAGCACGGGGACGCCTACGGGAACCTGGTGGGCAGCCTCTCCCGGCCCGTGGTGGCGGTGTTCTACACGGCCTCCATGGCCGCGCTGGCCGGGCACATGGTCCACGGGCTGCGCACGGCCGCACTGGACACCGGGCTCACGACCACGGCCCGGCGCGTGCACCGGGTGGATGTCGCCGCGAAGGCCGTGGGCGCCGTCGTCGCCGTGGGCAACGCGAGTATTCCCCTGGCCGTATCTTTCAAGGTGGTGCGCTGATGCTGCTGACCGTGCACGTGTGGCGCCAGGCGGACGCCAGCACCCCCGGGGGCTTCGAAACCGTCCACCCCGTGGAGGCCCGCGAGGACATGAGCGTCCTGGAGCTGCTGGACGCCGTCAACGAGACACTCGAACGCCAGGGGGACGAGCCCGTGAGCTTCGACGACGGCTGCCGCGAGGGCATCTGCGGCAAGTGCGGTGTGACCGTGGACGGCGTGCCGCACGGCCCGGACCGCAACAGGGCCTCGTGCATGCAGTCCCTGAACGCCTACCGGGACGGGGACGAGGTCTTCATCGAGCCCCTGCGCGCCGGGGCACTGCCCGTCACGAAGGACCTCGCCGTGGACAAGAAGTCCCTGCGGCGCGTGTCCAAGGAGGCCAAGTTCCCGGTGGCCATGAAGGCGCTGAACACCGCGGGCTGCATCAGCTGCGGCGCGTGCATCGCCGCGTGCCCCAACGGTTCCGGGCAGCTGTTCGTGGGCACCATGCTCAAGCACCTGCCGCCGCTGGCCAAGACCCCCGAGGAGCGTGACGAGCGCGCCGCCAAGGTGCTGGACGCCGCGGACCGGGAGTTCGGCCCGTGCTCCCTGCTGGGGGACTGCACAGAGGTGTGCCCCGCGGGGCTGCCGCTGGAGAACCTCACGTCCGTGGCCCGGGAGAACCTGCACCGCAGCTTCCCGGACCGGTACCCCGCGCCCGGGGATCCGCAGGACTGACGCGGCCCCGGGGTGCCCGGGCATCCCGCACGCGTGCGTTGCTGGTGCGGCCCGCTCAGGCGCGCACTGGTGGTTGCGCCCGCTCAGGCGCGCTGTGGTGGTGCCACCCGCTCAGGAGAGCCGCAGCACGGCGGCCGCGCGCCGCCACCCCTGGGGCTCAAGCCCGGGAACGTCGTCCTCGGGCACCACGGCGTAGAGCCGCTGCGCGTCCGCCAGGAACGCCTCGTTGGCCATCGCGGACACCAGCGGGTCCACCACCTCCGCGGGGTCCCGGTCCTCGGCGGTGCCCGCGACTACCGGCCCCATGAACGCCACCTCCCCCTGCACGGAGAGGGTCGAGTGCGCCACGGGGCGGCCCCACTCGTCCACCTCGAAGCGCAGGTGGTCCCCCATGGGGGCGTCGAACATCCCGGCATCCCCGGGGAAGCCCAGCCCGCGGTCCAGCTCCTGGACGTCACCGCTCAGCAGCACCTCGGTGGCCAGCACCTCCCGGCCCGCCGCCCGCGCCGCGGCCCGAACCTCCTCCGCCTGCCCGGGCTCGCACACGAGCACCGCACCGTCACCGCGCCCACCGGGCAGGGCGCCGTCCCACGCCCGCACCTCGCCCGGCGAAGCGTCCTCCTCGACCGCGTTCCACCCCGCCGCCCAGGCCTCCAGATCCGACTGCCACTGCTGCACCACGGCCACTCCCTCCACTCGTCGCCCGCCCTCGAGTATCCCACCGCCGCGGGGCCCGGGCGGTCCGGCTCCGGCGCATTCTCTATGCTTGGCCCGACAGGTTGTCACGCCGCGGCGTGCGCACCACGACATTCACCCACCCCTCGAGGAGATGCTCTCGTGTCCGCCAAGAAAACCCTTCAAGTCGCCCTGGCCTTCATCGGCCTCATGGTGGGCGCCGGCTTCGCCACGGGCCAGGAAGTCATCCAGTACTTCGTCTCGTTCGGCCTCTGGGGGCTCGCGGGAGCCGTCGTGGCGGGCATCCTGATGATCACGGCGGGAGCGGTGATCATCAACATCGGCAGCTACTTCCTGGCCGACGAGCACCTGGGGGTGTTCCGCTCCGTCTCCGCCCCCGTGGTCTCCCGCTTCCTGGACATCTCCGTGTCCCTCACCCTGCTGGCCATGGGCATCGTGATGCTCGCCGGCGCGGGCTCCACCCTGGAGCAGCAGTTCGGGCTCCCGGCGTGGATCGGCTCCGCGATCATGGTGGCCATCGTGATGCTCACCGGTCTGCTGGACGTCAACAAGGTCACCAACATCATCTCCGCCGTGACCCCGGTGATCTTCGTGGCCGTGATCGTCGCGTTCGTCTACACCCTCATGCAGCTTCCCGTGGACCTCGGTGCCATGAGCGATCTGGCCGTGCAGGCCGACTCCCCCGTGAGCCCGTGGTGGCTCTCCGCGATCAACTACACCTGCATGGCGCTGATGCTGGGCGTGTCCATGTCCCTGATGATCGGCGGCAACACCCTGGACCCGCGCGACGCCGGGCGCGGCGGCCTGCTGGGTGGCGTGGTCTACACCATCCTGCTGGTGATGAACGCGTTCGCGCTGCTCGTGAACTTCGACGCCGTGGGGGACGCGGACGTGCCCATGCTCAAGCTCTTCGAGAGCATGCACCCGGTGGCCTCCCTGGCCATGGTGTTCGTGACCTTCCTGATGATCTACAACACCACCATCAGCATGTTCTACGCGCTGGGCCGCCGCATGACGGTCAACCACCGCAAGCGCTACGTCCCGGTGTTCCTGGGCATCTGCGTCCTGGGCTACGTGATCAGCCTGGTGGGCTTCGGCACGCTGATGAGCGTGGTGTACCCGGTGATCGGCTACGTGGGCATGGTGCTGGTGGTCGTCATGTTCATCTGGTGGTTCCGCAACCGCGAGGCCATCGGTGTGGAAGCCGGGCGCCGCACCCGCATCCGCGCACTCATGACCAAGCGCGGTGACGAGACCAAGGAGTTCACCGCGTACAACGAGAACCAGCTGCGCGACGCCACCGAGGAGTCCCCCGCGGACAACGAGGCCCTCACCGGCGCCATGGAGGTCCAGGTCAAGCGGGAGCTCGGCGAGGACAAGTCCTCCTCCTGACGACGCCGCTGGGCGGCCTCCCACAGCACCGCAACCCGCCCTGCACACCCTGCAGGACATGACGAAACCCCCGGCAGCGACCGGGGGTTTCGTCATGGACGGGAGCGGGCGGCGTCGTGATCCGGTGCGGACGGATCCGCCGTGCGCCCGCGGGAGGGTTCAGCCGCGGGCGGTGTTCCTCTCCTGCGTGCGCTGCTCCCAGAAGATCGGCAGGGTCACGGTGTCCGTGCCGTCCCACGCGGACAGGCCGTGGATGCCGGGAATGTCTCCCGCCTTGAACACGGGCTCCACGCCAGCCTTGCGCTGCTCCATGTAGTTCTGCAGCACCTTGGCCGCCACACCTGCGAGCATCACCAGCGCAATGAGGTTCAGTGTGGCCATGATCGCCATGAACAGGTCCGCGAGCGACCACACGAGGTCCAGGGCCAGCACCGCGCCCATGAACACGCACACCAGCACGGCGAAGCGGTAGACGCCCATGGTCACGCGGGAGCGGGTCATGAAGCGGATGTTGGACTCGCCGTAGTAGTAGTTGCCGATCACGGAGGACCAGCCGAAGAGGAAGATCGCCACGGTCAGGAAGTGCACGGCCCACTCGCCCAGCTGCATGCCCAGCGCGGTCTGCGTGAGGGACGCACCCTGGCGCTGGTCCCCGTAGGTGGGGTTGGACAGCAGCACGATGAACGCGGTGATGGAGCACACCAGCATGGTGTCGAAGAAGACGCCCAGGGACTGCACGAAGCCCTGCTTTGCCGGGTGGGAGATGGACGCGGTGGCGCCGGCGTTCGGGGCGGAGCCCATGCCGGCCTCGTTGGAGAACAGACCGCGCTTCATGCCCTGGATGATCACGCCGATCAGACCACCCGTGATGAACTCGCGAATGCCGAACGCCCCCTCGATGATCATGCCGAACATGGCGGGGATCTCGGTGATGTTCAGGACCACCACGAGCAGCCCCAGCACCAGGTACAGCACGGCCATCACGGGCACGAGGATCTGGGTCACCGCGGAGATGGAGCGGATGCCACCGAAGATCACCAGTGCCGTGATGACCACCAGGGCCAGGCCCAGCACCACGCGCAGCCACATGTTCTGGCCCTCGGTGACGTCCACGTTGAAGGAGCCGGCCACGGCGTCCACGATCGAGTTGGACTGCACGGAGTTGAAGACGAAGCCGTAGGTCACGGTGATGATGACCGCGAAGAGCACGCCCATCCAGCGCTTGTTGAGCCCGCGCTCCATGTAGTACGCCGGGCCGCCCACGTAGCCGTCCGACGTCTTGACCTTGTAGAGCTGGCCCAGCAGGGACTCCACGAACGCGCTGGCCGCGCCGATCGCGGCGATGATCCACATCCAGAACACGGCACCGGGTCCGCCCAGGGTGATGGCGATGGCCACGCCGGCGATGTTGCCCGTGCCCACGCGAGCCGCTGCGGAGACCGTGAATGCGCGGAACGAGGAGATGCCCTTGCGCCCGTCCTCCTCACCGGCCGGATCGGTGAGCACGCGGAACATCTCGGGGATGCCGCGCAGCTGGATGGCCTTGGTGCGGACGGTCAGGTACAGGCCCACGCCGATGAGGACGGCGAAGACGACGTACCAGACGTACTCGCCCACCGTTCCGACGAGTTCGGTCAGTGCTTCCATGGAAAACTCCGGGATCTTCGGGGATGCCCGGACCGTGGGACTGTTCCAGTCGCGCGAGGGCCCGGGCGGGAAAAGAATGTGTGCTGCCACACCAATTCAGCACAGATTATCCGATTCCCACCCGGGCCGAGACCATCCGGGGCCGCTGCGGGGGTCAGTCCTCCACGACGCGCACGGCGCCCTTGTCGGCGCTCGTGACCATGGAGGCGTACGCCTTCAGCGCCTTGGACACCCTGCGCTCGCGCGGCTTGGTGGGCTTCCAGGGGGCATTCCCCTTCTCCTGGCGACGGCGCGCGAGCTCGGCGTCGTCCACGTTGACCCGCAGGATCCGGTTCTCCACGTCGATCTCGATCTCGTCCCCGTGCTCGATAAGGCCCACGGCACCGCCCGCGGCCGCCTCCGGGGAGATGTGCCCGATCGACAGCCCGGACGTGCCGCCCGAGAAGCGGCCGTCCGTGATGAGCGCGCACGTCTTGCCCAGGCCAAGACCCTTGAGGTAGCTGGTGGGGTAGAGCATTTCCTGCATCCCGGGGCCGCCCTTGGGGCCCTCGTACGCGATGACGACGATGTCCCCCTCCGTCACGTTCTTGGAGAGGATCTCGTGCACGGCCTCGTCCTGGGACTCCACCACGAACGCCCGGCCCGTGAAGTGGAACAGCTCGGGGTCGATGCCCGCGGTCTTGATGACCGCGCCGTCCTCCGCGATGTTGCCGAACAGCACGCACAGCCCACCCTCCGCGGTGTAGGCGTGCTCCACGGAGCGGATGCAGCCCTCGGCGGCGTCCACGTCGTGGTCCTCGTACTCGTTGGCCTGCGAGAACGCCTGGGTGGTGCGCACCCCGCCGGGAGCCGCGAGGAAGAAGTCGCGGGCGGCGTCGGACGCCTTGCCCGAGCGGATGTCCCACTCGTCCAGCCACTCGCCCATGGTCTGGGAGTGCACGGTGTGGACGTCCTCGTTGAGCAGCCCCCCGCGGCGCAGCTCGCCGAGGATCGCGGGGATGCCGCCGGCGCGGTGCACGTGCTCGATGTGGAACTTTGTGGAGTTCGGCGCCACCTTCGCCAAGCACGGCACGCGGCGGGAGAGGGCGTCGATGTCCGAGAGGGTGAAGTCCACCTCGGCCTCCTGCGCGGCGGCCAGGATGTGCAGCACGGTGTTGGTGGAGCCGCCCATGGCGATGTCCAGGGCCATGGCGTTCTCGAACGCGGCCTTGGTGGCGATGTTCCGCGGCAGCACGGACTCGTCGTCCTGCTCGTAGTACTTCTTCGCGGACTCCACCGCTCGGCGACCGGCCTCCAGGAACAGCCGCTTGCGGTTGACGTGGGTGGCCAGCGTGGTGCCGTTGCCGGGCAGGGAGAGCCCCAGCGCCTCGGTGAGGCAGTTCATGGAGTTGGCGGTGAACATCCCGGAGCACGAGCCGCACGTGGGGCACGCGTTCTCCTCGATCTGCGCGAGCTGCGCGTCCGTGACGGACTCGTCCACGGCCAGGGACATGGCATCCACCAGGTCCACGCGGTGCTCCACCACGCCCTCCACACCCTCGCCGGACTCCATGGGTCCGCCGGAGACGAACACCACGGGGATGTTCAGCCGCAGCGCCGCCATGAGCATGCCCGGGGTGATCTTGTCGCAGTTGGAGATGCACACCAGCGCGTCCGCGCAGTGGGCGTTGACCATGTACTCCACGGAGTCCGCGATGATGTCCCGCGAAGGCAGCGAGTACAGCATGCCGTCGTGGCCCATGGCGATGCCGTCGTCCACCGCGATGGTGTTGAACTCCTTGGCCACGCCCCCGGCCTCCTGGACCGCGGACGCCACCAGGTCACCCATGTTCTTGAGGTGCACGTGGCCGGGGACGAACTGCGTGAACGAGTTCGCAATCGCCACGATCGGCTTCCCGAAGTCCTCGCTCCCCATGCCCGTGGCCCGCCAGAGGGCGCGCGCTCCCGCCATGTTGCGGCCGGTGGTGGACGTTGCTGAACGCAGCTGCGGCACTGTGGTTCCTTCCCGAAAGACAGTGCCGGGGCGGGCCGTCGCTCTCCAACCCCGCCCCGGCACACGTGTTGCGCCCCAGCCTACGCGCGGCCCCGGGGCGGGTTTCACATCGCGGTCACGGATCTCACATCCCGGACTTTAGTTGCAGGCACCGCTCCTCCCGCCGACGACGCCGCACGGCCAGCTCCCCGCCCCGCCTCACCGTTCTCCGCCGTGCAACCGCCCCGCTGAGCGGGCTTGCTCCCCTGTGCCGCGATCCGCAGCGTCTGAGGTGCAGTTCTACCCGGAATTTCCGCGAAATCCGGGGCAGAACCGCACCTCAGGCGTTCCCGCCCCAGGGGCTGCGAAGGCGCCCCGCCCGCGGGAGCCTCCGAGCGGCGTCGTGCCCCGTGGTGCGGCGACCCCGGCGGCGGTTCCTAGACTGGGGCGCAGACCACCGAAACCCGAGAGCCCGCGGCGGACGCGGGATCAGGAGAGACATGGGCAAGCACAAGAGGACACCCCGCCCGCACGACGGCGCCGACTTCGCGGTGGACCTGGAGGACGCGCGAGATCCGCTGGTGATGACGCTGGACATCGGTTCCACCGCGACCCGCGGCTCCCTCTACGACGCCACCGGCACGCCCGTGCGCCACTACCGGGACAAGGTTCCGCACGAGTTCACCACCGCGTCCGACGGCACGTCCGTGATGGACCCGGACCAGGTGGTCGGGGAGATCACGGAGATCCTGGACCGCGTGTGCGACCGGCCGGAGCTCGCGGGGCGCGTGGGCGGCGTCGGGCTGGACTCCTTCGCATCCTCCCTGGTGGGCGTGGACGCCGACGGCGAGGCCGTGACCGAGTGCTTCACGTACGCGGACTCCCGGTGCGCGCCGCAGCTCGCGCGGCTGCGGGAGGAGCTGGACGAGCGCGAGGTGCAGCAGAAGATGGGCGCGCGGCTGCACACGAGCTACCTGGCGCCGCGCTTCCGGTGGCTGCGGGAGACCCGGCCGGAGGACTTCGAAGCCGCGGAGCGGTGGCTGAGCATTGGCGAGTACGTGTGGCTGCGGCTGCTCGGGACCACCGCCGCCGGCACTGCGACCGCAGCGTGGACGGGGCTGCTGAACCGGCGCTCGGGCAACTGGGACCAGCGCATGCTCCGGATTGCGGGGATCACCGAGGAGAAGCTGTCCCCGATCCTGGAACCCCACGAGCCCCTGCCGGACGTGGACCCCTCACGCGTGCAGCGGTGGCGAGGGCTCTCGGAGGCGCGGTGGTTCGCGCCGGTCGCGGACGGGCTGTGCGCGAACATCGGGGTGGGTGGCACGGACGAGCGCACCATCGTGGCGTCCGCGGCCACCTCCGGGGCCATGCGCGTGCTGCTGCACCACCGCCCGCAGGACATCCCGCCGGGACTGTGGTGCTACCGCATCGACTCCTCCCGGTGCCTGCTGGGCGGGGCGCTCAACGACGTGGGGCGCGCGGTGAGCTGGTTGCAGGACACCTTAGCCCTGGACACCGAGGTGCTGAACGGGATCGCCGCCGCCCCCGTGAGCGCCGAGACCCCCGGCGTGCTGCCGTTCCTCACGGGTGAGCGCTCCACGGGGTGGGCGGGCAGCGCGCGAGCGGTGTTCTCAGATGTCTCCGCCACCACGGACGCACCCGCCATGGCCCGCGGGATGCTCGAGGGAATCGCAGGGTCCTACCGCCGGGTCTCCGACGAGCTGGAGAGCGCTTCCACGGGCGTGGAACGGATCGTGGCCGCCGGGCGGGTCACCCAGGAGCTGCCCTCGTGGCTGCAGATCCTGGGCGACTACCTGGGCACTCCCGTGATCCACCAGACAATAAAGCGCTCCACGTGCCGGGGCAACGCCCTGCTGATGCTGGAGTCGCTGGCGCCAAACGTGGAGCGGTCCTCGCCGGAGCCCGCGGCCACGTACTACCCGCGTGAGGCGGCGCAGGAGCACTACCGCCTGGTCCACGAACGGTTCGAGCGCCTCTACGGGGCCACGGTGGCGGGGGGCTGAGAGCGGCACGACGACGCCGGCCCCCGCCTTTCCAGCAATCAGCGGCTCCCGTGCCCCCATCCTTGCGGGACGGCACCCAGCAGCGGGATGCGCTGCCCGTCGAGCGCCGGGAGGTCCGCCAGGTACTCACGGTTGGAGGTGTGCAGGCGGTCGGGTTCGTGGGGCCAGCTGCCCAGCACCACACCGGCCACCCGCACCCCACGGTGCAGCAGGGCCTCCAGGCTCAGCAGGGTGTGGTTGAGGGTGCCAAGGTCCGGGCGGGCCACCAGGACGGTCTGCGCACCGAGCGCCTCCTCCTGCTGCAACGCTGCCGCCAGATCGGCAATCGTGCGCCGGTCTCCATCCAGCTCCACGAGAACGCCGCCGCTGCCCTCCACCAGCACGAGGTCGTGGGATTCTTGTAGTTCCAGGATTTTCGCCACGTGGGCCGTGATCGGCAGCAGCTCCACCCCGTCGATGGCCGCGGCGGGAGGGGGCGCCATGGGTTCGGTCAGCCGCTGCCCCTCCGCAATGGTGAGCGCCTCTGACGGGACGCCGGCGGCGCGGGCCAGCCGGGCGACGTCGTGCACGTCCCCCGGGTCGTCACCGCGCATGCCGGTTTGCTGAGGCTTGTAGACGGCGATCCGGCGGCGCCCCGCGTACCAGCCGGCCACCGCGAGAGCAGCCGTGGCGTAGGTCTTGCCCACGTCGGTGTCCGTGCCGGTCACCAGGACGGTGCGCCCGAGTGACGAGAAGATGCCGCTCAGAGGATTGATCATGGGGGCCTCCTGCCCGTTCGTGGGATGGGTTATGGGGGTCCGCAGGGCCGGTGACCACGTGTGCTCACCAATGCAGCAGCCGGGGACGTGATCCCATGAGCCACCGGCGCGATCGATCGGGCGGGCGTGCTCGTGGCCCCAGAACGCTCACGGCATGGCCGGTTCGTCTCCGGACACGTCCGCCAGCACCTCCCGGACGTGATCCAGCGCTCCCGACAATTCCTGTAATTCCATGTTTCCTGGCGCCGTGATGCGCAGGCGGCTGATGCCGTCCGGCACCGAGGGCGGACGGAAACAGCCCACCGCGACACCCCGGGCCCGCAGCTGCTCCGCGGCCCGAACCGCAGACTCCGAAGTGACCATGGGCACGGACTGCACCGCCGCCCTGGCGTGCGGGATGTTCAGCGCGGACGCCACGAATCGCGCCCGCTCGTGCAACCGGGCCGCCAGCTCGGGGGCTTCCCCGATGATCCGCGCGGCCTCAGTCGCGGCCGCCGCGGACGTCGGTGCCAGGGCCGTGTCGAAGATGAACGGGCGAGCCGTGTTGACCAGGTGCTCCCGCAGGGCGGGTGAGCCGAGCACCGCCCCGCCCTGCGCGCCCAGCGCCTTGGACAGCGTGAGCGTCAGCGCCACGTGCGGGGATCCCGCAAGCCCGAGCTCGTGCACGAGCCCCCGCCCTCCGCCGGCCACGCCGATGCCGTGCGCCTCGTCCACGAGCAGGAGCGCATTCTGCCGCTTGCACGTCTCCGCGAGCTCCCTGAGCGGTGCATGATCACCCCACACCGAGTAGACCGATTCCACGACCACGATCGCGCGTGTCTCAGAGCGCTCGGCCAGCAGTTCCGCCACGTGCGCGACGTCCGAGTGACGCGCGATCCGCACCGGCGAGCGGGACAGCCGGGCCCCATCAACCAGCGATGCGTGCGCGTGGGTGTCCGAGACGATGAGCGTGTCCGCGTCCCCCAGCGCCGTGAGCACCCCCGTGTTGGCGGCGTAGCCGCTGGAGAACGCGAGGGCGGCGGGCTGCCCGGTGAGCTCGCACAGCTCCCGCTCCAGCACCTCGTGGATTCCCAACGTCCCTGTGACCAGGCGCGATGCGCGGGATCCCGTGCCAAACTCTTCCAGCGCGGCGCGTGCCGCAGCCACGACCCGTAGGTCCCGGGACAGCCCCAGGTAGTCGTTCGAGGCGAGGTCCACGCAGCCGTCGGGCAGCATCCGCAGCCGACGCCGCAGTCCCGCCCCATCGCGCCGCTGCCGCCGGTCGCGGAGCCAGTCGTCGAGGGGTCCCGCGGCGTCCACTGTGCGTGCGGAAGCAGCAGCAGTCATGACCCGGCCTGCAGTTCCACCTGCTGCGCGGCCCGGAGCAGGGCGTAGGCGATCGTGCGGACCTCCTCGTCCGTGCACACGTACGGCGGCATGGTGTAGAGCAGGCGGCCGAACGGGCGGAACCACACGCCCTGCTCCAGTGCGGTGCGCGTGAGCAGCGCGGGGTCCGGTGCCTCGTGGAACTCCACGACCCCCACCCCGCCGATCACCCGCACGTCCTTGACCACGGAAAGGTCCGCGGCCACGGGCAGGATCTCGCGCAGCGCGGTCTCCAGCCGCGCCACGTCCCCCTGCCACGAGTCCCGGAGCAGCCGCACGGACTCCAGGCCCACCGCACACGCGAGCGGATTCGCCATGAACGTGGGGCCGTGCATGAGCGCCCGCTGCTCGGAGGCGGTGATCACCTCCCCCAGGGCCGCGGAGACGAGCACCGCCGCCAGGGTCATGTACCCGCCCGTCAGGGCCTTGCCCACACACATCACGTCCGGAACCACATCCGCCCACTCGCTCGCGAACCACTTGCCGGTGCGCCCGAAGCCGGTGGCAATCTCGTCCACGATGAACACCAGGTCCAGCTCGTCCGCCAGGTCCCGCAGCGCCCGCAGGCACGCGGGGTGGTAGGTGCGCATTCCGCCCGCGCCCTGCAGCACGGGCTCCACGATGATCCCCGCGAGCTCACCCCGGTGCTTCCGCGCGGTGGCCCGAACGTCCTCGATCCACTGCGTCACGCTGCCCTCGTCCGCGTGCCACACGGTGCCGTCGGGCGTGGTGGCCGCCGGCGGGGGCGCCACGAACAGCTGCTCCGCCACCAAACCTGAAAACTCGGCGTGCATCCCACCCTCCGGATCGCACACGCTCATGGCCCCGGTGGTGTCCCCGTGGTAGCCGCCGCGCACCGTGAGGATGCGCCGCCGCTCCGGGCGACCCCGCGCCGCCTGGTACTGCACGGCCAGCTTGAGGGCCACCTCCACGCTCACCGATCCGGAGTCCGCGAAGAACACGTGCCGCAGCTCGGTCGGCGTGACCTCCACCAGCAGCTCGGCGAGCTCCACGGCAGGGCGGTGCGTGAGGCCGCCGAACATCACGTGGGAGAACGCGGTGACCTGGTCCACCACCGCGCGGTCCAGCTCCGGGTTCCGGTAGCCGTGCACCGCGCACCACCAGGACGACATGCCGTCGATCGCCTCGATCCGCTCACCCTCCGGGCTCACGAGCGTGAGGGTCACGCCCTCCGCAGCCTCCACGGTGTACGGGGCGGGGCCGTCCAGCGCGGCGTACGGGTGCCACAGCAGCCCGCGGTCCCGCGCGGCAAGACTTTCCCCGGGAGGCATATCTCCCACGGGGCCGGGCTCAGGCATTCGGCGCCACCGACGTGCCCGCACCACGACGCCGCACGGTCGGGCTCAGCTCCACCCGCACCCTGGTGTCGTCCTCGTCCCGCTCCGGGCTGTCCCCTGAGCCCAGCAGCGCCGCGAGAGCCGGAGACATGCCGGTGCCGGTCGGCGCGGACGACGCCGCGGTGTCGCGGGCCCGCGCCCGGTCGCCAGTGTTTCGGGAGCCGACCTCGCGGGAGCTGTCGACCGCCTCGACCGACCCGCCCCGGGACACGTCAGCGGGGATACTCGCACCCTCGGGCTCAGAACCGTCACCGGACGCGGCCCCGGAACCAGCGGCCGATCCGCACACGGACCCGCACGGCGTCGTCGTCCGCTCCCCCGAGCCCTGCTCCGCACCGCTCCCCTGGGCCGCCGCCGGGCCGACGTGACGGTCCCGGGACGGATCCGGACCGGCCCCGAGGACGGTGAACCCGGCGTCGGCGATCATGGCCAGGTCCGCCTCGGCGGCCTGGCCCTCGGACGTGAGGTAGTCGCCCAGGAACAGCGAGTTGACCACGTGCAGGGCAAGGGGCTGCAGCGAGCGCAGGTGCATCTCGCGCCCGCCGGCCATCCGGATCTCCTTGTCCGGGCATACGAAGCGCACCACGGCGAGGATCTTGAGGCACTTCTGCGGGCTGAGCTGCCACATGCCGGCCAGGGGCGTGCCCTCGAACGGCATGAGGAAGTTGACGGGCACGGAGTCCGAGCCCAGGTCCCGCAGCGCGAACACCGCCTCGACGAGCTGCTCGTCCGTCTCGCGCATGCCCACGATCAGCCCCGAGCACGGGGACAGACCCGCGTCCTTGGCCCGCTCCACGGTGTCCACGCGGTCCTGGTAGGTGTGGGTGGAGCAGATGGACTCGTAGTGGGACTCGGCGGTGTTGAGGTTGTGGTTGTAGGCGTCCACGCCCGCGCCGCTGAGGGACTCCGCCTGACCGTCCTTGAGCAGGCCGAGGCACGCGCAGACCTCCACGTCCGGATGCTGTTCCTTGAGCGCCTCCACCGTGCGGGTCACGGTGCCCACCTCGCGGTTGGAGGGCCCGCGACCGCTGGCCACGAGGCACACGCGGCTGGCCCCGCCCTTGATGCCGTACTCGGCCTGCTCCACGGCCTGCTCGGGACTCAGCCACGAGTACTTGAGGATGTCCGTCCCGGCATTCAAGCGCTGGGAGCAGTAGCCGCAGTCCTCCGCGCACAGCCCGGACTTCAGGTTGACCAGGTAGTTCACCTTCACGGTCATGCCGAAGTGCTCGCGGCGCAGGCGTGCGGCGGCCGCCACGAGATCCAGCATGCCGGGATCGTCGGTGCGCAGCAGGTCGAGGGCTTCGTCCGGGGTCACGGGGGTGCCGGCGAGAACGCGCTCGGCCAGCTCTGCGGGGTTCTTGAACATTGTTCAATTATTGAACGGCGTTCAGGAAAGTCAATTCGTGACGGGAGCACGCGCGCCCATCGGGACGTACCCGACGTCGTCGCCCCTCACGGGCGGTCGCGCCTCGCAGAACGCGCCACCACGGGCAGGCCGGGCGTCCGAGCCTCCTCAGTGCCTGCAGGGCCCCGAACGACGGCGCCCGCACAGCACACATCCCACCCACCCCAACTCGGTAGAGTTTCCGCGGAACCCACACCCGGGCACGAGAGCAGGGAGGCACGCCGTGGCACTGGACCGCAGCCAGGTGGTGGATGCCGCGTGGCACATCCTGCAGACCTACGGTCTCGGCGACCTCTCCATGCGCCGCCTGGCCAGAGAGCTGGGCGTCCAACCCGGGGCGCTCTACTGGCACGTGGCCAACAAGCAGGAGCTGCTCGCGGTTCTCGCGCAGCGCATGGTCGCCCCGCTCGAGACCCCCGCGGTCCGCCCCGCGCACACTGCGGACAACGACGCCGTAGCGCTGCTCCTCATCGCCCGGTTCCGTTCCGCGGTGCTCGCCGTGCGGGACGGCGCGGACGTGGTGAGTGTGGCGCACGCCCTGGATCCATTGGGGATGCAGCCCGTTCCGCTGCTCATCACGGCGCTGACGGACCGGGGCATGACCCCGGAGGACGCCGAGACGGTGGCCCTCACGCTCACCCGCTTCACCCTGGGATCCGTGACCGCCCAGCAGACCCGCGAGTCGATGGACCTCCCCACCGCCACCATGGACGCCGAGTTCGAGGCGGGCGTGCGCGCGATCCTGGCGTAGCGGCGTCGTCGTGGGCCGTGCGAGGCGTGGCCCGGCAAGCTGGACGCTGTGAGGTGGAGTAAATGCAGCATTGCGCCCGCGAATCTGCATTTGCTCCGTTATTGCAGGCGTTGAGAGGCGGACGTCCGCATGGTCCTGGTGCAGCGGCGTCGTCCCCGCTGTCGTGCGCGAGCAGGACGGGGAAGAATGCCCGCATGACGACGCCCTCTTTCACTCTGCGAGTGCCTTCGCCCGAGGACGCCCCGAGGTTTGCTGAGGTCCACGTGCAGTCCTGGCGGGAGACCTACACAGGACTCGTGTCGGAGCACTTCTTCGGGGACGCCGCCCGGCAGGCCCGACTCAGGCTGTGGACCGGGCTGCTCGCGGACCCGACCGTACGCGAACGAATCCGGGTGGCCGAGGTGGACGGGACGATCGTGGGGTTCGCGGAGCATGGCCGCCCCGTGGAACCGGACCCCGCCCGCGAGCGGGAGCTGCGCGCGCTCTACGTCCTCCGCGAGCACCACGGCAGCGGGGCGGGGCAGGCACTGCTCGACGCCGTTCTTGGCGAGGAGCCCGCGCAGTTGTGGGTGGCCGAGGCCAACCCCCGCGCAATCCGCTTCTACGAGCGCAACGGCTTCCGCGCGGACGGGGCCACCCTCACGGATCCTGCTGTGGAGGACCTCCGCGAGATCCGCATGGTGCGCTGAGGCCCGCCCCGGGCGAGGCGGGGCCCGACGAGCAGGACGCTGTGAGGTGGAGCAAATGCAGCATCGCGCCCGCGAATCTGCATTTGCTCCGTTATTGCAGGCGTTGAGGGGCGGGGGCGCGCAGTGGTGGGCCAGCGGCGTCGCCGAGACCTCCACCTCCGCCCGACAGCACCAGGACGGCGGGCACCCGCTCGGAGATGACATGAGTCGACACCGCGTGGCGATGTGCCGGGCGGCGCCGTTGCCCCGTGCCACACTGTGCGTGACTGACGTCACATCCTCTGACCCAGGAGACACCATGAGCACAGCGGGCAGCGCCGCCCCGGCGGTCGACATGGACCCCAACGACAACCCGGAGACCCGCCGCGGCCTCAAGAAGGTGGTGGCGGCGTCCATGGCCGGCACCGTGGTGGAGTGGTACGAGTTCTTCCTGTTCGCCACGGCCTCCACGCTGGTGTTCGGCCCGCTGTTCTTCGTGGACACCGGCAACCCCCTGGACGGGATCATCAAGGCGTTCCTGATCTACGCGGTGGGCTTCATCGCCCGCCCCCTGGGTGGCATCGTGTTCGGGCACTTCGGGGACAAGTTCGGACGCAAGCACCTGCTGCAGGTGGCCATCCTGCTGGTGGGGACCACCACGTTCCTCATGGGCTGCCTGCCCACGTTCCACCAGGTGGGCTACTGGGCTCCCGCGCTGCTCGTGGTGCTGCGCTTCGCGCAGGGCTTCGCGGTGGGCGGCGAGTGGGGTGGCGCGATCCTGCTGGTCGCGGAGCACTCCCCCAACAGGGAGCGCGGATTCTGGGCCAGCTGGCCGCAGGCGGCCGTTCCCCTGGGCAACCTGTTCGCCACCGTGGTGCTGCTGATCCTCTCCCGCACCCTCACCGACGAGCAGTTCCTCTCATGGGGCTGGCGCGTGGGCTTCTGGCTGTCCGTGGTGATCGTGGCGATCGGCTACTACATCCGCACCCACGTCACGGACGCCGCGATCTTCACCGAGACCCAGGAAGAGCTGATCGAGGAGAAGGGCGCCTCCTACGGGGTGGCCGAGGTCTTCCGCCGCTACCCCCGCGGTGTCTTCGGCGCCATGGGCATCCGCTTCGCGGAGAACATCCTGTACTACATCGTGGTGACCTTCTCGATCACGTACCTCTCCACGCAGCTGAAGATGGACACCTCCAACATCCTGTTCCTGCTGCTGATCGCGCACATCGTGCACGTGATCATGGTGCCGGTCGTCGGTCGGCTCTCGGACCGGGTGGGCCGCCGCCCGGTGTACGCCGCGGGTGCGGTGCTCGCCATCGGCTGGGCGTTCGTGGCGTTCCCCATGTTCGACACCCGCAACCAGTGGATGATCCTGGCCGCGATCGTCCTGGGCCTGGTCATCCACTCCTTCATGTACGCGGGACAGCCCGCCATCATGGCCGAGATGTTCCCCACCCGCATGCGCTACTCGGGCGTCTCCCTGGGCTACCAGGTCACCTCGATCATCGCGGGCTCGCTCGCGCCGATCATCGCGACCACGCTGCTGCGCGAGTTCAACTCGTGGGTCCCCATCGCCATCTACATCGCCATCGCGTGCCTCATCACCCTGGTCTCCGTGCTCACCCTGCGCGAGACCAGGGGCGTGTCCCTGCACGAGATCGACGCCGAGGACCGACGCCGACTGGACGCCGAGCGCGGCGCCAGTTCCTGACCAGCACCACGAAAGGACACACCACATGAGCACCATCACCTGGATCGGCCTGGGCCACATGGGCGCACCGATGTCCGCCAACCTCGTGGCCGCGGGCCACGACGTCCGCGGTTTCGACCTCAGCGAGGCCGCGATGGCCGCCGCACGCGAGGGCGGTGTGCAGACGTTCCCCAGCATGACGGAGGCACTCGAGGGCGCGGAGGTGGTCATCACCATGCTCCCCAAGGGGGAGCACTCCCGCGCCGTGTACCTCGGGGAGGACGGCGTGCTCGCGCTCGCCCCGAAGGACGCGCTGCTCGTGGACAGCTCGACCATCGACGTGGCCACCGCCGAGGAGCTGCACCGAGCTGCAGCGGACGCCGGTTTCGCGTTCGTGGACGCGCCCGTGTCCGGCGGGATCAGCGGCGCCGCCGCCGGCACCCTGACGTTCATGATCGGCGGGGAGGAGCAGCACGCCCGCCGCGCGGAGGAGATCGTGCAGCCCATGGCGGGCCGCGTGGTCCACACGGGAGCCGCCGGCACCGGGCAGGCCGCGAAGATCGTGAACAACATGATGCTGTTCATCTGCCTGGAGGCGTGCTCGGAGGGCTCCGTGCTGGCGGACCGGCTGGGCCTGGATCCCAAGGTCTTCTGGGAGATCGCCTCGGTCTCCTCCGGCAACTCGTGGGCGCTGCAGACCTGGTACCCCGTGCCGGGAATGACGGACTCCGCGGCGGCGAACCACAACTTCGACGCCACGTTCTCGGCCACTCTCGCTGCCAAGGACATCGGGCTGGCTCTGGCCGCCGGTAAGCAGACGGACGTGAACCTGCCCGCCGCACGCCTGGTGGCCGAGCGCTTCCAGGAGCTCATCGACGAGGGCCTCGCGGGCAAGGACTGCAGCCTCATCGCCAAGTACGCAGCCCCGGACGGCAAGATCCCCGGCTGGGACCCCGAGAAGGGCTGAGCCCCACGACAGGAGTGCAGAACGGCCCCGCGCGATCCTTGGATCACGCGGGGCCGTTGCCTTCTCTTCATCAGGCGCCCGCGCCCACCACGAGCATGGTGGCCCCGAAGACCAGACCGGAGACGATGAGTACCACGGTGGTGTAGCTCAGGATGTCGCGGATCTTCAGCCCGGCGATCGCGAGCAGGGGCAGGGCCCAGAACGGCTGGATCATGTTGGTCCACTGGTCGCCGTACGCCACGGACATGATGAGCACGGACGGGTCCACGCCCAGGCGGGCGGCGGCGTCGAGCAGGATGGGTGCCTGGATGGCCACCTGACCGCCGCCGGACGGGACGAAGAAGTTGACCAGGCCCGCGGAGAGGAAGGCGAGCAGGCCCAGGGTCTGCGGGGTGGCGACCGCCACGATGGAGTCGGAGAGCACCTGGATCAGCCCCGTGGCGGTCATGATGCCCATGATCCCGGCGTACAGCGGGAACTGCAGCAGGATGTCGCCCACGTTCGCGGCGGCGTTCTTCACCAGGGCCATGACCTCGAACGCGTTGCGGGACAGCAGGAAGATCAGGGCCAGGAACATCCAGTTCACGATGTCCAGGGTGACGCTGCCGCCGCCCGTGAAGTGGATGATCAGATAGGCCACGAGGGCGAGACCCACCAGCAGGGTGGGGATCCGGGAGGCGTCCAGGCGGTCGGCGGGGGCCTCGATGGCGGGCTCGGGGATCTGCTGCTCGGACTGCGCGAGCGCCTCCGCGGTGATGCTGTGGGACTCCGGGACGGCACGCGGGGCCACGAGCCACAGGGCCAGCGCCACGAGGACCACGGTGACCACCGCGGCGGTCATGTTCCACCAGGAGAACGTGGTCTCGGAGACGGGGATGACGTGACCCACCTGCTTCTCGATGAAGGAGCCGGGGGTGGCCGCGGTGAGCGGACCCGAGCCCGAGTACCCCATGTGCCACACGACCATGCCGGAGAAGCCGGCGGCCACGAGCATCGGGAAGCTCACGGGGGTGCCGCGCCGGGAGAACTCGGCGGCCACCTCGCGCGCAAGCAGCCCGCCCACCACCAGGCCGAAGCCCCACGTGATGAGGCACGCCACCGCGGCCACCACGAACACGAACACGTAAGCGGCCAGCGCGGTCTGCGGCATGGCCGCGAGCCGCCCGAGCAGCGCCCGCACGGGCCGGGTGCTCGCCAGGGCGTGGCCCAGCAGAAGCACCAGGGCCATCTGGGTCATGAACGCGAGCAGTCCGGAGAGCCCGGCACCCCACCCCTCGATCACGGTCACGGGGCTCGCGTCCGTGAGGAGCAGCGCCATGACGCCGACCACCGCGGTCAGCAAAATCGCGAAGATCAGCGCGGAGGGAATGAACCGCTCCACCACGTAGTTGACGGGGCGCATGGCGCGGGCCAGGACCGGTTCAGAGGAGGCCGCTCGGGCCGGGGAGTGCTGCGGGGAGCTCATGGGGGTTCCTCAGGGGTGGCTCGGATCAGGTACCGCCCCGATCCTAGAGACAGTGACATGCGTTACATGCTGTGCGCGCAGTGTGACGGCCCCGCGCATCTCCCCGCCTCGTGCGCATCCGCAGTCCCGCCCGTCCCCCGCCTCGTGCCACGTGCCCACGACGACGCGGCGCAGGCCCACGAGGCCCCGCTCCCGGCCTGTCCGCTCACGCCCGGTCGCGCGCCGTGACCTCCGGGTGCCGGGCGCCGGGCTCTCGCCGCGCCGTGGCCCGGTGGTGGCCGAGGAACAGCAGCACGATGAGGGCCACGTCCACCACGTCCCCGCCGTAGTACATGAGCTGCGCTCCGACCTCCGCGTCCGCGGGCGCCACCCCCGCGGGCGGATGGGCGAACAGCCACTTGGCCAGGATGGAGTGGGCTGCGATGAACAGCACCAGGACGGCCGCACGCACGCGGAAGGACGAGCGGTGCGGATCCGGGTCCGGCCCAGCGATCGAGGCGGTGAACACGTACCCGGCCAGGAAGATGTGCGTGTGCACCACCGCGTGGCCGAGCGCCGAGGCGTGCATCCAGTGGAACAGCCCGGTGGTGTAGAGCAGCCACAGCCCGCCCACGTTGAGCACGGCGGCCACCGCGGGGTGCATCACGAACCTGATCCACGGGAACCGCAGCACCCGCGTGACCCTCCGGGCCCCGGCCGTGGGCAGCCCGCGCAGCAGCACCCGCACCGGGGCGCCCAGCACCAGGAGCAGCGGCCCGATCATCCCCACCAGCAGGTGCCCCACCATGTGCATCGTGAAGCTTGCGTGACCGGCCTGGGCCACGGGCCCCACCAGCCCGGCACCCACGCACGCCAGTCCCGCGAGGAAGCTGACCGGGCGCCAGGTGGCCACGCCGCGTCGCCCGCGCCCGGCCCACAGGCACCAGCAGTACGCCACTGCGGCGAGCAGCACGAGCGCGAGGACCAACCACTCGAAGAGCGGCCACGGGGCGGCCACCGCGGCGTCCGCGTGCCCAGCGGCACCGCCACCGTGCTGCCCGTGGTCCCCGTGCCCCTGCTCCCCCGGAGACCCCTGCTCCCCCGCGCCCACCACAGCCGCGAGAAGCCCCGGGGGTGCGAAGAGCGTCAGGAACCCGGGGAGGATCAGAGTCCCCGAGCCCATTACGCCGCCCGGTACGCCCGGGCGCCGCGCCGCATCACCAGGTACCCCACGAGCATGAGAACCACGGCCGTGCCGTTCCACACCAGGTCGTACGGCAGCAGGTCCACGCCGTAGCGGATCTGGTGGATGCCCAGCAGCTTGTGGTCCACGATCCCGTCGAAGAGCTGGAAGGAGCCGACGCCCAGGATCACCGCACCCACCCAGTGGGGCCAGTGCACCCCGCCACTGCGGCGCACGTCGGCCAGCATGAACAGACCCCACACCGTGATGAACCATGCAAACGCATGAAAGAAGCCGTCGGTCACGAGAGCGACCTCGTGCGTGGAGAGGTCGTAGAAGTGGTGCCACTGCAGGCCCAGGTGGAAGATGAACAGGTCGATCATGGCCGCCGCGATCCCGCAGCCGAACAGGAACCCGGACAGCGCGGCCCGCTTCCGGGTGCGTGTGACGTCCGGGCCCGACGCCGCCCGGTCAGCCGTCGTCTCGCTCCTCGCCGATCCTGCGGACGGGGCAGCGGGTGTGGATTCCGGATGTGCCATGTTCCCTCCCGGGTCGCGCGGTGGCCCGTGGTTGGACGCAGCGCGCGTGTCCCGAGCGGGAACCGCACCGCCGCCCGCCCTCGGACCGCTTGCCGTCATCAGCCTACTGATGTGTGTGCTCCGTGGCACGGTTCTCACACCCGCAGCGGCCCACATGACGTGTCCGCCCGGACCCGCGGGGCCACCACCCACCCCCGGGTCCGACCCTCCGCCCACGCCCCGGGCCACGAGAACGGGGTGCCCCGCTCTGGTGAGCGGGACACCCCGTAGGTCACGCGGCGCCGCTCAGCGGCACCGCCCGTCTCAGCGGCTCAGCAGCAGGGCCTCGCCCTGACCGCCGCCACCGCACAGCGAGACCGCAGCCTTGCCGGAGCCGCGGCGCGCGAGCTCCATGGCCGCGTGCAGCGCCAGGCGGGCACCGGACGCACCGATGGGGTGGCCCAGGGCGATCGCGCCGCCGTGGATGTTGACCTTGTCCATGTCCACGCCGAGGTCCCGGACGGACTGCACGGAGACCGCGGCGAACGCCTCGTTGATCTCGATGAAGTCCAGATCGGCCGCGCTCCACTCCGAGCGGGACAGGGCGTGCTCGATCGCGCGCGAGGGCTGCGAGTGCAGGGACGTGTCCGGCCCGGCCACCTGCCCGGGCCTGCCCACCACGGCGAGCCAGTCCATGCCGTGCTCCTCCGCGTAGCCGCGCGTGGTCAGCACCACGGCCGCCGCGCCGTCGGAGATCGGGGAGGAGTTGCCCGCGGTGATGGTGCCGTCCTTGGTGAAGGCGGCCCGGAGCTTGCCCAGCCCCTCGGCGGTGGAGTCCGGACGCACGCCCTGGTCCTCGGAGACGGTCACGGGATCGCCCTTGCGCTGCGGGATCTCGATCGGCGCGATCTCGTCCGCGAACACACCGTCCTGCTGCGCCTTGCCCGCGAGCTGGTGGCTGCGGGCCGCCACCTCGTCCTGCTCCTCACGCGTGATGGAGCGCTCGGAGTTGCCGGTCTCGGTCAGCTCGCCCATGGGGACCTGCAGCTCCACATCCACGAGGCCGTCGTGGGCCAGCGAGTCCGCGAGCCTCATGTCCCCGTAGGACGTGCCCTTGCGGGCCCCCAGAGCCAGGTGCGGGGCGTTGGTCATGGACTCCATGCCGCCGGCGACGACGACGTCCGCCTCGCCCGCGCGGATCATCCGGGCCGCCTCGGTCACGGCCACCAGCCCGGACAGGCACACCTTGTTGAGACTCATGGCGGGCACGTTCATGGGCAGTCCGGCGGCCACGGCGGCCTGCTTGGCGGGGTTCTGCCCGTTGCCGGCCTGCACCACGTTGCCCATGTAGACGTAGTCCACATCCTCCGGGGCCACGCCCGCGCGCTGGAGCGCGTGCTTGATGGCGTGCGCGCCCAGGTCCACGGCGCTCTGGGACGCCAGCGCGCCCAGCAGCTTGCCCTGCGGGGTGCGGGCCCCGTTGACGATCACGATGTCATTGGCGTTCTCTGTCACTGTTCCTCCTGAACGGGTACGGAATCGGGGGTCACGTCCACGAGATCCACCCGGTAGTTCGCTTCGGTCTTCTCGGCCACTTCTGCCTCGGTCACGCCGGGGGCCAGGGTGCGCAGCACCAGTCCGGCCTCCTCGACGTCGAACACGCACAGGTCCGTGATGATGCGGTCCACCACGCCCACACCGGTGAGCGGGAGGTCGCACTCGTGCTTGAGCTTCGCGGAGCCGTCCTTGGCCATGTGCTCGGTGAGCACCAGCACGCGCGGCGTCCCGGCCACGAGGTCCATGGCGCCACCCATGCCCTTGACCATCTTGCCCGGGATCATCCAGTTGGCCAGGTCCCCGGTCTCGGAGACCTGCATGGCCCCCAGGATGGCCATCTTCACGTGTCCGCCACGGATCATCCCGAAGGACGTGGCGGAGTCGAAGATCGCGGCCCCCGGCTGCAGGGTGATGGTCTGCTTGCCCGCGTTGATCAGGTCCGGGTCCTCGTCCCCCTCGTACGGGAACGGGCCCATGCCCAGCACGCCGTTCTCGGACTGCAGCACCACGCTCACCCCCGGCGGCAGGTTGTTGGCCACGAGCGTGGGGATGCCGATCCCCAGGTTCACGTAGTCGCCGTCCGCCAGTTCCGACGCCGCAATGGCCGCCATCTCGTCGCGTGTCCAGCTCATGCCGCTCCTCCCTCGACGCCGCCGGCGCCCTGCGCGTCCGGCCGAGGCCGGGTGGTGCGCTGCTCGATCTCCTTGGGCGCACCGGAGTACTGCACCACGTGCTGCACGTACACCCCCGGGGTCACGATGTGGTCCGGGTCCAGCTCGCCGGGGGCCACGATCTCCTCGACCTCCGCGAAGGTGACCCTCCCGGACGCCGCGCACACCGGGTTGAAGTTGCGGGACGTGCGCCGGTAGACCAGGTTCCCGTCCGTGTCTCCGCGCCACGCGTGCACCAGGGCCACGTCCGCCACGATCCCGCGCTCCTGCACGTAGGTGCGGCCGTCGAACTCGGCGGTGGGCTTGCCCTCCGCCACGGGGGTGCCCACGCCGGTGGCGGTGTAGAACGCGGGGATTCCCGCGCCGCCGGCCCGCAGCCGCTCCGCGAGGGTGCCCTGGGGGTTGAACTCCACCTCCAGCTCACCCTCCAGGAACTGGCGCGCGAACTCCTTGTTCTCCCCCACGTAGGAGGCCAGCACCTTGGAGACCTGGCGGTTCTCGAGCAGCAGCCCCAGACCCTTGCCGTCCACGCCCATGTTGTTGGAGACCACCGTGAGGTCCTTGACCCCGCTCTCCCGCACCGCCTCGATGAGGTCCCGCGGGACACCGGAGAGCCCGAACCCGCCCACCGCGAGCGTCATCCCGTCCCGCAGGGTCTCGGCCAGCAGCTCCGCTGCGCTGTCTCTGAGTTTGGACATGGCCACCCTTTCGCATTGTGTGCACGTGTGATCCGCATCTCAGCGTAGACGGTCCGCGTCCCGGCCGCCGAACGCGTGGCGCAGCAGGCGCGCGGGCGGCGTCGTCGGCTCAGGAGGCCATCCAGCCGCCGTCCATGGCGTAGGAGGAGCCCGTGACCATACCCGCGGACGGCCCGGCCAGGAAGGCGATCAGCTCGCCCACCTCCTCGGGCTCCACGAGGCGCTTGATCGCGGACTCGGTGAGCATGATCTTCTCGACCACCTGCTCCTCCGGGATGCCGTGCGTGGCCGCCTGGTCCTTGATCTGCTTGTCCACCAGCGGGGTGCGCACGTAGCTGGGGTTCACGCAGTTGCTCGTGACACCGTGCGGCGCACCCTCCAGGGCCACCGCCTTCGAGAGCCCCTCGAGTCCGTGCTTGGCCGCCACGTACGCGGACTTGAACGCGGACGCCCGCAGCCCGTGCACCGAGGACACGTTGACGATCCGACCCCACCCCTGCTCGTACATGTGGGGGACGGCGGCGCGGATCAGCAGGAACGGGGACTCCAGCATGAGGGTGAGGATCCGGTGCAGGTCCGCGGGGTCGAAGTCCTGGACGGGCGAGACCTTCTGGATGCCCGCGTTGTTGACCAGCACGTCCACGTCCAGGCGCAGCTCCGCGAGCGCGGCGGTGTCCGTGAGGTCCACGGCCCACGCCTCACCGCCCACCTCGTCCGCGAGGCGCTGGGCGGCGTCGTGGTCGATGTCCGCGACCACCACGTGGGCGCCGCGCGCGGCGAGCGCCCGGACCGCGGCGGCTCCGATGCCGCTGGCACCGCCGGTCACGAGCGCCTTCTTGTCGTTGAGAGTGGTCTCGGTCATGTCGGGTGCCCTCACTCGCGGTGGTCTTTGCTCCAGGGTACGCAGGCCCGCCCCCGCCCGGAACGGTGCGGTCCTCGCGGCCGACCATGTCAGGACCGGGCGAGAGGTCGAGACGCCGAGCCCCTTGCACCCGACGTAACATATACGATTTGATACACGACACAGGTGACGCGGTTCACACCCAGCTCTACACTCACTTCACGACCAATTGGTCGGTTAATGCGTGACCCATCCGCCACTGGCACCCCACGGACTCCGGTCCGACGATCCTGGAGACCCCACATGGCAACCACCACAGCGCCCGCGCAGGGCCGCACCATGTCACGAGAAGAGCGCAAGGTCCTTGCGGGAACCCTCGTGGGCACCACCATCGAGTGGTACGACTTCTTCATCTACGCGCAGGCGGCCGCCTTCATCCTGGCGGCCCACTTCTTCAACCCCCTGGGGGCGGAAAACGCGCAGCTCGCGCAGGTGGTCTCCTGGGCGTCCCTGGGCATCAGCTTCCTGTTCCGCCCGCTCGGGGCCATCGTGGCCGGGCACATCGGCGACCGGTTCGGCCGCAAGGTGACCCTGGTGATGACCCTGTTCGGCATGGGCGCGGCCACCACGCTGATCGGCCTGCTGCCCACGTACGAGCAGATCGGCATCGCGGCACCCATCCTGCTGATCCTGCTGCGCATCCTGCAGGGCTTCTCCGCCGGCGGCGAGTGGGGCGGGGCGGCCCTGATGTCCGTGGAGCACGCCCCCGTGAACAAGCGCGGCCTGTTCGGCGCCTACCCGCAGATCGGCGTGCCGATCGGCATGCTCATGGCCACTCTGTTCATGTTCTTCCTGACCACCACCCTGACCCCCGAGCAGTTCGAGACCTGGGGCTGGCGCGTGCCGTTCCTCTTCTCCATCGTGCTGATCTTCGTGGGCTGGATCATCCGCCGCTCCGTGGACGAGTCCCCGGTGTTCCTGGAGATGCAGCAGCGCGCCAAGGAGTCCTCCGCACCCCTGGGCCAGCTGTTCCGCAAGAACCCGCGCGAGGTGCTCCTGGCCGCGCTGATCTTCGCGGGCAACAACGCCGCGGGCTACCTGGTGATCGCGTTCTTCGCGTCCTACGGCACCAAGGCACTGGGCATGTCCCGCCCCGAGACGCTGATCGCCTCCATCGTGGGCGGCGTGGGATGGCTCATCTTCACCATGCTCGGCGGGTGGATGTCGGACCGGATCGGGCGCAAGCTCACGTTCCAGATCGGCTACGGCATCATCATCCTGTGGGCCATCCCCATGTGGTGGATGCTCAACACGGCATCCCTGCCGCTGTTCGCGCTGGCCATCTTCATCCTCACCATGGGCCTGGGCCCGTCCTACGGTCCGCAGTCCGCGATGTACGCGGAGATGTTCCCGGCCCGCGTCCGCTACTCGGGCGTCTCGATCGGCTACGCGCTCGGCTCGATCATCGGCGGCGCCTTCGCCCCCATGATCGCGGAGCTTCTGCTGGGCCGCACGGGCCAGGCCTGGACCATCGGGCTCTACATCGCCCTGCTGTCCCTGGTGTCCTTCATCGCGGTGTGCTTCGTGAAGAAGTCGGACCAGGGCAAGGACCTGCACGTGGCCGAGGTGCACGAGGAGTACGTGCGCTCCCACCCGGGCGAGAGCGTGGCCCCGGTGGCCGGCGAGCCCGAGACGGGCACGGACGCCGCGCGCCACTGAGCCTCGCGCTCCACAGCTCCCGGTCGGTGTGCACTCGGGGGCTGACCGGTTCCCCACCGCGGGCCCGGCATCCGCCCAGGATGCCGGGCCCGCGGTCTGTCCGGACAGAGACTGACATGCACGGTCACCGATTGACGTGGCTCACACGATCGGGGAACCTGAACTAGAACGAACGGTCAGTTATTGCGCCCCTGAGGAGATGCCATGTCCGAGATGCCCCACGCCTTTCTCGTCGGAGGAGCCCGCACTCCCGTGGGCCGCTACGGAGGGGCCCTCTCCTCGGTGCGTCCGGACGACCTCGCCGCCCTGTGCATCCGCTCCGTGGTGGAGGACTCCGGGATCGACCCCTCCCTGGTGGACGAGGTCATCCTGGGCAACGCCAACGGCGCCGGTGAGGAGAACCGCAACGTGGCCCGCATGGCGTGGCTGCTCAACGGCTACCCGGACACCGTTCCCGGGATCACCGTGAACCGGCTGTGCGCCTCGGGCATGTCCGCGATCACGATCGCCTCGCAGATGGTCAAGTCCGGTGCTGCGGACATCGTGGTGGCCGGCGGCGTGGAGTCCATGTCCCGCGCCCCGTGGGTCATGGAGAAGCCCACCACCGCGTTCGCCAAGCCCGGCGAGGTCTACGACACCTCGATCGGCTGGCGCTTCCCCAATCCCGCGTTCGTGGACGGCCCGCTCTCCCGGGACGGCAAGATGACCTACTCCATGCCGGAGACCGCGGAGGAGGTCGCCCGCGTGGACGGCATCTCCCGCGAGGACGCGGACGAGTTCGCGGCGGAGTCCCACCGCAAGGCGCTCGCGGCCATCGCGGCGGGGCACTTCACGGACGAGATCGTCCCCGTGGAGGTCAGGGGCCGCAAGGGTGCGGTCACCGTGGTGGACACGGACGAGGGCCCCCGCGAGGGCTCCACCACCGAGGTGCTCGCCAAGCTGCGCCCCGTGGTGAAGGGCGGCTCCGTGGTCACCGCCGGCAACTCGTCCTCGCTCAACGACGGCGCCTCCGCCGTGATCGTGGCCAGCGAGCGCGCCGTGACCAAGTACGGTCTCACCGCCCGGGCCCGGGTGGTGGACGGCGCCTCCGCCGGTCTCGCGCCCGAGATCATGGGCCTGGGCCCGGTGCCCGCGTCCGAGAAGGTCCTCGAGCGCGCGGGCTGGTCCGTGGGGGACCTCGGCTCCGTGGAGATCAACGAGGCCTTCGCCACGCAGTCCCTCGGCTCCATCCGCCGCCTCGGCCTGGATCCCGAGATCGTCAACCGGGACGGCGGCGCCATTGCCCTCGGTCACCCGCTGGGCTCCTCCGGCTCGCGCATCGTGATCACCCTGATGGGCCGCATGGAGCGCGAGCGCACCGCCAAGGGCCTGGCCACCATGTGCATTGGCGTGGGCCAGGGCGCCGCCCTGCTGATCGAGCGGGTGTGATCCGGCCGTGACGGACACGAACACCACGCACGACGACGCCGCACACGACCCCCGCGCGGGCGGCACCGCCGCGGCGTCGTCCTCGGAGAACGGGAACACGGCGGGGGCCGCCGCCCCCGGCACCACGGCCACCGGCGGCTCACCCGCGGCAGCCATCGCGGAGGAGCAGGCAGCGGGCGGAACGCCCGCGTGGGCCGCGGACTTCGAGGCGCTGCGCGTGAGCGAGCGCCCGGACCGCCTGCACGTGGCCCTGGACCGCCCGGACGTGCGCAACGCGATCGACCAGGTCATGGTGGACGAGCTGCACACGGTGTGCGGGCACCTGGAGCGCGAGCCGAAGATCATGGTGCTCAGCGGCACCCGCGTGAACGGCAAGGGGATCTTCGCCTCCGGTGCGGACATCGCCCAGCTGCGCGAGCGGCGTCGTGAGGACGCCCTGCGCGGGGTGAACTCGCAGATCTTCGACCGGATCGCCAAGCTGCCCATGCCCGTGGTCGCGGCCCTGGACGGCTACGCCCTGGGTGGCGGCGCGGAGCTCGCGTGGGCCGCGGACTTCCGGATCGGCACGCCGCGCCTGAAGGTGGGCCAGCCGGAGACCGGGCTGGGCATCATCGCGGCGGCCGGCGCCCTGTGGCGGCTCAAGGAGCTCGCGGGGGAGGCCCTGGCCAAGGACATCCTGATGGCCGGCCGCATCCTCTCCGCGGACGAGGCCCTGGAGGCCCGCCTGATCACCGAGATCCACGAGCCGGACGAGCTGCTGACCGCCGCGGACGCGCTCGCGGACCGGATCGCCGCGCAGGACCCGCTGGCCGTGCGGATCTCCAAGCGGGTGTTCGCCATGCCGCGCGAGGCGCACCCCCACGTGGACGAGCTCGCGCAGGCCGTCCTGTTCGAGTCGCAGGCCAAGTTCGACCGCATGCAAGCGTTCCTGGACCGCAAGAAGGAGCCCAAGAAATGACTGAGAAGACCGAGTCCGCTGTTCCCGCCACCGTGGGTGTGCTGGGTGGTGGCCGCATGGGCGCGGGCATCGCGCACGCGTTCCTGATCGCAGGATCCCGCGTGACCGTGGTGGAGGTGGACGCCCCCGCCGCGGAGGCGGCGAAGGAGCGCGTGGAGTCCGACCTCGCCAAGTCCCTGGAGCGCGGGAAGATCGACGGCAACCTGGACGTGTGGACCGAGAACTTCGCGGTGAGCGTGGACTACGCGGACTTCGCACAGTGCGAGCTGGTGGTCGAGGCGGTTCCCGAGATCTGGGACCTCAAGGTCTCCTCCCTGCAGAACGTGGAGGCCAACCTGCGCGAGGACGCGTGGCTCGCCTCCAACACCTCGTCCCTGTCGATCGACGGGCTCGCCGCCGAGCTGCAGCGCCCCGAGCGCTTCTGCGGCATGCACTTCTTCAACCCGGTCCCGGCCTCCAAGCTCGTGGAGATCGTGGTGGGCGAGCGCACCGGGCAGGCCATGCAGGATCTCACCGCGCAGTGGGTCGCGGGTCTCGGAAAGACCCCCGTGACCGTCAAGGACGCCCCCGGTTTCGCGTCCTCCCGCCTGGGAGTGGCGCTGGGCCTGGAAGCCATCCGCATGGTCGAGGAGGGCGTGGCCTCCCCCGAGGACATCGACAACGCCATGGTGCTGGGCTACAAGCACCCCGTGGGTCCGCTCGCGCTCACGGACATCGTGGGTCTGGACGTCCGGCTGGGGATCGCCGAGTACCTGGAGAAGGAGCTCGGACCCCGCTTCGCTCCCCCGCAGCTCATGCGGGACATGGTGGAGCGCGGTGAACTGGGCAAGAAGTCCGGGAAGGGCTTCTACGACTACTCCTGACACCGCGCGCACCGTCCGAGCACGTCAGAGAGGTGCTCTGCACTGCAGCCCGCCACCCGGAGTTTCCGGGTGGCGGGCATTTTCCTGTCACGATTCGATCACAAACGGTTGCACACGCAAATCTCGTGCTTCAGGGTGGAGCGTGTCCCACCTGAAGGATCCGGGCCCCCACCCGGAGGGGAGAAAGGGGCCGGCGCCGGTGTTGGGAACCGGCGCGGGGAGATGGGGAGAGAACCGGGGTTGGGACCCGGAGGGGAGGAAGACGAGCGGCTCGCACAGCAGTGTGTGGGCCGCTCGTTCTCGTTCCCGGGCTGCCCACCTCCAGGGCCGCCCGCGCTGCGCCACCCACCAGGACACCCGAGCTGCAGGCCTTGGACTCCCGCCCGAGGGTGCCGGGACGATCGGGCGCGGGCGCACGGAGCAGGAGCGAGGCGGGCGACGGTCACGATTGCATCACAGGTGTTGCTATTGCAAACACCACGTCGCAGGGTGGAGGTGTTGGCAATCGCAGGTGATCCATCCGAAAGGTGAGAACCATGAACAGCCAGAAGCTCAAAATCGTGACCGCAGCCGCCGTGGCCGTCCCGCTCCTCGTGGGGTGCGGGCAGGGCGGGCAGTCCGCCGAGGCGAGCAGCCCGGCCGCGTCGCAGACCCAGGCCGCAACGGCGTCGTCCGCACCGGTCAGTCCCGCCGCCACGACCGGCGGGGGCGACGCCGCCGGCTCGCCCGCGGCCAGCGCCGCCCCCTCCGCGAGCGGAGCACCCGGCTCCGGTTCCGCCCTGCCGGCCGTGAAGGATCCGTGCGCCGGTGTCTGCGAGGAGACCGCCCGCGTGAAGGTCCAGCACCCCACGTTCGGTCCCATGGAGATCGTGTCCTACACGCTGACCACCGTGCCGGACACCGCCCCGCAGGGGAAGCGGCCCAGCTACGCCGTCTACCAGAACGGGCAGTCCGTGGGATACGCCTCCTCCCCGGAGAAGACCACCGCCGTCTCGTTCGGCGCCGAACCCATGATCGGCGACCAGCTGTGGGAGGTGGACCCCAAGAGTCCCGTGGACAAGTACGGCAACGTCTACTTCTCGGACAGCATGGGTGTCACCGTGATCAGCCCCACGGAGAAGGGCTACGACTCCCACGGCACGCTGCCCGGGTCGGAGAAGTCGCAGTACCCGTTCGAGCAGGCTGGCGTGACGATCGACGCCGCCGGGGAACCCACCGTGACTCAGAAGGTCGTGGGCTCGGACGGCGTTCTCACCGGGGAGACCGTGCAGTGGACGTGGAACGGGTCCGCGTTCGTGGCCCAGAAGTAGCGCTCACACCCCTGGCAGGCAACGCCTGACCAGCGACAGGAGAGGAGCGGCCCCGCTGCGGCGGGTCCGCTCCTCTCGTCTGCCGGATCCCCGGTGGCCGCCCCCTGCGCCTGCACGGGGACGCGCACCTCAGCGCTCCACGAGGATCCCGTCCTCGTCCGCCCACAGGGTCTTGCCGGGTCGGAAGGTCACGCCGCCGAAGTTCAGGATCACGTCCGTCTCCCCGAAGTCGTTGGGCGAGGACTTGCGGGGGTTGGTGCCCAGCGCCTTGACGCCGATCTCCAGGGTGCCGAGTTCCACACGGTCCCGCACGGGGGCGTTGATCACCAGCCCGGCCCAGCCGTTCTGCATGGCGGTGCGGGCCACGTTGTCCCCCAGCAGCGCGCAGTTCATGGAGCCCTGCCCGTCCACCACGAGCACCGCGCCCTCACCCGGGGTGGCCACCAGCTCCTTGACGTCCACGTTGGACTCGAAGCACCGCACCGTGCGGATGGGGCCGGTGAACTGGTGCACACCGCCCACCGAGATGAACTGGGTGGTCACGGACTGCAGCTCGTCACCGCGCTCGTCGTAGAGGTCGCACGTGGAGATGGTCATGGGACTGGCCTTTCGTCGCGGACGGGGCCGCGCGGCGTCGTCGCCCCCGGAGTGGCCCGGGTGCGATGGACCCGACGGCGCCCCGGAACGGAACACGCACGGGCCCGCGGACGGCAGGCTACGCGGCAGTAGGAATGTGATGGAGGTTACGCGAGGTCTTCGTCCAGTTCAACGGCGGGCGCGTGGCGCTGCAGGAACCGAAAGACCTCCGTCTCGTCCACTCCGGGGAACGCTCCGGCGGGCATGGCCGCGAGCATGTGGGTGGCCGGACGCGCCGAGGGCCAGGCCTGCCCCTCCCACTGGTCCGCGAGCGCCGGGGAGGGCTGCTGGCAGCACGCGGGGTCCGGGCACGTGGAGGTGCGCCGGTAGGAGGTGGCGCGGCCGCGGAACCACTTGACGTGCTCGTAGGGCACCCCGAAGGAGATGGAGAACTCGCCGTGCTCGGAGCCCTCCACGCGCGCCGAGCACCAGTACGTGCCGTGCGGGGTGTCCGTGTACTGGAAGTGGGACAGCAACCTGTTGGTGCCCGAGAACGCCTGGCGGGCGGAGAAGAACCGGCACGCGCGCTGACCCTCAACGGCTCCGCTGTGGTCCGTGGGGAACTGCAGGCCGTCGTTCTGCCACGCCTTGTGGATGATCCCGGAGGAGTGCACCTTCTCGAAGTGCGTGGGGATGTCGAAGTGGTGGGTCATCAGGTTGGTCATCCGGTGCGCGGCGGTCTCGTGGGACACCGCGAACGCGTCCCGGAGGTCGTCCACGGACAGCTCCCGCTGGGACTTGGCGCGGGCCAGCAGGTCCACCGCCGAGGCCTCAGGAATCATCAGCGCCGCGGCAAAGTAGTTGGTCTCAACGCGCTGCTCCAGGAACTCGCCGTAGTCCGCGGGCCGGCGGTGCTCCAGCAGGTGGTGCCCCACAGCCTGCAGCAGCACGGACCACGGAGAGCCCGCCCCCGCGGAGGTGGGCAGGTAGAACCGCCGGTTGCGCAGGTCCGTGACGGAGCGCGTGGAGTGCGGCAGGTCCGGAACCTGGTGGATCTCGAAGCCCACGTGCTCCACGAGCCGGGAGATGTGGTGCTCGGACAGCGGCCCGCCCGTGTGCTTGATCGCGGCCAGCAGCTCCGCGGCCATGGTCTCGATGCGCTCGAAGTAGTTGTTCACACCCTGCATCCGCGCGCGCAGCTGGGTGTTGGCGCGCCGGGCCTCCTCCGGGGTGGCGGCCTGCTCCTCCAGCCGCTGGCCGAGCTGCTGCTGCAGGGCGGCGAGCGCCTCGAGCGTCTCGGTGCTCATCCCCGGACCCACGCGCACGGTGGGCAGCCCGAGGGCCGCGTACATGGGCCCGCGCTGCACCCGCTCCACCTGGATCTCCAGCTCCATGCGGCGGGACGGCGCCTTGGACCCGAGCAGCTGCTCCACACCCATGTCCAGCGCACCGGCCAGGGCCGAGAGGGTGCTGAGCTTGGGCTCGCGCTTGCCGTTCTCGATCAGGGACAGCGCACTGGGTGCCATGCCCACGGTGCGCGCGAGCTCCTCCAGGGTGATCCGCAGTCGCTTGCGGCGGTACCGGATGCGGCGCCCCAGCACGATCGGGTCCGTGGGGTCCCCCGGCTCCTCCGGCGGCACCGGGGACGGCGTCCGTCCGCTCGCCCCGGTTCCCGCTCCGGCGCGTGAGCCCCGCAGGGCATCGCGGCCCCCGGAGGACGACGCCGCCGCGCCGGGTGCCGCGCGTTCGGCACCCCTGCCGTCCCGGCCAGTGGCGGCCGCCGAGGGGGTCCGCGACCCCGCGGTGCCGCGCGCGGCGGGGGCCCTCCGCCCGTCGGTGTCCGCGGGGGTGCGACCGGTTGTGGAGGGGGAGGGAGCGGCGTCGACGGTGCGGCGCCGCCTGCGGGGGCCTGTGGTCGGGGTCATACCCCGAGTTTAGAACCAATTTTCCCAGGCGTGAAGAAATGCGGTTCTTCACTCGCAAAACCCCTTTGCAGGGGTGCAGATCGCGGCAAAAGTAGAACTCATCAAGTTACCCGGGCGGAACTTCCCCGTACCGCCGGGACGACCGATCGAAGGAGACCGAGATGAGCAGCGAGAACAGCAACCTCCGCAGCGCCGCCGAGCTGGCCCGCGACTGGGAGGAGAACCCCCGCTGGGCGGGCGTGACCCGTGACTACGCCCCCGAGGAGGTCCTGCGTCTGCAGGGCTCCTTTCGAGAAGAGCACACCAACGCCCGGCGCGGCGCGGAGCGACTCTGGCACCTGCTCAACTCGGAGGATTACATCAATGCTCTGGGCGCTCTGACCGGCAACCAGGCGGTCCAGCAGGTCAAGGCCGGGCTCAAGGCCATCTACCTCTCCGGCTGGCAGGTGGCCGGTGACGCCAACCTGGCGGGCCAGACCTACCCGGACCAGTCCCTCTACCCCGCGAACTCCGTTCCGCAGGTGGTGCGCCGGATCAACAACGCGCTCAAGCGCGCGGACCAGATCGAGCACGCCGAGGACGTCCACACCGTGGAGAACTGGATGGCGCCGATCGTCGCGGACGCGGAGGCCGGCTTCGGCGGACCGCTCAACGCGTTCGAGCTCATGAAGTCCATGATCGATGCGGGCGCGGCCGGCGTGCACTGGGAGGACCAGCTGGCCTCCGAGAAGAAGTGCGGCCACCTGGGCGGCAAGGTGCTGATCCCCACCCAGCAGCATGTGCGCACCCTCAACGCGGCACGCCTGGCGGCGGACGTGGAGGACGTCCCCAGCATCATCATCGCCCGCACGGACGCCGAGGCCGCCACGCTGATCACCTCGGACGTGGACGAGCAGGACGCCGAGTTCATCACCGGCGAGCGCACCGCGGAGGGCTTCTACAAGGTCCGCAACGGCATCGAGCCCTGCATCGCCCGCGCCAAGGCGTACGCCCCGTACTCGGACCTCATCTGGATGGAGACCGGCACGCCCGACCTCGAGCTCGCCAAGCAGTTCGCGGAGGCCGTCCACGAGGAGTTCCCGGACCAGATGCTGGCGTACAACTGCTCGCCGTCCTTCAACTGGAAGAAGCACCTGGACGACGACACCATCGCCAAGTTCCAGCGCGAGCTCGCCGCCATGGGCTACCGCTTCCAGTTCATCACCCTGGCGGGCTTCCACGCCCTGAACTACTCCATGTTCGACCTGGCCCACGGCTACGCCCGCAACCAGATGAGCGCCTACGTGGACCTGCAGGAGCGCGAGTTCGCCGCCGAGGAGCGCGGCTACACCGCCACCAAGCACCAGCGCGAGGTGGGCACCGGCTACTTCGACCTGGTGTCCCAGGTGGTCAACCCGAACTCCTCGACCATCGCTCTCAAGGGCTCCACCGAGAGCGCCCAGTTCTGAGCCGCCCAGCGGCCACGGACTGAACCGGACCCGCGGGGGTCGCAGCAGGTCATTGGGGCCTTTGACTTCGCACCCCGACCCCCGCGTTCACCCCGTCCGCACCGAGGGGCTCCTCAGCCCTCCCGCGGACGACGAACCGCCCCGGCACCGCAACCCTGCGGCGCCGGGGCGGCTCTGTGCGTGCAGGCGCGCCGCCCCGGGCCGGCGGCGACGACCGGCTGCGGCCGGGAACTGCCCACGGTGACCCGCCGGCCGCCCCAGGTCCCGCGCGCACTCTGAGCCACAGCTCAGGAGCTCGGCGCGTCCTTGAGGAAGTTGGTGATCCGCACCGTGCACAGCCGGCGGCCGGTGTCGATGTGCGTGATGACCACCTCGTGGCTGGTCATGGTGCGGCCCAGGCGAATGGCCGTGGCCACCCCGCGCACACGGCCGCTCGTGGCGGAGGCGTGGTGGGTGGCGTTGATGTCCACACCCACGGCCACCTTGCCCATGGTGGAGCCGTGGATCACCGCGGCCCACGAGCCCAGCATCTCCCCGAGCGCCACGGACGCACCGCCGTGCAGCAGCCCCAGCGACTGCCGGTTGCCCTCCACGGGCATGGTGGCCACGATCCGCTCGGCGGACTGCTCCTCCACCTCCACGCCCATCTTCCGGTCCAGCTCGCCCAGCTCGATGCTCCAGGGGTCGAACGCCCTGCCCTTCTGCCCGTCCGACGACGCCGCGCGCCGCTCGTTCTCCACGCGTGCGTCCGCGGGGGTGGGGTCCTCGTGCATGTCTGCTCCTCGTGTCGTGGGGGCACGACGCCGTCCGGGTGCGCTCGCTGCGCACGGCGGCCGAGCGGCGTCGTGGGCCGGGCGGGCCCGTGCTGCCGCGGGCGGCGGCCCAGTGCGGTCCTGAACCGGCGGTCCCGTGGTGCCGTGAGGCGTGGGCCCGGGTGACGGCCATGGTGTGCCTGTGTGACCTAGGTTATCCTGGGGGCAATACTGACCGATCGTTCGGCTAACGGCCGCGACAGTCCGGAGGACCCCGCGTGAGCACCCAGAACCAGGCAACCGACACCTCGCAGCCGCAGATCCTGCCCAGCTTCGTCAAGGGTGAGTGGTGGCGCCCGGAGGACCCGCAGAAGGTCGCGGACGTGCGCAACGCCGCCACCGGCGAGCTCGTGGCGCGCGTGAGCACGGACGGGATCGACACCGCCGGTGCCGTCGAGTACGCCCGCACCGTGGGCCAGGCCTCCCTGGGGACCCTGCGGATCCACGACCGCGCGCTGATCCTCAAGCAGCTGGCCCAGTACCTCGGGGAGCACAAGGAGGAGCTGTACGAGATCTCCTACGCCACGGGTGCCACGGCCAAGGACCACCTGATCGACATCGACGGCGGCATCGGCACCCTGTTCACCTTCTCCTCCAAGGGCCGCCGCGAGCTGCCCAATGCGAACGTGATCGTGGACGGTGCCGTGGAGCAGCTCTCCCGGGACGGCTCGTTCCTGGGCGAGCACGTGTACACGCGGCTGCCCGGTGTGGCCGTGCAGATCAACGCGTTCAACTTCCCCGTGTGGGGCATGCTCGAGAAGTTCGCGCCCGCGTTCATCGCGGGAGTGCCCACCATCGTGAAGCCCGCGACCCCCACGGGGTACGTGACCGAGGCGTGCGTGCGGCTCATGCTGGACTCCGGGCTGCTGCCCGAGGGCTCCCTGCAGCTGGTCTCCGGCTCCGCCCGGGACCTGCTGGACCACCTGGACGCCCGCGACCACGTGGCGTTCACCGGATCCGCCGCCACCGCGCAGTCCCTGCGGGCGCACTCGAACGTCCAGGAGAAGGGCGTGCGCTTCACCGCGGAGACGGACTCCCTCAACGCCGCCATCATGGCGCCGGACGTCACTGAGGGCTCCCCCGAGTTCGAGGCGTTCGTGAAGTCCGTGGTCCTGGAGATCACCGCCAAGGCCGGGCAGAAGTGCACGGCCGTCCGCCGCGTGATCGTGCCCCAGGCCATCAAGCCCGCCGTGGTTGCCGCGTTGAAAGAGCGCGCCGCGCAGCGCGCCGTCGTGGGCGATCCCCGGAATCCCGCGACCACCGTGGGACCGCTCGCGTCCGAGGACCAGGCGTCCGAGGTGCTGCGCTCCGTGCGCACCCTGATCGACGCCGGCGCCACGGTGGAGCTGGGTGGACCCGAGGAGCTGTCCTCGGTGCCCCAGGACGGCGCGTTCTTCCCGGTCACCCTGCTCTCGTTCGACGACGCCCGCACCCCCGCCGTGCACGAGGTCGAGGCGTTCGGCCCGGTCACCTCCGTGCTCGGCTACTCGGGTGACGTGGCGGACGCCGTGGAGATCGCCGCCCTGGGTGGCGGTTCCCTGGTGGCCACCGTGTGCACCCACTCCCCCGAGCTCGCGGCGCAGTTCGCGTCCGGGATCGGTGCGCACCACGGGCGCGTGCTGTTCCTGGACCGCGACGACGCCAGGACCTCCACCGGTCACGGCTCGCCCGTGCCCCACCTGGTGCACGGCGGACCCGGCCGTGCCGGCGGTGGCGAGGAGCTGGGCGGCGTGCGCGCCGTGAAGCACTACATGCAGCGCACCGCCGTGCAGGGCTCCCCGGACCTGCTCACCGGGATCACCGGTCAGTGGCACTGGGGCGCCACCGCGAACACCGTGACCCGCGAGGACGTGGAGAACGGCACGGGCGAGCACCCCTTCCGCAAGTCCCTCCAAACCCTGCGGATCGGGGACCAGTTCGTCTCGGACCTGCGCACCGTGAAGCTTGAGGACATCCTGGAGTTCGCGGAGAAGACCGGGGACACGTTCTACGCGCACACGGACGAGGAGGCCGCCACGGCCAACCCGTTCTTCCCGCGCCGCGTGGCCCACGGCTACCTGCTGGTCTCCTGGGCCGCCGGACTGTTCGTGGAGCCCGCCCCGGGGCCCGTGCTCGCCAACTACGGGCTGGAGAACCTGCGCTTCATCACCCCGGTGACCTACGACGACGCCATCCGCGTGACCCTGACCGCCAAGAAGATCACCCCGCGTGTGACGGACGAGTACGGCGAAGTGGCGTGGGATGCCCGGCTGACCAACCAGAAGGACGAGATCGTGGCCACCTACGACGTCCTGACCCTGGTGGCCAAGCAGTGGCCCGTGCCGGAGGCCTGAGCCCCGGCGCAGGTTCCGCCGACACCCCGGACCGCACCTGAACGTTGAGGCCCCGCGACGACGCGTCGCGGGGCCTCGGTGTGTGCCGACGGCCGTCGCGCGTGCACTGCCGGGCAGCGTTCCTGGCGGGCTGGCCCGCTCAGCGCATGATCGCGAGCGTGGTGCAGCCCAGGTCCGCGGTGGGGCGGAAGCCCAGGGAGCGGTAGAGCTTCACCACGTGACGGTTCCAGAGGGGATCGTCCGTGGTGATGTAGACCTGGCGGATGTGCGCTGTCTCGGCCAGCACCTCGGTGAGCAGCGCGCGTCCGATGCCCTGGCGCTGGTGCGCCGGGTGCACCAGAAGGTCCTGGATGTAGGCAACCGTCACACCGTCGCCCACGACCCGGACCAGGCCCACCAGCTCCCCCGCGTCCCATGCGGAGATGACCAGCCACGCGTTGCGGATCATGGGCCCGAAGTCCTCGGGGCGCCGCGTGTAGGAGCTCCACCCCACGGCGTCGTACAGACCGATCAGCTCGGCGGGGTCGAAATCTCGGGAACGGGAGATGTCCATGAGCTCACCCTAGGCGGGTGCGGGCACCTGCCCTCGGTGGGAGCGCCGGCTACGCCCGCAGGCCCGCGAAGACCATGGTCACCACGGTCGCGGCCAGCTGGTCCACCGTCCCGGAGCGCCCGGGCTGGTACCAGTCCACGATCGAGTTGACCATCCCCAGCATGAGGCGCGGCGCGGACTTCCCGGAGATGTCCGAGCGCAGCTCGCCCAGCTCCTGGGCCTCACGCACCAGGTCCTCCAGGTTGCGGGTCAGGGTACGACGCCGCTGCAGCGCCGCCTCCTCGACCTCCGAGTTCCCGCGCAGCCGCAGCAGCAGCGTCACGTAGGGCATCTGCGCCACGAGCACCCGCACGGAGCCGTCGAGGATCCGCTCGAGCTTGACCACGGGACCGCTGTCGCTCGCGAGCACCTCCGCGAACACCGCCTCGAGGGCGTCCAGGGCGCGGTCCAGGGCCTGCCCCAGGATCTCCTCCTTGGACTCCACGTGGTGGTAGATCGCGGACTTGGAGATCCCCAGGTGCTTGGACAGCATCCCCATGGACGTGGCGTCGTAGCCGTAGCGGTTGAACACGTCCACGCACACGGCCAGCAGGGTCTCGCGGTCGTAGCCGGGACGGCCGCGCCGGGGTGCGGCAGCGGCGTCGTCGGCGGTGGTGCGTTCGGGGGACATGGGCGTGGGCCTCGATCTTCCGGGGGACGGGATGTTCAGGTTACCGGTTCGTCACCTGGCTCCCGCCCCCACGGAGGACCGGCGGCAGGGCGGAGAACTACTTGTCGCGACGGTCGTACACGCGGCGCAGCTTGCCCGAGGAGCGCTCCAGGGTACCGGGCTCCGCGATGTCGATGGCCGCGCTGGAGCCGATTTTGGTCTTGATCTCGTGCTGCAGCACGCGCCCGGCCTCCTGGGCCTCCTCCACCGTGGCGTCCTCGCGGCGCTCGATGTGGATGGTCATCTGGTCCATGCGGTGAGGCCGGGTGATCTCCAGCGTGAAGTGCGGGGACAGCGCCGGGATCTTCAGCGCGAGCTCCTCGATCTGGGACGGGAACAGGTTCACGCCGCGCAGGATGATCATGTCGTCCGAACGCCCCGTGATGCGGCCCATGCGGCGGTGCCCGGGGCGCGCGGTGCCCGGGAGCAGGCGGGTGAGGTCGTGGGTGCGGTAGCGGATGATCGGCAGCGCCTGCTTGGTCAGCGCTGTGAACACCAGCTCACCGGGGCGGCCCGTGGGCAGCACGGTGTCGTCGAACGGGTCGATGATCTCCGGGCGGAAGTGGTCCTCCCAGATGTGCGAGCCGTCCTTGGTCTCGAAGGACTCGCCGGCCACGCCGGGGCCCATGACCTCGGACAGCCCGTAGATGTCGCACGCGGTGATGTCGAAGGTCTTCTCGATCTCGTGGCGCATCTCCTCGGTCCACGGCTCCGCGCCCAGCACGGCGTGCTTGAGGGACGTCTCCCGCGGGTCGAAGCCCAGCTTGCGGAACCCGTCCGCGATCGTGAGCAGGTAGGTGGGCGTGGAGAGGATGGCCTCGGGCTCGAAGTCCCGGATCAGCTGCACCTGCTTCTCGGTCTGCCCGCCGGACATCGGGATCACCGCGCACCCCAGGCGCTCGGCGCCGTAGTGGGCGCCCAGGCCGCCGGTGAACAGGCCGTAGCCGTACGCGTTGTGCACCTTGTCCCCGGGCTTGATCCCGGACATCCGGAAGCAGCGGGCCACCAGGGAGCCCCACGTGAGGAGGTCCTCCTCGGTGTAGGCCACCACGGTGGGCTGACCGGTGGTGCCCGAGGACGCGTGGATCCGGCGGATCTCGGACATGGGCGTGGCGAAGGACTTGAACGGGTAGGCCTTCCGCAGGAACTCCTTGTCCGTGTACGGGAACTTGGCCAGGTCCTCCAGATCGCGGAAGTCGTCCGGGTGCACACCGTGCTCGTCGAAGAGCTCTTTGTACGCGGGGACGTTCTCGTACGCGTAGTGCAGAGTCCAGTTCAGCCGCTCGGTCTGCAGGGCCTCGATCTGGTCCCGGCTCATCAGCTCCTCCGGATCCGGCTGGGACGGATCCTGGGAGGCCTCGGGGCGGTACGGGTTGGGGACGGAGCACGACGTCATGGGATTCACGCTTTCTGGCGAAGGGGCACGGTGCGGCTGCGGCCGCGGAACTGGGCGATCACGTCCCCGTCCTGGGTGGTGACGGTGATGTCGCACAGGCCGCTGCGTCCGGTGGTGGCGATCTGGCGGCCCTCCGCCACCAGGGTCTGCCCGGGCTGTGCGGAGCTGAGGAAGTTGATGTCCACACCCTGCGCCACCGTCATGGAGGTGCCGTCAGGGTCGGGGTCGTTGCAGGTCATGGCGAAGCAGGAGTCGGCCAGGGCGAAGATCATGCCGCCGTGGGCGATCCCGAAGCCGTTGAGCATCTCGTCACGCACAACCATGGAGATCACGCAGTGGCCAGGGTCAGCACGCTGCACGGTGATGCCCAGCCACTCGGAGGCGCGATCCCCCGTGAGCACCGGATGATGTGGCACCGGGGAGCTCCTTCCGATTTTCAGAACGATCGGTCAGTAGACAACCGCGAATTGTGACGTGTGTCAACAAGTCTGCGCTCCGTTGCAGCGCCGCCACCGTTGACGCACCCCCTGACCGAGGGCGAAAAATGTGTTGACGGCCACACCGGGGGTCTATATTCTGAACGAGCGGTCAGTTATTATCGTCGGTAGCGTACAGAGTTCATCCTCCGCTCCCATCTCACCCGTGAACCGAGGACACACCATGACTGAGCAGACCACCACTGCGGACCAGGCGGCCACCACCGCCGAGCAGCAGCACTTCGACCACCTCATCAGCGAGGACTCCCGCGTGGAGCCCCGCGACTGGATGCCCGAGGCCTACCGGAAGAGCCTGACCCGCCAGGTCTCCCAGCACGCGCACTCCGAGATCATCGGCATGCAGCCGGAGGCCAACTGGATCACCCGCGCCCCGAGCCTCAAGCGCAAGGCCGTGCTGATGGCCAAGGTCCAGGACGAGGCCGGCCACGGGCTGTACCTCTACTCCGCCGCGGAGACCCTGGGCACCCCGCGCTCCGTGCTCAACGAGCAGCTGCTCAGCGGCAAGGCCAAGTACTCCTCGATCTTCAACTACCCGGCCCGCACGTGGGCCGACATGGGTGCGATCGGCTGGCTCGTGGACGGCGCCGCGATCTGCAACCAGGTCCCGCTGTGCCGCGCCTCCTACGGGCCGTACGGCCGCGCGATGGTGCGCATCTGCAAGGAGGAGTCCTTCCACCAGCGCCAGGGCTGGGAGATCCTCTACGAGCTCTCCCACGGCACCGAGGCCCAGAAGCAGATGGCGCAGGACGCCGTGAACCGCTTCTACGGCCCCGCTCTCCAGATGTTCGGCCCCCCGGACGCCGACTCCCCCAACTCCCAGCAGTCCATGGAGTGGAACATCAAGCGCTTCTCCAACGACGAGCTGCGCCAGCGCTTCGTGGACATGATCGTCCCGCAGGCCGAGGCCCTGGGCCTGACCCTGCCGGACCCGGACCTGAAGTGGAACGAGGAGCGCGGGCACTACGACTACGGCCAGCTGGACTGGAACGAGTTCATGTCCGTGATCAAGGGCTCCGGGCCCTGCAACGTCCAGCGCATGAAGCGCCGCCGCGAGGCGCACGCCAACGGCGCGTGGGTGCGCGAGGCCGCCGAGGCCTACGCCCAGCGGCAGGCCCGCGAGACCGCGGAGGCTGCGGCAGCGGCGTCGTCGGCCGAGGCGAACGAGGACTTCACCGTCATGGCGGGGCGCGGCTCCGCCGAGCTGATCGGAGCGTGAGCATGAGCGAGAACCAGAACGGCAACTGGCCCCTGTGGGAGGTCTTCGTGCGCTCCTCGCGCGGGCTGTCCCACGTGCACGCGGGCTCGCTGCACGCCCCGGACGCCACCATGGCCGTGCGCAACGCGCGTGACCTCTACACCCGGCGCAACGAGGGCACGAGCGTGTGGGTGGTCCCCGCAGACGCCATCACCGCCTCGGACCCGGACTCCAAGGGCGGCTACTTCGAGTCCGCGCAGGGCAAGAGCTACCGCCACGCCACGTACTACACCAAGAGCGAAGGGGTGAAGCACCTGTGAGCGCCTTCGCCTCCCACGACTCCGCCACCAAGCAGTCCGCGGGCGTCGCCATCACCGCCGAGGACATTGCGGAGACCGGCGGCAGGGCTCCCGAGGCCGTGGCCCAGTACGCGCTGCGGCTCGGCGACGACGCCCTGATGCTGTCCCAGCGTCTGGGCTGGTGGATCTCGCGGGCACCCGAGCTCGAGGAGGACATCGCGCTGGGCAACATCGCCCTGGACCTCATCGGCCACGCGCGCTTCCTGCTGACCTACGCGGGCTCCGCGTGGGGCAAGACCGAGGACGAGCTCGCGTACTTCCGCAACGAGGAGGAGTTCCGCTCCGTGCGCCTCGTGGAGCAGGAGAACGGGGACTTCGGCCAGACCATCGCGCGTCAGCTGCTGTTCTCCTTCTACCAGTACGAGCTCTACTCCGCGCTGCAGTCCTCCACGGACCAGACCCTGGCCGCGATCGCGGACAAGGCCCTCAAGGAGGTGGAGTACCACCAGGACCACGCGGCCCAGTGGATCCTCCGCCTGGGCCTCGGCACCGAGGAGTCCAAGCGGCGCATCCAGGACGGGCTCTACTACATGTGGCCCTACCTGGACGAGCTGTTCGCGGACGAGCCGCTGCACGACGAGCTCGAGGGCGTGGCCGTGCGCCCCTCCACGCTGCGCGAGCGGACCATGGACCGCGTGACCGCGCTGCTGGCCGAGGCCGAGCTCGAGGTCCCCAACGTGGCCCAGGCCCGGCTGTCCGCGGAGCCCCGCGACGGCGCCTACTCCGAGTACCGCGGGTACATCCTCGCCGAGATGCAGTGGCTCGCCCGCCAGCATCCCGGCGCCACGTGGTGAGTTCCGTGTTCTCCCGCGTTCCGCCCCGTTCCCTGCCGCCCACCGGTGGCGTGGCGCCCCGTGAAGTCCCCCTGGGGCCCTCGCGGCGCCCGGACGACCCGGCCGACGCCGCCCTGTGGGACGTCGCGGCCACCGTGTGCGACCCCGAGATCCCCGTGCTCACGCTCGAGGACCTCGGGGTGCTGCGGGACGCCGTGGCCGGGGAGGACGAGACGGTGGTGGTCATCACCCCCACCTACTCCGGGTGCCCCGCCATGGACACCATGGCCGCGGACCTCGAGGCGGCCGTGACCGCCGCCGGCTACGAGAACGTGCGCGTGGTGCAGGTGCTGCGCCCGGCGTGGACCACGGACTGGATGTCCGCCGAGGGCCGCGCCAAGCTCAACGAGTACGGCATCGCACCGCCCACCGGGCGCACTGCCGCCGGTCACAACTCCGGGCCCGTGCGGTTGAGCCTGGCCGTGAAGTGCCCGCGCTGCGAGTCCCTGCGCACCCACGAGATGACCCGCTTCGGGTCCACGTCCTGCAAGGCCCTGTGGGTCTGCGACGACTGCAAAGAACCCTTCGACTACTTCAAGGTGCACTGATCATGAGCGAAACCGCGGACACCTCCACGCTGGAGGACGCCACCGAAGCCAGCGCGGGCGGCGGCAAGCGCCGTGCCGTGTTCAACACCCTCACGGTCTCCGAGGTGCGCAAGCTGACCTCCGACTCCGTGGAGGTCACGTTCGACGTGCCCGAGGACCTCGTGGCGGACTACGACTACCTCCCGGGTCAGTACGTGGCCATCCGCGCGCAGATCAACGACCACGAGGTGCGCCGGTCCTACTCCATCTGCGCCGACCCCACCCCCGGTGAGATCCGCGTGGCCATCAAGAAGGACATGGGCGGCGTGTTCTCCACGTGGGCCAACGAGCAGCTGGCCGCCGGTGACACCCTGGACGTGATGAACCCGCAGGGCGCGTTCACCTCCAAGGTCAACATCACCTCCATGAACGATCCCGAGAAACTGGCCGAGAAGGAGGTGGCCAAGAAGCGCAACGTGCACCTGGTGGCCTTCGCCGCCGGTTCCGGGATCACCCCCATCATGGCGATCGCCCGCGCCCTGCTGCGCGCCTCGGACACCGCCCAGATGGACGTGATCTACGCGAACCGCTCCTCCATGGACGTGATGTTCGCCGAAGAGCTGGGTGACCTCAAGGACAAGTACCCCGCGCGCCTGGCCGTGCACCACGTGCTGTCCCGCGAGCAGCGGATCTCGCCGCTGATGTCCGGGCGGATCGACCACGACAAGCTCGAGGAGCTGCTGGACCGCGTGATCCAGGTGGACTCCGCGGACGAGTGGTTCCTGTGCGGCCCGTTCGAGCTCGTGCAGCTGTGCCGGGACGTCCTCAAGGAGCGAGGCGTGGACGAGTCCCGCGTCCGCTTCGAGCTGTTCACCACGGGCAAGCCCACCGCTCCCCAGGGCCAGCAGGGCCGCCCGGTCGTGGCGGACCCCAAGGGCGAGAACTACACAATCGTCTTCAACCTGGACGGCACCTCCGCCCAGGTGGAATCCCCCAAGTCCGCCGCGGAGACCGTGCTCAACGCCGCTCTGCGCGTGCGCCCGGACGTCCCCTTCGCGTGCGCGGGTGGGGTGTGCGGCACCTGCCGCGCCAAGGTCACCAAGGGCGAGTTCGAGATGGACGAGAACTTCGCGCTCGAGAAGGACGAGGTGGACGCCGGCTACGTGCTCACGTGCCAGACCCGCCCCACCTCGGACGAGCTGCGCGTGGACTTCGACGCCTGACCCACTCCCCTGACGACGACGCCGCGCTGGGCCCCAGGCGGCGTCGTCGCCGTACCTGCCGGCTCGCGTGGGGCGCGCACCGTGCGGACGCGGCGCGCATGCGGCGGCGCGGTGCCGGTGCGTGGGCCCGCTGAGTCGGAACGACGCCGCCCTGTCAGCCAGCGCCCACCGCACCCCGCCGAGACCCCAACCCCGAGGAGAACACCGTGATCGACCTGGCCATCGAGGACGAGATCGCCCACGTGGTGCTCAACGCACCCGAGAAGATGAACTCGCTGGACGAGTCCGCGCTGCACGAGCTGACGGATGCCTACACCGAGGCGGAGGCGGCCGGTGTCCGGGCGCTGCTGCTCACGGGTGAGGGCAGGGGTTTCTGCGCGGGCCGGGACATCTCCGGGGTGGATCCTGCCACGGACGACACCGAGGGCTACCTCACCGGGACCCTCCAGCCGTTGCTGCAGCGGATGTCCGCGTTCCCCGCGCCCACGTTCGCGGCGGTGCAGGGCGCGTGCCTGGGCGTGGGGCTGGGCCTGGCGATCGCCACGGACGTGGTCTACGTGGCGGAGAACGCCAAGATCGGCTCACCCTTCGCGAACCTGGGCGCCACGCTGGACTCCGGCGGGCACGCGCTGTTCACCGAGCGGCTCGGCGCCCACCGCACGCTGGACCTCATCTACACCGCGGAGCTCATGAGCGGCGCGGAGGCCGTGGCGTCCGGGCTGTTCTCCCGCGCGGTGCCCGCGGAGGAGCTCATGGACTTCACGCTCACGCGGGTGCGCCGTGCCGCCGGCGGGGCCACGCAGGCGTTCGTGGCGTCCAAGGAGCTCGTGGCGCAGATCCGGGACCAGCGGATCGGGCTGTGGGAGTCCATGGCCGCGGAGAACGCCGCGCAGACCGCGCTGTGCGCCACCGCCGACTACCGCGAAGGCTTCAAGGCGTTCCAGGAGAAGCGGAAGCCCGAGTTCACCGGCAAGGGCTGAGTGCGGGCCACCCCCGAAACGCCCCCGGAGCAGGCCCGGGCACCCCTGGACGCCCGGTGCATTTACTCCGTTAGTGCAGAAATCCGGCGTTCGTTCTGCGCTTGCTCCGCTAATGCACGCCGTGTGCGGTGGCGCGGGCGCGCGCACCGGGGTCTTCCCCGTGCCCTACGCTGAACCCCATGGCCGCCACCCGAGACAGTGAGACCGCACGGCGTTCCTCGGGGCGCACGGACCAGCCCCTCGAGGACGAGCTGGTCGAGGAGTTCAAGAACACCGTCCAGGAGGGCACGGACCGGTTGCACCGCACGTGGCGGGCGCTGATCGTCACGGGGCTGTTCGGCGGGATCGACGTGGGGCTCGGGATCATGGCCATGCTCGCCGTCATGGACGCCACCGGCTCCAAGCTGCTGGCCGGAACGGCGTTCGGCATCGGTCTGCTGGCCCTGCGCCTGGCCCACTCGGAGCTGTTCACGGAGGACTTCCTGCTGCCCATCAACGCGGTGGTGGCCGGCCACGGCTCGTGGTGGGCGCTGCTGCGGCTGTGGGGCGTGACCCTGGTGACCAACCTGGTGGGCGGGTGGGCGTTCATGTGGGTGGTGGTTGCCGCGTTCCCCGATTTCTCCACCACGCTCGTGGAGGTGGCCACCGGGTACGTCTCGGACGGGTTCGGCACGGATACCGTGTGCCTCGCCCTGCTGGCCGGTTCCACCATCACCCTGATGACGCGAATGCAGCAGGGCACCAACAGCGACATGATGACCGCCGTGATCTCCCTGATCGGCGGTTTCCTGGTGGTGGGCCTCGGCATGCTCCACGGAGCGCTGAACTCGATCGTGATCTTCGGAGCCATGCACGCCGGCTGGGACTACTCCTACCTGGACTGGCTCGGGTGGTTCGCATGGGTCATCCCGTTCAACATGCTGGGCGGACTCGTGATCATCTCGCTGCCCCGCCTGGTCCGCACGTGGGAGCTGCTCATGGCCGAACGCCGCGGAGAGAAGATCTCGGATGCGGAGCCCGCGGACGCCTGACGCGGACACGGCTCGTGACCTCCGCGGTCGGACCACCCCCGGCAGCGCCGACCCGATCCCAGCACCCAGCACCCAGCACCCGGCACCCGGCACCCGGCACCCGGCACCCGGCACCCAGATTAAGTGCAGCTTTTGCCACATTTCGCGCTCTGTGTGGCAAAAGCTGCACTTAATCCTGGTCGGGTGGGGGCCCCGGCGGCCGTTCGCGCACAGCGGGGTGCGGGTGGCGGGCGGGCCCGCCGGACGGGTTTAGCCGTCCGCAGATTCGACCCGCCACCCGTGGAGCCGCTCAGCGCTGGTGGTTAGCGTGTGACCATGACGACTTCTGTGTTCGACCTCGACGCCTTCGACCGCTCGGTCCGTCCCCAGGACGACCTCTTCCGCCACGTCAACGGCACGTGGCTGCGCACCGCGCAGATCCCCGACGACAAGGCCAGCACCGGTGCCTTCGTCGAGCTGCAGGACCAGGCCGAGCAGGCGGTGCGGGAGATCATCACGGGCGCGAGCGCGGACGGCGAGCAGGCGGCGTCGGCGGGGGAGCAGAGCGCCGAGACGAAAATCGCGCTGCTGTACCGGTCCTTCATGGACACCGAGCGGATCGAGGCGCTGGGCACCGAGCCGCTGCGCGAGGACCTGGACGCCGTGGCCGCGATCGACTCCCCGCGGGCTCTCTCGCGCTGGTTCGGCACGGCCATGCGGCGCGGCATCGGCGCAGCACTGGACATCGACCTGGACTCGGACCCGGGTGACCCGCAGCGCAACCTCGTGTTCGTGGGCCAGTCCGGGCTGGGCCTGCCGGACGAGGAGTACTACCGCGAGGAGCAGTACGCGCAGATCCGTGAGCAGTACGTGACGCACGTCCAGACCATGCTCGAGCTCGCCGGGTTCGACGACGCCGCGCAGCAGGCTCGCGCGGTTGTGGACCTGGAGACGCGCATCGCCTCCCACCACTGGGACAAGGTCACGGTCCGGGACCTCACCAAGATGTACAACCCCATGAGCTTCCAGGAGCTCACGGGCCAGACGCAGAACCTGGACTGGAACGCGGTCCTCGAGGGCATGGGTCTCACGCCGGAGCACCTGGCCACGGTGGTCAACGCCCAGCCGAGCTTCTTCACAGGCCTGGACGAGCTGCTCACCCCGGACGAGCTGGACGCGTGGAAGTCCTGGGCCCGCTGGCACGTGGTCTCCTCCCGTGCCGCGTACCTCTCGGAGGCGTTCGTGGCCCAGAACTTCGCGTTCTACGGCACGGTGCTGTCCGGGACCCCGCAGCTGCGCGAGCGGTGGAAGCGCGGCGTCGGGCTGGTGAACGGCGCGCTGGGCGAGGCCGTGGGCAAGCTCTACGTGGCGGAGCACTTCTCCCCCACGGCTAAGGCCCGCATGGACGAGCTGGTGGCCAACCTACTGGACGCGTACCGGGACTCCATCGAGAACCTCGAGTGGATGACCGAGGGCACGCGCGCGGAGGCGCTCAAGAAGCTCTCCGGGTTCACCCCCAAGATCGGCTTCCCGGAGAAGTGGAAGGACTACTCCGCCCTGGAGATCCGCGGGGACGACCTCGTGGGCAACGTGGTGCGCACCACCCAGTTCGCGGTGGACGAGCTCGCGCGCAAGGCCGGGCAGCCCGTGGAGAAGCACGAGTGGCTCATGACCCCGCAGACGGTCAACGCCTACTACCACCCGCTGCGCAACGAGATCGTGTTCCCCGCCGCCATCCTGCAGCCCCCGTTCTTCGACGAGACCGCAGACGACGCCGTGAACTACGGCGGCATCGGCTCGGTGATCGGCCACGAGATCGGGCACGGCTTCGACGACAAGGGCTCCACGTGCGACGGCGAGGGCCGGCTGCGCAACTGGTGGACCGACGAGGACCGCGCGGCCTTCGAGGAGCGCACCGCCCGCCTCGTGGGCCAGTACGCGGCTCTCACCCCCGCCCAGTTCGGTGACGACGACGCCGCGCCGCACGTCAACGGCGAGCTCACCCTGGGCGAGAACATCGGAGACCTGGGGGGCCTGTCCATCGCCTACAAGGCATGGAAGCGCGCCCAGGAGAAGAGGCCGACGCCGGACACGGAGAGCATCGACGGCTACACCCCCGCGCAGCGGCTGTTCATCTCGTGGGGCTACGTCTGGCAGGAGAAGTCCCGGGACGAGGCCCTGCGCACGCGCATCGCCACGGACCCCCACTCCCCCGCCGAGTTCCGCGCCGGGCAGACCCCGCGCAACGTGGACGCGTTCTACGAGGCGTTCGACGTCACGGAGGGCGACGGCATGTGGCTGCCCGAGGAGGAGCGCGTCACCATCTGGTGACCCTCCCCGGGTACGACGACGGCCGGTTCCCTCGCGCTCGAGGGGACCGGCCGTCGTCGTCACGGACTCGTGGAGCCGGCCTGCGGTGTCCCACGAAACCGCCCGGGCGGGAGGCGGGGCACCTCACGGGTGGGTGCCGAGTGACAGGGTGTGTGCGGCGGTGCCGCGAACCTGCCCAGCGCTCCGCCCTGGAACGTCAGACCGAGGAGTCCGCCACGCTCGGCATCTGGGTGATGAACACTCCCCACATCACCAGGATGAACACGAGCCAGAGGATCACGAGCACCAGCATGACCAGCCCCACCCAGCCCAGCACCTTGCCCGCGGTGGCTCGGCCGCCCAGCTTCTCAGCCTTGTTCGCCTGCCACAGCGCGAACGGCGCGAGGAGAGGGAGGACGGTGACGGACAGGATGCCGAGCACCAGGGACGTGTCCGTGCTCCTGGTGGCCTCCGCGTAGCGCTGCGCGTCCTGGGGGCAGCCGGGAACGTACTCCCAGCGCCCCGCCGGCTGGGCGTAGGGGTGGTACTGGTTGGTGTCCACGGGCACGCCCCGAGCTTCCTGCGGATCCACGGAACCGTGGTGTCGCTGCGGGCCGCGAGGGACGTCCTCGTGGTTCCGGGGTTCCCGGGTCGGCTGGTTGCTCGAACTCATGGTGCGTCCTCCAGGACGTAGGTATTTGCGAGTGCGACCATCCTCTCCCGGGTTGCTCCCAGGAACAAGGAGCCGGGACTGGGCACCGGTCGTCCGCTCCGGATCCGCCGTACGGCATACCATCGGGGGAGGAGCACCCCGAGGAGGACCGTGAGCCATCCCGAAGACCCGGACGCGCGCCGTCGTGACCCCGTGAGCCGCCGCCTGCTGCGCGGCGGGACAGAGCCGGACCCCCGGTTCACGCTGGCCAACGAGCGGACCTTCCTGGCCTGGATCCGCACCTCCCTGGCCTTCCTGGCCGGGGGCATCGCCGTGGAGGCGTTCACGGGCGACATCTTCGACCTGGCACTGCGGAAGGTGCTGTCCATCGTGCTGCTGCTGCTCGGCATGCTGCTCAGCGCCGGAGCCGCCGTGCGGTGGATCAAGGTGGAGCGGTCGATGCGGCACAAGACCCCCCTGCCGCTCCCGCTGATCGCCCCGTTCGTGGCAATCGGCGGGGCCATTGCCTCCGGCGTCCTGGTGGCCGTGGTCCTGGCGCGATGACCTCCCCACCGGCCGCGAACGTGTGCGGGCACGACGACCCGGGGCTGCAGCCCGAACGCACCGTGCTGTCCTGGGGCCGCACGCTGCTGTCACTGTGCGGTGCGACCGCTCTGCACCTGCGGTGGCTCCCGACGCACGGCGCCTTCGTCCTCAGCCTGCTCATCGTGGCCCTGAGCCTCGCGGCCGGTATCTATGCCACTCAGCGCATGCGCTATCGCCGCTCCGTCACCGGTATTGCCACTGACGAGATCACCCCCGACGCCGCCTCTGTCCTCCTGACCGCCGCGGCCTGCGTGCTCCTGGGACTGCTGGGTATCGTGGCCATCCTGTTTTTCTGAGGAGTTGTCACCACTTAGGCGGGTCCGGGCGTGGGAATGCCCCGCGAGCCGGACGGGCCGCGCATAATGGCGGACAGCCGCAGAACCGCTGCGCGACCCCGGATCCACAATCCCTGGGAGGACCCAGTGTCTTCATCTTCATCCGGCGGCGGACACGCCGGGGCGGCCACCACGCCACCCCACGCCACTGTCAACCGCCAGCCCGATCCGCAGCAGCCCGGCCAGGGAGATCCCGCTGACGGCTCGCTGCAGCGCACCCTGAAGTCCCGCCACCTGACCATGATCGCCATGGGCGGTGCCATCGGCACCGGCCTGTTCGTGGCCTCGGGCAACTCCATCAACACCGCGGGCCCCGGCGGCGCGCTGGTGGCGTACGCGGCCATCGGCCTGATGGTGTTCCTGCTCATGCAGTCCCTGGGCGAGATGGCCACGCACCTGCCGGTGGCAGGCTCTTTCGAGGAGTACTCCACCCGCTACATCAGCCGCTCGTTCGGCTTCGCCATCGGCTGGAACTACTGGTACAACTGGGCCATCACGGTGGCCGCAGAGCTCGTGGCCGCCGCGCTGGTGATGCGCTACTGGTTCCCGGACGTTCCCGCGTGGATCTGGTCCGCCGTCTTCCTGGTCATCCTGTTCGCACTCAACGCCCTGAGCGCACGCGCGTACGGCGAGGGCGAGTTCTGGTTCTCCCTGGTGAAGGTGATCACCGTGGTGATCTTCCTGATCCTGGGCGTCCTCATGATCCTGGGGATCCTGGGCGGCCCCTCCCCCGGGTTCCACAACTGGACCGCGGGCGAGGCGCCCTTCGTGAACGGGTTCACGGGCATCATGTCCATCTTCATGGTGGCCGGCTTCTCCTTCCAGGGCACCGAGCTCGTGGGCGTGGCCGCCGGCGAGGCGGAGAACCCCGGCGAGACGGTCCCCAAGGCCATCCGCACGGTGTTCCTGCGCATCCTGCTCTTCTACATCGGCGCGATCACCGTGATCGGCTTCCTGATCCCCTACACCGATCCCAGCCTGCTGGCGAGCGACGTGGAGGACGTCTCCATCTCCCCGTTCACGCTGGTGTTCGAGCACGCGGGTGTTCTGGCCGCGGCCTCCGTGATGAACGCGGTCATCCTCACCGCGATCCTCTCGGCCGGCAACTCCGGCCTCTATGCGTCCACGCGCATGCTCTACGCCCTGGCGAAGAGCGGCAAGGCCCCGCGCTTCCTCGCCACGGTCAACCGCCGCGGCGTGCCCATGCACGCGCTGCTGGCCACCACGCTCATCGGCATGTTCTGCTTCCTCACCACTCTGATCGGCGAGGGAGAGGCGTACGTGTGGCTGATCAACGCCTCCGGTCTGGCCGGGTTCATCGTGTGGATGGGCATCGCGTGGAGCCACTACCGGTTCCGCAAGGCCTACGTCCTGCAGGGCGGAGATCCCAAGGACCTCACGTACCGGGCGCGCTTCTTCCCGATCGGGCCCATCGTGGCACTGGTCATGTGCGCCATCGTGATCGTGGGACAGGGGTACAGCATCTTCACCTCCGGGGACGTCAACCCCCTGAGCCTGCTGTCCTCCTACCTGGGCCTGCCGGTGTTCCTGGCCCTGTGGCTCGGCCACAAGCTGGTCACCAAGGACAAGCCGGTGGACCTGCGCACTGCGGACGTGACCCCCGGGCACTGACCTCGGCACCCAGCGCTCCGTGGCGCGGCTCGGTGCGCGGGCGTCGTCGTACGACGCCGCCCGCGCGCTCGCCCAGGCCGGCCACCCGCCCCGCGGGAACCGTCCCGCAACGGGAGAACCGCCCCGTTCTCTGGAGAGAGCGGGGCGGTTCCGTGTCTGCGGGCGGACGGGTCAGTCCGCGATCAGGTCCCGCACCACGATGGTGTCGTCGCGGTCCGGCCCCACGCCGATGGCCGAGATCCGGCAGCCGGACATGGCCTCGAGCGCGTGGACGTAGTCCTGCGCGTTCTTCGGCAGGTCCTCGAGCGACCGTGCTCCCGTGATGTCCTCGGTCCACCCGGGGAACGTCTCGTAGACCGGCTTGGCGTGGTGGAAGTCGGACTGCGTCATGGGCATCTCGTCGAAGCGCTGACCGTCCACCTCGTAGGCGACGCACACGGGGATCTCCGTGATCCCGGTGAGCACGTCCAGCTTGGTGATGAACAGGTCCGTGAAGCCGTTGATCCGCGCGGCCTGGCGGGCCATGACGGCGTCGTACCACCCGGTGCGGCGGGGACGGCCGGTGTTCACGCCGAACTCCCCGCCCGTGGTGCGCAGCCGCTCCCCCATCTCGTCGAAAAGCTCGGTGGGGAACGGGCCTGCCCCCACCCGGGTGGTGTAGGCCTTCTGGATTCCGATCACGCGGGCGATGCGCGTGGGGCCCACACCTGAACCCACGGAGGCGCCGCCGGCCGTGGGGTTGGAGGAGGTGACGAACGGGTAGGTTCCGTGGTCGACGTCCAGGTAGGTGGCCTGCCCACCCTCCATCAGGACCACCTCGTCGCGGTCCAGGGCCTCGTTGAGCAGCCGGGTGGAGTCCACGATCATGGGGGACAGTCGCTCCGCGAAACCCATGAAGTACTCCGCGATCTCGTCCACCTCGAACGCCCGCCGGTTGTAGAGCTTGACCAGCAGCTCGTTCTTCTGACGCAGCGCACCCTCGATCTTCTGCCGCAGGATGGATTCGTCCAGCACGTCCTGCACCCGGATGCCCAGGCGCCCGACCTTGTCCATGTAGGTGGGGCCGATGCCGCGCCCGGTGGTGCCGATCGCGCGCTTGCCCAGGAACCGCTCGCTGACCTGGTCCAGCGTCTGGTGGTACGGCGCCACGAGGTGCGCGTTCGCGGAGATCCGCAGGTGCGAGGTGTCCGCGCCGCGCGCCTCGAGACCGTCGATCTCCTCGAAGAGCGCCTGGGGGTTGATCACCACGCCGTTGCCGATCACGGACGTGGCATTGGGGCTCAGGATGCCTGCGGGGAGGAGCTTGAGCTCGAACTTCTCGCCGCCCACCACCACGGTGTGCCCGGCGTTGTTGCCGCCGTTCGGCTTGACCACGTAGTCCACGCGACCACCGAGCAGATCCGTGGCCTTACCCTTGCCCTCATCGCCCCACTGGGCGCCGACGATCACGATTGCTGGCATGGAATCACTCTCTGTGCGGGTGCGGCCCCGGGGGCCGGAGGAACCAACGGCCCAGTCTACCCGGAGCGCCCGGGAGGCCCGTGTGGGCGGGGCGCCGCGACCCGATCGGCGCCGGGGATGCTACTACCGCGCAGTACCCAGCTCATTTTCAGGTGTAACACAGGTGATTTTTACGAAATCGTTGCTTTTCACTGCAGAACAGCGCACCCTGGGGGCACTGTGATGCATCTCACGGCATCGCCCCCAATGTCAAAGGACGAGACATGAATCACGAAACACGAGCAGGTCGCGGCAGAGCCGCCAAGACCTGCCTGGCTACAGCCCTGGGCCTGTCGCTGGCCCTGGGAACGGTGCTGCCGGCCAGCGCCGTGGACATGACCCCGGCACCCAAATCGGATGACCTCAACACCCAGAACCCCGACAACCTCATCAGCTCCGAGCTGAAGAAGGCCGAGGGTCAGGTAGCCGTCTTCGTCCAGCTCAAGGGCCAGAGCGCCTTCGAGGCCACGCAGCCAGCAGGCGTGCGCACCGGGGGGCAGAACCCGGTCCAGGCCGCCGCCCAGGTCCAGGCCATCCGCCAGTCCGTGGACAAGGCCAGCACCACCCTGGCCTCCGAGTCCGGCTCCGAGGTGCTCTACACCACGGCCAACGCCATGCGGGGCGTGGCCCTCCAGGGCGATGCCGCCAAGCTGCGCGAGCTCGCCAAGCGCTCCGACGTCGTGAAGGTCTCCAAAATCGTCCCCAAGTTCCGCAACAACGCGGGCTCGGTCGTGGACACCGCCACCTTGGACTCCTGGACCCAGACGGGGCAGACCGGCAAGGGCGTCAAGGTCGCGATCATCGACTCGGGCATCGACTACACCCACGCAGACTTCGGCGGACCGGGCACCGCCGAGGCCTATGCGAAGGCCAAGGCGTCGAACGACCTGCCGTCCAAGGACTCGGGGCTCTACGACCCCAAGAAGTTCGTGGGGGGCTACGACCTCGCCGGTGACGACTACGACGCCCGGATCCCCACCAGCGTGGCAAAGCCGGACAACAACCCGCTGGACTGCGAAGCAGGCGGTCACGGTACGCACGTCTCCGGCACCACCGCCGGCTACGGTGTGGGCGAGGACGGCAAGACCTTCCGGGGCGACCACACCAAGCTCACCAAGGACCAGGTGGGCAAGATGAGGATCGGTCCGGGCACCGCCCCCGGGGCCGAGCTGATCGGTCTGCGGGTCTTCGGCTGCGAGGGCTCCACCAACCTGGTCATCGACGCCATGGACCGTGCTCTCGATCCCAACATGGACGGGGACTTCTCGGACAAGGCGGACATCATCAACATGTCCCTGGGCTCCGACTTCGGCCCGGCCGACGATCCCCAGAACGACCTGATCGACGCCCTGTCCCGACAGGGCATCCTCTCCGTCATCGCGGCGGGCAACGCCGGCGACTCCCACGAGATCTCCGGTTCACCGGGCAGCGCGCGTTCCGCCCTGACCGTGGCCAACTCACAGGGCAGCACCGCCGTGCAGGACAAGGCCGAGGGCCTGTCCCCGGACAGCGCCAAGGGTGAGCTGATCGGCTCGTACAGCGGCAGCTTCAACTACGCGGGTGCCAAGCCCGAGCAGCTCGAGGGCAACGTGGTCGTGGCGCCTCAGGACAACAAGTTCGGCTGCAGCCCCTTCTCGCAGGACTTCGCGGGCAAGTGGGTCATGCTCGACTGGGAGGACAACGGCCCGTTCCCGTGCGGCTCGAAGGTCCGCTTCGACAACGTGGCCGCTGCCGGCGGCAAGGGCGTGGTCCTGGAGTCCGACTACTCGGTGGACCCCTCCGCCATTGCGGGCAACGCCAAGATCCCCGGTCTGCTCATGAGCAAGGAGTCCGTGGCCAAGATCAAGCCCGCGGCCCAGGCCGGCGGCGCCAAGATCAAGATGTCCCCGGAGTGGATCGGTGCCGCCAAGGCGCAGACCGGCCACAAGGACCAGGTCAACGACTCCACGTCCCGCGGCCAGCACGGTAGCAACGGCGTCATCAAGCCCGACGTCGCCGCGCCCGGCACCGCGATCGGCTCGGCCGGTGTGGCCCAGGGCAACGGCGTGGCGGTCATGACCGGCACCTCGATGGCCACCCCGCACGTGGCGGGCATCGCCGCTCTGGTGCAGCAGAAGCACCAGAACTACAGCCCGCAGCTGCTCAAGTCCGCCATCATGAACACCGCCGTCCACGACGTGCACGCCGCGAACGGTGCGACCTCCGCGGTGGACCGCGTGGGTTCGGGCCGTGTGGATGCACTGCGCGCCGTGAACCAGGACGTGATGGTCTACGACAAGGCTGATCCCGCACTGGTCTCCTCGACCTTCGGCGTCACCGAGATCAAGGACGGCAAGCAGAGCTTCTCCCGTGAGCTGGTCCTGGACAACGCCGGCGGCGCCGCGCACACCTACAAGGTGCGCTTCGACGCCTCCACCGACGTTCCGGGTGTGACCATCTCCGCTCCGAGCTCCGTGACCGTCCCCAAGGGCGGCAAGGCCACCATCAAGGTGACCGCCACCGTGGACCGGGCCCAGATGAAGAAGACCCACGACCCCTCGGAGGCCGTGACCCAGCTGGGAGAGGCGCGTCAGTTCCTGGCCACCGAGTCGGGCCGCCTGGTGCTGAGCGAGAACGGCAAGGACATGCGCCTGCCCATGTCGATCGCGCCGAAGCCGTCCGCGGACATGCGCGTGGACAACGCCAAGCTGGACCAGTGGGACAAGAACAACACGAGCAGCGTCTCCCTGGCCGGCACCGGCCTGGACCAGGGCGGCTGGAAGTCGGCCGTGGGTGCCTTCGAGCTGGGTGCGAAGTCCGCTCGGATGGACGCCACCGACCTTGCCGGCGGCAACTCCCAGTTCGCGGACCTGCAGTACGTGGGAACGTCCTCCAACATCCCGCAGCTGAAGGCCGAGAAGGGTGATGTGGCCAAGGACGGCCTCATCAACTTCGGCATCTCCAGCTGGGGCAACGCCTCCACCATCAAGCCCGACGTGGAGGTGGAGATCCCCATCGACACCTCCGGTGACGGCCGCCCCGACTACTACGCGGCGCTGAGCCGCGTGGACGGTCTGGACTACCCCGTGGTGAATCTGTACGGCTACGTCAACGGTGAGCTCACGGTGATCGACAGCCAGCCGCTGAACGGTTCCTGGGGTGACGTGGACACCAACACGTTCGACACGAACGCCATGGTGATGCCTGTCAGCGCCGCCAAGATGGGCATTGATCCCGCCAAGGCCGACACCAAGCTGACCTACCAGGTGAACACCTACTCTGCGAACGTCAACGGCGCGGTGGACCGCTCAGGTGCCATCACGTACAACCCGGTCAACCCGAAGGTCTCCTTCCGCGGTGAGAAGTTCAATGCGTCGCTGTTCAACGACCAGCCCGGCAAGAAGCTGACCGCGCACCGAGCGTCCGGCTCGACCAAGGGTGAGGCCCTGTTCCTGCACCTGCACAACGCCACCGGGGACCTCTCCGGCATCAAGGCGGGCCAGGACGGCGCCAAGGCCGAGGTGAAGACCGTGCAGTCCCCGGCGGCACCGCCGGAGACCCAGAACCCGATGTTCAAGGACGTCCCGAAGAGCCACGTGTTCTACTCCGAGATCTCCTGGCTGGCCAACAAGGGCATCACCAAGGGCTGGCCGGACGGCACGTTCCGCCCGGGCCAGTCCGTGCAGCGTGATCAGATGGCCGCGTTCCTCTACCGGATGGCCGGCTCGCCTCAGTACACCCCTCCCACGAAGTCTCCCTTCAAGGACGTGCCCACCAGCCACGTCTTCTACAAGGAGATCTCCTGGATGAGTGAGCAGGGCATCACCAAGGGTTGGCCGGACGGCACGTTCCGCCCCGGTCAGCAGATCAGCCGCGAGCAGATGGCCGCGTTCTTCTACCGCATGGCAGGTTCGCCGGCCTACACCGCCCCCGCGAAGTCCTCCTTCAAGGACGTTCGCACCAACCAGGAGTTCTACAAGGAGATCTCCTGGATGAACAGCGTGGGCATCGCCAAGGGCTGGCCGGACGGGACCTTCCGTCCCTACGAGCCGGTCAAGCGCGATCAGATGGCTGCCTTCCTCTACCGGTTCGACCAGATGAAGTAGCCCACAGGGACGGGTTGCGGCACCCCCGCTGATCCGCCCCGTCAACCGCAAGGGCCCCGTGACCTCCACTCCAGGAGGTCACGGGGCCCTTGGCGTGGCAGTGGGACCAGGTGCGCGGCGAGCGTACGACGCCCGAAGGTCAGGGTCCCGGGCCCCGTGACCCCCGCCTACCGCCCGTAGAGCTGGGCGGCCTCGTCCCGCTTGGCCCGGACCGCCTCGGCAAACCCGGAGGGCGCGGCAAGCGCCTCGAGTCCCACGGGGTCCAGCTGCTCCCCGGCATGCCTCACGGTCCACTGGGAGCCGGCCTCCACCACGGACTGGTGCTTGACGTCGTAGTACCCGGGCTTGCCGCTGAGAGCAACCCCCCGGGCGCCGTGCAGGGCGGCGATCAGATGGTGGTGGAACCGGGTGGTGAGCCACACCTGGTGCGAGCCGAAGGTGAAGTCCCCGTCCCACGCGGCTTGGAAGGGGATGAACCCGTCCGGTGCCACCACGTCCCGCAGCCGGTCGAAACCCACGTAGTCGTCCCCGGGAATGGCCTCCAGGTAGCGCACGGATTCGCGGGGCAGATCCCACCGCTGCAGCTGGGCGCGGGCGAATTCCAGCATCCTCTCGAGTGCTCCCTCGGCCAAGGTGTCGGATTGGATGCACAGCACCACTTCCGTGGGCGTCCACGGTCCGTCCGCCCCGGCGCTGACCCTGCCCCCGCCCTGGTCGCCCAGCAGGCCCAGGGTTCGCGCGTGGCGGGGATCCTCTGCGAGGAGGAAGGCGTCGTCGAACCCCAGGGGAATCCCGGCGGCGTCGGCGCTGGGACGGTCCCGCACACTGAGGTGGTCCAGGTCGGAGAGGGGATCGCCGGCGAAGGGCATCAGGCCCTGGCCCGTGGCGAACAGCCGTGCTCCGGAGAGTTCGCGGACCGTGCGCATGGCGTCGACCACCTGGAAGTTCTCCGGCCAGTTCGCGTGCAGCACCCCGCCACCCAGCAGGTGCACCGTGCCCGCTTCCCGCAGCGCGAGCAGACCGGCGTCGTACTTCGGGGAACCGAGGTCCTCGATCAGGCTGCGCATGGAGCGGTCCAGACCGTGGAACCTCTCGTGCATGGCTCGGAACACCGTGTTGACCACGTGCAGGCGCGGGTGCAGTCCTCGCAGCAGGGCGGTGACGGTCCCCGGCTCCCGAACGTCCAGCCACACGTCCGTGGTGGGCGCCACCCTGGCGAGGTGGTTGACCCAGGCCGCGGCGATCAGCTCGTCCCCGAAGTTCGGGTAGCCGGCCCAGGAGATCAGGTAGATGGGCTGCCTGCGGGTGCGAGGGACGCGGCGGTGGTCCTGCAGAAGATTGCGCATGACCGCAGACTACCGACGGCCCGGAACCTCCGCTCGACGTCAGGGCGGTGTGACCGGCGGCAGTGGTGGCGTGGCGGACGGCTGCGCCGGGGGCTCCCCCGGGCGCCGCAGAACCGGGACACCGCCGCGGTCAACGGGCCGCGGTTGCGCGCCGCCCGCCGTGCCGACGACGCTGTCCCCCGCCGGCGTCGACGGCTCCGCCCTGCCCCGGCCGGTGGCCGACAACGGCCCGCTGGGCGTCCGGGTAATCTTTTCTCCCATGACCTCCCCGCGCGCTCCCCACCATTCTCCCGCCGAGTCCCCGGGAACCGGCTCGGGCAGTGTGATCCACGGGGGCAACCGGGAGCACACCCCGCACGTGCCCTCGGGCCCTGAGCACGGCAGCTACCTCAAGCCCCGGCACCTGGTGATGATGGCGCTCGGCTCGGCCATCGGCACGGGGCTGTTCGTGGGCACGGGTGCCGCGATCCGGACCGCCGGTCCCGCCGTGCTGATCTCCTACCTGGTGGCGTGCACACTGCTGGTGCTGGTGATGCGGGCCCTCGGTGAGATGGCCGCGGCGGACCCCTCCTCCGGGGCGTTCTCCACGTACGCCGGCAAGGCACTCGGGCCCACGATGGGCCGCGCGCTCGGCTGGCTGTGGTGGGCGCAGATCGTGGTGGTCGTGGCCGCGGAGGCCACCGCCGCCGCGCAGCTGGTCACCGAGATGTGGCCCTCCCTGCCGCAGTGGGCGTGGGCGCTGATCTTCATGGCGGTGTTCACCGTGATCAACCTGGTGCGGGTCGGAACACTGGGCGAGGCCGAGTTCTGGTTCGCACTGCTCAAGGTGGCGGCCGTGGTCGGGTTCCTGGTGGTGGGCGTGCTGCTGCTGATCGGCGCGCTGGACGTGCCGAGCCCGGGACTGTCCAACCTCACCGAGCACGGCGGCTTCATGCCCAACGGCCTCACGGGTGTGGCCTCCGCCCTGCTGGTGGTGGTCTTCGCCTTCGGTGGCACCGAGCTGGTCACCATTGCCGCAGCGGAGACCGAGGACCCCCAGAAGAACGTGGCCGATGCCATCCGCACCATCCTGGTGCGCATCCTCATCTTCTACGTGGGTTCCGTGTCCGTCATGGTGCTGGTCCTGCCGTGGGACAACGAGGGCCTGTCCTCCAGCCCGTTCGTGGCCGTGCTCACCGAGGCCGGGATCCCCGGCGCGGACGTGCTCATGAACATCGTGATCGTGCTGGCCCTGCTGTCCGCACTGAACGCCAACATCTACGGCAGCTCCCGCATGCTGTTCTCCCTGGCCCGCCGCGGCTCGGCCCCGCGCGCGCTGGCGAACACGACGCCGCGCGGTGTGCCGCGTGCGGCGGTAGTCGCCTCGGTGGTCTTCGGCTTCATCGCCGTGGTGCTGAACTACCTGTGGCCGGAGACCGTGCTGAACGTGATGCTCAACCTGCTGGGCTCCACGTGCCTGGTGGTGTGGGGCATCGCCCTGGTCTCGCAGATCATCCTGCGCCGGCGCATGGACCGCGCTGGTGAGTCCTCGCCGCTGCGGATGTGGGCCTTCCCGTGGCTCTCCTACTTCGCGCTGGCCCTGCTCGCGGCCATCGTGGTCATCGGACTGCTGGACCCGGCCGTGCGCATCCAGTTCATCGCCACGTTCGTGCTGGTCTGTCTGATCGCCCTGGCGTGCAAACTCTTCATCCGCAACGACGACGCCGCCCGGCCCGCTCCCGCACCCACCTCCTGACCGCGGCGCGGGACCCGGTCCAGGGCGCGAGCCCTCCGGCCACGGCACCGGCTTGCGCCGGCGAGGGGGGCGGTGGACGCGGTGGGCGCCCCTCCATGACACCGGCACCGGCCGCCGCAGGGAACGTTCCCCGCGGCGGCCGGTGCCGGCGCGTCGTCGTGCGCGGTGCCGCACCGCGCGCGTGGTGCAGCCCGAGCCGCGGCGCTCAGACCGCCGAGGGCAGGTCCGGGAAGGTCTCCGCCACGCCCGGCGTGTGGAGCTTGCCGCCACGCGTGGAGAGCCCGGTGGCCAGAGCGGCGTCGGACTCCAGGGCGGCGTCGATGCCGCCGGCGAGGCGCATGACGTACGGCGTGGTGGCGTGCGTGAGGCCCTGGGTGGCGGTGACGGGCACCGCACCCGGGAGGTTGGCCACGCAGTAGTGGCGGATGCCGTCCACCTCGTACACGGGGTCGTGGTAGGAGGTGGGGGGGGTGGTCTCGAAGCAGCCGCCCTGGTCCACGGCCACGTCCACCATGAGGGCGTGCGGCTTGAGCAGGGACAGGTGCTCGCGGCGCACGAGCTTGGGGGCGGCGGCACCCGGGATCAGCACGGAGCCGACCACCACGTCCGCGCGGGGCAGCTCCTCCTCGATCCGGTGGGCGTCGCTCATCAGGACACGGGCGTGGGGGAACAGGGCGTCCAGCTGGCGGATGCGGTCCCCGTTGGCCTCCAGGATGGTCACGTCCGCACCGGCGCCCACGGCGGCGCGTGCGGCGTGCTCGCCCACGGTGCCGCCGCCGATCACCAGCACGGTGGAGGGGACCACACCGGGCACGCGGCCCAGCAGGATGCCTGAGCCGCCGGCGTGGAACTGCAGGTGGTGCGCGGCGTTGGCGATCGCCAGGCGCCCCGCGATCTCGGACATCGGGCGCAGCAGCGGGAGGGTCCGGCCCACGCGCACGGTCTCGTAGGCGATGCCGGTGACGCCGCTGTCCAGCATGGCCTCGGTCAGCTCACGGCTGGCCGCGAGGTGCAGGTACGTGAAAACGGTAAGGTCGGAGCGCAGGAACCCGTACTCCGCGGGGATCGGCTCCTTGACCTTCACGAGCAGCTCGGCCTGGGCCCACGCCTCCTCCTGGGAGGTGAGCTGCGCGCCCGCCTCGCGGTAGTCGTCGTCGGAGAACCCGGCCCCCAGACCGGCGCCCTTCTCCACGAAGACCTCGTGGCCCTGGGCGGTCAGCGAGGTGACCATGGTGGGGGTGAGGCCCACACGGGCTTCTTCGGGCTTGATCTCGCGGGGGACGGAGATTCTCATGACGGCACGCTCCTCGTGGGAAGTCCATGGGCGGCGCGCAGCACGAGGGGATGTACTCGGACTCCGCGCTGAGCCCCTGATGTGTCCCCATTGTGTCCCACGGGACTGACAGGGAGCAGGGGCCCTCCCGAATGTGACCGAGCGCCCGCCCCCACACGGGAACGGGCGCTCGGGAGCCGCACGGCGCGGCGGAGACAGAGGTCAGCGGGCCTGGATCTGCGTCGCCGCCTCCGGGTCCGAGTCGTTCAGGAACTTCTCGATCCGGGCAGCCTCGTCCGACTCACCGATCTGCGCGGCGGCCTGGCCGAGCGCGGCGAGCGCCCGCAGGAACCCGCGGTTGGGCTCGTGCGCGTACGGCACGGCGCCGTGGCCCTTCCAGCCGTGGGCGCGCAGCGAGTCCAGGCCGCGGTGGTAGCCCACGCGCGCGTACGCGTAGCCCTCCAGGGTGCGCCCGTCCGCGAGCGCCTCCTCCGCGAGGATCGCCCACGGCAGCTGCTCCTTGGGGAAAGCGGCGGCGAGGTCCTCGGCCTCGTCACCGGCCTCGAAGCGCGCGGTCATCGCCTCGTTCTCCTCCAGGTGCGTGGGCTCCGGTTCGTCCAGCAGGTTCTTGCCGAGCAGTGCCACGGTGGTTCCTTTCCACGGTCGTGCGGGGTTCGCTGCCACTGTACGCACGGTTCACGACGCCGCTCCACAGCACGGCGGCGCCCCGCACGCGGACGTGCGGGGCGCCGGAGAGAAACGTGCGGGCTACTTGATGGACGTGCCCGCGGATCCGAGGTTCTGGCAGGCCTCCACCACGCGGGCGGCCATGCCGGTCTCGGCCTCGGCGCCCCACACGCGGGGGTCGTACTTCTTCTTGTTGCCGACCTCGCCGTCGATCTTCAGGACACCGTCGTAGTTGCTCAGCATGAAGCCGGCCACGGGGCGGGTGAACGCGTACTGGGTGTCGGTGTCCACGTTCATCTTGATCACGCCGTAGGAGACGGCATCCGCGATCTCCTGGGCGGTGGAGCCGGAGCCGCCGTGGAACACGAGGTCGAACGGGCGGTCCTTGCCGATCTTCTTCCCGACCTCGTCCTGGATCTCCTTGAGCAGCTCGGGGCGCAGGCGCACGTTGCCGGGCTTGTAGACGCCGTGGACGTTGCCGAAGGTCAGGGCGGTGATGTAGCGGCCCTTCTCGCCGGCGCCGAGCGCCTCGATGGTCTTCATGCCGTCCGCCACGGTGGTGTAGAGGGAGTCGTTGATCTCGCCGACCACGCCGTCCTCCTCGCCGCCCACGGCGCCGATCTCGACCTCCAGGATGATGTGCGCCTTGTTGGTGCGCTCCAGCAGCTCCTGGGCGATCTTCAGGTTCTCGTCCAGGGCGATCGCGGAGCCGTCCCACATGTGCGACTGGAAGATGGGGTCCTCGCCGCGGGCCACGGCCTTCTCGGACTCGGCGAGCAGCGGAAGCACGAAGCCCTCGAGCTTGTCCTGCGGGCAGTGGTCGGTGTGCAGGGCGATGTTGACGTCGTACTTCTTGGCCACCTCCCGGGCGAACGCGGCCATGGCCAGCGAACCCGTGACCATGTCCTTCACGGAGGAGCCGGACCAGTACGCCGCACCGCCGGTGGAGGCCTGGATGATGCCGTCCGAACCGGCCTCGGCGAAACCGCGGATCGCGGCGTTGAGCGTCTGCGAGGAGGTCACGTTGATGGCCGGGTACGCGAAGCCCTTCTCCTTGGCCCGGTCGATCATCTCGGAGTAAACGTCAGGGGTTGCGATGGGCATGGAGTGCTCCTTCTTCTGGGTTCCCGATGCACGGTTGGACCGTGGCCTGAGGCCTGTTCCCAGTCTAGGCGACCAGGGGCCTGGCTCCTGTGGCGCGGATCATGATTCGACCGCCGTCACATGCTTTTTTGCAGGTCCGCGGCGGGCACGACGCCGCCGCACCAGCACCGCGCCCCGGTCCCGCGTGTTTGCGGTACCGGGGCGCGGCAGCTCAGCTCACGGCCTCACAGCCGCCAGCACGAGCTGGTTTGCGGGATGCCGTTGAAGCGGGCGTCCAGGTAGGCGAGCATCGAGGGGATGCCTTCCACGTAGCCGCCCAGGTGGGTGGGGGTCACCAGTGTCTGCAGGGACACGTTCGTCCCGGCGGTGCACCAGCTCTTGGCGAGGTTGCGCCCCGCCTGGTAGGGCACGACGTCGTCCGCGAGCCCGTGCGCGACCCGCACCGGCACGGCGGGGTGGCGGCCCGTGGCGCCGTTGTCCTGAGCCTTGAGGTACGCCTTCAGCTCGGGGTCCTCGAGCAGCTGGGAGAACGAGCGACCGTCTGCCGTGAGGGTCGTGGAGGGCACCAGGGCTTCACCCAGGACACCCCCGATGACGCAGCTCTCCTGGGCCTTGTCGTAGCGCTTCTGCCCCTCCGCGTTGAGCTTGCTCCGCACGTCCACCCCGGAGTCCTGGGCGGCGCCCATCACGTAGAAGGACAGGCCCGTGAACAGGCTGGAGTCGATCTTCTTGCCCGTGGCCACGAGGTCCGCGGGCGGGGCGCCCACCCACGCGCTCTTGATCCTCAGCTCGGGGGCGTACTGGGGTGCCATCTCCACGGCGGAGGCAGTGGCTCCGCCACCCTGCGAGTAGCCCACGGCGGCCACGGGCGTGGTGGCGTCCATGCCCTTCACGCCGAGGCGCTGCGCGGCACGCACCGCGTCCAGCACGGCGTGGCCCTGGTCCACGCGGTTCATGTAGGTGTGGGTGCCCTCGGTGCCCAGTCCGATGTAGTCCGGAACCACCACGTTGTAGCCGGCGTTGACCAGACCGGCCAGGCTGATGCCCTCGTAGTTCATGCCCATGGCCAGCTGGCGGGAGGGGGCGCACGGGTCACCCATGCCCTGCGTGCCCGGGGACAGCACCACCAGCGGGCGCGGGCCGGCCTTCTTCCACGCCGCCTTGGACTCCAGCACGGTGCCCGTGGTGGGCACGGCCTGGTTCTTGCTGTTGGTGGTCTTGTACATGATGCGCGTGGCGGACGCGTTGGGCTTGATCAGCTTGACGGGGTCCAGGTAGAACGTGGAGGCCTCCGAGCGCACCACGTCCCCGTCCGTGGCCGGCAACTGGGCCGGGGTCTCGTAGAACGCGCCGCCCGTGGTGGCGGAGAGCTTCTGCAGCGCCTGCCCCCGAGCCACGTCCTCCCGCGTGAGCCCCTCCTCCTGCAGTGCCTGGTCCTGGGCGGAGCGTGGCAGCTCCGAGAAGCCCCCGTCCGGCGGCGGACTCGCCGGGGTCTCCGCATGTGCGGGCTGCAGACCCGCCAGCAGCAGCCCGACCCCCAGGGCGAGAGCACCCACTGAGCGTCGGAGGGGCATGGGCCGTGCAGTCGTTGAAGTGGGAGCCATGTGAACCTCCGGTGATGTGACGTGACTCACGTGACGGTACGGTGACTTGGCGGCCCCGGCCAGAGTTCGGGAGACCACGTGTTGCCCCTCATTTGCATGCAATGACATGGGCTTGTACGGGCCACCCACTCCCGCCCCCGACGGCAGCACACCCGTTCAGCCACCACGGCGCCAACCACCCGAGGGGATCGCACCCTCCGGTCAATTTGAAGCAACGCAGGACAATTACGTGTAGAAACTACTGCTTTTCTTATTCTTCAGACGCCGGGAGCATGGAGGCATGACCACCCCACACACCGCCTCCCCGTACCTCAACATCCACGCCGCCCAGTGGCGCACCACTCCCGGGCGGGCCTCCGCCCACGAGCTGCACCGCAGCATGACCGGCTACGCCCCCACCGCCCTGCGGGAGCTGCCCGCCCTGGCCGCGGAGCTCGGCGTCGGCCGGGTGTTCGTCAAGGACGAGTCCGACCGCCTGGGCCTGCCGGCCTTCAAGATCCTCGGTGCCTCGTGGGCCGTGTGCCGCGCCGTGGCCCAGCGGATCGGGCTGCCCGCCGAGAACATCACGGTCGAGAGCCTGCGGGACGGTCTGCGCGCCGCGGGCTCCCCCCAGCTCACGATCGTCACCGCCACGGACGGCAACCACGGCCGCGCCGTCGCCCGCATGGCCGCCCTGCTGAGCCTGCGCGCCCGCGTCTACATCCCGGGCGGCGTGGGTGACACCGCCGTGCGGGCCATCGAGGCGGAGGGCGCCCCGGTCGTCTTCGGCGGGCCCTCCTACGACGACGCCGTGGCCACCGCCGCGCGCTCGGCCGCCGGTCCCGACGAGCTCCTGGTCCAGGACACCTCCTGGCCGGGCTATGAAGAGGTGCCGCGCTGGATCGTGGAGGGCTACATGACCCTGTTCGCCGAGGCCGACGAGCAGCTCGCGGCAGCAGGCACCCGCGGCCCGGACCTCGTAGCCTGCCCCGTGGGGGTCGGCGCCCTGGCCCACGCCATGGTGGACCACTACCGGGGCGTGGCCCGCAGCACGGCGGCCCTGCTCACGGTGGAACCGCGCACCGCGGACTGCGTCGCCCGGTCCTTGCGGGCCGGTGAGCCCGTCACGGTGGACACCTCCGCTCCCACGATGATGGCCGGACTCAACTGCGGCACCCCGTCCGGGATCGGGTGGCCCACCATCCGGGACGGGGTGAGCGCGGCGGTGTCCGTGACCGAGGACGAGTGCCGCCGCGCCGTGGGCGATCTGCAGGGACTGGGGCAGGACTCGGGACCGTGCGGAGCGGCGTCGTTGGCCGGGGTGCGCGAGCTGCTGGGCGCGCCGGGCGCACGCGAGGAGCTGGGGCTGGGCGAGGACTCCGTGGTGCTGCTCATCAGCACCGAGGGGATCGGCGCCAACCCGTTGCCCGCCGCGTGACACACTGAGCCACGAGACAGGGGCCCGTGGCCCCGCGGCGCCTCTGACGGGGGCGTAGCGCGCACGGCGACGCCCCGACGACGACGCCCCGCGCCCTGCCGCCGCACCGCAGCGCCGTGCCGACCGCCCCCCCGAGAGGAGACCCCGTGCTGAACGTGGACCGGCTCAGGATCCTGGCCGAGCTCAGTCGACTGGGCACCCTCACGGCGGTGGCCGAGACCCTCTCCTACAGCACGTCTGCGGTGTCCCAGCAGCTGCACCAGCTGGAGAAGGACGTGGGGGCGCCGCTCGTGGAGCGGGTGGGCAGGCGGCTCGCGCTGACCGACCAGGGCACCATCCTGGCCGGGCACGCCCGCACGATCCTCGCGGACCTGGAGCGTGCGGAGGCGGACGTGCTCGCCGCCGCGAGCGAGCCGCGCGGCACGGTCACAGTGGCGGCGTTCCAGTCGGTCGCGACCACCCTGGTGCCGGCCGCGGTGGGCATCCTGCGTCGCGAGCACCCCGGGATCGAGGTGGTCTTCCGGCTGGGTGAGACCGACGAGGCCCTGGCCGCACTGCCCGGCGCGGGTGTGGACGTGGTGATCGCCGAGAGCTACCCCGGCGCGGTCACACCGCCCACGCCCGGGGTGGTGCTGGTGCCGCTGCTCGAGGATCCGCTGCGGCTGGTCGTGAGCGCGGAGCGCGCGGCGCTGCTGGACCCGGGCCAGGACGTCCTGGGCCAGCTGGCCGACGCCGCCTGGGCCGGCGAACCGCAGCACACCCCGCCGCGCGAGTGGCTGGGTGAGCGGTGCCGACGCCGCGGCTTCGAACCGCGCGTCACGTGCGTCTCCGAGGACCTCTTGGTGCAGGCGGCATTCGTGGCGGGCGGGCACGCGGTGGCCGTGCTGCCGGAGCTGGCACTGGGCTCCGCCCCGGAGGGGATCGTGACCCTGCCCCTGGATGATCCCGCCCCGTGCCGCACGATCACCGCCGCGTGGCGGGAGAGCGCGCGGAACCACCGGGCGGCGCAGGCGGTGCTGGAGGCGCTGCGGTGGGCCGTTCAGCCGACCCGCTGACCGAACACGTGCCGGCGGATCCAGGCGTGCATCGTTACCGCTGCTGCGGCCCCCGCGTTGATCGAGCGGGTGGAGCCGAACTGCTCGATGGCCAGCACCGCGTCCGCCTGGTCCACAAGCTCCTCCGAGACCCCCGGGCCCTCCTGGCCGAAGACCAGGACGCAGCGCTCGGGCAGGTCGAACGTTTCGATCAGCTGCGAACCGGGGACGTTGTCGATGGCCAGCACCGCGAGCCCCTCACCGCGCGCCCACTCCACGAACTCCGCGACGCTCGCGTGGTGGCGCACGTGCTGGTAGCGGTCGGTGACCATGGCCCCGCGGCGGTTCCAGCGGCGCCGCCCGATGATGTGGACCTCGCGCGCCAGGAAGGCGTTGGCAGTGCGCACCACGGAGCCGATGTTGAAGTCGTGCTCCCAGTTCTCCACCGCCACGTGGAAGGCGTGGCGCCGCGTGTCCAGGTCCGCGATGATCGCGTCCATGCGCCAGTAGCGGTACGGGTCCGCCACGTTGCGACGGTCGCCGTTACGCAGCAGCTCGGGGTCCCAGTGCTCCCCGGTGGGCCACTCGCCGGGCCAGGGGCCTACGCCGACCACGCGGTCAGCGGGAAGCTCCGGCTCAGTCAAGCCCCAGCTCGTCCTTGGAGTAGGCGTACAGGCACGGGACGCCCGCGGTCTCCTCGATGCGCTCCTTGGCGCCGGTGCGGCGGTCCACGATCACGGCCACGGCCACCACGTTCGCGCCCGCCTTCTGCAGGGCCTCCACCGCGGTGAGCGCGGAGCCGCCCGTGGTCGAGGTGTCCTCCACGACCACCACATTGCGGCCCACCACGCTGGGGCCCTCCACCTGGCGGCCCATGCCGTAGGACTTCTGGGCCTTGCGCACCACGAACGTGTCGATCGCGCGGTCCTGGTCCCCGGCGGTGCGCATGATTGCGTGGCCCACCGGGTCAGCGCCCATGGTGAGGCCGCCGGCGGCGTCGAACGCGATGCCCGCCTCGTCCAGCAGACCCAGCATCACCTGACCCACGTAGCGCGAGGCCTCGTGGTGCAGCGTCACCCGCCGCAGGTCCACGTAGTAGTCCGCCTCGATGCCGCTGGCCAGCGTGACCCTGCCCCGCACCACGGCGAGGTCCTTGATGAGGTCGCGCAGGCGCTCGCGGGCGGTGTCCAGGTCCACGGGAGAGAAGTCGGTGTTCATGCGCCCAGCTTACGGGCCCGGGCGGCGCGGCAGCGGGGACGACGGCGCTCGGTCACCCCACTCGGGTGACCTCACGGCCGTGGGCAGACCAGACCCGGGCCGCCGAGGTGCCTTGGCAGGGAAGCCGGGGCTGCGGCGTCGTCATCGCGCGGGCCTCATCCCAGCCGACCGCCGGACTCGCGCAGGTAGCACGCCGCGCACAGGGACTCGTAGGTCACGGCCACACCGTCGATGGCCACCTGGTCCCCCTCGAACACGAAGTCCTCCCCCGCCCTGCGGGTGTTGAACACCGCCTTGCGACCGCAGCGGCAGATGGTCTTGAGCTCCTCGAGCGAGTGGGCGAGTTCCATGAGTCGCTCGGAGCCGGGGAAGGAGCGGGTGCGGAAGTCCGTGCGGATGCCGTAGGCCATCACGGGAACCTCGGAGAGCACCGCGATGCGCAGCAGGTCGTCCACCTGCTCGGCCTCGAGGAACTGGGCCTCGTCCACCAGCAGGCACGCCACGGGCTGGGCCTCCACGTGCTCGAGCAGTGCGTCCGGGTCGTCGCCCAGGGCGTGGCGCTTGAACAGCCCCATGACGCTCTCACCCGGCGGGATGAGGAAGTCCACTGACCGGGTGACACCCAGGCGGGAGAGGATCTGGTCCTCGCCCTTGGTGTCCACGCGGGGCTTGGCGAGCAGCACACGCTGCCCGCGCTCCTCGTAGTTGTAGGCGGCCTGGAGCAGCGCCGTGGATTTCCCGGAGTTCATCGCGCCGTAGCGGAAGTAGAGCTTGGCCACGGTCGGTCAGTCTATCGACGCGCGCAGCCACGCCTTCGAAGGGCGCGGCCAGCGCTGCACCCGGCCGTCCTCGGAGGTGGCCTCCACCGCGTACTCGATCTCTCCGGAGTCCGGGCCCTGTGGCAGGTGGGCCGTGTACTCGCCGTTCAGCGCGGTCTCCCGCATGGGCGTACGGGTGGTCTCCGCGTCGTCCGCCTGGCGGCTCAGCAGGGCCACCGCCTTCACCCGGGTGCCGCCGCAGCCCTCAGCGCGCACGCGCATCAGCGAGGGGTTCTCGGGCCCGGGGCGGCGCACGGACACGTGCATCATCCTCGGGTCGAACACCCCGCGCACGCGGCAGTGCAGCACGTCCCCGTCCCGCCAGCCGGTGGGGCCCGTGTTGCGGGGGTTGCGCACCGCGTGGGGCTCCTTGTCGAAGGAGAACGTGTACCCGCGGACCTCGTAGCCCGGCATGGCCTCGCGCCACTGCTCCAGGGCCGTCTCGTCCTCGGGGATGCCGTAGCGCGGCACGTAGACCACCTTGTTGAGCACCACCGAGTTCACGTACGGCGCCAGCCCACCGTGGGGACTGATGCCGGTGTCCATGCGCAGGATCTCGAAGGGCCGCCCCCAGCGGGTGAGCAGCGGTTCCAGGTGCTCGGTCACGATCGCGTCGTAGCGCTCCCGCAGCGGGTGGTCGGCGGGCGGGCGCAGTACCAGCAGCCGCTCCTCGTCCAGGACCTTGAGCAGGCAGTCCGCGTGCTGGATGCCCCAGTTCTCGTAGTCGGGCAGCACCGCGTGCTCGCTCATGCCCGTGGCCGCGGAGGCGTCCTGGCGCACCTCGTCCCACGTGGCGCCGTCGAACGCGTTCTCCGCCACGAGCACCTGGGTGCTGATGAGCAGGTCGTGGCCGTCCGAGAGCACGTTGCCCCCGGTGAAGGCGTGCGGGAGCCTCTCGAACGGCAGCCCCAGCGCCCGGGCGAGCGCGGGCTGGGCACGCTGGTCCACGGGCTCGTACTCGAGTGCGGCGAGGGGCTCCCGGTCCGCGGTCTCGAGGGGCGCGCCCGGTTCGTGGGCCGTGAACGGGGTGGCGTAGACGTACCGCGGGCCCACGCACCACAGCTGACCGTGCTCGTCCATCACGGGGTGCGGACCCCAGTCGCGTACCCACACGGCGTCGTCACCCTGCGGCGCACGGACGAACGTGACCCGGTCCGGGGAGACGCCCTGGGACGCGAACCACGAGGCGGCGTCGTTCTCCCAGGCGGCGTCCGTGACGAGGACCCAGAGGTGCTCGTCCAGCGCGAGGTCCCGCAGCAGGGCACCCGGCAGCGCCGCGGGCCACGTGACGAATGCCCCGAGCGCGGGCTCCCATTCGGCGACGAGTCGTTTCTTCACGGGAAAGCGCCTTTCCATGCCGGCAGAAGTTGGGAGGTCACGGCCCCTGCCCCGGCCGCGTGCTGCGCACCCTTCACCCTAGCGTCAGCAGGCTGGGGATCCTCCGCGTGCCCGGAGGGAAGGCGCCATGCAGGGCCAGGGCTCGACCTCACGAGGATGCACGGAAGTGCTGCGGCCCCTCAGCGGACGCGCCCCGCCACGGCGCGACGCCGCCGCCCCACGACCACCAGAGCCACGGACCCGACGACGAACATGACCAGCGGGATCACGGAGCCCTCGAGCCCGAAGGATCCGCCCGTGAGCAGCGCGGAACTGCCCTCACCGGGGGTGTAGTGACCCACTGAGGTGCCCATGGTCGTGTGGGACACGGGAGCGCCCCACAGGTTGCCCTGGCTCCAGTTCCAGAACGTGTGGAACGCACAGGCACCCCACAGGCTCCCGGAGACCCACACCCACAGGCCCAGGAAGACGGCCACGCCGCACAGGTTCGCCCAGGCCACCCACGTGAGGCCGCCGTTGGCGCCGTGCAGCGCGGCGAAGACGATCGTCTGGACCACCATGGCGGCCACGAACCCCCAGCGGGGCGTGACGGCCTGCATCAGGTAGCCGCGGTCCGCGATCTCCTCGGTGGATGACTGGATGGCGAAGCCGATCAGCAGCACGAGCGCCAGGGGCAGCATGCCCCACGTGGGTGCGCCGAGGGAGGCAGTGCCCAGCACCACGTTGAGCCCCACGGTGACGGTGGTCATGACCACCGCCAGGACGGCTCCGATCAGGATGTGCCGCCCGGCGCCCCCGCGGAACCCGAGGGACGCCACGGGGCGCTTCTCCTTGAACCGCACCCACGCGAAGAACAGCAGCATGGGGAGGATGAAACTGGCCGTCAGCAGCATCTGGCCCCCGAAGGAGTCCGTGGGCAGCATCAGGGCGAGGGGAGCCACGGGGAGCTGGCCGAGGCCCATGATGAGCAGGGCCACGACGATCCCCAGGACGGGGCCGGTGGGGCGCCGGGCCTCCACCATCCCGTCCAGCGCGTGAGCTGAGGCCGGCGTGCTTGTGGGTGCCGGAGTGGGGTGGTGTGCGGGCACGGGGGCTCCTCGGTGTCCAGGCCCGGTGAGCGGTGGTGCCCCCGGGTCCACCGCACACGCTATGCGCTGCCGCGCGCCCTGCCCAGTCTGCGGCGCGTTGCGGCCGCGCGCGTGGTCCTTGTCCCACGTGGGCCGACGACGCCGCCCGGCCGACTCCCGCGCGGACGGAACCTCAGACGCGGTGCACCGCGGCGGTCCAGCGCAGTGCCACCAGGGCGAACCCCAGGGACACCACCGCGACACCGAGCATTGTGGCGGCCCACGCCCACGGGGCGAAGGACGCGGGGAAGGCGATGAGCGCCGTCGTGAGCGCACCGGAGAGGAACTGGGTGGCGCCGAGCAGCGCGGAGGCCGCCCCCACGTTCGTGGTGGCCGAGGACATGCACAGGGACATGAAGGCGGGCTCGCACGCACCCAGGCCCAGGAGCCCGAAGCCCACGCTCAGGGCCAGCAGGAACAGGGAGTCCGTGAAGACGGCCGAGCACGTGGCCAGGACTCCGCCGGCGACCATGATGGCCATGCCGAAGACCCCCAGCTGGCCGGTGGTCATGCGGGGCGCGAGACGGTGGCCCATGACCGCGCCGCCCACCGAGGCCAGGCCGGTCGCACCGAAGATCATGCCGAAGTCCGCCTGCCCCACGCCGTAGTGGTCCTGGTACACGTAGGACGCGCCACCCAGGTAGCAGAATAGGTACACGAAGGTGCCCGCGAGCGCCCCCAGGGGCACCAGCATCCGGCGGGAGCGCAGGTGCCCGGCGTAGGCGCGCAGCACGGGTGCGAAGGCCAGCGGGACCCGCCGCTCCGCGGGCAGGGACTCGGGCAGCCAGCGGAACACGATGCCCAGGGACACGGCCCCGATCAGCGCAAGCACCAGGAACACCGGGCGCCACCCGAAGAGCTCGCCCACCCAGCCGCCCACGGCCGGGGAGATCATGGGGATCACCGAGGTCACGGTGACGAGCACGGCGAAGGCGCGGGTGGCGGCGTCGCCGGAGACACGGTCCCGCACGGCGCTGTTGATCACCACGAACGCCATGGCCGCCCCCGCCCCCTGGAGCATGCGGGCCACCACGAGCACGGCCATGGAGGGCGCCGCGGCGGCGAGCAGGCAGGCCGCGATGAAGATGGTGAGTCCCAGCAGCAGCGGGCGGCGCCGCCCGAACGCGTCCGTGACGGGTCCCGCAACCAGCTGCCCCGCACCGAGCATGATGAGGTAGCCGGTGAGGGTGAGCTGCACCATCCAGGACGGCGCGGCGAACTCGGCGCCGATCTCGGGCAGGGACGCGAGGTACATGTCGATCGCGAAGGGCCCCACACCCAGCACGGCGGCCAGGGAGAGGAGGAAGGAACGGGGCGGGCCCGCGGGGGCCGGCGTCACCTCGGAGGTGTTGAGGGTTGCTGTCATGGCTGAGCTTGCCTTCTTGCTGTCTCTGCCCGCACGGCGGGTGGCACTGGACGAGGATATAGCATAGTTGTACGCGTGTACTAGTTTTTAGGAGTGATGGTCATCGCAGGCACACAGGCCCGCGCCGTGGAGCGCCGAGCCGACATCCTCGCAGCAGCGTGCGAGCTGCTGGCGCGCGGGGGGACGGCCGCCGTGACCCACCGCCAGGTGGCCGAGAAGGCGGGGGTCCCCAACGGCTCCATCCGCTACTACTTCGCCACGCGGGACGCCCTGCTCACGGCGTGCGTGGAGGACATCGAGTCCCGCCGGGACGCCGAGGCCCGGCGAGTGCTGGCGGAGGCGGCCGAGGACTCCGCCCGCCCGGACCCGGAGGTCACCGCGCAGCGCATGCTCCGGGTCATCACCGGCCGGGGGCTGGAGGACGCGGAGCTGCGCGGCACCCTGTGCTGGCTCGTGGACACCACCCGGGAGAACGCGGAGCTGGCCACCGTGCTGGCCGAGGAGCGCATACGGCTCGAGGGTCAGGCACGCGAGCTGCTGCGGCTCAGCGGGTACACGAGGGTCCCCGCCGAACTGGTGATCTCCCTGGGCGAAGGCGTCATGTTCAAGCTGCACGTGGAGAACCGCACGGGCATCGCCCGGGAGACCGTGGCGGCCATGGCGGAGCTGCTCGCGTACCGGAGGGGTTGAGCCGCCCCGGATTCTCCACGCCGGGCGGTGGGCGTGCTGCGGCGACACAGTGCGCCCTCCGATTCGCCCGCGCGTCCCCGCGTGCGCTCCAATGGACGGTGATGGCCCCTCTCAGCGTGTCCCTGATCCTGCTGGCCGCCGTGGTGCACGCGGTCTGGAACATCCTGGCCAAGGGCATCCGCGGCAACGGGACCCTGTTCGTGTGGTGGTACGGGCTGGTCTCCTCCGTGGTGCTGATCCCCGTGAGCCTCCTGGAACCCGGCGCGTGGCAGTCCTGGGGGTGGCCGCTGGTGGGCGCCGCCGTGGTCTCCGGGCTGCTGCACACCGTCTACGGCACCGCCCTGCAGACCGGCTACGACCGCGCACCCCTGGGCGTGGTCTACGCCGTGGCGCGCGGCACCGGGCCCATGATCACCATGCTGGTGGCGGTCCTGTTCCTGGGCGAGCAGCTCTCTCTCACGGCCGCGGCGGGGGCCGTCGCGGTCCTGGTGGGCGTGGCCGTGGTCGCCACGTTCGGCACGCCCACCTCCACCCGGGACGACGACGCCGCCCCGCCGAACTCCTCCGCGTCCGGAACGCCGAGCCCGGAGGGTCCGGACGGGCATTCGCCGGAGGGCGACTCCCCCACCACACCCACCCGCGGGTCCGCGCTGACTGGCGTGCTGTGGGGTGCCGCGGTGGGCGCGTGCATCGCCGGGTACACCCTGTGGGACGACCACTCCATGGCCACCCTGGACCTGCCGCCCGTGCTGTACTTCGCGCTGACCTCGGTGGTCCTGGTGCTCACCCTGACCCCCAACGCGTGGCGGCAGCGGCAGGAGATGGCGCACTCGTGGGCCGTGGACCGCAACCGGATCGTCGCGGTGGGCCTGCTGTCCCCGCTCGCGTACATCCTGGTGCTGTTCGCCATGCAGTCCACCCCGGTGGCTCTGGTGGCTCCCCTGCGGGAGTCGAGCATCGTGGTGGGCTCGCTGCTCGCGTGGTGGATCTACAAGGAGAACCGCCTGGTGCCACGGCTCATCGGCTGCGCCGCGGTGCTCACGGGCATTGCGCTGATCAGCGCGTGAGCCGGGCAGGGCAGGGTCTTCGCGCCCTGACGGAACCGGCGCGGGCCGGGCGGCGGCGGGACGGGCCGTGAGGACCGGGGCCAGGACGAGCGTGCGGCGTCGTCAGGCAGACCACGTCCCGTGCACGAAAGAACTTGCCGCGGCATGGAATAAGACCCCCGCCCGGTCCTGTTGAGACGGACATGACCACGATGAAGGCGCAGACATATCAGCAGTACGGCGACACCTCCGTGCTGGAGCTCACCGACCAGCCCATGCCCAAGGTGGGTCCCGGCGAGGTCCTGGTGCAGGTCAAGGCGGCGGGCATCAACCCGGTGGACTGGAAGGTCATGTCCGGTGGGCTCGATCCCATGATGAACGCCCAGTTCCCGGCGATCCCCGGCTGGGACGTCGCGGGCGTCGTCGTGGGCAAGGGCTTCGACACCCCCGGCGTCTCCGAGGGCGACGAAGTGATCGCCTACGCCCGCAAGGACTGGATCCACGGCGGCACGTTCGCCCAGTACGTCTCCGTGCCGGTGCGCACGCTGGCCCCCAAGCCCGCGGCACTGAGCTGGGAGCAGGCCGGTGGGTTGCCGCTCGCGGGACTCACCGCGTACCAGGTGCTCACCCGACTGGGCCTCGCGGAGGGCAAGACCGTGCTGATCCACGCGGCCTCCGGTGGTGTGGGGAGCATGGGCGTGCAGATCGCCAAGGCCTTCGGCGCGCGGGTGATCGGCACCGCGTCGGCCAAGAACCACGACTACGTGCGTGAGCTCGGCGCGGAGCCCGTGGAGTACGGGGACGGCCTCGTGGAGCGCGTCAAGGAGCTCGCCCCGAACGGGGTGAACATCGTCGCGGACTTCGTGGGCGGCGTGGTGGAGGACACCGTGGCCGTGCTCGCGGACGGCGGCCAGCACGGCTCCATCGCGGACCCCGAGGTGGAGAAGCACGGCGGGCACTACATGTGGGTCTCCCCGGACGCGGAGCAGCTCACGGAACTCGCCCGCCTGGCCGACGACGGCAAGCTCACCGTCCGCGTGGACCGCACCTTCCCGCTCGAGCAGTTGCCGGACGCGTTCACGGCCAGCCAGGAGGGTCACGCCGTGGGCAAGATCGTGCTGACGGTCGACTGATCCGCGCCATGCTCCCCGGGGGCCGCGCCGACCTCAGCGGCACGACCCCCGGGGCTTTCCGCGCAGGCCGGGGCCACGCAGCTCCGGCCACCTCATGACGATGACTCGTCACGCCTGAACGTGGCGAGGCATCGTCGTGTGCGGGGCCGTGCGGCGTCGTCGCCCGGGGCTGCGTGGCCGGGCGGGACGGGTGCGCGGCAGCGAGGATCAGCGCGGCGCCATGCGCAGGGCGCCGTCCATGCGGATGGTCTCGCCGTTGAGGTAGTCGTGCTCCACGATCATCCCGGCGAGCTGCGCGAACTCCGCGGGCTGGGCCAGGCGGTGCGGGAACGGGACGGACTCCGCGAGGGCGGAGCGGTAGTCCTCTCCCACGCTGCCGAGCATGGGGGTGTCCACGATGCCGGGGGCGATCGTCATGACGCGCACGCCGCGGGAGGAGAGGTCGCGCGCGGCCGCGATGGTCAGGGAGTGCACCCCGCCCTTGGACGCCGCGTACGCCGCCTGCCCGATCTGCCCCTCGAACGCCGCCACGGACGCGGTGTTGATCACGAGGCCGCGCTGGCCAGCCTCGTCCACCGGCTCCTGCGCGGTCATCACCTCGGCCGCGAGCGCGAGCACGGTGAACGTTCCCACCAGGTTGATGCGCACCACGCGGTCGAACAGGGCGAGGTCGTGCACGCCGTTGCGGCCCACCACGCGCGCGGACGGGCCGATGCCGGCGCAGTTCACCACGGTGCGCAGCGGGGCGATCTCCGCGGCCCGAGCGACGGCGGCGCGCACCTGCTCCTCGTGGGTCACGTCCGCGGCCACGTAGGTGAGCCCCTCGACCTGGGGCGCCTTCTCGATCCCGCCCGGCAGGTCGATGCCCACGACCTTCGCCCCGCGCTCGATGAGCTGCGCGGCGGTGGCCGCCCCCAGCCCCGAGGCCGCCCCCGTGACGATCGCCGAAGTACCCGTGATGTCCATGTCCGCTCCTGCCGTTGTGGTGCGCGGCGCACGACGCCGCCCGGTTGCTGTCCCGGCCGATCGTACGGGTCCGGACGGGGTAGTTCACGTCACACCCGCTCCGGGGCTCGTGGGGTCGGGACGTGTCACACTCCCGGCCGCGGTGGAACCACCCGGACCGAGCCGCCCGTGGCAGGCGGACCTGCCCTCCACCCACCCCATACGTGATCCACCCGGCGCCGAGACCAGCGGCGCTCACAGTCCCTACCTCCTCATGGTGTGATGGTTCCCGATACTCAGGTACCGGGAACCATCGAAGCCTGGCCGTTTGGCCATTGCGGGAAACCAACTGTGACGCATTGCTGTTCGGGCGACTGGTTGTTACCTGCAACCGCACCTACCCCAACGAGGCCATTCGCAGAACCGCGTGCGGTAGGATTGCCAAACAATATTATGAAGTAGTTCGTGCGGTCGGCTGGAAGTTTTACAAGGGCTCAGGAAAGAACAACTAAAATGCACACTCAGACACCCAAGTCCTTGATAAGGTTACGAGTTGTCTTCGGGTATCTGCTCATTGGTGCCACCGGGATTTCCCTGTGGTTGAGCTGGGTCGCCAGCCGCACCACGAGCACAGCTATAGGGTTGGGACTGCTCCTGATGATGGTGTCGGTGAGCGCGCTGGGCATCGGGGCGGCTTTACTCGTCCTTGAGTCATCGCACCTAAAAAATTCACACCACCATACCCCCGTCCAGGGAATATCCCTCACTAGCGCAGCCTTCATCGCCGCAGTATCCGTCGTCGCCTCGGCTGCCGTGACATACCTGCATTTCATTACCGATGCCTCACAAGGTTTCGCCACTGCGGCAGTCAGCTACCCACCGGCCACAGCCCTGTGGTGCGGGACGCTGCTGTCTTTGACCGTATGGGTCTCTCTCATGGCCGTCATCGCCCAAGGCTCAGCAGCCCCAAGCGACGACCGCCACCCCGAGCACACGCGCACCTGAGGCCCGCACTCGCCCATCCCCCTCGAAGCGCCCCCTCCCAGCGTCCCACCGTGCGGAACGCACTCCCCAGGGCGGCTGTGTCGGCGACTTCCCTCGACCCCTCGATATTTCCCGTGACACAGACCACATCGGGGCAGGTTCCTGCAGTACGTTGGGGGAAAGTTCTCACCCGGACCCCTGGCGGCCGCACGGCCCCGGTGAACACCGTGGTTCACGGGCGCGGCACGGGGTCCCCGCACTGGAACGAGGATCCCCATGAGCGAGACCACCGCACCCCAGACCACAGCGTCCGGGCAGTCCGTCACCGAGCGTTTCCGCGCCGCACGGGACCAGCTGCTGCGCCTGCGCACGGACCTGGACGCCGCCCACGCCGAGTTCGAGTGGCCGCGCTTCGACACCTTCAACTTCGCCCTCGACTGGTTCGACGCCCTCGGCGCCGGCGAGGAGGCCGACCGCGAGGCGCTCGTGATCGTGGAGGAGGACGGCGCCCAGACCCGCCGCACCTACGCGGAGCTCTCCCGGCGTTCCTCCCAGCTGGCCACGTGGCTGCGCGGTCAGGGGGTGCAGCGCGGCGACCGGGTGATCCTCATGCTCGGCAACCAGGTGGAGCTGTGGGAGACCATGCTCGCGTGCACCAAGCTGGGCGCGCCCATGATCCCCACCACCGTGATGCTCGGGGAGAACGACCTCCGGGACCGCGTGGAGCGCGGCAACGCCTCGTGGGTGGTCACCTCCCACAGCAACGCGCTGAAGTTCGCGGACGTCCCCGGGGACTTCACGATCATCCAGGTCCCGGACCAGCCGGACCACCGCGTGCGTCCCGCCTCCGGGGCCTTCATGTCCCCCTCCGCGGACGACGACGCCGCCCCGGCCGGTTCCACGAGCCCCGGCACCTCCGGGGGCACCACCTCGTCCGCCTCCGGCGCGAACACCTCCTTGGGCACGACGTCGGGGGATGCCGCGAGCACTGCAGACGGTGCGGGTGGTGCGGAAGGCGGCGCAGCGGCGTCGTCGTCGTCCGGGAACGTGAAACTGGCGCCGATCGGGGAGCACCGCGTGCTGGACTGGGCACGGTCCTTCGACGGGCCGGAGACGTTCGAGGTGCTCGAGCCCTCGCCCGCGGATGCCACGCTGCTGCTGTACTTCACGTCCGGGACCACGTCCCTGCCCAAGCTCGTGGAGCACACGAACACGTCCTACCCGGTGGGGCACCTGTCCACGATGTACTGGATCGGGCTGGAGCCGGGGGACGTGCACCTGAACGTGGCGTCGCCGGGGTGGGCCAAGCACGCGTGGTCCAACTTCTTCGCGCCGTTCATCGCGGGCGCCACCGTGTTCCTCTACAACTACACGCGCTTCAACGCTGTGGCGCTGATGGACCAGATGGAGCGCGAGCACGTGATCTCGTTCTGCGCGCCGCCCACCGTGTGGCGCATGCTGATCCAGTCGGACCTGTCCCACCTGAAGAACCCGCCGCGCAAGACAGTGGCCGCAGGCGAGCCGCTGAACCCGGAGATCATCTCCCGGGTGAAGGCCGCCTGGGGCACGGACATCCGGGACGGGTTCGGGCAGACGGAGTCCTCCCTGCAGATCGCCAACACCCCGGGCATGCCCGTGAAGCCCGGGTCCATGGGGCGGGCGCTGCCGGGCTACGATGTGGTGCTGATCGACCCGAACACGGACCAGGAGAGCGAGACCGAGGGCGAGCTGTGCCTGCGGCTGGACCCCCGGCCGATCGGACTGACCCCCGGCTACCACGGCGACCAGAAGAAGACCGCGGACGCGTTCCGGGACGGTGTCTACCACACGGGCGACGTGGTCTCGCGGGATGCCAGTGGCGTGTTCACGTACGTGGGCCGCGCGGACGACGTGTTCAAGGCCTCCGACTACCGGCTCTCCCCGTTCGAGCTGGAGTCCGTGGTGATCGAGCACCCCGCCGTGGTGGAGGTGGCCGTGGTTCCCTCTCCGGACCCCATCCGCCTGGCGGTCCCCAAGGCGTACGTGGTGCTCGCGGACGGCCACGAACCCACCGCGGAGACCGCCGAGAGCATCCTGCACCACTGCCGCGTGAACCTCGCGCCGTACAAGCGCATCCGCCGGCTGGAGTTCGCCGAGCTGCCCAAGACCATCTCCGGCAAGATCCGCCGGGTGGAGCTGCGCCGCCGGGAGGCGCTGCTGCACCCGGACACGCTCGAACAGCCGGGCGGTTCCGGCCGCGCTCCCGTGGAGGGTGCCCGGGAGTTCGCGGACACAGACTTCCCCCCATTGTCTAATTAATAATTTCTTCAGCAATATTCTGGTAGCGCGGATGCTTGTTCCGGGTGAACGGATATGGGGGCCCGGCTCGCATTCCTCGGTGCGCACGCGTACGGATGCGCTGCTGCAGAGCATCTACTTCGAGGTCGCGGCGGAGGACCTCAGCGCTGACGGTGTATGCCTCCTCGCGCAAACTTCGCGAACCAACCCAGCTCGCCGCAAAGCGCCCTGGGATCTGGGGGACTGACGGCTGCGGGCAGATCACAAGGGGCGCATGGCATTCCGGCTACCAACACCTCATGACGGCAATCAGGGCAGACCTTTATAGTGCAGATAGCCGGGTGGGTACCAACGGGAGCTCCGACGCAGGAGAGAGGACCCTGGAGTCGAAGCAAGATGACCACCCCTCGGAGGCAGTACTGTACAAACATGCGCCTCCACCAAGTGTCAGTCAGGAAGTACCGGAGTATCGATAGGACTGCGAGCTTCGACGTCGCTGACCTCACGGTGCTCGTAGGGCCAAACAACAACGGAAAGTCGAACCTCCTCAGAGCGACCGTACTTGCGATGCAGGTCATCGAGCGATGGGCACGACTTCCATTCGAACCAACCTTGGCAATACCCGCAGGATTCGTCACAAGGGTTTCCCCACGTGGAACGCGCGTACGGGGCACGGAACCAGTCAGCTACGAATGGGAGCGCGACTTCCCCATCTTCGCCAAAGAACGCAAGGGTGCATCAAAAAAGACTGAAATTATACTTAATTTCGAGCTAACAGCCGACGAGCAGGCAGAATTTAAAGAAAAAACCGGCATCTCGATTAATGAAAACCTGCCAATAAAAGTATCCTTTAGCCAAAAGTCCGTTGAGCTCAAGATCAACAAACAGGGTCGCGGCAATCACGCTTCGCAAGTAAGGGATATAGCAAAGTTCATAGCAGAACGTGTGGCCATATTACACATAGCAGCTATTCGAACTAGCGCAATTGCCATGGCCATCACCGAGGACCTGCTTACGGCTCGACGGAGGGAGCTGTTGGAAAGCCAGCATGGCGGAAGGATTCTAGCGGAACTGGATGCAATCGATAAGCGAGCACAGGAAGAGGTGCAAACCACCCTAAAGGATACTATGGCCCGGTTTGTCCCCGAAGTCGTAGATGTTGCCCTAGAGGCCCGGTCCTTATCTCGCACTTCCGGTCTTGAGGATATTTACCTCGATGACGGTGTTCGCACTGCTTTGAACGCGAAGGGCGACGGTGTTCAAAGCCTTGTAGCCTTAGCCTTGACCCTAGAGTGGACTCGGTCATCGACGGCTACAGAAAAGGCATTAATCGTCGCTGTCGAGGAGCCCGAATCACACCTACATCCGGGCGCTGTGCGCGAATTAAAAACGGTTTTGAAGGATCTGGCATCTCAGCAACAGGTTATTGCCACCACCCACAGCCAAACACTAGTAAATCGGGATATATTGGGACAAAATGTAGTGGTTGGGAACCGAACGGCAAAGCCCGCAACGTCGCTATCTGATCTTCGCCAGGCGCTTGGCGTTCAACTTTCAGATGCCCTCGTGGCCGCAGAAGTGACAGTGATCGTCGAGGGCTTCCTAGACGCTAGAGTATTGCCGAAACTGCTCGCTCAGTTGGACCAGCGAGTGAATACATGGCATCGCGACGGCAAAATAAGCTTTGAGTCAGCGGGATCGGGCAACAAGGTGGGTGCGCGAGTTCTGGCAGCCCGCTCGATTATGACTGAACCCATTATCATTCTCGATAGTGACGACGCAGGAATGCGTGACTTGCAGAAATTACGGGACGACAACGTCCTCGAGGTAAATGATATCGTGCAGATTAAACGGCCAGGATGTGCTCATTCAGAACTTGAGGATGTTTTCCGTAGCGAAGTTTATCTTGCAGACGTAGAAAAAGCCATTGGGTTCTCCCTAAATAGCAGGCAAAAGGGATTGCTTGAGCATGGACGGGACGCGGCTTGGAGCGAGCGTTTGCAAAGAATTCTCGAAGAAGCAGGCCACCCAGAGCCCTCCAAGACCGTAAGGCAGGCCAAATATTATCTCGCTGAGGCGGTTGTCGCTGCAATCGGACACGATAAAGATGTCCTGAAAGAGGCACTTGCACCGTTATTTGGGCGCCTTATTGGTATTCTTGATCAGAAACTCGCGCACTGAACCGAGTTGCGTTTGCATGAAGGGCGGTAATCCACATTGCAATCACGAATATCAAGAGGGTGGGTACATCTCGCGGAATCGAGCGTAGGAGTCCGCATCCATCGACAGCTCCATCGCTGCGCGCTGGGAGCGGAGCTGCTCGAGAGCTAATTCTGAAACGTTAGAGTTACTCGTTCCCTCAATCAGGTCGCGAACGCGTCTCGTCAGCGGCGCACCGATTCCCTGGCGGAAGTTGAAGCCGATTAATTGCAGGACGTTTACCGTCTCTACCGACAGCAATGGAGCGAAGGTCTCGATCTGTTGTTTCGATTTTTCCGCCTCCTCCTCGTCGTCAGATGCGCCTGCCAGTGTCGTCAGCAGTGGAACGACTGTAGTCGCGATATACTGCACATCACCTGGGGTAAGCCGCTGTGCGACAAGCTCTTGTTGATAGGCCTGCGCGATGCGAGTAAGCTCATTCTTGTCCTCAATGAGATCGTTGACAATTTGCTCCAACGCTTGCGCACGTCCCTCTGCGTCACGTGACGCCCTCGCCGAGGTCACCTTGTCCTGAATCATGGCGGCGGTGTTACGCGTAAGCGTTGCGGCGAGTTGCGCTGCGAGGTCTACTACGCGAGGTGCGATCAGGTCGTCCATGCACCAAGCATCGCACGTGTGGACAACATCTGTCGACGCTGCGATCTCATCCGCGGTCAAGCGTGAGGAGCCTCAAGTCACTACAGGAGGAGCCTTTATTTACAGGCTGCTGTCTGGCCGAGAGTTGTACTATTCATAGTCCCGTCGCAGCTGAAGGCTGAGTGCACCGAACAGATAATCGAGAGCATCCTGACGCACGTGGTTCCAGATCGCGGCTGACGCTGGCGCAGGGCATTGAGGCATCCCCTGGACAGCGCCGACCTGTGCCACGTCGGGCATCTCCCCTATGAGTGTCCGTGATGGCCTGCCCCCACGGGTACGCTTCGCGCGACTGGCCATTATACCGACTGAGTGGGGCCAATGTCGGACGGTTGGGAACACATTATCGGGGGATCCCCGTTGATAATCACGGGACTGTCATCGCAGGTACAGGCGGGGGAAGGGCTTAGGGTGTTTCAGGACACTCGCAGAGACCGCTTTATCCCTCTCCCCACACGAGCAACGACACATGCGAGCACCGATCGCCGTCATCATGTCCGTGGGGGTGCTCGGGATCCTCTTCATGGTCACCCGCATGGGTGCCAGCGGGGACATGGGACGGAACGGAGCGGTCGGCATCCGCACCAAAGCCACGCAGCGCAGTGACGCCGCCTGGCACGCCGGTCACGCCGCCGCCCTCCCTGTGGCCAGGACCGCGTGTCTCGTGGTTTTGGTCGTGGACCTGATCTGCCTGGTCCTGATCTTCGCGGGGCCGGAGGCCCTCACGCCATGGCTCGGGATCGTCCCAGCCGTCGCGCTTCTGATCGCGGTGGTTCCCATAGTCCTCGCCGCCACAAAAGGCGCCGACGCCGCACCTCCAGCGTCCGGCCCCTGATCACCCTCACTTCCGGGCCTCCACGACGCCGCCGACTGCCACCGGGCTCAGCGACGGCGCGCAGCTCGAAAGCGTGGGGAGGCACCCGGGCACCGTGCGGCGTCGTCATCCCGGGACATGCACTGGTGCGACGGGTCAGACTGCGATCAGGCAGTAGATCCCGCCCAGGAACACCACCCCGTACGCCGAACCCACGATCAGCTGCGGCCAGGTGTGGGCGCCCAGCACGTGACGGCTCACGCACACCGCCAGTGCCACGGGGATGAACAGCAGACCCCACGGACCCCACGCGACGGGCAGGATCACCGCGGTGCCGCCCATCATCATCCCGTGCACCGAGATCTTCCACCACGGGCTCACCAGGGCCACGACCGCGCTCGCGGCCAGCGTGGCGGTCAGCAGACCGACGATTTCCAGCGGGCCGTGGAAGAGCAGTGTGATGGACAGGAACCCCGCCACCAGCAGGAACGTCCCGATCATGACCGGACGCCGGTGCTCCTTGACGCTCACGTGGTGGTCGGTGAGAACACCCCGGCGGGCCAGCACGGTGACGGTGGCGAGCGAGACCCCGCACACCGCGAGCGCCGCGGCCACGCCCCACGCGAGGGAGGCGAGGGTGCCGTGGACGCTCCACGGGATGACGACCAGCAGCGCCGCCAGCACGAGCGGGGCCTGGAACACCTCGGAGAGGACGACGGCCCAGGCGGGGTCCGCAGACGGAGAGCCGTCATCGCGCGCTGACCCGGCGGCGTCGTGCGAAGGTGTGGCCGACGGAATCAAGGGGCCGGACCGCGCTCGCCGGCTGGGAGCGCCGGGATCGTCAGACGGGGAGACGTCGGCAGGGTCCGGGCGCGGCGGCGTCGTCGGCCCGTCGTGGCTGCTCACGGGCGCAGATCAGAAATCGAGCGTCTCGTACGTCTCGTGCTCGTTGCTCGCCAGCGCGGGGATCGCCTGCCCCACGCCGAACTGCGCGAAGTGCTCGGAACCCACGTGGGCCTTGAACGCGGCCTTGTCCTGGTAGACCTCGAAGATGCGGAACACGGCGGGCTCCTCCGGGCTCTGGTACGCCTGGTAGTAGAGGTTCCCGGGCTCCTCGCGGGAGGCGGGCGAGAGCTCGGCGAGCGCGGCGCGCACGGTCGCCTCCTCGCCGGGCTTGGCGGTCCAGGTGGCGCTGCAGACGAAAGCCATGGGGTGTCCCTTCTCGACGTCGACGCCGGACGGTCACCGGCCCGGCTCATGCTACCGATCCGGAGGCGGGCGCCGGACGGCGGGGGCTCGTTCTGCAGCCCCGCTGCCGACCGGCGCAGTCCCCACCCCTTGTCGAACGCCTCGAGGCGGGCGAAGATCGTGGGACCAGCCGCCCCCGAGAGGAACGACCCCGTGTCCACGCCGACGACCGTTCGCATGTTCAACGAATACGGCTGCAACTGGCCGTTCTGGGGAGAGGACGGTCTCCTGGGCCAGGAAGACTTCCCCCTCCCGCCGGAACTCACCCGGGACGTCCTGGCGTGGACCCGGAACTTCAATCAGCACTTCGACCATGACAAGGGCTGGCCCACGCCGGTGCAGCGGGAGGCCAACCGCCGTGAGGGCGAACAGCTTGCGAAGCGGGTTCAGGGCGCAGTGGGCCCAGAGGTCATCATCGACCTGGACCTGTGGGAGGCGCACGTCGACGAAGCACGCCTTCCTCGGTGGAGGCGGGTCTCCCGCTCACCCTCCGAGCGTGCCTGAGAACCCTGTCTGCGTGAATTCGTCGGCACTCCTCTCCTGACGCACCGCTCTACGAGACTCGCCTGCATCCCCCACCTCCGCCGTCCCGTCCCGTTCGGCCGTCAGGATGGAGAGCATGATTCGCATCGAGCACCTCACCAAGCGCTACGGCGGATTCACCGCGGTGGACGACATCTCGTTCGTGGCACAGCCCGGCCGGGTCACCGGTTTTCTGGGGCCCAACGGCGCCGGGAAGTCCACGGCGCTGCGGATGCTCACCGGTCTCACACCGGCCAGCTCGGGTGAGGCTCTCGTGCTCGGCCGCCGCTACGCCGAGCTGCCCAACCCCAGCCAGCATGTGGGCGTGATGCTCGACGCCGCCGCACAGCATCCCGGTCGCACCGGCCGCGAGGTGCTGCAGCTCGCCGCCACCATCACGGGTGCGGGTAAGGCACGAGTGGACGAGATGCTGGAACTCGTGGGGCTGGAACCCTCCGAGGCACGCCGCCGCGTGAAGAACTACTCGCTGGGCATGCGCCAGCGCCTCGGGCTCGCGGGGGCACTGATGGGCCGCCCGCAGGTGCTCGTGCTGGACGAACCCGCCAACGGCCTGGACCCCGCGGGCATCCGCTGGATGCGCGGGCTGCTCCGGGACTTCGCGGACCAGGGCGGCACCGTGCTGCTGAGTTCGCACCTGCTGCACGAGGTGGAGCAGGTCGCGGACGACCTCGTGATGATCGGCCACGGCCGGATCGTCGCGCAGGGCCGCATGACGGACCTGCTCGCCACCCGCCCCGGCTGCGTGGCCGACGCCGAGGACCAGGCGGCCCTCGCCACCGCGCTGAGCACCGCGGGCATCACCTTCTCCGGGCGCGCGGACGGTGCCGCCGAGATCGAGGCCGACGCCGCCCGCGTGGGTCGCGTAGCGCTCGACGCCGGTGTGCCCCTGACCCTGCTGCGCCCCGCGGACGGCACCCGGCTGGAGGACATGTTCCTGCAGCTCACCGCGGACACCGCCCGCGACGAGCAGGGGCGGGGCGGCACCCCACCCGGCGCGGCGGCGTCGTCCGGCGCCACACCGCCCGCGCAGCCGTCACCCGCCCAGGGAATGCCCGCCCGAGAGGAGCCCACCGCATGAGCACCGCAACCACCACCACGGCCCCCTGGGGCCATGCAGAACCGACGGGCCGCGGGCTGTCGTTCCTCACCCTGCTGCGCGTGGAGCTGCGCAAGCAGGTGGACACGCGCGCCGGGCGCGGTCTGCTGATCGCGATCGGCGTGCTCACCGCCCTCGCGCTGGGGCTCACCGTGTGGCTGACCCGTGAGGAGGGTGCGGACCTCGCCGGTCTGTTCGTCGTGACAATGACGCCGCAGGGGTTGCTGCTGCCCGTGCTGGGGATCATCACGGCGTGCAACGAGTGGAGCCAGCGCACCGCCCTGATCACGTTCACGCAGGAACCCCGCAGGATCCGGGTGGTGCTCGCCAAGCTGCTCGCAGCACTCGTCCTGGGGGCGATCGCCTTCGCGGCGGCGTGGGTCCTGGCACTGCTCGCACACCTGATCTCTGCCGGGCTCTCCGGCAGCCCCGTGAGCATCGACCTCGATCCCGGGCAGCTGGCGGGCCAGTGGCTCACCCAGATGCTCGCCCTCCTGCAGTGTGTGGCATTCGGGCTGGCGCTGCTGTCCGTGCCGCTGGCCATCGTGGCCTACTTCGTCCTGCCCACCCTGTACTCGGCAGCCGCTCTGATGGTCCCTGCTCTGCAAGATCTCGGGGCGTGGGTGAACATGACCGCGGCCTCCACCCCGCTCATGGAGGGAGTGGACCTCACTGCCACAGAGTGGGGTCAGCTGGGAACGTCCTCGCTGCTGTGGATCGGGGTGCCGCTGCTGATCGGCATCTGGCGGGTGCTCACGCGCGAGGTGAAGTAGGCGCGCCGCTCGGCGTTCCTCTTCCGGACACGAGGGCCGGTCCCCACCCTGCCCTGGGTGAGGACCGGTCCTCTGTGCTGGGGCTGCCCGTTTCTCGAGGTCTCCCTGGACAGTCAGCGGCGCCTGGCGGGTTCCGCCCGTTCCAGGCGCACGACGGTGTCCGCGAGCTCGGCGACGTCCGCGTCGTCGTGCGTGATGACCACCGCGGTGCGCCCGACCAGCACGCGTTTCAGCACCTCGCGCATCCGCGGCCGGGCGGCCACGTCCAGCGCACTCATGGGCTCGTCCAGCAGGATCACGCGCGGATCCGCGGCCAGCACGCGCGCGATCGCGACCCGCTGCGCCTGCCCTCCCGAGAGCTCATCCGGGCGCCGCTGCACGAACTCCTCCGCGCCCACCTCCCGCAGCCATGCCCGGGCACGACGCCGCCCTTCCGCCCTCCCTGCCCCGCTCGCCCGCGGCCCGAACGCCACGTTGTCCAGCACGCTCAGGTGGGGGAACAGCAGGGGTTCCTGGGCCATGAGGGCCACTCCCCTACGGTGCGCGGGGACCCACACGGGCCGGTCTCCGGTGTCCGCCCGGACCACACACCGCTCCCCCACCTGGACCGCGCCGCGATCCGGTGCCACCAGGCCGGCGACCACGCCGAACACCGTGGACTTCCCCACCCCGTTGGGCCCGAGCAGCGCCACGGTGGTGCCCGGCTCCACGCTGAACTCGGCGGCCACACCTCGTGGTTCGTGAGTGACGTCCACCCGCAGCCCGATGGGGTGGTGGGACCCCTGCGCCGGACTGCCAGCTGAGACCGTGGGCGTGGCCGACGGCGCATCGTGGGTTTCCTGTTTCTGCGGCAGCGACGCGAACGGGGTACGCCCACCCATGGACCGGGACTCCTCTGACGCGGTCGGATCGGCAGGCCCTTCCCCGCCCCCACCCGGGGCGGCGGCATCCGCACGCGACTCCGGATCGGCCTGACCGCCCGGTCCACCGGCGCCACCCCGCCCCACCCACCGGGTGAGGTTCGCGCGGAAGCCGGCGCCGCGGCGTCGTCGTGCGGGTGTGGTGAGGCTGACGACCAGCAGCGCGACCAGGACGAGGAGCAGGGAGAGGGCCACGGCGGCGTCGGGGTCGGTTTCGCGCTGCAGGTAGATCTCCAGCGGGAGCGTGCGCGTGACGCCCTCCAGGCTGCCCGCGAACGTGAGGGTGGCGCCGAACTCGCCCAGGCAGCGCGCGAAGGACAGCGCGGCGCCGGAGAGCACGGCGGGCAGGGTGACCGGCAAAGTCACGCGGAAGAGCGTGCGCGTGGGGGAGGCACCCAGGCCCGCGGCGATCTGCTCGTAGCGGGTGCCCGTGGTGCGCAGCGCGCCCTCCAGCGAAACCACCAGGAACGGCAGGGCCACGAACGTCTGCGCGAGCACCACCGCCGTGGTGGAGAACGCGATGTCCACGCCCAGTGCCGCGAGCGGCGCGCCCAGGAAGCCCGTGCGCCCGAACGTGTACAGCAGCGCAATGCCGCCCACCACCGGGGGCAGCACGAGCGGCAGCAGCACCAGCGAGCGGAACACGGTGAGGCCCCGGGCCGTGGAGCGCGCCAGCACCAGGGCCAGCGGACAGCCCAGGACCACGCACAGCGCGGTGGAGACCACTGCCGTGCGCAGGCTCAGCCACAGCGCGGCAAGCGACGACTCACTCGTGAGCAGCTCCCCCAGGTGCGCCCAGTCGATGCGCAGGAGCATCCCCACCAGGGGCAGCAGGATGAGCAGCGCACCCACGGCCGCCGGGAGCAGAACCCACCGCGGGGTGGCGGAGAACCGGCGCGTCACGGGGCGCCGAAGCCCGCGTCCCGCAGCACCTTCTGCCCTTGCTCACCCGTGACGAGGTCCACGAACTGCGCGGCAAGCTCCGGCTGCTCGGAGTCCTTCAGGGCCACGATCGGGTAGTTGTTGACCGCCTCGTCCGTCTTGGGAATGTCGATGGTCGTGACTTTGTCCCCGGCGGCCCTGGCATCCGTGACGTACACGATGCCGGCGTCCGCCTGACCGCTGGTGACCTTGCCGAGCACGTCCGTCACGGCGTTCTCCTGGCTCACGGGTTTGAGCTCCACGCCGTTGGCCTTCTCCACCGTCTGGGTGGCGGCACCGCACGGCACCTCGGGGGCGCACGTGACGAGCTTGACCTTCTTGTCCAGCACATCCTGCAAGCTCGTGATCCCCGCCGGGTTGTCCTTGGGCACCACGAGGGTCAGCACGTTGGTCGCGAAGATCTTCGGCTCCCCCTGGGCGAGGTCCGCGTCCGTCAGCTTCTTGATGTTCTTCTGGTCCGCGGAGGCGAACACGTCCGCGGGTGCGCCCTCGGTGAGCTGCTGCACGAGCCCCGAGGACCCGCCGTAGTTCACGTCCACGTCCACGCCGGGGTGGTCCCTCTCGAACTCCTCCGCCAGCTGGTCGAAGGACTGGGTCAGGGAGGCCGCCGCGGACACCCGCAGGGTCTTGTCCCCGCCCCCGGCCTCCGAGGACGACGCCGCTGCATTGCTTTCCCCGCTCTGCCCACCGCAGCCGGTGAGCACCAGGGTGCCCAGACCCACAGCGGCCACGAGGGCGGTGAGGCGGCGTCTACCCGCGGTGCCCGGTGTCTTCTGCTCTGCGCACGCCATCATTTGCGCCCCTCCGTCTCCACGATGACCGCCGTGGACTTCACCACGGCCGTGGCCACGGAACCGAGTGCGAGCCCGAGGTCCTCCACCGCCTCCGTGCTCATGAGCGACACGATGCGGTGCGGACCGCACTGCAGCTCCACCTGGGACATCACGGGGTCGGACTTCACCGCGGTCACCAGCCCCACCAGCCGGTTGCGGGCCGAGCTGCTCACGCGCGCGGGATCCTCGGGGCTCACCGCGGTGCGACGCGCCAGCTCGGCGAGGTCCGCACCGTCCACCACCAGGTGCCCCGTGCCGTCCTTCTGCCCGGGAAGGGCACCCTGGTCGATCCACCGCCGGACGGTGTCGTCGCTGACACCCATGAACGAGGCGGCCTGAGCCACACGGAGAAAGGTCATGAGCGCATGTTATCCGCAGATGCGGGCCCCCGGGGCAGAAGGACCCGCAGATGCGGACCCAGATGGTGCCGCGCCGGTGGACAGCTGGCCGCTGGTGCTGCCTAGTGGAGTAAAAGCAGATCCGCAGCCGCATTTCTGCGTTTGCTCCGCTAATGCAGACCACCCCGGGGCGCGCAGGTCACCCCAGGAGCACCCCCCCGGGCAGAACGACGACGTCGCTCCCCACCTTCCGGGGAGCGGCGTCGTCTGCGCGTGCCCTGTCAGCACATCATCTGCGCCACAGGACGGAGCCCGGGCTCACTCGTGGGAGAAGTTCGGCTTCCGCTTCTCCGTGAAGGCCGCCATGCCCTCCTTCTGGTCCGCAGTGGAGAACAGCCCGTGGAACACGCGGCGCTCGTACTGCAGTCCCGCGGCCAGGGTGGTCTCGTACGCGGTGTTGACGGTCTCCACGGCGTGCTGGGCCACCGGCTTGGACATGCCGGAGATCTTCGTGGCGACCTCCAGCGCGGTGTCCATGAGGGAGTCGGCGGGGACCACACGGGAAACGAGTCCGGAGCGCTCGGCCTCCTCGGCGTCCATCTGGCGGCCGGTGAGGATGAGGTCCATCGCCTTGGCCTTGCCCACTGCGCGGGTCAGCCGCTGGGTGCCGCCCATGCCCGGGATGACGCCCAGGGTGATCTCCGGCTGCCCGAACTTGGCGGTGTCCGCGGCGATGATCATGTCGCACATCATGGCCGCCTCGCAGCCACCGCCCAGGGCGTAGCCCGCGACCGCCGCGATCTTCGGCGTGCGCAGCCGGGCGAAGGTGTCCCACGCGGAGAAGAAGTCCTCGCGGTACATGTCCGAACCGGTCTTGGAACCCATCTCCTTGATGTCGGCGCCCGCGGCGAACGCCTTCTCGGAGCCGGTCAGGACGATCGCACCGATCTCCGGATCGCGGTCCAGGTCGGTGGCGGCCGCCACGAGCTCGGTCATGGTCTGCACGTTCAGCGCGTTCAGCGCCTTGGGACGGTTCAGCGTGATCACGCCCACGCGTCCCTCGCGGCGGACCAGGATGGTTTCGTAGGTGTTCTCAGTCATGTGGCCAGCATCTCACGACGCCGCCGCGCCCCGCCTCACACGCACGGGTGACGGTCCGCCACCGCATTCGGCCCGGAACGCTGCCCCTCTGTTGACACGACAGATGCCGCACATGATGCGCCCCTGCCATCCTGGCCAGGTGCGGGGTGACGGTGAGGGACTCGCCGAGGCGACCCAGCGGCGTCGTGGACCGGGGGTCCGTCACACCCCTGAAACACGCGGTCGCTAGCATGGCGGCATGCGTGAATTGCAGGCACAGATCATCGCCGAGCTCGGGGTGGCCCCGCGGATCGACCCGGAGACGGAGGCGGCGCGGCGCGTCGACTTCCTGTGCGACTACCTCCGGGCGACGCACACCAGGGGCTTCGTGCTGGGCATCAGCGGCGGCGTGGACTCCACGCTCGCGGGACGGCTCGCGCAGCTGGCCGTGGAGAAGCTGCGCGAGGACGAGATCCCCGCGGAGTTCGTGGCCATGCGCCTGCCCTACCGCACCCAGCAGGACGAGGACGACGCACAGGCCGCGCTCGCCTTCATTGAGCCGGACCGGGTGGTCACGTACGACGTCGCTCCGGCCGTCGACGGGTTCGAGGCCGCCTACGCCGCGGCCACCGGCGAGCAGCTCACCGACTTCACCCGCGGCAACACCAAGGCCCGCGTGCGCATGACCGCGCAGTACGCGGTGGGCGGGGACCACAACCTGCTGGTGATCGGCACGGACCACGCGGCAGAGTCCATCACCGGGTTCTTCACCAAGTTCGGGGACGGCGGAGCGGACCTCCTGCCGCTGGCCGGACTGGACAAGCGGCAGAACCGGCAGCTGCTGGAGTACCTGGGGGCCTCGGAGCGGCTGGTCGGGAAGGTCCCCACCGCGGACCTGCTCAACGACAACCCCGGGCGCACGGACGAGGACGAGCTGGGCCTCACGTACGAGGACATCGACGACTACCTCGAGGGCAAGGACGTCCCCGTGGAGGTCGCGGAGAAGCTGGAGCAGATCTTCCTGCGCTCCCGGCACAAGCGCACCGTGCCGGTCACGCCGGCGGACGGGTGGTGGCGGGAGGAGCACCCCGCTCGTGCCGGAGCAGGTCTTCCCCGGGGAAGTGAATCGCCGGAACCCCCCAATAGCAAGTACGCTGATTGATGAGTCATCAATAGATGACGTTCCCCAGCAAAGGAGAACCCGCTATGCGTAAGACCGCAGCTGCTGCCGCTCTGTCCCTGGCCATCCTGTCCGGCGTGTCCGCCCCGGCCATGGCCGCCACGGAGAGCCCCGCTCCCGCCTCCACCCAGCAGGAGGACGAAGGCCACGGCAACGCCGGCCTGTGGGGCCTGCTCGGTCTCGCCGGTCTGGGTGGCCTGCTGAAGAAGAACAAGACCGTTCCCGTGGAGCGCAACCACAACGTGGGCACCACCGACCGTACCCACAACGTTGGGGCCACGGACCGCACGCGCACCGCGGGTTCCACGGACCGCACCCCCAACGCGGGCAACACCAATGTGGACGGCACCGACCGCACCGGTCGCTGATCATCACTCCGCTTGGCAGTTCTCCAGATCCGGGACTGCGGCCAGGGGCTCACTCGTTCACGAGTGGGCCCCTGCGCCGTCCTCGGCTCCGGCGCCCGGCGTGGTTCCACCTCCACGCGGCCCGTGCGGGCGGCAGGGGGGCGGTGGGTCACGCCGACGGACGGGTGGTGACGGGAGGGCTGAGCCCCTGCCCGGCGACGGAGGACCAGCCCCCCACTGCTATGCGTGGGACGCGGTGTTCCCTGATCCGGCAGCAACCGCACCCACCCGGTAGTGGCGGTTGCGGACCGCCAGCAAACCACCGGCCAGCACCGCTGCCAGCACCGACGCGGTCAGTACGGCCACCTTGGCCTGGTCCCCGGCGGCCGCGGACGGGTCGAAGCTGAGCTCCGCGATCAGCAGGGACACCGTGAACCCGATCCCGGCCAGCAGCGCGATCCCCACCAGGTCGATCCACTTGTAGGACGGGTCCAGCTTCCGCCCGGTGAGCACGGTGGTGAGCCACGTGGCGGCAATGATGCCCAGCGGCTTGCCCAGGACGAGGCCCGCGATGATGCCGAGCGTGACGGGGGCGGCGAGCGCCGTCGTCAATCCGTCCCAGCCGCCCACTGCGACGCCCGCGGAGAAGAACGCGAAGACCGGCACCGCGAACCCGGCGGACAGGGGCCGGACGCGGTGCTCCAGGTGCTCGGCGAGCTCCACGGGCTCCCCGGACGCCTTGGCCCCCATGACGGGAACGGCGAAACCGAGCAGCACGCCCGCGACCGTGGCGTGGATCCCGGCCTCGTGGACCAGGGCCCACGTGACCACGGCCAGCGGCACCAGGATCACCCACGCGGCCCACGTGCGGTGCGCGAAGAAGCGGGGGAAGCGGTGCGCCAGCAGCCCGAACGCGGCCAGCGGGACGAGCGCGAGGAGCAGCGGGAGCACGTGCACCTCGTCGGTGTAGAAGATCGCGATGATCGTGATGGCCAGCAGGTCGTCCACCACCGCCAGGGTCAGCAGGAACAGGCGGAGCGCGCTGGGCAGGTGCGAGCCCACGATCGCGAGCACCGCCACGGCGAAGGCGATGTCCGTGGCGGTCGGGATCGCCCAGCCGCCCAGGGTCTCGGGGCTCGTCGCGTTCACGGCCGCGTAGATCAGCGCGGGGACGACGACGCCGCCCACGGCCGCCGCGACCGGCACGGCCGCCTTGCGGAGGTCCCGCAGATCACCCGCGACGAACTCGCGTTTGAGTTCCAGACCCACGAGGAAGAAGAAGACGGCGAGCAGCCCGTCCGCGGCCCAGGTGCCGAGGCTGAGCTTCAGGTGCCACGGCTCGTAGCCGACCTCGAGGTCACGGAGGGCGAAGTAGCTCTCCGCAAAGGGCGAGTTGGCCCAGACGAGGGCGATGACAGCGGCAACCACGAGGAGGATGCCGGCCACGGTCTCGCGGCGCAGGACGTCCTGGAGCCGGGAGAGGACGCCACCCGAGGGGTGGTCGGGCTCGCACGGAGGCTCAGGATGGTTGAAGAAACCGGGCTCCGAAACGAAGCCGGAGGATTCTTCCTGCGCCACGGGATCCGGTGATCCGGGCTCACGGTGGGCAGGGGTGGTCGTGTGGTGCAGGGGCATGGAGTACTCCAATGTCGACGGGCATCACGCTCATTACCGCCGACCAGACTTCCCGGCACACCAGCCATCAAGGGTAGCAGGGTGCATTTGGGCGGCGCACCCGGGGCGGCTGCCATGAGGCTGAGCGGCTCCGTCTACACTGACCACCAGTGACACGGGGTGCCGCCACCCTCTCCTCCCAGCCTCACCGGGCGCGTGGAGCGGGGGTCCGCAGCGGCTGAGATGACACCCGTCGAACCTGTCCAGTTAGTACTGGCGAAGGGATGTCACGGTCGCACCGCGCAGGTGGCGCACCGCTTTCTTCGCCGTGAGCCACAGGAGTGAGCATGCGGATCGAGAACACCATCGTCCTGGTCACCGGCGGAGCCCGCGGGCTCGGGGAGCACCTCAGCCGGGCGTTCGCGCGGGAGGGTGCGCGCGTCGTCGTGAACTACCACGCCAGCGAGGAGCGGGCCCGCGCGCTGGTCAGCGAACTCGGCGAGGACAGGGCGCTTGCTGTCCAGGCGGACGTGACCGACGCCCAGCAGGTGCGGGACATGGTCACCCAGGCCCGGGAGCACTTCGGCGCGCCGATCACGGTGGCGGTGAACAACGCCCTGGTGGACTTCAGCTTCAACGGGGACGCCCGGCCCACCCTGGACACGCTCACTGCGCAGAACCTGACCCAGCAGTTCGAGGGCGCGGTCGTGGGCGCCCTCAACGTGATGCAGGCGGTCACCCCGGGCATGGCGGAGGCGGGCGAGGGGCGCATCATCAACATCGGCACCAACCTCTTCCAGAACCCCGTGGTCCCCTACCACGACTACACCGCCGCGAAGGCCGCCCTGCTCTCCCTCACCCGCACCGCCGCCAAGGACCTGGGACCGCAGGGCATCACCGTGAACATGATCTCCGGTGGCCTGCTTCGCACCACGGACGCGAGCGCCGCCACCCCGGACGAGGTCTTCGACTTCATCGCCGCCAGCACTCCCTTGGGTCGCGTGACCACCCCCGAGGAGTTCGCGGACACCGCCCTGTTCTTCGCCTCGGACTGGTCCCGCGGGGTCACCGGCCAGAACCTGGTGGTCGACGGCGGGCTGGTGATGGACTGACATGGCCCGCCGCCTCCACCTCAACGCGTTCCTCTACGGCGCCGGCCACCACCAGGCGGCGTGGCGCGCCCCGAACTCCTCGGTGCACCGCCTCACGGACATCAGCTACTACGAGGAGCTCGCGCAGACCGCCGAGCGCGGCCTGTTCGACGCCGTGTTCTTCGCGGACGGCCACAGCGTGGGCGACGTCTCCGGCGGACCCCACTGGTCCCTCGAACCGCTGACCGCGCTGTCCGCGATGGCGCGCGCCACCGAGCGCATCGGCCTGGTGTGCACGGTGTCCTCCACGTTCTTCACGCCGTTCCACGCGGCCCGGATGCTCGCGTCCCTGGACCACATCTCGGGCGGCCGGGCGGGCTGGAACGTGGTGACCTCCATGTGGGACGACGAGGCCCGCAACCACGGCTACCGAGCCATGCCGCCCAAGGACGAGCGCTACGGGCGCGCCCGCGAGTTCGTGGAGGTGGCCCGCGCCCTGTGGGCCAGTTGGGACGAGGACGCCGTCACCGCGGACCCGGAGGGCCAGTGGGCGGACCCGTCCAAGCTGCACCGCCTGGACCACGAGGGCCGCCACTTCCTGGTGGACGGACCCCTCACGGTCCCGCGCTCCCCGCAGGGCGAGCCGGTGCTGTTCCAGGCCGGTGCGTCCGGGCCCGGAAAGGCCCTGGCCGGGGACTTCGCGGAGGGGATCTATGCCGTGGCCTACGACCTCCCCGCCGCCGAGGAGTACTACGCCTCGGTCAAGGCGGAGGTGGCCCGGGCCGGCCGCGATCCGGAGGCCGTGGTCGTGATGCCCGGACTGGTCACCTACGTGGGCCGCACCCACGAGGAGGCCCTCGCCAAGCAGGAGCGCGTGGACCGGCTGCTGCCCGTGGAGCAGTCCCTCGCGCAGCTCTCCACCTTCGTGGAGCAGGACTGCTCCGACTGGGACCTGGACGCGCCCGTGCCCCCGCTGCCACCCCTGGAGGAGTTCACCGGACCGCAGGGCCGCTACGGCACCATCCTGCGGATCATCGAGGCAGAGCACCCCACGGTCCGCCAGCTGCTCGGGCGCCTGGCCGCCGGCGGAGGCCACTGCACCATGGTGGGCACCCCGGAGTCCATCGCGGACCGGATGCAGGAGTGGCTGGAGAACGGCGGCGCGGACGGCTTCAACCTCATGCCGCCCGTGCAGCCGGACTCGCTCACGGACTTCGTGGACCTCGTGGTCCCCGAGCTGCAGCGCCGCGGCCTGTTCCGCACCGAGTACACCGCCACCACGCTGCGCGGCCACCTCACCGAGGGCTGACCGCCCACCCCACGACGACGCCGCCGCGCCCCGGAGGCTGCACGCTCGCCAGGCACCACGGCCCACACCCTTAAGTGCAGCTTTTGCCACTTTTCGGCCCGTGAGCGGCAAAACCTGCACTTAATCCTGGGCTGGAGAGCTCATTCCTCGGGTGGAGGGCCTGATCCTGGGGTGGGGGGCTTGATCTTGGGGGTGCAGGGCTTCACGAGGGCGGCGGCGATCCGGTGACGGGCGTGCGGGGGCCGGCCGTGCGGCGTCGTCGTGCGCCGGGGATGTCAGAGCAGGGGGCGCAGCGGGACCAGCAGGACCTCCGCGACCCGCGCCATGGGGTGGCGCTCCCGCCACTGGGGGGAGGTGAGCTCCTCGCAGTGCTCGCTGTCCGCGAGGAAGACCTTCTCCATCTGGGCGGCGAAGTCCGGGTCCACGATCTCCACGTTGGTCTCGTAGTTGAAGGACAGGGAGAGGCGGTCCAGGTTGGCGGTGCCCACGGTGGACCACTGGCCGTCGATGGTGGCGGTCTTGGCGTGGATCATGCACGCGCCGTAGAGCAGGATGGTCACGCCGCCCTCCAACAGCTGGCCGTAGAACCCCCGGGACACCCAGTCCGAGAGGATGTGGTTGGAGTCTTTGGGGACCATGACGCGGACGTCCACCCCGCGGCGCGCGGCGTCCAGGAGCGTGTCCAGCACCTGCTGGTCCGGGATGAAGTACGGGGTGTTGATCCAGATGTGGTGCTGAGCCCGGTCGATCGCGTTCATGTACATCTCACGGATGGGGTACACGATCTGGATGGGCAGGTTCGCGTTCACCCGCACCTCGGGATCCCAGCTCTGCGGCGGGACCCACTCGATCTCCTTGTCCGGCTCGCGGTCCTCGTTCCACACCGTGGCGATCGCGTTGCGCAGACCCCACACGGCCGGGCCCACCTCACGGATGTGCGTATCCCGCCACTGCCGGGAGTACAGGGAGCCGATGTTGAACCCGCCCACGAACCCGATCTGGTCGTCCACCACCAGGATCTTGGAGTGGTTAAGACCCGAGAACCTCAGGGGGCCCTTCCAGAACGGGCGGCGAAGGAACGGCACGCGGAACACGTGGATGTCGCTGTCGAAGGAGTAGAAGGTCTGCGGGATGACCAGGTTGGCGAAGCCGTCGTAGATCACGAACACGTCCACGCCGCGCTCCACCGCACGGTTCATGCCGTCCAGGAAGCGCTGCCCGATCTCGTCGTTCTTCCAGATGAACGTCTCCATGTGGATGGAGTGCTCGGCGTTGTCGATGGCCTCGAGCATGTCCTCGTAGACGTCCTCCCCGGACGTGTAGATGGTCAGCTCCGAGTCCTGCACCTGCGCCGTGAACGTTCCCGGACGCGGTGCGTCACGCTGCTTGCGCCCGCGCTGCTTCCACCAGTCGATGCCCGCCAGAGATGCCACGACCACGGCCTGCGCACCGAGCAGGGACCCTGCGCCCACACCGGCCGCCTTCAGCAGGATCCGGCGTTCTCTGATCTGTGACAGCACGTTCGTGGGGGTCATCCCGCCACACTACTGCCCCGTGTTCCCGGGCGTCCCGCCTCTTGCCTGGGATCCCGGTGGAAGTCCCCGTGGCATCCGCTCCGCGCCGGAGGCGGTCCCCACACCTGAGGCACGGGAGCACGACGCCGCCCGCGGCCCGGGTGGACCCCGGGGTCCTCCGGTGACGGCGCCCACCCCCTGGCGCAGGGGGGCGTGAGGACCGACCGCCCCGCGCGCCGCACCGGCCCCGTGCATGGAAGGCGGCCGAGCGGCGTCGTGCCCCGTGCCTGCGCCAACCCCGGCCCGTGCGGACCGCCCTGCACCGGTTTCTCCGGTGCCGCGCGGGTGGCTACGGTGGAGCCCATGAGAATTGCCACGTGGAACGTGAACTCCATCCGCGCCCGGGCCGACCGCATCGAGGCGTGGCTCGACCGCTCGGACGTGGACGTGCTGGCCATCCAGGAGACCAAGGCCAAGGACGAGAACTTCCCGTGGGAGCTCTTCGAGTTCGCGGGCTACGAGGTGGCGCACTTCGGCGTGAGCCAGTGGAACGGCGTGGCGATCGCGTCCCGCGTGGGGCTCACGGACGTGGAGCGGACCTTCCCGGACCAGCCCACGTTCGGCAAGCCCGGCCAGGAGCCCGCGCAGGAGGCCCGCGCGATCGGCGCCACGTGCGGCGGCGTGCGCGTGTGGTCCCTCTACGTGCCCAACGGGCGCGGCCTGGAGGACCCCCACATGCCGTACAAGCTCGAGTGGCTGCGCGTGCTGGAGGGCCACGCCAAGCAGTGGCTGCAGGACGATCCGGACGCGCAGATCGCCCTGGTGGGCGACTGGAACGTGGCCCCGCAGGACGACGACGTGTGGGACATCCAGCTCTTCAAGGAGGGCGGCTACACCCACGTCAGCGAGCCGGAGCGCGCGGCGTTCCACGCGTTCATCGAGGACGCCGGCTACCAGGACGTCGTGCGCCCGCGCCACCCCGGCCCCGGCGTCTACACCTACTGGGACTACAAGCAGCTGCGGTTCCCCAAGAAGGAGGGCATGCGCATCGACTTCCAGCTGTGCTCCCCCGCACTGGCCGCCCGAGTGCAGGACGCCTGGATCGACCGGGACGAGCGCAAGGGCAAGGGCGCCTCGGACCACGCGCCCGTCGTGATAGAGATCGACTGACCCCGTGCCCCTGATCAACGCGGGCAGCGCCTACCGCAGCATCACGGGCCCGCCCGTGCGGTTCGCGCTGCGCGTCTACGTCCCCCAGCAGGACCTGGACGCCCACTACGCCCCCGGCATCCCCCGCGCCCTGGACCCTTTCACCGGCGGGGTGCACGAGTTCTCGGAGCAGCTCGCCCGCATCGCGGACACCTCCCAGTCCCTTCTGCCCCCGGCCCGCGAACCCCTGTGGACCATGCCGTTCTCCACGGCACCGGCCGGGGCGCGGCGGCTACCCGGCACCTCCCCGGGCGGTGCCGGGCAGGTACCCGGCGCGTCCCCGAACCACCCGGGGGACTTCCCCGTGTTCCACCCCACCCAGCGCCTGCGCCGCTCCCTGCGCCTGTTCACCGCCGCCGAGAACGAGGACAGCGCCCAGCTCCTGCCCCTGCTGGTCCCTGAGCAGGAGGTGGCGGAGGCCGCCAAGGCCACCTCCAGCGAGGCCTTCCAGCCCGTCTACACCCGAGAGGCCGCCTACGCGATCCCCCTGGCCTGGTTCGCGGCCTTCACCCCAGCGGACCATGTGGCGTCCCAGCACTCCGGGCACGAGATCCACCGGTTCATCGTCCCAGCGGACGCCGCCGCGCAGCGCACCCTCCAGGCCGCACAGATCGTCGACGACGCCGGACGGGCCGTTTCCGGCGGCGCCCCCGAGGACGACCTCCCGGACGAAGCCCGACAGGCCGCCGCCTTCGCCCAGGACCTCATCCGGTTGAGCCGCTGGCTGGGATCCTTCAGCGCCGCTTCCCTGGTGAGTCTGGACTACGGCTCCCTGGCGGACCGGATCCAGCCGGACGAGTCCCCGCAGGACATGGCCGACGCCCTGGACCTGCTCCATGAGGGGGACCTCGGATCCGCGACGGCGGCGCTGCGGCGCATCTTCAGGCGCTGGGCCCCGCTGGCGCAGCTGCAGCAGGCGAACTGACCCTCGGAAGCAGAACCGAGCGCCGTCGCCCTCCCTGGTCTCCGCACCAGGGAAGCGCCGCACCCGGGGAGAGGCGCCCCCGCCGGTGCACGAACCTGCGCGGCATGTGCTGCAGCTGCTGCATTTGCTCCGCTAATGCAGATTCCAGCCCGTACGGCTGCATTTACTCCACTAGAGAGCACGGCGCGGGCGACCCAGGCCCCGTTGAACGCGCGAGAGCCACGTCATCCTGCGGGTCGGGGAGCGGAGGTCGTCCCATGTGAGGACCGAGACGTCCCACCCTGCGTCTCGCAGGAGGGACAGGCGGTACATCTCGTCCCGGTACTGGGACACCTCACGAGCATGGACGCCGCCGTTGTACTCCACGGCCGTTCGTGCACCCGGCCATGCCAGGTCCAGGAAGAACGTGCGCCCCGCGACCGTCACCTGGTAGTTCAGGGACGGCTCGGGCAGGTCGTGCCGGGCAATGATCAGGCGGGTCAGAGTCTCCGCCGCGGACCAGCACGGTGACCGGGCATCACGCCACGCGCGGCGCAGCCGGATGACGCCTCGAGCGGCAGGCGGGAGCTGGTCCAGACTCTCCTCCAACTGCTCTCGCGTGAACTGCACCGGGTGGGACGTGCCAGGGATGACGAACCGGGTGGACAGCAGCGCGTCCAGGCACGCGGTGATCCGCCACGGAGACAGCACGGCGCTCATCCGGGACAGCATCTCCAGTGGGTGGGCAACCCTGCTGCCCCATGGGCCCACGAGGCTGGGCAGACCGTGAGACATGGCAATGCGCACTCCCTCCTGCTTGGACTGGGCACGGTGATCAGTCCAGAGCAGCTCAACGCAGTGGTTCGCGGCGTTCAGTGAGGAAGCACCGAACGCCCCCTGGCGTGGACCGCGCGACTGGTGGGGCCGGGCAAGCACCTCCTGCACCCAAGCCTCACTTCCGCCCACGGGGAGCCGCAGCAGCTCCAGCCCGTGCAAGCCGCTCACCAGAAGCCCGGACTCGGGCCGGCACAGATGCCGCTGCAGGAGAACAGCTCTTTCCACCGCTGTGAGCGGTTCGTCCCGGAGCACCCACAATCCCCGCGCGAGTCGCTGCACGCCCGGGCTGCCGAGCAACTGTGAAGCGCGTCGGCCGGTCTCCGCCGTGGGAACCACCAGTGGCTCAGGAAGAAACGGGGCTGAACGCTGCTGGTACAACACCATGCCCGAACTGTAGGTAGGTGATCCGTTGACCGGGGCGGGTTGTCCACAGCCCTGCCCCACACACCCTCTGGCCGGGGATCCACCGCCCCTCTGCATGCTCACCCCGAGCTGTGGACGCTGCCTAGTGGAGCAAATGCAGCTGGGGCTCCTGATTTCTGCACTGACGGAGTAAATGCAGCGGGCGGGGGTGGGCCTGGGGTGGGAGCGGCTGCGGGGCGGGATCAGGGCTGCGCGGGGTGGCAATCGGGCTCGGGTGTGCGGTCCGGTGACCAGGACGCGGGGAGGCATCCACCCCTTACACGGGTGTGGCGCCTTTGGCCCGTGGCAGGCGTGCGTGGGTAGCCTGGAGTGCGTGACTTTCTCCCAGACCTCCTTCCCTGCCCCCTCCGGTTCCGAGTGGTGGCGCGACGCCGTGATCTACCAGGTGTACCCCCGCTCCTTCAAGGACTCCAACGGGGACGGGATGGGTGATCTGGGCGGCGTGACGGAGAAGCTGCCGTACCTCAAGCGGCTGGGCGTGGACGCCGTGTGGCTCTCCCCCTTCTACCTCTCGCCGCAGCACGACGCCGGCTACGACGTCGCGGACTATCGCACCGTGGATCCCCGCTTCGGTTCGTTGGAGGACTACGACCGCATGCGTGAGGAGGCCCACCGGCTGGGCCTGAAGATCATCGTGGACCTGGTGCCCAACCACACGTCCGAGGACCACGAGTGGTTCCGGGCCGCTCTGGCCTCGGCCCCCGGTTCCCCGGAGCGCGCTCGCTACATCTTCCGGGAGGGCAAGGGCCAGGACGGTGAGCTGCCGCCCAACAACTGGAAGTCCCTGTTCGGCGGTTCCGCGTGGACCCGTGTGGCGGATGGCCAGTGGTACCTGCACCTCTTCGACTCCTCCCAGCCGGATCTGGACTGGAAGAACCCGGAGGTGTGGGAGGAGTTCCGCGCCATCCTGCGGTTCTGGCTGGACCGCGGGGCGGACGGCTTCCGGGTGGACGTGGCCCACGGGATGATCAAGGCCGAGGGCCTCCCGGACTGGGACGAGCAGGTCCACATGGTGGAGGGCACCGCCGAGGAGGATGGCACCGGGGACGCCCACGAGCCCACCAAGACCATGGACACCGGCCCGTACTTCGACCAGGACGGCGTGCACGAGATCTACCGTGACTGGCACCGCGTGCTCCAGGAGTACCCCGGGGACCGGATGCTGGTGGTCGAGGCGTGGGTGGGCCCGGCTCCCCGGCTGGCCCGCTACGTGCGCCCGGACGAGGCGCAGCAGGCGTTCAACTTCGACTTCCTGATCTCCGGGTGGCACCGAAACCGGATGCGGGACACCGTGGACGCCTCGCTGCGCGCCTACTACGAGGTGGGTGCGCCCTGCACGTGGGTGCTCTCCAACCACGACACCGTGCGTCACGCCTCCCGCTACGGCCTGGGCTCGCGCACCGCCTACCCCAACGGCATCGGCGCGCAGGACGAGCAGCCGCACCACGGCCAGGGCCTGCGCCGGGCCCGCGCCGCCGCGCTGGTGGAGCTGTCCCTGCCGGGTTCGGCGTACGTCTACCAGGGCGACGAGCTGGGCCTCCCCGAGCACACGTCCCTTCCCGACGCCGCCCGCGAGGATCCCACGTTCCACCGCACCGCGGGCGCGGAGCTGGGGCGCGACGGCGCTCGGGTGCCTCTGCCCTGGTCTCCCGTGGGCGAGGGGCTGGGTTTCGGCCCGAACCCGTGGCTGCCGCAGCCGGAGTCCTTCCGCGAGATCACGGTGGACCACCAGGAGGGCGATCCGCAGTCCACGCTCAACCTCTACCGGCGTGCCCTGCGGGTGCGCGGTGAACTGGGTCTGGGCACCGCGGACTTCACGTGGCACGAGCTGAGCGACGGTCCGGAGGGTGTGCTGGCGTACCTGCTCAGCACGAGCGAGGGCCGCACGGTGCTGGTGGCGGCGAACCTCGGGGAGGGTGACGCTGAGATCGCGGAGCTCTCGCGCGGCACACTGCTGCTCACGAGTGGCCAGGACGCGGTGATCGGCAACCGCCTGACCGTGGACAGCGCGGTGTGGCTGGAACTCTGAGGCTCTGACCCCGGTTCCCGGTGTGCGTGGCGGCGCGGGATGCGCCGTGCGCCCGGGACGGGGTCAACCGGTGTTCCCGGGGCGGGGTCAACCTGTGCACCCGGGGCGGAGTCAGCCGGTGTTCCCGGGGCGGGGACAGCCCGTGTTCCCGGGCGGGGTCAGCCCGTGGGCGCTGCCGATCCGGATGCGGTGGAGCCCGGGCTCGCCGAGCAGTGGGACTGCAGCCAGGCGTCGGCGGGGGCGAGGGCCTGCTGGATCTTGGCGGCCTCGGAGGGCTCCAGGGCCTCACCGGCGCCGTCGAGGATCCGTTCCACCTGGTCGAAGGCCGGCTGCACGGCGGAGGGCAGCTGGGCGAACATCTGGTCCGCGGAGGCGCGGGCCTCGTCCAGGGCTCCGGCGTCCTGACTCTCGTGCTCGCTGTCATGGCTCAGGGGCAGCAGCTCGACCCCGCTCACGGCCTCGGCGACGTCGAAGCACTCCTGCGTGCTCGCGGGGGACGCGGAGCGTGAGGCCGTGGGCCGGGTACTCGTGACCGTGGGGCTGGGGGCTGGGGCGGAGGTCTCGAGGGCCGCGCCGGAGGGGCTCTGGGCACTGCATCCGGTCAGACCGGCGGAGAGTGCCGCCAGCACCGTGGTGGCACACAGCACGCGCATCCGCTGTTGCATGGCCAGCTCCCTCTTCCGCGCGGAGCCCACTGCCCTGAGCCCCGTCCATCAGTGTCCACCGTAGGCCCGCAACCTCGGTGTGGGCTGGGGGCCAGGTGCGCGCACGCACGGCGCGCGGGGCTGGAGAGACGGCGGGCGTCGTCGTTCCCGCCACGCGGGGATGGGGGTCCGGTGCCCCGTTCGTCCCGGAGAAGGATGGCGCACCCACCCCGGACAGCAAAGAACCCCCGCGTGTAGAAGCCACGCGAGGGTTCAGTGGCTCCGACCGGCGTCGATCCGGTGACCTTACGATTTTCAGTCGTACGCTCTACCAACTGAGCTACAGAGCCAGGCACGCACCGGGAGGAAACCTCTCGGTAATATGCCGCGACGGCGCGAAAAGTTGCCTTTTCATCGCCGCCTGAGCGACCCTGACGGGACTTGAACCCGCGACCTCCGCCGTGACAGGGCGGCGCGCTAACCAACTGCGCTACAGGGCCTTGGTTGTTTCCAACGAGTGGATATCCTACCAGGATGAACGACTCACTGTGCAAATCGTGTTCCCGGCGGTGCTCCGAGTGGAAACCGTACCCCCAACGGGATTCGAACCCGTGCCGCCGCCGTGAAAGGGCGGTGTCCTAGGCCGCTAGACGATGGGGGCCAGAACTCCGTCCGACAGCACACAGGGCACCATGGGACGATGGACCTCCAACATCCTAGAGGCAAACCACCCGTTCCACAAACATCCCCGGCCCCCGCCGATCCGGGGCACTGATCCTGCAGGCGCCCTGGACGAACACTCCCGTTGTCACCCCGACCGGGTATGGGGCGGACCGGACGCACGCAGACGGCCCTTCCGGATGAGAGTGGCCCAGCCGGACCCGACCGGTTCCCCGGGCAACGTCCAGCGGGGCTGAGGCCCGTCACGGTGCGCCACGGAACGGTGTGCCCGGGGCAGCGGCCCTCCTCTCGCGAATGACGCGGGCGGGAACCACCCAGTGCGGACAGCTGCGCCCTAGACCGTCACCTCAGGACGGTCCGCCAGCCGCGGGTCCTCGAAGGACGGGACGATCATGACCGGCCCGGTGCAGTGGTGCAGCACCCCCTGGGACGTGGAGCCCAGGAGCATGCCCGCGAACCCGCCGCGACCGCGCGTGCCCGTGACCACCAGCTGGTTCCGGGCGGAGCGCTCCACGAGGGCGTCGATGGGCGATCCGTCCGCGAGCTCCCCGGTGATCTCGAGCCCCGGGAAGTGGCCGCGCAGCCACTGGACGCACACGTCCAGAGCGGCCCGCACCTCACCGCGCAGGTCGTCGAAGTCCACGGGAGAGGGCAGCCAGGCGTAGGACCCGGCATCCGAGGGCGCGGCGCACAGCACCGTGAGCGGCACCCCCAGCTGCTCCGCCTCGTCCGCGGCCCACAGCATGGCGGCGCTCGCGTGCGGAGAGCCGTCCGAGCCGACCGTCACGCCGTCCACGAAAGCCGGGCGGCGGCTCACGTTCTCACTGACCCGGTAGTCGGTGCCCCACTGCAGGGGGATGATCCCCACGGGGCAGTGCGCGTGGGCGGGCACCGCCGTGGACACCGAACCCAGCAGCCGGCCCAGGAACCTCCCGTGGCCCCGGGACCCCAGGACCAGCAGCTGCGCATCCCTGCTGAGGTCCACGAGCACACCGGAGGGGTCCCCGGCCTGGACCGTGGACCGGACCTCCACGTCCAGCTCGGCCACGCGGCGTCGGGCGTCAGCCACGAGCTCCTCCACGGCGCGGTTCATGGCGGCGTCGTCGAACGCGGCGTAGCCCACGTCGAACGTGGACCCCCCGATCATGGGCACCGTGTAGGCGGTGACCACGTGCAGCGGTGCGCCGCGGCGCCGTGCTTCCCGTGCGGCCCAGTGCAGGGCGCCCAGGCTCTGCTCGGAGCCGTCCACTCCCACGATGATCTCGGCGTCTGGTGCCCTCACTGCTGTTCCCTCCCCGACCGTGGATTCCTGCTCCCAGCCTAGCCACCCGGTCACCGGCGGCGGGGCTGCGGTGAGATGATGGGGACGTCCGGATCGCTGCGACGACGCCGCGGCGCACGTCAGGCCCGCACCGTGCGGTCCCGGCCACGCGACACGGCCAACCCCCGCGGTTCCGGGCGCCCGCGACGGCTGCGACGCACGCCGCAGGCAGAGCGTCAGCGGTGCGCCGGCGCGGGCGAGGGCACGTGCAGTGCCGGCACGGATGAGGATCGAGGGGGCTGAACGCCCCCGGAACGGAGACGAGCCGTGAGCACACGCGGAGCACCGGGCATGACGGCCCGGGTGAAGAACGGCACGTGGCGGTCCTGGGGAGGCAACCTCACCGCGGATCCCACGGTGCGGGTCCGTCCCACCACCTCGGACGAGGTGCTGCGCGTGCTGAGCGAGGCGCAGGAGCACGGGCTGAGCCTGCGCACTGCCGGCTCCGGCCACAGCTGCGCGCCTCTGGTCCCCACGGAGGGCGTCCTGCTGGACACCTCCGCCCTCAAGGGCCTGGTCTCCGTGGACGAGGACCACCAGCGGGTCACGGTGTTCGCCGGCACCACGCTGCAGGAGCTGAATCTGATCCTGGAGCAGCACGGGCTGGCGCTGGCCAACCTCCCCGACTCCTCGCACATGAGCGTGGGCGGCGCGCTGGCCACGGGCACCCACGGCACGGGCCTGGGGCAGCCGTCCCTGGGCGGTCAGGTGATCGGGCTGAGCCTGGCCACCCCCACCGGTGAGCTGATCTCCTGCTCGGAGACCCACCGCCCGGACCTGTTCGACGCCGCCCGGGTGCACCTGGGCGTGCTGGGCGTGGTGGTCTCCGTGACCCTCCAGTGCGTCAGCGCGTTCCGGCTGCACTGCGCCGAGTTCCGCGAGCCGCTCGGTGCGCTGCTGGACACCCTGCAGGAACGGATGTCCGCTGCGGACCACGTCGAGTTCTCCTGGATGCCCGGGACCACCACGGCCCACACCCGCATCCTGAGCCGCCTGCACCGCCTCCCGGACTCCTACACGCGCCCCGCCTCACCGATCTCCCGGGCGCTGCGCCGCGCGGACGACGCCGTTCTGCGCACCTCCTTGACCGCCGGGCTGGGCCGCGTGGGGAACCTGATCCCGCGTGCCGTGACCGGGCTGAACCGCATCGAGTCCCTCGCGGAGAGCTCGCGGCGCTACACGGACGTGTCCTACAGCGTGTTCACGGTGGCCCGTCCGGTGCGCTACGTGGCCGCCGAGTACGCGCTGCCGCTGGAGGCCACGGCCTCCGCGGTGCGGGAGCTGAAGGTCCTCGCGGACGCCCACGTGTACGACCTCTCGTTCCCCCTGACCGTGCGGTGCTCTCCGCCGGACCCCGGGTTCCTGTCCCCGGCCACGGGGCGCTACACGGGGTGGATCAACCTGCGCCAGTACGGCAGGCGCCCCAGCCAGTCCTTCCTCACCGCCGCGGAGCGGATCCTGGTGGAGCACGGCGGCCGCCCCCACTGGGGCACGCTGCACACGCGCACCGCCGCGGACCTCGCACCGCTCTACCCGCGCTGGGAGGAGTTCCTGGCACTGCGGGCGGAGCTGGACCCCCACGGGCTGCTGCTCAACGAGCACACCCACCGCGTCCTCGGCGTCTGATCCGCACGGTCGACGCCGCGGGCACGGACCGGGGGTGCACGCACGGCCCCCGGCCGGGGCAGGAAGGTCACCTCACCCCGGGGACGGTGCTGGCGGCGTCGTTCCCCCAGCAGCACCCGCGCGCCCCGACGCCGCGGGGCGGGGCGGGAAGCCCGGGCGCACCCGGTGTTTCCCGCCCCGCCCCGTGGACGATGCGTGAGGGGCGGGCCTACTGGCCCGCGCCGTTGCGGGAGACGGAGATCATCTCGTCCCGCTCCACCACCTTGACGCGCTCGCGGGGGTTGCCCTCGGCGTCGTGCGAGGACTGGCCGAGGCTCTGCTCGTACTCGTCCAGGGCGAGCCAGCCGTCCCACGTGGTGTACTGCACGTCCTTGGACTCGAGCAGCTCCACCACGGCCTGGGGGTCCGGGTTGTCCGGATCGGCCAGGGAGGCACGGTCCGCCACGAGATGGGTCACGGTCTCCAGGGCGTCGGACTTGGTGGCGCCGATCAGCCCCACGGGTCCGCGCTTGATCCAGCCGGTGGCGTAGACGCCGGGGACCGGGGTGCCGTCCGCCTCAACCACGCGGCCCTCCTCGTTGAGGATGACCCCGCGCTCGGGGTCGAAGGGCAGCTCGGGCAGGGGGGAGCCCAGGTAGCCGATCGCGTGGTAGACGGCCTGCACCGGGTACTCGGTGTACTCGCCCGTGCCGGTCACGGAGGCGTCCCCGTTGAGGCGCGTGCGCTCCATGCGGATGGCACGGACCTTGCCGTCCTCGTCCCCGAGGATCTCGTCCGGGGTCTGCAGGAAGTGCAGGTGCAGCCGGCGGGACGCGGTCTTGGGGGTCTCGTCCTCACGCCACTTCTGCAGCGTCTTCATCATGACCTTGGTCTGGTTGTTCTCGGTGATGGCCTTCTCGGAGGCCTCGTCGAACTGGAAGTCCTCGTCGTAGACCACGATGTCCACGTCCCGGGACTTGGCCAGCTCACGCAGCTCCAGGGGGGTGAACTTGATCTGGGCGGGGCCGCGGCGGCCGAAGATGTGCACGTCCGTGACCGGGGACTGCTTCAGCCCCTGGTACACGTTGCCCGGGATCTCCGTGACCAGCATGTCGTCCGCGTGCTTGGAGAGCACCCGCGCCACGTCCAGCGCCACGTTGCCGTTGCCGATCACCGCGATCTCCTTGGCCTCCAGCGGCCACGTGCGCGGGTAGTCCGGGTGGCCGTCGTACCAGGCCACGAAGCGGGCCGCGCCGTAGGAGCCGTCCAGGTCCGCGCCGGGGATCTCCAGCGGGGCGTCGTTGACGGCACCGGTCGCGAAGATGACGGCATCGTAGTGGGTGAGGAACTCGCCCAGAGTGATGTCCCGGCCGTACTCCACGTTGCCGAAGAACCGGATGTCCCCGCGGCCCAGGATGGAGCGCAGCGCCGTGATGATCCCCTTGATGCGCGGGTGGTCCGGGGCCACGCCGTAGCGGATGAGACCGAACGGGGTGGGGTAGCGGTCGAACAGGTCCACGCTGACCTCGAGCTCGCCCTCGCGGACCGCCTCGGTCTTGGTGAGCATGTCCGCGGCGTAGATCCCGGCCGGGCCGGCGCCGATCACGGCCACGCGCAGCGGGCGGGAGGTGGGGGTTGTCACGGTGGTGATTCCTTTCGACGCGCACACGGATCCCGCGTGCAGACAGGGACTGGGATCAACGGTAGTGAACTCAGGTCAGTCCTGCCTAACCACGCGGCCGGCTGCGGAGGCGGAGCGGCAGCCCCGGATCCTGGCACCACCGGCCCTCCTGCCCCACCGGACTGGGGACCGTGGCGGGCGCTGCGGCACGGTGCGCGGGCGGCGTCGTCGTAGTATTTCTACACAAACACCCCCACCCGTCCCGTTCGGCGCGGCCAGCGCCCACCCGTGAGGATCTGCATGTCGTCTTCCACCCCGCCCGCTCAGCGCAGCGAGCCCCGAGGCGGGCTGGACCGCTTCTTCTCCATCACGCAGCGTGGCTCCACCGTGGGCCGCGAGGTCCGCGGCGGCGTGGCCACGTTCATCGCCATGAGCTACATCGTGGTGCTCAACCCGCTGGTGCTCGGCTACGGCCCGGACGGCGCCGGGAACACCCTGGGCGGCGAGCGCGTGGCCGCCATGACCGCGCTGGTGGCCGGCGTGCTGACCATCCTCATGGGTGTGTGGGCCAGGTCCCCGTTCGGCATGGCCGCCGGGCTGGGCGTGAACGCGTTCCTGGCCGTCACGATCGCCACGAACCCCGGGCTCACGTGGCCGCAGGTGATGGGTCTGGTGATCTGGGCCGGCGTGATCATGGTGGTCCTGGTGGTCACCGGGTTCCGCACAGCGGTGTTCAACGCGGTGCCGGACTCCCTCAAGACCGCGATCGTGGTGGGCATCGGGCTGTTCATCGCGCTGATCGGGTTCGTGAACGCCGGCTTCGTGCGCCGCATCCCGGACGCCGCCCACACCACCGTTCCGGTGCAGCTGGGCACCGGCGGTGAGCTCTTCGGCTGGCCCACCCTCACGTTCGTGGTGGGCCTGCTGCTGACCGTCGCGCTGATGGTGCGCAACGTCAGGGGCGGGATCCTGATCTCGGTGGTGCTCACCACCGTCCTGGCGCACGTGCTGGAGGCGGTCTCCCCCAGCGGCTCCTCCGTGGACAACCCGCACGGCTGGTCGCTCGTGGTGCCGTCCTCCCCGGAGGCGCTGTTCGCGGTTCCGGACCTGTCCCTGCTGGGCTCCGCCGCGCCCATCGACGCCTTCCGCGAGCTCGGCGGGATCGCGTGCGCCCTGCTGATCTTCACCATCCTGCTGTCCATCTTCTTCGACGCCATGGGCACCATGGTGGGGCTGTCCCGCCAGGCCGGGCTCGAGGACGCGGACGGTCAGATCGAGAACGTGGACCGTGTGCTCCTCGTGGACGCCCTCGGTGCCGTGGCCGGCGGCGCGGGCTCCGTGTCCTCCAACCAGATCTTCGTGGAGTCCTCCACGGGCATCGCAGACGGCGCCCGCACCGGCCTGGCCAACGTGGTCACCGGCGTGCTGTTCCTCGCCGCCATGTTCCTCACCCCGCTGGTCAACGTGGTCCCCTTCGAGGCCGTGGCCCCCGCCATGGTGGTGGTCGGCTTCCTCATGGCCCGCAACGTGGTGGCCATCGACTGGGCGGACCTGGGCGTCGCGATCCCCGCGTTCCTCACGTTCGCGGTCATGCCGTTCACGTACTCGATCGCCAACGGCATCGGCGCGGGCTTCGTCTCCTACGTGTTCATCCGCCTGGTGCAGGGCCGCGCCAAGGACGTCCACCCGCTCATGTACGTGGTGGCACTCGCGTTCGTGGCGTTCTTCGGCATCGGCGTGATCGAGGGCTGGGCGAGCTGATCCACTTCTCCTGACGACGACGCCGCCCGTCGCCTCCCACGGGGCCGTTCCCGTGAAGCGCGGGCGGCGTGCTGCACGCTCGATTGCCCCGCATGCCGTGCTCGGCGACCTTCCGTGCGACGCGCGGACACCTCCCACGTATCGCCGCCCCGCCCGTCAGGCCGCGTCCGGCCCCTCGGGGACCGGGTCCGCTGGCTTGTCGAGCCACGGCCGGGTGTCCGCCGCGAGCTCACGGCACCACGCGGTGTCCTTGTACTGGGCCGGCAGGGAGCCGCCGAGCAGCTCACGACCCAGCGCGGCGGCGTCGGCGGACCCGGCTGCGGGCAGGGGTGCGTGCGAGGCGGCCAGCACCACGTTGCCGTAGCGGCGGCCCTTGAGCATGGGGGCGTCCGCGACCGCGGCCACGTGCTCGAAGATCTCCAGCAGCGCCGCGATCTCCGCCCGGGTGCCCTTGAGATTGCGGGTGTCCCCCACGTTCAGCAGGTACAGCCCGTCCGGCGCGAGCACACGGTCCACGTGGCGCGCGAACTCGAGCGTGCGCAGGTGGCCCGGGGTCTGCTCCCCGGCGAAGACGTCCCGGATCACGATGTCCCGCGAGGCCTCGCTGAGGGACTCCGTGACCGCCCGCGCCTCCCCCGGGCGGATCCGCAGCAGCGGCGCGCGCGGCAGGTCCAGCCACTCGCGCACCAGGGTGGCCAGGGCGGCGTCGAGCTCCACGACCACCTGGCGCGCCTGCGGGTAGCGCCACGCGAGGTAGCGCGCCATCGAGCACGCGCCGCCGCCCAGGTGCAGCACGCGCAGCGTGGTGGGATCCAGGTGCGAGGACACGTGGTCCTCGAGCACCGTGGAGAACCAGCGCATGTACTCGAACTCCAGCTGGTCCGGGCGGTCCGGGACGATGTGCGAGGACGGCACCCCGTTCACCCGCAGCACCCACGCGCCGGGCACGTACGTGTCCTGCTGCAGCTCCACGGTGCCGGTGTCCGTGACCCAGGTGCGCTCCACGAGCCCCGGCGCGTCCGACGACGCCGCGGCGCCGGATTCCGCGCGACCGGCCCGTTTGGTGCTCTTGCTCTTCCTGCTCACGAGGTGCGCGGGGCCGTCACTTCCGACCGACGGCGTCGGAGCTCGTGGTGCCCTCCGGGCCGGCGGTGCCCTCTGATGCGGCGGATCCGTTCGAGCCGGTGGCACCCGAGGTGATGCCGCGGCGCTCCTGCGAACGGCCCAGCTCGTGGCGGGACAGCGCGGACTCCAGCCGCTCCAGCTTGCCCGTCAGCTCGCCGGTGTGGCCCGGGCGGATGTCCGCCTTGAGCACCAGGGACACGCGCGGACCGTACTCGGCGACCGCGGCGGTGGCCTCCTTGACCACGGCCATGCACTCGTCCCACTCACCCTCGATGGTGGTGAACATGGAGTCGGTGCGGTTGGGCAGCCCGGACTCGCGCACCACGTGGACGGCGGCGGCCACGGCGTCGTGGACGGAGGCATCGGGATTGTCCCCACCGCTGGGGGAGACGGAGAAGGCGACCAGCATGTGACCAGTGTGGCACCGATCCCCGGTGTGCGTTACCCCTCACCCCCGGCCGTGTGGGGAGTCCATAGACTTGGAGGCACAGCCGGACGCTACCGAGGGAGCACGTTCCATGACGCAGGGCATCTACATCTCCGCGATGACGCCGCAGAGCGGCAAGACGCTGGTGGCACTGGGGCTCACGGACACCATGTTCAAGCGCACGGACGCCCTGGGCTTCTTCCGCCCGGTGTTCGACGGCACCTCCCCCGAGGAGGATCCGGTGCTGCAGCTCATGAAGCGCACCTTCGACCTCCCGGACTCCCGGTGCCGGGGGGCGGTTTCCCTGGAGCGCTGCCGCGAGATCCTCGCCTCCGGTGAGCACGACGAGCTCGACTCCGCCGCCGTGGCCGTGTACTCCGAGATGGCACGGGAGTGCGACGTGATCGTGGTGGACGGCACCGACCTGGTGGCCCACAACGCCGCCACCGCGGAGTTCGACCTCAACGCCCGCCTGGCCAACGACATGGGCTGCTCCGTGGCCGCCGTGATCGGCGCCCACGAGTCCGAGCGGGTCAAGGACGTGCTCAACGCCGTGGACGTGACCCGCACCGAGCTGCGCCAGGCCGGTTGCGACATCTACGCCGTGATCGTCAACCGCGCGGACCCGGAGCACGCGGAGCAGATCCGCCGCGAGGCCAAGCCCGGCAACCACAACCTCCCGGCGTACGTGATCCCGGAGCTGCCTGCGATCTCCAACCCCACCGTGGCCGAGCTCGTGGACGCCCAGGGCTACGGCACGGACTTCAACTCCTCGTCCCTGGACCGCGACATCAAGGCCGTGAAGGTGGCCGCGATGACCGCGGGCAACTTCCTGGACCAGATCGCGGACGGGGACCTGGTGATCACCCCCGGGGACCGGACGGACGTGGTCTCGGCAACCCTGGCGTCGTCGTTGGCGCCCACGCTGCCGGTGCCCGCCGGGATGCTCCTGACCGGGGGCTTCCGGCCCTCCGGCGCGGTGGGTTCGCTGCTGAGCGCGGCCCCGTTCCCCGTGCTGACCACCGAACGGGACACGTTCACCACCGCGCAGGCCGTGGCGGCCACGCGCGGCACCCTGGCCGGCGCGCACTCCCGCAAGATCGCCGCCGCGCGCGGCGCGTGGGCGGAGCACGTGGACAGCGAGGAGCTCTCCGGCCGCCTGACCCTGCCGCGCCCCGTCAAGCGCACGCCGCTGCGCTTCCTGCACGAGCTCGTGGAGTCCGCGCGTGCGGACCGCAAGCGGATCGTACTGCCCGAGGGGGACGACCCCCGCATCCTGCGCGCTGCGGAGCTGATCCACCGCCGCAACTTCTGCGACCTCACGGTGCTCGGCGATCCCGAGGCCGTCCGCGCGCTCGCGCAGTCCGAGGGCATCGAGTTGGACTTCGACGCCGAGGGCCTGGACCTGGTGGACTTCCAGCACGACGACGCCCTGCGGAACAAGTATGCGGACGAGTACGTGCGGCTGCGCTCCCACAAGGGCGTGAGCAAGGACCAGGCGCTCGAGCGCATGCTGGACGGCTCCTACTTCGGCACCATGATGGTGCAGCTGGGGGACGTGGACGGCATGGTCTCCGGGGCGGCCCACACCACCGCCAACACCATCCGCCCGGCCCTGGAGTTCGTGAAGACCCGCGAGGGCGTGAACATCGTCTCCTCGGTGTTCTTCATGCTGCTCGCGGACCGCGTGCTGGTCTACGGCGACTGCGCCGTGAACCCCAACCCGGACGAGCAGCAGCTCGCGGACATCGCCCTGGCCTCCGCCCAGACGGCGCGCGAGTTCGGCGTGGACCCCCGCGTGGCCATGCTCTCCTACTCCACCGGCGGCTCGGGCTCCGGTGAGGACGTGGAGCGAGTGCGCGCCGCCACCGAGCTCGTGCGCGCCGCGGACCCGGACTTCGAGGTGGAGGGCCCCATCCAGTACGACGCCGCCGTGGACGCCTCGATCGCCAAGTCCAAGCTCCCGGGCTCGCACGTGGCGGGACAGGCCACGGTGTTCGTGTTCCCGGACCTGAACACCGGCAACAACACCTACAAGGCCGTGCAGCAGTCCGCGGGCGCGGTGGCTGTGGGTCCCGTGCTGCAGGGGCTCCGCAAGCCCGTGAACGACCTCTCGCGCGGCTGCACCGTGGACGACATCGTCAACACGGTGGCCATCACCGCGATCCAGGCGCAGACGCTCTGAGGAGGCCGCCCCCGGGAGAACCGGGGGCGGCGTCGCCCGCCCTCACATCAGGGCGGAGGTGAGCCGGAAGACGCTGTTGAGGTAGCGCTCCCCCACAGAGCGGCCCTTCCACTTCTCGGCGGTGAGCACCGTGGAGGCGTCCCGGTACTGCTGGGCGAGGTCCTGCAGGCTGCCCACCATGTCCCCGCCGAACGCGAGCAGGCTGATCTCGTAGTTCAGACCCATCGACCGCATGTCCATGTTGGAGGAGCCCATCACGGACATCTCCTGGTCCACCACCATGAACTTGGTGTGCAGCACCTCGGGGCTGCGGTACTGGTAGATGATCACACCCGCGTCCAGCAGGGCCTCGTAGTAGGACGCCTGGGCGTGGCCCACCATGAACTGGTCCGCCTTCTCACTGGTGAACAGCTCCACGCGCACACCGCGGTACGCGGCCGTGGTGACCGAGGCCAGCAGGGACTCGTCCGGGATGAAGTACGGGCTGCACAGCACCAGGCTCTCCAGGGCGGCGTCGGCCATGCTCGCGAAGAGCCGCTCGTTGGGACGCGTCTCGAAGCCAGGCCCCGAGGGCAGCAGCTGCATGTAGTTGCCCGGGCCGTCCGGGCCGGTCACCGGAACCGGGGCGTGCGTGGGGACGAACGTGTCCGCCATGAGCTGCTCGTTGGTCTCGCTGTACCAGTCCACCGCGAAGACCGCCTCGATCTCCTCGGTGATCTCCCCCGTCAGGCGGACCATGATGTCCACCCAGCGGCGCCCGATCTTCATGTTCTTCTTCGAGAGGTAGCTGGAGTCGATCATGTTCTGGCTGCCCATGAACGCCACGTTGCCGTCCACCACCACGAGCTTGCGGTGGTTGCGCAGGTCCGGGCGGCGCAGCTCGCCGCGCCACGGCCGCAGCGGCATCATGAGGCGCCACTGGAACCCGGCGGCGTCGAACCGCTTGCCCAGCTTGCGGTACCCGGGGTACTTGCGGGACCCCAGCTGGTCCAGCAGCACACGGACGACGACGCCGCGGCGCACCGCCCGCTCGAGCGCCTCGAAGAACGGGGCCGTGGTCTGGTCCCACGCCATGATGTAGACCTCCACGTGGACGTAGTCCTGCGCGGCGTCCACGGCGTCCACCAGGGACGCGATCACAGCGTGCTCCTCCGTGAGCAGCTCCACGTGGGTGCCCGTGACGCACGGCAGACCCGTGAGCCGCCGGTTCATGTGGGTGAAGGACTCGAGCCACCGCGGGGGCTCTGCACCCTCGGGCAGGTCCGGGTACTGCTCCAGACCCTCCGTGAGGCTCTTGTTGGCCTCCTCCTGGATGCGCATCCGCCGCCCTCGCACGTAGGGGCTGCCCAGCATGAGGAACAGCGGCAGGCCCACCACGGGCAGCACCAGGATGATCATGAGCCACGCTGTGGAGGAGGACGGCCGCCGGTTCTCGGGGACCACACCGATGGCGATGATCTTGATGCTGTAGTCGATGATCAGGTAGACGGTGGTTGCGAGGACGGTCCAGTCCATGGGTGCTCCGTTGCAGCGGGGGACACGTGTTTCCCCATGGTAGGGCCCCGGCCTGTCACCGGGCTGGCCCCGGCCTGTCACTGGGCTGTCACCGGTCTGTCACCGGGGCGTCCGGGCCCGGATGCCCCGCAGGTGGCGGGCCGCGCGGGATTGCCCCTGGCCGCTCGGAGACCCGCCTCCCGTGAGATCATGGGAGGAGCCCATCCGCCCGCCGATCCCGAAGGATCCTGCCATGCTCGTGCTCGTCGTCAACTGCGGCTCCTCCTCCATCAAGTACCAGGTGCGGGAGGTCACTCCGGAGGGTTCCGAGCCCAGCGCCTACACGTCCTCCATGCCCGCGATCAACGAGAACGTGCCCCTGGCCACCGCCACCGCGGGCATGGCCGGTGGTGAGGTGATCACCAAGGGGCTGATCGAGAACATCGGCACCTCGGACGTCAAGGACCACACGCAGGCCCTGGAGATCCTCGCGCAGCGCCTGGACGAGGAGCTCGGCGGGCGCACGATCGACGCCGCGGGGCACCGTGTGGTGCACGGCGGTGAGCGGTTCTCGGCCCCCGTGCTGGTGAACAACGAGATCATCCGCGCCATCGAGCGGCTCGCTCCCCTGGCCCCGCTGCACAACCCCGCCCACGCGCTGGGGCTGCGAGCCATCCAGAAAACCTACCCGGGCATGCCCCAGGTGTGCGTGTTCGACACCGCCTTCCACCGTTCCATGCCCGAGAAGGCGTGGCGCTACGCGATCCCCGACAGCTGGTACGAGATGGACGGGATGCGCCGCTACGGCTTCCACGGCACCTCCCACGACTACGTGACGGGCAAGGCGTGCGAGTTCCTGGGCATCCCGCGCGAGCAGTTCAACGCCGTGGTGGCCCACCTGGGCAACGGTGCCTCCGCCACCGCGATCCGCGAGGGCAGGTCCTTCGACACCTCCATGGGCTACACACCGCTCGCGGGCCTGGTCATGGGCACCCGCAGCGGTGACCTGGACCCCTCCGTGGTCACGGCCATGCTGGAGCGCAATCCCGAGATGAGCGCCAAGGAGATGAACCAGATCCTCAACGGGGAGTCCGGGCTGCAGGGCATCTGCGGGGACTCGGACATGCGCGTGGTGGAGCAGCGCGCGGAGTCCGGGGACGAACGGGCGCAGCTGGCACTGGAGATGGCCGCGTACCGGCTGTCCAAGTACATCGGCGGCTACCACGTGGCGGTGGGCGGAGCACAGGCCCTCATCTTCACCGCGGGCATCGGGGAGAACTCCCCCGAGTTCCGGACCCTCGTGTGCGATCAGCTGGGCGCGCTCGGCATCGCCCTGGACCCCGCGCTCAACGAGCACCCCGAGGGGGACGTGGCCCGGATCAGCGCCCCCGGCTCGGCCATCGAGGTCCTGGTGGCCGCCACGGACGAGGAGCGCGCCATTGCGGAGGCCACCGCAGCACTGGTGCAGGAGCGCGTGAAGCACTGACCCACTGCCGGCCGGCCCCGGTTGCCGCTCCTGCTCCCGTTCCGGTCTTAAGTGCAGATATTGCCGCCTACCAGGCAGTAGACGGCAATATCTGCACTCAAGACTCAGGAAGCACGGTGGGCGGCAAGCTGCTCCCCCACGGGCGCGGCACCACGGACCCGGGCAAACCGCGGGCCGGAGGCGCCCCGGGCGGCTGCACCTCAGCCAGGTCCAGCGGTCCGGATCAGCGGGACTTGGTGACCGGCTCCTGCGCGGACCACGGGAAGACGATCCACTCGTCCGTGGACTTCCAGGAGAAGTCGGGGCGGACCTCGGAGCGGGGCTTCTCGTAGATCACCGCGGAGCGGCACTCGGCGCCGTAGCCGCGCAGCAGCTCGAGAACGAGGGCCAGGGTGCGCCCGGAGTCCACGACGTCGTCCACCACCAGGACCTTCTTGTCGCTGATGGACTCGGTGTCCAGCATGGGGGCGAGCAGCACCGGGTCCGGCAGGGTCTCGTGCACGTCCGTGTAGAACTCGACGTTCACGGCGTCCGAAAGCTTCACGCCCATGGCGTAGGAGAGGGACCCTGCGGGCAGCAGGCCGCCCCGAGCCACCGCGATGATGATGTCGGGGACGAATTCCGAGTCCACGATCTGCTGGGCGAGTTCGCGGGTGGCGCTCCCGAACCCTTCCCAGGTGAGAATTTCCTTGTTGTCCAGTTCGGTGGAATCCGCGTGAAAGGCCATTCCCGTAGATTAGTCGGTTTTCCCCGGCGAGCACTGCACATGGCCCGTCCCACCTACACTTCTTGAGGCCACCTCCACTCCGTTTGATCGAGGATCCTCATGTCCAGCAGCGCAGCACCCGCCCCCACCGCGGAACGGGCCACCCGCCCCGAGGACGAACGACTGGGTGCCGGGCGCACCGTGGTCTACGCCGTCCAGCACATCCTCACCATGTACGGCGGGCTCATCGCCGTGCCGCTCGTGGTGGCCGGAGCCGCGGGGTACGACGCCGCCACGACCGCCCTGCTCGTGGCCGCCGCTCTGTTCGTGGGCGGGTTCGCCACGTTCCTGCAGGCGTGGGGGCTGCCGCGGATCGGCTGCCAGCTGCCGCTCGTTCAGGGGGTGTCCTTCACCGGGATCGCCACCATGCTGTCCGTGCTGGCCACGGGCGGTGGCATGCAGTCCGTGATGGGCTCCATCATGGTGGCCTCCGTGTTCGGGTTCCTGATGGCCCCGTTCTTCGCGCGCGTGCTGCGGTTCTTCCCGCCCGTGGTCACGGGGTCGATCATCACGACGATCGGCATCACCCTGGTGCCCGTAGCGGCGTCGTGGTCCATGGGCGGGGACGAGAAGGCGCCCGGGTACGGCTCGCTGGCGAACATCGCCCTGGCGGGGGTCACGCTGCTCGCGGTGCTGCTGCTGTCCAAGTTCGGCGGCGCGGTGCTGTCCCGGCTGGCCATCCTGGTGGCGATCGTCGTCGGCACCGTGGTGGCGTGGGCCGTGGGCATGGCGGACTTCTCGCAGGTGGGGCAGGGCCCGTGGTTCGCGCTGCCCTCGCCGTTCCACTTCGGCCCGCCCACGTTCCACATGGCGGCGATCGTGGCCATGTGCATCGTGATCCTGGTGAACATGGCGGAGACCACCGCGGACATCCTGGCCCTGTCCGAGGTCACGGGATCGCGCATCGACTCCGCGCGCATCGCGGACGGGCTGCGCGCGGATATGCTCTCCTCCGCCGTGGCGCCCGTGTTCAACTCCTTCACCCAGACCGCGTTCGTGCAGAACGTGGGCCTGGTGGCGATCACCAAGGTCAAGAGCCGCTACGTGGTGGCACTGGGCGGCGTGTTCATGGTGCTGCTGGGCATGCTCCCGGTGCTCGGCCAGGTGATCGCGGCGATCCCGCTGCCGGTGATGGGCGGCGCGGGCTTCGTGCTGTTCGGCACCGTGATGTCCTCGGGCATCCGCACCCTGGCGCGCGTGGACTACCGCGGCGGCATGAACCTGATCATCGTGGCGGTCTCCCTGTCCTTCGGGATGGTGCCGATCGTGGCCCCGGACTTCTACGCCGCGTTCCCGGCGTGGGTGGGCATCATCTTCTCCTCCGGCATCTCCTCCGCCGCGGTGGCCGCCCTGGTGATGAACTTCTTCTTCAACGAGCTCAGCGTGCACAAGCGCACCACGGAGGCCATGGGCATGGGCACCGTGGGACTGCGTGTGCTCTCCCCACGGGAGGCCGGCGCCCTGCAGGACGGCGACCAGTTCGTGGACGGCCGCCTGCTGGACGCCCACGGGCGGGAGATCCCGTTCGCGTCCTCCCAGGAGCAGTACGAGTCGGTGCGCGAACGCATCAACGCGGGTGAGCTCACCTCGCTGGACGAGATCCGCCGCGCGGTCGTCGAGTAGCATGTGAACCGGCCCAGCGCATTCGCGTTCGCACAGGGATCGGGCTGACTCCCTGCGGCCGTCCGTTCCGGGCCACGGTCCCCCGCTGCTTTCCTCAGAGGCTCTCCTGTGCACCCCTCGTTCCTCCGCCGTTGCCCCCTGCGCGCACTTGTCACTCTCGTCCTGTCGCTCGTCCTGGCCCTGGGCGCCACCACGGCGTTCCTGCCGAGCGCCCACGCCGACGACGCTCCCCCGCTCAACGGCGCCATCGGCGCCATCGGCGCCTACTACACCGCGCACCCCGAGCTCCGCACCGCCATCGGCGAGCCCGTGGAACGGGAGAAGTGCGGGTACCCCTCCAGCGGTTGCGTCCAGCGGTTCGAGCGCGGCGCCCTGACCTACACCCCGCGCACCAGCGTCTCCGTGGTGCGTGGCGGCATGTACTCCGCGTGGTCCCGTAACATCCAGGGCTTCGGTCTGCCGCTGGTCAACGAGGCCACGGACGTGAGCGGAGTGGCATCCCAGCGGTTCACGAACGCCACACTGGTGTGGAGCCCCGCAACCGGCACCCACCCGGTGCGCGGCGGCATGCGCACCGCGTACACCGCAGCCGGCGGCCCCGCCAACGCGGGAGCGCCCAGCGGCCCCGAGCACCCCGTGGCGGGAGGGGCCGCGCAGGACTTCCTCATCCCCTCCACCGGTTCTCGCTACACGTTCACGTGGCACGCCAAGAGTGGGAGCACGCAGACGGTGCGTGGCGGCATCCGCGCCGGCTGGGCCACCGACAAGCGCACGGGCGCGGCGGTGACCCCTGAACGGGGCGGCCTGGAGCGCGGCGGGGCCTACCAGATGTTCCACGCGGGCCGGGCGTACTGGTCCCCGAAGACCGGCGGACACACCGTCAAGGGCGCCATCCTCAGCGCGTGGCAGCGTTCCGGGTACGAGCGCGGCCTCGGGTACCCCATGTCCCAGGAGTACGCCGTCTCCGGCGGCGTGGAGCAGCGCTTCGAACGCGGCACCATGCGGTACTCCACTGCCACCCGGAAGGTCACGACCACCCGGTTCAGCACACCCCCTCCCCGCCCGTCGGACACCTCAGCGTTCGACGCCACCGCCACGAAGCACGGGCTGGGAGCCCCCGCCGGAGGAAAGATCTCCGTGGCCGGCATCTCCGCCAGGCGCTACGCGAACGGGACGGTCTACCACTCGGCCACCTACGGCTACGTCCCGGCGTCCAAGAGCGTGGCCGCCGTGTGGGAGCGCAACACCGCGCTCCACGGACTGCCCCGGGCGGCGTCGGGAACGGGTGGCGCGGTGCGCACGACGTTCCAGAAGGACTCCCTGGTGTGGGACGCCTCCCGGGCGAAGGTCATGCGCGCCGACCTCACCCTGGGAGCCGAGGACGCCCTGGTGATCGGGGACTCCCAGGTGGCGGAGAGCTCGTGGGTGGGGCGCGGGATCGCCGCCAACGGCTACGACCAGACCGTCTACCGCATGGGCGGCATCGGGTACGTGGCCAACAACCAGGGCAACAACTACGGCTCCTACGGCATGGGCGTGCTGGACAACCACTGGGCCCTGCCTAAGGGCGCTCCCGGCATGATCTTCGTGGGCGGCTCCGGCAACGACCGCGGCGCCAGCTCCGCGACCATCACGTCCCGCTCCACCGCCGTGGTCCGGGAGCTGCAGCGCATGTACCCCACGTCCACGATCGTGGTGGGCGGCGTCATCTCCCGCTCCGACGTCTTCTACGCCGACCGTCAGCGGGTCGAGGAGGCGCTGCGGGTCACCGCCCGTCAGACCGGGGCGCGCTTCATCCCGATGCGCGGCTGGATCGACACCTACAACGCCCGCGGATACATGTACGACCAGTACCACTTCAACGAGGCCGGGCAGATCCACATGGGGAAGGTCTTTGCGCCCAAGCTGCAGCAGGCCCTCGCGCAGGGTTCCTGAGTCCACCCGGCCCGGTGACGTCCACCCACCGGGCCCGACGCCGCCCGCCCACTTCCGCGCCAGCACACCCGCGCGGGCTGCCACCTCCGCCTGCTCTGGGGGCTGCTGCATTTGCTCCGCTAGTGCAGAATTCAACGCAGAAATCTGCACTAGCGGAGCAAAAGCAGAGGCGGGGCATGGGCATCCCGCACACCCCCGGGCCGGTCAGCTCAGCGGCGGATCCGGTGGTAGGCCGCCGCCACGTCCTGCGCCCTGGGCAGCGCCAGATGTCCCGGGTGGCCGCGGTGGTGGGCCAGGGCGTCCAGTCCGTCCCGCACCACCCGTTCCAGGGCGGCGTCCACGAGTTCGGTGAGGGGTGTGCGGCCGTCCGCCGTGCGCTCCACCTCCTCGATGAGCCGTGCGATCGCCTCCGTCTGCGAGGGGTCCACGAGCTGGCTCAGGGCGGAGAGGTCCACGTCCTCGCGGCCGCGCTGGATGGTGTCGAGACCGCGAGCGCGAGCGGGTTTGTCCCTGCCACCCCGATGAGCGGCGCCGTGGCGCGGACCGGACCGGGCGGCGTCGTGCCCCGCGGCGCCGGATCCGGACGGGGTGGCACCGCCTTCAGCCGGGAGCGTGTCGGACGCTCCCGAGACGCCGCCGGGAACGTGGGGGCGGATCTGCCCGAAGGACTCCGCGGGACGCATGTCGTCGGGGCGCGGGAAGTCCCGCACCACCTGTCGCGCGCGGTCGGTGACGTCCAGGGCACGGTAGTCGTGCATGGCGATCACGAGGTCCGCGACGTCCAGGAACGCCCCGGAACCGCCCGTGACCAGGATCGAGGACACCCCGCGCTCGGTGTAGAGGGCGCCCACCCGGTCCACGAACGGCGTGATGGGCTCGCGCTCGCCCGGGACCATGGCGCGCATGCGCTCGTCCCGGACCATGAGGTTGGTGGCGCACGTGTCCTCGTCCAGCAGCAGCACGCCGGCCTCCGCCTCCACCGCCTCGACCGTGGCGGCCGCCTGGGACGTGGAGCCGGACGCGTTGGACGTGCTGAAGTCGCGGGTGTCCGCGCCGGTGGGCAGGTTGGTGATGAACGGGGAGACGTCCGTGTGGGACACCGCCCGGCCGTCCTCCGCGCGCACGGACACGGCACTCGGCAGGGTCACCACGCGCTCGCGGCCGTCGCCGGGCACGTGGCTGTAGACCCCGCGCTCCAGGGCCTGCAGCAGCGTGGACTTGCCGTGGTAGCCGCCGCCCACGACCACCGTGACGCCCTCGGGCACGCCCATGCCGCTCACGGTGGAGCCGTCCTCGAGCTCGAGCTCCACCCGCAGCTGCGGCGGGGTCTCGAACGGCACCGCCCCGTGGGCGAGCGGCTCGTCCCGGTGACCGGAGGCGCGGGGCAGCACGGCGCCGTCGGACACGAACGCCACGAGGCCGCGCTGGGGCAGCTGGGCGCGCAGGTGCTGGGCGTCCAGGTGGGAGGTCACGTGGGCCTGCAGGGCGCGGGAATCCAGGTTCTCGTACCGGAGGGCGCGCTCGACGACGCCCGGCAGCACCTCCGTGAGCAGCCGGTGCGCGGCATGGCCCTTGATGCGGCGGCCCGCGGCGGGCAGGGCGATCTCGCAGCGCACCTCCACGGCTCCCGCGTCAGCGGTCGCCGACGACGCCGCACGGCCGGCTCCGCGCCCCCGGTCCCCCGCGCCGACGTCTCCCGTCCGGTGCATCCCTGACTCCCGGGCCGGGGTGGGATCCACCGCGCTCCCGGGGTCCGGCACGATCACGGAGGAGCGTTCGAGGATCTCCTGACCCGTGCGCTGGATCGAGATGCCACCGGAGTCCTTGCCGCCGCGCGGGCCCAGTTCCCGGGCGGCCCGGGCGAACTCCCGGGTGAGGAAGTCCCCGGCGGCCACGCGGGCGTCCCGGGTGGCGATCAGCTCGGGAGGGATTCCGGTGGCGGCCAGGGAGAGCCGGATCCGGGCCAGAGACGGCGGGGCATACGGGTCCGACTGCACCCGGTCCACGATCAGCTCCGCATCACCCAGCCGCCACGAGCCCTTGAGCTGCTTGTAGGCGCCGTAGCTGCCGCCGTCCAGGCGGCGAAGGGTCTGGGCGAGGTCCGTGCGCGGTGGGCTCATGGGTCCATGGCACCACACGAACCGGGTCCGCTGCACTCGCCGCCGCGCGGCCACTCCCCTGGCGCGCCACCGCGCGGCGCAGCGGCCCGGCGGTCAGGGTCTGCGCGCGACGAGCTGGTACGTGTGCCAGTGCTTGGGCCCGGAGAACGCGGGGCCGTCGCGCTCCTCCTCGTGCAGACGCAGCACCTCCAGGCCGGTGACCAGCTCGTCCACCTCGTCACGGCTCAGGAACGTGCCGTCCCCCGCGGCCCAGTTCGACGGCGCTGCGCCCCTCACCGGGTCCCGCCGCCTCCGCCGCCAGGCGGGCGAGAAGCCGGATGCCCCGTCCGGCCTGGGCGGCGTTGTACCGGCCCCAGTGGTCCGCGTCCACGTGTCCCATGCGAACCAGTATGCTCCGCCCGCCCGTTCAGGCGGCGACCCTCCGCTGCACCCGCCCCAGCACCACCGCCGCCACGAAGCACAGCACGTACGCTCCGGCCACCGCGGTCCAGCCGGCGGTGAACGCTCCCGTGAGGTCCACGAGCTGGCCCACCACCACGGGCCCGAGCGCGAAGCCCAGGTACATCCCGGTGGCCACGAGCCCGGACGCCACACCGATCCGCTCCCGGGGCACGGCGGCCACGATGCCCGAGTTGATCACCACGTTCGCCGCCAGGGGCAGTGCTGCGTGGAAGGCGACGCCCAGCCACATGAGCCAGTGCTGCTGCGTGGTCTCCGCGAGCACAAGCAGCCCGAGCCCCACGATCCCGCCCACGCTCATGACCTGGATCAGCGGTGCGGGTCTGCCCAGCCTCCCGGTCACCCGGCCCCACCCGATCCGGCTTCCGATCCCGATCACTCCCATCACGCCCAGCAGCAGCCCGGCCACCGTGACCGTGTACCCCATGGCCCGCACCGCGAACAGGGATGCGTACACGTTCACGCCCTGCGTGCCCACCGCGTTGAGGAAGGACGTCAGCGTCAGCAGCCACACCGCCGGCGGCAGCGCGCCCGACGACGCCGCGGCGCCCCTTCCCGAGGCTCCCGCACCCGCGGCGCGCAGCCCGGGTCGTTCCGGCGAGACCTGGCCGGGGCCCGGGTTCACGCCGTCGGCCACGGCGTCGGACAGTTCCACGGGGGCGGACTCGAACGGTCCCCCATGGGGCGGCCCGGGCAGACCGGCGGAGGGGCGGTCGCGCGGTGGTGCGGGAGCGCGCCCCGCGGCGGAGGGAGCGGGCGGCGTCGTCGTCGGGGTGCTCTCGCGGGAGCGGTGCTGCAGCCGGGTGACCACGCTCCACCCCGTGACGAGCAGGGGAACGCACAGCAGCGCACCGAACAGCGCGGCGCCCCGCCAGCCGAACGCCGCGCCCACCACGGGGAACGTGAGGCCCGCGACCAGCAGACCCACCTGCACCCCCGACTGCTTCCACCCCATCCACGCGGAGCGCTGGGTCAGCGGGACACGCTGCGCGACGATCCGGTTGGTCACCGGGTTGGAGAAGGACTGCGCAAGCCCGGCGATCAGGGCCGCGACCAGCAGCACGGCGTAGGACTGCCACGCGGCGCTGAGCAGGAACGCCGCCAGCACGCCCCCGAAGATCAGGGTGAGCTGCACGCGGGTGTCGATGCGGTCCGCGAGCACCCCCAGCAGCGGCGCCGCGAGACCCGCCATCACGAACACCGCGGTGATGATGAACCCGTACTGCCCCTCGGTGATCCCGTAGCTCTCCACGATGGTGGCGCTCAGCGCACCCACCCCGTAGTTAAACACCGGCCCCGCGGCCATCGCGGCCATGAGCACCGCCAGCAGGATGCCGGGGGCCTTGCGCGTGGGCGCGGAGGGGGTGTGGGTCACAGTCGATCACCCTAGCCCCGCACTGCACTCTCGGCCTCCCGTAGGCTTTCCCCACGACTGAGAAAGGCGGACGTCATGAGTGACTCACTGGATCCGGAGCTCGCCCGGGCCCTGCAGGAACCGGCGCGGCTGGTGCGCGCGGACCCCACACTGCTGGAGACGGTCCGTCAGGCGGGCTCCCCCGCCCAGGCGGAACTCTTGCGCCGCGCCTCGGACGCGGGCACCGTGGAGGACCGGTACGCGGCGGCCGCCATGCTCGCCGCCCTCTTCGGCCACCGCGGCCCGCTGGACCAGGCCGCCCACGGCTACGGGAGCACCCCGCCGCTCGAGCTGCTCGCGCTGGCGGACGTGCCGGCACTGCAGCCCGCCCTGCGGGAGTCGCTGTCGTCCCCCGTCCGCACGGGTCTGCTGGAGTGGGCCACCACCGCGGACCCCTCGCGGCCGCCCCTGGAGCTCGCCATGGCCGCACGGGACCTCGGGCTGTCCGACGCCGCGGTGCTGCGTTCCGTCGCGGACCGCGCCGACCAGGTCGCCCAGAGCGCAGGGCGCGCGCAGAAGGGCCCCCTGGCCCGGTTCTCCGAGGTGCTGCGCGCGGCGGCGGACAGTGCGCAGGGTGGCGCGGCGGCGTCGTCGCCCGTGTCAGCTTCCCGCCCGTCCCCGCAGGATCCCGTGCTGTCCCAGGGCCCCGCGGTCACGACCACCGGCATTCCCGCCTCCGAGATGCTGGACGACGACGAGCTGGACGAGCCCTCCCAGCCCAGCGGGCGCTACCCCGGTGAGGGCGTGCCCGTGCGTGACTCGATCGCGGGCCCCGGCGCGGGTGCGGCGCGGGAGACCTGGGATCCGGGCAGCCTCTCGGGACGTCCCGCGGACGGCGAGACCCAGGACGGGTACGACGGCGCCCGCGCACCCGGTCCCGACGGCCCACCCGACGGCTACGGCCCGCCGGTTCCCCCGCGCCAGCCGTCGACCAACGAGCTGTACTACGGAGTGGGCAGCGAGCGCCACGCTCCGCGCGACCCGAACAGCGAGGAGACGCGGAACGAGAACCGCAGCGTTGCCCGCAACTGGGCCATCACGTTCGCGGTGATCGTGGCGATCATGGTGCTGCTGGTGATCCTGCTCTAACAGCAGCTCCTGGCGGCGCCGACCGTGGGCTCTCGGCGGTAGCGTGGCCAGTGTGACTACTCAGCAGAACGGCACCGCACCCTGGCAGCACGGCGTGGTGGTGCGCGGCGCGCGCCAGAACAACCTCCGGGACGTCTCCCTGGACCTGCCCCGGGACGCCATCGTGGTGTTCACGGGGGTGTCCGGCTCGGGGAAGTCGTCCCTGGCGTTCGGCACACTGTTCGCGGAGTCGCAGCGGCGATACCTGGAGTCCGTGGCGCCGTACGCACGGCGACTCATCGACCAGGCGGGCGTCCCGGACGTGGACGTGATCGAGGGGCTGCCACCCGCCGTCGCCCTCCAGCAGCAGCGGGGCGGGGGTGGGGCGCGCTCGGACGTGGCCACCGTGACCACCCTGTCCAGCCTGGTGCGCATGCTGTACTCGCGCGCCGGGTGGTACCCGCCGGGGCAGGGGATGCTCTACGCGGAGGACTTCTCCGCGAACACCGTGCAGGGCGCGTGCCCCACGTGCCACGGCATCGGGCGGGTGTACGAGGTCACGGAGGACTCCATGGTCCCGGACCCGTCCCTGACCATCCGCGAGCGCGCCGTCGCCTCCTGGCCCGTGGCCTGGGCGGGGCAGAACCAGCGGGACATCCTCGTGTCCCTGGGCTACGACGTGGACACCCCCTGGAAGGACCTCCCGCAGAAGGACCGCGACTGGATCCTCTACACCGAGGAGCGCCCCACGGTGGGCGTGTACCGCGGGCTGAGCCCCAACCAGACGCGCAGGGCCCAGCAGGAGGGTGTGGAGCCCACCTACCAGGGCACGTTCATCGGTGCCCGCCGCTACGTGCTGGACACGTTCGCCAACGCCAAGAGCCCCAGCACCAAGAAGCGCGCGGCCCAGTACCTCACGAGCGAGCTGTGCCCGGAGTGCCACGGCAAGAAGATCAAGAAGGAGGCGCTGTCGGTCACGTTCGAGGGCCTGGACATCGCCGCGTTCTCGCACCTCCCGCTCGCGCGCCTCGCGGAGATCGCACGCGCCGTGGCCGCGGACGGCTGGACCCCGAGCGAGGCCGACCACCTGCCGGACCACGTGCTGGACGCCGAGTCCCGCGCGGCCTCCACCGCCTCACGGGTGGCCCAGGGAGGGGCCTCGCACGACGCCGCCCCGGACGTCCGGCGCACACCGAACCTCTCGGTGGAGAAGCGTGCCGCCGCCCAACGCCTGGCCGCGGACCTCGTGGCGCGGCTGCAGCCCATGATCGACCTGGGCCTGGGCTACCTCTCCCTGGACCGCACCACGCCCACGCTCTCCGGGGGTGAGCGGCAGCGGCTGCGCCTGGCCACGCAGCTCTCCTCCCAGCTCTTCGGGGTGGCGTACGTGCTGGACGAGCCCTCCGCGGGTCTGCACCCTCGTGACCTGGACGCGCTGATCGGGATCCTGCACGGGCTCAAGGACCGCGGCAACAGCCTGTTCATCGTGGAGCACTCGCTCACGGTGATCCAGGAGGCGGACTGGCTCGTGGACATCGGCCCCGACGCCGGCGAGCGCGGCGGGCGCGTGCTCTACAGCGGGGATCCCCGGGGCCTCGCGGACGTTCCCGAGTCCGCGACGCGCCGCTACCTCTTCCCGGAGCACGCCACCGCGCCCGCCGCCCGCGCACCGCGCACGCCTCGGGGATGGCTCGCTCTCGAGGGGGTCACCCGCAACAACCTGCGCGGCCTGGACGTGAGCTTCCCCGCCGGGTGCCTCACCGCCGTCACGGGCATCTCCGGCTCGGGCAAGTCCAGCCTGGTCAGCCAGGCCCTGCCGGTCCTCGTGCGCGAGCGCCTGGGCCAGCGCACGGGCGAGTCCCAGGAGATCACGGGCGATCCGGAGTCGGACCTGCTGACGGCCGACGACGCCGCCGAGGACGTCCGCGGGAAGGTCACCTCGGTGCCGGAGGGGGTGCGCCGCGTCGTCGTGATCGACCAGAAGCCGATCGGCCGCACGCCGCGCTCCAACGTGGCCACCTACACGGGGCTGTTCGACGACGTCCGCAAGCTCTACGCCGCCACACCCGAGGCCAAGAAGCGCGGGTACAAAGCGGGGCGGTTCTCGTTCAACGTGGTGGGCGGACGCTGCCCCACGTGCGAGGGCGAGGGCAGCGTGATGGTGGAGCTGCTGTTCCTGCCCAGCGTGTACGCCCCGTGCCCGGACTGCCACGGAACCCGGTACAAGGAGAGCACCCTGGAGGTGATGTGGCGGGAGCGCTCCGTGGCGGACGTGCTGGGCATGAGCGTGGACCAGGCGCATGCGTTCTTCGAGGGCGAGGACTCCATCCACCACAGCCTGGGCGTGCTGCGGGACGTGGGGCTCGGCTACCTGCGGCTGGGCCAGCCGGCCACGGAGCTCTCGGGCGGTGAGGCCCAGCGGGTCAAGCTCGCCTCGGAGCTGCAGCGGGCCTCCCGCGGGGACACCCTCTACGTGCTGGACGAGCCCACCGCCGGGCTGCACCCCGCGGACAGCGACCGCCTCATGAACCACCTGCAGGGTCTCGCGGACGCGGGCAACACGGTGGTCATGGCCGAGCTGGACATGCGCATGGTCGCCCAGGCGGACCACGTGGTGGACATGGGCCCCGGCGCGGGAGCCGACGGCGGCCGGGTGGTCGCGGCGGGCACCCCGCACGACGTCGCCGCGCACCCGGACAGCGCCACCGCGCCGTACCTGCGGGACGTGCTCGGCTGAACCCGCCCCGGGGAGAATGAACGCATGAGCATCGACGTCCGCCCGGAAGACCCCCGCGATTTTGCTGCTGTCCGGTCCCTCGTGGCCCGCGCCTTCACGGACGCGGAGCACAGTGCCCCGCCCGTGGAGGCGGACGGCGCCCCCGGCGAGGCCACGCTGGTGGGCTGGCTGCGCAATTCTCCCGCCCACGACCCCCGCTTCGCGCTGACCGCCCACGACGGCGCGGACCTCGTGGGTTTCGCAATGGCCACGTGGGGCCGCTGCGGGGGCGAGCCCGTGCTGGGTGTCGGCCCCGTAGCCGTGGATCCCGCGAAGCAGGGCGAGGGCATCGGCTCACGGCTCATGACTGCCCTGGTCGAGCGCGCCACCGACGCCGGGCAGCCGGCCCTGGTGCTGCTGGGCGATCCGGAGTTCTACTCACGCTTCGGTTTCGTCCCGGCCTCCCGGCTCGGCATCGCCGGGGAGCCCGAGTGGGGTGCGTTCTTCCAGGCGGTGCCCCTGGGGGACGGCGGCGTCGTGACCCCGGACGAGTACCGCGGCCCGCGCGGCTCCTACGAGTACGCCGAACCGTTCTCCCGGCTCGGCTGACCCGGGATCCACACCGTGTGACCCGTGACACCGTAGGGTGGTTCCCGGAAGGGACATCGGGGCGTGGCAGCACCCCGGCACGGGGGTCCTGACACGGCTGCCGCGTGCGGGGGCGCGCCGGGGGTGACCGTTCTACGGGGTCCTCCCGGGTTCCCCCACGGGACGGGGGAACACCGACATGACCGAGCCAGGCAAGCACCGCGCCGCGCACCGCGCCGAACGGGGAGGGCGGAGCAGGTCGCTGCTGTGGCTCGCCGTGGCCGCCGCGCTGGTGCTGATCCTCAGCACGGCCTTCTCCATCTCGCGCCTGGACTCGGACGACGACGCCTCCGGCGGTTCCGGGGCGAGCGGCACCTCCGGGGCGGCGGGCGCGGATGGGGGTGAGCCCGTCGTCGTGGGCCCTGCAAAGACCGGGGCGGGGACGTGGGCCGCGGTGCTGCAGGACCCCGCCGTGGAGCTGGGCACACCGGGTGAGGACGCCGGGACGCGTGAGCTGATCTCGCGCGCACTGGGCGAGGTGCAGGACGGGCAGGCGGACCGCGCGGCCACGGAGCAGGCCATGAAGCGGCGCGCCCGCACCGAGGGAGATGCCGCACCCGTCCAGAACGCGACGCAGCGCCTGGACCAGGTCGCGGCGAACCCCGCCCCGAGCACTCCGGCGCCCGCGGACCCGAGCGCCCCCGCCTACGCCGCGGGAGCGGAACACCCCGCGGCCACCGTGGTCACGCGCGGCGAGTGGGACGACTTCCGCGCCCAGCACGCGGACACGGCGCTCGTGGCGAGCACCCCGGGCGACCGCCCGGCCTCCGAGGGGCCCACCGCGGACGACGCCGCCCTGACGCAGGCTCTGGGGCAGTGGGAGCACCTCGCGGAGCCGTTCCACGCGCTCGTGGCCATCGACACCTTCGGGTCCATGGGCGAGCAGGCATCCCCGGACGGTTCCACACGCATGGACCTCACGAAGGCGGCCGCCACCACCGCCGTGGGGCTTTTTCCCGAGCACGACGCACTCGGGCTGTGGACGTTCGCGCGCCACCTGGACGGGGACAAGGACCACCGCTCCCTGACCCCCGTGCGGGAACTGTCCGCCCCGGTGGGCGGTGCCACCCAGCGGGACCGGCTCGCGCAGGACGCCCAGTCGCTGACCTTCTCCCCGGACGGCTACACGGGCCTGTACGACACCACCCTTGCCGCCTACCGCCAGGTGCTGCACGACGACGCCCCGGACCACCTTCGCACGGTGATCGTCCTGACCGACGGCATCAACCAGGACCCGGGATCCATGGGACTGGACGAGCTGCTCACCACGCTGGAGAAGGAGCAGGACCCGGAGAACCCTGTGCGCATCATCACGGTGGGCATCTCCCAGTACGCGAACGAGGACGTCCTGAAGCAGATCGCGGAGACCACCGGGGGCACCTCCCACATCGCCAGGGCACCGGAGGACATCGAGAAGGTGTTCGTGGATGCGCTGACGGGGGCGTGAAGGGCGCCCGTTGCAGACGCGGGAGGCGATGCGTGAGGTGCGGTTCTGCCAAGGATTTCCGCGATTCTGCGGGCAGAAATGCACCTCACGCGCTCCAAGCGCGGAGAACGCCTCGGATCTAGCGGTAGACCTCCCGGCGGTGTCCGATCCTCAGCACCAGGATCACCAGCTCCCCATCGTCGATCTCGTAGATGATGCGATGGTCGCCCACCCGGATGCGCATCTCCCCCGCGCCGCCCTTCAACTGGATGCAGCCCGTTGGGCGTGGGTCCCGGGCAAGTTTCTCGATTGCTTCCAGTAGACGCCGCGCAGTGTGCTGGTCCAGCTTGCGCAGCGTCTTCGCCGCCGAGGACACATAGCTGATCGCGTAAGCCACCGCAGGGTCTCAGATGCCGAGTTCTCGCCGCAGGTCCTCGTGGGAGACCCGTGGCTCCTGCTCGGCGCGCGCTTCTGCCGCCGCCTGGGCATCGGCCACGTCCTCGAGGGCCGCTACCGCACGGTCGTAGAACTCGGGCGAGACCACGACGGCGCGTCGTCCCGCGCCCCTCGAGGTGATCTCGACTGGCTCGCGCTGCGCGGTCGCAATGTAGTCGCTCTGCTGGTTGCGGAACTGGGAAAGGGTCACGGAGGTCATACGACAAGTGTACGTCTTGTACATGTTGCACAAAATGGCCCCCACATCGGGTCACCCCTGGGCAATGAATCGTCTTTCCTGCGGTTCTTCAAGCCCCTCGGGGACCTGGAGCAGGGGCGTGGACGTGCTGATAGGGGCGTGAGGGGCGGGCCCGCCCGTCTGCACTCCGGGAAGAGTGGCCGAGCGATCATTGTCCCGGCGTCCGGGGTGCTCCTAGCGTGGTGGGATGGATACCACCACGACACCCCGAACCCCCTGGCTCCTCATCCTCGGCGTCCTCCTGGCCGTCGCGGCGGCGGCTCTGATCACGTTCACCGACCTGGCCTGGCGCGGCCTCATCGGCTGGCCGCTGCTGCTGGTGGCGCTGCTCCTGGTGGTATCCGGCGGCATTCGCCGCGGTCAGCAGCGGAGGAGCACCCACCGGATCTGAGACCCACAGAGCGGTCAGTGCTGCGCAGTGTCGCGCCGCCCCTACCGCCCCTGAACACTGCACGAGCCGCGCCCCCGGTCTCCCGGGAGCGCGGCTCGTGGTCGCTCCGATCCCAGACTTCGAAAGTCCGGGGTCAGCGGCTGGCCGGCCTGTGGGCGCCCGGCGTCCGCGACCCGCAGGCCGCCGAGCGCCAGGCACGACGCCGCCGGGTCACCGCACCAGCTCGTCCACCACCCGCTGCATGGACTGGCTGTGGTTGCCGAAGCGGTGCATGGTGATGGACACGGCCTGCTCGGCCAGCATGTACATCATCTCCACGCGCCCGGTGCCCACCACGTCCTCGGTGATCAGGGCGATGTCCGGGTGCTCGGCGCGCACCGCGTAGAGGTCCTTGAGGTCTTCCTCGGAGCCGTCCCACGGGGAGATCACGCGGACGCGGGCGCCGTGGCGGACGTCGAGGGCGTCGTCGTCCAGGGCGCGCAGGTCCGAGAGCTGACCCAGCGGGCCCAGGGAACCGGTGCCCAGAGCGTGCGCGAACTCGGCGTCGGACGCGGGGTTGAGCACCGTGGCGAAGAGCCCGTTGACGGCCTCCGGCACCTCAGTGGCGGCGCTGAGGACCACCTGCGAACCCGAGCGCACGGCGGCGAGGCCCACGCGCAGGACGTCCGTGAGGGACGCGCCCTCCTGGGCGCGCACCACCACGGTGCGAGGGCGGTAGCGGAACAGGTTGGCCTCGCTGCGCAGGGCGGTGGGGTCCTTGACCTGGCCGAACTCGCGCTGCCACTCGGACTGGTCCGACTGCGCGGCGCGGCGCAGCCACACGAGGTCCTCGTCCGAGATCAGCGGGGTCACGGCATCCAGCGCGCGGTGCACGCGCGGATCGAGGACCCACGCACCGGCCGCACCGCGGTCCGTGCTGGAGTCCGAGAACCCGGCGCGCTTCCAGCGGCCCAGCGACGCCAGGTAGTTGGGGCCACCGGCCTTCGCGCCGAGACCCACGGAGGAGCGCTTCCACCCGCCGAACGGCTGGCGCTGCACAATCGCGCCGGTGATCCCGCGGTTCACGTAGAGGTTGCCGGCCTGCACGGAGTCCACCCAGCGCAGGATCTCGTCCGCGTCCAGGGAGTGGATGCCCGCGGTGAGCCCGTAGTCCGTGGCGTTCTGCAGCTCCACGGCCTCCTCGAGGCTGTCCGCGGACATGAGCCCCAGGACAGGGCCGAAGCACTCGGTGAGGTGGAAGAAGGACCCGGGCTTCACACCCGCGCGGATCCCGGGGCGCCACAGCCGGCCGGAGTCGTCCAGCTGCTTCGGCTCGATGAGCCACTCCTCGCCGGGCTCCAGCTGCGTGAGCCCGCGCAGGAGCTTCTCCGAGGGCTGCTCCACGGTGGGGCCCACGGTGGCCTGCAGGTTCACGGGCCAGTCCACCACCATGGAGGAGGCGGCGTCCACGAGCTGGCGGCGGAACCGCTCGGACGTGGCCACGGACCCCACCAGGATGCCGAGCGACGCCGCGGAGCACTTCTGCCCCGCGTGGCCGAAGGCGCTGGAGACGAGGTCCCACACCGCCTGGTCCCGGTCCGCGCTGGGGGTGATCACCAGGGCGTTCTTGCCGGAGGTCTCCGCGGTGAGCGGGCGCTCCGGGTCCCACGAGGCGAACAGCTGCGCGGTCTCGTACGCGCCGGTGAGCACCACGCGCTCCACGTCCGGGTGGGAGATCAGCGTCTTGCCGGCCTCCCCCTCCACGGCGTCCACGAGCTGCAGCACGTCGCGGGGCACACCGGCCTCCCACAGCGCCTCGCACACCGCGGTGGAGCAGCGGCGGGACTCGGGGGACGGCTTGTGGATCACGGCCGAGCCGGTGGCCAGCGGCGCCACGGTGGTGCCCGTGGGGATGGCCAGCGGGAAGTTCCACGGCGGGGTCACCACGGTCACGGCGTGCGGCACGAAGTCGCCGCCGTCCACGAACTCCAGCTCCAGCGCACGGCGGGCGTAGTAGCGGCAGAAGTCCACGGCCTCGGAGACCTCGGGGTCCGCCTGCTCCAGCACCTTGCCGGTCTCCGCACCCGCCACGGCCATGAGGTGGCCACGGCGCGCGGCGAGGATGTCCGCGGCACGGTTGAGGATCTCGGCGCGCTCACGGGCGGGGGTGTCCGCCCAGCGCTTGCCGGCGGCCTTGGCGGTGGCCACCACGTCGTTCACGGCCTGCACGGCCTCGTCCGAGTCCTGGTCCATGTCCTTCAGCAGCTCGGGCACGGCCACGGAGGCGTACCACTCGCTGCTGCCGATCTTCTCGGCCAGGGTCTCGGCCCAGCGCTGGTTGGCGGGCACGGAGACGTCCGTGTCCGGCTCGTTGCGGAACGGCTCGTCCAGCGGGATGGTGGGGGTCTCCCCCACGGTCTCCGCGCTGCGGTCCTGCACGCGGCGCGGCGAGGGCACCTGCGGGTCCTGCTCGAGGTCCGCGAGGGCGGCGCGGAAGCGGCCCTCCTCGCGCTGGAACACCCAGTTGCCCGGGCCCAGGTCGAAGATCCCGGACATGAAGTTCTCGCTCGCGGAGTTCTCCTCGAGCCGGCGCACCAGGTAGGACACGGCGACGTCGAACTCCGCGGGCTTCACCGCCGGAACGTAGAGCAGCAGCTGGCCCACGTCCGTGGCCACGGCCTCGCTCTGCGCGGTGGCCATGCCCTGCAGCATCTCGAACTCGATGCGGTCCGTGACGCCGCGCTGCTCCGCGAGCAGGTGCGCGAAGGCGATGTCGAACAGGTTGTGCCCGGCCACGCCCAGGCGCATGCCCGTCATGCGCTCGGGGTGGAACAGCCAGGACAGCACGCGCTTGTAGTTGGTGTCCGTGGCCTGCTTGGACTCCATGGTGGCCAGGGGCCAGCCGTGCATCTCGGCGTCCACGTTCTCCATGGCCAGGTTGGCGCCCTTGACCAGGCGCACCTTGATCTGGGCGCCACCGTCCGCCACGCGCTGCGCGGACCACTCGGAGAGCCGCTCCACGGCGCTGAGCGCGTCCGGGAGGTAGGCCTGGACCACGATGCCGGCCTCGAGGTTCTTCAGCTGCGGCTTGTCGAGCAGCCGCTTGAACACCTCGATGGTCAGTTCCAGGTCCGAGTAGACCTCCATGTCCAGGTTGATGAACATCTTCCCGGTGCCCTTGGTGGCGGCAGTCTCGTACAGCGGCAGCAGCCGCTCCACCACGCGCTCGGCGGTGCGCTCGAAGCCCCAGTGGGACAGCTGCGGCACCACGGAGGAGACCTTCAGGGAGACGTAGTCCACGTCCTCGCGGCGCAGCAGGCCCTCGGCGTCCGCGAGGTGCTTCTTGGCCTCGTCCTCGCCCAGCACCTCCTCGCCCAGGAGGTTGATGTTGAGCCGGTGGCCCTGCTGCTTGATGTTCTTCACGGACTTGCCGAACGGCCCGGGGCGGGCGTCCACCACCATGTGGCCCACCATCTGGCGCAGCCGGGTACGGGCGGCGGGAACCACCACGGAGGGAAGCGCTCCGGAGAGCACGGTGCCCGCCTGGATCTGCGCGCGGTCCGCCACGGGCATGGACTGCGGGGTCAGTTTCGCGATGTCCTGCAGCGCCTTTGCCGCAGCCTTCGTGTCCTCCGTGCGGATCACGCGGTCCACGAAGCCCACCGTGAACTCCAACCCGTTCGGGTCCTGGAGCACGGCGGCCAGACGGTCCTCCGCGGGGTTCTTCTGCTTGTTGTTGCGCTGATTCTCCTGCGCCCGCTGCAGCCAGGTGCGCACGAGCTCCACGGCGGAGTCGGCGAGGGCGTGGGGATCAGTCACGGTATTGACGGTGCGTGCCATTGCAGCGCCTCCATAAGTCTCGGCCCGGGGAGGGTGCCGAGGCACTCCCTCGGCCACCAGCCGAGTCACACCGGGCCCGGCGTAGCTGGTGCGCTCACGCTACCGTGCGCTGCCGGGCCGCCAGTAATCGGTTTCGCCCCGAATCCCGCACATGACGCCCCGCGCCTGCGTCCACCCCGCACGGGGGTCACGACGACGCCGCACGGCCACCTCCCACTCGCCCCGCGCCCGGGCACCGAACGCGGGCGCGGCCCCCAGCGGCGTCGTGGGCCGGTGCATCAGGAGGCGTCCGGGGCGGTCTCCGCCTGCAGGATGTCCAGCACGCGGATCAGGCGCAGGTGCGCCTCCACCTGGGGGAAGTTGCCCGTGGCGCGTCGGTGGGTGGGCGAGTACGTGGAGGGCAGCAGGCCCAGCTCGTTGGCCGTGCCGAGTGCCACGTCCGTGAGCCGCACCGCCTCCTGGGTGTGCCCGCACAGCGCGAGCTGCTCGGCCAGCTGCAGCGTGGCAGAGACCGACGGCGCGGACTGGCCCGCGAACCCGTCCTGGCCGATCGAGGACGCGAACGCCTCGACGTCGTCCAGGTCCGTGAGCTGCGGCAGGTTGCGGTAGCGGTGCAGCAGCCCCGAGCTGTCGGTGAGCTCCTTGCGGATGCGGTCCACGGTGCCGAGCATGCGCTCGTCGTCGTAGGCCACGAACCCCACCATGGGCAGCTGCAGCAGGGAGGCGTCCACGTCCGTGGAGCCGTAGTACTGCACGAACGAGCCCACCTGGGGGTCGTAGCCGCTGGTCCAGATCTCGTGCGCGAGCTGGTCGCGGTGCTCCTCCCAGGTCTCCACGTCACCGGGCAGGCCGTGGATGCGCACCGCGTCCACACCCGCCTGCATGGCGGCCCACATCATCACGCGCGAGTGCGTGTAGTACTGGGGCTCGCCGCGCATCTCCCAGATGCCCTGGTCCTTCTCCTCGTAGTTGGCCACCACGGCGCGCAGCAGCGCCTGCTGCAGCGGCCACGAGAGGTGGTCCTCCTGCACGCCGCGGCGGCGCAGCATCTCGAACACGCGCAGCACGTGGCCGGCCACGTCCGACTGGTAGTGGCTGCCGGAGGAGTTGCCGTCACGCACCGGCCGCGAGCGCTCGTAGCCCGGCAGGTCCACCAGCCGCTCACGGATCTGGGGGGAGCCGTCCAGCGTGTAGATGTTCGAGGGGTTGTTGACGTCCCCGGCCACCGCGCGCAGCAGCCAGTTGCGCAGCTGCGCGGCCTCGCGGTCGTGACCGTGGTCCAGCATGACCTCCAGGGCCGATGCCGCGTCACGGGGCCACGAGAGCCGGTGGTCCCAGTTGCGCTCCGCGCCCACGACCTCCGGCAGGGACGTGGTGGGGGCGCCGATCAGCCCGCCCGTGGCCTGGTGCATCAGTCCGCGCACCACCAGCAGGCTGCGCCGGACGAGGTCCGCGGGCTCGTCGTCCGTGGCGGTGAGCGTGAACCCGCCCAGGGAGGTGCCCTCGTGGTGGGGGCGGTCCCCGTGACGGCCCACGTCCCGTGCCGAGGGGCGCTCGGAGGTGTCCAGGTCCTCGGCGTCCGCGCCGGAGGCGTGCAGCGCGGGCGGCTGCTCGTCCGGGTCCGTGTGGTTCACGGCCGCGGGATCCGTGAGGGGGTCGTAGGGCTCGTAGCGCTCCGTCCACTCCTGCCACAGGGTCACGGTCGTCGTCAGCGTCTCGTTCACGTCCACCGCCTCCGGGGGCACCCCGTGGGACGGGAACCACGTGAGCGTGAAGTCCCGGGTCTGACCGGCCGCCACCGTGAACGAGCCCGCGTGGCGGCGCTTGGTCTTGTCCGGGTCCGCCTCCGGCAGCGGATCGCCGTGGAAGACCACGGAGTCCGGACCGGCCATGCCCACCAGCACGGACTCGGCCTCGGCGTCCTCCGACTCGTCCTCGAGGACGTCGAAGCGGCTCAGCCACGGCACGGACGAGCCGTAGTTGAAGCGCAGCCGGAGGTCCTGGAACATCTCCACCTCACCCGTGAGGCCCTCCACCCGGCGGATCAGCTCGGTGCGGGCGTTGAGCGGCATGAAGTCCGTGACGCGCACCGTGCCGGTGTCCGTGGACCACACCGTGTGCAGCACGAACGTGTTCTCCGCGTAGAAGCGCTCCACCGCGATGACGCCGGGCAGGGACATGTCCACCGCGGCGTCGTCGTCCACCGCGCAGTACGGCGCGAGCAGCCAGCGGCCGTGGTCCGGGGTGCCCAGCAGGGCGCCGAACAGCGCGGGCGAGTCGAAGCGCGGCACGCACCACCAGTCCACCGACCCGTAGCGGGAGACCAGCGGCCCGCTGCGCATGTTGGACAGCAGGGCGTAGTCCTCGATTCTGGAAGCCATGTCCCCCAGAATCTCACGAACGAGCGGTCGGCTCACGCTGCACGGAACTCTGGCCGTTCGGCCGATGCACCCTGGGTGGCGCCTCGGTACGGTGGATGGTTCACCGTGCGCCGGTCGGGTTCGTGTTGCGAGCCGACCGGCGGACCGAACGGTCCCGCGAGACCCCCAGGAGGACGCCACCCATGACCCTGCCGTACCAGCCCGTGTACTACGACACCCAGCCCGGCGAACCCGTGGGCCCGTGGCGGGCCGTCAAGAACTTCATCAGCAAGGGCACCACGTTCTCCGGGCGGGCCTCACGCTCCGAGTACTGGTGGATCGCGCTGTACACGGTCCTGCTCTCGGGGGCCTACATGCTCGCGGAGGACCGCGGCTACCTGGCCTGGCCGGATGTGGACGGCGGGATCGCCATTGTCCTGGCGGTGCTCTCCCTGGTTCTGCTGCTCGCGGTGGTGCTGCTGGCCATCTTCACCGCGGCACTGTCCGTGCGACGTCTGCACGACTGCAACCTCTCCGGGCTGTGGTTCCTGCTCATCCTCGTTCCCGGACTGGGCAGCATTGCCCTGCTGATCCTGGCCGCCCTGTCCCCGGATCCGCGGGGTGTGCGCTTCGACGCCCAGCCCACCCCCGGGGCCGTCATGCCCGCCGGGAGGTAGGGCCGCGTCGTTCCTTGCCCGGACCCCCTCCCCGGTTTAAAGTTCGGTACACCGAACTTTAGAATTCACAAGAGCGAGGAGGGGTCTGGGTGCGAGGTCGACGGAGATGGAGGGCCGCCGCCGTGGCGGCCACGGGTGTGCTGGTTCTGAGCGGCTGCGCGGGGGCCGGGCCCGGCGGCAGCTCCGAGAAGCCCACCGTGCTCACCACGTTCACCGTGCTCCAGGACATGACCGCCGCGGTGGCCGGGGAGCACGTGAGCGTGGAGTCCATCACCAAGCCGGGCGCGGAGATCCACGACTACGAGCCCACTCCGCAGGACGTCACCAAGGCCTCCCGCGCGGACCTGGTGCTGGACAACGGGCTGCACCTGGAGCAGTGGCTCGAGCAGTTCACCTCCTCCGCGAACCTGACCCACAAGGTGGTCTCCGAGGGTGTGGAGCCCCTGGACATCGCCGACACCCCCGGAACCCCCAATCCCCACGCGTGGATGAGCCCGCGCAACGGCGAGCGCTACGTGGACAACATCGTCGCCGCGCTCAGCGAGCTGGACGGCGAGCACGCCCAGCAGTTCCGGGACAACGGGGAGAAGTACAAGGAGCAGATCCGTGCAATCGGCACGGAGCTGTCCAAGAAGTTGGAGGCGCTGCCCCGCAACGAGCGCGCGCTGGTCACGTGCGAGGGCGCGTTCTCCTACCTGGCGCGGGACACCGGGCTCACCGAGAAGTACATCTGGCCGGTCAACGCGGAGCAGGAGGCCACCCCGCAGCAGGTCAGCTCCGCCATCGAGTTCGTGGACCGGCACAGGGTGCCCGCGGTGTTCTGCGAGTCCACCGTCTCCGACAAGCCCATGCAGCAGGTCGCGGAGGCCACCGGCGCCCGCTACGGCGGCACCCTCTACGTGGACTCCCTCTCGGAGCAGGACGGCCCGGTGCCCACCTACCTGGACCTGCTGCGCCACGACGCGGACACCATTGCCAACGGCCTGTCCGGGAAGGCGCGGTGACGCCCGCGATCCGGGCGAGCGGCGTCGTCGTCGACTACGGCCGCGTGCGCGCCCTGGACAGCGTGGACCTGGAGATCGCCCCCGGGTGCGTGACGGGGCTGGTGGGCATGAACGGCAGCGGGAAGTCCACGCTGTTCAAGGCGCTCATGGGCACCGTGCGCCTGGAGGCCGGCGAGGTGCGGCTGGACGGGATGGACCCGCGCACCGCGCGGAAGCGGGGCGTGGTGGGGTACGTGCCGCAGAGCGAGGACGTGGACTGGGCGTTCCCGCTGTCCGTGCGGGACGTGGTCATGACCGGGCGCTACGGGCACATGGGCCCCACTCGGCGGGCGCGTCCCGCGGACCGGGCCGCCGTGGCGGACGCGCTGGAGCGGGTGGAGCTCACGGAGCTGGCCGGGCGGCAGATCGGGCGGCTGTCCGGCGGGCAGCGCAAGCGGGTTTTCGTGGCGCGTGCCATCGCCCAGGGCGCGCGGACCCTGCTCCTGGACGAACCGTTCGCGGGCGTGGACAAGCGCAGCGAGGCGACCATCGTGCGGCTGCTGCACGAGCTCGCCGCCCAGGATTGCGCGGTGGTCGTGGCCACCCACGACCTGCACGCCCTGCCGCAGCTCGCCGAGAGCGTGGTCCTGCTGCGCCGCCATGTGCTCTTCCACGGGCCGGTCGCGGAGGGGCTCGCACCCGAGCACCTCGTGCGCGCGTTCGGCCTGGACGTGCTCTCCGACCCGTCCCCGCGGTCCCCGGGGGACGACGACGCCGCTCCCGCCGACCGCGCGCCGCTCGCCGCGGGCGCGGCTCACGAGGGGCCGCCACCGGGCCCTGCCGCGGGGGACGCCCCGGCGCCGGGCGGCGTCGTACCCTCGGGCACGGTCGCGGCCCCGGGCGGCGTCGTGCCCCCGCGCAACGGGACCGCCGCCGTGATGAGACCCGACGCACCCACCCCGCACCGAGGAGGCCGCGCATGAGCACCCTGGAGCTGTTCACCCAGCCGCTGGAGTACGAGTTCATGCTGCGCGCACTGGTCACCACCGTGGCCGCGGCATCCGTGTGCGCGGTGCTCTCGTGCTGGCTGGTGCTCGTGGGGTGGTCGCTCATGGGGGACGCCGTGTCCCACGCGGTGCTGCCCGGCGTGGTGCTCGCCTACATCCTGGGCATCCCGTTCACCGTGGGGGCGCTGGTCGCGGGTGTGCTGGCGGTGGTGCTGATCGGCGGGCTGCGCGGGACCAGCAGGGTCAAGGAGGACGCATCCATCGGGATCGTGTTCACGTCCCTGTTCGCCCTGGGTCTGGTGCTCATCTCGGTCACCCCGAGCCAGACGAACCTGACTCACATCATCTTCGGCAACGTGCTGGGCATCTCCGCGGCGGAGCAGCTGCAGATCTGCCTGCTGGCGGTGGTGGCGCTGGCGGTGATGGTGCTCAAGCGGCGGGATCTCACCCTCTACGCGTTCGACCCCCAGCACGCGCACGCGATCGGGCTCTCCCCCCGGTTCCTGGGCGGGCTGCTGCTGGGGCTGCTCGCGGTGACGTCCGTGGCAGCCCTGCAGGTGGTGGGGGTGGTGCTCGTGGTGGCCATGCTCATCATTCCGGGCGCCACCGCACATCTGCTCACCGACCGGTTCGGGGCCATGCTGGTGATCGCGCCGTGCGTCTCGGCCACGTCCGCGCTGCTGGGCATCTACCTCAGCTACTGGCTCAACGCCTCCCCCGGCGGGCTGGTGGTGCTCGTCCACGCGGCGGCCTTCGCGCTCGCGTACTTGCTCAGCCCCGCGCACGGGGTGCTGGGCAGCAGACTGGCGGCCCGACGTCGCCGGCGGGCGGTGGCGGGGTAGGGCACCTCCGCGCCCGGGCCGGGTCCGGCAGCGTCCCGCACCCTGCCCGCGCCACACGGGACCTGCGTGCGCGCGTCGGGCAGGCGTCGATCCCCGCCGGGCCAAGGCTGCCCGGGCGGCAGCGCTATGAGTTCCGGTCCCTGGCCTGTGCGGCACGCTTCCGTTCCTGCTGCCGCGCGTAGTAGGCACGGGAGCGGTTCCGGTCCCCGCAGTCGCTCGTGACGCACCAGCGCCGGTTCCGCCGGGGGGACGTGTCGAGGTAGACCCACCCGCAGGTGGCGTCCTCGCACTGGTGGAGCCGGTCGAGGTCGCCCCGGTTCATGAGTTCTACCAGGCCGCGGGTGATGCGATGGCGGGCGGTCGCCAGCGTGAGCTCGTTGTCGGACCAGCACCAGCCCGCGCCGCGGCGGGACAGGCGGGAGTGGCCCAGGGTGGTCCGGTAGGCGGTGGCAATGGCCTCCGACGCGTGCTCGTCACCGTGGAACAGTGCCTCGTAGACCCGCTCGCGCAGCGCGACAACCCGACCCAGTTCAGCGGCGGCGGTGCGCGGATCCTCTCCGGCAAGAGCCTGGAGCTGTTCCTGCTCAGTCGCGTCGAGCAGCCCGGACTCCCGGCACCACGTGAGCACGCGGTCGTAGGAGGTCAGATCCTCCTCCCGCGCGGGGCCGCCGAGCCGCCACTCCACGGTGTTGACCAGGTCGAGCATCCGGTCGCCCGAAATGTGGCTGAACTCCGTCATGCACCCTCCTCACAGACACGTCAAGTCTTGCATGTGAGGGGGATCCGGGTTTGACTCTCACAAGCAACATACGTTTCACCCGTGAGAGACACCCTGCAGTCGACCGCTCGAGAAAAGAGACCCCTCATGTCGCTTCGCCTGTCGCACACCACCTGGGACGCCATCGACCCGCACACCGTCGCGGAGTTCTGGCGCGAGCTCACGAACTGGGCGATCCACGAACCCGACTGCTACCACCCGGGCTCCGACGAGTGCTACCTGGTGACCCCCGACGGCTACATCGTGCTCTTCTTCAGGGTCCCGGACGCCAAGAAGGTCAAGAACCGGGCCCACATGGACCTCGTTCCCCAGGGAGCCCCCCAGGAGGAGGAGATCACGCGGGCGCTCCGCCTGGGAGCGGTCATGGTCGACGACCGCCGCCACGACCTGGGCTGGGCCGTCATGGCGGACCCCGAGGGCAACGAGTTCTGCATCCTCTGACCCGGGAGGGGGCTGACGCCGAGTGGCGCCCGGGGGCCGCGGGACAGAAAGTCTCCGCCCCCGCGCCCCTCTCACCGTCGTTTCGCTTGCCGGGCTCGCCCCGAAGGCCCCGGTCCTGTCAGGAACTGACCTCGCCAAGCGAGACCCAGACCGCGTCGGTGGCGGTCTGTCCGAGGGGGACGTTGCGAGCGCCGTCGTCCAGCACAGCCTGGACCGAACCCGAGTAGGGGCCGCCGGAGCGGATGTCCAGGGGGACCCCCACGCCGATGCCCTGCTCGGCGAAGAAGCGGAGCAGCCCCGAGTCCCGGTCCGAGATCCGTTCCACGCGCACGCGGGAACCGTCCGGGACGGTGGTGAGGGAGACGGCGTCGGGAGAGGTGATGGTGCCGTCCTTGGCGGGGATCGGATCACCGTGCGGGTCGCGGGAGGGGTGCCCCAGGAGATCGTCCAGGCGGTCGATCATGAAGTCGGAGGCGGCGTGCTCCAGGTGCTCCGCCTCGTCGTGGACCTGGTCCCAGCGGTAGCCGAGCATCTCCACCAGGAAGGTCTCGATCAGCCGGTGGCGGCGCACCATCTCCACGGCGAGCGCCCGGCCCTGCTCGGTGAGCTCGATGGCGCCGTACGGGGTGTGCGCCACGAGACCCTGCTCCGTGAGCTTCTTGAGCGCATCCGAAACGGAGGAGGCGCGCAGCCCCACCTTCTGGGCCACGGCGGAGGTGGTGACGGGGTCCGCAGACCACTCCCCCAGGTTCCAGATGGCCCTCAGGTAGTTCTGGTGGCTCACCGAGAGCTTCGCGACCGACATGATGGGGAGACTAACAAAGCCCCGCATCCGGCGCGTCAGGAAGCCGGCGGTTGCGTGACGCCCTCGATCATCCTCCGCAGGAAGGCCGCCACCACGTCCCGCTCCGCCGCGGACATCTCGTTGACCACGGCCATCATCCGTCCGTGCATGTCCCGCAGGGTGGTGCGGACCTCCTCCTTGCCGTGCTCGGTGGGGACCACCGCCACGGAACGGCGGTCGTCCGGGTGGGGGATGCGTTCGGCGTAGCCGTCGCGGACCAGGCGGTCCACCAGCGCGCTCGTGGAGGCGTTGGTGATCCCGAGCATCGCGGCCACGTCCTTCTGGCGCAGAGCCGTGCCCGTCTTGTCCGCCGAGATCAGGTGCCGCAGAGCCAGGATGTCCTTCTCGCCCATGTCCATGTCCGCGCGCACGCGCGAGCGCATGGTGGTCTCCGCGTCGCGGTAGCGGCGCAGGAGGTTCAGCACGTCCACGCCGCTCGCGGATTCGGTCGAGTCGTCGTACCAGAAGTGCCGCGGGACGGCGGGTTCGGACGTCATACAGCGTCGTTCTCGGCGCGATTCGCGGCTGGTGCACATGTCGTCTGCATAGGTCCAGTAGATTAGCTAACAGTTAGTTGGACCATCAACCTGTCGCCGCTCCCCCAAGGCTGCTTTCAGGAAGAGCGGAGGGCTCGCAATGATGCTCGCACAGGACCCGGCACCGGACACCACGGTGGTGCCCGTCACCGATCTCGGATCTGCCCGGAACACCCCGTTCGAGGGCGTGTCTCTGCCCTCCGTGGCCCGCGCCGCCACCCTCGGTGTGCAGGTGTACCCCTCCGTGGCCTCGGCGGACTTTGCCATCACGGGCGGCCTCGACGACCTTCACCTCACCGTCACCCTGGCCTTCACCCCCAGCATGGAGAACCAGCGCATCAAGGACGAGATCACCACCGAGCTCATTCCCGGCCTGGAGGCCATCCTAGGCGCCTCGTTCGCCCGCACCACCCTGGACTACTCGGTCGCGGAACCCGTCCTCGCAGCCGCCCCGGTCGCCGCGGCCTGACTTTCCCGCATGACGACGCCGCCCTGCCGCCTCGTCCCCCGGCTCACCTCTAGGACTGCGCGCAGACGTCTTTGACCAGGTGCCGAGCACCGGCGCCGACATTCACCGCCCTGACGCGCCTGACGGGTGGACCCGCAGCCGACGGGTACAGTCGTGGGCCCTGCACGACGACCACCAATTTCGGCAACGTGAGGCGGTTTCGGCAATGGTGTGGCTCATCGTCATCGCTCTGGGTGCGCTGCTCAGCTTCTGCGCCATGCGCATGGTGGCAGCGGCCAACCAGAACTCCCGACTGCCGATGATCTTCGGGCGCGCGCCGCACAGTCCTCGACGCCCCGCAGTTTTCTATCTCATGCTGGCGGCCAGTCTTAGTCTGCTCATGTGGGGCGCGATCCGGGGATTCCAGGAGGTGGGCGCATGGGCCTCCGCCGCGGTGGTCGCGTTCATGATGCCGTCGCTCATTCTCACCATGCGGCACAACCGGGGCGGGGCTCTGCGTTCACAAGCCAAGCGGGAGGCCCCTCTCGACTGAGGGGCGCCCCTGCCACGGCGTGACGCAGTGGTGGCCGGAACTGTTGCGCCCGGCCCACCCCCGTCTCCTAAACCGATCTCCTAGACCGACGCCGCCGCCGCGGCCGCCGCGGTGCTGGCCTCTTCCCGTTCGCTCAGCACGGCGAACAGGTGGCGGCGCTTCTGGCGCAGGGTGCCGAACACGGCCAGGGCGATCCCGCCCGCGATCCACGCGATCATGATCCACACCGGCGCCGCGAGGGACACGTCCTGGAAGTAGATGGCGTCCCGGATGGCCGCCACGCCCTGGGGCGAGTACAGCCAGCCGTGCACCCAGCCGTAGAAACCGCCGACCATGTCGAGCGGCGTCGTCAGCCCCGAGGCGCCGAGACCGAGCAGCGGCATGAGGAAGATGCACACCGGCATGGCCACGGGACCAAACACGAGCATGAGCCCGGTGGTCACGGTCACGCAGGACAGGCACAGCATGTAGAGCATGCACCACGGCACGAACGCGCTGCCGCTGAAGATCCCGAACACCGCCCAGCCGTAGACCACCATGCCCGTGGCCACCACGGCCGGCATGAGGAACCACAGCGCGATGCGCAGCTTGGTGCCGGCGGGCATGAGGCTGCTCACGATGCCCGTCATGAACCCGCCCAGGATCGCCCCGAGGGCCAGGTAGGTGATGGTGGTGCCGTTCGGGTCGTTCTCCGCCGCGGGGGCCACGTCCTCGGTGTGCAGCTGCTTCTGCGCCTTCTGCGCCACCGGGGTGAACAGCTGCGTCACGGCGGCGTTCACCTGGCGGCCGTTGGCCCCGGCGGTGTGGAGGGTGCCGGTGGCGGGGTCGTAGGCCGCGCGGGCGTCGTGCGTGCGCACCTCGTGGCGGCCGTCGTCCACGGTGTCCACGCGGTGCACGTCGAAGTCCCCCGCGGAGCCGTCCGTGAGCTGCTGGGCGAGGTCCGCAGTCTGCGCGCCGGTGCCGATCACGGCCACCTGCATGTCACGGGGGGTCACATCCACGGTGGTGCCCACCATGAGCATGGGCATCACGAACATCATGAACAGCGGCAGCAGCATGCCCACCGTGACCATGCGCTTCTGCGTGAGCTTCGCGTCCACCGTGCGGCGCGGCGGGGCCGTGGGATTCTGCATAGCACCGATGGCCGAGGCGGGAGGCATCTGCGCCATCCGGCCCATGAAGCCGTCCTCGAGCGGGCGCTCGGACTCGGGGACCACCGTGGAGCCCGCCGCACTCACCGCGGCGTCCCCACGGTCCTGGCCGGGGGTCGGGTTCTGATCGTTCATGCGTGCGTCACTTCCTGGGCCCGGTGCCGTGCGCGCGCGGGGCGCGCGGCGGCGTCGTCGTCATCGGAGTCGTCGGAGTCGTAAGCCGTGAGAAGGGGCTCGTCGGGGTGCTTGCGGGCGTGGTCCACCTGGTCCGCGATCACGCCGCGGTCCTCACCCGGGTGCGGGGAGCGGAGGGAGCCCAGCCACAGCAGCCCCGCGCCCAGCAGCAGCCAGGTGGCCAGCAGCAGGATCCAGGGGCCCACGCCGTGGCCGTCGAAGTAGACGATCCGCTGCAGCAGCTCGCCGATGGCGCCGGTGGGCATCATGCGGTGGATCACCTGGAAGAAACCGGGCATCAGGTCCGGGCTGGTGGCGATCCCCGAGGCCGGGATGCCCAGGATCACGAACACGGTGATCCCCACGATCGTGGCGGCCTGGCCCAGCAGACCGCCCACGCCGAGCTGGAACACGGCCGCGGTGAGGTACGCGCCCATGGCCACCAGACCGGCGGCCACCAGGTGCGAGTCGTACACCCCGTAGAAGCCCCAGGTGACACCGGTGGTGAGCACGGCGGCCACCACCGACAGCACCCCGATCAGCGCCAGCTTGGAGCGCAGCCGCATGCCCTTGCCCAGGTTGCCGAGCATCGTGGAGGTGACGTAGCCGGCCGTCACGCACGCCGTCATGAGGTACATGTACGCGATGCCCAGGGTGTCCTTGGGTGCGGGCTTGCGGAGGTCCTGAACCTTCAGTGGCACCCCCGTCTGGGAGGCCACCTGCTGGAACACCCCCTGCGCGACCCCGGTGGCCTGCCGGCCGCCGGCACTGGCCACGAAGAGGTCCCCGCTCGCGGGGTCGAACGCGGCGCGGGTCCTGCGCTCGAGCACGTCCTGGCGCGCGGTGTCCGCATCCGCCACGGTGCTGACGTCCAGCGCGTCCTTGCCCTGCGCCGCCACCTGGCGGGCCACCTGCTGGGCGGGCGCACCGGCGCCGATCACCTCCACCTCCATGTGGTGCGGCGCGGGCTGGTGCATGGCCGATACGTAGGAGGCGGGATACGCGAAGGCCATGAACACGGGGAAGAGCATGGCCACGAGGATCATCGTGGCCGGAACGCGGGACCCGGTCCCGGGTGGTTGAGGTGACGACATGTCGGCCTACCTTACACCTGTAAGTGTGCTTTTCAAATGTAAGGTAAGCCGTTCGCAACTGCTATCCTGGCCCCATGGACGCCCCGGCCGACGACACCCCCCAGGGCCCCCCGGTGGACGTCCGGGTGGCCCACACCCTGAACGCCGTGCGCACCGCGTGCCTTCAGCTGCTGGAGGTCCAGGACGCCCGCAGCATCACCATCTCCCAGCTGTGCAAGAAGGCCGCGATCTCGCGCCCCACCTTCTACCAGCACTACTCGGGCCTCGACGACGTCTACGCCGACATCGTGAAGCAGGAGCTCTCGCACACCGCGCGCGAGTTCGAGACGTTCGAGGGCTCCGGGATCGAGAAGCCCCTGGAGCGGCTGATCGACTTCGTGCACACCCACGGCATGGGGAACCTGGCCACCGTGGGCAACCGCCAGCTCGCCTCGCGCGTGCGCCCCATCGTGGAGCTGTGGCTCGCCGAGCGCGTGGCGCGGGCCGCCTTCGACACGGGGCTGGACGACCTCGACCCCGACCAGTGGCTGCGGACCTACTTCGTGGCCGGCGGGCTCATGACGGTCCTGCGGCAGCAGGACGCGGACTCCCCCGCCTCGGCGGTGGGCACCGAGGAGATGGCCCACGCGCTGCAGCGCACCATGCGCACGGTGCTGCGCAGCGGTTCCTGAGCCCTCGCCACCTCCGCAGCACCCGTCCACGACGCCGCCCGGTCACCCCGGGCGTGCCTCGCGCCCCGATCCCCGCACCACTCCGCCCGGCATGGCCCGGCGATCCCGAATCGCCCCGACACCTCGCGTGACCGGCCCCACCTTGAACGGATACCCCCAAGGGGTATACGGTGGGAGCCATGAGCACCCAGGACACCCCCACCCACGGCTACACCCAGGACAAGGCCTCCTACGCCCGGCGCCTCAAGCGCATCGAGGGCCAGGTGCGCGGGATCCAGCGGATGATCGACGAGGACACCTACTGCATCGACGTCCTCACGCAGATCTCCGCGATCCAGTCAGCCCTGAAGTCCGTGAGCCTGGGGCTCATGGAGGAGCACCTGGGCCACTGCGTCAAGCACGCCGTGGAGCACGCCCACGACACCGGGGACACCTCGGAGATGGACGAGAAGCTCGCGGAGGCCAACGCCGCGATCGCGCGCCTGGTCAAGAGCTGACGCACACCCCCTCACGATTTTCCGGGCCCACCCCGGGCCCACCGACCCGAAGGAGAAATCCATGAACACCACCGTCAACGTCTCCGGCATGACCTGCGGCCACTGCGTCTCCTCCGTCACGGAGGAGCTGTCCGAGATCCCCGGCGTGACGTCCGTGGACGTGGACCTCAAGGCGGGCGGCACGTCCCCGGTGCGCATCACGAGCGAGCGCGAGCTGAGCCCGGAGGAGATCTCCGCGGCCGTGACGGAAGCGGGGTACACCGTTGAGTGACACCACCACATCCACCGACACCCTCGACAGCGAGGTCCACGGACCCCTGCGGGAGCTGGAGCTGGAGATCTCCGGCATGACGTGCGCCTCGTGCGTGGGCCGGATCGAGCGCAAGCTGCGCAAGATCGACGGCGTGGACCCCGCGGTGAACCTGGCCCTGGAGTCCGCGACCGTGAAGGTCCCTCAGAACGTCCCGGACGAGCAGATCGTGGACACCGTCCACCGCGCCGGGTACGAGGCCCGCATCACGGGAGGCGCGCAGCAGAGCGCGCCGGCATCCCAGCGGCGGACCGGTACCGGCGGCCCCGACGCCGCCCAGGGGACCACCGCGACCCACGGCTCCGGCGCGCCCTCCGGGACCTCCCGTCCGGGCACGGGCCCGGAGCCCTCCGAGGCTCCCCACCAGGGCGGGAACCCCGTCTCCCACGAAACCGCAGGCCAGCCGGACGCGGGGGACGCAGCGGCGGGTACGACGTCGTCGTCCGCCTCCCCTGACGCGAGCCCAGCGGCTGCCGCGCCCCGCGGTGCCCAGGAACCCGCTGAGGACGCCGCCCGCAGCGAGCGGGGACCGGCCGAGAACGAGCACCGCGATCCGGCGCTCGAAACCACTCCGGCGCAGCGCCGGATGAACGACCTCAAGAAGCGCTTCTGGGTCGCGGCGGCGTTCTCCGTGCCCGTGTTCGTGATGTCCATGGTCCCGGGCGCCCAGTTCCCGCACTGGGGCTGGGTGGCGGCGCTGCTCGCGCTGCCCGTGGTCACGTGGGCGGCGTGGCCGTTCCACCGGGCCACCGCCGTGAACGCGCGGCACCTGTCCACCACCATGGACACGCTGGTTTCCCTGGGCGTGGCCGCCGCGTACCTGTTCTCGCTGTGGCAACTGGTGGCCGATCCGGGCATGACCGCTCACGCCCACCCGGGCGAGGGCATGGACATGTCCGCGCACCAGCTGTACTTCGAGTCCGCGGCCCTGGTGACCACGTTCCTGCTGCTGGGGCGTTGGCTCGAGGCCCGCGCGAAGTCCCGCTCCGGTGAGGCCCTGAAGGCCCTGCTGGACCTCGGCGCGCAGCAGGCCACCGTGGTGGCCGAGGACGGCACCGAACGCACGGTGCCCGTGTCCGAGCTGCGGGTGGGAGACACCTTCGCGGTGCGACCGGGCGAGAAGATCGCCACGGACGCCGTGGTCCTGGAGGGCGAGTCCGCCGTGGACGCCTCCATGCTGACGGGCGAGTCCATGCCCGTGGAGGTGGGACCCGGGGATGAGCTCACCGGAGCCACCGTGAACACCACGGGCCGGCTGCTGGCCCGCGCCACCCACGTGGGCTCGGACACCGTCCTGGCCTCGATGAGCCGCACGGTTGCCCGCGCCCAGGCCACCAAGGCCCCGGTGGCGCGGCTCGCGGACCGGATCTCGTCCATGTTCGTGCCCGTGGTCATGGGCATCGCCCTGCTGACGCTGGTGATCTGGCTGGTGGTGACCGGGGACCCCAACCGCGCGTTCGTGGCGGCGGTGTCCGTGCTGGTCATCGCGTGCCCGTGCGCCCTGGGCCTGGCCACCCCCACGGCCATGCTCACCGGAACCGGGCGCGGCGCCCAGCTGGGCATCCTCATCACGTCCGCGGAGGTCCTGGAGGACACACGTTCCGTGGACTCCGTGGTGATGGACAAGACCGGTACCGTGACCCACGGTGAGATGGCTGTGAGCGCGGTGACCCCGCTCAACGCGTGGTCCAAGGACCAGGTGCTGGACCTGGCCGCGGCCGTGGAGCGCTACTCGGAGCACCCGATCGCCCACGCCATTGCGGCGGCCACCCCGCACCGCTACGAGGTCACCCGCTTCGAGTCCGCACCGGGCGGCGGCGTGCGGGGCTACGTCCCGGACGGCATGAACGCGCGCTTCGTGGTGGTGGGCCGGGAGTCCTGGCTGCACGAGAACGGCGTGCGCCTGAACACCGAGGAGACCAACGCCCTGGAGCTGGCCCGCGCGGGCGGCACCACCACCATCCTCGTGGCGGTGGACGGGCGGCTGGCCGGGTTCGTCGACCTGCGGGACACCGTGAAGGACGAGGCCCCGGCGGCGATTGCCGAGCTCAAGGACCTGGGGCTGCGCCCCGTCCTGCTGACCGGTGACAACGCCGCGGTGGCGCGTTCCGTGGCCGAGCAGGTGGGCATCGACCCCGCGGACGTGATCGCGGACGTCACCCCGGACGGCAAGGTCCAGGCCATCGAGAAGCTGCGCTCCGAGGGTCACGTGGTGGCCATGGTGGGCGACGGCGTCAACGACGCCCCGGCCCTGACCACCGCCGACCTCGGGATCGCCATGGGCTCCGGCACGGACGCCGCCATGCAGGCCGCGGACATCACCGTGGTGCGCAGCGAGCTCACCGCTGTTCCGCTGGCCATCCGGCTGTCCCGCAGGACGCTGTCCACCATCAAGTCCAACCTGTTCTGGGCGTTCGCGTACAACACCGTGGCCATCCCGGTGGCCGCCCTGGGGCTGCTCAACCCCATGGTCGCCGGTGCCGCGATGGCGTTCAGCTCGGTGTTCGTGGTGCTGAACTCGCTGCGGCTGCGGGGGTTCGCCCGCTGAGGGCGCGCGCGGCGGCGCGAGCTGCCACAACGGCTCCGCCCCGGGGACCAGGAGTCACCGGGGCGGAGCCGTCAAGAGATCGGTGAGCGGATCAGCGGGCGCTCGAGCCCGGCTCCTCACCCTGGGTGTCCGGGTGCACGCGCTGCCCGAACTCCGGCTCGTCCGAGGCGGTGGACGCGGTGCCACCCTGCTCGGCCCGGCGGGCCCGCTCGGCCTCCCGGCGGGCCTTGTTCTCCGCGAAGATCTTGGCGGAGGAGCGGTTCACGCCGGTGCCCTGGCCGAGCTCCTCGGCGTTGGGCTTCTCCAGCAGCATGAGGGTGGCGCACACCACCACGGAGGCGATGAACGTGATGCCCGCGGCGATCAGCCCGAGGCCCACGCGGGCGGCGTTGTCCGAACCGCCGGCGGCCACCACGGACACGATCACGAACGCCACGACCGCGAGCACCGCCGAGATGACCAGGGGCCCCTTGATGTCGGTCTTGCGCCGGCCGTTGTGCTCAGTGCGCTGGGCCACGTGATTCCTCCTGGCAGTGCTGGGGGTGTGCGTCGGGGGCGGCTTCCCGCCCGTCGGTTCAAGGAGCCAGTCTACGCCGTCAGGCCTCGCGGGCCGGGCCCGCGGCGGGGCCGTCCGCCACCCGCGCGTCGTGGCGCAGACTCAGCGCGGCGATCAGCTGGGTGACACCGATCAGGATGGCGGCACCGCCCACCACGCCCAGCTCGGCCTTGGCCCCGAGGGTCTCCACGAGCACCATGCCCATGGCGGCGAACACGGTGATCGCACCGCACAGGGTCCAGTCCCGCCCCAGCGGGAACTGCCCGCGGAAGCGCATGCCGAGCACGAGTTCCGTGATCCCGCACAGCGCCAGGATCACCGAGGACAGCAGGACGAACAACCAGTTGCTCTGGGCCACCACTGCGGTGAGCACACCACCCAGGACGTACAGCACGCCGTAGGACTGCGGAATGGACCGGCTGGCCCCGAGGTCCACGTCCTCGCGGCGGTTCAGGCGCACCTGCAGGAAGATCGCGGACGCCCCGGTTCCCACCAGGAAGAACGCCATGACCCAGCGCCCGGCCTCGAGCGACGGCTCCTGCCAGAACACGGTGACCGCCGCGAACACGAGCGCCACCACGGCGCGCACCAGCGTGGGCGCCCAGAGGTCGTGGCGCACGTCGGTTCCCCGGTCGGCGCGGTTCTCGCCGCCGCGCGGTGCGGAAATCTGTGGGGGCACGCCGGAACTCCTGAATCTGCCGTGGGTGTTTCGGCCAGTCTAGCGAGCGTCCCTGGTGGGAGCCCCGGCGCGCTGACCCCCACCACCCGGGATGCCCCCCAGCACCTCCCGCAGCACAGCCGCGCCTCGCGCGAGATCCTCGTCCCGCGCGGTCAGTCCCAGCACCAGTCCTCCCCCGGACGACGACGCCGCCTGCGTCCGTCCCGCGGGGCGTGCTCGTCCCGTCCAGTACTCCCCGATCCCACTCACCAGCACGCCCCGCTCACGTGCCCGGGCCACCGCGGCGTCCTCGTCCGGAACCTCGACCACCGCGTGGGCGCCACCGGCCATGGGCACCACGAGCACCCCGGGGAGGTCCGCGAGCGCGTCCGAGACGAGCGAGCGGCGTCGGCGGAAGGAACGGCGCATGCGCGCCGTGTGGCGCTGGAACTCCCCGGCGTCCATGAACCGGGCGATCGCGTCCTGCGCCACGCGGGACACCGGCGAGCCCAGGTCCTCCCGCGCGCGGATCAGCTCCGGCAGCAGCGGGTCCGGGGCCACCAGGTGGCCCACCCCCACGGAGCTGCCGAGCACCTTGGCGAAGCTGCCGAGGGTGACCACGGTGTCCCGCGCGGTGTCCAGGGCCCCGAGGGCGGGCAGGGGCTGGCCGGTGTGGCGCAGCTCGGAGTCGTAGTCGTCCTCGATGACCACCGCGCCGTGCTCACGGGCCCAGGCCAGCAGCTCCGCGCGGCGGCTCACGGGCATGGTGCCGCCCAGCGGGTACTGGTGGCCCGGGGTGAGCACCAGCACGTCCGGGGGTGCGCTCACGTCCCAGCGGCCGGCCCCTCCCCAGCGCCCGGTGGGCAGGGCGGCGGGGTCCAGGCCGTGGTGGTCCACGGTCACGGGCAGGGCGGTGTGCCCGGTGGCCTCCACCACCCGGCGCAGCGCGGGGTAGCCGGGGTTCTCCACGGCCACCCGCAGGGTGCGACGCCGCGCGAGACCGAGCACCCGCAGCACCAGCTGCAGCCCGTCCCGGACCCCGGCCGTGACCAGGATGTCCTCCGGGGCGCGCACGACGCCGCGACTGAGGCGCAGGTACGCCGAGAGGTGCTCCTGGAGGGATGCCCCCGCCGTCTCGCCCCGAGCGGTCGCGCCCGCAGCGTCCCGCCACGCACCGCGCCACGCGGGGGTGTCCAGGGCGGTGACGGGGCCCGTGCCCGGGCGCAGGTCGAGGACCCGGCCCCCGCCCACGGTGGTCACGCTCGGGAGCGGGGTCCCGGACGGTGCTGCGGCAGATCGGGGACGCCGCGCGGCGCCCGGGTGGGCGGGCGGCGTCGTGGGATCGTGCGACGTCGCAAGGCGGGGCGTGCTCGTGAGGTCGGGCGGCGTCGCGCGGGGCGGGGGCGTCTGAGACGGGGGCGGAACCGGATGGGGCCGGGGCGGCGTCGTGCGGACCGGGGCCGGAAGCGTACGGGATGGGGGCGTTGTCGCTGCCGGTGCGTTCTCCGGGTCCAGGTGCAGGGACGGCGTGATCCGTGTGGCACCGCGGTCCGCCACGAGGTAACCCTCCCCGGTGAGGACGTCCCACGCCGCGGTCACGGTGCCGCGGGAGGTGCCCAGGCGGGCCGCGAGTGCCCGGGAGGACGGCAGCGGATCCCCCGGGCGGAGCACGCCGCGCGCCACGAGGTCACGGACCTGACGCACCAGCTGCTCACCCAGGGGCACCCCGGAGGTGCGGTCCACGGTGAGGGGCAGGTCGACGTCCCGGGGGTGCCTCATGCCCCGAACTGCCGAGCGATGTATCCGGCCATACCAGGCACCGTGAAGGCCACCTTCCCGTGCTCAGGTGCGTAGATCATGCCCTTGTGAAGCAGCTGCGCGCGGGTGGGACCGAGCGTGCTCGTGGTGACACCGAGGCGTGCCGCCAACTCGCCGGTTCTCGACGGCCCGTCGCCATCCTGTGCCATGGCGCTCATGTACTGACGCTCTCTGCCAGTGGCCCGTCCCCACCGTGCGGGGAAAAACCCGGCGTCCAGCTGCGCCCACCCCCGCTGGATGGCCAGCTCGGCATCCTCAGCGGTGAAAGGAGTGGACGGGGCGACCTCCCACACGGCCTGGCCGAACTCCTGGATGAAGTAGGGATAGCCGCCCGTGGCGGAGACGAGCGCATCGAGCGCATCGGGCTCGAAGGCTGCACCGACCTCCTTCGCGGGCCTGGACAGGGCATGACCCGCCGCCTCTCGGCTCAGCGGTCCGATGCTCCGGTAGTCGAAGAGGCGCTCTGCATAGCTGCGTGCGGCGCTGAGGGTCGCGGGCAAGGTGGGCAGTCCCGCGCAGATGAGGTAGAACGGCCACTCCCGCTGCCCAGCGATGTGCTGCACCGTGATGATGGCACTCATCAGATCCGGATCCAGGTCCTGCATCTCGTCGATGAACAGGCCGAAGGCACTGTGCTCAGCCGCGAGGGGTTCGCTGAGGTCCGCCACGAGTTCTTCCAGGTCCACGTCCAGACGCCCGGAACCGGCCCGCCCGCCCCTCAGGTCCACCCCTGCGGGCACCCCACCGGGGCCCACCGAGACGCTGAAGGACTGGATGGTGGCCAGGGCTTCCGCGAAGCGGGGTCCCGGGTGACGCCCGTGGTGCCGCCGGGCGGCAACGATGAGCTCACGGGAGAGCCTGTCCCTGACTTCTTCCCGGCCCCGTCCCTCCGGACGACCCTCCAACTGGACCGTGAGCCAGCCGTGGTGGTCTGCCTGGGCCCGGAGAACGTTCAGGAGCACGGTCTTGCCCACGCCGCGCAACCCGGTGAGGACCATTCCCCGGTTGGGGCGGCGCAGCTTGGTGCGGGCGATCAGGAGGTCGAAGGCCTCGACTTCCGCCGCGCGGCCGCTGAGCACTTTCGGACGCAGGCCCGAGCCGGGGCTGTAGGGATTGGCAGCGAGGTCCATGCAGGAAATTCTATGCAGGTATAGTAAATTTTATATACCTGCCACCATTTCCCTAGGTTTCGCATCACCACAGCTCAGCGGCATCTGGACCAGCCATTTCCCTCAATTATGGCCCTGTCACTGGACCACTTCCGCGCGTCAGGATGGACCCCATGACTGAGACTTCCCAGACCTCCGCCCAGAACCCCACCCCCGTGACCGGCTCGCGCCTCGTGAAGCGCGGTCTCGCGGACATGCTCAAGGGCGGCGTGATCATGGACGTGGTCACCGCGGAGCAGGCCCGCATTGCCGAGGACGCCGGTGCGGTGGCCGTCATGGCCCTCGAGCGCGTGCCCGCGGACATCCGCTCGCAGGGCGGCGTGGCGCGGATGAGCGATCCGGACCTCATCGAGTCCATCATCGACACCGTCTCCATCCCCGTGATGGCCAAGGCGCGGATCGGGCACTTCGTGGAGGCGCAGGTGCTGCAGCACCTCAAGGTGGACTACATCGACGAGTCCGAGGTGCTCTCCCCGGCGGACTACGCCAACCACATCGACAAGCACCGCTTCGACGTCCCGTTCGTGTGCGGCGCCACCAACCTGGGCGAGGCGCTGCGCCGGATCACCGAGGGCGCGGCCATGATCCGCTCCAAGGGTGAGGCCGGCACGGGCGACGTCTCCGAGGCCACCAAGCACATCCGCACCATCCGCGCGCAGATCGCGGAGCTGCAGGCGCTCTACACCGCCGCCCCGGACGCCCTGTACGTCAAGGCCAAGGAGCTGCAGGCGCCCTACGAGCTCGTGGCCGAGGTGGCCCGCACCGGGTCCCTGCCGGTCGTGATGTTCACCGCCGGCGGCGTGGCCACCCCCGCGGACGCCGCGATGATGATGCAGCTGGGCGCGGACGGCGTGTTCGTGGGCTCCGGCATCTTCAAGTCCGGCAACCCCGCCGAGCGTGCGCGCGCGATCGTGGCCGCGACCGCCTACTACGACGACCCCGCCCGCATCGCGGACGCCTCCCGCGGCCTCGGCGAGGCCATGGTGGGCATCAACGTGGCGGACCTCCCCGCGCCGCACCGTCTCGCGGAGCGCGGATGGTGAGCGAGCCCCGCTCGCAGCACCCCATGACCGACGACGCCGCCCTCCCGGCCACCGCTGCCCTCCCCACCTCGGGCGCGCGGGCCGCGGAGGCGGCGTCGTCCCCCGTGGTGGGCGTGCTCGCCCTGCAGGGCGGGGTGGTCGAGCACATGAGGGCCGCGGAGTCCCTGGGCGCCCGTGCCGTGAAGGTGCGCGCACCCGAGGATTTGGAGGGCATCGACGCGCTGATCCTTCCCGGCGGCGAGTCCTCCACCGTGGACCGGCTGTGCCGCACGTTCGGACTGTTCGAGCCGCTGCAGGAGGCGATCCGCGGCGGGCTGCCCACGCTCGGGACGTGCGCGGGGCTCATCATGCTGTCCTCGGGGATCGAGGACCCCGCGCCGGGCCAGCAGTCTCTGGGCGTGCTGGACGTGAGCGTGAACCGCAACGCGTTCGGCTCGCAGGTGGCGTCCGCAGAGGTGGACCTGCCGTGGCTGGGCCCGCCGAGCGACGTCGTCGGGCCGGGAGACCACCTGAAGGCCGCGTTCATCCGTGCGCCGGAGGTCACCCGCACCGGCGAGGGCGTGGAGGTGCTCGCAAGGCACGGGGACGCGGTGGTCGCGGTGCGGCAGGGGAGCATCCTGGGCATCAGCTTCCACCCCGAGCTCATGGGGGACACCACGCTGCACCGGCTCCTGCTGCGGGACGCCGCGCGACATCCGGCGCAACACGGGTAGCGCCGGCCCGGCGCCACGGTGTAGACCTGACTCCCTTGACCACGTCGACGGAGGATCTCTTGGCAGGCTTCACCACTCGCACCATCCACGCGCTGCACGACGTCGCCCTGGGCGCCGTGGTGCCCCCGATCCACACCGCGTCCACGTTCCTGCAGCCCACCGAGGGCGGGGAGGGGCCGTTCGAGTACCAGCGCGGGTCCAACCCCACCCGCACCGACGCCGAGACCACGCTGGCGGCTCTGGAGGGGGCACGGCACTCGTTCGCGTTCTCCACCGGCATGGCGGCCACGGGCGCCGTGCTGGGGACCCTGCACTCCGGTGACTCGATCATCATGGGCCTGCCCGTGTACGGCGGGAACTACCGCTGGGCCACCATCGAGCTGCCCAAGCGCGGTGTGACCACCCACTTCCACGACGACCTCAACCAGCTCACGGACGAGGACTTCGACGAGAGCACCCGCATGGTGTTCCTGGAGACCCCGACCAACCCCACGCTGCGCGTGACCGACATCCGCCGCGTGGTGGAGCTGGCCCACCGCCACGGCGCCCAGGTGGTCGTGGACAACACCTTCCTCACGCCCTACCTGCAGCGTCCCCTGGACCTGGGCGCGGACGCCACCGTGCAGTCCGCCACCAAGTACCTGGGCGGGCACGGGGACCTGCTGGGCGGCGTCGTGAGCACGAACGACGACGCCTTGGCCGAGCAGGTGCACCTGGCCCAGATGATCTCGGGCGGGGTGCTGTCCCCCATCGACTCGTACCGGCTGATCCAGTCGGTGAAGACCCTGGGGATCCGCCTGGACCGCCAGCAGGAGAACGCCCGGAGGATCGTGGAGTTCCTGCGCGGGCGCCCCGAGGTGGCGCGTGTTCTCGTGCCGGGCTCGTACGACGACACCGAGGCCCGGATCCAAGAGGGCCAGGCGGACGGCCCCGGCGGCCTGTTCTCGTTCGAGCTCGTGCCGGGCAAGGACGTCCGCGCGTTCCTGGGCGCACTGAAGATCTTCGGCTTCGCCGTGAGCCTGGGCGGGATCGAGTCCCTGATCTGCCTCCCCACCTCCATGACCCACGGGGCCTACTCCCCCGAGGACCGGGAGACCGCCCACCTGACCGAGAACCTGCTGCGCGTGGCCGTGGGCATCGAGGACGTCGAGGACCTGCTCGCGGACCTCGCCCAGGCCCTCGACGCCGCCTGAGCGCGGGGATCGCCATGTCACCGCACCGACCGACCCGGCGGGCCGTCCTCAGCGCCACCGGACTGGTGGGGCTCAGCGCCGTTCTCGCGGCCTGCTCCTCGCCGTCCGGCGCTCCGGACGGTTCCGCCACCGCGCCCACCGAGGACGTCCTGCAGCGGATCCAGGACGCCGGCGAGGTGCGCATCGGCATGGAGGGGACGTTCCGCCCCTACGGCTACCACGACGGCTCCGGGGCTCTGGTGGGCTTCGAGAAGGAGATCGCGGAGCTGATCGCCCGGGACCTCGGTGTGCGGGCCACGTTCGTGGAGACCCAGTGGGACTCGCTGATCGCCGGGGTGGACGCCGGGCGCTACGACCTGGTGCTCAACAACATCGCCCCGACCGACAAGCGCAAGGAGAAGTTCGACTTCTCCGTCCCGTACGCGGTGTCCGAGGGACGCGTGGGAGTCGCCAAGGACTCCCCCCTGACCTCCGTGGACCAGGTGCCCGGGCACACCGCGGCCCAGACGGAGACCTCCAACTTCGGCCAGACCATGGCCCAGCAGGGCGCCCAGCTGGTGCCCGTGACCGGTTTCGACGAGGCGGTCATGCTGGTGACCTTCGGCCGCGTGGACATGACCGGCAACGACTTCGTGACCTTCCAGTCCTTCTTCGACCAGCGCCCGGACGCCGAGATCCGCCTCCTGGAGGGCGCGCTCGGCGAGCCCTCCGAGTCCGCGGTGCTCATGCCCCTGAACCAGCCGCGGCTGCGCTCGGCCGTGGACGCGTCCCTGACCACCCACATGGACAACGGAGATCTGAAGCGGATCTACGAGAAGTACGTGTCCACCGACCTCACCCCGGAGCCATGACAGATTTCCTGAGCCTATGGGCCGACTCCCTGCCCCAGCTGCTGGCGGCCACCGTGACGGTGACCATTCCACTCAGCATCGTCTCCTTCGTGCTGGCCCTGGTGGTCGCGGTGCTCGCCACCACCATGCGCCTGAGCCGGATCCTGCCGTTGCAGTGGGTCTCCCGCTTCTACGTGTGGCTGTTCCGGGGCACCCCGATCCTGGTGCAGCTGTTCATCATCTTCTACGGGCTGCCCGCCGCAGGCATCACGCTCTCCGCGTGGACGTCCGCGATCATCGCCTTCACGCTGAACACCGGCGCCTACGCCGCGGAGACCCTGCGGGCCTCCGTGCAGTCCATCCCGCGGGGCCAGCTCGAGGCCGCCCGGACCCTGAACTACACGGGGTGGCAGACCGTCCGCCACGTGATCGCACCCCAGGCGCTGCGGATCGCGCTGCCACCGCTGGGCAACGACCTGATCGACCTGGTCAAGGGCACGTCCCTGGTCATGGTCATCACCCTGGCGGACGTGTTCCAGGTGGGCCGCCAGATCGCGGCCACCACGTTCCAGCCGCTCGCGCTCTACACGGAGGTGGCCGTGATCTACCTGGCCATCTTCACCGTCCTGTCCTTCCTGCAGTCCCGCCTGGAGCGGGCGTCCAACCGCTACGTGAGGAGCCCCCATGCTTGAGCTGCGCGACGTCTCCAAGAGCTTCGGGGACACCCCGGTGCTGAAGGACATCTCGCTGTCCCTGCGGGACGGTGAGACCACCGTGGTGCTGGGGCCCTCCGGGTCCGGGAAGTCCACGCTGCTGCGCACCATGAACCTTCTGGAGATCCCCGAGTCCGGGAGCCTGAGCATCAACGGGGACTCGGTGACCTTCGGCGGGACGCTCACCCGCAAGCAGGTCTCCGCCATCCGCCGCCGCTCGGCCATGGTGTTCCAGGGGTACAACCTGTTCCCCCACCAGAGCGTGCGGGACAACGTGGCCGTGCCCCCGGTGCTCAACGGCAAGACCGACCGGGCTGCTGCCCGGGTCCGTGCCGAGGAGCTGCTGGACAAGGTGGGCATGGCGCACCGGCTGGACGAGTACCCGGACAACCTCTCGGGCGGACAGCAGCAGCGCGTGGCGATCGCCCGGGCCCTGGCCGTGGAGCCGGACTACCTGCTCTTCGACGAGCCCACCTCCGCGCTGGACCCCGAGCTGGAGGCCGAGGTCATCAAGGTCATGGTGGAGCTGGCCCGCGAGCGCCGCTCCCTGGTGGTGGTGACCCACAACATCGGCTTCGCCCGCCGGGTCGCGGACCGCATCGTGTTCCTCGCGGACGGCGGCGTGGGGTTCGACGGCACCCCGGAGGACTTCTTCGCGTCCGGCAACGAACGGATCCGGCGCTACCTCAACGTCTTCGACGCCGTCTGAGCACACCCGCGGCCACCTCCGACCCCGGTGCCTCCCGTCCCGTGCGAGCACCACGGAGCACGACGACGCCTGGCACCCGCCCGGGTCCCCGCGCCCCGCGGGCGGCAACGCAGCGGCGTCGTCCCCCGGCGGGCCACACAGGCCGCGTTCAGAAGCTGCCGGACGCCCCGCCGCCGGTGAAGCCGCCGCCCCCGCCGAACGAGGTGGACGCGCCCCCGCCGTAGTTCGATCCCGAGGAACCGGACGAGTGGGAGATCCCGCTGTAGACGGACGGGTACATCACGTACAGCGGCAACCAGGACTGGAACGACGGCGCGTACTGGACCTCGCGCTCCACCCCGTCCTTGTCCTTGGCGGTGCCGGGTGTGTCGTTGAGCCCGGGGGCCTTGCGGTTCTGCTCACGGTAGCGGTAGTAGGCACGGCGCATGCCGTCCGTGATGTTCTCCTCCGGGTGCTCTCGCTGGAACTGCTCGATCTCCCGGTCCGCCTGCTCACGAATCTTCTTGGTGCGGCGGCTGCGACCCCAGACGAGGAGGGCGGTCACCACGCCACCGAGCCCGAGCGCCCCGAGCACCACCGCCACGAGGGTGTTGCTCTTGGCCTGCCGGTCCGCGGCGGCCTGCGGGTTCGCCTGGTCGTAGACCTCCGTGACGGTGTTCGTGAACGCGCCGGCGTAGTCCTCGTCCTGGAACCCGGGCTCGAGCTCCTGCTCCATGATGTTCTCGGCGTCCGAGTCCGAGAGCACCTCGCGGGCTCCGTCCGCGACCTCGATGCGCAACTCCCGTCCGCCCATGTCCGCGACCACGAGCACCCCGTTGTTGCGGCCGTCCTCGCCCACTTCCCAGTCCGTGGCGACCCTGCGGGAGAACTCCTCGATGTCCTCACCCTGGGTGTCGTTCACCGTGAGCACCGCGGCGCGGATGTACTCGTTGTCCGTGTTCTTGTCCCCGATCAACCGGTTGAGGTCCGCCTCCTCCTGCGTGGTCAGCAGGTCCGCCTGGTCCTGGACCGCGCCCTCGGCCGGCCGCGGTGGAACGTCCAGGGCGTGGGCGGGCAGTGCGGAGCCCACCACGAGGGAGGCACCCAGTGCTGCCGTGAGCAGCACGCGCCTCGCAGGGAACAGGGCGGTCGTCGACGTGGTCACGGGATCCTCCCGGGCTCGGCGTCCGGCGCGGTGCGCCGCTTCGTGCCGTCCAGGCTACGTGCGCGTCGTGTCACGGGCCACATCGGAAAGTCCCTCGGCGCGGCGCCCGCAGGACACGACCGCGGGCCGGCCCCCTGGTCCAGGGAACCGGCCCGCGAGAGCCCGCCGTGCGGCGTCGTGCGCGTCAGCTGCGTGCGCTGGGAACCACCATCACCGGGGAGTCCGCGTCCGCCAGCACAGCCTGGGAGACGGAACCCATGAGCAGACCGCGGAAGCCGCCGTAGCCGCGCGTGCCCATGACCATGAGGTCCGCGGTGTGCGAGGCGTCCACGAGCGCGTCTGCGGGGCGCCCGTCCAGCACGCGCGTGACGATCTGCAGGTCCGGGAAGTCTCCGCGCAGCTGCTGCGCCACGGACTCCGTGAGCTCCTGGGCCGGTGCCTTGAGCTGCTCCTGGACGGCGCGGTCCAGCTCGTAGGAGTTCATGGGCAGGTAGCTGGTGGTGGGGACCACGCTGACCACCGCGAGCGTGAGGCCGTGCTCCGCGGCGTAGCGGGCGGCCAGCGGCACTGCGGAGTTCTCGGTGCCGAGCTTGTCCACGCCCACCACCACGCAGCCCGCGAAGCTCTCACCCTCGGGACGGGACTCGCGCTCCTCGGGGTTCCAGCTCTCCGGGAGGATGACCACCGGGACCTTGGCGTGGGAGGCCACGGCCGCGGAGACCGAGCCCACCCGGCCGCGCACCCCGTGGTGGCCGCGCTTGCCCATGACCACCATGGCGGCGTCCTGCGCCTCGTAGACGATGACCCCGGCGGCGTCGCCGCGCTCGATGATGCCCTGGGCGGTGACGCCCGCGGTCCTCGCCTTCTCCACGGCGTGCTTGGCGAGCTTCTCCGACTCCTCCTGCAGTGCCTCCGCGAAGGCCCCGTAGAGGGACTGGTCCAGCCCGGTCTGGCGCCCCGTGGAGAGCACGATCTTCACGGGCAGCTGCCGCTGCTGGGACTCCGCGATCGCCCAGTCCAGGGCGCGCTCACTGTGGTCGGAGCCGTCGTACGCCACCACGATGTTCTGTGTCATGTCTGTGCACCTGCTTGTCTCGGTTGGAGGATGGGGGTGTTCGGGGCGGGCTCAGTGCTTGGTGGGGACCACCATCACGGGTCCGGCGGCGCCGGTCAGCACGGCCTGGGACACGGAGCCCATGAGCAGGCCGGCGAACCCGCCGACCCCGCGGGAGCCCACCACCACGAGGTCCGCGGTGCGGGTGGCCTGCACGAGCACGCGCCCCGGCCGGCCCAGGAACGCGTAGTCCGAGACCTGCACACCCGGTGCCCGCTCCGCGATGCTGCGCGCCAGCGCCGAGAGCTTCTTGAGGGACTCCTCGAAGTAGTAGGTCTGGTTGTACTGGTCCTGGAACCACTCGGGCGTCCCGGACAGCGCGCCGTTCACGGTCACCAGGCTGAGCCCCAGCCCGTGGGACGTGGCGTACTCGATGGCCTGGGCCACCGCGGGGTTCTCGTCCCCGGCGGCGTCCACGCCCACCACCACGGTCCCGGAGAAGTCCGTCTCGGACGCGGGGACGCGCGCCTTGTCCTGCTGCTCGGTGAGCTGGACGTCCTGTGCCTCCTGCGCCTCGGAGCGGGCCTGCTCCTGGTCCGAGGAGTCCTGCTGCGCCCCGGGCGGGACCACGATCACGGGAACGGGGCTGTGGGCGGCCACCGCGTTGGAGACCGAGCCCAGGCGGCCGCGCAGGGCACCTCCCCGGCCGCGCTTGCCCATGACCACCAGGGAGCAGTCCTTGGCGGCGCGCAGCACGGAGCGGGCGGCGTCGCCCTCGGCGGTGACCGTGTCGAGCGGGACCTCCGGATCCTGCTGCCGGGCGTGCTCCACGGCGGCCAGCAGGTTGTTCTCGCACTCCTGGCTGACGGCGTCCCGGTAGCGGGCCTCCAGTTCGGGCTCCCCCACGATGGCCACGGGGAACGCGCCGATCAGGCGCACACCCACGTTGCGGGCGCGGGCCTCCGCGAGCGCACGGTCGAGAGCCCGCAGGGCGATCTCCGATCCGTCGATGCCCACGAGGACGGGAGCGGTGGACGAGGTGTTGCGAACGTCTTTGTTCATGCCTTAACAGTAGTCCCGTGAGCTGGGAACGGAACGGTCCACCACACCTCGTCCCGGTGCTCGTGGGCCGCCCCGGCGCACGACGCCGCTCGGCCCGGCACTCTGCCCCGCCTCACCTCCACGCGGCGGCGCCTCCCAGCCCCCTCCGCCGTTCCCGCGGGTCCGTTGCGGTGCCGCCCTGCCCTCACGCCATGGCGAGCATCCAGCGCGAACCGCGGATGCGCCAGCCCAGGGTGGCGGCACGGGCACCCGTGTAGCCACCGGCGTACGCGAGCCACAGCCACACCGCCCCGGCGGCTCCGGTGCCGCCCCACTGGGCCACGGCCCACAGCAGCGGGAGGTACACCACCAGGTTCACGACCCCGGCCAGGGCCAGGTAGCGGGCGTCCCCGGCGCCGATCAGCACGCCGTCGAGCACGAACACGAACGCCGCGACCGGCTGGCCCACGGCGACCACCAGCAGGGAGACGCCGAACAGTGCCTGCACGTCCTGCGAGTCCGTGAACAGGAACCCCAGCCGCGGGCCCAGCACACCCACCAGCAGCCCGGTGACCACGCCGAAGCCGAGCCCCCAGCGCAGCAGCCGCCGCATGAGCAGCCGCACCGCGTCCCGGTCCTGCTGGCGGCTCACGTCCCGGGCGCCCAGCTCCTTGCCCAGCAGCGCCTGCGCGGCGATGGCGAGCGCGTCCAGGGCGAAGGCCAGGAAGTTGAAGATGGTCATCGTCAGCTGGTACGCGGCCAGGTTCTCGGCGCCCTGCGCAGTGGCCACCACCACGGTGGAGAGGATCGCCACCCGCAGGGACAGGGTGCGCAGCATGAGCCACGAGCCCACCGTCAGGTGCCCCCGGATCCCGGCCCAGCTGGTCCGCACCGCCACGCCCTCAACGCGGAACCGGCGCCCCAGCATCACCAGGTAGGTCAGGGCCATGCCCCACTGCGTGATGCTGGTGCCGATCGCCGCGCCGGCCACCCCCAGGTCCGCGCCGTAGACCAGGGCGAAGTTCAGCCCGGCGTTCACGGCCGCACCCACACCGGCGACGAGCAGCGGGGTGGTGGTGTCCTGCAGCCCACGCAGCACCCCCACCGCCGCGAGGACGATCAGCATGGCCACCAGGCCGGGCAGGGACCACAGAGCGTACGACGTCGCGTGGTCCAGCACCTCCCCCTGCGCACCCATCGCGCGCAGCAGGGGCCGCATCACCGCAGCACCCACGGCCGCCAGCACCACGCCCAGGCCCGCGGCGGTCCACAGTCCGTCCCGGCCCCCGCGCAGGGCGTCCGCCATCCGCCCGGCCCCGAGGTGCCGCGCCACCGCCGGTGTGGTGCTGTAGGCCAGGAACACCATGAGCCCCACCACGGTCTGCACCAGGGTGGAGGCGATCCCCACACCCGCGAGCTCCGCAGTGCCCAGGTGCCCGATGATCGCCGAGTCCGCGAGCAGGAACAGCGGCTCCGCGATCAGCGCCCCGAACGCTGGCACGGCGAGCGCGAGGATCTGCCGGTTCAGGCCCGGGGCGCGGGAGGGTGCCGACGCCGCGGGGTCACCCGGCGTGCCCCGACCACTCCCCCGCGCGGTCGCGGCCCGGGGCGGTGTTGCGTGGTCGCCAGGGGCTGGTGCGGGAGCATCGGAGACGGGCTGGGCGGCGTCGTCGGACGGGGGCTGCTGCGCGGGGGATGAGGGCACCGCTCCAGGGTAGGCGGGGCCCACGGTCAGTGCCCACGGGGGCGACGCACCCGTGCGCCGTCGACCCTGACGTCTGCGGATCTCTTGGGGCGGGTGCCCCCGCTCGGGCGACCCGGGCGGCGTCGTCCCCCGGGCGGACCCGGGAGGATCAGGGCTGCGGGTCGCGCGCGTCGTAGCGCAGGAAGCCGGGGAACGCGCGCACCAGCAGCAGCACGAGGACCAGGCACACGGCCGCTCCGCCGAGGGCGGCCCACCCCGGGCCGAGCAGCTGACCGCCGGCGCCCAGCACGGCGTCACCCAGGCGGGGTCCTCCGGCGACCACCACGATGAAGATGCCCTGCAGCCGGCTGCGCAGGGCATCCGGGGTGGCGGCCTGCAGGATGGTGGTGCGGAAGAGCATGGACACGGAGTCCATGACCCCGGCGGCCACGAGGGTCGCGCAGGCGAGCACCAGGAGCCAGGCGGTGTCCGCACCGGTGCCCCGGGAGGCGAGCAGCACCACCGCGCCGAACGCCATGATGCACACGGCCCAGCCCGCCACGGCGGCGGCACAGGCCCGGCCGTGATGGTTGATGCGTATGAATGTTCCTGAGAACACGCCCGCGATCACTGAGCCCGCCGCGAGGGACGCCGTGAGCAGGCCCACCGTGAGCTGGTCCCCGCCCAGCACGGACGCGCCGAGCACGGGGAACAGGACGCGCGGCATCGCGAACACCATGGCGGCGATGTCCAGCAGGAAGGTCATGCGCAGGTTCGGGCGGGTGGCCAGGAAGCGGAAGCCCTCCACCACCGAACGGAACCCCGCCCTGGTGGCACCGCCCTCCCCGGGCTCGGGCGGCAGCGGCGGAAGCTTGTACATGGCCCACAGGCTCACCGCGAAGCTCAGGGCGTCCAGCGTGTACGCCCACGCGAAGCCCAGACCGGCCACCGTGAACGCGCCGAGCAGCGGCCCCACCATGAGGCACGAGCCCATGGTCAGCTGGAACAGCGCGTTGGCGGCGGGCAGCTGGCGGGCGGGCACCAGGCGGGGGACGATCGCGCCACGCACGGGCTGGCCCAGACCCTGGGCGAAGGAGTGCAGGGACACGATCGCGTAGAGCACCCCCACGCTGCGGACGTCCAGCCACGCGTGAGCGGCGAGCGCCACGGTCATGGCGAACAGTCCCACGGTGGTCCACAGCCCGGCCAGCCGGCGGTCGTGGGCGTCCCCGATGGACCCGCCGTAGAGTCCGGCAACGATCAGCGGCACCAGCGCGAACACGCCCACCAGCCCCACCGCGAACGTGGAGTGGGTGAGCTCGAAGACCTCCAGGCTGATGGCGATCACCGTGAACTGGCTGCCCAGCATGGACAGCGTGGAGCCCGCCCACAGCCGGCGGAAGGCGGGGATCTCGCGCACGGGCGAGACGTCGAGGAGGAAGCGGGCCACGCACCGATCCTAGGGTGCGCACGCCAGGTCCCGGCCCGACGTCCGAGTCGGCCCTCCGAGCTCCGCGCACCCCGCCCCCGGCATCCCGCGCGGGGCGCCTCGTGCGTGTCCGCCGCACCGCTTACCCTGAGACCACCCCCACGTCCCCGGGATCCCAGGAGCACCCATGCGCACACGCGAGCAACGCTGGGCCGCGCGCTCGGCCCGCGGCTGGCCGCGCCTGCGCGTCCACGCGGTGCTCAACGGCCTGGGCGCGCTCGTGGCGGGCGCCGGCCTGCTGTGGTTCACCCACGGGCCCCTGCAGTTCCGCAACTTCCCGGCGGGTGACGTCGGCTGGGCGTGGCGGGTGGTGACGCTCGCGCTGGCGGTGCTCGTGCCGTGCGTCCTGCTCGCCATGGGCGGCTACCTGCTGCTGGCGGGAGCCACCGCTACGCAGCGCGCCGCGCTGGCCGCCGGCCGTTCCCGCACGGTGGTGCTCAACCCGGACGATCCGGACGAACCGCCCGTCACGGTCCTGAAACTCACCGAGCACACGCCACCGGGCGTGAAGATCCGTGCGCACGCCCTGCACGGCCGCCACCACGACAGCCGCTACAGCCGCGACCTGCTGGGGCTGCTGCCCGTGCAGTCCCCCGTGGCTCTCGCGCCGCTCGTGGTGGGCATCCTGGCGCTGCTCGTGGCCACCGTCTACTACTCCACCGGCTACGGCGAACCCGCCACGGTGCTGCTGCTGGGCATCGCCCACCTGGGGTGGAAGCTGTTCCGTGGTTGGCGCAGCCACCGCGTGTTCGCCGCAACCCGCTGGGAGACCCCCGCGGAGGTCGTGGTGGACACCGGCCCCGTCCCGCGCGTCACCCCCCTGCAGGAGCACTCCTACGACACGGAGCCTGCCCCGCGCGTCTCCCACTACACGGACGACGACGCCGCAGTGCCGCCCGCGCGCGGCCGGGAGCGGGCGGCGTCGTACCGCGGGGACACAAGCTACGGCGAGGAGCCGTACGAGACCACGGACGAGCTGCCCGTGATCGAGCAGATCCGGGAGCGGTACGCGGAACCGCGGCGGCAGAGCAAGTCCCAGCGGCGCCTGGCCGAACGCGCCGAGCGGGAGGCGGTCCGGCGGCGGCTGCCCCGCGTGGTGGCCGAGCGCGAGGCCGAGGAGCGCACCGCACCGCTCACCCGGGTGGCCCCGGAGCGGCATCCGGCCCGTGAGGCGGAGGACCCGGGCGGCGAGGCCGCGGAACAGCAGCAGCAGCGGCTGAACCAGAAGCGCTACGAGGACCATCTGCAGCGCCACCAGGAGAAGCGCGAGGACCGGCTGCGCAACGCCGAGGCCCGCCAGCCCGAGGAGGCCCCCTCCCTGCTGGGCTACGCGATGCACCGGATCAGGCGCCGCGGGGACGGGTCGTAGAGAGTGGGGGAATGAGGCTCTTGCCACGGATGTGGCGATGAACAGAGGGACGGGTTCTTCCTAACCGGATGAAAGTTCCTACACCACTCACCTACTTGGGAGAGCCCGTTCATGACCTACGTTTATGCGCCCCTGTCCCCGCCCGAACACGCATGATGCAACGTCATTATTCCCACCGTGTTACCCAGGTCCATGTGGCCGCGAAGTTCCGTGTCTATCGCCCCACCCTGCCGACCCACTACCGCGCTGCACGCAAAGCAGATCTGCATGACCGCACCATCCAGCTAGGTGTATGAGGTCATGACGTTGGCTACACGGGTGTGGACTCTGATGGCCGGGGGCTGATCAGAACACGCGGTGTGGGGCCGATGATAGTCGCAGTGGTTTACCCACACCCCGATCGCTGCCCGGCGGGCGCGCTCACTGTCATAGACCTTCGCGTAGAGGCACTCTTCGGCGAGGATCCGCTGGTAACGCTCGACTTTGCCGTTGTGCCGCGGGGTGTAAGGACGGATCCTCTGTTGCCTGCTGGCCAGTGCTTCCACGGTGCGGGTGAAGTCTTCGGCTCGGTAGTTGGCACCGTTGTCGGTGACTACCCGGTGGATGCGGGTGACCCCGTGGGCGACGAAGAACGCCCGTGCGCGGCAGAAGAACCCGATCGTGGTGGCTGCATTCTCATCATCGAGGGCCTCGGTGTAAGCCAGGCGGGAGAAACCGTCCACGGCCGAGTGCAGGTAGGTGTACCCCCCACGCCGGCCGGGGCCGCGTTTGGAGGCCCGCCCGGCCGCAGAATCGCGTCCGTGGACCCACCAGCCACCACCGTCGGGGATCTTCCCGAGCTTCTTCACATCCAGGTGGATCAAGTGCCCGGGGAAGGCCGCGGTGATCGGTGCCGTGTGGCGGTTGTTCTCCCCGCTGGGGTCCAGGTCTTTGCGTCGGGAGATCCCCAGCCGGTGCAACCAGCGCGAGACCGTCCCGACCGCGCAGGTGTGCCCTGGATGGCCAGTTCGCGGGGGATCATGCGCGCGGACCATTTGTTCTCCCGCCGCCAGGTATCGATCAGCTCGAATACCTCCACCGGCAGCCGGGTGGTCGGGGCGCTGGAGTAGTCTTCCAGCGCGTGGGGGCCACCGTGGTGGTAGCGGGCCATCCATTTCGTGAGAATAGACCGGGCGACACCAGCTTCGGCGGCCACGTGGGCCACGGGTCTGCCCTCGCTGATGACACGGGTAGCGAAGCAGCGCCTTCCGGCCGGGGTCAGTGGGGCGTAGGCGTGGGTCATGAAACGGGTCTCCTGCTGGGCGACGTTGGTTGCTAGACACCTCCATCCTGACCAGAAGAGGCCCGTTTCTTCATCCCCACCCCAGTGACCACAACGTCATGACCCACAACACCTAGGCCGCCGACACCAGAAAATCCATTCTTACCCGCCTCGATACAACGGCAAGGTGAAACGCTACAACCGGTTTTTGGCGGCTGAGGTGCTCTACACCCCCTTACACCAGCGAACAAGTCCACAAGGATGCCATCATGGTGCGAGAGGCCTACGTAAACTACCACTAACCTCATAACGCCTGCGGCGATCAGCCCCCAACTTCATGAGCCTCGGCCCGTGTAAACAACACGATGAACCCCAAAATCTGGGCACAGCCATGAGATTACTCATTCGTCACCATGGATGAGGGACAAGACCTCCCGGGCATATCCATGAATCTCGGTTACACTTAGCCCTTGCCAGGGGGCATCTGGGTGGGTATCGTGGTGTGGATCGCCTCCAAAGAAAGCAATGCGGCGCATCTTCGGAACCAAACTTTGTGCGCCTGTGAGCGGCGAGGGGTCGCTCGCTTTCTCAATCTCGGTAATGGCTCTGCCGAACATACAATTCGCAGGCAGTAAATTAGGGTATCGACGATGAAGAAAGCCCTCCAAAAGTGGTCGCACCGCAGCCGCTGCGGAGAGCTCGTCACCGGCAGGATCCGCCACAAATTCCGAAACTATGCGGTAGTTTTTGGCGTACTTTGATTCACACTCCCGCAAAAGATCGCATTTTTCGAACTCCGTGTACGGCTCCGCGCTGGATTCAAGAACCTTTGGTACGAGCTTAAGATGGGAGCGCTCGATTTTCACTTTCTGATTGCTCCAGTCGAGAATTTTTCGGTCACCCCAACCGCTATCAATCTCTGAAAGGAAATGCGGATCATGCGCAATTACAATTAGCTGAGCGCACCGGGGAACTAGATCTCGCAACAGTTTTATGGTTGTGGACCGGCGGTTCCGATCAAAGCTGCTCATGGGGTCGTCCACGGCCACGACTCGATGATGCAAGTCTGGATCAGAGACTGTTGAGGCCAGGAAGAACGCGAAAGCCATAGCCCGCTTGTCACTCTCGCTGAGAGCTGTACTAAAAGACTTCTTCGAGCCAGACAGATCGACCGCTCGCTCCCTAAGAAGGATTCCATATTCAGTCCGAGGTGAACCACCTTTGAAGTTCGTCGAAATTTTGTCAACTCTGAATGAAGCGAACTGCAGTTCGAGATATTTATTAATCTCATCGCCAAACTCCGCCAGGGTCTCATCCATACGAGCCTTGAGATCTTGGCGCGCATTTGTTCGTGCCGCATCCGCCGCAGAATATTCCCTACGCAAACGAGCGATTTCTGCCACCTCGGCAACCACGTCATCGCTGTGGCGAAGCTTGGATAGACGCAGCTTGTGAAGCCTGCGCTGTTCCGCTTCGACATCCGCTGATTTTAGACCAGTCTTGAAGTCATCGATTGCTTTGAGAGTTTTGGTAACAACGGAGCGCTCTTTCGCAATCTCGTCCCAATAACGACCCCAGCTCTCGCGAATTTCACTTTCCATTTCCGCACTGCAACCGTCACTCTCTAAATTGGAACGCTTTGCTTCAAGTAATGCGAGAAGTTTACTGCGCACATTCGCCAGGTCTGCTTTCATGGCGACTTGATCGCTCACCCCAGGCAATTGAACTATCACGCCACTTTCCTGCCAAATTCGCGTTGCTTTTTCAGCGTTGTCAATCATTTCACATAGAGCGTCACGGACCTTGGGGTGGGTGGCATCGCCGACTACCTTAATCGCATTTGTCACTCGTTGTTTCAGGTTTCGGTATGCTTCGTTGAAATACAGTTTATAGCTGTCGATTAATGAGCGGTCCGTGATCCCCTGGCCGCAATAGGGGCAACTCTCGCTATCACTAAATTTCTGCCCCTCCGAAACCCATTCCTCGAATCCGGGCGTCGATTCAAGATGAAAATGTTCGAAAACCAACTTTTCAGCTGCGGCATGCGCTGTTTCAAGGGTTTCATGCAGAACCCCGAATATGCAATCCAAGGAGAGTTCAGGAGCTCCGGGAGTTAGGGGCATTGGCTGATTTAGTATTGCTCTCCTCGAGACTGCTGCTTTTACGGCGGTTTCCGCAGCTGCAATTTCAGCCTCTATATTATCGACCGCATGCAGGGATGTAAACTCGTCCTCGCTCATACCCTCGGACTTTACTAGAAGCCTCTGGACCGCGAGGTCCAGGTTGACACGCAGGTCTTTAGCCATCTGGGTGGCGCGCCGCTCCCGTGCTTCGGCTTCTACAGCTTTTTCTCCAAGCGCGAATACAAGCAAATTTTTTCTGTTATCCGAATTCACCTCATGGCCAGAGTGAACATTTCGCTTAATAAACTCGGAATCGAACACCCGCAAATCACTCGCATCTCCCACCCAGGCGCCCTTTTCGAATTTTAAATTGTCTCCGTTTTTTTGAGAAATTAATACATATGGATCGGTGTTTGAATCGATGGTTGTTCGTTCGGTCAGAATTGATGGATCCTGGGCACTAGCTGATGCGAGTATAGCCGAAAGTGTTGACTTTCCACGGGCATTTTCGCCGTAAATTAAGGTCAAACGCTCTAGTGGTAAATTTGCACCGTTTTGTGCATCGCAGAACAGCCCAACTCCTTGAATTTTCTGAAATGTGCTGATCACGTCAAGTTACCTCTTCCGTAAGAGATGACCCTGCGCTGTCGCAGGTTCGTCGATTCAGTATATCCTCAGTCGTCAACAGAAAAGGTGTGTTCGATCGTTTATTTTGTAATGGGCAACAGATTTATAAACCGCAATTGTCCATGAGCCTCTAGTTGTAGGAGGGCGTGACGTTGTTGACGCGGGCCGGGGTGCGTGAGGCTGGGGGCTGATCACCGCAGGCGGTGTGAGGCCGATGGTAGTTGAAGTGGTTCACCCACACCC
>NZ_KV807506.1:850780-961781 GCF_001812045.1 Kocuria sp. HMSC066H03
CCGATGGTAGTTGAAGTGGTTCACCCACACCCCGATCGCCTCCCGGCGGGCTTACTCGCTGGGATACGGGCGGGCATAGAGCACCTCATCGGCCAGTAGCCGGTTGTAGCGCTCGAGCTTCCCGTTGTGCCGCGGGGTGTAAGGACGGATCCTCTGTTGCCTGCTGGCCAGTGCTTCCACGGTGCGGGTGAAGTCTTCGGCTCGGTAGTTGGCACCGTTGTCGGTGACTACCCGGTGGATGCGGGTGACCCCGTGGGCGACGAAGAACGCCCGTGCGCGGCAGAAGAACCCGATCGTGGTGGCTGCATTCTCATCATCGAGGGCCTCGGTGTAAGCCAGGCGGGAGAAACCGTCCACGGCCGAGTGCAGGTAGGTGTACCCCACACGCTGCTTGTGGGCGCGTTTGAATGCCAGGGCTTGTTGGGAGCCTCGCCCGTGGGCCCACCAGCCGCCACCGTCAGGGATTCTCCCGAGCTTCTTGACGTCCAGGTGGATCATGTGCCCAGCCCACCGGGCTCGGATGCGTTGGGGTGCCCGGCGCAGGTTCTCCCCGTCCGGGGTGAGATCACGCAGCCTGGAGATCCCCAACCTCCTCAACCACCGGCCCACGGTGCGCAGATGCAGCTGGTACCCCAGTCCCAGCAGATGGTGGTGGATACGGCGGGCCGACCACTTTCGGTCTCGTCGCAGGGACTCGATCTCGGCAATGATCTCAGGGTTGAGCTGGGATGGACGGGACCTGGGCCGGCTGGTGCGGTCGTGCAGGCCCGCTTCTCCTTCAGCACGGTAGCGGGTAACCCAAGTGGCCACGGTCGGTCGGGGGACCCGGAACTCCGCGGCTACGTGGGCTTGGGGTGCACCCTCGTCGAGGTGGCGCAACACCATGCGTAGACGACCGGTCGGGGTCAGGGGTGCATTAGCGTGAGTCATGAGCGGGCTCTGCTTTCTTGCGGATGGGTTGTTGAGGAACTTCCATCCTGCGGGGTAGAGCCCGCTCGTCTCACATCACCCCACCACTCGTGCCAAGAACCTCATGCCCCACAACATCTAGTGGGTGATCGCCCACTTTGGACATCGTCTGGCCCCGGTCGGCCCGTGCGTACTTCGTCGTACCCCCACCAGCAGACCGGGCGATAATAAGCGCATGGACACTCCCCAGAGCCCCGTGCTCAACGCCCTCGAGCGCTTCCACGCCACCCGCGAGGAGGTGGAGCACTTCGTGGTCACCTACCGCTCGGCGATCGACGAGATCGAGACCAAGGTCCGGGTGCTGCGCCGGGAGTTCACCTCCGTGCACGACTACAACCCGATCGAGCACGTCAGCAGCCGGCTCAAGGGCCTCGACAGCCTGCACCGCAAGGCGGAGTCCCGCGGCCTGAACAGCCTCGCGGAGATCAAGGTCAACCTCACGGACATCGCCGGTGTGCGGATCACGTGCTCGTTCGCCCACGACGTCTACCGGGTCCGGGACATGCTGTGCTCCCAGGAGGACCTCACGCTCGTGCAGGAGAAGGACTACATCCGGGAGCCCAAGGAGAGCGGGTACCGCAGCCTGCACCTGATCGTGAAGGTGCCGGTGTTCCTGTCCTCCCGGGTGGAGGTCGTTCCCGTGGAGGTGCAGATCCGCACCATTGCCATGGACTTCTGGGCCAGCCTGGAGCACAAGATCCACTACAAGCTCGCGGGCGAGGTCCCCGAGGACCTCCGCAGGCGCCTGATCAGTGCCGCGGACACCGCCGCCGCCATGGACGCCGAGATGGAGGCGCTGCACCACGAGATGCGCCAGTTGAAGGAGGTGAACCGGGACGGGGTGGACCCCATCGTGGGTCAGATGCTGCGCACCCTGTCCCTGTTCGAGCGCGAACGGCAGTGAGTCCCGCCGGTCAGTGCACCGGCGCCGGATCCGGCGTGATCGCGTAGAAGATCAGCCCCACGGCGGTCCCCATGATGGCCGCGGGGATCGCCACGCCACCGCTCACCAGCAACACGATGATGAACACCGCGGTGGGCTTGCGCATCCCCACGGTGGCCGCGGCGGCCATGCCCGCCACGGCGGCCGCCTCCACGGGCAGGTCCAGGAACGAGCACGCCAGGACCCCCACGGCGGATCCCGCCAGGACGAGCGGGAAGAAGTCTCCGCCCAGCCAGCCGGTGTTGAGGTTGATGGCGGTGGCCACCATCTTCAGCAGTGCGATCCCGAGCAGCGCCCACCACGCACCGGCGCTCACGAGCTCCAGCACCCCGCCCACGTCCTCGTGGCCCGAGAAGCGGATCTGCGGCACCGCCGTGGCCATCGCCGCGAAGACGACCGTGCCCGCCATGATGCGCACCCAGGGGCGGGTGATCTTCGCCGCAAGGGCGCCGATCGGCCCGCGGACGGCGATGTAGAACAGCGCGAGCAGGGAACCGAAGAGGGCGGCGACGGCGCTGGCAGCCACGTCCCGCACGCTCAGGTCCACGTGCTGCAGACCCAGGGTGAGACCCGGTGCGGAGAAGAGGTCGTGGACCAGCAGGAAACTGATGAAGCCCACGGCGCCCGCGATGATGTTCGCGAGGCTCGCGGCCTTCTCCTTGCGGTCCGGTTCGAACAGCGTGGAGCCCGTGGGTGCCCCGTACAGCGCGCCGAGCGAGGCCGAGGTGCCGGTCTGCCCGATCAGGCGCTCCTCCTCCTCGTTGCGCGCCACCCGGGTGGTCACGAGCGCGGAGATCTCCCCCATGACCGCGATCAGGCTGGCCTCGGGTCCGATCGCTCCGCCGAAGCCCACGGCCACCACGCCCCGCAGCGCCATGAAGGCGGTGCGGCGCCGGTGCAGGCTGACGGGGTCCGCGGCGTCGCTGACCTGCTCGATGAGACCCTCATCCGCTGCCCAGTGGTGCAGGACGGCGAGGATCGCGCCGCCGGTGAGGATGATGAGCGGGATCAGCCAGCGGGCGTCGGTGGAGCTCCAGATCGCGTGCTGGATCGAGTGCATCAGCCCGAGCGTCACCGCCGCCACGGCACCGCCGAGGATGCCCTGCCCCACGGCGATGGCCAGGGAGCGGCGGGTCAGCGCGGTTGTTCTGAACACGGTGCGGATCCTCGAGGGGCAGCGGGAAGAGGGGAAGGACCGTCAGACGCCGGCGCGGGACGCGGAGGCGTTCGCCTGCTCCATCTTCTTGCGCTGCGAGCGCACGGTGAACCCGGCGACGACCAGGGCAACGCCCCACGCGATGGCCAGGATGCCCAGCCAGAGGGTGATGGTGAGAGCACCGACACCCGGGTTGACCATGAACAGCACGCCGCCGATGATCCACAGGACGGCGCTGATGATCAGCCAGACGCGGGACTTCTTCCCGGCGGTTCCCTTGATGCCGGCCACGAGATCAACGACGCCGCGGATCAGCAGCCAGATGCCGATCAGGAACGTGAAGGTGGCCACGCCGGCGAAGGGGTGGATCAGGGCGGCGATGCCCACGATCACACCGATGATGCCCGCCATGATCCCCAGCCCACGACCGTGCGCGGACTTCCCGCGGAACACCGCGATGAGCATGGTCACGCCCTCGATCAGGGCGTAGGCGCCCCAGATCATCACGAGCGCCACGGCGGTCCCCATGGGAACCAGTACGGTGATGATGCCCAGGAGGGCGGCCATGGCTCCCATGGTGATGAGGATGCCGGCGCTGCGCTGGGGAACGGCCTTCATGGAGGACTCCGATCGTCGAGGGGGTCGTGCCCCCATGGGCACACCTTTAGCGTAACAGCGGGGCCTTGGCAACAGCTGTGGACGGTCCTCCGTAACGAGGGGAAACGGTCAGGCCGCAGGCGGGGCCACGGCCCCGGGCGCGACCCGGTCCGGTGCATCCACCCGCGCCCGGGTGCCCAGCTGCCAGATCCGGCGCACGGTCCACACCAGCAGGGCCACCAGCAGCGCGTTGCGCGTGGTGAGCACCGCGGCCATGACCGGGTTCGCGTGGATCAGCGGCGTGTAGAACAGCGGGTAGATCACGAACGTGGTGGCGGCGATCCCCAGGGTCAGCAGCGCGGGGGTGCGCCACCGCACGCGGTCGTGGAGCAGGCCCACCATGATCACGGGAGCCAGCCACACCATGAACTGCGGGGAGCCCACCTTGTTGAACACGATCAGCACGAGGGTGAGCAGCAGGGTGCCCGCGTAGACGAGCCGCCCGCGGTCCGCGCCTCGGCGCAGCGCCCGGATCAGCAGGGCCGCGGACAGCACCACTGCCACGAGCAGCAGGGGCTGCATGAGGGAGGCCATGGTCTCCACCCCCGGGCCGTAGACCTCGGTGGAGTTGATCGCGGTGTTGTCCGCGATCCGGAAGCCCTCGATGCCGAGCGCCGCACCCCACACCCACGGGGTGGAGAACGTGGCCTCGAGCTGCATCCCGCGGGAACCCTGGTTCAGCGCGAAGTCCGCGATCTTGTCGATGCCCCCGAGCACGAGCACGCCCGCGACCACCGCGGCGGTCACGGCCACGCCTGCCAGCACCACGCGCACCCGCTGGCGCAGCGCGACCACCATGGCCAGGATCGCGGCCGCGGGCCACACCTTGATCCACGTGGCCACGCTCAGCAGCGCGGAACCGACCGCGGGTCGGCGCACCGCGTAGAGCAGCCCCACGAGCATGATGGGCGCCGCCACGCCCTCCACGCGGGCGAAGCTCAGGTAGCCCATGAACACGGTGAACACCACCCACCACCAGCCGGCCACCACCGCGCCGCGCCGGCGGCTCTGCACCGCGGAGCTGCCGTGGGGGTCACCCGCGTCCGTCCCCGCGTGGACGACGCCGCCCGGGCCGTCCCCCACCAGCTCGGGCAGCTCGCCGCGCGCCGGGCGGTGGGCGCGGTGCAGCAGGAACCACATGGCCACGGCGTTGAGCGCGGTGATCATGAGCGTCCAGCCCAGGAGGTAGAGGTCGTGGCCCATGACCCGGGGCAGGAAGATGAACACCTGGGCGAGCACGGGGTACACCCACGGGCTCACGGAGTCCTCGACCGGGGCGTTGTAGCCCGCCATGGCCCACTCGCGGTACTGCTCGGTGTCGCTGAACGCCCAGCCGTGCAGGAAGAACGAGGCCATCCAGCCCAGGAAGTACAGGTGCACCACGGCAAAGCCGCACCACACCGCGGCCGGGCGCACGAGCCACGCGCCCGCGCGGGAACGGGACCCGGCGGCGTCGGCCTCAGCCCTGCGGGGACGCAACCGGCGCCTCCTTCGGAACGGAACCCAGGCGGTGCAGCCGGCGCGCGGACCACCACATGAGCACCACGAGCAGCGCGTTGCGGAAGGTGAGCACCGCGGCCATGAACGGGTTGTTGTGGCTCAGGGCCGTGTAGAAGAGGGGGTAGATCAAGAAGGTGGCGATCCCGATCAGCACGGCGAGCACCGCAGGGGTGCGCCACACGCGCCAGTCGTGCACCAGGCCCACCGCGATCACGGGGCCCAGCCACACCATGAACTGCGGCGAGCCCACCTTGTTGAACACGATGAACGCGGTGACCATGGTCAGGGACCCGGCCAGGAACAGGGCGGTGCGGTCCAGCCGGCCGGCGTTCACGCCGCGGTGCAGCCCGCGCAGGATCAGCCAGACCACCGCGAGGGCCGCGAGCAGCAGCAGCGGCTGCATGAGCTTGGACATCACCTCCGAGCCGGGGCCGTCCACCTGCATGGAGTTGATGTCCGTGTTCATGTACATGTGGGAGTCGCCGATGTGCAGCACGGACAGCCACAGCCACGGCGTGGTGAAGGTGGCCTCGAGCTGCATGCCCCGGTCACCCTGCTGCGTGGCGAAGTCCGCGATCTTCTCCACCGAGCCCGACGCCGCCGCCACGCCCACCGCGCCCAGCGTCACCAGGACGCCGGCGAGCAGGACGGCGCCGCGGCGTCGTGCGGCGCTCAGCAGGGCGAGGACCACCGCGGCCGGCCAGACCTTGATCCACGTGGCAACGCTCAGCACTGCGGACGCCGCGAAGGGGCGGGAGACGCCGTAGACCAGGCCGATCAGCACGATCGGCGCGGTGAGCCCGTCCACGCGGGCGAAGCCCAGCCAGCCCATGAGCAGGATGAACAGGAGCCACCACCAGCCGGCGGGCAGGGCGGCACGGTTGCGGCCCCAGTCCGTGAGCTTGCCCATGGCCAGGGCGTCCAGCACCGTGATGATCAGGACCCACAGGAAGAAGAACGGGCCGGGGCCGAAGGCGTAGGCGACGGCCATGGGGATCTGCGCGAGCACGGGGTACACCCACGGGCTCGGGCCGGAGGGCAGGTTGGCCTCGTCGAAGCCGGCGGCGGCCCAGTCCCGGTAGATGTTGGTGTCGCTGAAGGCGTTGCCCTGCAGGGACACGATCAGCGCGAAGACCAGGAAGCCCACGTGCACCACCAGGAACCCCACCAGCAGACCGCGGGGGGTCATGAGCGCCTGCTGCCAGCGCCGGGGGATCACGGCATCGCGGAACCGGGTGAGGGCCGCGAAGTATTTCTCAGTGGGCACGAATGGGTCCTTGTCCGACGGCGTGACGTGGGGTGTTCAGGCGGGGTGGCGCCTGCCGGTGCCGGTCGCTCGAGGGCGCTCCGGCGGCATGGGGCGCACGCGTGGTGCCCCCCGCCCTCAGAGTCTATGGGGCCGCGCCGGGCAGCGGTTGTCCTGCCCCGCCGAATCCCCCGGAAGATTGCCGGGTGGCGGGGAGGCCGTCCTGTAAAGTCGAGGGGCGGAGCCGCTGAACACCTCGGCTCGCCCACCGCTGGTTGGCCGAGGGGGTTGGAGTCCATGACCGCGTCAGCTTCTGCCGCCCCGCCCGCGGGACCGCACACCGGATCGACCGCCACCATCGAGCTGCACGCCCGCGTGGCCGTGATTCAGGGCGTGATCGGTTCGGTCATGATGTTCCTGGGTTCCCTGGGGACCGGGTGGATCGCCAACGGCTCCCCCATGGTCCGCCACCCCCTGATCATCGAGCTGCGCGTGAACGTGTGGGGGGTCTACGCGTGCACCGCCCTGCTGACCCTGGGCGCCATGCTGCTCATCCGCTCGTGGCTGCGGCTCGGGCAGCGGCTGCGGGGCTGGCCCCCGGGCTCCCAGCGCACCGTCACCACGGCCATCGTGGCGTGGTCGCTTCCTCTGCTGTTCGCCGTGCCCATCTACTCCCGGGACGTCTACGCCTACATCGGCCAGGGGCGGCTCATGCTGGCCGGCCAGGACCCGTACACGGAGGGCATCTCCTCCCTGGACAACTGGTTCATGCTGGGCGCGGACCCGGAGTGGGCCGAGGCCCGCACCCCCTACGGGCCGTACTTCCTGTGGATCGCCGCCGCGGTGGTCAAGATCACCGGCGCGCAGCCGGACCTCTCCGTCATGCTCTTCCGGCTCGTGGCCTGCGTGGGCGTGGCGCTGTGCGTGGTCTACGTGCCCAAGCTCGCCCGGCTGCACAGCGTCAACGGCGCCCGCGCCCTGTGGATCTCCGTGGCCAACCCGCTGTTCCTCATCAGCTTCGTGGCCAGTGCCCACAACGACGCCCTCATGGTCGGCCTCGCCGTGGCCGGTGTGTACTTCGCGGCCACAAAACATCCCATCATCGGAATACTCCTGGTGACGGGGTCCATCGGCATCAAACCCATCACCATTCTGCTGCTGCCGTTCGTCGGGCTGCTGTGGGCGGGCAAGGGGGCCTCCTGGCCGCGCCGCTTCCTGATCTGGGCGGCCACGGCATCCCTCAGCTTCGGCGTGCTGGCGGTCAGCGGGCTGGTGGACGGCCTGGGGCTCGGCTGGACCTGGGCGCTGCTGGACCCCACCCCCGGCTACACGGGCTACTCGCCCTCCGGGTTCCTGGGGCAGCAGGTGGAGCAGCTGGGCAACGCACTGGGCCTGCACGGCGACCAGCTGGCCCAGCAGTTCCGCCGCCTGCTCCAGGGCAGCGCGATCATCATCGTGCTGGTGCTCATGTTCGTGGGCGGGGACCGCAAGATCGTGCGCCGCATGGGCACCTCCTTCGCGGCCGTGGTGCTGCTCTCCCCCATCATCCAGCCCTGGTACATCCTGTGGTTCCTGCCCTTCCTGGCCGCCACCGGCATCAAGGACAACTGGCAGATCCGCAGCATCTACATCGTGATCACGTTCTTCGTGGTCTTCGGCGCGCAGGACCAGCTCTCCGTGTGGCCGTTCATCGACCTCCGGGTGAGCGTGTCCCAGGTGGCGTTCGTGATCGCCGTGGCCTTCACCCTCTACCTCGCCCTGCTCGACCGCCGCACCCGCACCCTCCTCACGCACGGCGGGTGGCAGGGCTGGTTCGGGCCCGGGGCCGCTCAGCCGTCCACGGAGCTGCGCTGGCCGAGCTGAGACCGGGGGACGACGACGCCGCGCGGCCGGGTTCCGCACGGGCCGTCTCCGGGTGCCGGGTTGCGGCTGTTCCCGGTGGGCGGTCAGCCCGTGGCCTATACGCTCTGGCACGGGACCGCGCCGAGGTTCGGCGCTCTCCGCGCCGCGTCTAGCTCAGCCCCCGCAGCCGCTCCAGCTCCCGGCGGTCCTTCTTGGTGGGTCGGCCTGCACCCCGGTCCCGGCGAGCCACCGGCACGCTGAGCTCCGCGGGGCGCGGCGGTGAGTGGTCCACGTAGCACTTCACGGCCACCGGGGCGCCCACGCGCTTGACGATCAACCGGGTGGCCTCGAACTCCTGCTGCCACCCCGGGCGCTTTACACTCACCCTGTCCCCCACGCGCACCGGCTGGGCCGCCTTCACGGGGGCGCCGTTGAGCCGGACGTGCCCGGCACGGCACCCCTGGGTGGCGGAGGAACGGGTTTTGAACAGCCGGACGGACCACAGCCACACGTCCAGGCGCACACTCGCGGGATCATTGGTGGGCATGGATCCACGGTACTCCGCAGCATGCCTCTCGGCCCCCTGCGGGTACGGAGCGCCCGGGCGGGTTGCGCCGCCCGGGCACCGCCGCGTCGTCGTCAGTCCACGACCGGGAGCTCCGTGGTCTCGAAGCGCTCCTGGAAGAACTCCCGGTTGCGCAGGAACTGCGTGAGCATCACGACGATGCCCAGCAGGAGGATCCCGGCGCCGAGGATGAAGACGAGCCCCACTCCGCCGATCTGGGAACCCGATCCGTAGTCCGGATCCATTGAGTCGATGGAGGTCTGCACGAAGAACATCAGCAGCAGAACGCCGCCCAGCAGAGGACACACCAGGTTGACCAGGCAGCTCTTGACGGAGCGGAACCACGACCTGCGGAAGTACCACACGCACGCGAGCGCGGTGACGCCGTAGTAGAAGCAGACCATCATGCCCAGAGCCGTGATGGTGTCCCACAGGACGTCCTCGCTGACCACCCTCATGAACGTGTAGAACAGCGAGGAGACCACCGCCGCCGCCACCGTGGCGAACCCTGGTGACTGGAAGCGGGGTGTGATGCGGGCGAAGCGCCGAGGTAGCGCCCCGTAGTACCCCATGGCCAGCAGAGTGCGCGCCGGCGAGACGAAGGTGGACTGCAACGAGGCCGCGGACGAGGACAGCACGGCCAACGACAACAGGATCGCCGCCGGACCCATGACAGGACCCGCGAGAGCGGCGAACACGTTCTCCTGGATCTCCGGGTTGTTCAGTCCCACCCCGGTGTCCGACAAGCCGGCGAAGCTCAGCACCGCGAGACCCACGAGCATGTACAGCACCACGATGGAGAAGATGGTGGCCAGTGCCGCACGACCCGGAGTGGTGGACGCCCCCTTGGTCTCCTCGTTGATGGTGAGGACCACGTCCCACCCCCAGTAGATGAAGACGGACAGTGACACCCCGGCCGCGAAGGCGGACAGCGACTCCACCCCGAAGGGGTTGAACCATTCCGACTGGATGGCGATCCCGCCGGCAGCCGTCCCACGAGCCACGTGCACCAGCGCGGCCACGGAGAACCACACCAGGATGACGAGCTGGAACGCCACCAGCACGTACTGCACCTTCTTGGTGGTCTCCATTCCCCGGTAGGAGATCCAGCACGCGCCAGCCATGAACACCAGGCAGGTGAGGATGTTGACGGGCACGTTGGACGCGAGATCGGCGATCTCCTCCCGCCCTGTGAGCTGGGCGATCATGAGGTAGAAGAAGTCCACCGCGATCCCGGCCAGATTGGAGAGCACCAGGATGGTGGCTGCGAGCAGGCCCCATCCGCCCATCCACCCGACCCACGGGCCGAAGGCCTTGGAGGACCAGGTGAACGTGGTTCCGGAGTCCGGCATGGCTCTGTTCAGCTGCCGGTACCCCACCGCCACCAGGAGCATCGGGATGAACCCGACCAGGAAGATGGCCGGGAGATGTGTTCCCACGGCCGCAGCCGTGGGTCCCAGAGCACCAGAGAGCGTGTAGGCGGGGGCTATGCAGGACATGCCGATGACCACAGCGCCGAGCAGACCCACGGACCCGGAGCTCAGACCCTTGCGGGTGTCGTTGTCCTCAGCAGTACTCATGAGTCGGCCCCTTCCTCGGACGCGCGCAGGGGCAGCACGATCATGGGAATGGGCAGGTGACGCAGGATCCTTGCGGTCGTTGCCCCCAAGAAGGTCTGTCGGTCACCGGCGAGGCGGGAGGACCCCACCATGAGCACCGAGTCTGGTTCCCAGTCCATCGTGCTGACGGCCCTCTTGAGGTTCTTGCCGTGGGCCACTTTCACGGACACGGGGCAGTCCGTGCTGATGCGCTGGGCCGCCTCCTCGAGGCTCTCCTCCACGCGGGCGATCGCCTCCCCCGGCGCTCCAGCCACCTGGTCCAGCGGCAGGAAGCTGAGCAGGCTCAGATCGAGTCCGCTGCGGGACACCGCTTCCTGCGCCTCCGACATGATCCGCTGCGCACCGGGACGGGTTCCGATGCCCGCATAGAGCCTCGAGATGCCCTCCCCTCCCTTGTAACCGCGCGGTGCAAGCGCCACCGGGACACCGGCACGGTGGAGGAGAGTGTCCGTCACCGGCCCCACGGAGAACTTGGCCGTGTAGGTTCCGCTCGCGGCACCCACCACCACCAATGAGGCAGAGAACTCCGTCACCGCATCCAGCAGACCCGCGGCGACCGAGCGGGATGTGCGCAGGTGTGATCGAGCCACGACCCCCTGCGGAACCAGCTCCATGGCCTCCTGCAGCCATGCCGCCGCCTGTTTCCGGATCATGGGCGACACGTCTCCGACCGGCGGGTACACCTGCGAGTGGGGGTCGTCCTGCCGGAGGATGCACACGATGTCCAGCTCCGCCCGGAAGGCCTTGGCCAGCGCTGCCGCCAGACGGAGGGCATCCTTGCTGCGCTTGTCACCGTTGTACCCGACCACGTAGTGCGACGTGCGCACCCCGGGCTGCTCGGCGGCGGCAGAACGGCTCTTCCGGTTCATTGCCCACCCCGGATGTCCACGATCTGCGACGCCGCCAGCGCACCCTGTCGTAACGCACCGTCCACGTGCTGGTAGCCCTCTGCCGCGAGGTCGGAGCAGGCCCAGCGGATGGGACCCACGGGCTCGGACTGAATGGCCCCGTAGCGGTGCAGGCCACCGAGGTCGTAGGACGCCGCGTACGCTCCGCGGGTCCACTCCTCGGAGCCGAAGTCGGACTCGTAGTAGACCACCGGGTTCTTGGCCTCCTCACCCAGGTAGTGGGAGAGTGACTCCAATACCAGGCGCTTGCGCTCCTCTGCGGGGAGCCGGAAGACCTCGTCGGCCTTCTCGTCAGAGACGAAGCCCACCAGGGTTCCGCGCTCGTCCTCGTGGTTGGTGTTGTCGTAGACCTCCTGAGACAGTTCGTGCGCGCAGAAGCCCGTTCCAGAGAGACCCTTCTCTCGCCAGAACGGCGTCTCGTACACGGCGTGGATCTTGATCACGATGCCGAGCGACTGGTGCTGGTGCATCTGGTGCTGGGCCCGCGGCAGGGGAGGCTCGAAGGAGATCCGCGAGTACAGGTTCGGCGGCACGGCCACCACCACGTCCTTAGCCTTGACGGTCACGCGGTCGGAGAGCACACGCACCGTGAAGTCGGGGTCGTGCTCCTCGTAGGTCTCGTCCTCCCCAGCCCACTGGATGGTGCGCACCGGGGAGTTGAGGAACACCGAGGCACCGGTGTCACCCGTCAGGACTTCCGTGCCGGAGTCCACGCCCAGCTGCTCGGCCATCGTCACGGAGACCGACTGCATCCCGCCCACCACGCGGCGGTCCAGGATGAAGTCCTCGTCCACCAGGTTGGAGAACGAGCCTGCGGAGGCGGCCATGAGCACGGCCTGCAGAGCTGAGAACGCGTGGGACGGCTTGGTGAGCATGCCACCGGCGATGAAAATGCCGATGTTGTTGCACGCCTCCTCGTCGTCCGAGTTCTGCCGCAGCCAGTCCTTGAAGGACACGGTGTCCAGCTCACGAGCCCTGGGATGGGCCCACGGCTCGGTGGGTCCGATCTCGGCGGCAAGATCGTCCATCAGCTGGATGAGCCGGTCCATCTCCTTCTCCGTGCCCTCGGAGGTGGGGAACATGTGGCCGTCGTACAAGTGCCGGGATCCGTCCGGCGCGATGTAGACGGACTGGCCCTCGCGGTAGCGCTCGAACGTGGTGAGCCCGAGCTCGTCCACCAGGGAGAGCAGCTCGGTCTGGTCGGGGGAGATCCACTGGCCGCCGATCTCCAGGAACGCCCCGTCAATGGTGTTGGACCAGGTTCGGCCGCCCACGCGGTCGCGGGCTTCCAGGACCGCCACGGACTTGCCGGCCTGGGACAGTCGGCGTGCAGCCATGAGGCCTGCTGGGCCGGCGCCCACGACCACGACGTCGCGTTCGATGGCTTCGGTGGAGCCTACGGTGCGTTGTTCAGACATTTCGGTGTCCTTTCGAGAGAATATGAAGGATATTCATTTACAAGACGCGTGCCGGTGCCCGGTCGCGCGGTGCGCGATGCGTCGTCGGGCACGTCAGGGCCGCATGAGCGGCCGGTCAGGAGAAGCTGTGGAGCAGGACCGTCCCCCGAGACCGCGAGGGCGACCCAAGAGCCCTGTACTCACCCAGCGAAAAATTGCTGCCGCCGCCGTGACGTTGATCCAGACCCGCGGTTATCGCGCCTTGACCATGTCCGCGCTCGCCACTCAACTGGGGGTCTCGGCCTCTGCGCTCTACAACCATGTGGGCTCCAAACGGGACATCATGATCCTGGTCCAGGACCGGGTGAACATGGAGATCGACTGCTCCGCCTTTGAGACGGAGCCGTGGGATGTGGCTCTGGGGCAGTGGGCCCGTTCCTACCGGCACGTCTACACACGGAACATCCCACTAATCCCTGTGATGTCCGTGCTCCCCGTGGCTGACTCCCCTCACACCCTGGCGATGTACGAGAAGGTGTCTGCGGGTCTCGTGCGCGCCGGCTGGCCCGAGTCCTGGGTGGTCAACACGGTGGTGGCGGTGGAGTCCCTCGTGTTCGGCTCTGCCTACGACGCCACGGCGCCGGAGAACATCTTTGATCCCGGGCGATTGTCGGAGATCGCCCCGGTCTTCTCCGCCGCCGTCTCACAGAGAAACCTCACGGTGATCTCGTCTGACGGGAGGCGGGCCGCGGGTTCCGGCGCCGATGCGGCGTTCGACGTCGCCCTGCGGAGCCTGATCGCGGGGTTCCGGCAGGAGCTGGAGACGCTGCGTCCATCGGAGAACGACTAACGCAACGCCCCCACCTCAGACCTCGAGGGAGTGCATCACGTGCTTCACGCGCGTGTACTCCTCCACCGAGTACAGGGAGAGGTCCTTGCCGTAGCCCGAGTTCTTGAAACCGCCGTGGGGCATCTCGGAGACGAGCAGCATGTGCGTGTTGACCCACACGCACCCGAAGTCGAGATCGCGACTCACCCGCATGGCAGTCCCGTGGTCCGAAGTCCACACGCTGGAGGCCAGTGCATAGGGCACGTCGTTGGCCATCTCCACGGCCTCCTGCTCCGTGGTGAACTTCTGCACGGTGAGAACGGGGCCGAAGGTCTCCTCCTGCACCAGCTGGTCGTCCTGCCGGACGTCCGTGATGATGGTGGGCTGAATGAAGAAGCCGTCCGAGTCGGCCACGGGTCCGCCACCGGTGACCACGGACGCGTGAGCCGGGATGTTCCCGAGCTTGGCCTTCACATCGTTGAAGTGGCGGACGTTGTTGAGCGGCCCGAAGGCGTTCTTGGACTCGTCCGGATTGCCCGTAACCGTGTTCTCCGCCTGCTCCGCCAGGAGCTTGACGAGTTCGTCGTGCGCGCTCGCCTCCACCAGGATGCGGGTGACAGCGGTGCAGTCCTGGCCTGCGTTGAACGTTCCGTACTGCACGAGCTGTTCAGCGGTGCGCTCCAGGTCTGCATCGGCGAACACGACGGCGGGTGCCTTGCCGCCGAGCTCGAGGTGCGTACGCTTGAGCCCTTCGGAGGCAGCCCGGGCGACCGCCCGACCCGCGCGCACCGAGCCGGTGATCGACACCATGGCCGGGGTGGGGTGCGTGGTGAGCAGCTCCCCCGTTCCCGCATCTCCCAGCACGACGTTGAGCACGCCCGCGGGGAGGATCTCTCCCGCCAGACGCGCCAGCACGAGGGTGGACTCGGGCGTGGTGTCACTGGGCTTGAGCACGATCGGGTTGCCGGCCGCGAGCGCGGGACCGATCTTCCAGATGCCCATCAGCAGGGGGTAGTTCCACGGTGCGACCTGAGCGACCACACCCACGGGTTCACGGCGCACGTACGACGTGTTCTCGGACATGTACTCCATGGCTGCGCGGCCCTCGAGGGTGCGTGCGGCCCCGGCAAAGAAACGCAGGTTGTCGGTGCCCGCGTCCACTTCCTCCTCCGCGATCTGGGCTCGCGGCTGACCGGTGTTGCGGTGCTGGGCCTCCACCAGCTCGTCCCGGTGCTCCTGCAGCGCGTCCGCGAGCTTGAGGAGCGCTTCCTGCCGCTCTGCGGGGGTGGTTTTCCTCCAGGTTCTGGACGCCGTCGACGCCGCCTCGAAGGCGGCATCGATGTCCTGCTGGTCGGACACCGGCGACACGGCCACCGTCCGCCCAGTGGCGGGATCGACGATGTCCAGCGTCTTCTCCCCGTGGGCAGGCACGAAGTGCCCGTCGATGAAGTTCTGCAATGTGTCGGCCATGGTGGTCTCCTCCGTGGGACGGCGGGCGTCCGGTGAACGCTGCGCTCGTACCCGTGCTTCCTGGAACGCGGGGTCGAGCGCTCATGTCGTGTGCATCACTATAAATGATCGACGTTCATTTATGAACCCACCCACACAGCCGCAACGCCGCCGGGATTCCCTTCCCCGGCGGCGTCGCCGTGTTCTGCACCGGCCTCAGCCATGATGCCCAGCGGGACCGAGCCGCCCCGAGACCACCCCGGGCAGCCGCCGCACCCCCGCGGCCCAGTGGCCGTCCACCTCAGTGACCGTGCGACGCATCCCCGTGGTGCCCCTCGGAGCCGTGGCTGTGGCCCTTGCCAGATACAGCCCCCGCGCCCTCCGGCTTCCCCGTGGTCACCGCCAGCTCCACCGGGGTCTGCGGCAGGTCGATGCTCTTGGCCACCGTTCCGGCACCCAGGTCCACCACGTGCAGCTTCCGGTGCTCGGCGTCCGTGACGTACGCCTTATCCCCGGCCACCTTGACCGCGGGCCCGGGCTGCTGCCAGTCGTCCTTCTCCTGCCACGGCGAGACCACGGGGATCCGTTTCGTGATCTTCCCGGTGTCCGGCTCGATCACCGCGAGCTTGCCGTCGTACGTGAGCACGAGTCCCTCGCCGTGGGGTCCGCGGGCCAGGGAACGGAACCAGTAGGAGGAGCCCAGGTCCACGAGCTTGTGCGAGTCGTTGCGGGTGTCGAACAGTGCCACCCGGGTGGGGTGCTCGTGCTCCGCGTCCTTGTCCACCTTGTAGTCGCCGAGCACGATCGGGGACGCCTCCGAGCCCGCCAGGTTCCCGGAGCGCGCGTAGGCGTCCTTCACGGGCACCTTGTGGAACGCCCCGTCCCGGTACACCACGGGCCCGTTCTCGCAGCCGACCATGACGGTGTCCGTGCGCTTGCCGGGCGCCGCCGCGGCCTCCCCGTGCACGCCGGGGCAGTCGGTGGTCTCCGCCCTGACGGAGCCGTCCGGTGCGAGCACCTGCGCGGTGTGCCGCTCGTCCTCGGTGCCCTGCGTGGTGAACAGGGTGCCGTCGGAGAGTTCCAGCGCCACACCGTGGTGCGGTGCCTTCGTCGCCCGCTTCTCCACCGAGGGCTCGCCCTTCTCCTTGAGCGCCTCGGATGCGAAGGTCTGGATGGACCCGTCTCCGTCCCCGAACAGAGTGGTCTTCCCGTCGTGCACCACCACGTGCCCCGCGTGGGGAGCGGCGAACGTGCGGCCGGTCAGCGCGGGCGCCGACTCGTAGTAGTGGTGGTGGTCGCCGTGCGCCTGGGCCTCCAGCCCGGTGTCGAAGACCTTGAACTCGTCCCCGTCCGACACCATCACGTGCCGCCCGTCGCCCGCGTCGTTGAGCCGCAGGAACCCGTCCTCCGCGACGTCCTCCACCACCTCCCCGGACTCGGTGTCCACGGTGAGCAGCCCGCCCTCGTAGGCGAGCACCGCGCGCGGCGCCAGGTGCGAGACCTCCTTCGCGGCCGGCGTCACTTTCTCGCTGGGGCTCCCCGTGGACGACGACGCCGCCCCGCCACCCTGCGCGCACCCGCTCAGCAGCAGCGCGGTCACCCCCAGGCAGGTCACCGCCAGGGGCAGGGGAGCGTTGCGCCGCGCAGAGGAGGCAGCGGTGGATCGACGGGCAGTGGGACCGGGGTCGCGTGGTGTGTGCATGGCGGAACCGTAGCATTACATGAGAACCATTTTCATGTAGTGCGGCAACACATCTACCCGTCAACCGCACCACGGGCCACAATGGAGCACCACTGCACCCCGATCCCAGGAGTCACCGTGACCACCATCCCCCGCACCGTGGGCGTCATCGGCCTGGGCGCCATGGGCACCCCCATGACCGGGCACCTGGTCGCCGCCGGCCACGACGTCATGGTCCTGCGGCACTCCCTCCACAAGGCGGAGGGCGCTCGCCCCGTGGACGATCCCCGTCACATGGCCGGCCAGGCGGACGTCGTGCTCCTCATGGTCCCGGGGGCCCCGGAGATCGACGCGCTGCTGCCGCACCTCGCGGACGGCGCGACCGAGCGGGACGGCGAGCGCGGCGGCGTCGTCATCGCGGTCGGCTCCACCGTGTCCCCGGACGACGTCGCCCGCTGGCACCGCGAGCACCCGGACCTCGCGCTCGTGGACGCCCCCGTCTCCGGGGGCGAAGCGGGCGCGGTGCGGGGCGAGCTGTCCATCATGGTGGGCGGCGAGGACCGCGCCGCAACCCTGGCCCTCGAGGTGCTCGCGGCGTGCGGGCGGCCCGTGCACCTGGGGCCGCTCGGCGCGGGGCAGGTGGCCAAGGCGTGCAACCAGCTGATCTGCGCCGCGGAGATCGTGGCCCTCGCGGAGGCGTCCGTGGTGGCCGAGCGCGCGGGGCTGGACCTGGCCGAGCTGCTGGAGCTGATGCAGGGCGGCTACGCCGGTTCCGTGGTCATGGCGGACAAGACCCCCAAGCTCGTGGCCCACGACTACTCGGTCTCCGCCCGCGCGGCCTTCGTGCACAAGGACGTCTCCGCCTACCTCGACGCCGCCCGCGCCACCGGCACCGCGTCCGTCCTGGGCGGGCCCCTGCGCGACGCCGCGCAGCACCTCGTGGACGCCGGCCTGGGCGAGCAGGACTCGGCGGTGTTCCAGAAGTGGGTGGCCGAGCGCGGAACCGGAGAGGATGCCGCCGCCCCGCCCCCGAAGTCATCCGGGACCGCCCGAACGGTCCCGGATGACCGATCCGACCAGCCCACCTCCCGGACGCCGGGCGCAGATCGGGACCGGGCCGAGGGCGAGTGGTGAGCAACCCCGAGAAGGACCCGCAGCCCACCGTGTGCCGCCCGGAACCTGCGCCGGCGCGCGGCGGGCTGCGCAGCGGCGTCGTCGTGGCGGACGGGGAGAACGGGCCCGTGGAGATCCTCGAACCCCGGGACGTGCCCCTGGGCGGCCCGCGCGGGATGACCGTGCGGCGCACCCTGCCGCAGAAGGGCCGGTCGCTGATCGGCGCCTGGTGCTTCCTGGACTCCTACGGCCCGAACCACGTGGCGGCCACCGGCGGCATGAAGGTCCCGCGCCATCCCCACACGGGTCTGGCCACCGTGTCCTGGCTGTTCGAGGGTCGCATCGACCACGTGGACTCCGCCGGGAACTGGGCCACCGTCCGCCCCGGGGAGGTGGACCTGATGAACGCCGGACGCGGTATCACCCACTCCGAGTTCTCCACCCGGGACACCAGCGTGCTCCACGGCGTGCAGCTCTGGTACGCGTTCCCGGACGAGTCCCGCTTCGGGGAGCCGAGCCTGGACACCCACCGGCCCGAGCCCGTGGCGGGGCCGGGGTACCGGGCCCGCGTGTTCCTCGGCTCCCTGCTGGGGGTGGAGTCCCCCGTGGCCACGCGCATCCCGCTCACGGGCGCGGAGCTGCGGATCGCACCGCGCACCACCGTGGAGATCGATGTGCCACCCGAGCACGAGCACGGCGCGCTGCGCGTGGACGCTCCGCTCTCCCTGGACGGCGTGGAGATCCCCCGGCACGGCATCGGGTTCGCGGGCACGGGACGCTCCCGCCTGCGCCTCACCACGGGCGACGACGCCGCGACGGTCCTGCTCATCGGCGGGGCACCCCTCAACGAGAAGATCGTGATGTGGTGGAACTTCGTGGGCCGCTCCCACGAGGAGATCGCCGCGTGGCGCCGGAACTACATGGAGGAGATGGGCTTCGCGCCGCCGGGTCCGGATTCACCGTTGGCGCCGGAGCGCACCGGGGTACCGGTGGGCGGGTCGGAACTCGACGAGCTGCGGGGCACCTCCTACGACGACGGCCGCCCCTTCCCGCAGTTCGGAACCTTCCCACCGGGGCAGGCTGACCCGCTGCCCGCACCGGAGATGCCGAACACCGTCCTGCGCGCGCGGGGCTGACCCGGCGGCGTCGCCCGCCGCATCGGCAGCGGCTCAGCGCCCTGGCGCCCCAGCCCCCGAGGCACCCCAAGACCCGCGGAGCGTCGTGCATTTGCTCCGCTAGTGCAGATTTTCGGCCCCCGGGCTGCGTTTGCTCCGCTGATGCACTATCCCGCGGAACCAGTTGCGGGCCCGTGCGCGGCCGCTCAGCCGGCGGGCCGGAAGCTCCACTTCTCCTGCGACTCGACCACCACCACCTGCTCACCGCCGCCGACCTCCACGTCCACCGTCGCCGGGGACGTCCCGTACTCGAACGCGCTGGAGAGCCCGAGGTCGTCGGCATCGTAGACGGCCACCGAAGGGACGTCGTGCTCGGCGGTCACCTCCAGGGAGTGCGTGCGGGCCGGGCCCTGTGGCAGCCGGAAGACCCCGGGGCCCTCCCCGGTCACGGTGGAGCCGCGCTCCATCCGGGGCACGGCGGAGAGCGGGTAGACCTTGACGTCCCACGCCATCCCGGAGTTGCCCTCCGGGTAGAGCACGGCGGTGTGGCGCTTGGTGCTCGAGGCGTTGACCAGCGCCGTCCCCGTCTGCCCCGCGCGCACCGAGCCCAGGGTCTCCGACAGCTGCCCGCCGGGACGCTCCGCGCCGGTGAGGAACACGGAGCCGCCGCCCCCGCCACCGGTGGCGCTCCACACCACCAGCAGCGGCTCGTCCCCGATCGGGAGGGTCACGGCGTTCTCGGTCCGCTGCTCCAGTGTGAGCTCCTCGAACGTCCCGCTCTTCTGCGCCAGGGGCCTCCCGCTCGGAGCCGGCAGCGCCTGGGTGCCCGCGGCGTCGGGGGCGGCCGCGCTCGTCGTCGGCTCCGCGCTCGTGGTGTCCCGCCCCGGTGACGACGCCGCCGGGCCGGGGCTCGTGGGCGCGGTCCCCCGGGTGGGTTCCGCCGCCTGCTCCCACGTGGTGAGTGGTTCGGGCCCCTCGTCCCGGAGACCCTCGTCCCGGAGACCCCCGAGGGAGGTGACCAGCAGGTAGATCAGCACCGCGAGCACCTCGAGGCCGATCACCCCGCCCACTGCCACCAGGGCGATGACCACCCCGGGCGACACGCCGTTGCGCGACCGCGCGGCCGTGCCCGGGGGCGTGGCCTCACCCGGAGGGCCCGAGTCGGCCGCCGGACCCGTGCCGGTCTCCCCCGCGTCGCCACGGCCCGGTCGAGAGCCGCGGGCGGTGGGATCGTACGGGGTGACAGGGGGTTCCGAGCCGGTGGACCCGGGCGGGTCGTGCGGCGGGGGGCCGGGGTGGTTGCTCATGAACACCTCGTGCGTTAACAATGGTGGCGTCATCCTCCCACGGCCCACCTCCGGGAGGACATAGGGTGAAGGCACCCCGCATCCGCAGTGTGCTGACGGATGCACAGTCTTCCGGCTGCCCCCACATCGATAGAGGTTCTTGCGTCATGCGCTCCCGCCGCTCCACCGTTCTTGCCGTCCTCTGCGCCTCGTTCCTGCTCGTGGGCTGCAGCTCAGGGGGTGAAGCACAGAGCGGAGACGGTTCCGGGGAGTCGGCGGCGTCGCAGACCGAGCAGCCCAGCGCCACCCCGACCCCCGAGGAACCAGCGGAGCTGATCGGCGGGGGCACCACCATGTTCCCGGACCGGCGTTTCGTGGCGCTGTACGGGCACCCGGGCACCCCCGGGCTCGGAGCGCTGGGTGAGCAGGGACCCGAGGCGTCCGTGACCCGGGTCAAGGAGCTTGCCAAGAGCTACGAGCCGTACAGCGAGGAGAAGGTCATCCCCGCGTTCGAGATCATCGCCACCACGGCGTCCTCGGAACCGGGCCCGGACGGCAACTACTCCACCGAGTCCACCGTGGAGCAGCTCATGCCGTACGTGGAGGCCGCGGAGAAGAACGACGTCTACGTGGTCCTGGACCTGCAGCCGGGCCAGGCGGACTTCCTCACGCAGGCCAAGCAGTACGAGGAGCTGCTCAAGCGCCCCAACGTGGGCCTCGCGCTGGACGCAGAGTGGCGCCTGGCCCCGGGACAGCTGCCCCTGCAGCAGATCGGCTCCGTGGACGCCGCGGAGATCAACAAGACCTCGCAGTGGCTGGCCACACTCACCCGGGACAACCAGCTGCCCCAGAAGTCGCTGATCCTCCACCAGTTCTCCATGTCCATGATCGAGAACCGCCAGGCGATCAACACCCAGCACCCCGAGCTGGCGTTCGTGCTGCACGCGGACGGGCACGGCACCCCGGACCTCAAGACGGGCACGTGGAACGCCCTGCAGGAGGGGCTGCCGAAGGGCATCCGCATGGCGTGGAAGAACTTCTACGACGAGGACACACCCATGTACACGCCCGAGCAGACCTACGCGCTGGACCCGAAGCCGTGGTTCGTCTCCTACCAGTGACCGCGTGAGCACCAGATCGGGGGCGGACCCCGGCGTTCGCCCGGGGAAGAAAACCGCCGTCCATGTCTTCCCATCGATGGGGCGCGGGACTACATTGTGAGCACCTGTTCGCTCCACGGAAGGAAATGCTTATGGGACTCGGTGACAAGATCAGCAATGCTGCGGAGAAGGCTTCTGGTTCCGCCAAGGAGAAGCTGGGCGACGCCACGGACAACCGCGATCTGCAGGCCGAAGGCGCTGCGGACAAGGCATCCGGTGGCGCCAAGCAGTCCGTGGAGAACGTCAAGGACGCCGGCAAGAACCTCAAGGACGGGCTGAGCTGAGCTCCGCACCCGCAACCTTTCAACCGGAAGGCCCTCGCGATGATCGCGGGGGCCTTTCGCATGCCCGGCCCGCTCAGCGCACCCCGTAGCGGCGGCGGGCGATCAGCACGCTCACCAGGGACAGCGCCGCCACCGCGGCGTAGTAGATGCTCGGGGAGGTCAGGGAACCGGTCGCGGAGATCAGCCACGCGAGCACCAGCGGGGCGAAGCCGCCGAACACGGTGACCCCCACGTTGTACGCGATGGACATGCCCGTGGTGCGGATCGCGGTGGGGAACATCTCGCTCAGCAGCGCGGGCATGGGCCCGAAGTACAGCGCCATGATCAGCCCCAGCACCACCTGCACGGCGGTCAGGGTGGCCACCGTGGGGACGGCCACGAGCCACAGGAACAGCGGGTAGACGGCCAGCACCCCCACCACGGCGGCCACCAGCATGACCTTGCCGCAGCCCACCCGGTCCGCGAGGCGCCCCACGAACGGTGATCCCACCAGGGTCACGAGACCGGCCACGATCCCGCCCACGTACGCCGCCCACGAGGGCAGGTCCAGGTTCTGGATGGAGAACGTGGGCATGAACAGGATCGTGTACACGGACATCGAAGCCAGCCCCACCACACCGGACGCGGTGAGCCACCGGCCCGCGGAGTGCACGAGGGTCTGGGCGAGGGGCCCGCGGCGCCCGCGCGGCGTCGTCGTCCCCGGGGCCGCGCTCCCGTGATCCGCGCCGGAGGACGACGCCGCCCGCGCCCGTTCTTCCTGCAGCGCCTCGAAGTCCGGGGTCTCGTCCATGCGCAGGCGTATGTACAGGCCCACGGGGCCGATGAGCAGGCCGAACAAGTAGGGCATGCGCCAGCCCCACGAGTAGAGGGCCTCCTCGCTGATCAGGGTGTGCAGGCCGAAGCCGAACGCGGAGGCCAGGAACATGGACACACCCTGGGTGGCCACCTGCCACGAGCCGTAGAAGGCGCGCTTGTCCGGGGCGTTCTCGATGAGGAACGCGGTGGCCGTGCCGAACTCGCCGCCCGCGGAGAAGCCCTGGATGAGCCGGGCCAGGAGGATCAGCAGCGCGGCGGCCGGACCGATCACGGCCGCCGTGGGGGCCACGAGCATGATGAGCGTGCCCAGCATCATGAGCCCGATGGTGATGGTCAGGGCCGGGCGGCGCCCGTGGCGGTCCGCGTAGGAGCCCAGCACGAGCGCACCGATCGGGCGGATCAGGTAGGACACGGCGAACGTGCCCAGGGTCAGCAGTGTGCCCGTGACCCTGCCCACGGACTCGGACTCGAAGAACAGCTGGGAGATCACCACCGCGAGGGACGAGTAGACGATGATGTCGAACCACTCGAGGGCGTTGCCGATCGAGGAGGCCACCACCGCGCGGCGGGCCGTGGCCCGCTGGTCGCCGGTGACGGGGTGCTGAACGGGTGCGCTGCTCATGCCTGCACGCTAGTCCACCGCTGCGCGCCGCCGCGGGGTCCGTGACGCCGCATGACCCTGGTGGGCGTCCTATGCTGGGGCCGGACGAATCACCCCCTGCAGACAACCGGAGGAGCGGCGCAATGATCTTCATCGTGGTCAAGTTCGAGGCCAAGGACGAGTACGTGGAGCGCTGGCCCGAGCTGGTCGCCGAGTTCACGGAGGCCACCCGCCAGGAGCCCGGCAACAAGTGGTTCGAGTGGTCCCGCAGCCTGGAGAACCCGAACGAGTACGTGCTCGTGGAGGCCTTCGAGGAGGACGCCGCGGAGGCCCACGTGAACTCCGAGCACTTCCGGAAGATGACCGAGCAGTTCCCGCAGTACCTGGTCAAGACCCCGCGCATCATCTCCCGCCAGATCGAGGGCGACGGCTGGGAGGAGATGGGCGAGGTGCAGGTCTCGAACTGACCCGGCCGCCGCGGTGAGTGCAGAGCCCTCGGGACCGCCTACCGGTAGCGCCGGGCTCGCTGATTCCGGTGGTGCCGGCCTCCCGACCGTCGACGGGGCCTGTCACCCGAGCGCTGATTGCCCTGCCCCCGATGGCGCGGAGGACACTGGCGATTTTCTCGTGGGCCTGGACATCGGCGGCTCCCACACGCGCGGGGTCCTGTTCCACGGGCAGACACCCGTGCGCGAGGCGCGCTCCGGGTCCGCGAACGTGCAGAACGTCCCCGCGGAGCAGGCACGCGCGTGCCTGGCGTCAGTCCTGTTCGAGCTGGGAGCCCCGCCCACCACACCGGTGGTCGCGGGCTCCGGCGGCGTGGACACCCCGCACGACGCCGCTCGGCTGGCCGGTCTCATCCGTTCCGCCGGGTCCCTGGACCCGTCCGCGAGGGTGATGGCCGTGCACGACACCCGTCTGATCCTCGCCGCCGGCGGTCACACATCCGGGATCGCGCTCATCGCGGGAACCGGCTCGGTGGCCTGGGGTGTGGACGCCTCCGGCCACGAGGTGCGCGCCGGCGGCTGGGGATATCTGCTCGGCGACGAGGGCAGCGGCTACTGGGTCGGCCGGGAAGCTGTGCGCCGCGTGCTGCGGCGGTCCCAGCAGCCCACTGCCGGGGACGAGGGGGAAGCACTCACCCGGGTGGTGCTGGAGCACGCCGGAGTGGCCGAGCCCACCGACCTGATCGGCGCGTTCCACGACCATCCGGACCGGTCCCACTGGGCAGGGCTCGCGCGGCCCGTGTGCGAGCTGGCCACTTCGGGGGACGCCGCGGCCTCCGCACTGGTCGCGGCCGCCGCGGGCCACCTCGCGGACCTCGTGCTCACGGTGGCGGGCGCCATGGCCGAGCCGCTGCCCGTGGTCGTGGGCGGTGGGCTCACCGGGTCTGCGGTGGGCCTGCAAGTGGCGGAGCGGCTGCGGGGGCAGGGCCTGTCCGTGACCCTTCTGGACCGCGAACCGGTCCTGGGGGCGCCGCTGCTGGCCCGCTGCGCCCCGGGCTGACCGCGCAGGCCGAGACCCGTGGCCCCGCCCTGACCCCCCACGACCGCGACGCCTGACGAGGCCCCGGGAACGGGCGGCCCGGCGTCGTCGCCCCGCAAGAACGATGCGTTCGCATGAAAAACCGGGTGCTTCCCGTGGGAGGCACCCGGTTCGGCACGCGCGGACTCAGCGGAACGCCCCCACCCCCGTGAGCTGCTGGCCCAGAATCAGGGAGTGCACCTCGTCCGTGCCCTCGTAGGTGCGCACGGACTCCAGGTTGTTGGCGTGGCGCAGCGGCGAGTAGTCCAGGGTGACGCCGTTGCCGCCCAGGATGGTGCGGGCCTCGCGGGCGATCTTGATGGCCTCGCGGCAGTTGTTGAGCTTGCCCACCGAGATCTGGTGGTTCTGGAGCTTTCCGGCGTCCTTGAGGCGGCCGAGCTGCAGGGCGAGCAGGAAGCCCTTGTCGATCTCCAGCGCCATGTTCACGAGCTTCTGCTGCGTCATCTGGTACCCGGCGAGCGGGCGGTCGAACTGCATGCGCTCCTGCGAGTACGCCAGCGCAGCCTCGAAGGAGTCGCGCGCGGCACCCATCGCGCCCCAGATGATGCCGTAGCGGGCCTCGTTGAGGCACGAGAACGGACCGCGCAGACCCTTGGCCTCCGGCAGCATGGCGGAGGCGGGGAGGCGGACGTCCGTGAGCTCGATGTCGCACTGGATGGACGCACGCATCGACAGCTTGGCCGTGATGGGCGTGGCCTTGAAGCCCGGAGTGTCGGTGGGGACCACGAAACCGCGGATCCCGTCGTCGGTCTGCGCCCAGATCACGGCCACCTTGGCCACGCTGGCCAGCCCGATCCAGCGCTTGGCGCCGTTGATGACCCAGTCCTCGCCGTCCTTGCGGGCGAAGGTCTGCATGGAGGAGGGGTCGGAGCCCGCGGTGGGCTCGGTCAGGCCGAAGCAGCCGATGGCCTCACCGGCGGCCATCTGCGGCAGCCACTGCTGCTTCTGCTCCTCGGAGCCCCACTTGTAAATGGCGCTCATGGCCAGCGAGCCCTGCACGGACACGAACGTGCGCAGACCGGAGTCCCCGGCCTCCAGCTCCGCGCCGGCCAGGCCGTACTCCACGGCGGAGCGGCCCGCGCAGCCGTATCCCTTGAGGTGCATGCCCAGCAGACCTAGCTTGGCCATCTCCGGCACGATCTCGAGCGGGAAGACGGCGTTGTCGTACCACTCGGCGATGTTCGGCTTGATGGCGGTGTCCACGAACTCGCGCACCTTCGCGCGCAGCGCGATCTCTTCTTCGGACAGCAGGGAGTCGAAGCTCACCAGGTCCATGACGTCCACGGGATTCAGTTCACTCATGGGTCCACTGTATGACTGCGGACACACCGCGCGTAGCCGGGTGCGGAGCCTGATTTCTCACATCTGCCGGTCCCGGGGTTCCCGCAGCCACTGCACCACGGTCTCCGTGTCCTCCCCCAGCTGCGGCGGGGCCTGCGTGGGGGACTGCAGCGGCGGGGTCCACTGCGCCGGGTGGCGGAACTGGCGGCCCACGGTCGCACCCGTGCGGTCCTGGACGTCCACGGTCGGTTCCAGCCCGAGTTCCTCGGCCAGGGCCACGCCTTCGTCGATGCCGCTCACCTTGCCCGCGGGCACCCCCACCTCGGTCAGGGCCTCCTGCCACTCGGAGGCGGTCCGCGCTGCCAGGGCCTCCTCGAGCAGTGCGGTGAGCTCCTCCCGGTGGTCCACGCGGGCGCCGTTGCTCGCGTAGCGCTCGTCCTCGGCGGTCTCGGGGATGCCGAGCACCTCGGTGAACTTCCGGAACTGGTGGTCGTTGCCCACCGTCACGGCCAGGGGCGCGTCCGAGCACTGCAGCAGCTGGTACGGCACGATCGACGGGTGGTCGTTGCCCATCCGCTGCGGCACCTTCCCCGCGCCCAGGTACGCCTGACCCTGGTTGACCAGCGCCCCCTGCAGGCTGGAGAGCAGGCTGACGTCGATGTGCGCGCCGCGGCCCGTGCGGCGTCGTTGTTCGAGCGCGGCGAGGGTGCCGATCGTGGCGTCCTTGGCGGTGAGCACGTCCACGAGTGCGACGCCCGCCTTGGTGGGCTCACCGTCCGCGCGGCCGGTGATGCTCATGAGCCCACCTACGGCCTGCACGAGGAAGTCGTAGCCGGCCAGGTGCGCCCCGCCCGCCGTGCCGAAGCCGGAGACGGACACGAAGACCACGCCGGGGTTCTCCGCGGAGATCTCGTCGTAGCCGAGTCCCAGCGTGGCCATCCCGCCGGGCTTGAAGTTCTCCACCACCACGTCCGCGCGCAGGGCGAGTTCACGCGCGAGCTCGCGGCCCTCGTCCTCCCGCAGGTCCAGGCACACGGACTCCTTGTTGCGGTTCACGGACTCGTAGTACGTGGGCCCGGTCTCGGAGAACGGCGGACCCCAGTGCCGGGTGTCGTCCCCGCTGCCGGGGCGCTCCACCTTGATCACGCGCGCACCCAGGTCCGCGAGCGTCATGGTGCACAGCGGCCCGGCGAGCACGCGCGAGAAATCGGCGACGAGCACGCCGTCCAGGGGCAGGGTGTCGGTCACGGGGTCCTCCTCGGGTCGGGGATTTCTCCCCACTCTATGACCGGGGCCACACCTGCCGGGCGCGGTTTCCAGGGACGACGACGCCGCTCGCGCCCGCTCCGCCTCACCCCGCCCTGCGCGTCGGCTCAGCCCAGCTCCCCCTGCGCCACCCGCCGCAGGGTGGCCGTGAGCATCTGCAGCCCGGCGAGCATGTCCTCGTCCGACGTGAACTCGTACTCGTTGTGCGTGATGCCCTTGTGGGAGGGCACGAACAGCATCACGGTGGGCAGCATGTCCTTCACGTTCGTGGAGTCGTGGCCGGCGAGCGTCATGATCCGGGTGTGCGGCAGGTCCAGCTCCGTCACGACCTCCTGGGCAAGGGCCAGGCCCTCCGGGGCGTACTCCAGCACGTCCCACGCGTGGCGGTTCACGGTCTGGATCTCCACGTTCGCGGCCCGGGCGGCGTCGTCCACCTCCCGCGCGAAGTGCTCGTCCGCGGCGGTCAGGCGCTCGGCGTCCGGGCTGCGGAGGTCGATCACCAGGCGGGCCTCGCGGGCCACGGCCACCGGGGAGTTGGGCTCGATCAGCAACTCACCGCAGGACGTGATGACGTCGTGCTCCAACGCAACCTTCCGCGCCGAGGCGATCAGCAGCGACGCCCCGAGCAGCGCATCCTTGCGGTCCTCGATGAGCGTGGACCCGGTGTGCGCCTGCTCCCCGAGCACCAGGAACTCGTACTTGCGCACGCCCCACGTGGCCTCCACCAGCCCGATGGTGAAGCCGTCCTCCTCCATGGACCTGCCCTGCTGGATGTGCAGCTCCACGTACGCGGTGGCCTCCGGGATGCTGTCCTCGCCGCGCTGGCCCAGGGCGTCCAGGGCCTCGCGCACGCTCACGCCGGCGGTGTCCCGGACCTCGAGCGTCTCCTCCAGGTCCCGCTTGCCGGTGTACACGGAGCTGCCCATCATGGACGGCTTGAAGCGGCAGCCCTCCTCGTTGAACCAGTTCACGACGCACAGGTTCCGGCTCAGCTCCACCTCCCCCGACGACGCCGCACGGAACAGTTCCGCGCACGCGTGCGCCCCGGCGAGCACGCCGTACGCGCCGTCGAACCGACCCGCCCGCGGCTGCGAGTCCAGGTGCGAGCCCACCAGCACGTAGGGCGCGCCGGGTGTGTGCTCGAACAGGCCGAACTGGTTGCCGACGGCGTCGTAGTGCACCGTGGCGCCCCGAGCGGTGAGCCAGCCCGCAAACCACTGCCGGTTCAGCCCGTCCGCCTCGGTGGCCGCCTGCCGCTCCACGCCGCCGGACTCCAGCCCGCCGTTGCGGGACATCTGCGTGAACGCGTCCAGGAAGTCGGAGCCGTGCTGCTGGGTCATGAGGGAGCCTCCCGAGGCGCGTCGGAGCGGGGCGGAACCCCGCCGGTGATCGTGAGGCCATGCTACGTGCCGGGTGTGACGCGCATCTCGTGCGGAGCGCGTCCCCGATCAGCCGACGCGGCGGGGACGGGCAGCGGGGCGACCCTCCCTGGGATCGGCCGACGGAGCGGACACGCCAACCTGCGCGCCGCTCCGGCCCTCTCGTCTCCCGTGCCCGGAGCGATCGCCGGACGACGACGCCGCCCTACCCCTCCCGCGGGCGCCGCACCGCTTTCTCCACGCCGCTGGCGACGAGCAGCGCGCACGTGAGCCAGATGGCACCACCCGGACCGAACGGGGCGGCCACCGCACCGGCGGCCACAGGTAGGACCACCTGCCCCAGCCGGTTGCCCATGAGCCGCACCGCGAGCGCCGAGCCGCGCCACGTCCCTGGAACGGCGGTGGAGATCAGGGTCATGGTCAGGGGCTGACCCAGTCCCAGGAAGAAACCACCCACGGCCAGGAACAGGGCGGCCCACCAAAAGCTGTCCAGGAACAGCGGGGGAACGATCAGCGCCAGCCCGGAGGCCAGCAGGCTCGCAATCAGCAGCGCGCGGCGCGAGAACCTCCCGGACAGCAGCGGCAGCAGCAGGCGCGAGGCAATCGACGCCAGTCCGCGCACGCCCAGGAGCACTCCCACCACGGAGGGGGCCACTCCCGCCTCCTCGCCCACGAGCGGCAGGAACGCGGTGAGGATGTCGATCATGGCCAGCAGGGACAGGGACGCCACCATGTTGGACATCACCCCCGGTGCGCGGAGGATGCGCAGCACGTCGGGACGCTCGTCGGCGCGTGGTGCGCTCTTGGCGGCGCTCGGGGCGTCGTCCCCACCGGACGGTGCGGCGGGCGACTCCCCGGTCGCGCCGTCGGGGGTCGAGCCCCCGACCCCGGACGCCGCACCGGCTCCGGGGGTGCCGGGCGCCGACGCGGAGGTGGCCGGGGCAGAGGTGCCGTGGAGTGCGGGGCCCGCTGCGGCGTCGTCGTCAGAGGGCGCCTCCGCACCGGGGCGACGCGAGGCGGGGCCCAGGCGGAAGGCCAGCAGCGGTGCGGCGGCAACCGTGACGAGCACGCCGATCCACAGGCTCTCGTTCACCGCGGCGAGGCGTTCCGGGGAGGCGACGTCCGAGCCGCGGCCCACGATCCACCCGCCGAGCGCCGGGCCGATCATCTGGCCCGCGGAGAACGCTGCGGTGAACCACCCGAAGCCCTTGTCCAGGTCCCGGTCCGCGGCGTAGCGGGCGATCGCCGTCTGCCCGCCGATCGTGAAGCACAGGTGCCCCATGCCCAGCACCGCGCTGGCGGCGAACACGAACCACACGGAGTTCGCGAGCGCGAGCCCCACCCCGGCCAGCGCCAGGAACCCCACGCCCGCGAGGATCAGCAGGCGCAGCTGCGGGATCCGGTCGGACATCCTGCCCAGCCACACGGCGGTCACCAGGGGCAGCAGGGCGTAGGCGGCGGTGGTGAGGCCGATGACCACGGGATCCGCACCGAGACCCAGCAGCTTGTAGGACGTGATGGGGCGGAAGAGGTTTAGCCCGGTCTGGGTGAGCACCGCGGCGGCCACCAGGACCCACAGCCACGTGCTGGACCGGGGTGCGCGGGTGATCGGGGCCATGCGCTCCAGAGTAGATGGACCGTCCGGAGACGTTGATCGACGTTTCCGGTCAGGTCGCCCGAATGAGGTCGTCGGTAGTGGCAGCAGTCTCCAGTGCGTGAAGCGAGACGTATCGCTGACGCTGGGTGAAAGCCGAGCCTCGGCCACTCGTGCGATGGGGGAGAGCATGGGGAAGCACTCGATGATCGCTGTCTCCGGGGCGGGTCAGGAGGAAGACCTGGTAGACGCCCTCCGTCCACTCCCTGCTCCGCGAAGCCCGGATCACCGAGGCAATCTTTCGGTCCTCCCTGTTACCAGCAGACAGCTCCGCCGCGTGCTCCTCGGTCCACACGACGTTGTCACGGCGATGGCGAATCAAGGGCACATCTGCCTTGATCTCCTGGTCCGTGTAGAAGGCGAGACGAGTCACCGGCCGGAACCACCGCCCCGCCTGGCACACGTAGGCCCGTTCCTGCTCGTACAGGGGCCATGCGTGCTTGGCCGCAACCACCACCGTGTCGACCGTCGCCACCGGGCGCTCTCGATACACGTCGGCAGTGCGGTCCACGGACCGCAACCAAGCGGCCGGTTCGCTCCCGAGGAGCTTCGCCAGAGCGTGGACACGCTGCACCTCGAAGGGGATGTCCAGCCCGAGAACCGAGTCGTGGTGTGCCAGGCGGTTGCGGAACTTGCGGATGGCCTCGACGAGGGCGGCTGCTTCCTTGCGCGTCCCGTTGCCACCGGGGAATGCGTGGCGAAGCGACCCCCGCCACTCCTCTTCGTATTTTCGGCCGAGCATGCTGGCCCAGAAGCCGAACGACAGACCGGCGACGATCTGGTGCCGTGACTCCCGGTGCTGGCCGCGCAGACGATGGCGAACGTCTGTCACGCGTCGCATTGCCTCTTCTTGGAGAGGCGGCTCACGCAAGAGCCAGGGAATGCCACACGCTTCGTCCTGGTATCGCTGCGACAGGGCACGGTCGATGGCGTTGCGCATGAACACCTCGACATGGGCAACCAGCTCGTACGCAGCGGATGTCATGCGGGTGCTCCACGCATACAGCTCGAGAGCCGCTTCCTCGTCACCTTCCGCCTCTCGCAGGTACGGCGCGAACCTGGGGTCGGAGATGGCCTGCCGCATCGCGGGAAAGGTGTAGCCATTGGTCACAATCCAATGCTAGCCTGGTGGGGAACGCCCCGGTGTCGCCTCTGATCTTCATGCGCCCGGGGCTTTTTATTGCTCACATTGGGTGCACCATCGGGGCAGACGTGGGCGGATCTTTCCATTCACCACGACCGGCCAGCACCACCTGAGGTCCGGCAAAGCACCTCGGTCAGGCACCCGTGAGCACGAACCGATTGATGTCGGTGTGCAGCGCCCCTCCCGACCGTCCCTCCCCCAGCTCGGAAGCCACGAGACGGATCTCCCCCACGGTCCACTCCGGGCCCTCGTACACGGACAGCGCGTGCACCACGTGGGCCAGTTCCGGGCCGCTGTGCGCGCGGACGCGGGAGCCGCGGCGTCGTTCTTTCGCCTGGCGTGCGCGCTCCGTGCGTGAGGTGCGGGCCACGGTGAGGTGCGCGCGCTGGCGGGCGCGCTCGTCGGGGTCCAGGGAGCACGCGTGCATCAGCTCCGTGAGCTCGGCGGTCTGTCCGGCCACCCCCATCCACAGGGTGGTCCCGGAGAAGGAGCCCGCCCCGCGCAGGCTGATGCGCAGCGGCGGAAAGGACCGGGACACCTCCCGCAGGTGCTCCGAGAGATCGGGCACAGCCCCCTCCGGCTGCTCCCCGTAGAACCCCAGGGTCAGGTGCCACTGCTCAGGGTCGCCCCAGCGCAGGGCGGTACCCGTCAGGGCGCGTACCTCGGCCATGGCCCGCACCAGGTGCTCACGGGCGGCGCGGGGAGGGTGGGCGGCGGCGAAGAGCCTCATGGGAACCACTGTAGGCCGGGCACCGCCGACCCGGGCAGTGCGGGCAGGACCCTGTCCAGGCCGCGCGGAGTTGGCTAGGGTGAATCCACCGCGCACCAGCCCCGGGCCCGCAGGGCCGGGACCCGCCGAAGACAGGCGGAGCATGGACCGGACACGAAGGAGACCGACATGTCATCCGCGATGAAGTTCTCGCTCTCCCTCACCCTGGTGGGGCTCGTGGGGTTTCTGGCGAGCTACGGATGGCTGATGCTCGACGCCCAGAACCCGGGGGGCGGGGCAAACATCGGTGCCGCCATGGCCTGTTTCCTCACGGCGGGGCTCACCGTGGCCGGCCTGCTGTGCGTCCTGGCCACGTACCTGTCCCGCTTCATCGTGGGCGAGGGTGAGTGACGCCCGATCATGCTCCGTGTCACCGCCGCGGCAGCTCCACCAGCTCCACCGCCGTGAGCGCCCCCGCGTCCGCCGTGACCCGCATGTACGTGCAGTGCGGCTGACGGCGGCGGTCCGTGGGGGATCCGGGGTTCAGCAGGCGCATCCCGGAGGGCGCCTCGGTGTCCCACGGGATGTGGCTGTGGCCGAACACGAGCACGTCCGTGTCCGGGAACGCCGCGTCCATGCGCTTCTCCCGGCCCTGCTTGGCCCCGGTCTCGTGGGTCATGGCCCAGCGCAGGCCCTCGAGTTCCCACAGGGCGGTCTCCGGCATCTCGGCGCGCAGCTCGGGGCCGTCGTTGTTGCCCCACACGCAGATCAGCCGGCGGGAGCGTTCGCGCAGCGCCTCGAACGTGGCCAGGTCCACCCAGTCACCGGCGTGCACGACGACGTCCGCGGCCTCCACCTCCTCCCACACCTGGGCCGGCAGGTCCTTGGCGCGCTTGGGCAGGTGGGTGTCCGCGAGCAGCAGCAGTGAAGTGGCCATGCCGCCATTGTCCCGGACGCACCGCCACCCGCACCCCGAACATGACGGATCCCCGCCGGAATGCTCCGGCGGGGATCCTCGGGTCAGCGGTGGTGCGGCGCGCTCAGCACTCAATGACGTTCACGGCCAGGCCGCCGCGGGAGGTCTCCTTGTACTTGATCTTCATATCCGCGCCGGTCTCCCGCATGGTCTTGACCACCTGGTCCAGGGAGACCTTGTGGATGCCGTCCCCCTGCATGGACAGCCGCGCGGAGTTGATGGCCTTGACGCTGGCGATCGCGTTGCGCTCGATGCACGGGATCTGCACCAGCCCGCCCACGGGGTCGCACGTGAGCCCCAGGTTGTGCTCGATGCCCATCTCCGCGGCGCACTCCACCTGGCGGGCGCTGCCGCCCAGCACGGCGCACAGTCCGGCCGCCGCCATGGAGCACGCGGAGCCCACCTCACCCTGGCAGCCCACCTCGGCACCGGAGATCGAGGCGTTCTCCTTGATCACGATGCCGATGGCCGCCGCGGTGAGCAGGAAGTCCACGATCTTGTCGTCGCACGCGTCCTCCATGAACCGCGTGTAGAAGTGCAGCACCGCGGGGATGATCCCGGCCGCACCGTTCGTGGGGGCGGTGACGATGCGCCCGCCGGACGCGTTCTCCTCGTTCACCGCGAGCGCGTACAGGTTCACCCAGTCCATGCCGTACAGGGGGTCGTTGCCGGGCTCCTTGGCCAGCAGCCGCTTGCGCATCTCCGGCGCACGACGCCGCACCTTCAGTCCCCCGGGCAGGGTCTTCTCCTCGCGGGTGCAGCCGTTCTCCACGCACTCCTGCATCACGGACCAGATGTGCAGCAGCTGCTCGCGGGTCTCCTCCGCGGGGCGCCACGAGAGCTCGTTGACGGCCATCACCTGGGCGATGGACAGGTTTTCGGCCTCGCAGATGGCCAGCAGCTCGTCACCGGTGCTGAACGGATACTTGACGGGGGTGGTGTCCTCCACGATCTTGTCCGCGCTGCTCTTGGAGTCGTCCACCACGAACCCGCCGCCCACGGAGTAGTAGATGCTCTCGCGGATGACCTCGCCGGCGGCGTCGTACGCCGTGAAGCTCATGCCGTTGGGGTGGGTGGGCAGGGACTTGCGGCGGTGCATGATGACGTCCTGCGCGCGGTCGAACGCGATGGCGTGCGTGCCGTCCAGGCGCAGCTCGCCCTGCTCGCCCGCGAGCGCCACCTTCTCGTCCGCGAGGTCGGTGTCCACGGTCTCCGGGTCCTCACCCATGAGGCCCAGGATCACGGCCTTGTCCGAGCCGTGGCCCCAGCCGGTGGCCCCCAGGGAGCCGAAGAGCTGGGAGTGGACGCGCGTCACGAAATCCAGCAGGGCGTCGTCGGCCAGGCCCGCCACGAAGAGCCGGGCGGCCCGCATGGGTCCCACGGTGTGGGAGGACGAGGGTCCGATTCCCACCGAGAACAAATCCAGAACACTGAGTGCCACGTCCACATCTCCCCACTGTCGGACTCCGCCGAGGGCGCGGATGGGCCACTGGGAGTCGTGTGATCGTGCGCCCCGGGAGGGTCCGCACGGAACGGATCCACGGTACGTGGGTCCCCTGGGGCGGGCAACCTCCCCGGGGGTGGACCGGGGCAGACGCCCATCACTCGCGAACGGTGCTGCTGGCCCCTTGTCGGAACCTCGGAGAGCATGCGAGCCGGGTGGCCGGACATGGTGTGGGGCACGTCACCCGGGTCGTAGAGTGGCCGTGGATCAGTACCAATGGAGGAGCCACCACCATGTTCGGAGAGTTCGACGCCCACGCCATCGGCTCCACTGTGCTGCAGTGAGAGAAGGTGCGCTTCCGGGAACTGCAGGACCGCGACCTCCCGGACCTCGTGCGGTGGTGGCGCAATCCGGAAATGGCGCTGTTCCAGAACCTCACCGTGACACCGCAGCCGGAGAACGCGGTGGTGGAGATGTACCGGGGCTGGTCCACCAACACCAAGCCCGGCAACGTGGGATTCAGCGTGGTGGACCGGGAGACGGACGTGCTCGTCGGCCACGTGACGCTGTACGGGGCGTCGTTGCCCACACGAGCCGCCACGCTGGCCGTGCTCATCGGCGCGGACCACGTGGACCGGGGGTACGGGACGGATGCCGTGCGCCTGCTCACGGACTTCGGGTTCATGGAATTGGGCCTGCACCGGATCGAGCTGCGGGTCTTTGACTACAACGAGCGGGCACGAGCCGTCTACCGCAAGCTCGGATACACCGAGGAGGGAACCCGTCGGGCGGTCGCGTTCCACCACGGCGAGTTCCACGACGAAGTGATCATGGCCGTCCTGGCGGGTCAGTGGTTCACCTGCCCTACCGGAGCACACGGACCGTCCGCCTGCGGATGACGCCCGGAGAGCACCGGGTCTGAATTTGTTCTCCCGGTGCTGGGTGGCCGATCGGCCAGGGAAAGAGTGGCCAATCGACCATTGCTCCGATGATAACGATCGCATTACGGTGTAGGAGCACCCGTTGACCCGCCTCTGACCTGCGGTGATGGTTGAATCCGCGTCGGCAGGTGCCCAGGTGGTGGCTGCCGGGCCGGCGTTCGTGGACGCGGGAACCGGCGTCTCCTTGTCATTCGTGAAATCCTCGGATTTCCCCGTGATCAGAATGAAGGTTCCCCTCATGAGCAAGAAGAACGCCTTTTTCGCAACAGCAGCCGCGGCGGCCGTCGTCCTGGGCACGGTGTCCCCCTCCGTGGCCGCCCCGGCGCAGGCCCCGGCGCCGTCGAAGAACACCGTGAACCAGCAGGCCAAGGTCCTGGACGTCTCCGGCGGCGACTACGTGGTCATGCTGGAACTGCCCGCCTCGGCGTCCAGCGCCCCCAGGAGCGCGGCCGCCAAGTCCGCCGTGGCCAGCACCACCCAGAAGCAGGCGGACAAGTGGCAGGCCAAGGGTGTGAAGGTCAAGCACCAGTTCAAGAGCATCGGCGGCTTCACCGCTAACCTGACCCCCGCCCAGGTGAAGGCCCTGGACGCAGACCCGGGTGTCGCGGTGGTGGAGAAGAACAAGACCGTCAAGGCCACCGCCACGCAGAACCGAGCCACGTGGGGTCTGGACCGGGCCGACCAGCAGGACCTGCCGCTTAACGGCTCCTACACCTACAACGCCACGGGTGCGGGTGTCACCGCCTACATCATCGACACCGGCGTGCGCGCCACCCACTCGCAGTTCGGTGGGCGCGTGGCCCCCGGCGTCACCGCGATCGAGGACGACTGGGGCAGCAACGACTGCGCCGGCCACGGAACGCACGTGGCGGGCACGGTGGCCGGCTCCACCTACGGTGTAGCCAAGTCCGCGAACATCATGCCCGTGCGTGTCCTGGGCTGCGACGGGACGGGCTCCACCGCGGGCATCGTGGCCGGCATGGACTGGGTCTCCTCCAATGCCAACGGGCCGTCCGTGGCCAACATGAGCCTGGGCGGCGGGATTTCCTCCGCCATGGACAGCGCGATCAGCCGGATGACCCGCGCCGGTGTGATTCCCCTGGTGGCCGCGGGCAACGACTACGACAACGCCTGCAACTACTCCCCGGCCCGCGCGTCCGCCGCCATCACGGTGGGCTCCACGGACCGCTGGGACCAGCTCTCCGAGTTCTCGAACTGGGGCTCGTGCGTGGACATCCTTGCCCCGGGCACGGACATCACCTCGTCCTGGCCCTCGAGCGACAACGCCACCAACACGATCTCCGGCACGTCCATGGCCACCCCGCACGTGGCGGGCGCGGCAGCCCTGTACCTGCAGCAGCACCCCAACGCCTCGGTGACCGAGGTGGAGCGCGCTTTGAAGAACTCGGCCACCCGCAACACCATCGACTACGTCAACGGTTCCCCCAACCTGATGCTGAACACCACGGCACTCACCGGGGCTCGCTGACCCTCACTGCCAGTTGTCGTTGAGCACACGAAAGCGGCCCACCCCCTGGGGTGGGCCGCTCACTCGTCTTTACGGGCGCCCACGGGTTGGCCGACGGCGCCCGCCCGGCACTCGAGTGCACGTCGCCGGGACCACCCCGGCCGGTGCCTGGTCACAGGGGTTCGGCGGTGACAGCCCAGTTGTCGGTGAAGGTGATGGACCCGTCCGCGTTCTGCCGGCCCTTGCAGGTGATCAGCACCAGCCGACGCGGCCCCGAGGTGTCGGTCAGCGCCACCCTGTCGGCGAGTTCCGACTGCGGGATCTCCGTCCTGTCCGTGACACGCCACGAGGTCAGCTTCCCGGACCGGTCCGTGAGGTAGACCTCCATCCCCGCAGAAGTGTTGTACAGGTTGGACATAGGCGCCCAGGAGCCGTCGGACCAGTTCACGTGCCCGGCTACCACAGTGGTGCCTGCGGCCGCGGTGATTTTCGCGCTCTCACGCAGCCACCCGGCCTGGAAGGAGACCGGCAGGTCCATCGACCGCCCGCCGGAACCGTCCGTCACGATCCCCCGGTCCACCACGGGAATCACCAGGTTGGCCTGCGGGACCATCAACTGACCGGGGCCCATGCTCCGCCAGTCGTGCCCGTCCGGTCCCAGCCCACCGCCCGGAGAGATCGAAGAGGTGTCCACCCCGGCCATGCCGTTCACGGGCCGGCCCAGCGCGTCAGCGCGGTAGTCGGGACCGAGAGTCCCGGAGACCTGCACATCACCCGGTGGCACGCGCGGGCCGGTCGGCGTCGCACTCAGCTGCGACGGACCCATCTGGTTGTTCCCGGCCCACGGCCACCGCAGGGCACCCGAACCGGTCCCGAGCAGCGCCATCACCACGGCCGAGACCACGAGTACGGCAGCCGCGCCCACCAGCAGACGGAACACCGCTGTTCGGGTTCGTGACATCTCAGCCACCACGCGCTCCTTCCAACCCACGGGGTGGGGCCGTGACCCGGGGCACCCCCGGGGTCACAGCCCCATCCTCTCGCCAGGGCGGCTCAGCGACCGCGACTACGACGACGCAGCATTGCCGCGCTCACACCGGCCGCCCCACCCAGGACCACCAGAGCAGCAACCACCCACCAGGTGCGCGAGTCCGAGACCACACGGTCGAAGCCGGTCTTCACATCCACCCCACCGGCACCACTCGAGGGGGTGGACCCTGGACCACCCGGCCCCGCAGCTCCATCAACAGGCCCAGCACCCGGGGTCCCGGGCACCACCGGGGAATCCGGTGCGGGATCTGTGGGTGACGGGTCCCCCGGCGCCGGAGAAGTCGGCTCCGAGGACGGCTTGCCCGTAGGAGACGGCTCCGGGCTGGGCTCATCCGTCACCGAGGGTGAGGGCACCGGCTCACTCGGCTCCACAGTCGGTTCCGGAGACGTGGGCTCCGGCGACGGTTCCTCCGTGGGAGAGGGCCCAGGCGTCGTCGGCTCCGGGGACGGCTCCTCCGTCACCGACGGGGACGGCACCGGCACCACTGCCCGCAACGACACCGCGGTGCGGGCCGTGGCACCGGCCTGCACCGCCGACAGATTCACCGGGTTCTCCGAGAAGTCCCCGTCCCACTCGAACCCCGCCGGCGCCTCGGGGCGCTGGAACGTCACCACGCAATCATCGTTGCGCCACACGGTCTCATCCAAGGACACCCGCCCGGTGGTGCTGCCCGCAGCCACCCGCACCTCGGCATCAGTGGTTCCGGAGGACTTGCACACCATCTGAGCGGGGAACACCAGATCCTGGTCCAAAGACGCACCCGCCGGGAGGTTCACCGTGACCTCACCGAAAGTGGGCACCAGGGTGTTGGCCACCCCGAAGTTCACCACCGAGGTGTTGGACCCCGGAACGGTGTCCCCGGACGCCGCAACCGTGGTGGTGATCGGATACGACCTGCCCTCCACCACACCGGCCGAACCATTGACCCGGATCCGCACACTGTCCCCGGTCCCGAGAACCGGGATCACACCGGTGACCGCACGGGTGGCGGGGTCGAAAAAGAACTCCGGGCAGGTCACGTTCTGGGTCGAGGTCTTGGTGACCACCTCACAGGTGATGGTGTCCCCCGCGGCAGGATCGAAGACGTACCCATTAGCAGGAAGCACGATGGAGAACTTCGTATCCCGGGCCACACCGCCCTCATTCGACACCGTAGCTGTGACGGGGAATGCACTGCCTGCCTGCGGAGTCAGTGTGGGTACCGCGGTTTCCGCCGCAACATCGTTGCAGCCAACACGCTGCTCTGTGTCGTCCGCCCAGTATCCCGACCCCGCTCTGAGCGTGTAGCTGGTGGTGTAGCTGCCGGGCTCACCTGACGGGCACACACCGTCCAGCTGGACCGGGGCGGAGGCGATGAGGACGAGACTTTCCCCTGGTCCCAGAGCAAAGGTGTAACCCCCGCCCAGAGCACTTTGGAACGTCGAGCAGTCCCCCGAGCTCTCCCCAGGAACGCACGTCACGTCCCTGGGGAGAAAGTAGGAGAAGCCCTGGGGCCTGGAACCCGGCGACACGCCCAGGACAGCCTCTGTCACAGCTGTATTCGAGTTGTTCGTGATGACCACCCTGTCCACGGTGTCCTGCCCTGAATAGACCACCTCCGGGGACGTTCTATCCGCAGTGATATCCAGAACTCCCTCACCGCAGTCCGGGAGGTCGGCAATGACGTAGTCAACCAGGGTGCTCTCTCCGGTCAGGGGTTGCTCACCCACTCGGATGTTGTTTGCATTGACCGAGTTGACGCCCGTACCGCCAGCTCTGCAGGTGGCGCCCAGTCGCATCGGGATCGAGAGCACCAGCCGTGACCCAGCCGGCAGCTGCACGTCTTCAACGGCAAAACCATCCGCCGTGACGGCCGTTCCGGTGACGCCAGGCGGGCACGGTGCCGACGATTCCGCAGCGCAGGAGACGCCACCGGTGGCGGTGAACCCAACGTAACCCGAGTGGATGAGGGTGTCGACGAGTGAGCCCACGGACGCGGGGGTGTCATTGGGATTCTCAACTGCGATGGTGAAGGTCCGTTCCTCACCGGAAGGGGCGCTCGGCTGGTCCACCGTCTTGGAGAGGATCAGCGGACGGGGGCAGAGCGAGCCACCCCCGGTCACGAAGAACTCGGCACTCGAGTAGCTGTTCCCCTGCACCTCGTACGGCGCACCGGTTGAGGTGGCCTGCTGACGGGGGTAGAACTGCGAGGTCACAGTGCCCGCCCTGGATGATCGGTTCAGATTGCACGACCGCTCGACGGTGAGTGTGGTGGAGAAGACGATCTTCTGCCCGGGAGCCAGGTCTACTTTTGCACCGTCGAAGGGCATGCGGGCACGGTTGTCCCCCGTTATCGAAACCTTTCCCAGGCTGTCAGCAGGGCAGGGAATCTCGGAGGATGTCGCACATTCGGTGGTTCCCTCGAAGGAGTAGCTCGCGCCGTCGGCCGGCCCCGATGTGCCTTCGAACAGGCCGCGGAGATCGAAGTTCTCGACAGCCACGGGCCCCACGTTCTCGAACGTGGTGGTCACCGTGACCGTTCCCCCGCTGGCCACGGTGGTGGGAGAGACCGTGGTGGTGGTGTTGACCTGCGCCTGGGCCAGCGCGGTGTTCTGCGTGGAGGTGTTGGAGGAGGGATCCAACTCCGTCACACCGGTGGGAGCGGTGATCGTGGCAGTGGCCGTGGCGGAGGACCCTGCCCCGAACGTTCCCCTGACCGTGATCACGGCGCCACCGTTGCCGGGGAACTTCGTCAGGGTTCCTAATGCCCTGCCATTGGCCACGGTGAAGGTTCCACACACTGCTCCCGCCGTGGGGGACCCGCAGGTGACCGTCACACCGGTTGCACCAGCGGGGGCGGTGAAGTCCACCCGGGACCCATCAGCAGCCGAGGGCCCCAGGTTGGAGACCGCGATGGTGTAGGTGAAATCCACATTCGGGGAGGACTGTGCCGGTCCGGTCAGGTTGACCTGCAGATCGGCCTGCTCCGCGGCCTGTGCGGCCGGAGCGATCCCGAGAACAGATGCTATGGCCAGCAGCAGCACAAGGAAGAGGTGGGAGGTGGTGCTGAGGGTTCTACCCATGATGGATCCGCCCCGATCGCCCCTGCAGGGGTGTGGTGCCGACGTAGACATGTGCAGAGTAACCTGCTAGGCATTCGTCATTCTGACGGGAGGTGTATAAGCACTTACATGACACTGTCCACTCTTAGGGGGACACGTGCCCCGAAGTTCACGCCCGGGCTCAGCAAGGCACGCCACAGCAACCTCACCCCGCCGCGCGGTGCGCCTCCTCCAGCGCGTCCGCGGCGCGGATGAGTCCCAGGTGGCTGAAAGCCTGGGGGAAGTTGCCCGCGAGACGCCCCCGTGCGACGTCGTACTCCTCCGAGAGCAGACCGAGGTCCGAGGCGAAGCCCACCGTGGTGCGCATGAGCTGCGCGGCGTCCTGGACCCGTCCGGAGCGGGCGTACTGCTCCACGAGCCAGAAGGTGCAGATCACGAACGGTGCCTCCTCGCCGGAGAGCCCGTCCGCAGACTGCCCGCCCGGGGAGGTGCGGTACCGGCGCAGCTGCCCGTGCTCCACCTGCAGATCGCGCTCGATCCGCTCCACGGTGCGCAGCATCGCCGGGTGGTCCGGGGCGATGAAGCCCGTCTGGGGCAGCTGCAGCAGGGAGGCGTCCACCTCGGTGCCGCCGTAGGTCTGGGTGAAGATGCCCAGCTCCTGGTTGTAGCCCTTCTCCCAGATCTCGGTGTGCAGCCTGTCCCGCAGCCGGGTCCAGCGCTCCACGTCCCCCGCGAGGCCGTGCTCACGCACCGCCCGCAGGCCCTCGTTGAACGCGGTCCACATCATCACGCGCCCGTGGGTGAAGAACTGCGGCTCCCCGCGCATCTCCCAGATCCCGTTGTCCGGGGTGTCCATGTGGAGCTCGCAGAAGGACATGAGGTTGCACTGCAGGCCCCACGAGTAGTCGTTCTCCTTCTGACCCGCGTCCCGCAGAGTGGCCAGGGCCATCATGACCTCACCGGCCACGTCCGCCTGGTACTGGTCCTCCGCGCCGTTACCGATCCGCACCGGACGCGAGCCCTCGTAGCCGCTGAGGTGCTCCAGCTGGGACTCGGTGATGTTGCGGCGCCCGTCCACGCCGTAGAGGATTTTCAGCTGGTCCGGGTTCCCGGCGACCGCGCGCAGCAGCCAGTCCCGCCACAGCAGTGCGCCGTACTCGTGGCCGCGCTTCACGAGCGCACCGATGGTCAGCGCGGCGTCCCGCAGCCACGTGTAGCGGTAGTCCCAGTTGCGCTCGCCCCCGAAGTCCTCCGGCAGACCGGCCGTGGGCGCCGCCACGATTCCCCCGGTCTCGGAGTGGGTCAGGGCGCGCAGCACCAGCAGGGAGCGCTTGATGATCTCGTGGTACTCGCCGTCGCAGTCCACCGCGGAGGCCCAGTCCGTCCAGAACGTGTGCGTGGCCCGCTGCGCCCGCTCGGGGTCAGCGGGCACCAGCAGCTCGCGGTAGGACTCGCTCCACGTGAGCACCCAGTCCAGCTGCTCACCGGCCTGCATGCGGAACGTGCCGCGGTGGCCCCGGCGCAGGCCCTCCAGCACGCGGATGTCCGCGCCCGGGCCGTGGGCGGCGTCGTGCTCCACCGCCACGTCCTTGCCGTCCCGGCCAAGCTGGTAGGGCTCCAGCTGCGGGCCCGTGAGCAGCAGCGCGTCCGGGCCGGCGACGGCGAGCAGCCCCTTCCCGTCCGTCTCCCCGGACCGCGCCTCGTGCGCGGCGCGACGCACACGCTCCCGGAAGTGGCGGTACCAGTGCGTGGCGCGGGACTCCCCCGCCGCGCCCTCGGCGGGCATGTTCCCCGCTGCGGCTCCGGTCTCTCGGGTACCGGTCTCCGGGTCCTGCGCGGACGACGCCGCTCCCCGCGTCCCGTCCGCCGCGTGCGGGGCGTGGGTGGTGCCCACCGGGTGCGGCTCGGAGGGCGAGTCCTGCATGTGCGCGCAGTCGTCCCCGTTGGAGTGGCTGCCCAGGTCCACGCGGCGCACCCACGGGGTGATGCGCCCGTAGTCGAAGCGGATCCGCAGGTCGTGCTCCACCTCCACGGTGCCCTCCAGGCATTTCACACGGCGCACGAGGTCTGCGTGGTCGTCACTGGGCGGCAGGAAGTCCGTGACGAGCACCCGGCCCGTGGGGGTCCGCCACTCGGTCTCCAGGATGAACGTCTCCGGGACGTACCGGCGGGAGACCACCTCCCCATCCACCGCACTGAGCTTCCAGCGCCCGTTGTCCTCGTCCCCCAGCAGCGCGCAGAACACAGCGGGAGAGTCGAAGCGCGGGAAGCACAGCCAGTCGATGCTGCCCTCCCGCGAGACCAGGGGGCCGGTGTGCAGATCGGCCAGCAGGGCGTAGTCCTCCAAGGGGGTGCTCATGGGGGTCATTGAAGCACCGGTGCCTGGGGGCGGGTGCACCGTCACGCGCTCATGGAGCTAGCTGCGCAGCGCCTTGAGAAGGTCGACGAGCTCATCAGTAGTCTTGTACTCGAACCCGTCGATGAAAACCTCATCACCGGTCTGGCCGTTTTTGAACGTGACATCACACCGCCGAACGTCCTGCGGCCTCCCCTCCCCACGTGCCCACTGCCGGAGCAGGTCTAAAACCTGCAAGGCAGCGCCGAAAACATCACCCGCGCTCACGCTCTGGATCGTGAAGTAGGCGACTGTGACGGCATCGGCGATCTCGCCAGGACCGACCGCGTAGCCGACACCGGAAGTAATTCTCTCGAAGCCAAGGTCTTCGACGGCTTCGCGGGTCTCCCGCGTTGCCGCACTTTCCGTTCCAAACAGGAAGTACTCGCCCGTGATTTCCATGGGAGTCCGATCTGTCAAAGGCCCCGAGCTAACGGGGCACGTTGAACCAGCTAGAGGTTTCCAATGGTAAATTAGCGCCGCCATGATTTGAACTTTCGGATCCAGCTGAACCGGAAAATCTGGGCTCAAGGAGCGCAACCCCCCTCACCCCCTACCCTGATCCCATGGACAACATCAAGACCCTTGTGATTCTCGGCGCCTCCGGTGACCTCACCGCGCGCCTCCTGCTCCCGGGGCTGGGCTCCCTACTCGCCATGCAGCCCGAGCGGGAGATCACGGTCATCGGCTCCGCCCGGGACGACTTCCCCGGCCCGCTCGGCCCGGACGACGACGTGCGCGCCGAGACCTGGGAGGACACCGTCGCCAAGGCCTTCGACTCCGTGGACGCCACCGGCCCCGCCGTGGACCACGCCCGGGAGAACACGCGCTGGGTCTCGTGCGACGTGACCGAGGCGGCGGACCTCGAGACGCTGCTGGGCGGCGTCGTCGGCCCCGTGTGCCTGTACTTCGCGCTGGCCCCGGCCATCACCAAGGAGGCGTGCGCGGCCCTGGCCGAGCTGGACTCGCTGCCCGAGGACCTGTACCTGGCTCTGGAGAAGCCCGTGGGCACGGACCTGGACTCCGCGCGGGCGCTGAACGCCCAGGTGGCGCAGCTGGTGGACGAGGAGCACACGTTCCGCGTGGACCACTTCCTGGGCATGCCCGGCGTCCTGGACATCGTGGGGCTGCGCTTCGCCAACCGGCTGTTCGAGCCCATCTGGGACCGGCGGCACATCGAGTCCATCGAGATCGTCTTCGACGAGACCCTGGCGCTGGAGGGCCGCGGCGAGTTCTACGACTCCACCGGTGCCGCACGGGACATGCTGCAGTCCCACCTGCTGCAGGTCATGGCGCTGACCATGATGGACCCGCCCTCCCGCTTCGACCCCGTGGAGGTGCCCGCCAACACCGCGCACATCCTGCGGGCCACCCGGCTGTGGGACGAGGAGTCCGCGATGCACGCCGCCGAGCACCCGGGGATCACCCCGGTGGTGCGCGGCCGGTACACCGCCGGAACGGTGGGCGGCCACGAGGTGCCGGACTACGCGCGGGAGAAGGACGTGGACCCGGAGCGGGAGACCGAGACTTTCGTGCAGGTGACCCTGGAGGTGGACACCTGGCGCTGGAACGGGGTGCCCGTGACGCTGCGCTCCGGCAAGGCCCTCGGCAACCCCGCCCAGCACATCCGCGTGACCTTCCGCCGCCCGCCGCACGAGTACCGGGGCTGGCCGCACCCCATCGCCCCCAATGCCCTGACCGTGGGTTTCGAGGAGGAGCACGTGCAGCTGGAGGCGAACGTGGGCAGCCCCTTCGACTCCCGCGGGATGAACCGCCTCACGCTGTCCAGCGGCGTGCCGGAGCCCGGGCTCACCGCGTACGGCTCCGTGATGCGCTGGATCCTGGACGGAGACCCCACCTTCACCGTGCGCGCGGACGCCACAGAGGAGGGCTGGCGGATCATCGACCTCATCCAGCACGCCTACGACACGTGCGCGCCCCTGCAGGAGTACCCGGCGGGATCCGCCGGTCCGCAGACCGCCTGAGCCCACGCTCCGCCGCCACCCTTCCGGGGGTGGCGCGCATGCGAGCGCTGGACGACCAATTTTTCGTGACTTATTCATAAACATGTCCCCCTGTCGGTAGGTCGTGCCCCCGGCGGCCCCCGGAGTCTGTTATCCAGGAATTGCCCAGGATCACGTGCTGGGCACCGGCTGCAGACACCAGGGAGAGATGACCATGCCTTCATCGGCGCACGATCCGGCGGGCGAGGCCCGGGAACCGGACCCGAACACCACCGGGGGTGTTCCCGCCGCTGAAGGCACGGGACACCACCGGGACGAGACCACCTCCGCCGCGAGCGACACGGAGCAGACGCGGGCGATGCCGCCCGTCCAGGGCACCGACCGCACGGGCGAGGCCCACCAGACCAACGGTGCCGCCGCGAACGGCACCGCGGGAGCGCCGTCGCACGCTCCCGCCGCGAGCGCCGGGGCACCCGCCGCCGGCACCGCCACCACCGCAACCGCCGGTCAGCCCGGCGCCCCCGCCTACACACCCCCCGCCGCACTGGCGAGCATGACCTCCCGGCACTGGTGGGTTCCCCTGGTGGCGGGTCTCGGCGGCTACGTGGGCACGGTCGTCGGAGCTGCCATCGCCCTGGTGCTGAGCATGCTGGGTGCGGCCATCTCCGGAGACTCCAACGGCAGTTTCGCGGACCAGCTCAACGACCAGGTGGACGACCTCAGTGGTGTGGACCCCGGAGCGTCCAGCTGGAAATGGATCTTCTTTGCCCCCTTCCAGCTCGCGGCCATGGCTGCCCTGACCCCCCTGCGGCTGATCATGTCCTCGGAGGACGATCGCCTGTCCGGGGGCATCGCTGTCCCGCAGTACTTCGCGCTGGCGTGCGGCGTTGCCGCCGCATGGTTCCTGGCCCGCAAGCTTTCCGCGTCCCTGCGCGTGGAGAACCGTGTGGTGCAATGGCTCATGGCCGCACTGGGCGGCATCAGCTGGGGCCTCGTGGCCCTGATCGTCACCGCGCTCACCTCGCTGCAGACCAACACCTCCATCTACTACACGGATGTGCGTGTGCGCATCACGGCCGTGGGCGGCCTGCTGTTCCCCGTGCTGTTCGTGGTGGGGCTGCTGACGATTGCGTCCGCGCTCAACGCCCGCTCCACCCAGACCTCCCCCGGCCGCGTGGTGATCGGCGCCGAGCGCACCGCTCCCGGCCTGCTGCAGGTACTTCGTCCCATGGCGGTGCAGTTCGCGGTGTTCGGCAGCCTGGCTGGCCTGGGCCTGCTGATCTACGCATTCGTCAAGGGCGGCGCCGTTCTCGGCTTCTCCGCCCTGCTGTGGCTGCCGCTCGCCGTGGGCTGGTTGTTCGTCATGGGCCTGCTCTCCGCGCTCTTCGCGGGCGGACAGGCGGCCTCCTTCGCAGACTTCACGGGGGGTTCCGGCACGGCCTACCTCTGGACCGACGCCGTGGTGCCCGTGTGGGCCGTGGTGCTGATCATCGCCCTGGCCGTGCTGTCCGTCGTCTGCGCGGCTCTCACCTGGGCCCATGTGCGCCCCGTGGACCAGCGCGTGGCCCGCAACCCTTTCTCCTGGGCCGTGCTGCCCCTGGCCTACTTCCTGCTGGGCCTTCTGCTCATGTGGCTGCTCCGGGTGTCCGGGTCCTTCATCGGTGAGGGCTCCGACACGGCTTCCGCGGGCTTCAGCGTGCGCCCGGCCGGCTGGACCTGCCTGGTCTTCCTCCTGTGGGGCGTGGTCATCGAGCTGCTCGCGCGCTTCGTGGCCCCCGCCTTCATGCACTCCCTGCCCGCCCCGGTGACCCGCTGGCTGCGCGGTTCGGAGCGCTCCCGCGGGCGCGCCGCCGTGGTGGCCTCCGCCGCCGCGATGGGGGGCGCGGCCGTCGCACACCACGGCGCGGCGAACGCCGCCGCACCGCAGGGCGCCGCGGCGTCCGGCACCCCCGTGCCCGCTGCCCCCGCGCAGGAAACGGCCGCGGCGGCGTCGTCCCCGCAGTACCCCGCGGAGCCCGCCGTGACCGCGCAGCGCGACCACACGGCCCCCGTCCCCGGGGAGCAGACCCAGGAGCTGCCCCGGTACGACGACGCCGCGGCTGCCACCTACACGCGCCCGCCGCGTGAACCCATGGACCCCGCCAAGAAGAAGCGGATCCGGCTGATCGCGATCATCGTGGGCGCCGTGCTGCTGCTGGCCGTGGTGGCCGCCGTGGTGTTCTCCGTGCTGGGACGCACCGTGTTCGGCCCGGACAAGCAGGCCGAGCAGCTGCTGCAGTCCGCGACGAACGGGAAGGCCACCGCCGTCACGGAGGCGGCCGACCCGAACGTGAGCACCAGCGAGCGTGCCCTGCTCACGGACGAGGTCTACGGCGCCGCCGAGAACCGGATCTCGTCCTACGAGATCAAGGACACCCGGATCGACGGGGACCACGCCACCGTGAACGCCACCGTGACCCAGGACGGCGTGACCACCCCCGTGGACGTGCCCATGGTCAGCGACTCCCGCAACGGGCTGTTCAAGTCCTGGCGCGTGGACGAGAGCGCGGGGGTCCCGCTGTACCAGAGCTTCAGCGTGGAGATCCCCGCGGGCGTCAGCGAGCTCACCGTCAACGGCCAGAAGGTCGCGGTGGACGAGCAGGGCGAGGCCCGCAGCACGCAGTTCACGGTGCTGCCCGGTGACTACGCCGTGGCCGTGTCCTCCACGAGCAAGTACGTTACCTACGGCGGCGAGCAGGTGGCCGAGATCCGCGCCGGGTCCGCACCCCTGTCCTCCGGCATGGCGTTCCAGCAGTCCTTCACCCCCGCGCTCGAGCAGGACGTCACCAAGCAGCTCAACGCGCAGCTGGACAAGTGCGCCAAGACCGCCGAGTTCGAGCCCGAGGGCTGCCCCTTCGAGTACTCCATCTACGGGGACGAGAAGGACTACCGCAACCCCGTGTGGAGCATCGAGAAGTACCCCACGTACTCGGTGTCCCGCTCCCCGTTCGACAGCGGCGAGATCTCTTTCACCACCACCAAGTCCGGTGAGGCGCGTCTGGACTACCAGCACAACGAGGAGTACGACGACGACGAGCCCGCCGACTGGTCCGACGAGGACACCACCACGAGCATCTCCACCTCCGGCACCGTGGTGGTGTCCGGGGACAAGCTCACCGTGAAGACCGGCGACTGACACCCCTCCCGCTGCCGCGGGACGTGACGACGGCGCCTCCGTCCGCATCGCACGGGCGGGGGCGCCGTCGTCGTCGGACCAGGAGACCTGGCGGTCGCCGGATCGGGGCAGTGGCGGGGCCCTGGCCGACTGGTCAGGCCGGTGTCAGAGGTCCTGGGGGCCCAGCGGCAGGCCCAGCAGGTACCAGGCCACGAACAGCAGGAACCAGCCGATCAGCATGGCGATCGACACCGGCAGCACCAGGGAGATCAGGGTGCCCACGCCGGCCTGCTTCTGGTAGCGGCGCAGGTAGCCGAGCACCAGGGCGAAGTACGGGCTCACGGGGCTGATCACGTTGGTGGGGGAGTCGCCGATGCGGAACAGCGCCTGGGTCATCTCCGGGGACACGTTCAGCAGCATGAGCATGGGCACCATCACCGGGGCCAGCAGCGTCCACTGGGCGGAGCCGGAGGTGATGAGCAGGTTCATCACGGCCACGATCACCACGATGCCCGCGAACGTGAACACGGGACTCAGACCCAGCGAGCCGATGAAGTCCGCGCCGTGCACGGCCAGCACGGGCCCGATCCCGGACCACTGGAAGTACGCGGTGAACTGCGCGGCGGCGAAGAACAGCACGAGCACGGGAGTGACGCCAGCCAGGCCCTTGGCCATGGCCTCGGGCACCTCTCGGGCGGTGGTCATGGTCCCGGCGGCGCGCCCGTAGACCCAGCCCACCACCGCGAACATGATCGCGATGACGATGCCCACGTTGAGCAGCAGCGGGGACATCAGGATGGAGCCGTCCTCCGCGCGCAGCGGCGAGCCGGGGGTCAGCAGCAGGGCCAGGTAGATGGCCAGCATGATCACGAACGCGATCCCGGCGTTGCGCAGACCGCGCTTCTCGCGGGGCTTCAGGCGCATGTCGTTGAAGTCGCCCATGTCCTGCTGCTTGGTGTCCGTGTCCTCGGCGAGCGCCTCGCCGCGCTTGGACAGCACCGTCTCGGTGACAAGCGTGATGATGGCCGCGAGCACGAAGGAGGAGACGAACGTGAAGAAGTAGTTGGACACCGGGGTCACGATCACGGAGTCGTCGATCAGTCCCGCGGCGGCGGTGGTGATCCCGCCCAGTAGCGCGTCCGACGCCGTGGGCAGCAGGGACGCGTTGAAGCCCGCCGCCACGGACGTGAACGCCACGATCAGCCCCACCACGGGAGAGCGCCCTGCGGCCTTGAACGCGAGCGCGCCCAGGGGGATGAGCACCACGTACATGGCGTCCGAGGCGATGGAGCCGGTGATGCCGGTCAGCGCCAGCACGAAGGTCAGCCACTTGGGGCCCACGCGCGCCACGGAACCGCGCAGCGCCGCGGAGATCATCCCGGACTGCTCCGCCACGGCCACGCCGAGCAGGACCACGATCACCAGACCCAGCGGCGGGAACTCCACGAAGTTGGTGACGGCCTCGGAGACCATCTTGCGCAGCCCCTCCGGGGACAGCAGGTTGGTCACCGCCACGGCCTCCCCCGTGGCGGGGTTGACCGCGCTGAGGCCCACGGCGGACAGGATCCAGCTGAGCAGCAGGACGATGCCCGCGAGCATCAGGAACAGCCAGAAGGGATCGGGGAGCTTGTTGCCCAGCCACTCGATCCAGTTCAGGACCCGGAGCAGGCCGCCGGTTCCCTTGCTGCCCGCGCCCTTCGGGCGGGCGCTGGGTGCGGTTGAGGACATTGCGGATTCCGTTCTGACGGTGGACGTGTGATCTGCCTAACGTACGCAACGCCCGGCCCGTCGTGGGTGAGGACACGAGGGAGCGCGCAGTGTGGCGCCGTTCCCCGGGCGCCGCACACAGAGTCTCAGCCGGTCGCACCCCCGCACGTCACAGTCGCGCACTCAGTGTCACAGTGACTCTAAGAGGGTTAGAGTCTCTGTGACATCAACGGGCCCCGTCCCGGTTCTCTCCCGCGAAGGGCGGTGGTCATGGGCACCCCGTGCACGAGCATCGCCGTGTCCACCGTGATCTTCACGGTGCGCCCCACCGGGCCGGGCGGGCGCCACGAGCTCTGGCTGCCCCTGGTGCGCCGGATCCGCGAGCCGTACCACCACCGGTGGGCGCTGCCCGGCGGGCCCCTGGGCGAGGACGAGGCGCTGGAGGACTCCGCCGCCGCGTACCTGCGCCTCACCACGGGTCTCGACGCCGCCCACCTGGAGCAGCTCGCCACCTTCGGCGGCCTCACCCGCTCGCAGGGCGCCGACGAGCGCGTGGTCACCGTGGTCTACTGGGCCGCGCCGCCCCCGCGGGAGGCGGCCAGGCGCGAGGACGACCTCAACGTCACGTGGCTGCGCGCCACCGACCTGCCACCCCTGGCCTTCGACCACTCGCTGATCGTGACCCACGCCCTGGACCGGTTGCGCGACCGGATCGCGGACCCCGCCGTCGCCCGCTCCTTCCTGCCGGACTCCTTCACGATCGCCCAGCTGCGCGAGGTGCACGAGGCCATCCTGGGCCGCGCCGTGGACGCCCCCAACTTCCGCCGCCACGCGCTGCGCTCGGGCCGGCTGCGGGACACGGGTGAGCGCGTGGCCGGAACCCCGCACCGGCCGCCCGCGCTGTACCGCTTCACCGAGGACACCGCTCCGGACTTCACCCGCGCCGGTCCGCACCCCGTGGAGCGTCCCAGCCCCGCGAGCGCTCCCGGCCCCTCGAGCACTTCCAGCCCTTCAAGCAGTCCCGGCCCGCCGGGGCCGTCGACCCCGCCGAGTCCGCCAACATACGAGAGCCCTTCGAGCCAGGAGACACCATGACCTCCGTAGCCACCCGCCTCACCCTGCTGTCCTCCCGCCCCGGGGACGACGCCGCGCAGTCCGGCGCGCCCGGCGGCTCGTGCAGCGCCGCCCTCGCGGAGCAGCCGTGGGACTTCCCGGCCCCGCTCACCGAGGGCTACGGCCCCGGGGCGTCCCAGCACGACGTCGTTCCCGCAGGTTCCCCGACGCAGCCCGCCATTCCGCAGCGCTACCGGGACGCGAGTCCCGAGGAGCTGGACGCCATGATCCGCGCGGCCAAGCAGACCCTGGGGGACCGCGTGGTGGTGATGGGCCACTTCTACCAGCGGGACGAGATCGTGGCGCACGCGGACTTCATCGGGGACTCGTTCCAGCTCGCGCAGCAGGCGAAGGCGCACCCGGAGGCCGAGACCATCGTGTTCTGCGGCGTGCACTTCATGGCCGAGACCGCGGACATCCTCTCCACGGAGCAGCAGGCCGTGATCCTGCCCAACCCGGCCGCGGGCTGCTCCATGGCGGACATGGCGGACGAGGACTCCGTGGAGGAGTGCTGGGCGGAGCTCATGGACGTCCTCGGCCCCCACGCCACGGACGAGCACGGTGACGCGCGCACGGATGAGCGGGGCGAACCGCTGGCCTCGGTGGTTCCCGTGACCTACATGAATTCCTCCGCGGCGCTCAAGGCGTTCTGCGGGCGCCACGGGGGCATCGTGTGCACGTCCTCGAACGCCGCCACCGTGCTGGAGTGGGCGTTCGCCCGCGGGCAGCGGGTGCTGTTCTTCCCGGACCAGCACCTGGGCCGCAACACCGCCAAGGCCATGGGCGTGCCGCTGGAGCAGATGCCGCTGTGGAACCCGAACAGGCCGCTGGGCGGCAACTCCCCCGCAGGGCTGGAGGATGCGAGGGTGATCCTGTGGCACGGCTTCTGCTCCGTGCACCGCCGCTTCACCGTCGCCCAGATCGAGCAGGCCCGCGCCGAGCACCCCGGCTGCACCGTGGTGGTCCACCCCGAGTGCCCCATGGAGGTGGTGGACGCCGCGGACTCCGCCGGCTCCACGGACCACATCCGCAGGGCCGTGGCCGCGGCGGAACCGGGACAGACCTTCGCGATCGGCACTGAGATCAACATGGTCAACCGCCTGGCCGCGGAGCACCCGGAGCACACCATCTTCTGCCTGGATCCGGTGATCTGCCCGTGCTCCACGATGTACCGCATCCACCCCGGATACCTTGCGTGGGTCCTGGAGGAGCTCGTGGCCGGGCGCGTGGTCAACCGGGTGAGCGTGGCACCGGAGGTCGCGGCCGAGGCGTCGGTGGCCCTGGAGCGCATGCTCGCCGCGGTGCCGCGTGCGTGAGGCGCGGGACCGCCCGGACGACGATGCCGCGCCGCGCTTGCTCGTCGTGGGCTCCGGTGCCGCCGGACTCACCGCCGCACTGGGTGCCGCCGCCCGCGGCGCCCGGGTCACCGTCCTGACCAAGTCCACCCTCGGCCACACCGCCACGGACTGGGCGCAGGGCGGAATTGCCGCCATGACCCGCGACCTCCCTGGCGGTCAGCCCCTGGACACCCCCCAGCTGCATGCCCGGGACACCGAGGCCGCAGGAGCGGGGCTGTGCAATGCGGAGGTGGTGCGCGGCGTCGTCGCCGACTCCCCGGAGGCCATCACCCTGCTCACGGAGCACGGCGTGTCCTTCGACCGCGTGGCCGGGCCGGGCTCCCCGTGGGTCCAGGGGCTTGAGGGGGCGCACAGTGTGCCGCGGATCCTGCACGCCGGGGGTGATGCCACCGGACGGGTGATCCAGGAGGCCCTCACGGCACGGGTGCGGGAGGCCAGCGCGTCGGGAGGCATGAGTGTCCAGGAATACACACTGGTCACCGGCATCCTGCAACGGGGTGGAACCGTGTCCGGCGTGACCGCGCGCTCCGTGGATCCGGCGGGTCGCCTGGGTCCCGAGCACGTCCTGGCCGCCGAGCACGTGGTGCTCGCCACCGGCGGCGCGGGCCACCTGTACCCGTTCACCACCAACCCCGAGGTGGCCACGGGGGACGGCATCGCGCTGGCCCTCCGTGCGGGGGCCGCGGTGCGCGATCTGGAGTTCCTGCAGTTCCACCCCACCGCCCTGGCCGAGCCGGGTTCGTTCCTGATCTCGGAGGCCGTGCGCGGCGAGGGGGCCGTGCTGCGCAACCACCGCGGGGAGCGCTTCATGCTCGGCGTAGATCCCCGGGCGGAGCTGGCGCCGCGGGACGTGGTGGCCCGGGCGATCGCCGCCGAACGGGCGTCCGCCCCCGGAGCGCACGTGGTGCTGGACTGCACCGCGGTGCCCGTGCCGGACGGCCTGACCCGCGCGGAGCACCTGGCCCGTCGCTTCCCCACGATCGACCAGGCACTGCGTGACCGCGGGATCGACTGGTCACGCGAACCGGTTCCGGTGAGCCCCGCCGCGCACTACCTCATGGGCGGGATCGCCACCGACGCCGCCGGACGCACCACGGTCCCCGGGCTGTGGGCCGCGGGCGAGTGCGCGGCCACGGGACTGCACGGTGCCAACAGGCTGGCGTCCAACTCGCTCCTGGAGGCCGTGGTCTTCGGGGAGCGCGTCGGACGGCTCGTGGCCGCTGCGCCGGCCGATCCCGCGTCCTGGCCGGCGTCCGATCGGCATGACGCGCATCCCACCCCATCGGACCGGCACACCACCTGTGGCAGCACGGCACCGTTCACCCGTGCGGCCCTGCAGGCCGTGATGTGGCAGGGTGCCGGAGTGGTCCGCACCGAGGTGGGCCTCGCGGAGACGCAACGGGCGCTGGACGGGTGGCTCGCGGCGTCGTCGTCGGAGGGGCCCCGAGCGGACGCGGAGACCCTCGCGGAGCACGAGGACCGGAACCTCCTGACCGTGGCACGCGAGCTCGTCCGGGCGGCGCGGCAGCGGATCGAGTCCTGCGGGGCCCACCACCGCGCCGACGATCCGGCATCCACCGGTTCCCAGTGCCCCACCCCGTCAACCGCGCACCATGCCACCCGGGGCACCGACGGGGCCGGGCACCCCGGCACCCCCAGCCGCGCGGACACGACCCTCCCCGGAGGACACCACCACGTCAGCGCCCCCACCAGCACCGAAAGGACAGCACATGCTGCACCGCTCAGCCGTTGAGACCGTGATCCGGGCAGGACTCGCGGAGGACGCCCCGTGGGGTGACCTCACCTCCGAGCTCGCGCTCCCCGAGGATGCACACGCCACTGCCACGGTCGTGTCCCGGGAGCAGGGGGTCTTCGCGGGCGCGAAGGTGGTCCGGGTGGGCTTCACCGTGCTGGACCCGGCCGTGGAGGTCGAGCTGCACGTCGCGGACGGGGACGCTCTCGATCGCGGCACCACTGTGGCCACCGTGCGCGGACCGGCACGGGCCATCCTCACCGCCGAGCGCACGGTGCTGAACCTGGTGCAGCGGATGTGCGGGATCGCCACCACCACCGCGCGCTACGTCGCCGCCGTGGAGGAGACCGTGGCGGAGGTGGAGCGCGCGAACAAGCTGCCCACCGGGACCATCACCCGCACCCGCGTGTGCGACACCCGCAAGACCACCCCGGGTCTACGGGCACTCGAGAAGCACGCCGTGACGTGCGGCGGCGGGCACAACCACCGCTTCGGGCTCTCGGACGCCGTGATGCTCAAGGACAACCACCTGGCCGTGCTCACGGCGGGAGGGGCGTCCCTGCCCCGCGCCCTGCGCGAGCTGCGCCGGAAGATGCCCCACACGGCATGCATGGTGGTGGAGGTGGACCGGCTGGACCAGATCGAGGACGTCCTGGCCGGCGGAGCGGACGTGGTGCTGCTGGACAACTTCGCGCCCGCGGACCTGGTCAGCGGAGTGGCCATGATCGACGGCCGCGCGGCGGTGGAGGCCTCCGGCGGGATCACCCTGGAGACCATCGGCCGCGTGGCCGCCACGGGCGTGGACGTGATCTCCGTGGGCGCCCTGACCCATTCCGTACGCGCCCTGGACCTGGGCCTGGACATCGCGGTGGACCCGCAGCCCACCTTCTGAGACGCGCAGGGCGCGAGAACCCAGCCTCCATGACCCTGCATCCGGCCCAGGCTGCCGCACGCGAGCCGTGCCCGAGCACGGTTTCTCCTGCCCGTCCCGGGGGTGCTCACCCCAGACCCCCGCATGCCCCTACCTGTCGAACGAGGCCACCCATGATCTACCTGGACCACGCCGCCACCGCGGCTCCGCGCCGGGACGTGCTCGAGGCCATGTGGCCGTGGCTCACGAGCGAGTTCGGCAACGCGTCCAGCCACCACGAGCGCGGGCGCCGCGCCGCGCACGCGCTGGAGGACGCCCGCGAGCGCGTGGCCGCGGTGCTCCACGCCCGCCCGGGTGGGATCGTCTTCACCTCCGGGGGCACGGAGGCGGACAATCTCGCGGTCAAGGGGATTGCTCTGGCTCGCCGCGAGCGCCGCGCAACCCGCACACGCGTGGTCACGAGCGCCATCGAGCACCACGCCGTTCTGGACTCGGCCGCGGACCTCGCCCGCTACGACGGCTTCACCGCCCGGACGGTCCCCGTGGACCCCAGCGGTGCGGTCACCCCGGAGGCCTTCCGCACCGCACTGCTGGGGAACGACGACGCCGCACGGCAGGGGGCGCAGCACACGGCACCGGGCGCTGGCGGGCGCGCAGGCGGCGTCATGCACCGCGGGGAGAACGAGACGCCGGTGGCCGTCCGCTCCACCACCGCACCCGACGGGGCGGCACCAGAAGGCGGAGCCGAGGTGGCGGTGGCCTCCGTGATGCTCGCGAACAACGAGGTGGGCACCGTGCAGGACATCGCGGCACTGGCGGAGATCGCCGCCGAGCACGGCGTCCCCCTGCACACGGATGCCGTCCAGGCCGCGGGCGTGCTCCCCCTGGACGTTCGGACCCTCGGAGTGAGCGCATTGAGCCTCGCGGGTCACAAGATCGGCACGCCGCCGGGCATCGGACTGCTCTGGATCGCGCGGGGCACCCCCCTGCGCCCGCTGCTCAGCGGCGGTGGCCACGAACGGGGTCGCAGGTCCGGAACCTCCACCGTGGCGGGAGCGGTGGGTCTCGCGGTCGCCCTGGAACGCGCCGAGGCGGAGCGCGAGGAGCACGCACGCCGCACGGCGGCGCTGCGGGACCGGTTCATCGAGGGCATCCTCGGCCGCGTTCCCGGTGCCGTGCTCACTGGCCCGGACCCGAGCGCCAGCGGGAACAGGCTGGCCACGAACGCCAGCTTCTGCTTTCCCGGGGTCAACGGGGAGACCGTGCTGGTGGACCTGGAGAACCGCGGGGTGCAGGTGTCCTCGGGCTCGGCGTGCTCGGCGGGTTCCACGGAACCGTCCCACGTGCTGACCGCGCTGGGCCTCTCCCCGGAGGTGGCAAGCACCGCGGTCCGCTTCAGCCTGGGCAGGGACACCACCGCGCAGGACGTCGACACGGCGATCGCCGCCACGGCGGACGTGGTCGCAGCACTCCAGGGCCGCGGCTGACTCGCCGCCGCCTCATCGACCGACGCCGCTCACCGAACCCGGCCAGCGCGGCGCCCGCACCGCCGCTCACTCCGCTCAGGCGCCGGACGCCGACGAGTTCCCGGCGCACACGAACTGCCCCGGCGCGGAAACCCGACGCCGCCGACCACCCGCGCGAGCTACACCTCCACCGGGTACGGCGGCCTCTCCCCGCGGGCCATGGCCACCGCGTTCTCCGCGGCCATCCGTGCCATCCCCGCCCGCGTGCCCGCCTCGGCGGAGCCGATGTGCGGGAGCAAGAACGCGTTGGGCAGCTCCAGCAGACCGGGTTCCACGGCGGGTTCGTTCTCGAACACGTCCAGCCCGGCGGCGAAGATCTGCCCCTCGCGCAGGGCGTGCACCAGGGCCTTCTCGTCCACCACCGGCCCACGCGCCGTGTTCACGAGCACCGCCGTGGATTTCATGCGGCGCAGGACGTCCGCGTCCACCAGGTGCGTGGTGTCCTCCGTGAGCGGGACGTGCAGCGAGAGGTAGTCGCTCGTGGCCACGAGCTCGTCCCACGGCACCTGGGTGACGTGCCCCGCCAGATCGCCCAGTTCGTCGTCGGACACCTCGCGGTCGTGCGGCGGACGCTGCGTGAACTGGACGGTCATGCCGAGCCCCAGAGCGCGCCGGGCCACGGCCTTGCCGATCCGGCCCATGCCCGCGATCCCCAGCGTGGCACCGGTGACGTCCTGACCCACCAGCAGCTGCGGGCGCAGCCCCTGGAACTGACCGCTGCGCAGGAACTCGGAGGCTTCGTGCGCGCGGCGCGCCGCTCCCAGGAGCAGCAGCACGGCCACGTTCGCGGTGGCGTTGTCCAGCACGTCCGGGGTGTTGCCCACCGCGATCCCGTGCTCCGCGGCCGCCGCCACATCGATGTTGTTGTACCCCACCCCGTAGTTCGCGATGCCCCTGATCCGAGCCTCCCCCAGGAGCTCCGCGGAGAAGGCGTCGGAGGTCTGGGACAGCACCACGTCGTACTCGCCGCCCGTGACCGCCTCCCGCAGCTCGTCGGCGCTCATGCCGCTGCGGGTCTCCACCTCCCCCGCGTCGCGCAGGATGCTCGGGCCGGGCTCGGGAATCTCCCGGGTCACCAGGAAACGGGGCGTGCTCATGGACGGGACTCCTCGGAATGGCTGGCTGGTAGCGCGAAACCCCGCACGGCGAGCGCCGGGCGGGGTTTCGACAGGTCACGGCACCGCGGGGCGATGCGTCACCACGGGATCAGATGAGGGACTTGGCCCCGGCGCGCGCCTTCTCGAAGCGCTCGGTGACGTCCGCCCAGTTCACGATGTTCCAGAAGGCCTTGACGTAGTCCGCCTTGACGTTCTGGTAGTCCAGGTAGAAGGCGTGCTCCCACATGTCCAGCTGCAGCAGCGGGATGGTGGCCACGGGGACACCGTTCTGCTGGTCGTACATCTGCTCGATCACCAGGTTGCCGGCGATCGGCTCGTACGCGAGGATCGCCCAGCCGGAGCCCTGGATGGTCGTGGCCACGGCCGTGAACTGGTCACGGAAGGCGTCGAAGGAGCCGAAGAACTCGTCGATCGCGGCGGCCAGCTCACCGGTGGGCTTGTCGCCGCCCTCGGGGGAGAGGTTCTTCCAGAAGATCGAGTGGTTGATGTGCCCACCCAGGTTGAACTGGAGGTCCTTGGAGAGCTTCGCGGCACCTGCGGCGTCACCGTTGGCGCGGGCCTCCTCCATCTTCTCCAGCGCGGTGTTAGCACCGGTCACGTAGGTGTTGTGGTGCTTGTCGTGGTGCAGCTGCATGATCTGCGCGGAGATGTGCGGCTCGAGCGCTGCGTAGTCGTACGGAAGATCGGGGAGAGTGAACTTTTCAGCCATGGTGAATCATCCTTCCTTTGCGGGACGTGATGCTTCAACCTTCCGCCCGCCGTCTCGCCCTGGTCAAGCACGTTCAGCCCCTGGCGTACGGGCCCCGGACTCCCCGTCACGTTCTGTCACACCCTCCGCCCCCGGCCACGGGCCTGACCTAGTCTCGGGTCATGCCAGCCGACGACGCCGCACGCCCCGTTCCGCACCTCCCCCCGGGTGTCACCGCCCCGGGCTCTCACGCGGGGTCCGGAAACGTCCCGGGGTCCGAGAGCGCAGCCGGCTCCGGGGACGCCACCCAGCGCCGTCGTGAATCCGCAGGCCTGGACCCGAGCACGCTGGAGGTGGTGCGCGCGAGACGCGAGCACGCGCGCGGCATCATCGCGCTCCGGGACACGCTGGCCCGCTGGATGCAGGCGCGCGGGATCGACCAGTGGCGCGAGGGCGAGTTCGCCCTCGACCACGTGGAGCAGGAGATCGACCGGGACGAGTGGTGGGTCATGGAGTCCCCGCAGCGCCCCGGGGACGTGCTCGCGAGCGTGCGCGTGATCTGGGAGGACCTCCCGATCTGGGGCCCGCAGCCCGAGCCCGCGGGGTACATCCACGGGGTGGCTGTGAACCGCTCGCTGAGCGGCACCGGAACGGGGACCCGCCTGATCCGCGTGGCGGAGCAGGCCATTGCGGCCTCCGGGCGCACGATCTCCCGCCTGGACTGCGACGAGTCCAATCCTGTGCTCCAGCCCTTCTACGCCGGGCTGGGCTACACACCGCGCGGGGCGGTGGACTTCGACGTCCCCGGCATGGACTACCGGGTGCGCGTGCTGCGCATGGAGCGTTCCCTGGCGCCGGTGGCCCCCGCAACGCGCTGATCAGGCGCGCTGCGCGCGGTGCCGCGCGTGGGCGGCGCGGTGGGCGGCTGCCATGCGGCCCCGCCCGGGAGCACCGGTCTCCCGGGACGCCTCCGCGCCACTGCCTGCCACCACCGGCGCGGCCGTCTGGGCACACGGAGCCACGCCCAGCTGCTGGCGCATCCGCTCCATCCCCACCGTGAGCTTGCGCCGTGCCACGGCCTGCGTCCACCGGGTCCGCCACCACAGTTCATGGCGCAGCCGGAAGTCGAGGTTCAGCCGCACACGGGTTCCGGTGCTCGTGGCCCACCACGTGTACTCGAGGGTGACGTCCACGGATCCGCGCGTGGTGCGGAACAGCAGCGACTCCCCGGGCACCCGGTCCGCCACGATCATGATGAAGTCGAAGTGCAGCGGGCCGATCGGCGCCCTGAACTCCAGGGCGGAGCCCACCTCCATCTGGTGGTCGGGGCACGTGGGCCAGGTGAACTCCACACCGAACCACTCGCCCATCTCCCTGGGTCGACCAATCGCACGGTCGAACTCTTCGACGGTCACGGCCACATCCTGCTCCGCGACCATGGTGAAACTGCGGTCGGACTCCCCGACCTGCGTGATGCACACAGACATGTTTTCCCCCTAGGACGTGCCTCTCCCCATGCCGCTCGTCCCACCGAGCGGCCACGGCACGCTTGTCATCAGAACTCCAGTCTGATGCAAAGGGCACAACTCGTCACCTCGCTCGGGGTGTGTGTCCCGTGCACACCTGGTGGACAACGGTTATCCACAGCCGTGGAGAAGTCTGTGCACAATTCGAACACATATTCGATGCAACTGCATAGTCCACGGGCCGGCTGCCCCGAAACCCGCCCGTGACCAGACGAGATACCGAACGGTCGTGCGGTTCACCCGGGGAGAGCACAGGCGTGTAACTTATCCACGCCTGTGGAGAAGTCCTGTGGACAACCGCGAATGTCCACCCTTATGGGTGCAGTCACCCCTCTTGGGGGGACACTCAGATCACACCCCCCGCCGGGGGCGGTTCAGCGCACCGGGATGACCCGGAGCCACCGGAACCCGTGGGCCTCCAGGAGGATCCCGCCGCGCAGGTCCACCTCGGACTGCGCGTGCAGCAGCGTGGCCGTGGGCAGGAACCCGCTGAGCGTCTCCCCGGTCACGAACTGCGACCAGTCGCTGACGTTGGCCAGGCACAGCACCAGGCTGTGCTCGCCCGGGCGCTGGTACCCCAGGACGTGGCTGTTGTGCGTGTCGAACGGGATGAGCGTGGTGCCCTCGAACTCCGGCGTCCTGCGGCGCACCGCGATCATGCCCCGGATCCCGCCGAAGATCCGCCCCTGCACGGAGAACAGGTCGTGGCGCCGCTCGTGGTCCGCCTCCCTGCGCCGCGGGCGGTGCACCCACCGGGCGTCATCCCCGTGACCGGGCTCCTGGCGCCAGTGGGGGTCGTTGAGCTGGCCCACCTCGTCCCCCAGGTAGACCAGGGGGACCCCGCCGGTGCTCATGGCCAGGGAGTGGGCGAGCAGGATGCGGTCCACCGCGGGGCCGGGCTCGGCCTCCAGACCCAGCAGGGACGCCGTGGTCCCGCAGATCCGACAGTCACCCGTGCGCGGGTTGTCCTGGAAGGCGACGCCGTCCGCAAAGCTCCCCGGGTGGCGCCCGGTGTAGAAGGCGTTGAGGAAGCGGCGGTGACCGGCGGGGTCCACACCCAGCCGTGCGGCGTCGTCGTCGGAGAAGGTCCAGCCGATGTCGTCGTGGCCGCGCACGTAGTTGACCCACGCAGTGCCCTCGGGGGTCTCGTGGCGCTCGGCGAGCGCGGCGGAGAGCAGGGTGACGTCCCGGGTGGCCAGGGCCTCCCACGTGAGCGCCATCTGGAGGGGGTTGTAGGACAGGGCGCACTGCTCGGGGTGGACGTAGCGGATGACCTCGTCCGGGTGGACGATCGCCTCCGACTTGAACTCCACGGCGGGCGCGGCGAGGGCCGCGACGGCGCGGAACGCGCGCAGCAGGTCGTGGACCTGCGGCTGGGACTCGCACGTGCTGCCCAGCTGCTTCCAGATGAAGGCCACGGCGTCCAGGCGCAGCACCTGCGCGCCCTGGTTCGCGAGGAACAGCATCTCCCCCGCCATGGCGTGGAAGACCTCCGGGTTGGCGTAGTTCAGGTCCCACTGGAAGCGGTGGAACGTGGTCCACACCCATCGGGGATCGGGGTCGAACGGGCTCGCGGCGCGCCCGGCCGGGGTGCTGTCCACACGCGTGAAGACCCCCGGGTGGTCGTCCGGGAAAATCTCCCGGGCCGTGCGCTCGAACGCATCCGGAAGGGTGCGGTCCCGGTGGATCCAGTAGAACCGTTCGAAGTGCGGGTCCCCCGCGGCCGCGGCCCGGGCCCACTCGTGCTCGTTGGAGGTGTGGTTGAACACGAAGTCCAGCACGAGCGCGATCCCCTGCGAGCGCAGCTCGGCGGCCAGCTCCGCGAGCTCTTCCATGGTCCCGAGGGCCGGGTCCACGCGCCGGTAGGAGGATACCGCGTAGCCGCCGTCGGAGTTGCCCGCGGGGCTCTCGTACAGGGGCATGAGGTGCAGGTAGCTGAGCCCGAGCTCCCGGAAGTACGGGATCTGCTCCCGCAGCCCGGCGATCGTGCCGGCGTAGCGGTCCACGTAGCACACCCCGCCCACGGCCTCGCGGGAGGTGAACCACGGTGCCGCACCCTCGCGCCGCCGGTCCAGGTCCCGGAGGTCCGCGGGGCGCTCGGCGTAGGCGTCCCACGCGGTCAGCACGGCCCGCGCGACGACGTCCCAGATCTCCGGGCCGGAACCGTAGACGGCGGACAGGGACGTGACGATCCGGGGAAGCTGCTGCGGCAGGCGGTGGAGGAACACGTCGCGGTCCGCGGCGGCCACCCGGGTGTCCCGCACCAGGTGCTCCTGCAGCACGGCCAGCAGGTTCTCGCGACCAGTGATGCGGCGGGGAATGTTGTCAGACAGCACGGGAAGGCCTCCTCTGCCGGCACGCAGCACGTCCGCGGGCAGTGATGGTGCCCGGGATCCCCCTTGACTCCGAGCTCGGATCTGCCGGGCGCTCCGGAGGGAGGGCGCGGCCCGTCCAGCATAGGCAGGCGAGATCCCGTGACCGGCAGGTGACGTCCCCGTGACCGTCCGCGCACCCGGTGTTCACTGCACAGCGTGTGCACAGCGTTGTCCACAGGTGTGGACAACGCCCTGTGTGCAACGAGGTGCCACGTGGGGAAACGCCCGCGTCACCGCAGGTCAGCAGGGTGCGACCCCAGCCCGGTGAGCATGTGGACAACGCTGTGCAGAACGGGGTTTCCACCACGTCACCACTGTGCGTGCGCACGTGCGAATGAACGGAAGATGACGCGCGCCCGGTGGTTCCGCCGGATCGGCGGTACCACCGGGCGCGGCCCGGACCCGTGGTGGAAGTCGGCTCAGGAGGCCTTGTCGTACCCGTTGTCCTTCAGCCACTGCTTCGCGGCGTCCGCGGGGTTCTGCTGCTCGTCCCCGCTGACCTTGCGGTTGAGGTCGATCAGGTCCTGCGTGGTGAGCTTGGTGGAGAACTCGTTGAGCGCGTCCACCGCCTCCTGGGGCAGGCGGTCCGGAGCGGTGAGCGGCAGCACCTGCTGGGCGATGAAGTTGTTCTTGGGGTCCTCCAGCACCACCAGGTTCTCGTCCTGGATGGCCGGGGTGGTGGTGAAGATGTCCGCCACCTGGGCGTCGCCCTTGGTCAGCGCCTGGACCGTGAGGGGCCCGCCGCCGTCGTTGATGGGCTGGAAGGACTTGAACGAGCAGTCGTACTTCTCCTTGAGCCCGCTCACGCCGTAGGCGCGCTCCTGGAACTCCGGGGGTCCGGCCATGACCAGCTCGCCGCACACCGAGGAGAGGTCCTCCGCGGACTTCAGACCGTACTTCTCCGCGGTGGCCTGCGTGACCACCAGCGCGTCCTTGTCCTCGGCCTTGGACGCGTCCAGCACCGACAGCCCCTGGCTCTCCAGCGCGCCCGGCAGGGCCTTGGCGATCTCCTCCGCCGACGCCGCCTGGGCGTCCTTGTCCGCGAAGAGCAGCAGGTTGCCGGAGTAGTCCGGGACCACGTCCACGGAACCGTCCTTGACCGCGCCCACGTACGCCTCCCGGGCGCCGATGCCCGGAGAGGTCTCCGCGGTCACGCCGGCGTCCCGCAGCACCCCGGCGTAGAGCTCCGCAATGATCTGCGACTCGGGGAAGTCCGCCGAGCCCACGGTGACGGTGTCCGAGGAACCGCCCGAGGCGGCGTCGCTGTCCTCCGCCAGGGGGTCGGAGCCGCCGCCGCACGCCGTGAGAGCGAGCAGGGCGGAGACGGCCACCCCCGCGAAGGCCACGGGCCGCCAGCGGGGGCGGGGGGACGAGTGGTGGATGGTCATGGGCGATCTCCTGTCAGTCTGAGACCCGGCGACGTCACCAGGCGTTGGGTGAGAGCGAGAACTGCGTCGGCGGCCAGCGCGAGCACTGCCACGAGCACCACGGACGCGAGCATGCGCGAGTAGTCGCGCACCGCGAGCCCGTCGATCAGGTAGCGGCCCAGACCGCCCAGGTTGATGTACGCCACGATGGTCACGGTGGCGAGCACCTGCAGCGCGGCGTTGCGGATCCCGCCCAGGATCACGGGCAGCGCCACCGGGACCTCCACGCGGAACAGGGTCTGGGACTCCGTCATGCCCATGGCGCGCGCGGCGTCCACGAGCGCGGGGGACACCGCCGCGATCCCGGAGTAGGTGCCGGACAGGATGGGCGGGATGGCCAGCAGCACGAGCGCCAGGATGGGCGGCATCAGACCCAGGCCCATCAGCAGGGTGAACAGCGTGAGCAGGCCCAGGGTGGGCAGCGAGCGCAGCGCGCCGGCCAGGCCCACGACCACTCCCCCGCCGCGGCCCGAGTGGCCGACCCACAGGCCCAGCGGGACGGCGATCACCAGGGCGATCACCATGGTCAGCAGGCTGTAGCCCACGTGCTCGAGCATCCGCTGGGGGATGCCCGAGGCACCCGTCCAGTTGGCGGGGTCGGTGAGGAACTGGCCGGCTTCGGCGAACAGGTTCATGCGGTGGCACCTCCGGACTCCACGGCGGCCAGGGAGCCTGCCTCGTCCCGCGAGCCCCCTTCGTGGGCCCGGGTGCCGCGGCCGTCACCGCGCCGCACGGCCGGGTTCTGCCCGCCGGTGCCGGTGCGCTGCCAGCGGGTCAGCACGTGGCCCAGCAGGCGCAGCAGCTGGTCCAGGACCACGGCGATGACCACGGTGGCCACGATGCCCACCACGATCTCCGCGACGATCGAGCGGCGCAGCCCGTCGGTGAAGAGCGTGCCCAGGGACTGGATGCCGATCACCGCGCCCACCGAGACCATGGAGATGTTGGAGACGGTGGCCACGCGCAGGCCCGCGATCATCACGGGCACGGCCAGCGGCAGCTCCACCCCGAAGAACCGGCGCGCGGGCTTGTAGCCCATGGCCGTGGCCGCCTGCAGGACGTCCCGGTCCAGCGACTCGAACGCGTCCACGCACGAGCGCACCAGGATGGCGATCACGTACAGGGTCAGCGCCACGACCACGTTGACCACGGAGGTGATCTGCGTGCCCAGGACCAGCGGCAGCACCACGAACAGCGTGAGCGAGGGAATGGTGTAGAGCAGCGAGGAGCCCGTGACGAACACGGGTCGCAACCACCGGTTGCCGGCCGCCAGCCGCGCCAGGGGAACGCTGATGAGCAGCCCCACGAGCACCGGGATCACGGACTGCACCAGGTGGGAGCCCGCAAGCTCCAGGACCGTGGGCCAGTTGTTCGTCAGCCAGTTCACGGCCTCCGCCCCCGGTCCTCACGGGTGGAGCGCTGGTCCTCGATGGCGCGCATCACGGCGTCGCCCGGGACCACACCGGCCACCGAGCCGTCCTCGTGGACGGCCACGGCCTGCCCGGACGGCGAGGACAGCGCGGCGTCGAGCGCGGTGCGCAGGGAGTCGCCCGAGCGCCAGAGGGTCCCGCCCACACGCAGCTCCTCGTGCCCGGCGGCCTCACCGCTCTCGCGCACCGGGAGCCACCCCAGGGGATGCTGACGCTCGTCCACCACGAGCACCCAGTCCGACGACGCCGCCGCGCCACCTCCCTGCCACGGCACCGGGTTCTCCACCCCGGGACCCACCACGGTGCGTTCACCCGTGGTGGAGGACAGCACGGTCACGGGCTGCAGGGCCACGCTGGCGCTGTCGAAGCTGAGGGAGCGGAAGCCGCGGTCCCGGCCGATGAAGTCCGCCACGAAGTCGTCCGCCGGGGCCCGCAGCAGCTCCTCGGGTGTGGCGTACTGGGCCAGCCGGCCGCCCCGGGCGAAGACCGCCACGCGGTTGCCCAGCAGGACGGCCTCGTCGATGTCGTGGGTCACGAACACGATGGTGCGGTGCAGCCGCTTCTGCAGGTCCAGCAGCTCCTGCTGCAGGTCCTGGCGCACCACCGGGTCCACCGCGGAGAACGGCTCGTCCATGAGCAGGATGGGCGGATCCGCCGCGAGCGCCCGGGCCACGCCCACGCGCTGCTGCTGACCGCCGGAGAGCTGCGCCGGGTAGCGGGTGGCCAGGGACTCGTCCAGGCCCACCGAGCCCAGCAGCTCACGGGCGCCCGCCCGCGCCTCACGCTTGGAGACCCCGTTCAGCCGGGGCACCGTGGCGATGTTGTCCTCCACGGTCTTGTGCGGCAGCAGGCCCGACTGCTGCATCACGTAGCCCATGGAGCGGCGCAGCTGGGCGGCCGGGATGGTGGAGACGTCCTGCCCGTTGACCTCCACCACGCCGCCGGTGGGCTCCACCATGCGGTTGAGCATCCGCAGGGACGTGGTCTTGCCGCAGCCGGAGGGTCCCACGAACACCGTGAGGGACCCCGCGGGGACATCGAGGTTCAGGTCGTCGACCGCTGTGGTTCCATCCGGATAGACCTTGCTCACACCGCGATAGCGGATGGCCATGTCGGTCATGGGGTCCGTGTCCCTTCGTAGGCGTGGCCCTCATCATAGTCGGCGGCAACAATCAGCGTGCGAACTAATCGGTGCGGTCCGGGGCGAGGAGCTCGTCCGGGATCCGCTCCACACCGACCACGTCCGAGAGCAGGTGGCGGTCCACGGGGACGCCGCGGCGCAGCACGCTGATCCCACCCCCGGACTCGTGGAGCACGCAGGCCACCTCCCCGTAGGAGCGCACACCGGCCCGGCGCAGGGCCCCGTGGAGCTCGGAACGGGTGATGTGGGCGCGCCGCAGCTCCGCCTCCTGCACCTCGTCCCCGACCATGAGCAGCCGGGTGGGGGCGTTGAACAGCCGCTGCAGCCGTGGGCGTGTCCCCAGCTGGCCGAAGACCGCCTCCAGCAGGAACAGGGTGGCCAGCCCCAGCACACCGCTCGCGAGGGTGGGCGGGTGGCCCAGGATCACACGCCCGGCCACGGCGCCGAGCATCACGGTCACCACCACGTCGAACGTGGACATGGCCGAGAGCACCCGCTGGCCCAGCAGCCGGACGAACACCAGGAACACCACGTAGATCCCCGCTGCGGAGAGCACCACGCCCACCGCGTGCGGGAGCGTGATGCCGAGCTCCGCCCAGAGCCTCTCCCAGCCGCTCATGCCTGACTCCTGATCTCGAGGGAAACCGTGCGTCCGCCGGGAACGCTACCGGGCGTCGTCGTGGCCCGAGGTCGTGGCGGCGAACTGCGTCTCGTGCAGCTCCGCGTAGCGGCCGCCGCGCGCGAGCAGCTCCTCGTGGGTGCCCCGCTCGGCGATCCGACCGGCCTCGACCACCAGGATCTGGTCCGCCCGGCGGATGGTGGACAGCCGGTGGGCGATCACCACGGCGGTGCGACCGGACATGGCCTCGTCCAGCGCGGCCTGCACGTGGGCCTCGTTGGTGGAGTCCAGTGCGGAGGTGGCCTCGTCCAGGATGACCACGCGCGGGCGCGCCAGGAGCAGCCGGGCGATCGTGAGGCGCTGCCGCTCACCGCCCGAGAGCCGGTAGCCGCGCTCCCCCACCACGGTGTCCAGCCCGTCCGGCAGGGACGCGATGACGTGGCGCAGCCGCGAGCGCTCCAGAGCGTCCCAGACCTCCTCGTCGGTCACGCCCTCCCGCGCCACCGCGAGGTTGGCCCGGATGGTGTCGTGGAAGAGGTGCCCGTCCTGCATGACCATGCCCACGGTGTGGCGCAGGGACTCGAAGGTGGTGTCCCGCACGTCCTGACCGCCGATGCTCACCTCGCCGGAGTCCACGTCGTACAGCCGCGCCACCAGCTGGGCGATCGTGGACTTGCCGGCGCCGGAGGAGCCCACGAGCGCCACGGTGTGTCCTGGGGCCGCACGGAAGCTGACGTCGTGCAGCACCTCCTCACCGCCCCGGGAGTCGAGCACCGCGACGTCCTCCAGGGACGCGAGCGAGACCTTCTCCGCGGAGGGGTAGGAGAAGTTGACGTGGTCGAACTCCACGGCCACCGGACCCTCGGGCAGGGCGCGGGCGCTGGGGCTCTCTGCGATCAGGGGCTTGATGTCCAGGACCTCGAACACGCGCTCGAAGCTGACCACCGCGCTCATGATGTCCATGTGGGCGTTCGCGAGCATGGTCAGCGGTGTGTAGAGCCTGGTCAGCAGCATGCCCAGAGCCACCACGGAACCGGCGTCCAGGTGGCCCAGCAGCGCCTGGGTGCCGCCCACGCCGTAGACGAGTGCCAGCGCCAGGGCGGAGACCAGGGTCAGCGCGGTCACGAAGGTGGTCTGCAGCATGGTGGAGCGGATCCCGATGCCGCGGACGTCCGCCGCACGGGCCGCGAACTCACGGGACTCCTCGGCGGGATCGCTGTAGAGCTTGACCAGGGTGGCGCCGCCCGCGGAGAAGCGCTCGGTCATGCGCGTGGACATCTGCGCGTTGTACTGCGCGGACTGCCGCTGAAGCGAGGCCAGCCTGCCGCCCATGGCGCGGGCGGGGACCAGGAAGATGGGGAGCAGCAGCAGGGACAGCAGTGTCACCTGCCACGAGATGGTCACCATGACCGCCACGGTGAGCACCAGGGACACCAGGTTGGACACCACGCCGGACAGCGTCCCGGCGAAGGCGCGCTGGGCACCGATCACATCCGTGTTCAGGCGGGACACCAGCGCACCGGTGCGCGTCCGGGTGAAGAAGGCGAGCGGCATGGTCTGCACGTGGTCGTAGACGGCCGTGCGCAGGTCGTAGATGAGGCCCTCGCCGATGCGCGCGGACTGCAGGCGGCTCAGCAGGGAGAGCCCGGCGTCCGCCACGGCCACCACCGCGATGGCGATGGCCAGCCACACGACCACGGAGACGTCGTGACCGCCGGTGATGGCGTTGACCACGTCCCCGGCGAGCACCGGGGTCACGACCCCCAGCACCGCCAGCACCACGGACACCAGAACGAACGCGATCAGCGCACGGCGGTGCGGCCGGGCGAACGTGGCGATCCGCTTGACGGTGTCCCAGCTGACCCGCCGGCCCTTGTTGTCCTGCCCGCTCATGGTCCGCCACATGGCCATGTGGGCGCTCTGCATGCTCACGCCGTCACTGTAGACCCGCGCTCAGACGTGCCCAGCAGTCCTCGCGACCACCCCGTCCGTCACGGACTGGGCAGGGTCAGTGGCCCTTCAGTGGGCATGCTGTTCACGCCGGGATGGAGACTTCCCGGGGGACCGCACGGCACGAGCGGCCATGGCGCTGGGCCCGTCAGTCCAGACCCAGCACGCTACGGGCGTTGTCGCCGCAGTTGAGCGCGCGGCCGATCTCCCGCAGCTGCGCCACCTGCTCGGTGCTCAGCCGGTCGAAGACGATCTCCCGGACGTGGCGCACGTGGGCCGGCGCGGCCTCCTTGACGCGCTCGAGGCCCGCCGGGGTGATCTCCGCGATCACCACGCGCCGGTCGTCCTGACGTCCCTGCCGGGTGACGAGCCCGTCCCGCTCCATCCGGGCGACGATGCGCGAGAGCCGCGATTGCGAGGTGTTCGTGGCCGTGGCCAGTGCGGACATCTTGTGCTGACGCCGCGGTGCTTCCGAAAGCATGGCGAGCACCAGGTACTCCGCCAGGGACATGTCCTCCTCGGTGCGCAGCTGGTTCTCCACGCGCCCCGGCAGACGGAACATGATCGACACGAGCGCGAGCCACGCCTCCCGCTCGTCCTCGGACAGCCACTTCGTCTCAGTCATGGCAAGGATTGTAGTAAGCAAAGATTGCCGCTGCAAATGTTTCTGACCCGGGGCCGCACCCGGACGTTGGCCGCGTCCGCGCTCCCCAAAGACGGCGCGTAGCCTGGTGGGCGAGGGATTCGCCCCGGCCGGCACCCCCCCAGATCCGACCGCCTGCCCGGGCCCCCGCCGCCGGACCCGGCAGACGGACGGCATCGCGCGCCCCCCGGGCGCAGACACACGAGGGAGAGCACCAGCGCATGACCCAGCAGCACGACGCCGCCCGCACCCTCACCCGGCGGACCCTCGCCAAGGGCGCCGCGTGGTCGGTTCCGGTCATTGCGGCGGCGTCGGTTGCGCCGGCGCTTGCCGCGTCCAGCCAGTGCCAGCCCGCGCTCCGGTTCAGCGGGGGCATGTTTTACGACTTCGGCACCATCGATTCCGGCACGGGGAGGACCAATCAGTACCTGACCCTGGGAGGTCAGACCTACGTGGACAACCTCCCACCCGGAGTAATCGTCACGGACATCAGCTACACCTTCTGGATGGAGAACCGACAGGGGCAGGACAGTAGCGGCCCGGGGGTGTTCTGGATGGGAAACTCCACCGCTAGCACGCGCAACACATGCTCGAACGGGACCTGCAATGCCTCTTGGTCCCCCACATCTGGCAGTGGATTCCGGTCACGGGTCACCAACACCGTCAACAACACGACTGTTGAACACCCAAATGCTGGCCCGCTGCCTTCGTGGGATGTCAACATGTTCTGGTCAGCCGCCCAGGACACCGGAAACCGGTACAAGGTCGACTCTCAGACTGGGTGCAGGAATTTTGATTCAGGACCTTCTGGCCGGTTCCGCGTGGATTACACAGGGGTGGTAGCCCTCACCACGGCCGATGTGCGCAACGGCAAGAAGAGAATTCGGTCATTCGCGGAAGTCACGGCCACTTTGAACACGGGTCAGAAACTCACCAAGTCCTACCCCGTGGTCTATACAGGCTGATCTACCCCCCTCCCCCCACTCCCTCATAATGGACCCCATGGATTCCCACGCCACCTGGCCCGCTCCCGTCACCGTGAACGACCGGGGCTTCGACGCCGCCGCGCTGCGCCAGCTGAGGAAGGCGCCCTCTCCCGCGAGCGGCGACGAGGCGGGGCGGCCCCACGCGTCGTCGAGCACGGAGGCCGGGGAGACGGGCGTGGCGGCGGCCGAGTCGGCTGGTTCCCACGAGAGCGCGGTGACGTCTGCCGAGGCGGGCAGCGGGGCGGCGTCGTCGGACGGCGCGGCGGCGGACGGCCCCGGTGTCAGCGCACCTGCCGCGGGGAAAACGCCCGTGGGCGAGCGGCTGGTGGCGTCCCTGCTGCTCGTGATCCCGCTGGTGTCCGCGCTCGTGATCGTGCTGAGCGGAATGCGCTTCGCGGACACCCGCAACGGGCTGTGGCTGGGGGTCGTCGCCGTGGTCCTGGTGGCCGCGGCGCTGTCCTGGGTGGCCGTGCTGCGCCGCTCCTTCGCCAAGGCGCAGGGACACCTGGCCGCGCGGCTGCCCGGCGTGATCGGCTACGGCGTGGGCATCGTCCGCGAGCTGGACGTGGAGTCGCCCTTCGACGAGAACGGCGTCTCGGACACCGTGACCGCGCACCTCACCGTGCGCGTGAACCCCACGCAGGGTCCCGCGTTCACCGGCACCCTGGATGCCGTGTACGCCGTGGCGGACGCCGAGAAGCTCGCGGTGGGCTCCCACGGCCCGGTGCGCTACCTGCGCTCGGACCCGGAGAACACGGTCAGCATCGAAACCCGCCTGCCCGCGGAGAAGGTGCAGCAGATCTACCGTGCCGCCGCGATGAACTGACCACCGACCGTCCCTGCGGGGGAGGAGGGCCCCGTCTCCCGCCCCTCGCCGGAGGAGGACTGACGGCGGGCCGGGCGCGAACGCGCCCGCCGTGACGAGCTGGCCCGGGCGACAACCGGTGATGGCGGGACGGCCGCCGGCCCGGGTCCGGACTCTGCGAGAGCAGTTCCGGAGTGGGAACGGTCCTGGCCGACGCCGCTCAGAACTCGGCGCGGTCCCTGGCGGGGGCTGCGGAGGGACGGACCGCCGAGGAACCGCCCTGCGCGGACGTCCCCGCCGATGCTGCGGAGCGCCCGGAGACCGAGTGCTGGGCGCGTGCGGGGGAGACGACGTCGTGCTGGTCGGTCTCCGGCTCCGGGTCCTCGACCACGCGGGTGCCGGTGCGGCGAGCGCGCGCGGGGAGGTCGTCGATCGCGGTGATGCTCACAGCCATGACGTTGAGGGCGATCCCCAGGATGGTGAGGATCCACGCGAGCACCGCCAGCGAGCCCACGGCGCACAGCAGCCCGATCACCACCAGGGCCACGGACGTGAGGTAGGCGGGGGTCTTGACACGCTGGAAATCGAACTTCATGGATCCATTTCACCACGTTTCCCTGACCGCCCCGCCCGGTCGTGGGACAGCTGGGGGAACTTCACCCACAACTTAACTGCTTGTCAGACCCGGCCACCGCGCAGTTGACTGGGAGGTAGTTGTCAACGAAAGGATTCAGTAACGATGTCCAAGAACCAGACCCTCCAGCTCAATGACGGAAACACCATCCCGCAGTTCGGCTTCGGCGTGTGGCAGGTGGACGCGGACGTGGCGGAGGACGTGGTGAGCCAGGCCCTCAAGATCGGCTACCGCCACATCGACACCGCCAAGATCTACGGCAACGAGGAGGGCGTGGGCCGCGCGATCGCCAGCAGCGGCATTCCGCGCGAGGAGCTCTTCGTGACCACCAAGCTGTGGAACGACGACCAGGGCTACGAGTCCACCCTCGAGGCCATGGACAAGTCCCTGGAGCGCCTTGGCCTGGACTACGTGGACCTCTACCTCATCCACTGGTCCCAGCCGGAGAAGGGCAAGTACCTGGAGACCTGGAAGGCCTTCCAGGAGATCAAGGCCTCCGGCAAGGCCCGGTCCATCGGTGTCTCGAACTTCACGGAGAAGGCGTTGCAGGACGTGCTGGACACCGGGGTGGCCCCCGCCGCGCACCAGATCGAGCTGCACCCCTACTTCAACCAGCAGGCCCTGCGCGAGCTGGGTGCCCAGCACGGCATCGTCACCGAGGCGTGGTCCCCGCTGGGCCAGGGCAAGGCGGACCTCCAGGACGAGACCATCGGGAAGATCGCCGAGGCGCACGGCGCCACCCCCGCCCAGGTGGTCATCGCGTGGCACCTGGCCATCGGCAACGTGGTGTTCCCCAAGTCCGTGACCCCTGAGCGCATCCAGGAGAACTGGGACGCACAGAAGCTCACGCTCACCCCGGAGGAGATCGAGCAGATCAACGGCCTGACCCGTGACAACGGCCGCATCGGCCCGGATCCCGCGGACTTCAACGACTGACTCCGCACGGTTCGCGACTGCCGTGTGACGAAGCCCCCGGGTGTCCTGCCTCACAGGAACCCGGGGGCTTCGTCCTGTGCGTCGGAAAGCAGTTCCCCGGGCATCCGGGTGCATCATGGTGACCCATGAGTCACAGCACACCAGGCAGCGGCCTCACCGGCAACGCGCCGAACGATCCGAACCCGACCATCGACCCGCACAACCCCGCGGGCAGAAGAACCTTCTTCGGTCAGCCCGGCATGCTGGCCAACCTCTTCTCCGTGGAGATGTGGGAGCGCTTCTCCTTCTACGGCATGCAGGCCCTCGTCCTGTTCTACATGTACTACCCGGCGGCGGAGGGTGGTCTCGGCCTCGACCAGGGTGTGGCGACAGGCATCGTGGGCGCCTACGGCGGCACCGTGTACCTGTGCTCCATCCTGGGCGGCTGGGTGGCCGACCGTCTGATCGGCTCCGAGCGCACCATGCTCGCCTCGGCGGTGCTGATCATGGTCGGCCACATCGCCCTGGCACTGATCCCCAGCGTGCCCGGTCTGGCCATCGGCCTGCTGTGCGTGGCCGTGGGTTCCGGTGGTCTGAAGACCACGTGCGTGAACCTGGTGGGCACGCTCTACGAGCGCGACGACCCGCGCCGTGACGCCGGCTTCTCCATCTACTACATGGGCGTCAACATCGGCGCCCTGTTCGGGCCGCTGCTCACGAGCTTCGCGTGGGGCACCTGGGGCTTCCACGCCGGCTTCGGCATCGCCGCCTTCTTCATGGCGCTCGGCCTGGTGCAGTACTTCCTCACCCGCAAGGGCCTGCCGGACTCCGTGCACACGGTGGCCAACCCCCTGCCCCGCTCGCAGTACGGCAAGTGGATCGGGATCGCCCTGGGCTTCGTGGTCGTGGTCCTGGTGCTGCTCTTCACCGGGATCCTCAACCCCGGCAACCTGTCCGGCGCCGTGGTCCTCATCTCTCTCGTGGCGGCCATCGCCCTGTTCGCCATCATGCTGAAGGACAAGGGGCTCTCCCCCGAGGAGCACTCCCGGGTGGTCGCCTTCATCCCCCTGTTCATTGCCACAGCGGCATTCTTCGCCCTGTTCCAGCAGCAGTTCACCGTGCTGGCCGTCTACGCGGACACCCGCCTGGACCTGAGCCTCTTCGGCCTGGAGTTCAAGCCGTCCGCGGTCCAGTCCATCAACCCCGTGTTCATCATCCTGTTCGGCATGGTGTTCGCGGGCGTGTGGACCAAGCTCGGAACGCGCCAGCCCAGCACCCCGGTGAAGTTCGGCATCGCCCTGCTGCTGATCGGTGCGGCGTTCCTGCTCTTCATCACCCAGGCGGACACCGCGTCCGTGTTCGTGGGCTGGATCGTGCTGATCCTCCTCGTTGCCACCCTGGGCGAGCTCTTCCTCTCCCCGGTGGGGCTGTCCCTGGCCACCAAGCTGGCACCGCGGAGGTTCCCGGTGCAGATGGTTGCCCTGTACAACCTCTCGGTGGCGCTGGGCACTGCACTGTCCGGCTCGCTGGCCGAGTTCTACAGCCGCGAGAACGAGGTCGCCTACTTCGGCACCATGGGCGCGGTCACCATCGTCCTCGGTGTGGTCATGCTGCTGGCCGCCAAGCCCATCCTCAGGATGATGCGCGGCATCCGCTGATCCAGCTCGTCGCGTGAGAGCGCGTCCCGCCCCACCCAGGGCGCGGGGCGCGCTCTTTCCACTCCTGCCGCAGTGCCCCCTGCGGCGCGCAGCATCCCTTAGGGTTACCTGTACGCAATGAGCCGCGGATCACAGGTCAAACCCCCGAGCGGGTGAACCGTGCGCGGCCGCACTCTGGTCGATCCGCGGAGGACAACATGAGCAGTTCAGCTACGCCGAACGGCGCCGCACCGGCGTCGTCGGCCACGGGCCGTGACACGGCCGCAGCCGGGGGCACGGACCCCTCGGGAGAGAACCACGAACTCAAGCGGGTGATGGGCCCAGGCCTGCTCCTGCTGTTCATCGTGGGCGACATCCTGGGCACCGGCGTCTACGCCCTGACCGGCAACATCGCCGGTGAGATCGGCGGCGCCGCGTGGGCCCCCATCCTCGTGGCGTTCGTGGTGGCCACCATCACCGCGTTCTCGTACCTGGAACTCGTGACCAAGTACCCGGGCGCCTCCGGTGCGGCGCTCTACACGCACAAGGCCTTCGGCATCCACTTCCTCACCTTCCTGGTGACCTTCGCGGTGCTGTGCTCCGGACTGACCTCGGCCGCCACCGCGTCGAGCACCGTGGCGGCGAACTTCGCCAAGGGCTTCCACCTGGACCTGAGCCCGTTCGGCATCACCCTCGTGGCCGTGGGCTTCATGGCCCTGCTCGCACTCGTCAACCTGCGCGGCGTCTCCGAGTCCGTGAAGCTCAACGTGGTGCTCACCGTCATCGAGCTCACCGGCCTGCTGATCGTGATCCTCGTGGGCTTCTGGGCGGCGTTCCAGGGCAACGCGGACTTCAGCCGCACCATGATCTTCGAGACCGCCGAGGACAAGAACATGTTCCTGGTGCTCTCCTCGGTGACGTCCCTGGCGTTCTTCTCCTTCGTGGGCTTCGAGGACTCCGTCAACATGGTCGAGGAGACCAAGGATCCCACCCGCAACTTCCCGCGGGTCATGCTGTTCGGGCTGTGCATCACGGGCGTCATCTATGTGGTGGTGTCCCTGTTCACCGTGGCGATCGTTCCCATCGGTCAGCTCAGCGAGTCCACCACCCCGCTGCTGGACGTGGTCAAGATCGGTGCGCCCAACATCCCGATCGACACCATCTACCCGTTCCTCACCATCTTCGCGGTGGCGAACACCGCGCTGATCAACATGCTCATGGCCTCGCGCCTGCTCTACGGCATGGCCAAGCAGGGTGTCATCCCCGGGTTCCTGTCCAAGGTCCTCCCCGGGCGCCGCACGCCCTGGACGGCCATCCTCTTCACCACCGCGCTGGGCATGCTGCTGATCGTGATCGTGAACAACATCATGGGCAAGAGCACCGCGTCCGCGCTCGGTGGCACCACGGCCCTGCTCCTGCTGGGCGTGTTCACCGTGGTCAACGTGGCCGCCATCATCCTGCGCCGCGACCGCTCCCAGGAGGGCCACGACTACTTCCACGCGCCGCGCGTGCTCCCCTACCTGGGTGCCGTCACGTGCGCGTTCCTGCTGGGCCCGTGGGCGCAGGACACCATCGAGTACCAGATCGCCCTGGTGCTGATCGCCCTCGGCGTGGTGCTGTGGCTCGTGAACTTCCTCTACGCCCGCCTGTTCACGGGGCGCCGCACGCGCTTCCAGCACCCCGAGGACATCGCCCACCTCGAGGACGTGGACCGCTGAGGTCCCCGGCCCACCCCAGAACCCACCACGTCACGGACCAGGAGACCCCATGAACATCGTTGTCGGATACCTGCCCACCCCCGCCGGGCGCGCCGCGCTGCGTGCCGCCATCGACGAGGCCAAGCTGCGTGCCGCGGACCTCATGGTGGTCCAGGGCCACCACACCAAGCGGTGGGGCCGCCACACTGGTCCGGAGGAGACCGAGACCGCAGTGAGGGAGGACCGCGCCGCGCTGGACGCGAGCGGCGTCGCCTACGAGCTGATCCCCATGGCGGACGACGCCGACCCGGCGGACGTCATCCTCGACGTCACCGACCGCACGCACACCACGCTGCTGGTGATCGGCACCCGCCGGCGCACGCCGGTGGGCAAGCTCATCATGGCGCCCACCACCCAGCGTCTGCTGCTCGAGGCCGGGTGCCCCGTGCTGTGCGTGAAGGCCGAGTACACGCAGGACTGACACGCCGCTGGACTCCCCCGGGAAATACCCCGGGACGTCCACGGCGGCGCTGAGGGCCGTGCGACGGGTGCACGCCGCGAGTTCTTCCCGAGACCGGGGCTGCGGGCACATCTCAGACTCCGCGCGCAGGACCGCACGACGACGGCGGGCCGAACCTCCCAGAGGTTCGGCCCGCCGTTCGTCGTGGGCGCGCGCACACCATGTCCTGACGCGTCCGCCAATGCTCAGCGCGGGTCCACCCGCCACCGGCAGTGGGCGCGCGAGGGGGGCGCAGGGATCAAGCCGCTCGGTCCGAGCGCCGCGGATCGTGGGTGTCGGAGGATCCCGTGACGCGGCGGGCCGTGGAGCCGTGCGCCTCGGTGGGAACCGCCGCCCGGGTCGCGGCACGGCGCGAGTCTGGTGCCTCGAGGGACACGCCCACCTGCTGCCACGAGAAGCCGTACGCCAGGGCGGGGACCACCTTGTTGGCCACGGCGGTTCCCACCATCACCCCGGCCCAGGCCACCGGCAGGGCGGCCAGGACGTCGAGGGGGTAGTGGGCCCCCGAGTACACGCGGGCGGCACCGACCACGGCCACTCCGAGGGTGCCCCACAGCAGCACGTTGCGCCGGGTCCGCCGGCGCGCGGCCACGAAACCGAGGGCGAGGACGATGGCGACCAGGGCACCCGTGTGGGACGAGGGGAAGGATGTGGATCCCGCAACCACTTCCAGTGGATCGCCGGACACCGCCGGCCGGGGACGTTCCACGAGCACTTTCACGAGCCCCACCGCGCCCCAGCCCGCGAGCGCGGTGATGGCGAACCCCGTGGCGTCGAGGGGGCGGCGTCGGATCACGGCCAGCCAGCCGATGACGGCCGCGATGATGAGAACCACCCCGCCGTTGGACAGCGTGAACTGCACCAGGGTGGCGATGCCGTCCAGAAGGACGTTGCGATGCTGGGAGAGCCCCTCGAGCAACGCGGTCTCCCCGTCGGTCACCTGCGGTGAGAGCACCAGCAGACGACCGATTGTCGCTGTCAGCAGCACCACGACCAGAGGAACGGCCACGCGGTGACGCAACTGCGGCAAGTGCCACGGGGACCCGCCCGGCGAGGGGGAAGTGTACTGCGCCGGATTGGTCATACAGCAATGGTGACACGAGACACCGTGTGAATCCTGGTGTCGGCGTGTCGTGCTCCGCGTGGCGCCAGCAGACGCTCGTTTCACGTGAAACAGCTTGTGAAAAGGCTACCCATAAGCATTGCATGTCTTCTACGCCATATTAGACGCCCGCTCCCGCGGGCCCCTTCCCGGCACCGGAGGACTTCCGCCCCACTTTCGCCCGGACTTCGTGTTCGTTGCCCGAACGTTGACTACACTCAGGCCACCACGAGCATTCGAGAAGGGAAGAGACGATGACGTCCTCACCCACGGCGCGGCCCGCGGAGCGCCCGGCCACGGGTCGGCTCCGTCCACCGCGTCCATCCCCCGTCGAGAGCCCCGACGAGGCGGAGTCCAACGCCGCGCGGGCCGACACCGCGGCACGGGTCGCCAGTCCCACCGCCCCGGGATCGCAGACGGCCCTGCGCGTGGCCAACCGGCGACGAGTGGTGGACGCCGTGCGCGAACTGGGGGCCGTGACCCAGGCGAGGATCGCGCGGGAGACGGCCCTGGCGCCGTCGACCGTCTCGTCGATCGTCAAGGAGCTCACCCGGTGCGATCTGCTGGCCGTGGAGCCGGATCACGGGGGACGCAGGGGTCAGAATGTGCGGTTCAGCCCCCGCGCCGGGCACCTGCTGGGGGTGGACGTGGGACACCGCCACGTGGCCGTGGCCGTGGCGGACCTCAACGTGGAGATCCTCGCCCGGAAGCGCTGCGAGCTGCCGCCCGACCACGGAGCCGCCGAGGTCCTCGAGACCGCGCGCCGCATGGCCGACGAGCTGCGGGACGAGCTCGGGATCTCCGCTCAGCGCTTCCTGCAGGCCGGGATCGCGGTGCCCGCTCCCGTGGCCGAACGAGGGCGGGAGCTGGACTCCGCGGCCATCCTGCCCCGCTGGGCGGGAATGGACGTCCAGGATCTGGCATCCCGGGTGCTGGACTGCCCCGTGGTCCTGGAGAACGACGCGAATGCCGGCGCGGTCGGCGAGCACTCCCTCGGTGCCGGGCGGGACGTGCGCGACATGGCCTACCTGAAGGTCTCCCACGGGGTGGGTGCGGGGCTGGTCCTGGGAGGTCGGCTCTACCGCGGCGCCACGGGCTCCGCCGGGGAGATCGGCCACGTCACCCTGGACGAACGGGCCGGGCTCTGCCGCTGCGGGAACAGGGGCTGCCTCGAGACCTTCGTGTCCTCCGCCGCCGTGCTCGGTCTGGTGCACTCGTCGGGACGCCCGCTGGAGACGGTGCCGGACGTGGTGGACGCGGCCCTCGCGGGAGACCCGGGCTGCACCCGGGTGGTCGCGGATTCCGGGGGACTCATCGGCGGGGCCGTGGCCCAGCTGTGCAACCTGCTCAACCCGCAGCTCGTGGTCGTGGGCGGGGACCTCGCCCGCGCCGGGGACCTGCTGCTCGAACCGCTGCGACGGGCCGTGGAGAAGTACACCCTGCAGCGCGGGGACCGGGTGCGGATCACCACGTCCGAGCTGGGCCCGTTGGCGCACCTGACCGGCGCGCTGCTGCTCGCCCGGGCGGGGACCCCGCTCCCCGTGTGAGCCACCCGGTCCCGCCGGGTGGCTGTGGCCGGCCCGCGGTGCCTCCGCCCACGGGGCCCGGCGCGAGAGACCTCCGCGGGGCCTGATGCGATGTGGTGCGTCCGCCCTCTGAGCCGGAGCAGACATGACGCGCCGTTGTGTTCGACTCATGGACATTCTGTGATGCGAGTCCTACGCTGGGGTCACCGTCCACACCGGCGGCCGCTCCACATGCCTCCACGGTCACGGAGGCCCGGTCCTCGCCGACCGCGCCCCCTGGTCCCGCGCGTCCAGCTGTGCACGGCGGACGGCGGGGCACGGTATCCACCGAGCGTTGAAATTCACGACAGCAAGGGAGCTGTGGGATGAGCCAAGCGGCGCAAGCACACCCGACGGAACACCACCAGACGAACACCGCGGCGGTGGTTCGCATCACCACCGTGGCCGCCTTCGGTGGCCTCCTCTTCGGATACGACTCCGCCGTGATCAACGGCGCCGTCTCCTCGATCCAGTCCACCTTCGACGTGGGCCCCGGACCGCTCGGCTTCGCCGTGGCCGCCGCCCTGCTGGGTGCTGCGGTGGGTGCCTTCTTCGGCTCCCGCATCGCGGACCGCACGGGCCGCATCCCCGTCATGAAGGTCGCGGCCCTGCTGTTCCTACTCTCCGCGATCGGCTGCGGTCTCACGCAGTCCATCGAGTGGCTCATCTTCTGGCGCGTGATCGGCGGCGTGGGCGTAGGCGTGGCCTCCGTGATCGCTCCCGCCTACATTGCCGAGGTCTCCCCCGCCCACCTGCGCGGGCGGCTGGGGTCCCTGCAGCAGATGGGCATCGTGCTGGGCATCTTCCTGTCCCTGCTCGTGGACGCCCTGCTCGCCAACTGGGCCGGCGGAGCCTCCCAGGAGCTGTGGCTCGGGCTGGCCGCGTGGCGCTGGATGTTCCTGATCATGGCCGTCCCCGCCCTCCTCTACGGCATCGGCTCCTTCCTGATCCCGGAATCCCCGCGCTTCCTGGTGGCTGCCGGCCGCGAGGACGAGGCGCGCAGCGTGCTGTCCCGGATCCACGGTGACGACGCCGTGGACGTGCGCGTGGACAAGATCCGCACCACCGTGAACAACGAGCGCAAGCCGCGCTTCTCCGATCTGCGCGGTTCCATGGCCGGGCTCAAGCCCGTGGTCTGGGTGGGCATCGGCCTGGCCGCCCTGCAGCAGTTCGTGGGCATCAACGTGATCTTCTACTACTCCAACACGCTGTGGGAGTCCGTGGGGTTCAAGGAGTCCGACTCCTTCGCCATCTCCGTGGCCACCTCCGTGGTCAACGTGCTCGTGACCATCGTGGCCATCTTCCTGGTGGACAAGGTGGGGCGGCGCCCGCTGCTGCTCGTGGGCTCCGGCGGCATGGCCGTGACCCTTGCTGCGATGTCCTTCGTCTTCGCCACCGCCGGCAAGGAGATGGTGGACGGTCAGCTCACCCCGGTCCTCGGCCCCGTGGCGGGCCCGGTGGCTCTCGTGGCGGCCAACCTCTTCGTGGTGTTCTTCGGCGTCTCCTGGGGCCCGCTCATGTGGGTGCTGCTCGGCGAGATGTTCCCCAACCACATCCGCGGTGCGGCTCTCGCCGTGGCCGGCGCGGTGCAGTGGCTCGCCAACTGGGCCGTGACCGTCTCCTTCCCCACCATGTCCAACAACTCGCTGGGCCTGACGTACGGGATCTACGCGTTCTTCGCCGTGGTGTCCCTGGTGTTCACCATCAAGATGGTGCGCGAGACCAACAACGTGGAGCTCGAGGACATGCACGACTGACCTGTTCCCCCGCACCACACCGTCCGCCCCGGCCTGCACCTGCGCAGACCGGGGCGGACGGCGTCCGCGGCCCTGTCCGTGTCGCATGCTGGACGCATTTCCGTGCGCTTTCCTGCCGTCGGGTATTTTGCGAAGAACACTCGTGGGCGCTGCGGCCTTCCGGTCCCGGCGCCCGTCCTGACGGCGAAAAGAGACCTTCCCATGACGCAGCCAACCGCCACCGCAGCTCCGGGCCGTATGTCCGCCGGGCACGTGATCGTCGAGTCCCTCGCGGCGCACGGCGTGGAGCGCGCGTACGTGGTCCCCGGGGAGAGCTACCTGGACGTTCTCGACGGCCTGCACGACTCCTCCATCGAGACGGTGGTGTGCCGCCACGAGGGCGGAGCGGCGTACATGGCGGAGGCGGACGGGAAGATGAACCAGGTCCCCGGGGTGGCCATGGTGACCCGCGGCCCCGGTGCGGCCAATGCGCACGTGGGCCTGCACACCGCGTGGCAGGACTCCACCCCCATGGTGCTGTTCGTGGGGCTGATCCCGTTCGAGCACCGGGAGAAGGAGGCCTTCCAGGAGTTCGACCCGCACCAGTGGTTCGCCTCGGGCGCCAAGCGCGTGATGGTGCTGGACCACGCGGAGCGCGCCTCCGAGTACGTGGCCGAGGCCATGTTCGCGGCCCGTTCAGGACGGCCCGGTCCCGTGGTGGTGGGGCTCCCGGAGGACGTCATCACCCGTGAGATCGACGCCACGCTGCACCCGGAGATCCCCGTGGCCGGCGGCGGCATGACCGTGGACGACTGGAAGGCCCTCGAGGCCGCGCTGCAGCAGTCCATGAAGCCCCTGTTCGTGTTCGGCGGCAACGACTGGAGCACGGAGGGCGCCGAGCGGTTCACTCAGTGGCTCGAGGAGCACCACATCCCGGCCGCCGCCGAGTGGCGCTGCGAGGGCACAGTGCCCTTCGGATCCCCCTCCTACGTGGGCCCCATCGGGTACGGGCGCCCCAAGCCCACGTTCGACCTCATGGAGGAGACCGATCTGCTGGTCTTCGTGGGCACGGTCCCCGGTGACGTGATCACCAACGGGTTCCTGGTGCGCCAGGACTGGTCCAAGAAGAACTTCATCGTGACCATGGATCCCTCCATGCGAGGCCGCTCGGGTGCTGTCACCTACCAGATCGTGGCCAAGCCGGACGTCTTCGTGCGGGACCTGGTGCGGATGAACCTGCCGGTCAAGGACACGTGGCGGGACTGGTGCCGCCGCATGCGGCAGCAGCAGATCGACTTCTCCACGCCGCAGCCGCGCCCCGAGCAGGACGGGCCCGCCACCATGGACGCCATGATGACCGAGCTGGCACGCACCCTCCCCGAGGACGCCATGGTCACCTTCGGGGCGGGCGAGCACACCAACTGGGCGCACCGGTACTTCCCCACCAACGGGTACGCGTCCATGATCTCCGCGCGCAACGGGTCCATGGGGTACTCGGTGCCCTCCGCGGTGGCGGCGTCGCTGAACTTCCCGGGCCGCCGGGTGATCTCGATCGCCGGCGACGGCGAGTTCCTCATGAACGGGCAGGAGCTGGCCACGGCCGCGCAGTACGGCGCCACCCCGCTCGTGATCGTGATGGACAACCAGGAGTACGGCACCATCCGCACCCACCAGGAACGCCAGTACCCGGGTCACGTGTCCGGGACGCAGCTGAAGAACCCGGACTTCGCGGCCATGGCCGCGGCGTTCCACGGCGTGGGCGTCCGGGTGGAACGGCAGTCGGAGATCCCCGGGGCGTTGGAGCGCGCCTACCGGGCCATCGACGAGGAGCACACGTTCGCGGTGATCCACCTGGTCGTGGAGCAGCGCCAGAAGGCATACTGATCCGCACATAAAAGCAGGTCAGAAAGTCATGACGACGCCGCCGCAAGCCTCCCTGCGAGGCTCGCGGCGGCGTCGTCGTCAGCGCAGGGGGTGCTCCGCCTGGTCCCGGTGCATCCGACCCACGAAGACCGCCACCACACCGAGGGCGGGGGTCAGCAGGGCCACGCCCCAGAAGATGGCCTCGGGTGGGACCACCTGCGAGACCGGGCCCGCCACGGCCATGGAGATGGGCATGAGCAGCAGGGACACGAAGAAGTCCAGGGAGGAGATCCGCCCGAGCATGTGCGAGGGGACACGACGCTGCAGCAGGGTCCCCCAGATGACCTGACCCGCCCCACCTGTGGCGCCGAACACGCACAGCGCACCCGCCATGACCCACCACGAGTCGGTCATGCCCACCAGACCGAAGGGCAGTGTGCCAAATCCCCAGAGCCAGATCATGGTGGTGAGGTACTTCCGCGGCAGCTGGAGGGACGCCATCACGCTGGAGCCCACGGCCGTGGAGATGCCGTAGAGACCCAGCATGGCGCCGTAGTCCGCCACCGTGCCCCCCAGCCGGTCCACCACGAGGAACGGGACGAGCACCTCGAGCGGACCCATGAACAGGAAGATCGCACTCATGGCCCAGAGCAGGGTCCACAGCAGCCACGGTGTGCGCACGCAGTACTGGAAGCCCTCCAGCATCTCGCGCAGCATCGAGGACTGGGACGACGACGCCCCCTGCGCGTCGTCGCCGCCCCGCTCCGGGAGACGCAGCCGTATCATGAACACCAGCGCCACGGCGTGGCACGCGGCGATGGCCAGGACGGAAGCCCCGGGCAGCGCCAGACCCGTGAGGGCGCCGCCCACGGCGGGGCCGGCCGCGAGCTGCAGCAGGGGACGGGCCGTGCCCTCCACACCGTTGGCCGCGAGCAGCTGGTGGACCGGCAGGATCCGGGGCAGTGCGGCGGAGTAGGCCGGGTAGAAGAAGCCCACTGCTCCCGAGAACACGAAGGCCGCGACGCCCAGGTGCCACAGGGCGAGGGTGTCCGTCCAGGTGAGGACCACGATGGTCGTGGCCGTCACCAGGTTGGTGACCTCCACGCACCGCAGGATCACCGTCAGTCGGAACCTGTCCGCCGCCACTCCGCCCACGAGCACGAAGACGACCATTCCCACGGCCCCGGCTGCCGTGACCAGGGACAGGTCCACGGCCGATCCCCCGAGCTCCATGACCCGGGCCACCATGGCCACGGCCCACAGCCCGGACCCGAACACGCTCACGCCCATGGCCAGGGCGAGCACCGTGTAGGCGCGCGAGGAGAAGGGGGCCAGGGCCCGGGGAAGTTTCACCGTCACAGGCTATCGGCAGCCGGAGACGCCCCGCGTGTGAGCCGGAACTCACCATGGCGTAGCGTGCAGAGTGACCAGCACACCCGCACCGATCCGAAGGAGCGTCCATGCGCGCCACCCACGTCCCCAGTCCCGGAACCGTCGTGGTGAAGCAGTGGCCCGATCCCGAGGCCACGCAGGACGGCGAGTTCGTGGTCAGGATGGTCGCGGCGTCGGTGTGCGGCTCCGACCTGCACTCCGTGCTGCACGGGACGCTCCACCCGCGGGGCCCCGAGCTCCCCGGCTACCCGGGTCACGAGGGAGTGGGCGTGGTCACGGAGTCCCGCTCGGAGAAGTTCCCCGAGGGCACCGCGGTGCTGTGCCTCGCACCCGGGGAGCTCGGCGGCGCCTTCGCCGAGTACATGCTCCTGGACGAGGACCACGCGGTGGCGCTGCCCCCGGAGGTGGACCCCACGGACCTCACCGAGATGCGGCGCTACCTCATGGCCCAGCAGATGGGCACCTGCATCTACGCCATGAACCTCTACTGGCCCACCGAGGTGCCGCCCCGGCGTGCCGGGACCTGTGTGGTCATGGGAGCGGGTTCCGCGGGGCTGTTCTTCCTGCAGGACGCCCTGCGACGGGGCTTCGAGCAGGTGATCGTCTCCGACAAGGAGGAGTCGCGGCTCGAGATCGCCCGGCAGCTGGGTGCCCGCACCGTGCACGTGCCGCACGAGGAGCTGACGACCGTGGTCTCCGAGGCCACCGGCAACACGGGTGCGGACCTCGTCATCGAGGCCGTGGGATCGGACGCCCTGCGCGCGGAGGCCGTGGAGATCGTGGCCGACCGCGGAATCGTCGGCTGGTTCGGCCTCTACGAGAGCTTCGAGTCCGCACCCGTGCCGGTCTACGAGGTCTTCCGCAAGTCGGTCCGGCTCCAGGGCTCCGTGGCCGCCCAGTCCGAGCCTGGTCTCGTGTCCTTCCACGAGGCCGTCCGGCGCATCCGGGACGGCGAGGTCACCGTGGACTACTGCCTGGGCCCCGTGCACCCGCTCGAGGAGACCATCGACGTGCTGCGCACGGCCGAGCGCGGCGGGGACGGCCACGTGAAGTTCACGATCGTGCCGTAGGCCCCGCGCGGGTCAGCTCTGCACGCTCCTGCCCCGCATGCTCGTGATGATCTGGACGGCCACCGGGATCAGCGAGAGGAACACGATCAGGATGGCGATCAGGTCCACGTGGTCGCGGATCAGCGGGATGCCGCCCAGCAGGGATCCGGCGACCACCATGATGGTGACCCACAAGAAGCCGCCCAGCACGTTCCAGCCCACGAACTGACGGTAGGGGTGGCGTGCGGCGCCCGCCACGAGGGGCACGAAGGTCCGCACGATCGGCACGAAGCGCGCGAGCACGATGGACCGGCCCCCGTACTTGTGGAAGAAGTCCTCGGTCTGGCGCAGGTACGCGGTCTTCAGGAACCGGGCGTCGTCCTTGAAGAATCGCCGCCCGTACCGGTGCCCCAGGAAGTACCCCACCTGGTCCCCGGCCACGGCGGCGATGAACGGCACCAGGATCATGAGCCACAGCGGGATGTTCAGCGCCTCGTGCAGCAGGCCGCCCGTGAACAGCAGGGAGTCGCCGGGCAGGAAGGGGAACAGCAGCCCGGACTCGATGAAGACGATCACGGTCATGCCCGCCAGGGCCCAGGGCCCGAGCTGCTGCAGCAGCTGTTCCGGGTCTCCCAGCGGCAGCAGCTGGGGTGCGAGAGTTCCCGCGGTCTGCATCAGTTCAAGCGTCATGGTGACCCATTATGCGCCCTCGGAACCGCGTCCTCGCGGCGGGGGTTCACGACGCCGCCCGGACCGTCCACGCTCCCGTCACCCGATTCCCGGGGCGCGTTCCACGGGGCGCGTTTCCCCGGGCTCACTTTCCCCGGGGCCCGTCGTACCTGGGCAGGCGGGTCCGGAGTCCCCGTGCGGCTTCCTCGCCGGCCGAGCTCCGGCCGGGAGTGCGCTGGTGTGCACCTGGCAGCAGCCCCCTTGTTTTCTGCCAACACCCTGCCGTGTTCCGTGCCGTGCCCGTCCGGCACTCCGGATACCTATGCTGTCCCCGTGCGATGATCCAGTCTCCGTGGGGAGACCACCGGTCGTCCCACGGAGTCCACGGACAGTCCACAGGAAACGAGCAGTGTGCCATGGCGTTCTTCGAGCTGACAGGGTGGCCCCTCTTCGTCGTCGTCGCGGGAGCGGCGCTGGCCCTGCTCGCGGTCACGGTGGTGGTCCTGCCGCGCCGTCGTGGGCCCGGGCTGGGGAAGTACCTGCTCCAGCTGGTGTGCGTGGTCCTGGTGGTCCTGCTGACCCTGGTGGGTGTCTTCCTGAAGATGAACATGGACAACCAGTGGTACTCCAGCTGGGGTGACCTGCTCTCCAACGGCGGGGGGCCGGTGACCACCGCGACCGTCGGCGCCGTCCCGGCCGCCGTGACCACGCCCGCGAAGGATCTTCCCCACCAGCCCTTCACCGCCGCGCAGACGAACCCCGCCAGCAGCTCCTTCTTCGGGTCGCAGGTGGATGCGGCCAGCACCTCGGGGCAGTGGGTGCACTTCACCCTTCCCGGCCGGGAGTCGGGGATCACACAGGATGCCACGGCCTGGCTGCCGCCCTCCTACATGGCTCAGCCGCAGCGCGCCTACCCCGTGATCACCGCGTTCACCGGGTTCCCCGGGGACGTGCGGACCTACACCAAGGCCATGGACATCGGCCACCACATCCGCTCCGCGGTATCGGGCGGCACCATGCGGGAGGCCATCGTGGTGATCCCGGACGTCTACCCGGGCAACAACGACACCGAGTGCGTGGACAGCGACCACGGGCGGTGGGAGACGTACGTGAGCAAGGACGTGGTGTCCTGGATCCACGAGAACCTGAGGGTCTCGAGCGATCGGGCGGCGTGGTCCACCCTGGGCTACAGCGCGGGTGGCTGGTGCTCGGCCATGTTTGCCGTGCGCCATCCCCAGATCTGGTCCAGCAGCGTGAACCTGGCGGGCTACTTCGCGCCCATGTACAGCCCTGGACAGCAGTGGAAGACCGCGGATCCGGCGGCCTACGACCTCGCCTCGGTGGTTCGCCGCGACACGCCGGACGTCCGCCTCTGGTTCTTCTCCGGCGGTGAGGACACGGTCTCGGTGAACGCCGTGCACGGATTCGCCCCTGCCGTCTCCGCCCCCACAAGCCTGGAGACGAACATCTCCCAGAGCGGTGCCCACCGGGTCGCCCTGTGGGAGGCCCAGCTGGACTCCTCCCTGGCGTGGCTGGGCCGCACGTCCCCGGCGTTCGCGCCTCTGCCCGCGTGAACGGCCTCGGGAACCGGATATGAACGCGGGGGAATACACCGGAACGGTCCTCGCCACGGCGCTGGGCGGCTTCGACCCGGCGCCCATGGTCATCATGGCCGCAGCCCTCGGGGCGGGGGTGCGGCGCCGCCACATCATGGGCGCGTCCGCCCTCCTGCTGGGAGGGACCGCCGCGTGGGGCGTGGCCCTCACGCTTCTCGCGGGCCCTCGCCTGCAGAGCGTGGACTGGTGGGCCCTGGTGCGCCACGGCGGCACCGCCGCGTGGGTCGAGGTCGGTCTCGCCGTGGTGGTGGGCGGCTACGCGCTGTGGCGGGCCGTCTCGCGCCGCCGGGCCCGGGGAGAACCGACCCCGGAGAAGCCCGCCGCGAGCCCGTGGGCCCTGTACGCCACGTCACTGGTGTTCGTGGGGATCGTGGTGCTCGACATCCCGTTCGACATCCACGTGGCGGTCGCCGCTTCCCAGCCCCTGCCGCGGGTGGTCATCGGATGGGTGGCGTGGGCCCTGCTGAGCCAGATCGCCCTGACCGCCCTGGTCCTGCTGACCCTGCTGGGCCGGCAGGAGCGGTTCTCCACGGTCATGCGGCGCGCGTGGGCAGCCGTCGCGCCCAGGATCACGGTGGTCGTCACCGCCCTGCTGGGACTGGCGTCCCTGCTCATGCTGCTGGACGCGGGTCTGTTCCTGTGGGCGGGACGGTTCCTGATCGAGTGATCCGGGCCCTGCTCAGACCGCCGTCTGGGAGGCGGTGACGGGGTGCCCGGCCGCCAGGCGGCGTCGTCGGTCCGCCTTCTGCCGCTGGACGCCCGCGAGCGCGAGCAGCCCGCCCACGACGGACAGTGCGCACGCCACCACGGCGGGTGAGCGGTAGCCGAATCCGGCGGAGATCACGACGCCGCCCAGCAGGGCCCCGATCGAGTTGGCCACGTTGAACGCGGCGTGGTTCAGGGACGCGCCCATCAGCTGGGCGGAGCCCGCGGCCGTGATGAGCCAGCTCTGGATGCTGGGCATGATGAACGAGTTGACCAGCGCCATCACGAAACCGGCCACGAAGATTCCCACCGGGGAGCCGCCGAGGATCCCCATGAGCAGAAGTGCCAGGGCCAGTGCCGGGAAGCCCACCGCCATGGTGCGCCGGGCGCTGCGGTCGGCGCTGATGCCGCCGAGGGCGTTGCCGATCGTCATGCCCACGCCCACCACCGCGAGCAGCCACGGGATCGCGCCGGCGGACAGCCCCGCGAGCTCACGGCCCATCTGGGTCAGGTACGTGTAGATCGCGAAGAACCCGCCGAAGCCCACCGCGGCCACGCCCATCACGATCCACACCTGGGGCAGGGCGAAGGCCTTGAGCTCACCCCGCCGGCTGGCCCCGACCACGGGCTCCTGGCGGGGAACCGTGAACCACAGGCCGATGACGGTCGCGGCGAAGACCAGGGCCACCGCGCCGTACGCCATCCGCCATCCCCACGCCTGGCCGACGGCCGTCATGACGGGTACGCCCACCACGTTCGCCACCGTGAGACCGGACAGCGCGAGGGCCACACCCTTGGCCTGGTTGCCGGGGCCCATGACGGTGGCGGCCACCAGGGACGCGAGCCCGAAGTAGGCACCGTGAGGCACGCCCGCCAGGAAGCGCAGCACGACCAGGGACTCGAACGAGGGTGCCAGCGCGGAGGCCAGGCTGCCCGCGAGCAGCGCCGCAGCCATCACCAGGAGCATGACCGTGCGCGACGACTTCGCCGCCAGGAAGGAGATCACCGGGGCCCCCACGACGACGCCGGCCGCGTAGGCGCTCACCATCCAGCCCGCCCGGGCGATCCCCGTCTCCGGCGACTGCCCGTAGAGCTGCGGCATGAGGTCCTGGGCGATCTGCGGGAGCAGGCCCATGGAGGCGAATTCGGTGCAGCCGATGCCGAAGCCGCCCAGCGCCAGGGCGAGCAGGGCGAGTCGGCGGCGAGCAGGAGTCAGCTGGGTCATGACCACGCGGCCTTTCGAGGATCCGGGAGCGAGGGGCGGCACGGGGGCTGCCGTGCCTCTCGGGGCGGCTCTTCGCACGCGACGGCGGGTACGGGATGAGCGGGCGGCGGCGGACGGCACACATTCGTCGCGGCGCACACACGGACAACGCGCGCAGAGAGGAAATTATTCGCGTCGGGGGACCCGTGTGCGGGAGGTCACCGGCGCCTTCTCCCCACCCGGTGCACGGACGTTTTCCACAGGTGTGGAGAAAAGTGTGAATATCTCCCGGCACATGTGTGGATTGGAAGCCACGAAACCCGGAAAACCGGTATCCACAGGGTTGTTCACAGGTGTGGAATTACAGATGTGTAAGTTGTTAACAGGTGTGGACAAGCCCTGTGGAGAACAGCGCTGAACACGTCGTCAGATCCTCCGCCGCAGCCGCGGCAGCATGAGCGCCGCCACGATCGCGCCGGTGACGAGCCCGCCCAGGTGGGCCTGCCACGCCACCCCTCCCACCAGGAATCCGAAGGCCAGGTTGATCACGATCAGCACCGTGATGGGCACGATGCTGTTCTCGAAGTGCCGCATGAACACGAACATGGCGCCGAACAGCCCGAAGATGCCGCCGGAGGCACCGATCACGAGCACCCAGGGATCACCGAGCAGCAGCACCCCCACCGAGCCGCCGAGCACGGAGAGCAGGAACAGCACGGCCATCCGCCACGCTCCCAGCAGCGGCTCCAGCATCCGGCCGAAGAGGTACAGGGTGTACATGTTCAGCAGCAGGTGCACCGGAGAGGGCATCGCGTGCACGAAACCGCTCGTGAGCATCCGCCACGGCTGGGAGGCGGTGAGGGCGGGGGCGTAGCCCAGCACGGTGGAGAGGTCGTAGGGCGTGAACAGGCGCGTGAGCCACTGCAGCGCCCACGTGCCCGCGCAGATGCCGATGAGCGTCCACGTCACCGGCCAGCCACTGCGTCCGCGCCCCCTCCGGGAACGCCCGCGGGAGGGCGCGCCGCCCCCGGCAGGGTCGTGCTGCCCCGCGTTGGACGGTCCGTGGCCGTGCGGCCCGTACCCGTGCGGTGCCGGGCCCTGAGCGGCGCCGTTGCCCTCCCGGGGGTCGCGCGGCTGCTGCCCGGGGGGGTACTGGCCGTAGCGGGGCGCCGGCACACCACCCGGGGGAGCTCCGTGTCCTCCCCCGGGGCCCAGGCTCCCGTGCGGGTGGGCAGGTCGCGGGTCGAACTCATCACCGGCGTGGTCGTCACTCATGTCATCTCCGACATATCAACTGGTGGGGCGGGTCATCGCCCCCGGATAGACGTGGAGCCCACCCGGTGACCGGGTGGGCTCCACGCTGTGTGGTCTCGAGTGGGACTCAGAGAGCTTCCACGTCGATGGAGGTGATCACGCAGTCCTCCACGGGGCGGTCCTGGCCGCCGGTGCGGACGGTGTTGAGCTCGTCCACGACCTTCTTGGAGTCGTCGTCCGCCACCTCGCCGAAGATGGTGTGCTTGCCCTGCAGCCAGGTGGTGGGGGCGGTGGTGATGAAGAACTGCGAGCCGTTGGTGCCGCGTCCGTTGCGGGTGCCGGCGTTCGCCATGGCCAGCATGTACGGGGCGTTGAAGTTCAGCTCGGGGTGGATCTCGTCGTCGAAGTTGTAGCCCGGGCCGCCGATGCCCTGGCCCAGCGGGTCCCCGCCCTGGATCATGAAGTCCTTGATGATCCGGTGGAACACGACGTCCTTGTACAGCGGGCCGGACTGCTTCTCACCCGTGCGGGGATCGGCCCACTCCTGGGTGCCGTCCGAGAGACCCACGAAGTTCTTGACCGTCTTGGGGGCGTGGTTGCCGAAGAGCTCCACCACGATGTCCCCGTGGTTGGTGTGGATGGTGGCCTTGTGCGTGGCAGTAGCGGAAGTCATGGCTGTCATTCTGGCACGGGTGTCACGAAGCCGTCAGGACGGCCGAAAGGTGTTCAGCGCACAGTGAAAAGGCCCCCGGGCAGCCCGATCCCCGGGAGTCTCCCAGCTCACAGAACGTATGCTGGGAAGTGGAGATTCACATCATCGCCACTGTAGGAGGGAGACATCATGAGCGTGTTCAAGAGCAAGGCTCAGAAGCAGGCCGAGGCCACCAGCAAGGCGGCCGGGCACAAGGTCGTCCACGCGGGGGACTGGCTGTCCACCGAGATCGCTGAGCTCGGCGAGAAGCTGCAGCACGGTGTGGAGGCCGGCGCCACCGCCCTCGCGAGCGGCGTCGAGGCCACGAGCCCGTACGTCCAGGACGGTCTGGGCAAGGCCCAGAGCTTCGGCGAGGACGCCCGCAAGCGCAGCGAGAAGGCCAAGGCCGCGGGTGTCGCGGCTGCCGCTCCCCTCGCCGCCAAGGCCGCCAAGAAGACCGCCACCGGTCGTGCCGCCGCCCAGGAGAAGTACTCGGGCGCCGTGGCCGCGCTGGCCGCCAAGGTCGCGGACGCGGACACCTCGGACCAGTTCGACGCACTCGTCACCAAGCTGACGGGCGACAAGAAGACGGTCAAGCGCATCCAGAAGGCCGCCAAGAACTCCGCCAAGGAGTACGCCAAGCAGCAGAAGAAGGCCCAGGGCGGCCACAAGGGCCTGCTGGTCCTCGGTCTGCTCGTGGCCGGTGGCGTGGCAGGCGTTGCCGCATGGCGCGCCTCCCGTCCGGTGCAGGATCCCTGGAAGACCCCGGCCACCGCGTCGCCGCGCGTGTCCGCGTCCCCCGTCAACACCAACTCCACCGTGGCCGCCGGCACCGGTGTGAAGGTGGACGACGTCAAGGACCCCACGTCCAGCGCACACCAGGGGGGCACCGCCACGCAGGCGGCCCACCGCGCCACGGACGGCGTGAAGTCGGTGGCCGAGGACGCCAAGCAGACCGTCAACGAGGTCAAGGAGCAGATCAAGGGCTCCAAGACCGATGACACCAAGCTGGGTTCCGCGGACAACGCCTCCAAGCACAACCCGGGCAACACCAAGCACTGAGGTTGCGCAGGATCCCCGCCGGGGATCCCGCGACCACAGCACGACGCCGCGCTCCTCGTTCGAGGGGCGCGGCGTCGTCGTTGTCAGGGCCGGGTCAGGAGAAGATCCCGGCCACGGTGTCGTAGGTCTGGTAGACGCCCAGAATGATGAACAGCACCGCGCACACCACCAGCACGGCGTTGGTGAACATGCCGTTGCGCCACTTCTTGGGGGTGCGGGACGTGTTGAGCAGCCCCAGCAGGGTGACGGCCAGGAACGGCATGAACAGGGCGCCCAGCACGCCGTAGAGCAGGATCAGGAACACCGGCTTGTCCAGCAGCAGCAGGAGCATGGGCGGGAAGGTGAGCCACAGCAGGTAGAACTTGAAGTACTTGCCGCCGGTCCTCGTGTCCGGGTGCCCACTGGGCCTGTTCCGGACGTTGCCCCAGTAGTCCGCGAACATGAGGGACACACCGGACCACACGCCCACCACGGAGGAGAACGAGGCGGCCCAGAATCCCACGAGGAACGTCACGCCGATCACGTCCCCGTAGCGCTCGCGCAGCACCTTGTCGAGGTCCAGCAGCCCCTTGTCCCCGGCACTGATCGCGTAGCCCGCCGAGTAGAGCACCTCGGCACCCACCACGAGCATGGCCAGCACGAAGATGCCGGTCATGGTGTAGGCCACCACGTTGTCGAGCTGCATGACGCGCATCCACCGGGGCTGGTGCCAGCCCTTCTCCCGCAGCCAGTAGCCGTACGCGGCCAGGGTGATGGTGCCGCCCACCCCACCGGCCAGCGCCAGCGTGTACACCACGCCGCCCTGGGGGATCACGGGGATCAGCCCGGTGATCATCTCGGGGATGTCCGGCACCGTGATGACGGCCAGGCCCACCATGACCACGAACATGATGCCCACCATGGCCGCGGTGATCTTCTCGATGACCGCGTACCGTCCGAGCCACACGATCCCGAACCCCAGCACGCCCATGATCATGGCCCACGCCCACAGCGGCAGGAACGGGAACAGGGCCGCCAGGGGCAGCGCGGACGAGGACATGGCGGTGGCTCCGTACACGAAGCCCCAGATGATGATGTACGGGCCGAAGTACCAGGAGGTCCAGCGACCCAGGGACCGCCAGCCCTCGAAGATGGTGCGGCCACTGGCCAGGGAGTAGCGCCCCGCTCCCTCCACGAGCACGATCTTCATGATGGTGCCGGCCACGACCGCCCACAGCAGGGTGTAGCCGTACCGGGAACCGGCGGTGAGGGTGGCCACCATGTCCGCGGCCCCCACGCCCGTGGCGGCGACCACCAGTCCGGGGCCGATCAGCTTCCACCGCTCTATCCGCTCGAGCGGCTCGTGGGGATCGACCGAGGCCAGGGGCTGCAGGGGGGTCTTGTCGCGCATGGGGAGACTCCGCACTTCGATATGGGGCACGTCACAGGTGGGGACCAGTCTGTCACGGCCCCGCGCTCCTCGGTGACAGTCGCGTTCCACGGCGGGCCGCCCGTGCCGCGCAGGAGGCGCCCCCGGGAACCGGCGGGTCTGAGGCACCCGGTGCCCGGCGCCGGCGGCCCCGTGCATGCCCCTCGGTCGGTGCCAGCGGCCCTGCGCGGCCCCCCGCTCACCTGCTGGGGAACGAGAAGAACCCCGGACACCTCATTGCAGAGGCGTCCGGGGTTCGGGTGTGGAGCCTAGGAGATTCGAACTCCTGACATCTGCCTTGCAAAGGCAGCGCTCTACCAACTGAGCTAAGGCCCCGTATTCAGTTGCGGCGCTCCTCCGCCGGGAGGAACGCCGTGCCCGCGGTTCTCAGTCCACGGGATCCACTGCCGAATTCCACGCGTCCCGCTTGGCCTCGGCATCGCGCCAGGACTTCACAGCGGCCACCGTCAGTCCGGTCAGGGCAACCAGTGCCGCAATGCGTGACTTCACGGGGATCCTCCGGTCGAGCAGAACTCGCGGTGGGTGGGAATTCGATGGGTGGGCGTACCAGGAATTGAACCTGGGACCTCTTCGTTATCAGCGAAGCGCTCTAACCGTCTGAGCTATACGCCCTCAGCGTGGCCGGAACAGAGCATTCTCTGGCTGGCCACGCCAAGACTTTACCGGAGGTTGGTCCCCGCACCAAATCTGTGCGGGCCGGGGATCAGTCGTCGGTGAGGGTCACGCCGATGCCGCCGATCAGCGACGCCGCGATGTTGTACAGGATCGCTCCCAGCACGGAGAGCGCAGACAGCAGGATCACGTTGACCACGGAGATCAGGGTGGAGAACAGCGCCGTGTTGCCGAGCGACAGGAACTTCTTGATGTCCGCTCCCTCCGCACTGCCACCGAGCATGGAGAGCAGCTCGTTGATGCCCTGGAAGAGACCGGTCAGATCCAGCACGAGCCACAGCACGAGGGACGCGACCACGGTGATGATCCCCAGGGCCACGGACAGCAGGAACGCCAGCTTCAGGACGGACCACGTGTCCACCTTGGAGACCACCAGGCGGGCGCGGCGCACCTTGGCCCGGGGGGCGGGTCGCACGAGCCCCTTGCCGGAAGTCTTTCCGTTCTGCTGGGGCTTGGACTTCTTGGGGGAAGAAGTCGTCGCGGGCTTGCCCGCTTTCGAGGCCGAGCTCGCGCTCATGCGTCACCTCCGTTGTCGTTGTCCTCCAACGCTACTGCATCGTTCTGGCCGTCGGAGTCAGCCTGGCCGTCCCCGGTGCCCTCCGGGACGACGTCACCGGATCCGGTGTCCCGTCCCTCACCGACGACGCCGCCCGGCCCGGTGCCGTGCGCCGCGTCTTCCTCGGCCACTTCCTTCTCGATCTCGCGCTCCGCGTTGCGGGCCACACCCACGATGGTGTCCTCGGGGCCCGGCTTGGCGAAGATCACGCCCATGGTGTCGCGGCCGCGGGCCGGCACCTCACTCACGGTGGAACGGACCACCTTCCCGCTCTCCATGACCACGAGCACCTCGTCGTTCTCGCCCACGATCAGACCACCCACGAGGCCGCCGCGGACCTCGGCGAGCTTGGCCACCTTGATGCCCAGCCCACCTCGGCCCTGCACGCGGTACTCCTGGACGGAGGTGCGCTTGGCGTAGCCGCCCTCGGTCACCACGAACACGTGGGAGTCGTCGTGGACCACGTTGGCGGAGAGCAGCTCGTCACCCGAGCGGAACTTCATGCCCGTGACACCCGAGGTGGCGCGACCCATGGGGCGCAGGGCGTCGTCGTCGGCGCGGAAGCGCAGGGACTGGCCGTGGCGCGAGATCAGCATGACGTCGTCGTCCGTGTCCACGAGCATGGCCGAGACCAGCTCGTCGTCATCGCGAAGGTTGATCGCGATCACGCCGGCGGAGCGGTTGGTGTCGTAGTCCGTGAGGCGGGACTTCTTGACCAGGCCGTTGCGGGTGGCCAGCACCAGGTACGGCGCGTCCTGGTACGAGCGCAGCTCCATGACCTTGGCGATCCGCTCCTCGGGCTGGAACTCCATGAGGTTGGCCACGTGCTGGCCCTTGGCGTCCCGCCCGGCCTCCACGAACTCGTAGGCCTTGACGCGGTAGACCCGGCCCAGGGTGGTGAAGAACAGGATCCAGTGGTGGGTGTTCGTCACGAAGAAGTGCTCCACGACGTCGTCCCCGCGCAGCTGGGCGCCCTTGATGCCGCGGCCGCCGCGGTGCTGTGCGCGGTACTCGTCCGCGCGGGTGCGCTTGACGTAGCCGTCACGGGTGATGGTGACCACCACCTGCTGCTGCGGGATGAGATCCTCCATGGAGACGTCCCCGTCGAAGCCGTACAGCACCTCGGTGCGGCGGTCGTCCCCGTAGCGCTCCACGATCTCCGCGAGCTCCTCCGAGATGATCTCGCGCTGGCGTGCCTCGGACGCGATGATCTCCTCGTACTCGGCGATCAGCCGCTGCAGCTCCGCGTGCCGGTCCTGGATCTTCTGGCGCTCCAGGGCGGCCAGGCGCCGCAGCTGCATGTTGAGGATCGCCTGGGCCTGCGCCTCGTCGATCCCGAGCAGCTCCATGAGTCCGCTGCGGGCCTCCTCCACCGTGGGGGAGCGGCGGATCAGGGCGATGACCTCGTCCAGGGCGTCCAGGGCCTTGAGCAGGCCCAGCAGGATGTGCGCCTCCTCCTGCGCCTGCTTGAGGCGGTACCTGGTGCGCCGCACGATGACTTCCATCTGGTGCGTCACCCAGTGGTGCACGAACGCGTCCAGCGACAGGGTGCGCGGCACGCCGTCCACGAGAGCGAGCATGTTCGCGGAGAAGTTCTCCTGCAGCTGCGTGTGCTTGTAGAGGTTGTTGAGCACCACCTTGGGAACGGCGTCGCGCTTGAGCACGATGACCAGGCGCTGACCGGTGCGCCCGGAGGTCTCGTCGCGCATGTCCGCGATGCCCTGGACCTTGCCGTCCTTGACCAGGTCCGCGATCTTGATGGCCAGGTTGTCCGGGTTGACCTGGTAGGGCAGCTCGGTGACCACCAGGCACGTGCGGTTGTGGATCTCCTCCACGCTGACCACGGCGCGCTGCGTGATGGAGCCGCGGCCCGTGCGGTAGGCCTGCTCGATCCCCTTGTGCCCCAGGATCTGGGCGCCGGAGGGGAAGTCCGGGCCCTTGACCCGCTTGATGAGCTCCTCCAGCAGGGTCTCGCGGTCCACGTCCGGGTTCTGCAGGTACCACTGGACGCCGTCCGCGACCTCGCGCAGGTTGTGCGGCGGGATGTTCGTGGCCATGCCCACCGCGATGCCCGCGGAGCCGTTGACCAGCAGGTTCGGGAACCGGGACGGCAGCACCGTGGGCTCCTGCTGCTTGCCGTCGTAGTTGTCCTGGAAGTCCACGGTGTCCTCGTGGATGTCCCGGACCATCTCCATGGCCAGCGGCGCCATCTTGGTCTCGGTGTACCGGGGTGCCGCGGCGCCGTCGTTGCCCGGGGAGCCGAAGTTGCCCTGTCCCAGCGCGAGCGGGTAGCGCATGGTCCAGTTCTGGATCAGTCGCACCAGGGCGTCGTAGATCGCGGAGTCGCCGTGCGGGTGGTAGTTGCCCATCACGTCGCCGACAACGCGCGCGCACTTGTTGAACGAGCGCTCCGGGCGGTAGCCGCCGTCGTACATGGTGTAGAGCACGCGGCGGTGCACGGGCTTGAGACCGTCCCGCACGTCCGGCAGCGCACGGCCCACGATCACGGCCATGGCGTAGTCCAGGTAGGAGCGCTGCATCTCCGTCTGCAGGTCGATCTGCTCCACGCGGTCCGAGGTCACCTCGAGGTCGTCCACCACGACTCCCTCGACCGCCTCGGGGGTGTTCTCCGGATCCACGGGGCCGGGGCCGGCCTGCGTCTCGTCACTCATGCGTTGCTGTCCGTTTCTGCTGGTCTCTCACGGTCCACTGTTCATGCCGGCAGGGGAATATCCGGCGGTTGACATGCCTAGATGTCGAGGAACCGAATGTCCTTGGCGTTCTGCTGGATGAACTCCCGACGGGACTCCACGTCCTCGCCCATCAGCACCGAGAAGACCTGGTCCGCCGCGGCGGCGTCGTCCATGGTGACCTGCAGCAGCGTGCGGTGCTCCGGGTCCATGGTGGTCTCCCACAGCTCGGTGTAGTCCATCTCGCCCAGACCCTTGTAGCGCTGGATGCCGTTGTCCTTGGGCAGGCGGCGGTTCTCCGCGAGACCCTTGGCCAGGGCGGCGTCGCGCTCCGCGTCCGAGAACACGTAGTCGTGCGGCGCGTTGGACCACTTGATGCGGTACAGCGGCGGCTGCGCGAGGTACACGTAGCCGTGCTCGATGAGCGGGCGCATGAAGCGGAACAGCAGCGTGAGCAGCAGCGTGGTGATGTGCTGGCCGTCCACGTCCGCGTCCGCCATCAGCACGATCTTGTGGTACCGGGCCTTCTCGATGTCGAAGTCGTCCCCGATGCCCGCGCCGAACGCGGTGATCATGGACTGCACCTCGGCGTTGGACAGTGCACGGTCCAGCCGGGCGCGCTCCACGTTGAGGATCTTGCCGCGCAGCGGGAGGATCGCCTGGTGCGCGGGGTCGCGGCCCTGCACCGCGGAACCACCCGCGGAGTCGCCCTCCACGATGTAGATCTCCGAGAGCGTGGGGTCCTTGGACGAGCAGTCCTTGAGCTTTCCGGGCATCCCGCCGGACTCCAGCAGACCCTTGCGGCGCGTGGTCTCGCGCGCCTTCCGGGCGGCCAGGCGGGCCTGGGAGGCGTAGATGGCCTTGCGGACGATGTCCTTGGCCGGGTTCGGGTTGCGCTCCAGCCATGCGCCGAAGAGCTCGAACATCTCACGCTGCACGAAGGTCTTGGCCTCGGAGTTGCCCAGCTTGGTCTTGGTCTGGCCCTCGAACTGCGGCTCAGAGAGCTTGATGGAGATCACCGCGGTGAGACCCTCGCGGACGTCCTCGCCCGTGAGGTTGTCGTCCTTGTCCCGCAGCAGCTTGTTCTCACGGGCGTAGCGGTTGATCAGCGTGGTCAGTGCGGTGCGGAAGCCCTCCTCGTGGGTGCCGCCCTCGTGCGTGTTGATCGTGTTGGCGTACGTGTGCACGGACTCGTTGAACGCCGTGGTCCACTGCATGGCCAGTTCCAGGGACATCTTCTTGTCCTGGTCGTCCACCTCCAGGGAGATCACGTCCTGGTGGATCAGCTCCGCCTTCTTGGAGGAGTTCAGGAACGTCACGTAGTCCAGCAGGCCGTCCTCGTAGCAGTAGACCACCTGGCGCGCGCCGGCCGCCGCGGCGTCGTCGTCCGCGCCGGCCGTGCCGCCGTCCTGTCCCTCGAGGGGGCCGGTGGCGTCCGCGACAGTGTCCCCGGCGATCTCCTCGCCGGTCTCGTCCGTGGCGCGCTCGTCCGTGAGGGAGATCCGCAGGCCCTTGTTCAGGAACGCCATCTGCTGGAAGCGCGCACGCAGGGTCTCGAAGTCGAAGTCCACGGTCTCGAAGATCTCGGCGTCCGGGTAGAAGACCTGGGTGGTGCCCGTCTCCTCCGTGGCCTCGCCCTTGACCAGCTCACCCTGCGGGCGGCCGCCGTTGGCGAAGCTCATGCGCCACACGTGCCCCTGGCGGCGGACCTCGGTGTCCACCCGCGAGGACAGGGCGTTGACCACGGAGATGCCCACGCCGTGCAGACCACCGGAGACGGCGTACCCGCCGCCGCCGAACTTGCCGCCCGCGTGCAGGATGGTCATCACGACCTCCACGGTGGGCCTGCCCTCGGTGGGGTGCATGTCCACGGGGATGCCGCGGCCGTTGTCGGACACGCGCACGCCGCCGTCCGCCTGCAGCGTGACCTCGATGTGGTCGCAGTATCCGGCCAGGGCCTCGTCCACGGAGTTGTCGACCACCTCGTAGACCAGGTGGTGCAGACCCCGGGGCCCGGTGGAGCCGATGTACATCCCCGGGCGCTTCCTGACCGCCTCGAGACCTTCCAGGACGGTGATGTCGCTCGCGCCGTACTCGTGCTGTGGGGAGTCCTCTGTAGCCACGGGGTTTCCGGTCCTCCTGCGTAATCGTTGGCGATCGTCGCCCGGCCCACATGAGTACAGCCGATGAGACGGTTCGCGGCTCATCGGCTGGCGGGACGAAGAGATCTGTGACTTCTCATTCTAGCGGATGTTCCCGCGGATCAAGCCCTCAACGGCCGCCAGACGCCCCGGAACCCCGCCGTGATGGGTGACGTCATTTCCGGGGCCCGGAGCGGCTCGCGGGATTCTGGCGGGTTTTGGGCGGATCCGCCTACCCGTACGTGTCCCGGGGGCCTCGACCCTGCACCGCCCAGCGTCCCCGCTTCCAGCTGGGCCCCACCGGGCCGTGGATCTCCAACCTGGTGACGATGCCCTCGCCGAGCTTCTCGGCGAAGCTGCGCAGGATCTCGGACTGGATCAGCCGCAGCTGGGTGGCGTACGCCGTGGAGTCGCAGCGCACGCGCACCACCGTGTCCTCGAAGTGCTCGGGCCACGTGTGCTCGGCGTTGCGCGGGCCCACCAGGGAGGCCCAGTCCGCGAGCACGCTGCTCACGTTCACGGGGGTCTTCCACCCGCGGTGGGTCATGAGCGTGTCCACCACCGAGGACAGCGGCCGGGGGTCCCGCGCCGAGCGTCCCGGGCCGGAGAATCCCCCCAGCTGCCGGGGGTCCGTCCCGTAGCGGTTCCTGCTGCGCAGCGCCGGGGAACCGGTCCCCTCCTCCATGGCGGTTCCGAACGCCCGCATGTTCTTGGCCGCGGCCGCGGCGGACAGCGGCTTGTCCCCGCGGTCCTGCGCCGCCTTCCGCGCCCGCTGCAGGGCCACGGCCGCGGCGTCCACCACGTCCCGGTGCACCGTGTCACTCATCTCCGGCGCCCTCGCGTTGACCCTCTCCGGCGGACGACGCCGCCGCGCCGCGTTCCCGGACCACGCCCGGCTCCACGTCCACGACCGTGTGGGAGCTCTCGAGCAGAGCCGCGGGAAGGTCCTCGTCCACGGCGGCCGTGACGAGCACCTGTTCCGCCTGCCGCACGAGCTCCGCCAGCCGACTCCGGCGGCGGGCGTCCAGCTCCGCGAACACGTCGTCCAGGATCAGCACCGGAGCGGCACCCGGGGACGGGTCGTCGGCCACGTGCACGTACCAGGAGCCCAGGCGCAGCGAGAGGGAGATGGACCAGGTCTCCCCGTGGGACGCGTAGCCCTTGGCGGGTGTGTCTCCCAGACGGATCAGCAGATCGTCCCGGTGCGGACCCACCAGGGTGATGCCGCGCTCGCGCTCCTGGCGCGCCACGCGTTCGAAGGCGTCCATCATGAGCCCGTGGAGGTCCGCCACGGTGAAGTGGGCGAGGGCGTGCTGGTCCGCACCCGGGGCCACGGAGGAGCTCTCGTACTCGAGCCTGACGTGCTTGGGGCCCTCCGTTAGCTGCTGGTAGGCACGGTCCACCTCGGGCTCCAGGGCCTCGAGGAGCTGGAGCCTCGCGGCCATCAGAGCCGCGCCGGCCCGTGCCAGCTGGTCGTTCCACACCGCGAGCGTCGCCCGGTCCGAGTCCGAGAAGGCCCGGGAACGGCGAGTGGACTTGAGCAGGGCGTTGCGCTGCTTCAGCGCACGGTCGTAGTCCGAACGGGCCGCGGAGAGCACGGGCCGCATGGCCGTGGCGAGGTCGTCCAGGAACCGCCGCCGGTGGGACGGATCACCCTTCACCAGGGTGAGGTCCTCGGGGGAGAACAGCACGGTGTGCAGTGTCCCGAGCGCCTCCCGGGCGCGCACGGGTGCGGCGCGGTTGATCCGCACGCGGTTGGCCCGAGCCGCATTGAGCTCGTACTCCAGCACCGTGCGCTGCCCACCGCGGTTCACCCGCAGCCGGATGATCGCACGCTCCGAGCCCGTGGCGATCAGGGGCCCGTTGCCGGAGACACGGTGGGAGGCGAGGGACGCGGCCCAGTCGACCGCCTCCACGATGTTGGTCTTGCCCACGCCGTTGGGACCGGCGAACACCGTGAGTCCCGGGGTCAGTGCGAGGTCCAGACCGGCGTAGGTCCGGTAGTCCAGCAGCGAGAGGTGGTCTACGAACACACGATCACTGGTTGGGCAGACGGACCGGCATGAGCAGGTACTTGTAGTCCACGTCGTCCTCGCCGTCCGGCTCTGCCTGCGCGGAGAGCACGGCGGGCTTGGGCGGAGCGGTGAACGAGAACCGCACGTAGGCCGAGTCGAACGCGTTCAGTCCCTCGGACAGGTACGTGGGGTTGAACGCCACGGTGATGTCGTCCCCGTTGAGCTGCGCGTCAAGGACCTCGGAGGCCTGGGCATCCTCACCGGTGCCGGCGTCGAGCGCCACCTGGCCCTCGCTGAAGGCCAGCCGCACCGGGGTGTTGCGCTCGGCCACGAGGGACACGCGGCGCACGGCCTCGACCAGCTCCGAGGTGCGCACCACCGCGGTGATCGGGGTGTTCTCGGGGAACAGCGAGCGGATTTTGGGGTACTCGCCGTCGATCAGCAGGCTGGTGGTGCGCCGGCCGCCGGACTCGAAGCCCACGAGTTCGGTGTTCTCGGCCAGCGCCATGTTGACGTCCCCGGCAGAGCCGAGGGTCTTGGCGACGTCGTTGAGGGTCTTGGCCTTGATGAGTGCCGCGGTGGACAGCGTGGGATCGGTGGGGCGCCACGTGAGTTCGCGCATGGCCAGGCGGTACCGGTCCGTGGCCAGGAGGGTCATTTTCTCGCCCTCGATCTCCATGCGGATGCCGGTGAGGATCGGGAGGGTGTCGTCCTTGGACGCCGCGATGTTCACCTGCGCGACGGCGTGGGCGAACTCGTCACCGGCCACCACGCCCGAGAGCTCCGGGAGGCCCGGCAGCTGGGGGTAGTCGTCCACCGGCATGGCTGCGAGGTTGAACTTGGAGGACCGGCACGTGAGGGTGACCTTTCCGCCGTCGGCCTCGAGCTGAACGGGCGCGGAGGGCAGCGAGCGGCAGATGTCCGCGAGCAGGCGACCCGAGACGAGGGTGGTTCCCTCCTCCATGACGTCCGCACTGATGGTGAGGCGAGCGGAGATCTCGTAGTCGAAGCTCGCGATGGACAGGGACCCGTTCTCCGCCTTGATGAGCAGACCGGACAGCACGGGAACGGGGGGCCGCGGGGACAGCGAACGAGCAGTCCAGGTGACTGCTTCAGCCAGTACGTCGCGCTCGACCGAGAACTTCACGAAGGTGCCCCTCTGTTGGCTTTGGACAGGAGTGTCTTCCCTGCATGGTATCCGCCACGGAGGACGCCTCCCCAACGGGGTGAGGTGGTGGGGAGATCGTGTGCGCCGCCGTCGCGTCGGGGATTCGTGTAATTACAGAGATCCTCGAGGGGCGCACGGGGCGGATCGTCCGGATTTTTGTTATTCGGTGGATCTTTCTTTAAGGGTCAGAAGTGTTAATAACCCCTGTGGGTTCTGTGGATAACCGCCTGCAGCCCAGCCGTCGAGCGGCTCCACGGTGTTGATGCACTGTGGATCGGCGGCCACCTGCCTGTGACCGCTCAGTGCAGAACTTCCGCGTGATTCCGGGGATTCCACAGCACTGCCCACCGATTCGCAGACGTTCTCCACCGGCCCAGGCTCGTTGTCCACAGATTTTTCCACACCGCCTCGTTCTCGCCCGTGCACAGGCCGTCCACACAGGGCCCTGGAGCTGTGGAACGCGCCTCCAGAAGCGCGGGGTGGAGCGGTCCGTGCCTGTGGGCGAATCACAAGAACGGGGCCCCGGACATGGCCAGGGCCCCGTGGAGGATCTCTGCGGTGCGGGTGCTCGCCGCCGGGCTCAGCCCTCGCGCGACTGCTGCTTGATCCGGTTGGTCAGTTCCGTGACCTGGTCGAAGATCTGTCGACGCTCCGCCATGAGGGTGCGGATCTTGCGGTCGGCGTGCATCACGGTGGTGTGGTCACGCCCCCCCAGCTCCTGCCCGATCTTGGGAAGGGACATGTCCGTGAGCTCGCGCAGCAGGTACATGGCGATCTGCCGAGCCGTCACGAGGGTCCGGGTGCGGGACTTGGACTTCAGCTCGTCCAGGGTGATGTTGAAGAACGCCGCAGTCTGGCCCAGGATCGACGCCGCGGTGATCTCCTGCCCGCCGTCGTCCGTGATCAGGTCCTTGAGCACCAGCTCGGCGAGGGGAAGATCCACGGGCTGCTTGTTGAGCGACGCGAACGCGGTCACCCGGATGAGCGCGCCCTCGAGCTCGCGGATGTTCGTGGAGATGTGGGACGCGATGTACTCCATCACGTCGTCCGGGGCATCCATGCCTTCACTGATGGCCTTCTTCCGCAGGATCGCGATGCGCGTCTCAAGTTCCGGCGGCTGCACGTCGGTGATCAGACCCCACTCGAACCGGGACCGCATGCGCTCGGCGAAGCCGGTGAGCTGCTTGGGAGGCATGTCGGAGGTGATGACGATCTGCTTCTCGTGGTTGTGCAGCGCGTTGAAGGTGTGGAAGAACTCCTCCTGCGTGTGCTCCTTGCCCGCGAGGAACTGGATGTCGTCGATCAGCAGGAGGTCCACGTTGCGGTAGATGCCCTTGAAGGACGAACCCTCGTCGTCCCGGATGGAGTTGATGAAGTCGTTGGTGAACTCCTCGGAGTTCACGTACCGCACCCGCATCTTGGGATAGAGCCGCTTGGCGTAGTGGCCAATGGCGTGCAGCAGGTGGGTCTTGCCCAGGCCGGAGTCCCCGTAGATGAACAACGGGTTATATGCCTTGGCGGGGGTCTCCGCGACCGCGAACGCTGCGGCGTGGGCAAAACGGTTGGACTGGCCGATCACGAAGGAGTCGAACACGTACTTGGGGTTCAGCCGGGCGGAGCTGTCCCACTCGGAATCGGCGGGGCTGGTGTCCGAGCCGTTGCCGGTGGTGAGCACCTCCCGCGGCGCGGGGACCGGGGTCTGCTCCCTGCGGGGCGGAAGTCCTCCGAACTCCGCATCCCGACCGGGTGGGGCAACGGACGGCTCTGCGCCGGGACGGGTCGAGAACCGGCTCTCGGGATCCGCCGCCTGTTCCTGGGGGGTGAGGAACGAGCCCGGCGCGCGCTCCGCCTCGATCTCGGTCAGCGAGGGCGCGCTGGGTCCGCGCTGCTGGGTGGAGCTGGACTCGGTGTCCGCCCGGCCACCGTCCGCCGGGGCGCGGTGCGTGCGATCAGCGCCGGCGCGGCGGGTGTCAGCCGGGGGCCGGGACGGGCTCGGCTGCATCTCGAGCTCCGGGTCCACCACGAAGGCCACCAGGGTGTCGGCGCCGAAGACCCTGTGCACGGTGTCGTCCAGGATCTCGGACATGGGTCGGTGCTGGAGGAACTCGCGGGTGACCTCACTGGGAACGGCCACCAGGAGCGTGGAGCCCATCAGCCCACGGGGTTCGCACAGCGCGATGTTGCCGCGTGAGCGCCCGGTCACCCGGGGATTCTCGTTCATGAAGCGGACACACTCTGCCCACTGCTCGGACAGTGTCTGGTTGTCCTGCTGCATGAGCGACTCCTGACGTGTTGGACCGGGAACGGCCCAGTTTTCCACAGAGTTGTTCACAGCGGTGGATAAACCTCGTGGGGGGTGGCCGTGGGGTTCAGCCTAGATCAGGTGTCACGGCACTTCATAGCCCGAATCTGCGGGCAGGTGGAACTACAGACGTGTAGTTCGCGCCTGGGGATAACCTGCCGCGCCACGGCGCGGACCGGCCGTTTTCCACATGCCCTGCGGACCGTGGATGCACAGCTGTGGAAGTGCTGTCCGCCGCGCGTGCGACCCCTTCGGGAGAGCGGGGTGCGGGTCTGCGGGCCGGGTGGCCACCGGCAGGGCCGCTCCGGGTCGGGCCCTTCGTGGCGGTAACGGCGCGGTGCCCGCTGGCCGGCGGCGGGAGCTCTGGTCGGCGACGGCCTCGGACCCGGGGGCGGGCGGCGTCGAGCCCGGTATTTGACCCGGCTGGCCCCATTGACTACTGTGGATAGGTCTTGTGCGTGCAGCATCGCGATCTCTGCATGCCCGCACGCCCCCAGAAACCTACCGCGTGCGCCCCCTGCGACTTCTCGCAGTCGGCTCACCGTAGTCCAACCTCATGGAGTGACTAATGCCCAAGCGGACTTTCCAGCCGAACAACCGCCGCCGCGCCCGCAAGCACGGCTTCCGTGCTCGCATGCGCACCCGCGCCGGCCGCGCCATCATCGGTGCCCGCCGCAGCAAGGGTCGCGCCAGCCTCTCGGCCTGAGCCCCCGCGTCTCGAGGTTCGCGTCATGCTGCCCACTCGGCACCGGATGCGGACCTCGGCGCAGTTCACGACCACCGTACGTTCCGGTGCCCGCAGCGGTCGCCGGAACGTCGTCGTATCCGTGCGCATGCACACGGGTGAACCGTCCCGCGTGGGGTTCGTGGTCTCCAAGGCCGTGGGCAACGCGGTGACGCGCAACAAGGTCAAGCGCCGGCTGCGCGAGCTCAGCGCGAGCAGCGTGCGGGACCAGCCCCACGGCATGGACGTGGTGGTGCGGGCCCTGCCCCCCGCTGCTGCCGCGGACTGGGACGAACTGGGCAGCGACTACCGGGCCGCATTCACGGCCGCGGTGCGGCGGGCACGATGACGCTCACAGCTGGTCCCGGGCACCATGCCGTAACGTGCCCCGTGGACGATCGAGAAGGAGGCGCACGTGACACCACGGGTGACTCCTGAGCAGCTGCTGGCACGCGCCCCGCACGAGTTCAACACCTCGGGTGGTGTGCTCGGCGCGGTCAAGCAGGCTCCGCAGAACCTTCTGATCGCCCTGCTCAAGCTCTACAGGACCATCGTCTCCCCGCTCTACGGGGACGTGTGCCGCTACTTCCCCTCCTGCTCCGCCTACGCGCTCGAAGCCGTCACCGTGCACGGTGCCGTTCGCGGACTGGGGCTGAGTGTGATGCGGCTGCTGCGCTGCCACCCCTGGGCCGCCGGGGGGATCGACAGGATCCCGGGGGGTGGCCGGGAGTTCCCGACCCTCGCCACGACCCCCAGAATCGTTCTGCTCAACCACCCGAACCTCGTGCGTGAGTACACGCACGACTGTCAGGCCCGCCACCATGCGGCTCAAGGAGCCAACGCTCGATGAACTTCTTCGACCTGATTCTCTTGCCCTTCAAATGGATCGTGTCCGCAGTCCTGTGGGTGTTTCACGAGCTGTTCACCCTGATCGGCGCCGATCCCACGTCCGGTCTCACCTGGGTGCTGTGCATCGTGGGTCTCACGCTCGTGATGCGGACGCTGACCATCCCGCTGTTCCTCAAGCAGATCAAGTCCATGCGCGGCATGCAGGAGCTGCAGCCGGAGATGGCCAAGCTGCAGGCCAAGTACAAGGGCAAGAAGGACCAGCTCTCCCGCCAGGCCATGGCGGAGGAGCAGATGGCCCTGTACAAGAAGCACGGCTCCAACCCGTTTGCGGCATGCCTGCCCGTGATCGTGCAGATGCCCATCTTCTTCGCCCTGTTCCAGGTGCTGCGCTCGGTCCCCCAGGCGGCCGCCAACAACGAGGCGATCCACCTCCTCACGCCGGAGATGGTCCACCAGTTCAACGAGTCCACCATCTTCGGCGCCCCGCTGTTCTCCACACTGATGCAGCCGGGTGACGGCAACCACACCGCCACGATCGTCCTGGCGATCGTGATGATCGTGGCCATGAGCGCCACCCAGTTCATCACGCAGAAGCAGCTGACCGCCCGCAACATGAGCGACACCGCCAAGGCCTCGCCCATGTACCGCCAGCAGCAGATGATGCTCTACCTGTTCCCCATCATCTTCGCAGTGGGCGGCATCAACTTCCCCCTGGGCGTGCTCGTCTACTGGACCGTCTCCAACCTGTGGTCCATGGGCCAGCAGTGGTGGGTCATCCGCAACAACCCCACCAAGGGATCCCAGGCGGAGCGCGAGCTCAACGAGCGGCGCGCCGCCAAGGGCCTGCCCCCCGTGGGCATGACCAAGAAGGAGCACGAGGAGAAGGTCGAGGAGCAGCGGGTGCGTGCGGCTGCCGGCCAGCGCAACCAGCCCGTGTCCAAGAAGCGTCAGAAGCAGCAGACCAAGAAGAACAACGGCTGAGAGGTCTCCCGCCATGAACGAGACGGACAACGCCCAGGACACGGCTCCGGAGGAGACCGTGGTACCGGAGTCACAGGTGGACACTGCCCCGCTCTCCCCGCTGGAGGAGGAGGGCGAGATCGCCGCGGACTACATCGAGGAGCTCCTCGACACCGCGGACATCGACGGTGACATCGACATCGAGGTGCGCGACGGCCGCACCTACGTCTCCGTCGTGGCCGAGGACGACGACGCCGATCTGCGGGCTCTCGTGGGCCAGGACGGTGAGATCGTGGAGGCTCTGCAGGAGCTCGCCCGCCTGTCGGTCCTCAGTGCCACGCAGCGGCGCAGCCGCCTGATTCTCGACGTGGCGGGTCACCGGGACGAACGCGCGGCCGAGCTTCGTTCCCTGGCCGACGACGCCGTGGCCAGGGTCCGCGCGGACGGCGAGAGCGTGCACCTGCCGCCCCTGTCCCCGTACGAACGCAAGATCGTGCACGACGCCGTGGCGGAGGCCGGGCTGGTCTCCGAGTCCGAGGGCGACGGCGCTGGGCGCCACATCGTGATCTCGGCCGGCGCATGAGCGCCCAGGACTCTCACGGACGGCCCGCGGGGCCGTCGGCCGGAAGGGCAGGCGGTTCCGGGCCGGAACCCGCTCACCGGGCCGCACCGGAGCCCCAGCCGGCTCCACCGCTCGGGGACCTGGAACCTGCGGCGCGGGCCATCTTCGGCCCCCGGCTGGACCTTGCGCGGCGCTACACGGAGCACCTGGCCTCATCCGGGATCGTGCGCGGTCTCATCGGGCCCCGGGAAGCCCCGCGCCTGTGGGAGCGGCACGTTCTCAACTGCGCCGTGGTGCAGGAGCTCATCCCAGCTGACTCGCGCGTGGTGGACGTGGGGTCGGGGGCGGGTCTGCCGGGTCTGTGCCTGGCCATCGCCCGCCCGGATCTGCAGATCACCCTGGTGGAACCGCTGGAACGGCGCGTGGTGTGGCTCGAGGAGGTCGTCTCCGACCTCGAGCTGGACAACGTCCGGGTGCTGCGGGCCCGCGCGGAACAGGCCAAGCAGGATGTCGGCGCCGTGGACGTGGTCACGGCGCGCGCGGTGTCCGCTCTGGTGGGTCTCGTGGACATCACCCTCCCCCTGCTGAAGGGCCGGGGTGAGCTGCTCGCCCTGAAGGGCCGGTCGGCGGAGGACGAGCTCACGAAGGCGTCCAAGAAGCTGGGGCGCTTCGGTGTCAGGGAGTCGGAGGTTCTGACCGTGGGTGAGGACCTGCTGGCCGAACCCACCACGGTGGTGCGCCTGGTGCTCTGACCTGCCTCTGGCACCAGGGTGCGGGGACGGATGCGGATAAGCTACGAGGAGCACGCATCAGCCATGAAAGGGACCGTCGATGACCACCCCGGAGCACGACCCGCAGGCCGTGAAACGCGGACACGATTTCGGGTTGCCGCCCGATCCCGCTAATCAATCCAAAAAGGTTGTCCCGGATCGCGGCAAGCATGTTTCACGTGAAACAGACGCTCACGCCGGTCTTGCAGCACAGGATGCGGTGGCTGATACCGCTCTGGGGAGGAAACTCGTGGAAGAGAACAAGCGTCGCGCCAAGCTCAAGAACGTCCAGTTGGAGCACCCGAAGAACACCCGCTTCATCACCATCAGCAACCAGAAGGGCGGCGTGGGCAAGACCAGCACGTCCGTCAACCTGGCGGTAGCGCTGGCCCAGCAGGGTCAGCACGTGCTGGTGGTCGACAACGACCCCCAGGGCAATGCCTCCACCGCCCTCGGCATTCCCCACGGAGCGGATGCGGACTCGGTGTACGACATCCTCATCGACGAGGTGCCCGTGGCGGACGTGGTCAAGGAGTCTCCCGAGACCGAGAACCTGTGGGTACTCCCCGCCACGATCGACCTCGCGGGCGCGGAGATCGAACTCGTCTCCGTGGTGGCCCGCGAGCAGCGTCTGCAACGAGCTCTCGCGGAGTACGCGGAGTTACGCGAGCAGAACGGTCTGCCGCGGCTGGACTACGTGTTCATCGACTGCCCCCCGAGCCTGGGTCTGCTGACCATCAACGCGTTCGTGGCGGCTACGGAGGTGCTGATCCCCATCCAGTGCGAGTACTACGCCCTGGAGGGACTGAGCCAGCTCCTCAACAACATCAAGATGATCCAGAAGCACCTCAACCCCCAGCTCACGGTTTCCTCCATTCTGCTGACCATGTACGACGGCAGGACCAACCTGGCGTCGCAGGTGGCAGACGAAGTGCGTCAGCACTTCCCGGACGAGGTCATGGAGACAATGATCCCGCGATCTGTGCGGATCTCGGAAGCACCCAGCTACCAGCAGAGTGTCATCACCTACGACCCGAGCTCCACAGGCGCGCTCTCCTATCTTGAAGCGGCGGCTGAACTGGCCACGCGGGAGCCTGGCACTTCCCGGGAATGATGCCTCACGTGAGTCGGCGCCACTGACTGGTTCACATGAGGTGGCGGCCGAGCATGCAGGGCAGCTAAGACCGCCGGCCAGGGCGCGGATGATCTCACCGGCGGATGCGGCCCACGACGGGATGCCCCGATGTTTCACGTGAAACATCGGGGCA
>NZ_KV807506.1:961881-1227354 GCF_001812045.1 Kocuria sp. HMSC066H03
TGCCCCGATGTTTCACGTGAAACATCGGGGCATCGTGCTATTCGCAGTGGGGGTGCCGAGCGACTCCCTGATTGACTCGGGACGCCCCAGGACATGTCGGGGAATGCTTCCGACAACGCGAGGGGCGAACCCCACCACGACTACGATGGGCAGCACATCATCGGTGAAAGGACATGAACGTGGTCGAACGACGTCGGGGTCTTGGGCGAGGTCTTGGTGCCCTCATCCCCAGTGGAGAACCGGAGACTCAACGCAAAGCTGCGGGGAGCCAGAACGAGGCCACCGATGAGCCCAGTAAGCCGGAAAGCGGTCAACGACGTCAGCGAACCGGCTCGGTCGGCGGCGCAGAGGCATCCAAGACATCCGGGAACTCGAAGAACGCGGCCTCGACCGGCAAGGCGCCAACAACCGGAACGGCAGGCAAGGGCGCGCCTTCATCGAAGCGAACGACGACAAGCGACAAGGCGACCTCTCATTCTTCCGGGACTGACGCGGTTAAGAAGGCCGGGTCTGGAGCCAAGAAGTCCACGAAGGCCACGGCAGTGGAGGCGCGCAGTGCTGCGGGGGCCGAGGAGATGGACAAGAACACGAGGACGACGGCCGGCAAGGCGTCCTCGGACGGCGCAAAGACCGTGGGGGCCAGGAAGTCCTCCAATGGTGGTGCCGGTGCCGGTGCCGGTTCCGGCGCCGCAGCCGTCGGCACGGGGAGCGAGCGGAAGAATGCGGTCAGCTCCGAAGGGCCAGGCGCACATGCTGATGTCGAGCAATCCGCCACGCCCAGGGCACGCGCGGCGTCAACCACGCAGGACTCCGCGAGGCATGAGAGCTCAGTCCGAAAGGACAGCGATCGGGACTTCGATGTTTCACGTGAAACATCCAGTGCAGGCGCGTCCCGGCCGGGCGGTCGTTCCAAGGATTCGACAGGTCGAGCAGCTCAACGCCGTCGTGACATGGGGCAGGCACTGCGAAGCACAACGAATGTGAGCCGGCCCGTGGACATGTTCTTTCTGCCGTCCGATCCAGATTCCTTCTCCGATGCCCCTTCCAGCCCTGTGGGCACGTCGCGGGTGACGCCGGACGGTGACGGGGACACGCTACAAGCAACGCGCCCCGAAGGCGCGTCGCATGTCTCGGAGACATCCACGCCGGATTCCGGGCGCAATTCCTCCCTGGCGCACGGGCCCACCGCGTCTCCTGCGGACGATCAGAAAACGCGCAGCGATCTGGCTTCAAAGCAGGTCAGTTCCACCGGGGCGAGCGATGTTTCACGTGAAACATCCGCGACCAAGGGCTCTGACCCCACGGGGTCACAGAACATGGGAGAAGATCTCACGGTGGACGGCGCGCGGACTCGAGACGAAGACACGTCCGTGCCGGTCGAGAGCTCTCCGGAGACTGCGCCCGATTCAAGCGCAGGTGTGCCCACGGATGGTGCAGGCATCACCGAATTAAAGGGTGACGGCGGCGACCTGCGAGCCGTTCCGGGTGCTACCTTCGCCGAGTTGGCGGTAACGGACATCCACCCCAACCGCAAGCAGCCACGGCAGGTGTTCGACGAGGACGAGCTGGCGGAGCTCGCCTTCTCGGTGAAGGAACTTGGCGTTCTCCAGCCCATCGTCGTGCGACCCAGCCGCGACGGTGGCCCGGAAGCTTATGAGCTGGTCATGGGTGAGCGCCGTTGGCGGGCGGTTCAGGCTGCCGGGATGAGCACCATCCCCGCGATCGTCCGGGAAACGGCGGACAACGACCTGCTCCGTGATGCACTGCTGGAGAACCTGCACCGCGCCCAGCTGAATCCCCTGGAGGAGGCGGCCGCGTACCAGCAGCTGATGGAAGAGTTCGGTGCCACTCAGGAGCAGCTGTCGGAGCGCATCGGGCGGTCCCGCCCGCAGATCTCCAACACGCTGCGACTGCTGCGTCTTCCTGCGCTGGTGCAGCGACGTGTGGCCGCCGGTGTACTGAGTTCCGGTCACGCTCGCGCTCTGCTGGCGTTGACGGATCCCGCGGAGATGGAACGTCTGGCTCAGCGCATTGTGGCGGAAGGTCTGTCCGTGCGGGCGACGGAGGAAGCGGTGGCGCTCTCCGACGGCCTCAAGCGCCAGTCCACCAGGCGCAAGGCGCCGAGCACCCGACACGACGACCGTCTGGGCTACATCGCTGATGCCTTCTCGGACAAGCTCGACACCAGCGTGAAAATTCAGCTGGGCGCTCGTAAGGGCAAAATGACCATCGAGTTCGCGTCGGTGGAGGACCTGAACCGCATCATCGACGTGCTGGACCCCAAGCTCGATTCGGAGAACTGACCGCCAGAAGGACCCTCGAGGCATTCCGAGGACACAGAAGGCCCCGATGTTTCACGTGAAACATCGGGGCCTTCTATGTCCGCAAGCTTTACCGGCAGCGCACGCACCCCGGGCAGAGAGGGGCACAGACGCAGGGCACATCGCTCAGACCGAGGGGTCGCTGTGCACCTCAGTACGGGGGTTCACCCGGTAGTAGGCTTCGATGTCCGCGAGGCTCATGGTGCCCGTGGCGGTCGGCTCCGGCGCGGGAGCCGTGACGCGCTGGAGCCCGCACAGCAGTGATTCGGCCAGACGAGACCGGTAGGACTCGGTGCGCAGCTGCTCCCGCTCCACGGGGCTGGAGAGATAGCCCAGGTCCACCCAGGCGGTGGCTGCCCCTGCGCTGCGCAGCGTGCTCCACTGCCGGGCGTGGCTGCCCAGGTCCAGGGCTCCGGTTCGAGCCACCAGTTCCCGGAGGATCATGTCCGAGGCCTTGTGGCCGATGGGTGCGTAGGACTGTCCGGTGGCGGGGTCGCCCCAGTAGAACGTGGCGACGCCCTGAGCATGTGGGGAGCGGTTCCAGTCGCACTGCAAGCACAGCACCACAGCCTGGGGGTGCGCTGCCAGGGCCTCCTGCTGCGTCCGGACGCTCACACGACCGTCCGCCGCGCGGTTCCCTGAGCTCGGTCCCGGGGAGGAAGAAGTGCTCTCGGACTCTTGGTCCCATGGTGTGACGGCAGGAGCGTGCTCCGTGCGTGGGTGCTTTGGCTCTTCCTGGGGCGAGGAGCCCCCGCAGGAGGAGGGATCCACCAGCACGGGCACGGCCCCCACGTTGCGCAGCAGGTCGTAGGCGCGGACCGCCACGTCCATCGTGATCTCTTCCTGGGCCGTGGTGAACTCGGGGGGTGCGGCATCGGGTGCTGTGGCGGAGCCCGCGGCGGAAGGGACCAGAACGACCTCCCGTCCGCGAAGCGCCTCGTGCAGCGACTCCAGCCGCCGGTGGTCGCGCAGGGAGAAGGCCTTGGCGGTGGTGATCTTCTTGCTCACGCGGGCCAGTCCCGTGAGCGTCTCCCGGTCCACGACGCCGTCGACCTCGGTCCCGAGGCTGCTCTGCAGCTCCTTGACCGCGTACTCGGTCTGGCGCGTGAACGTCCCGTCCAGGTGTCCGTAGTAGAAACCCAACAGGGACAGGTTGGTTTGCAGCTCTTCCACGTCGTCACCGTGCAGCGGCCGCTCCTCCTGCAGGAACAGCGGCCGGTCTCCCAGGGAGTACTGCGCATCGTTGAGCGCCGCCTCGGTGTCCGGCCCCACCACACCGTCCACGATGAGGCCCTTGCGCTGCTGGAAACCCCTCACCGCCCGGTCCACGTGACCGTCGAAGACCGAGGGATCGCGGGCGGTGTCGGGCGCCAGCTTGGTGTCCTGCGCGCCGGCGCGCAGCAGCCTTTCCCTGAGCCCCAGGACCCGTCGATCGGACACGCCGTGGCGAAGCGGTGCTCCTGCGGTGGGTTGCGGCACGTGGGCCTCCCTGCTGTTGGTCGTCCCGCTCGTGCGGGCTTCTGGTCTGGGGTGAATGATGTCAGAGAAAACCCGGGCCCGCGCACCGGCGGTGCGCTGACCCGGGCGGGTGGTCTCACGCGGAGGGGGTGAGGTACTCCCCGAACTCCTTCTCCAGCGCGGACTTGGGCTTGGCGCCCACGGAGGTCTTGGCCACCTCGCCGTCGGCGAAGAGGTACACCGCGGGGATGGAGGTGATGCCGTACTGGGAGGCGATCGCGGGGTTGTCGTCCACGTTGACCTTGACCACGTCCACCTGGTCGGCGTACTCGGCGGCCAGGGCGTCCAGGACGGGGCCGAGCTGGCGGCAGGGGCCGCACCACTCCGCCCAGAAGTCCACGATGGTGGGCTTGGAGTTCTCGAGGACCTCGGTCTGGAAGGTGGCGTCGGTGACGTCCTTGGCTGAGCTCATGTCTGGTTCCTTTCGTCGGTGTCGCCCGGACGGTTATGTCCGGAGGGTTCCGCGGGGACGGGTCCGGGCGGAGGAGTGGGGTCAGCGACCAGGGGGTGCACGCGGCCCCCGCCGGCTCAGCTGTCCAGCGCCGCCAGGTAGTGCTCTACATCCACGGCGGCCACGCAGCCCGAGCCCGCGGCCGTGATGGCCTGGCGGTAGGTGGGGTCCACCACGTCGCCCGCAGCGAAGACACCGGGCAGCGAGGTGGTGGAGGAGCGGCCGTCCACGGCGATCGTGCTGTCCACCGTGAGCTCCAGCTGGTCCCGCACGAGATCCACGCGCGGGTCCGAGCCGATGGCCACGAACAGCCCGGTGACCGCGAGTTCCGAGGCCTCGCCGGTGACCGTGTCCTCCAGGGCGAGGGACTCCACCTTGTCCGCACCGTTGATGCCCGTGACCCTGGTGTTCCACAGGATCTCGATCTTGGGGTCGTCGAACGCGCGCTGCTTCATGATGTCCGAGGCACGGAACTCGTCCCGGCGGTGGATCAGCGTGACCTTGTCCGCGAACTTGGTGAGGAAGGTGGCCTCCTCGATCGCGGAGTCACCACCGCCCACCACGGCGATGTTCTGCCCCTTGAAGAAGAAGCCGTCGCACGTGGCGCACCAGGAGACACCGTGTCCGGACAGCCGCTCCTCGTCCTCGAGCCCCAGCTTGCGGTAGGCGGAGCCCGTGGAGATGATCACGGCGCGCGCCCGCAGGACCGTGCCGTCCTCGATGGTCACGGTCTTGACCTCACCGTCCAGCTCCACCGAGACGACGTCCTCGAAGCGGATGTCCGCGCCGAAGCGTTCCGCCTGCTGCTGCATGCTGTCCATGAGCTCGGGGCCCATGATGCCGTCCACGAACCCGGGGTAGTTCTCCACCTCGGTGGTGTTCATGAGTTCGCCGCCGGCGGTCACGGAGCCCGCCAGCACCACGGGCTTGAGGTTGGCCCGTGCCGTGTAGATCGCGGCGGTGTACCCCGCGGGGCCGGAGCCCACGATGACGACGTCGTGGACGGCGTCGTCACCCGGGGCCGCGGCCGGGGCGGTGGACGGCTGGGCGGCGCCGCCCACGCCGATGTTCACGGCGCTGGAGAAGATGCCGGGCTGGTTGCTCACTGCTTCGAAGCCTTTCCCTGGGTCACCGCGTTCGCGGAGGTCGACTACACGTCAGAACGTGGGGAGCACGCTCAGATATTCCACCCTGTGGGGCGTCCTGGGCTGGTCGCGCCGCACGGGGGACGACGACGCCGCACCGCGGGTTCCCGGGGCCTGGACAGCCCCGTGGGCCCACCGTGGGGACCACCCGGACCCCGTGGGGTCAGCGGACGTCCACCTCTCCGATCCGCAGACCGAAGGGGTATCCGCCAATGGGGTTGCTCAGCTGGGGCAGCTCGGTCCACTGGACCAGCACGTACTGGTGGGGCGTGCTGCGGGCGGCGTCCGCGAGCGGAACGGTGACCTCGGGGCCGGTGAAGGAGCCCTTGCCCACCTCCTGGGCGCCCTCGAGAGAGGGCTGGTCCGAGACGTAGACGGTGAACTGGCCACCGGAGCCGTCCGCCTGCTGGATGGTCAGCTCCTGGGCCGTTGCGGGTTCCTTCAGCTGCACCGCGAGACCCACGCTGTCCGCAAGGTTGCCGAACTGCGCGCTGGAGAACCCGTAGCTGAGCCAGTAGGTGGCGGGATCGCCGTCCGTGGCCTGGTTCAGGGTGGCGTCCGTGTCCGCCATGAAGTTCGGATCGGAGGTCAGCCGGGAGGCGGAGGCCACGTCCGGCGCCGCCGCGGCGCTGGGTGCGGCCGTCGCGGCGGGAGAGCCGCTGGGATCCGCCGGAGCCGCGGTCTGCTCCGGTGCTCCCTCACTGGTGAACTGGCTCGTCAGGGTTCCGAGTCCCCGGAACCCCAGGACAATGGCGGCAATCAGCACAATGGCCAGCAGGAGCAGCAGGAGCCAGCGCAACGGCCCCTTGCGGGAGTCCTCCGCGGTGGAGCCGTCGGTGCCCGGTGCGCCCCCGGCGCCCGTGCCCGTGGCGGCCGCACCGACCGTGGCCGTGCTGGTGGGTGAAGACGCGGTGTCCGAGCCTGCAGGGTCCGGCTCCGGATCAAGCCCCTGCCCGCTCCGCTGATCCGCAGCACCCGCCTCCGCGGCTCCTCCGAGGGCGGCGTCTGCCCCCGCAGCTCCTCCGAGAGTGGCCCCGACACCAGCGGTGCCCGCGACGGCAGCTCCCGCACCGGCGGTCTCACCGGTGCTCTCATCGGCCGTTCCCGCGGTGGTCCGCCCCGTGGCCCGCCCCGCGGTCCTCTCGTCGGTCCGCGCGGTGGAACCTGCGGTGGCTCCCTCGGCGCGGTCCCGGGATGCGGCGGCCGGAGCGGCGTCGTCGAGGGGTCCGGGCGCGTCAGGGGACCCGGCGGCGTCGCCGGACGGGACGGCGCGTGAGCCGCCGTGGCGCTCGTCCAGGCGGTCCGGCTTGCCCTCGGTGCGCTCGAAGCTCTCGTAGCGGTTGTCGCCGTCGTACGTGGGGTCGATGGCGCCGGCGGCCACCGTGGCACCACCGGAGCCGCCGCGGGAGGCCGCGCGGTCGAACATGGTGGAGCGCACGGCACCCGGGCGGACCTTGCGCGCGAGGCCGAGCCTGTTGCGCACGGACGGTGCGGGCGGCGCCGAGGAGTAGTCGTCGTAGTCCGAGGCGCTCCAGCGCGTGACGGCGGGCTCCTCGTCCTGGGGCTCCCCCGTGCGGGGTGCGACGCTGCGCTGCGGCTGGGTGGGATCCGGCTCCTCGTAGATGTAGGACGCGGAGGACGCGGTGCGCGCATCCCCGAAGATGTCGTCGGAGAGGGAGTAGTCGTCCGAGTGCTGGTCCGCGAACAGCAGCGCGTCCAGCAGGTCCGTGGCGGGTGCGTAGGACGTGACCAGGTAGGTGGCGTCCTCGGTCTGGCCCATGTCCAGGACCTGGAAGCCGCTGTGCCCGGAGCCGGCCGCGAGGGAACGGGCGTTCTCCACCACGGTGGACTCGTGCGCGGGCGCGGGAACCAGGATGGACACCCGACGGCGCAGGATCTGGTCCTCGCCCTGGAGCACGTGGTCGTGGTCGGCGGTGCTCAGCAGCGACGCGCTGACCTTGTAGCGGCCGCCCAGGACGGTTCCGAGCGCGATGGGCTGGGACACGGTGGCTCCCTCTGATTCGGGCGCCGCGGCGGTCGCACGGACGCGAGAACGAACTTTCCGGCAGTCTACCGGCCGAGCTTGGCCTTCAGCGGGGCCACGAGGGACGCGAACTCCTGCACCCGGAAGACCTTCAGGGCCACCGCGTAGCCCACGGCCATGGCGATGCCTCCGACCGCGATGGTGACCAGCGCCGTGACCTGCCGGTGCCACGGGAAGCCGTCCGTGCTGTAGCCGCCCATGAGCCACAGGGCCGCCACGCCGACGAGCCCCGCAACGAGGGAGGCCGCCAAGATCCGGGCGTGCGAGCCCACGATGCGGGACAGGCCGTAGTCGCCGATCCGCCGCTTGAGCGCGTAGTGGTAGATGACCGTGGCCAGGATGTTCTGCAGGGCGTAGCACCCGGCCACGGCGAACACCATCTGCTCGGGCGGGACGGAGTGGGCGATGACCACGGCGCCGACCACCGTGAACACGGACACCGCGAGCTGCACCATGAACGGCGTGCGGGCGTCCTCCTGGGCGTAGAACGCGCGGCCCAGCATGAACGCCGTGGACATGAACGGTGCGCCGATCGCGATCACGGTGATGACCTGTCCGATCACGGCGCCCGCCGCGGGGACACCGCCGGAGAACAGCATGCCCAGCGGTCCGGCGTAGACGATCAGGGCCACCATGCAGAACACCGTGGCCACGCCCGTGACGCGCAGGCTCGAGGAGAGGGAGGACACCAGGGACTCGCGGTCGTGCTCCGCGGCGGCGGCCGCCATCCGGTTGAACAGCACGGTGGCGATGGACAGCCCGATCACCCCGTGGGGCAGGGCGTAGAGCATCGTGGCCTGGTCCAGCACGGCCGTGCCCGCGATCGGGGCGGGACCGCCCGGGCCGGCGGGAACGTCGGAGCGCGCTCCGGTGGGAATGGCCGCCGTGCGGTACAGGGCCATGAAGGCGAGGTTGGCGATCACGCCGGTGGCCAGGGTCCAGCCGCCCAGCCGACCCGCGGCGGACAGCCCGATCCCGCGCCACCCGAAGCGCGGGCGGATGCGCAGACCCAGGCGGGCGAGCGGCCAGAACAGGATGAAGGCCTGGGCGGCCACGCCCACCGTGGACATTCCCACGAGCCAGAACGTCTGCCCCGACGTCCAGTTCTCCAGCGTGTGCGGGGTGGTGCGGAACGGGCCGAACAGGTAGATGAACACCAGCAGCGAGGCGATCGCGATGACGTTGTTCAGCACGGGCGCCCACATGTAGGCCCCGAACGCGCCCTTGGCGTTGAGCACCTGGCCCACCACGGTGTAGAGCCCGTAGAAGAAGATCTGGGGGAACGTGATCACCGCGAACATGGTGCCCATGGCCAGCTGCTCCTGGGACCAGCCGGGGCCCATGAGCCGCATGATGGGCCCCACGCACAGCAGCACGGCGGCGGTGATCACCAGCAGGGCGATCACGGCGAGCGTCAGCAGCCGCGAGATGTAGTCAGCGCCCTCGTCCTCGGACTTGGACGCCTTGATGATCTGCGGCACCAAAACCGCGTTGAACACGCCGCCGGCGATCAGCACGTAGATCAGGTTGGGCAGGGTGTTGGCCAGCTGGAACACGTCCGCCATGGTGGCGGCGGAGCCGATGGCCACCGTGATCAGGAAGGTCTTGACGAAACCCAGGATCCGGGACACCAGGGTCCCGGAGGCCATGATGGCGCTGGCGCGCGCCCCGGAGCTCTGCATGGAACAAGGCCTCCTGCACGAAGGGTGGGACCGTCCGCGGCGCGGCACGGGTCGAACGGGACACCTTACAACTGGTGGATGATGTATTCCCGGGCGATGTCGGCAATGCGCCGCTCGTTGGGGAAGGACAGCTTGCGCCCGAGGTCGTCGATGCCCGCCCACGCCACGTCCACGGCCTCGTGGTCGGGATCGTTCTCGGTGGTCAGAAATCCGCCGGTGGCCTCCAGCAGGAAGTGGTGGACGGTCTTGTGCACACGGTGCCCGGAGACGGTGAACCAGTAGTCGATGCTGCCCAGCGGGGAGAGCACCCGGCCCCTGATCCCGGTTTCCTCCTCGATCTCCCGCACGGCGGCTTCCTGGTTGGTCTCCTCACCCTCGGGATGCCCCTTGGGGAGGCACCACTCCAGGCGCCCACCGCGGTTGATGCGAGCGATGATGGCCACCGGATGCGTGGGGTCGGACAGGTTGACCACGATCCCACCGGCCGAGACCTCTTCCACCGTGGGCAGCGCGGAGACCGGTTGGTTCGGTCGCCTCTTGGGCGCGCTGGGTACGGGGAAAGCCATGCCGTCTACCTTAGCCACAATCACCTGGCACTCCCTGACGGCCGCCGGAGGCCCCCGCCGCAGCCCCGGCAGGGCAGTCGAGGAGCCGTGGCGCGACCCCGCCCCGGTTCGGTGGCGGCGGCCGGCGAGGCCGCTCGGGGCCGTGATGCGATAATGGCTCGCATCATGACGCAGCTGCTGGACACCTCCTCCCTCCATCCCGTCTCCCTCGAACTGGGTCGGCTCTTCGCCGCCTCCGGGCACGACCTGTCCCTCGTGGGCGGTCCCGTCCGCGATCTGCTCCTGGGGCGGGAGGCCCTGGACCTGGACTTCACCACGGACGCGGATCCCGATCAGACCCTGGCCGTCATCCGTGACTGGGCGGACGCCCACTGGGAGATCGGACGGGACTTCGGGACCATCGGGATGCGCAAGGCGGGCATGCAGCTGGAGATCACCACCTACCGTGCTGAGGCCTACGACCCCGACTCGCGCAAGCCCACCGTGGCGTTCGGGGACGACCTCACGGAGGATCTGCGCCGCCGTGACTTCACGGTCAACGCCATGGCGCTGCGGCTGTCGGACATGGAGCTCGTGGATCCCTTCGGGGGCATCAAGGACCTGCACGCGGGTGTCCTGCGCACCCCCGGAACCCCGGAGGACTCCTTCACGGACGATCCCCTCCGCATGATGCGCGCCGCCCGCTTCACGTCCCAGCTGGGTCTGACGGTGGCGGAACCGGTGCGGGAAGCCATGACCGCCATGGCCCAGCGGATCGAGATCGTCTCCGCGGAGCGCGTGCGCGAGGAGCTGGTCAAGCTGATCTGCGGCGCCCACCCGCGGCGCGGCGTGGAACTCATGGTGGACACCGGTCTCGCGCAGATCGTGCTGCCCGAGGTGCCGGCGCTGCAGCTCGAGACGGACGAGGCCCACCACCACAAGGACGTCTACCAGCATTCCCTCACGGTCATGGAACAGGCCGCAGAGAAGGAGACGGACCCGGCGGGCCCCGTTCCCGCCCCGGACTTCGCGCTGCGCTTCGCCGCGCTGATGCACGACGTGGGCAAGCCCGCCACCCGGCGCTTTGAGCCGTCCGGGGCGGTCAGCTTCCGCCACCACGAGGTGGTGGGCGCCAAGCTCACACGCAAGCGGATGAAGGCGCTGCGCTTCGACAACGAGACGATCAAACGGGTCACCCGCCTGGTGGAACTGCATATGCGTTTCTACGGATATGGGGAGGCGGACTGGACCGACTCCGCGGTGCGCCGCTACGTGCGGGACGCGGGGAGCGAGCTCGAGCGGCTGCACCGGCTGACCCGCTCGGACGTGACCACCCGGAACCGGCGCAAGGCCGCCCGGCTGGCCGGGCACTACGACGAGCTCGAGCGGCGCATCGCGCAGCTGGCGGAGCAGGAGCAGCTCGACGCCGTGCGCCCCGAGCTGGACGGGCAGCAGATCATGGAGATCCTGGGCATCCCGCCGGGACCCCAGGTGGGGCGGGCCTACAAGTACCTCCTGGAGCTGCGCCTGGACGAGGGGGCGCTCGGGGAGGACGAGGCGCGGGAGCGGCTGCTGCGGTGGGCCCGTGAGAAGGGCATCGGGGGCTCCTGAGCTGAGCGGCGGCGTCGTGCCGAGGGGCGGGGCACTGCGCCACCCCGGTGTGGTCCGGCGCTGGGGCCGCGCCACAGGCCCGGTGCCGCGCGCCGTTCCACGGACTCGGTGCCGTGCGCCGCTCCACCGGGCAGGTGTCGCCCGGCACTGCGCGCCGCAGAGTGACATGACGCCCGAGAACGCGCACCCGCGTGGAACACTGGTGATCGATTTCCCACCCACGTCCTAGGAGACCCCGCATGAGCCTCGAAGGTGCGCGCAACAGGTCCGGAGCAAGTGCCGGCCTGATGCTGCTGGGCGTGGGGCTGTACACGGTGATGATGGCCTACCTCATCCGCATCCCGTGCCACGTGCCGGAGTGGAACGTCGCGGAGCAGGTCCCGCAGCTGTGCGCCACCGTGATCGACGCGGGCGATCTGGGGGTGCACTCCTCGGACGTGGCCGGAGGTTTCTTCACGGGCGGCCCCACGGGGGACCAGCCCGTGCTGGTGGGCATGATCACCACGATCATCGGGTGGTTCGCCTCCAACCTGTCCTCCCTGATGGGCCTGGACGTGGGGCAGGGCTTCTACCTGGACCTCTCGGTGGTGCTGCTGGCCCTGGTGTGGCTGGCGATCGTGGCCGTGGTGTCGTCGTTGAGCGGCAACCGCAGCACGGATGCGCTGGTCATGGCGCTGTCCCCCGTGGTGGTGCTGGTGGGCTTCCAGTCCTGGGACCTGTGGGCCGTGCTCTTCATGATGCTGGCCGTCCTGGGGTACGTGCGCGGCAACCCCGCTGTGGCCGGGATCATGGTGGGTTTCGGCGCGTCCGTGGCCTTCTTCCCGGTGGTGGTGCTGCTGGCCATCCTGATCATGGCCGCCCGGCACCGGTTCCTGAAGGACATCGTCTCCGCGCTGCTGTGGGCCGTGTTCGCGTGGGCGGTGATCAACGGCACGTACATGCTCACGGCTTGGGACCGGTGGCTCGCGCAGTTCAACGAGATGGTCCGCTCCGACACGGGCAGCTCCTCCCTGTGGAACGTGTGGGGCTCCACCGTGGAGCCTCGCACCGGAGTCTCCCTGGGCGCCGGGGACGGTGGCCAGTTCGTCCTGCTGAGCATGGTGCTGGCCCTGGTGTTCGTCCTGCTCGTGGCACTGCTGAGCAAGCGTGAACCCTCCGTGGTGCAGGTGACGTTCCTGCTGCTGGCGCTCTACATCCTGCTGGCCAAGGAGTACTCCCTGACCTACGTGCTGTGGCTCGTGCCGCTCGTGATCCTGTGCCGGCGCAACTGGGTGGAGTTCGCGCTGTGGCAGGTGGTGGAGACCCTCTACTGGGCCACCGTGGTGCTTCCCAGCTCGGCGTGGCCCACCCTGCCCTGGGTGCAGGAGTTCGGGTGGAGCGCCCAGGACCTGCTGGCCGTGGTGCGCTACGCGTTCCTCGTGTACCTGGTGGTGGCCGTGGTGGTGGACATGTTCCGGGGCCGCAAGGCGGCGGCCCTGGGCGCCTCCGCCGTGCAGTAGCCCGCCGCGGAACCCATGAGCAGACACGAACCCGAGGCCCTCGAGAACCTGGCGCTGCCCACCCTGCGCGCCCTGGCCGTGCCGCTCGTGGTGGTCCTCGCCCTCGTGGTCGGCATCGTCACGGTGTGGACCTCCGCCGCGAACTGGTTCCTGGTGGCTCGGGACCCGGAGTCCCCCGTGGACACCTACCTGAGCCACCTGGAGGGCGGCAGCTCCCGGCAGGTCATGGCGCCGCTGCTGACCACGGAGGACGACGGGCTCGACCAGGTGCTCACCAACCCCGCGTACCGAGCCGCGGGCAACCGCCCGCAGCGCCACGAGTTCGTGGGCACCCGGGTCACCGGGGACACGGCGGTGGTCACTGTGGACGTGGGCCTGGGGGACGGCTCCGTGGTCCGGCGCGCCTACACCGTGCACCTCGTGACGGCGTGGGGGCCGTTCAACGACGCCTGGCAGCTGCGCGAGCGCGAGCACGCGCCCGTGACCGTCCGCCTGCCCGCCGCCGTGGACGCGCTGGCCGTCAACGGGCAGAAGGTCCGCCCCGAGGGCACCGCGATCGGGTCGGACCCGGACGCCCCTCCTGGCGGTCCCGCCCGCACCTGGCGCTTCGAGGGCCTCCCCGGTCAGTACGACGTCGCCCTGCCGCAGGACTCGTACCTGCTGGCCGGGAAGCATGCCGTCACGGAGATATCTCTTGCGGATCCGCGTCCGGCCGAGGCGGGCATGACCTACGAGGCCTCGCCACGCATGTGGGAGGAGGTAGAGCGCGAGGTGCAGAACACCCTCAGCATGTGCGGCAGCGTGGTGCGTTTCGACGCGGCCACCTGTCCCGTGCCCCGGAAGGCCGAGCGGGCGCCGTCGTCCGGGGGTGGCGCACCGACCGGGACGAGCGGTCTGGCGGACGGGGTCTCCAACGTGCGCTGGCAGCTCACCTCGCGTCCCGCGCTGCTGCTGGAGCCCGACGCGCGGGATCCCCTCACCTTCCACGCGGTGCCCTTCCGGCAGGCGCAGGCCCGGGTCACGTGGCTGCAGAACGGGCGGCAGATGGTGGAGACGGTGTCCTTCGAGATCGAGGTGACGGCCCGCACCACCGGGGAGCACCTGGACACCGACGTCCGGTTGCGCTCCCCGCTGACCCACGCCCAGGCGGGCCCTCGGCCCTCCTAGACTGGAGACAGCCGAGACACCGCAGTGCAGCACGAGGACAGGGGAGCCACCATGGCCGAGGAACCGGAGTACTACCGCGCGCAGCCCATGCCGCCGCGGGGCGGGGCCGGTCCGGGCTCGCCGTACGGCAACACCGCCGGCGCCTCCTGGGGAGGCCCTACGGTCAACGTGAACGTGGTGGGTGGCAAGTCCACGCTGCTCGCGTACGTGCTGTGGTTCTTCCTGGGCCAGTTCGGGATCCACAAGTTCTACCTGGCCCAACCGTTCCAGGGCCTGATCTACCTCACCCTCGGGGTGGCGGGGTGGGCCACCGTGGGCATCATCATCGGATGGTTCCTGCTGATTCCCCTGTGGCTGCTGCTGCTCGTGGACATCTTCGTGATCCCGGTGCGGGTGGGCACTCTCAACGCCCGGCTGGCCCGGCGCGTCAGTGGCTACTGAGGCTCCGCTGTAGTAAAGTGGGCAAGTCTGTGTGCCGTGCGCCGTTTCTCGTGCCGGCACCGACAACGCACAGAACCTCCTGCTGCGGAAGGACCGCAGCCGCTCAGCCCGAAGGAGGTGGGTTCTTTACATGCGTGAATACGAACTGATGGTCATCCTCAACCCCGAGGTGGAGGAGCGTGCCGTCGAGCCGACCCTCAAGAAGTTCCTCGAGGTCGTCACCAAGGAGAACGGCACCGTCGACAAGCTCGACATCTGGGGCCGTCGTCGCCTGGCCTACGAGATCCAGAAGAAGTCCGAGGGGATCTACGCCGTGGTGAACTTCACCGCCGAGCCGCAGACCGCCAAGGAGCTGGACCGTGTCCTGAGCCTGAACGAGGCCGTGATGCGCACCAAGATCATCCGCCCGGAAGAGCAGAAGATCCACGGCAAGTGAGCTGACGTGCGGTTCACCCGGACTGCACACCGCACTCTCCCCGGCAGCCCTCACGGGCTCCATGAGATGCTTGTCAACCCACTGAGTCTCGCATCCAGCGTCCACACATCCGGAGGTTCACATGGCTGGCGACACCGTCATCACAGTGATCGGAAATCTGACCGCAGACCCCGAACTTCGCTTCACGCCGTCCGGAGCCGCCGTGGCCAACTTCACCGTTGCGTCCACCCCGCGCGCCTTCGACCGGCAGAGCAACGAGTGGAAAGACCAGGAAACTCTTTTCATGCGCTGCTCGGTGTGGCGTGAGGCAGCCGAGAACGTGGCGGAGTCCCTCACCAAGGGCACCCGCGTGATCGTCCAGGGCCGCCTCAAGGCACGCTCGTACGAGACCAAGGAAGGGGAGCGCCGCACCAGCACCGAGCTGGAAGTGGACGAGATCGGCCCCTCCATGAAGTACGCGACCGCCAAGATCAACCGGAACTCGCGCGGCGGAGGAAACTCCTACGGCGGGAACCAGGGCTTCGGTGGCGGTCAGGGCGGCTTCGGAGGAAACCAGGGCGGCGGCCAGGGAGGGTTCAACGACTCCCAGGGCGGCGGCGGTGGTTTCAACCAGGGCGGCGGGTTCAACGGGAACCAGGGCGGCCGTGGCGGCCAGCAGCGACCGCAGCAGGGCGGTGACCCCTGGGGTCAGTCCTCCGGCGGGAACTACGACTGGGGCGCCGACTCCGAGGACGAGCCCCCCTTCTAAACATCAACAATCCACCCCATCCCGCAGGTTCGCCTGCGGGCTCCGCACCAGAAAAGGAGCACCACGATGGCCAAGGCTGAAATTCGCAAGCCGAAACCAAAGCAGAACCCGCTCAAGGCGGCTGACGTCACCGAGATCGACTACAAGGACGTCGCACTGCTGCGCAAGTTCATCTCCGATCGCGGAAAGATCCGCGCTCGCCGCGTGACCGGCGTGTCCGTCCAGGAGCAGCGCAAGATCGCCCAGGCGATCAAGAACGCTCGTGAAGTGGCACTGCTGCCCTACTCCGGCGCCGGCCGCTGATCAGAGAGGACTGAGAACTCATGGCAAAGATCATCCTGACCCAGGAAGTCTCCGGGCTCGGTTCCGCTGGCGACGTGGTGGACGTGAAGAACGGCTACGCCCGTAACTTCCTGTTCCCCCGCGGCTTCGCCACCCCGTGGAGCCGTGGCGCCGAGAAGCAGATCGAGTCGATCAAGCAGGCTCGTGCGGCACGTGAGCTGTCCTCCCTCGAGGACGCGCAGGCTCTCGCCGCCAAGCTGACCTCCACCACCCTGACCGTTCCGGTCACGGCCGGTGCCGAGGGCCGCCTGTTCGGCACGGTCCGCGCCGGCGACATCGCCTCCGCTGTGGAGAACGCCGGTCTCGGTTCCATCGACAAGCGTCGCGTGGACCTGACCCAGCGCATCAAGACCACCGGCGTGTACCAGGCCGTGGTCCACCTGCACGAGGACGTCAACGCGAACGTGGAGTTCGAGGTCGTCCCCGCCTGATCCCCGTGGTCCCGCCGCAGCACCCCGGTGCTCGGCGAGCCCGTCCGCATCCGTCAAGGGGCGCGGACGGGTGGACCCCGGTGGATCCGCGCAGGATCCGTGAGAACCCCGTGGAATGCCCTCCACGGGGTTCTTCCATGCCCGGAGGCATCCAGCCTCTCCGGAGCGGTTCGTGGGAGGATCGAGGTCATGATCTCCAGGAGTGTGTACACGGTGAGCACGGGCCGCAGGCTGTTCTGGGCCGGGCTGGGATGTGTGGCCCTGACCGTGGTCCTCTTCTTCGGCGGGTTCCTGGTGGGCAACTCCTTCAGCCCGGAGTTCTCCATGGGGGTGCTTCTGGCGGGGCTGATCCTGAGTGCCGTCACTTCCCTGGTGGCCGGGATCATCGGGGTCGCCGGGATCGTGGCGTTCCCCCGGCTGCGCGGCAGGTTCGTGCTGGTGCTCCTGCTGGCGCTGCTGTGCTCCCCCCTGCTGTGGCTCATGTCCCTGGTGCTCATCAGCTGATTCATCCACAGCTGAGCCTGCTTGTCCACAGAGATCTCCACATGCTGTGCACACGGCCGAGCGGCGTGTTCCACACGTTTCCCACAGTGTTTTCCACAGGCCGTGGACAGCGCGGGAGCACGCGCTGTGCGGGTCTGAGGGCGGTGCGAGAATGGTGGGGTGCGCCGCGGAGGACGGGCGCCGCCGTCGTGAAGAAAGTGAGACAGGGTGTCCGAATACACGTCCGGGCCGCGCGAGGACTACGGCCGCACCATGCCGCACGACAACCAGGCCGAGCAGTCGGTGCTGGGCGGGATGATGCTCTCCAAGGACGCCATCGCGGACGTGGTGGAGGTGCTGCGCGGCGTCGACTTCTACAATCCGGCGCACGAGAACATCTACGACGCCGTGGTGTCCCTCTACGGGCGCGGCGAGCCGGCGGACGCGATCACCGTGGGGGACGAGCTCACCAAGAACGGTGAGATCGAGCGGATCGGCGGGATCGCCTACCTGCACTCGCTCATCGCCTCCGTGCCCACTGCGGCGAACGCGGGCTTCTACGCGGAGATCGTGCGGGAACGCGCGGTGCTGCGGCGGCTCGTGGAGGCCGGCACCAAGATCGTGCAGCTGGGCTACGCGCACGACGGCGAAGTGGACGACATCGTCAACGAGGCCCAGGGCGAGATCTACCAGGTGGCGGAGCGGCGCACGGCGGAGGACTACGTCCCGCTGAAGGACGTCATGGAAGCCACCGTGGACGAGATCGAGGCCGCGGGCAGCCGCTCGGGCATGCAGGGTGTGCCCACAGGGTTCCACGAGCTGGACGAGCTGACGCACGGCTTCCAGGGCGGGCAGATGATCGTGATCGCGGCCCGTCCGGCCATGGGCAAGTCCACGCTCGCGCTGGACGTCGCGCGCTCGGCCTCCATCAAGCACGGCATGACCTCGGTGATCTTCTCCCTGGAGATGAGCCGCAACGAGATCGCCATGCGACTGCTCTCCGCGGAGGGAACCCTCAACATGCAGGACCTGCGCGCGGGCACCCTGCACGACGACCAGTGGGCCAAGATCGCGCAGATCATGGGCAAGATGAACGAGGCACCCCTGTTCATCGACGACTCCCCGAACATGTCGCTCATGGAGATCCGCGCCAAGTGCCGCCGGCTCAAGCAGAAGCACGACCTCAACCTGGTGATCCTGGACTACCTGCAGCTCATGAGCTCCGGCAAGAAGGTGGAGTCCCGCCAGCAGGAGGTCTCCGAGTTCTCCCGTGCGCTCAAGCTGCTCGCCAAGGAGCTGGACGTGCCCGTGGTGGCGCTGTCCCAGCTGAACCGTGGAGCGGAGCAGCGCCAGGACAAGAAGCCGCAGGTGAGTGACCTGCGTGAATCGGGCTGCCTCACCGGTGACACTCGCATCCTGCGGGCGGACACCGGCGCAGAGACGACCATGCGTGAGCTCTTCGACGCCGGCGAGAAGGACGTGCCCGTGTGGGCGCTTGCGGATGACCTCCGGTACGTCAAGCGGCCCATGACGCACGTCTTCTCCACAGGCACCAAACCGGTGTACAAGCTCCGGCTCGCATCCGGCCGCGAGGTCCGGGCCACGGCCAACCACAAGTTCTACACCTACGACGGTTGGACGGCGCTGGGAGATCTCACGGCTGGAGAACGACTGGGCATCCCGCGGCACGTGTGTGCGCCGGAGCAGGAGACGCAGTGGGACGACGACGCCGTGTCCCTGCTGGGCGCGTCGCTCACCACCTCAACGTCTCTGTCCGCCGAGATCTTCACACTTCCGAAACAACAGATTCGTGACCTCTTGAGCGCGGCGTGGTCTGCGTCGGGCACGGTCACCGGTGGGGAGCGAGTCAACGACCACGTCGGTGAGGTCTTCATCGACGGACTGACCCGGGGCGTCGCCGACCAGGTCGCCCGGCTGCTGCTGAGGTTCGGCATCGTGGGGACCGTGCACGATTTCGGCAGGGGCGCAGATCTGCGCATCGAGGAGTTCGAGGATCAGCTCATGTTCCTCGAGCAGATCCCCGTGGACGGCCACTGTGCCCGGGCGGCCGGTCAGCTGCGGGCTCGCCTCCGCATGGTCAAGAACGAGCGGACGGCAGGGGCTGGCGCGTCAGACGAACCCGTCAACGTGTGGGACGACGTCCGCCGAATCGTGAAGAGCCGGGGTGTTCCAGCGCTGACTTCGGACACTGCGGTGCTGGAACGGCCGACTCGTGTGGGTCAGCTCGTCGAGGCCCTCGACACCCACGAGCTCGACATGATCGCCATGAACGACCTCTACTGGGACCGCATCCTGTCCATCACGCATGACGGCGAGGAAGAGGTTTTCGACGCCACCGTGGTGGGTTCGCACAACTTCATTGCCAACGGTGTGACGGTGCACAACTCGATCGAGCAGGACGCGGACATGGTCATCCTCCTGCACCGTGAGGATGTGTACGACAAGGAGTCCCCGCGTGCCGGCGAGGCGGACGTGATCGTGGCGAAGCACCGCAACGGCCCCACTAAGACCATCGTGGTGGCCTTCCAGGGGCACTACTCGAGGTTTGCGAACATGGCGCTGGAAGGGTTCTAAAACTTGTCCGGGGGTGCAATTGATAGACTTCCAAATAAGACCTGACCTCATTGGCTGTATCGCCGGATCTGTTCACCATTAGCATCCCAGTAAATGAGGTCCATGGTGTTGCGCAGAACAAAATCGATGAGGTCCTCACCGGGGTACTCAGGGATGACAACAACGCACTTGAATTCTGGACCGTCGATGTAGCGGCTGTAATCCAAAAGTTGGCCGATCGCCATTCTAATATTTTGGCGCGAGGAAGAACTTTTTACTTCATAAAGTTCTCGTTCGGCGGGATCCCACACGTCCGTGTACAAGGTAGAAGGTGAATTTGCGGGCTTGATGGACAGGCGAAGTTCAAGGCGAAGTTTTTCACGAAGTCGATCTTCGATCTGTCGCTCGCTACGCGTAACGCTCATGGCTGCAGTCTCGGCGCGATGGACGAGAACAGCCTTTGTCTGCTCCGCGGCGACCTCTTGTACTCGCAGTTCCGGGGCGGGCGGAGATGCCGGAGGGGCCACTGCGATGGGGACAGAGGCCGTGAAATCTCCTACCCGTTCAAGCGTAAAGACAATTACTTTGCGATGCGCGCCATTGCCAACCGGTGCGAACTCATAACGCCACCCATGATCGGGGTGGGTCTCGAACTTTCCTTCGTAGCGATGAGTGCGCCGCTGAGTTCCAGGGACGAATCCTTCGGCAATGAAAAGATGGACCTCCCTATTGTCTGCCATCGAGGTCCGCAACACCTCGTTCCGGCGAATGAACTGCTGGTCGCCGGAGGTTCCGTGGCCGGTATAATCGAACGCGGTTTGGTCCGGGGTTACCCAGCCATCGAAATTGTAACCGTGATAGTGAACTACCTTTGGGTCTGAGAAGAGGAAAATGAAGCGACCGCCTGCGGGGGTCACCATGCCGCTTTGGGTGTCACCCCCGTACCGAGCGCTGATTTCCTTGCGGGTAACGACATCGCCGATGTTTAGGGAAAATTTTGTCTCCTTGGGTTCCACAAGGTCAGTGTACGCAGGCAGTCAATGCGTCTGCATGTAAAAGGCGGCGTGCAGTGGTCTGTCCCGTGTGGCCAACCTCCCACCAGACTGCCCCCTCCTCGCCTCGCCGGTAACTGCGGCGCCCCACTACGCTTGGCCAGTGCTCACCACTGAACAGGCCGCTTACAAACTCGCCTTCCAGATCGCAGACGCCCTGATCCGTAGCGGGGCGGGGTCCGCGAACACCACCAAGTCGCTGCTGTCGATCTTCCGCAAGACAGACCTGCGGGACGTGACCGTCAGTGTCTCCCTGGGGCAGGTGACCATCAGCCACCAGGACCAGCCGGACAAGGCGCCGAGCACGCGGGTGTTCGAGACCCAGCCCGGAACGCTGGACATCGAGCTGCGCAGTGCAACGGGTGCGGTCCTGGAGGACTTCGTGCTGGGCCGGCTGGATGCCGATGAGGCGAGCCGTCGCATGGACGAGATCATGGCGAAGTCGCGGGTCATCGGCCACAAGCTGATCATGACCGGTTTCACGATGTTCGGGGTGGGCTTCGCGCTGATCCTCGGCGGCAGCTGGGGGACGGCCATCAGCGCCGCCGCGGTCTCAGCCGTGGTGTACGGCGTGTACGCCCTGGTGCAGCACGTGAAGGCCCCAGAGATCTTCAGCCTGGCCGCCGGTGGCCTGGTGGCGGTCATGGGGGCCACCGTGTGCGGGATGTTCTTCTCCATCACTCAGACGGCGGTGTGCATCGTCGCCGCGCTCGCGGCATGGCTCGCCGGGATCGCGGCGTACGGGGCGGTGCACGACGTGATCACCGGTTGGTACGTCTCGGCCTCGGGCCGGATCCTCGAGGCCGTCACGAGCACGGCGGGTCTGGTGGCCGGTGTCACGGTGGGCATCCACGCCATGCAGCCGCTCGTGGGGGACTCGATGGACTACATCGAGACCCTGGAGATGGACGACTCCCGCTGGGCGCTGACCGTGCTGGGTGCCGCGGTGGTCTCCGCCGGTTTCGCGCTGGCCTCCGGTGGCCGCGGCTGGAAGCTCGCGGCCCTCGGGCTGTTCGGCGGCATGGTGCAGCTGGGTGTGCTGGGCGTGGGTGCGCTCGGGATGAGCTCCTACAGCGCCATCCTGGTCTCCTCGATCGTCGCGGGGGCGCTCAGCGTGGCCCTCACGCGCACCCTGGACCTCGCATCCAACGCCACCCTGATGATCGTGCTGCTTCCCCTGTTCCCGGGCATGCTCGTCTACCAGGGGGTGCTGGGCACCATCTTCGGCCTCGAGGACGCCGGCGAGTCCGTCCTCAAGGCCGCGATCACCGCGTTCTGCCTGTGCATGGGTGGCATGCTGGGGCAGTACCTGGCCTCGGAGACCCTCTGGGCCGGGCGGCGTCGTCAGTTCGCGCTGAAGCACCCTGGCCAGAAGTTCCGCCGGGAGATGACGGACGAGGAGAACTTCAGCGACATCATGGTCCCGATCTTCTCCAAGCCCTTCAACAGCTGACCAGCTACTTCCCCATGGCCTCCGCCACGCGCTGCACGAGACCGCGCATGTTCTCGAGCGTGCGCTCGGCGCGTTCCTCGGCACTCATGGTCTCCTCCATCTGGCGCACGCCCTCGGGCTTGCGCCGCCCCAGCGTGTAGTCGCTGCACGCCAGGTTGGAGCACACGTATGTGCCCACGGAGCTGTACTTGTCCTTCGCGGACTTGGAGCGCTGGATGGACACGAGCGACACTCCGCTGGCCGGGTGCAGGGTCAGGCAGATCTGGCACATCCTCGCCCCACCCGTCGCCTTCTGCGCGCTCTTCTCCATGACGAGCCCGCGCAGGCCGCCCTCGGTCTCCACCACCACGTAGCCGGCGCGCGGCGACTTGGGGTCGTACCACCCCAGGAAGATCTGCTGCTCCCACGCGGTGTGCAGCACGTCCTGGGGGATGCTGATGCGCTGGGCAGCACCTTTGGAGCAGTTGATGAAGCTCTTGCGGATTTCGGATTCTGTATGCGTATGCATGATTCTTGGCTTTCGTTCTGGTGCGTCACTGCGCGCACGACGGCGCTCGCGGGCGTTGCGTGGGGCACGCACCCGGGCGCGGGGCGGGGAGGCGCGGCGGCGTCGTCGTACGGGAGCGTGAGGACGCCGGGCACGGTCCGGCGGCGGGGCGGGGACGCGGTGAGGTTTTCGGGCGTGGCGAAGGGCGCGGCCCGGTCGTCCGCAGACGACGGCCGCGCGGGTCAGCGCTGTCTGGTGCCGGCGTGGAAGCCGGCTGCCTCCTGGCGCACGTGAGCCTCGTTCCTCCGCGGGTGCGGATCGTGGTGACGTACCCGGCGAGTCTAACGCCGGGCTGTCGCATGTGCAGCGAGGGCGGCTGAGGGGCGCGTTGGGGGGGGCTTTCCACGGGTTCACATGATGGGAAAGGTGGGGTGCGCTGAATCCCTGACAGAGATGCATCTGACATGGGAAAACACCAATATAAGATACATATGTATGAGAAAATCCATGTTTCTACATGAACGGCGGTGACACGGAGGACCACCATGGGCAGCGTAAGCATTGATCGCCGGCAGCTGGCGAAAGGAGCTGCTTGGAGTATCCCCGTGGTGGCTGTAGCGACTGCCGCCCCCGCAATGGCCGCCTCGCCCACGCCGCAGCTCGACCCATGGGGGCGCGCCACGTGGAATTTGACCTGGTACACCGAGCGGGTGGACAACTACCAGAGCTTCAAGCTGTTCTCCACGACTCCGAAGTCCAATGTGCCGGGCCGGGGGTTCTGCGTGCTGAACACGAACTCTTCCACTCAGATTTCCAACGCTGCCGTGACGTACTACCTGCCCTACTACAGCTCTCTCACGTTCTCGGCACAGAACGGCCCGGGATTCAACGGCTGGAGCAGGCTCTCGCGGGACTCCAGCAAGTCGAACAAGTACTTCAACGGGGTGACCTACTACGCCTACACCACCGTCTACACCGGCGGGGTCACGGCGCAGGACGGGACCACGTGCCTGCCCTCATTCGGGTTCGAGAGCAATGACAATCTCTCCTCCACGGGGTACTTCTTCGTGGATCACTCGGTGCTGGTCAATGGCAACACCCTCAGAGCCAACTTCGGCCCTGTGACCATGGTTGGCTGAGGTCCCCTCCACAGCCCGGGCCCGCAGTGGCCGCACCGCCTACCCTGGGGGCATGACCTCCACGAGCACCGAAACCGAGTCCCTTGCTGTCCTGCGGGAGGTCTTCGGCTACGACGCCTTCCGGGGTGAGCAGGCGGAGATCATCGACCAGGTGGTCGGCGGCGGGGACGCCGTGGTGCTCATGCCCACCGGCGGCGGCAAGTCCCTGTGCTATCAGATCCCCGCGATCCTGCGGGAGGGCACGGGCGTGGTGGTCTCCCCGCTGATCGCGCTCATGGCGGACCAGGTGGCCGCGCTCGAGGCCGTGGGCATCCGCGCGGCATTCCTCAACTCCACGCTGGAGCCCTACGAGGCACAGGAGGTCGAACGGCAGCTCGGTGCCGGGGAGATCGACCTGCTCTACCTGGCTCCCGAGCGGCTCATCCTGCCGCGCACCATCGACCTGTTGAAGCGCTCGCCGGTTGCCCTGTTCGCGATCGACGAGGCGCACTGCGTCTCCCAGTGGGGCCACGACTTCCGCCCCGACTACATGGGACTCTCCGTGCTCGCGGACGCCTTCCCGGACGTTCCCCGCATCGCGCTCACCGCGACCGCCACGCGGGCCACCCACCAGGAGATCACCGAGCGGCTGCGCATGGAGAATGCGCGGCACTTCGTCTCCAATTTCGACCGCCCCAACATCCAGTATCGGATCGAGCCCAAGGACGGCGCCAAGGACCAGCTGCTGCGGCTGATCCAGTCGGAGCACCCGGGGGAGGCCGGCATCGTCTACTGCCTCTCCCGCAAGAGCGTGGAGTCCACTGCGGCCTGGCTCTCGAAGCGCGGGGTCACCGCCCTGCCGTACCACGCGGGGCTCGACGCCGCGATGCGCCAGGACACCCAGGTGCGGTTCCTGCGGGAGGAGGGGATCGTCGTCGTCGCCACGATCGCGTTCGGCATGGGGATCGACAAGCCGGACGTGCGCTTTGTGGCTCACCTGGACCTGCCCAAGAGCATCGAGGGGTATTACCAGGAGACCGGTCGCGCGGGCCGCGACGGCATGCCCTCCACAGCATGGATGGCGTACGGCCTGGGGGACGTGGTGAACCTGCGGCGAATGATCGACCAGGGCGAGGGCAGCGACCTGCACAAGCGCAACGCCCGCTCGCACCTGGACGCCATGCTCGCGCTGTGCGAGACCACGGACTGTCGCCGCGTGCAGCTGCTGCGGTACTTCGGGCAGGACTCGGAGGCCTGCGGGAACTGCGACACGTGCCTGAACCCGCCCAAGGTCTGGGATGCCACCGTGCCCGCCCAGAAGCTGCTGTCCACGCTCATCCGGCTGCAGCGTGAACGCGGTGAGCAGTTCGGCTCCGGCAAAGTGTTCGACATCCTGCTCGGTCGCTCGAACGACCGCACGGAGTCCTCCCGTCACCAGGAGCTCAGCGTGTGGGGGATCGGCCAGGAGCTGTCCGAGCGGGAGTGGCGGTCCGTGCTGCGGCAGCTGCTGGCGCGCCGGATCGTTGAGGCCGTGGGCGACTTCGGCGTGCTGGTCCCCGGACCGGAGGCCGGGCCCGTGCTGCGCGGGGAGATTGCCCTGGAACTCGCGGTGGACCGGGCCCCCGCCGCGCGTGGCGGCGGCCGGGCTCGCGGTGGCGGTGGCGGCGGGCGCTCACGCGCCGCGGACACGCTGGACGAGGCCGCCAAGGAGACCTTCGAGGCCCTGCGCGAGTGGCGGACCTCCGTGGCCAAGGAGAAGCAGATCCCGCCCTACATGGTGTTCTCGGACGCCACGCTGGTGGGGATCGTGGAGGCCGCCCCGGAGTCAACCGCTCAGCTCAGCGGCATCAGCGGGGTGGGCGCCAAGAAGCTCGCGGAGTACGGGGACGCCGTGCTGGAGGTGCTGGGCTCCTCGGTCTCCTGAGACCGAGGACCGAGGCGGCTGGCCGGTCTCAGCTGGCCGTGACGGAGGAGATCCGGTCCGCGATGGCGTCCGCCACCCGGCCGGCCTCGCGCTCGGGAAGCCAGTGCCCGGCGTCGAGCTCGATGAACTCGTACGGCGCGTGCACGTACACCTCGGTCTCCTCCGCGGCCGTGCGGCCCAGGGCGGGATCCCGGTTGCCCCACACGAACGTGGTGGGCACCGTGATGATGCCGTTGCCGGCATGTGTGACCGTCACGCCGTCCTTGCGGAACATCGCGCGGTACCAGTTGATGGGTCCGCGCAGGTCCTCGGCGGTGGAGAACCGCTGTCCGTAGCGGGACGCGGCGTCCTCGCTGATCCCCTGCTTGCGGGCGATCGTGCCGATTCTTCCCGCGAGCAGCCGCTCCGGTGCGCCGGGGATCTGGAACATGCCGATGTACCAGGACTTCTTGAGCTGGTCCGCGGTCTTCAGGGCGTGACCCAGGGCGGTGGGGTGCGGCGTCGAGAGCACGGTCAGGGACGTCACCCGCTCCGGGGCGCGCAGGGCAATGTCCCACGCGAGCACCCCGCCCCAGTCGTGGCCGACCAGGTGGAACCGCTCGGCGCCGGCTTCGTCCGCGAGAGCCAGCGCGTCCCCGGAGAGCTCCTCGCGGCGGTACGCGGCCAGCTCGGTGGGCCGGGCGCCCGGTGAGTATCCACGCTGGTCCATGGCGAGGGTGCGCAGCCCCTGGGCGTTCAGCCGCTCGGCGACGTGCTCCCAGCAACGGGCGTCCTGCGGGAAGCCGTGCAGCAGCAGGACCACGGGACCGTCCTACGGGCCCTGGTCGAGAACGTCGAACGTGAGTCCCTGTCGTGTGAAGCTGGTGATCCGAGTCATGCTCCCACCCTATGGCGCACGGAGGGGCTCGTCAGCCGTGGCCGCGGGCCTGGGGCGGGGCGGGTCTAGAAGAACCCGATGACGCGCCCGATGACGGCCAGGACGATGAACAGCGCCACCACCACGGCCAGGCCGATCAGGACAATCTTGCCCACGGCGCCCTCGCCGGGGCGCTCGCGGTCCACCTCGTTGTTGGTGGGTCCCACGCCAAGTCCCTCGGCGGGCGGGGTGTCCCCCTCCACGCTGTACCCGGAGTGCTCATTGGCTGCTGCGGCCGCCTTGCTGCGGTCCCGCTCGGATTCCTCCGGATTGATGTCTGCCACCGTGGCCCACTTCCTGGGTGCTCGTGCGGAGTTGGTGGAGCCACTGTAGCAAGCAGGCTGAGTATTTGGGGCTCAGTCCTTCGTCATCACCTCTGCCTGCGGCGGGGTGCCGGGGTCGTATGGCGGGAAAGCGTGGGGCTGGACCGCGCCGGGAGGGGGTTCGCGGGGCTCCTGCGGATCCGGCGGCACCGCGCGCGGACGGCCCGGGCGGCGTCGTGCGCTAGGACTCGGTGGGGTAGTCGCGCGGCCAGCTGTGGCCGAGGCTCGCCTCCACACTCTCGTTGAAGCGGCGGGGGAGGTGGGCCAGGGTGGCGACGTCCTCCGCGGACCAGTCCCGCGTGAAGCGCTCGAAGGACTCCCGGCGGGCGTGGAACTCCTCCTCGAGGCGCCGCAGGCCCTCCTCGGTGGGGCGGTGCTTGCGGGCCACGCCACCCTCGGGGTCCTTGATGCGCTCGATCAGCCCGCTCTTCATGGCGGCGGCCACCTGGCGGTGGACGGTGGAGATGTCCAGGCCGAAGGACTGCGCGAGCTCGGCCACGCTCATGGGGCCGCCGGCCTGCAGGCGGGCGAGGAGCACGGTGGAGCTGCGGTCCAGCGCCTCGGTGCGTGACTGCGGGGGCGCGCCCTGGAGGGCGTATCGGGAGAGCAGCATGTGCTCGTAGACCAGCTCGCTCACGGAATCCTCGCTCTGCACGGGTCCATCCTTTCATTTCTCGTTCGTCCGCGGTCCGCGCGCGGGGTGCGGGGGCCGCGGGGGTGGGGAACGGCGTCGTCGTGACGGGGGCGGACGCGGAGGTGGGGGCACGTGCGTACGGAACGGAGACTCCGGGATTGCATTATACAAATCTCTGAGTAGTATTTTGCACTATACAAATCCGAGACCCCCAGGAGGCGCCCGTGTCCGTCGACACCCAGGAGCACGTACCCACCGGCCAGCTGCCCGTGGTGGTGGAGCACAGCAGGTCCGGCCCGGCGCACTCCGCGGGGCCCGAGCGGCTGGTCACGCCCACGTTCGTGGTGGCGTGGGTGGTCAACTTCCTGCAGTACCTGACCTTCTACATGCTGGTCACCACCATGGCGCTGTACGCGGTGAAGAGCTTTGCGGCCTCGGACGCGGTGGGCGGCTTCGCGTCCAGCGCGTTCGTGGTGGGTGCCACCCTGGCGCGGCTCGTGTCCGGCTACCTGGTGGACGCGCTCGGGCGGCGGCGGATGCTGCTGATCGCCCTGGTGGTCGTGGCCGTGGCGTGCGCGCTGTACATCCCGGCGGGATCGCTGCCCGTGCTGATCGCGGTGCGCATGGTCCACGGCTTCGGCTACGCGTTCGCGAGCACCGCCGTGATGACGATCGCGCAGTCCGTGATCCCCGACTCCCGCCGCGGCGAGGGCACCGGGTACTTCGCGCTGGGCACCACGCTGGCGACGGCGATCGGTCCCGCCCTGGGGCTGTTCCTGGTGGGCAACCTGGACTACACGTGGCTGTTCTGGACCACCCTGGCCACCGCGGTGCTCGGCCTGGTGCTGGGCATCTTCCTGCGCGAGCCGCTGGCACACCAGGAGGCGAAGGCGGAACGCTCGAAGTTCTCCCTGAGCGACATCGCGCACCCGTCCGTGCTGCCCATCGGCTCCTTCATGCTGGTGGTGGGCGTCTGCTACGCGGGCGTGATCACCTACCTCAACGCCTACGCCGAGGAGCGCGGTGTCACCACGGGTGCCGCCCTGTTCTTCGTGGCGTACGCCGTGGCCATGCTGATCATGCGCCTGGTGCTGGGCAAGGTGCAGGACCAGCGCGGGGACAACGTGGTGGTGTACCTGGGCCTCATCTGCTTCGCTGTGGCGCTGGGCATCCTTGCTGTGGCCACCCAGGACTGGCAGGTGGTCGTGGCCGGCGCCATGACCGGTCTGGGCTACGGCACGCTCATGCCGGCCGCGCAGGCTATCGCCGTGAGCGCGGTGCCCGCCCACAAGCTGGGCACCGGCATCTCCACCCTGCTGCTGCTCATGGACGTGGGCGTGGGCATTGGCCCCGTGGTCCTGGGCCTGCTGCTCTCCGCCACCGGGTTCGGCACCATGTACACGGTGCTGGCGGTACTGGTGGTCGTGGCGGCTGTTCTGTACCACGCTGTCCACGGGCGGCACCCGCACGCCAAGCGGGGGCGGCTGGCGGTGGACTGACGGTTGCTCCTTTGGGGGCTCGTGGCGTGTGCCGCGGGCCCCTTTTCGTTGCGCGGTTGTTCGGGGGACGACGACGCCGCGGGGCCGGGTGGGTGCGTACCGGCGCCTCTGTGCCAGTCGGTGCCCCCTCCTAGAGTCGATCCATGGATTCCTCGTCATTGCATTTCAAAGAGTGGGATGTCCCCTCCGGGCTGAGGGCGTCGGCCCTGTTTGATGTGGGGTTCACTTCTGGAATCTATGTCCTCGTGTTTGCCAATGGCGAGGAGTACGTGGGCAAGACGGTGAATTTCCCTCGCCGCTTGATGGATCATCGTCGACGGTGGTCGGACATCGTGTCCGTGAGGTTCGCGCCGGTTATTGCAGAGGATCTCGACCGGATGGAACGCGCCGTCGTGTCCGCGCGAGAAGCTGACGGGGTCCTCCTACGCAACCTCTTGCTCCTCTCACAGTCGCTCGGGAGTTCACGTCTGGACTTGCTGATCGACAAGCAGGCCCAGGCGGAGTGGCTGACAGCGGATGAGGACTACACGGGACTGCACGTCGACCCGCAAAGAATTGCCCTTGCGCGCCGCAGGTTGCGTTCGCGGAACAAGCTGGACCAGCTCATGCGTCACCCTCAGGGCGAGGCCGTGGTTTCTACCGTGGCGGCTTATATCAGCGCGGTCATCCCTTCGCCGGATGTGGGGGGAGGGAACGTCCTGGACCTTGACGGCCATGCCTCACACCTCGAAGGGCCCACGGAATCGACGGTTGGCCACCCTCAGCATCCACAGCGTGGAAGTGCTGTTCCTGGGGGAGTGGAGGGGCGATGCCGGTGAGTGGGTGCTCTACACGGTCCTCAACATAGGGCCCCACGGGGATCTGCCGGCTGAGATCACCGCACTCGTCACCACCCACGGTCGTTACCGCTCAGCGGGCACGGTGAGGTCGGTTGAACTGGAGGGTTTCCATGCCGTCCCCGAGTTGCTGCGGATCCCCGGTGTCCTGCGTGCTGCACGATCGCTGGCGCTGGGCCAACTGCGGAAAGGGCGGGGTGCATTTTCACGGTTCCACAACGATGCTTTCGCCGATGCAGTGTTCGCATCTATGAGCGAGGGCGAAGGGTCCTAACCACTGAACCTGTCGCGGGAACCAATGGGACGAAAGGACGGGCGCGGACTGTATCTCGGCAGCTGAGATGTGCGGGGTGGCTATTCAAAGAAATCCTCGTCCACAGCCAAAACCTCGTACGTTTGTTTCACTTGAACGCCCACCCGGTACTTGATCATGAGCGCGACCAACCGGGCGCCGTCGATGAGGATAGGGCGGGGTTGCACCAACGATGCATACTCCTTAGCCAAGGCGGTGAAGGTGCTAGTGGTGATGAAAATACCTCGCGGTGCTCCCTTGACATGCAGAGCCCCTACGAAGGCCTGCAGCGCTTCACGGCCCACCGAGTTGGTTTCCGCATAGCGCTTCGCCTGTATATAGATTTGGTTCAACCCCAATGGGTCCTGATCGATAACACGATCGACGCCGCCATCGCCCGTGCCTCCGATACGCCGCCCGCGCTCTTCAATGCCTCCGTAGCCCATCTTGAGAAGAACCTGAACAACAGCCTCTTCGAAGAAGTCAGGGTGTGAGCCCCGGAGGCGCTGAAGTAGCTCCTCGCCGGTTTTGGTAGTCAGTTGCTCGAAGCCCTGGTCAATTTTCTCCAGGGGGTCAATTTCAGCGACATCAGTCACCAGGGCGGGAGTGGCCGTTGAATGTGCCTCTTTCTTCCAATACGACTTGAAATAGGTGTTCGCTGAACTGTACGTCATGCCATCCGGATGCTCTGAATGAAACTGACGACCCGCGGCATTGAGGCGATAGTGCCCACGGGATGGCTTGTCCACGAGGTTGGCTCGGGCCAGATGGGTGAGGACCCAACTCATGCGGTGTTCGTAGTTGAGCTCGCCGCTGTTGAGTCGCTCTTGGAGAGCTTTCTCGCTGAGGTGAGCGAGGCGGGCAGCTCGTTCGAAGATCTCCTTGCGGTGGAGGGTCTCTCCAGGCTCCAGAACGTTCATGACGAGGCCCATGAGTTCGGGCCACGTGGGAACTTCACTGGGTCGGGCATTGGGTGAGGTCATGCAGCACCGCTCTCGTGTCTCTCTAGTGGCCGTCTCATGGCTCGAAACCTCAGTGTAGAGATTGCTGCTCAAACACTGGGTGTCAAGAGTGAGGTAAAGCACCGTGTTGTATACCCCCCTTGGGTATATAGTCGATGGCATGAACACGGCCGCTACCACCCACCCGACCAACCACCCAGACCCCCACACGGGTCACGACATGCACGACCACACCACCTCCGACCACTCCGGCCACGACATGTCCAACATGGCCGCCAGCGCCACCCTCCACTGCCTCACCGGCTGCTCCATCGGTGAGATCCTCGGCCTGATCCTGGCCACCGTGTTCGGGTGGGGCAATGTCACGAGCACCGCCGTGGCCATCGCCCTGGCCTTTGTGTTCGGCTACGCCTTGTCCTCCCTGCCCCTGCTGCGCTCCGGCATCAGCGTGGGCCAGGCGCTGCGCCTCGTGCTCGCCGCGGACACCGTCTCCATCCTCACCATGGAGGTCGTGGACAACCTCGTGATGTGGCTGGTCCCCGGCGCCATGGACGCCGGCCTGCTGGATGCCCTGTTCTGGGGCTCCATGGCCCTGTCCCTCGTGATCGCGTTCTTCGCCGCTTACCCGGTGAACAAGGCCCTGCTGCGCCGCGGCAAGGGCCACGCCATCACCCACCACGCCTCCGGCGGCGGCCCCATGGACAACCGCCCGCTGGCGTACGGCATCAGCGCCTTCATGCTCGGTGGCTTCGTCGCCTCCCTCGGCACTCTGCTGTAGGGAACTCCCGCAGCGGGGCCCCGCTGCCACCGCGCATTCCGACCAGAAACCCGCCCGTACCGGGGTCCAGAAACCCGGGAGGGCCCACAGAAAGGATCCGTCCCATGCGTCGACTTCCCCTCACCCTCGCCGGCCTCGCCATCCTGGTGACCGCCACCGCCTGCTCCGCCGGTTCCGATTCCGCGGACCACTCCGCCCACGAGGGCCACGAGACCAGCGCGAGCTCCAGCGCGACGAGCCAGGCGGCGTCGTCACCCGCGAGCGGCACGCCCAGTGCGAGCCAGGGCGGGCACGCTCACGGCCAGGAGCACATGCACGCCATGGACGGCGGCCCCGCCCCGGAGGGTATCGCCGCCGCGGAGAAGCCCACCTACCCCGTGGGCACGCAGGTTACGCTGACCACCGATCACATGGAGGGCATGAAGGACGCCCCGGCCACCGTGGTGGGCGCCTACAAAACCGTGACCTACGCCGTGAACTACACCCCCACGGACGGCGGGCCTGAGGTCACCAACCACAAGTGGGTGGTCCAGGAGGAGCTCAAGGGCGTCGGTTCGGAGCGCCTCGCGGACGGCACCGAGGTCACCATCGAGGCGGACCACATGCCCGGCATGAAGGGTGCCACGGGCACCATCGCCTCCTCCACCACCCAGACCGTCTACATGGTCGACTACGAGGCCGACGGCATGACCATGAAGAACCACAAGTGGGTCGTGGAGGACGAGCTCGCCCCGCGCCGCTGACGCCCCGGCGGACCACAGCGGACGACGACGCCGCCAGGCCCCCTCTCCCCGCCCCGCGCCCGAGCGCCCCCTGCCCCAGCGCCCCACCCGGGTGCGGGGCGCTTGGGAGCCCGCGTGCGGCGTCGTCGTCGTCCCGAGCGGGGGCGCGAATGGTAATCTGAGAACTGTTCGCAAAAAACCCGACGCAAGGAGACCCCCGTGAAGGTCCGCAACTCCCTCCGCTCCCTCAAGAAGATCCCCGGCTCGCAGGTGGTGCGCCGCCGCGGGAAGACGTACGTGATCAACAAGAAGAACCCCCGCATGAAGGCGCACCAGGGCTGAACCGGTCCGTTCCAGCACACCGCGGAGACGCTAGGAGAGCGTGGGCCCCATCGCGGCGCCACGTCGAACCGCGCGGGCGCACGCCGCGCGACCGACTCACACCTCCACGCCCACCAGTCGGTACCCCATTCCCTGCTCTGTGAGGATGTGCCGGGGGTTGGCCGGGTCCGCCTCCAGCTTCTTGCGCAGCTGCGAGATGTAGAGCCGCAGGTACCCGCTGTCCTGCACGTGCTCGGTGCCCCACACGTGGGTGAGCAGCGTCTGCCGGGTCACCAGCTTGCCCGCGTTGCGCAGCAGCACCTCCATGACCTGCCACTCCGTGGGCGTGAGCCGGATCTGCTTGACCCCGCCCGCTACCGCCCGGGTTACGCTGTGGGTGGCCAAATCCACCGTCACGTCCCCGAGCCGCACGACCGCCACGGTCTTCTCCTGCGGGATCCGCCGGGTCAGCGCCCGGATGCGGGCCAGCAGCTCGTCGATCGCGAACGGCTTGGTGATGTAGTCGTCCGCCCCGGTGTCCAGCGCCTGCACCTTGTCCGCCGCGCCCGTGCGCCCGGAGACCACCAGGATGGGCGCCTGGGACCAGCCCCGGATTCCCTGGATCACCTCGATGCCGTCCAGCTGCGGCATGCCCAGGTCCAGCAGGAACATGTCCGGCTGCTCGTCCACCGCCGCGCTCACGGCCTCCGCACCGTTCGCGGCCGTGATCACCCGGTAGCCCTTGGCTCCCAGGATGATCCGCAGCGCCCGCAAGATCTGCGGGTCGTCATCCGCGATGAGGATCTTCACCGTGCGCCCCTTCCCGTTCGTCGGTCCCGGCGGACGACGCCGCTGTCCCCGCCCCGCGCGCGACCGGCGCCTCGGGCGCGGAGTCCGCGGGCGGCGTCGTCGTCCCGAGCGTCTCCAGCGGCAGGGAGACCACCATGGTCAGCCCGCCGCCCGGGGTGTCCTCCGGGGTGAGCGTGCCCTGCATGGCCTCCACGAAACCGCGGGACAGCGCGAGCCCGAGCCCCAGGCCCGTGGTGTTGTCCGTGTCCCCGAGGCGCTGGAAGGGCACGAACATCTCGTCGTGGCGCTCGGGGGCGATCCCCGGGCCGTGGTCGATCACGCGGATCTCCAGGCGGTCCGCGAACGTGCTGGTGGTGACCGAGACCGGAACGCCCTCGGGGGTGTGCCGCTCGGCGTTGGCCAGCAGATTCACGAGCGCGCGCTGCAGCAGCACCGGGTCCGCGAGCACCGTGGCGCCGTGGTGGGCCAGGTCCAGGCGCACCTCGGAGGGCCCCAGCTGCAGCTCGTCCAGCGCGGAGGCCACCGAGTCCGCCGGGTCTGTGGACGTGGTGCCCAGGGACAGCACGCCCGCCTGCACGCGGCTCACGTCCAGCAGGTCGTTGACCAGGGTGGCCAGCGCGGTGAGGCTCTCGTCCGCGGTGTCCATGAGCTCCTGCCGGTCCTCCGGCGTGAGCGAGTCCCCGGCCGCGCGCAGCCCGCCCACCGCCGCCGTGGCGGACGCCAGCGGACGGCGCAAGTCGTGGCTCAGCGCGGACAGCAGCGCCCCGCGCACCCGGTCCGACGCCGCGATCGGCCCGATCTCCTCGGCCGCCGCCTGCAGCCGCTGCCGCTCCAGGGCCGCACTCATCTGCACGGCGACGACGCTCAGCAGCCGCCGCTCGGACGAGGCCAGGTGCCCGCCGTGCAGCTCCAGGGACCCGCCGCCATCCAGGGGCATGACCGTGGGCTCGTCCCCGGGCCCCACGTCCCCCGCGCTCGCGACCACCGTGTCTCCCGCCATGATGCGCACCCCCGGAACGCGGAACACCTCGTGCGCGCGGTCCACGAGGGCCTGCACGGCGTCCTCGCCGCGCAGCACGCTGCCCGCGATGCTCTGGATCAGTTCGGACTCCGCGGCGGCCCGGCGGGCGGTGCGGGTGTAGCGGGCCGCACGGTCCACCACGAAGCTCACGAGCGCCGCGATCACCGTGTAGAGGATCAGTGCGAGCAGGTGCAGGGGATCGGCGATGGTGATGGTGTGGACGGGGTCGATGAAGAAGTAGTCCAGGGTGAGCCCGGAGAGCACCGCCGCGAACAGTGCGGGCCAGATCCCGCCCACGAGCGCCACGACCACCACGAGCAGCTGGTACGCGAGCACGTCGCTCGTGATGGCGTCCGGGGAGCGCGCCCCGGCCAGCGCCACGGTGAGCACCGGACCGCCCAGCAGCGCCACCAGGAAGCCGAGCACGCGGCGTCGTGCGGAGAGCGCACCGCCCAGCGGCGGGAGCGTGAACTGCCCGCCCGCCTGCGCGTGGGCGACCATGTGCACGTCGATCTCCCCGGACTCCTTGGTGACCGTGGCCCCGATGCCCGGACCCGTGAAGGCCGCCGCGAGCCGGCTGCGGCGGCTGGTGCCCAGCACCAGCTGCGTGGCGTTGACCGAGCGGGCGAACTCCACGAGCGCCGCAGGGACGTCGTCCCCCACCACCTGGTGGTAGGTCCCGCCGAGCTTCTCCACAAGCGCCCGCTGCTGCGCGAGCGCCGCGGGGTTGTCGGCGCGCACGCCGTCCTGCGCGATCACGTGCACGGCCAGCAGGTCACCGCCCGCCGAGCGGGCCGCCACCCGGGCGCCGCGGCGCAGCAGGGTCTCGCCCTCGGGCCCGCCCGTCAGGGCGACGACGACGCGCTCGCGGGCCTCCCACGTGCCGTCGATGTCGTGCTCGCGGCGGTAGTGCATGAGCGCCTGGTCCACCTCGTCCGCGAGCCACAGCAGCGCGAGCTCGCGCAGCGCGGTGAGGTTGCCCAGGCGGAAGTAGTGGGACAGCGCCGCGTCCACGCGCTCGGCGGGGTACACGAGCCCCTCCGCGAGCCGGTCCCGCAGCACCTGGGGCGCCAGGTCCACCACTTCGATCTGGTGGGCGCCGCGCAGGAACCGGTCCGGCACGGTCTCCCGCTGGGGCGCGCCGGTGATCCGCTCCACCACGTCGTTGAGGGACTCGATGTGCTGGATGTTCACGGTGGAGATCACGTCGATCCCCGCGGCGAGCAGCTGCTGGACGTCCTCCCAGCGCTTCTCGTGCTCCGAGCCGGGGGCGTTGGTGTGGGCGAGCTCGTCCACCAGGGCGATGTCCGGGGCGCGCTCCAGCACGGCGGCCACGTCCATCTCCTCCAGCTCCACGTCCCGGTAGCGGGTGCGCAGCCGGGGGACCTGCGGCAGACCCTCGGTCATGGCGGCGGTGGCCGCGCGGCCGTGGGTCTCCACGACGCCGATCACCACGTCCCTGCCCTCGGCCAGCAGCCGCCTGCCCTCCGCGAGCATCGTGCACGTCTTGCCCACGCCGGGGGCGGCGCCGAGCAGCACCCTCAGCCGCCCCGGTGCGGTCATGTCAGCGCCTCGTCTCGTCCAGTGCCAGGTTGAGCTCGGCCACGTTCACCACGCGGTCACCCACGTAGCCCAGATCGGGGTTCTTGGTGTGCTGGCCCACGAGCTCCCGCACCTGTTCTACCGGAAGACCCCGCTCCCGGGCCACGCGCTCGATCTGGATGTCCGCGTAGCGCGCGCTGATGTGGGGGTCCAGACCGGAGGAGGAGGCGGTCAGGGCGTCCGCGGGGACCTCGGACTCGGGCACCCCGTTGAGCTCCGCGATCGCCTGCTTGCGCTGGGTGATGGCCTCCACCAGGTTTTCGTTCTCGGGGCCCCAGTTGGTGCCGGAGGACGACGACGCGTCGTACCCCGCGTCCCCGGCGGCCGAGGGGCGGGGCTGGAAGTACTGCGGCAGGGGCTTGCCGTCCGCGTCCGTGAAGGACTGCCCGATCAGCGAGGACCCCCGGACCTCACCGTTGCCGTCCGTCATCATGGACCCGTGGCTCTGCTCGGGGAACGCGAGGTACCCGAGCCCCGTGACCACCGCGGTGTAGCCCACGCCCAGCAGCAGGGTGAGCACGATCAGGGTGCGGACGGCCACCGACATGGTGCGCCCGGAGGAGTGTGCGGCAATGCTCATGACGATCGCTTCTTTCTCGACGACTCGAAATCTCTGTGGTGCGGGGTGGGGGCCGGCTCAGAAGCCCGGGATCAGCCGGACCACCAGGTCGATCAGCCAGATCCCCAGGAAGGGCGTGATGATCCCGCCCAGCCCGTAGACCGCGAGGTTGCGCCCCAGGGTCTTGGACGCGTTCATGGGCCGGTACTTCACACCCCGCAGGGCCAGCGGGACCAGGAACACGATCACGATCGCGTTGAAGATCACGGCGGAGAGCACCGCGGAGGCCGGTGAGTGCAGGCCCATCACGTTGAGCACCGCGAGCCCCGGGAACACCCCGATGAAGATGGCGGGGATGATCGCGAAATACTTGGCGATGTCGTTGGCGATCGAGAACGTGGTGAGCGCCCCGCGGGTGATGAGCAGCTGCTTGCCGATGGCCACGATGTCGATGAGCTTGGTGGGGTCCGAGTCCAGGTCCACCATGTTCCCGGCCTCCTTGGCCGCGGAGGTGCCGGTGTTCATGGCCACGCCAACGTCCGCCTGGGCCAGCGCGGGGGCGTCGTTGGTGCCGTCCCCGGTCATGGCCACGAGGTTCCCGCCCTCCTGCTCCGTGCGGATGTACGCGAGCTTCTGCTCCGGGGTGGCCTCCGCGAGGTAGTCGTCCACGCCGGCCTCCTCCGCGATCGCCGCGGCGGTCAGGGGGTTGTCACCCGTGACCATCACGGTGCGGATGCCCATGGCGCGCAGCTGCGCGAAGCGCTCGGTGAGCCCCTCCTTGACCACGTCCTTGAGGTGCACCACGCCGAGCACGCGCGCCGCGCCGTCGGCCCGCTTGTGCGCGACCACCAGCGGGGTGCCGCCCGAGCGGGAGATCTCGGTGACGCGCTCCTGGAGCTCACCGCGGGCGGCGTCGCCCGGCTGCGCGCCGTCCTCCGAAAGCCACGCGACGATCGCCGACCCCGCGCCCTTGCGAATCTGCGATCCGTCCGGCAGGTCCAGCCCGGACATCCGCGTCTGCGCGGTGAAGGGCACGACGTCGCCCGCGGCCTCCTGATCCAGGCTCGCCCCGCGCTCGCGGGCCAGGTCCACGATCGAGGAGCCCTCGGGCGTGGGGTCCGCCAGGGACGATAGCGCCGCGGCGTGCACGAGCTCCTCCTCGGCCACCCCGGTGAGCGGGACGAACGCGGTGGCGCGGCGGTTGCCGTACGTGATGGTGCCGGTCTTGTCGAGCAGCAGGGTGGTCACGTCCCCGGCGGCCTCCACGGCGCGCCCGGACATGGCCAGCACGTTGCGCTGCACCAGCCGGTCCATGCCCGCGATGCCGATCGCGGAGAGCAGCGCGCCGATGGTCGTGGGGATCAGGCACACGAGCAGCGCGATCAGCACGGTCACGCTCGCGGGGCTCGCGGGGTAGGAGGCAATCGGGTTCAGGCTCAGCGTGACCACCACGAACACGATGGACAGGGACGCCAGCAGGATGTTCAGGGCGATCTCGTTGGGGGTGCGCTGGCGGGCGGCGCCCTCCACCAGGGAGATCATCCGGTCCACGAACGTCTCACCGGGCTTGGAGGTGATCCGCACGACGATCCGGTCCGAGAGCACGCGCGTGCCACCGGTCACCGCGGAGCGGTCCCCTCCGGACTCGCGCACCACGGGGGCGGACTCGCCGGTGATCGCGGACTCGTCCACGCTCGCGATGCCCCACACGATGTCCCCGTCCCCGGGGATCAGCTCGCCCGCGGAGACCACCACCACGTCACCCAGGGTGAGGTCCGCCGAGGACGCCTCCTCGGTGACCGCGTGCTGGGCACCCGGGTCCGCGGCGTCGTCGTAGTCCCGCACGCGGTGCGCGGTGGTGCTGGTGCGCGTCTGGCGCAGGGACTCCGCCTGGGCCTTGCCGCGGCCCTCCGCGATGGACTCCGCGAGGTTCGCGAAGACCACGGTGAGCCACAGCCACACGGCGATCGCCCACGTGAACGCGCCGGGCACCGCGGTGCCGCCGGAGTCCTGCGCGCCGCCGGCGAACAGCTCCGCCACGGCGAACACCGTGGTGACCACGGCACCCACCCACACGATGAACATCACGGGGTTGTGCCACTGGGTGCGGGGGTCGAGCTTGCGCACGGCACCGGGCAGAGCCTCGCGCAGCTGCTGCCAGGTGAGCGTTGTGCGGGGTGCGGGCGGGCGGGCCGCGGGGGCCTCGGGGCGTGCTTCGGTGAGGGTGGTGCTCATGACTGCATCAGACCTTCTGCCAGGGGACCCAGCGTGAGAACGGGGAAGAACACGAGGGCGGTCACCAGGACCGCGGTGCCCGCGGTGAGCCCCACGAACAGGGGCCGGTGCGTGGGCAGGGTGCCCGCGGTCGCGGGAACCTTCTCCTGCGCCGCGAGGGAGCCGGCCAGGGCCAGCACCAGGGCGATCGGGATGAACCGGCCAAAGAGCATGGCCACGCCGATCGCGGCGGTGAGCCACGGGGTGTCCGCGGTGAGGCCCGCGAACGCCGAGCCGTTGTTGTTGGCGCCGGACGCGAACGCGTAGAGCACCTCGGAGAGCCCGTGCGGGCCGGTGTTGGTCAGGGACTCGTTCTCGATGCTGTTCCGCAGCGCGGGGATCCCGAAGCTCAGACCCACCCCGGCGAGCACCAGCACGGGCATCACCAGGATGTAGAGGCTCGCGAGCTTCATCTCGCGCGGGCCGATCTTCTTGCCCAGGTACTCGGGGGTGCGCCCCACCAGCAGCCCGGCCACGAACACGGCGATCACCGCGATCACGAGCATCCCGTAGAGCCCGGAGCCCACACCGCCGGGGGCCACCTCGCCCAGGAGCATGTTGAGCATGGGGACCATCCCGCCCAGGGCGGTGTAGGAGTCGTGCATGGAGTTCACCGCACCCGTGGAGGTCAGCGTGGTGGTGGCCGCGAAGATCACGGACTGGGGAATGCCGAAGCGGGCCTCCTTGCCCTCCATGGGGCCACCCGCGAGCTCGGGTGCGGTGCCCTGCCCGGCGGACTCGAACACCGCGAGCGCGAACAGCGAGGCCAGGTACAGCACGCCCATGACCGCGAGGATCGCGTACCCCTGGCGGTTGTCCCCCACCAGGCGCCCGAACGTGCGGGGCAGGGCGAACGGGATCACCAGGATCAGGAAGCACTCGAAGAGGCTGGTCCACCCGGTGGGGTTCTCGAACGGGTGGGAGGCGTTGGCGTTGTAGAAGCCGCCGCCGTTGGTGCCCAGCTCCTTGATGACCTCCTGGGAGGCCACCGGCCCGCCCGGGATGGACTGGGTGCCGCCGGCCACGGTGGTGACGTCCGTGAAGCCGTCGAAGTTCTGCACCACACCGCCCGCGATCAGCGCCAGTGCGCCCAGCACCGACAGCGGCAGCAGCACGCGCACCGTGGTGCGGGTGAGGTCCACCCAGAAGTTGCCGATGGTGCCGCTGCGCCGGTACGCGAAGCCGCGCACCAGGGCCACCGCCACCGCGATGCCCGTGGCGGCGGAGACGAAGTTCTGCACCGCCAGGCCCGCGAACTGCACGGTGTACGCGAGGTTCTCACCCGAGTACGCCTGCCAGTTGGTGTTGGTCACGAAGGAGATGGCCGTGTTGAACGCGACCCCCGGCTCCGGGTTGTCCGCGCCCGTGGAGAACGGCAGCCACTTCTGGGTGCGCTGCAGCAGGTACAGCAGCAGCACGCCCGCCAGGGAGAAGTACAGCACCGCGCGCAGGTACGCCTGCCAGGACTGCTCCTGGTCCGCGGCCACGCCGGTCAGCCTGTAGAGGACCCGCTCCGGGGCCCAGTGCGTGCGGGTTTGGAAGACCCACGCCATGTAGTCGCCCAGGGGCCGGTAGGCCAGCGCGAGAGCCAGCACCAGCGTGCCCGCCGAGGCGAGGAAGGGAACCCACTCCATCAGAAGCTCTCCGGGTTCACCAGGGCGAAGACCAGGTACGCGATCGCCGCGACGCCCAGCACGAACGCGATGCCGCTGAGCACGATCACAGCTTGTCCACCGCCTTGCCCACCATCACCACGACCATGAACAGGGCGACCACGCCCAGGACGTACACGACATCAAGCACTGCTGGCTCCGATCGGAGATCACCGGCCGCAGGACCACGGCCGCCGCACCCTCCCTGGGTGCAGAACCTCAGTAGACGCCCGCCCCCACCGCCGGGGGAGGCCCCCTCACGGAACCCATACGCGCACCCTGCGGATCCTCACGGTTTCCTCACACCCGGGCGCTCGGGGCGCTGCTGCGCGAGGGGGAGCCGGATGCCGTGGGACGCGCTGGAAGGGCAGCGCGTGCGGGAGCCGGTCGGGTGGTGTCGTTGCCGGAGGTGGGGCGGACACGGGTGACGACGACGCCCGCTCGCCTCCCACCGTCCGTCTCCTGAGCGTGGCGCACCGCACATCCTGGGCCGGTTAGGAGACACAAGTTACCGATCGGTTATTCCCGCATTCCGCGCCGTCCGCTCCACGCGAATTGTTGCTGCGGAAAGCGATCGAGCGTGCCACGATACAGACATGGCTAACAACGATTCCACCAGCACTCAGATCCAGCTCGTCTCCCGGCCCGAGGGGTGGCCGGAGCACGAGAACTTCCGCACCGTCACCGTTGACCTGCCCGAGCTCGAGGACGGCCAGGTGCGCGTGCGCAACGAGTTCATGTCCGTGGACCCGTACATGCGCGGTCGCATGCGGGACGAGAAGAGCTACATCCCGCCGTTCGCCCTGAACGAGACCATGACCGGCGGGGCCATCGGCCGCGTGGTCGAGTCCCGCGCCGAGGAGCTCCCGGAGGGCACCCCCGTGCTGCACCAGTACGGCTGGCGCGACCTCGCCCAGGGCTCCGCGGACGAGTTCACCAAGGTCGAGGAACTTCCGAACGCGGAGCTGTCCGTGTACCTGGGCGTCCTGGGCATGACTGGGATGACCGCCTACACCGGGCTCACCCGCATTGCCGGGCTGAAGGAGGGGGACCGCGTGTTCGTCTCCGGTGCCGCGGGGGCGGTGGGCTCCACCGCAGGGCAGATCGCCAAGCTGCTGGGCGCCTCCTACGTGATCGGCTCGGCCGGCTCGGACGAGAAGGCACAGATGCTCACCGAGAAGTACGGCTTCGACAAGGTGCTCAACTACAAGGACGCCCCCATCCGTGAGCAGCTCGCGCAGGCCGTGGGCGAGGACGGCGTGGACGTCTACTACGACAACGTGGGCGGCGACCACCTGGAGGCCGCACTGGACGTGCTCAACCGTCACGGACGCGTGGCCGTGTGCGGCGCGATCAGCCAGTACAACTCCACCGAGCGTCCCTGCGGCCCGGACAACATGGGGAACATCATCAAGAACTCCCTCATGCTGGAGGGCTTCACCATGGGCGACCACACGGACATCGCCCAGGAGTACCGCCAGCGGATGGGCGAGTGGTTCACCTCCGGCAAGGTCACCCACGACGAGACCGTGGTGGAGGGCCTGGACCACGCCGTGGACGCGTTCCTGGACATGATGAAGGGCGCGAACAAGGGCAAGATGGTCGTCAAGATCTGAGCACCGCGCGGCGCGGGCGGCCATGCGGATCTCCGGGCCCGCAGTCGTGCCCCGGGACGGCGACGCCGTCCCCGCCCCGTCCAACGAGCCGCCCCGCGCACGCCTGCGGGGCGGTTCGTTCGTATCATGGGCTCGGCCAGCCCTGCCCCGAGAGGAACCCGTGCCCCGCACCGCCCTGCCGCACCGTGTGAGTCCCGTGCAGATGCTGCGTGCGCTGCGCGATGAACCCGGGCTCGCGGCGCTGTTCGGGGACTGGCTTCACGGGGATGCGGTCATCGGTATCCGGCCCACACGTGTATTGGGTGCGGATGAGGACCCGTTCGCCGCGCTGGGCGCCGCGGACGATGACGCCGCCCTCACCGCCGAAGACCCCGCCCGGTTCGACGGCGGGTGGATCGGCTACCTGGGCTACCAGCTCTCGCGCCGGTTGGAGACCCTCCCGCCCGCGCCTCCGCGCTCCGGTGCCCTGCCGGAGCACCATCTGGCTCACTACGACCACGTCCTGGTGCACGACGCCGCCGCGGACCGCTGGTACTGCGAGTCCCTCCCCGGCACGGATCCGGGCCGGGTGCGGCGGACCGTCGCGCTCGTGGAGCGGGCGCTCGCGGGCGGCCCCGCGGCGTCGCCCGCCGGAGAGGCTCCCGCCTCGCGGCCGTACCGCTGCGAGCCGTTCGAGGCCGCTGTGACCGGCACGGCCCACGCCGAGGCCGTGCGGCGGGCGCTGACCCACATCCGGGATGGCGACATCTTCCAGGCGAACATCTGCCGCGAGCTCACGGCGGCATTCGACGGCGACCCGCTGGACCTGTTCTGCGCTGGGTACAAGCGGCTGCGGCCGCGTTTCGCCGCGTTCCTGCGCGTGCCGGGCGGCGCGGTGGCCAGCCTCTCGCCCGAGCTCTACCTGCGCCGCACCGGCCGCGCCGTGCTGACCTCCCCGATCAAGGGCACGGCGCCCGCGGACTCGGACCCCCGCGAGCTGCACGCCTCCGCCAAGAACCGCGCGGAGAACGTGATGATCGTGGACCTCATGCGCAACGACCTCTCCCGCGCGTGCGTCTCCGGCTCCGTCCTGAGCCCCGCCGTGCCGCGCGTGGAGCCGCACACGGGCGTCCACCACCTGGTCGCGGACGTCCACGGCACGCTGCGCCCCGGGCTGGACGACGCCGCCCTGCTGCGTTCCACGTTCCCACCCGGCTCGTGCACGGGGGCGCCCAAGATCCGCGCCACCGAGATCATCAACGAGCTCGAGACCACCGCGCGGGGCGTCTACACCGGGGGCATCGGGTGTGTGAGCCCGGTGGCGGGTCTGGCGGTGAACGTGGCCATCCGGACCTTCGAGTTCTCCGGTGGGGCCGTGCGGCTGGGCGTGGGTGGCGGGATCGTCGCGGACTCGGACCCGGGCGGGGAGGCGTTCGAGACCCTCGTGAAGGCCGCCCCGCTGCTGGATGCGGTGGGTGCCCGGTTCGGGGAGGAGCTGACCCGCGAGTGGCGGGAGCACGCGGAGTCCTCGGAGGTGGCGACCCCGGCGTGCGTGGGCGGTGCCTCCCAGTGCGGCGAATTCACCGGGCGAGCGGGCGCGGGAAACCCGGGCGGGGCGGCGTCGTCGGGCCGGGCACCCGTCCTGCGGGACGCGCCTGTTCTCCGCGCGAGCCCCGATCCTGCTCCGGGCGTGTTCACCACGATGCTCGTCCGTGACGGGCGGCCGGAGCAGCTGGCGGAGCACCTGGCCCGGCTCCAGAGCAGCGTTCGTGCATGCTTCTCCTGTGACCTGCCTGGCGGGCTCGAGGAGCGGATCATCCGGTGCGCCGCCGCCCTGGAGGGCCGGCACCGGATGCGGGTCACGGCGGTTCCGGAGGCCGGGAGTCTGCGCATCGAGATGACCCGAGCCCCGCTCGATCCGCCCGACGTGGCCCCTCCCGTGGAGCCGTGGGTGCTGCGCCCGGTGGTGGTGCCCGGCGGGTGGGGGTGCCACAAGTGGGCGGACCGCGGCGCCCTGGACGCGGCACCCGGCCCGTGGTCCCCGGTGTGCGACCCGCTGCTGGTGGACGAGGACGGCACGGTGCTGGAGACCGGGCGGGCCAATGTGTTCGTGGTGCGCGGCGGCGTGGTCACCACCCCGCCCGCTGACGGCAGGATCCTGCCCGGGGTGATGCGCGCCCGGGTGATCGCGGCGCTGCGGTCCGCCGGGTACGAGGTCCGCGAACGGGCCATCGCACTCGCGGACCTCGCTGAGGTGTCGGAGGTGTTCGTGACCAATGCCCTGCGCGGCGCCCGTCCGGTGGGGGAGGCCCGGGGCGTGGGGCGGTGGGCTCCAGGGCCCGTGACGGCGTGGGTGCAGCACGCGCTCGCGGCTGCCGGGTGACGAGTGGGTGCCATCGTTGAACCCCGTTGACACGCCCCGGTGAGCTGAGGATGCTCGGGGGCACGGCGCCGTCGTCCGAGCTGCAGGGTTCGGGGCGGTGCACCACGCAACCGTGAAGGAGTGCAGCCATGGGCAAGGACCCGCAGGACGAGAACACCGAGTCGGTCAGCCAGGTGGACACCGACGAGCAGCGCCAAAAGGCCGCCGAGCAGGCGGACACCCAGGAGCAGCAGGAGTTCTTCGAGGAGCAGGCCGGCACGGAGGAGCAGTCCCAGGGCTACGGGCACTGAGCGCCGCACCGGGCAGCCGCTGACAGACGAACCGCCCCGCACCAGGAAGGTGCGGGGCGGTTTTCCTGCGCCGAGTGGCTGCGGGGCCGGTGGCTACTTCTTCTTGTTCTCGAGGGTCTGCTCGTACTGGGACAGGGCCAGACCCACGCTCATGAAAGTGGGGGCCCAGTGGCCCACGAAGATGCCCCAGCGGTCCGACTGCGCCTTGGAGTCGTCGCTCTTGAAGCGCGAGAGGCCCCAGGACACGAAGGCGAGGCCGATGGAGCCCATGCCCGCGGCGTAGGCGTACTCGGAGCGGATGCCGGCGTCGTGCAGAGTCTTCATGATCATGGTGCGATCTCCATTCAGGCCCGGAGGGCCGATGAGGTGATGCGGGGCTTGGGAGTTCCCAGCGTAGTCCGATTCGGCGGCGATGGTAAGTGGGGTGACGAAAGTTTGTTCGACGCTCCACGGTGTGGTCCATGCGGAGCTGCGTGGCAGGGTGGAGGCATGACTGAGACCGAATCACGGCGTGTTCTGCTGGCCGGCTGCGGGGACGTGGGAACCGCGCTGGGGCTGCGACTGAGCGAGCGGGGGTGGGCGGCCACCGGTGTGCGGCGGCATGCGGACCGGCTGCCCGCGCCGCTGGCAGGGGCGTCCCTGGATCTCACGGATCCCGGCGAGGCACGCCTTCCGGACGTGGACGCCGTGGTGGTCACCCTCACGGCGGACGGCCACGACGTCGCCGGGTACGAGCACACCTACCTGGGCGGCCTGCGGGGGTTGCGGCGCGCACTCGGGGAGCAGGAGCCGCTCGTGGTCCTGGTGTCCTCCACGGGTGTGCTGGGCGGCGACGGCGAACGCGTCACCGAGGACACCCCGCCCGACCCGCAGCGACCCACCGCCCACGTGCTGCTCGCGGCGGAGGATCTGGCGGCGGAGCTGTTCCCGGACCTCGTGATCGTGCGGCCCGCGGGCATCTACGGACCGGGGCGCACGTCCATGATCGAGCGGGTGCGCCGCGGGGCGCCCCTGGCACACCGGCGGGTGACCAACAGGATCCACCGGGACGACCTCGTGACGGTCCTGGTCACCCTGCTGGAACGGGGCACCGTGGCGGGCGAGCGGGAGGATTCCACGCAGACAGGGATGCCCGGCGGAGTCGGCGACGCGGCGGGTCAGCGAACGGGAGCCTCGCGGAGCGGGACGGTCGCGGGGGGAGGCGGTGCGGCGGCGGCGTCGGCACCGGCCCGGCTCCCGCGGCTGCTGCACGCCGTGGACCACGACGCCGCACGGCTGGGTGACGTGGCCGCGCACCTCGCGCACCGGCTGGGTGTGCCCGTGCCGCCGGACGACTCCGGGCCGGGGGAGGGGCCGCTCGGCAAGATCGTGGACGGTGAGCTGGTGCACGCCCTGGTGCCCCGCGAGGAGTGGCGGTACCCCACGTTCCGGGAGGGGTACGACGCGCTGCTGGCGGACGGGTCCGCGGACTCGTGGGTGGGGCGCGGATGAGCGAGGACGTCCACTGGTTCCTGCCCATCAACCCCGCCGCCCATGCGGAGCACATGCCCGCGGACTGGCGCACCCGTGAAGACGCCACGGAGGTGTGGGAGGCGATCGGGCGCTCGCAGCCCATCGACCGCTGGTGCCTGCGCACGGGCTTCCGCACCATGAAGGCGGGGGACGTGATCTGGGCGTACCTGTCCAAGCGGCAGGAGCTGTGCGCGGTGGGCACGGTGCGGCGCACGGCGTTCGAGGTGGGCGGTGTGGAGGCTGAGGCTGCTGAGCTTCGTGCCGGGGATGACGGCGGCTGGTACGTCTACGTGGACTGGGACGAGAGGCGCACGGCGGAGCTGTGCCGTCACCCCATCCCGCGGTCGGTGTTCGGGCAGGTGCCGATGTCGGTGGGGCGGGTGGGGGAGAGATCGGCGGCGCTCATCGGGGAAAGGGCCGGGTTCGCCCGTCCGTGACCCGGGATTGGCCAATGGGTTGTTCCGAGACGTCAGGTCCCGCATCCCCCGCGATACATCTGGTGGGATGCCGAATCATTGCCAGTGTCTTTGTTCTGGTCCGGCAACGAGCTGGTCATTGTCAAGCTTGTCACTTGGTCAGTGATTGACGCGCCGATGTCCATGTGGAAGTCCAGGTTCCACGTGGTGTTGGCGGGCATGGGGGATCTGAGAATGAACACGACGGTGCCCCAGCGCCCCCCTGTGATGCTGGAGTCGTTTCCTGGTGTCCAGGTGATGTTGCTGTTCGCTGCCAGCGCGCCGTCCCATGTAGGTGATGACCGCGACCCTCCGCCGTACTTCAATTCGAACCGGGTGCCAGCGGGGAGGGTGGCTCCGTAGACCGTGGTGATCGAAAAAGGGATCCGGTTGACGAGGAGCGAATCCTTGCCACACGGCTCAGCCCGCACAATGACATCCCGGACGGAGGCCGCCGCCGCCGGAGCAGGTGCGGCAAAAAGAACGGTGGGGGCGGCCCATGCCGCGCCTTTGGCAAGGGTGCGCCGAGAGATGGGTGACCCGGCGCCGTCATGCGCGCCAAATGCTTCCCGGGGGGTGCTGCGGGGGGAGGACTGCATACTTCAGTCTAAAACATGCACCTCGGGAGTGATCGCGACCACCACTGTTGCGCCCCGTGACACCTCCCTGGACCTCCCACGATGGGGGGAGTTGAATGACAGGCACTCCCCACATGGTTACCTCTTCAATATTTGACGCTCACCGCGCCGGGGGAGGGCGCGAGAAACAGGGACACACTCATGATCCTCACCGGACTCGTCCTCGGCGCCCTGCTGGGCGTGGTGATGCAGCGCGGCCGCTTCTGCGTGACGGGCATGCTGCGGGACGTCTTCCTGCAGCGCTCGTGGCGCACGTTCACGGCGTTGCTTGTGGTGATCACCGTGCACGCCGTGGGGCTCGCTGCGCTCACCACCCTCGGGGTGATCTCCCCGGACTACCCCTCGTTCATGCCGCTCGCGGTGGTCGTGGGCGGGTTCATGTTCGGGGTGGGCATCATCCTGGCCGGCGGCTGCGCCTCCGGCACGTGGTACCGCTCGGGTGAGGGCCTGGTGGGCTCCTGGATCGCGCTGGCCATGTACGCGCTGTCCGCCTCCGCCATGAAGACGGGTGTGCTTAAGGATGTCAACTCCGGCATGAAGCAGTGGGACACCGGGCTCACCACCATCCCGGACGCCTTGGGCGTGTCCCCCTGGCTGTTCGTGATCGTCCTGGCCGCGGTGACCGGCGTGATGGTGCGCCACTTCCTCAACCGCGAGAAGAACACCGTGAAGCCCGCGCGGCTGAACGGCCGTCCCGCCTGGAAGAAGCCCCTGCACGTCTACACCGCCGGCGCGCTCGTGGGTCTGATCGGCGTCATCGCGTGGCCGCTGTCCGCCGCGACCGGCCGCAACGACGGTCTGGGCATCACCACCCCCACCGCCAACCTGCTCAACTTCCTGGTCACCGGCGCGGACAAGAAGCTGGACTGGGGCGTGATGCTCGTGCTCGGCATCCTGGTGGGCTCGTTCATCGCTGCCAAGTCCACGGGCGAGTTCCGCGTGCGCGTCCCGGACGCCAGGACCACCGTGCGCTCCATCGGCGGCGGCCTGCTCATGGGTGTCGGTGCAGCGCTGGCCGGTGGCTGCACGGTGGGCAACGGCATGGTCCAGACCAGCCTGTTCACCTTCCAGGGCTGGATCGCGCTGCTGTTCATCGCCCTGGGTGTGGGTGCGGCCACCAGGATCTGGCTCAAGCCCACCGTCACCCAGCCGGAGCAGGGCACCAGCGGGGGCACCTACTCCACCGCCGAGAGCCTGGACCACACCGTGGATGCCTCCGCACCGGACGACAACTCCATCGACGCCGCCCCCACGGCCCGCCCCCTCGCCACGGACACCGCCGCGCACGACGCCGCTCCCACCGCGGGTGCCCCCCGCACCTCGGGCGCGGACGTGTTCTCGGGACTCTCCGCGGCACCCACGGCGCTCATGGTCAGGAACCCGGGCGCAGCGGCGTCGTCGAAACTGAAGGACCTGGGGGACGGCTACTGGGCCCTGGACTCGCTCGGGGCGGTGTGCCCGTTCCCGCTGATCGAGGCCAAGGACGTGATGCAGACCCTGCAGAGCGGTGACCACCTGGTGATCGACTTCGACTGCACCCAGGCCACCGAGGCCATCCCGCAGTGGGCGGCCACGGACGGGCACGAGGTCACCGACTTCGTGGAGAAGGGCGACGCCAGCTGGCAGATCACCCTCCGCAAGGGCTGACCCCCCGCCCTGGAGGGGGGACGAGCCCCGCGCACGAGGGGCGGCCGCGGGATCGACCACGGTGGGCGCCCACACCGGCACCACGAACCCCGCGCGAGGGCTGGCCGCTCCGTCGCGAGAACCGCGCACGTACCCGCTGCCGGTGGTAGCGGGTACGTGCGTTGTCAGCAAGGTGTCCAACACCACGGGGCCGGGTGCGGCCGCGTTTTTGGCACGGAGCCCCGGTGGGGATCATCCTGGGGGAATGACAGTTGAACTGGTGATCCTGGGCCTGGTGGTCGTGACCGCGCTGGCCTTCGACTTCACCAACGGATTCCACGACACCGGCAACGCCATGGCCACGTCCATCGCCACCGGAGCGCTCAAGCCCCGCACGGCCGTGACGCTGTCCGCGGTGCTGAACCTGGTGGGCGCGTTCCTCTCCGTGGAGGTGGCCACCACGGTCACCAAGGACGTGCTGCTCATCCAGACCCCGGACGGCGGGCTCGTCTCCGGACTGGACCCCACGATCGCACTGACCCTCATCTTCTCGGGGCTCATCGGCGGCATCCTCTGGAACCTGGCCACGTGGTTGTTCGGCCTGCCCTCCAGCTCGTCCCACGCGCTGTTCGGCGGGCTCATCGGCGCGGGTCTCGCCTCGCTCGGGGTGGCCGGGGTGAACTGGGCCGGAGTGGTGCAGAAGATCCTGGTGCCCGCCGCGCTGGCCCCGTTCATCGCCGGGTGCGTGGCCGCTGTGGGAACCGCGCTCGTGTACCTCATCGCCCGCGGGGCGGACCGTCGCCACCGGGACCAGGGGTTCCGCTGGGGACAGGTGGGAACGGCGTCGCTGGTGTCCCTGGCCCACGGCACCGGTGACGCGCAGAAGACCATGGGCGTGATCGCCCTGGCCCTGATCGCGCACGGCAGCCTGAGCGTGCAGGGCATCGAGGACGACGGTCTGCCCCCGTGGATCATCGTCTCGTGCGCGGTGGCCATCGCCCTGGGCACGTACCTGGGCGGCTGGCGCGTGATCCGGACCCTCGGCAAGGGCCTCGTGGAGATCGAGCCGCCGCAGGGGATGGCGGCCGAGGCGTCGTCGGCGGCCATCATCCTGACCTCCAGCCACTTCGGCATGGCGCTGTCCACCACGCACGTGGCCACCGGCTCCATCCTCGGATCCGGGGTGGGCAAGCCCGGCGCCACGGTGCGCTGGGGCGTGGCCGGGCGCATGGTGGTGGGCTGGCTGCTCACGCTGCCCGCCGCGGCCGTGGTGGGTGCGGCGTGCTTCGTGGTCGCCCACGCGATCGGGGGACTGGCCGGCGCCGTGGCCATCTTCCTGTTCATGGTGGTCACGTCAGCCCTGATCTTCATGCGCTCCCGCCACCAGAAGGTGGACCGCCACAACGTCAACGACGACTGGGACGAGGGCACCACCCCCGCACCCGGCGACTCCCTCCGCTCCGGTACCCAGGAGGTCACCCGCTCATGATTGCCGAGATGGCGAGATCCGCCCTGGCCGTGCTCGTGGCCGGCCTGTGCTTCGGCGCCGGCCTGCCCGCGCTGTTCACCGTGGGCATCACCCTGTGGAGCCGCGCCACCCCGGACCCCGGCCCCGACGGCACGGCCCGCAGGAACCCCGTGGCGCTCGCCGGGGCGGTACTCTGCTTTGCGATCGTGCTCGCCGCGGTGCTGATCGGGGTCCTCTGGATCACCCGCAAGAGCTTGGAGCACTACCTAGGGATCACGGTGTTCGGATGATGACTTTCGACGCGGCTCTCGAGCACATTCGGGCCGCCTACCCGCAGGGCGTCCCGCCCGAGCAGCACGCCGCGCTCGCGGAGCTGCTGGCTCGCACGGTGGGCCCGCACCGCACCGAGCGCCTGCTCGAGGCGCTGGACGTTCCGGCGGGAGACCTCCTGGGCCCCGCCACGTCCTCCGAGGCCCAGCAGCACGACGTCGCCGCGGAGCTCGCGCGCGCCGGGTGGCCCCTGGTGGGCGCCAGCCAGGACGAACCACCCCGCCAGCCCGGCTACGTGGCGAGGGTGATGAACTGGCTGCGGGCTGACTACCCCAACGGGGTCCCCACCCAGGACTACCTCCCGGTGCTCGCGGTGCTCCGCCCCCAGCTGGACGACGCGGACATGGCCGCGATCGCGGACCAGCTGGCCCAGGACGCCCGGGACCAGGGAGTGGCACCCTCCGAGGCGGACGCCCGCGATGCCATCCAGCGCGCCACGGAGGACGAGCCCAAGCCCGAGGAGATCGCACGCATCCGGGCGATGCTCGCGGCGCACGGGTGGCCGTTCGAGGGGGAGTAGGGCGCGGCGGGGCGCCACGCGTGGGGCGGGCGATGTCCCGTGGGTGGCCCGACGCGCAGGGAGAGGTTCTGCCCCCGGAAACGCACTTTCCGGGGGCAGAACCTCTCCTCAGACGCTGTGCGCCTGAGGCCATGGGTGTCTCAGCCCCGTTCGTGGAGCAGTCGGGAGGTTTCCCGCCCCGAGTGTGTTGACGGGCCCGGCTGCACGGGTGGTCCCCCATCTGGGAGGCGCACAATGGCCCCATGTTCGAGAACTTCGAGACCCACCGCATCTCCGTCCCCGGGGCCACCATCCACGCGCGGACCGGCGGGCAGGGCGAGCCGCTCCTGCTGCTGCACGGCTTCCCGCAGACCCACGCCATGTGGCACCGACTGGGCCCTGCCCTCGCGCGGGACCACCGCGTGGTGGTCGCGGATTTGCGCGGCTACGGGAACTCCACGGCGCACAGCGAGGAGTTCAGTTTCCGGGCCATGGCGGCGGACATGGTGGCCGTGATGCGCCACCTGGGCCACGAGAGTTTCGACGTGGTGGCCCACGACCGCGGCGCGCGCACCGCCCACCGCATGACCCTGGACTTCCCGGACGCGGTGCGCTCCGTGGCGCTGCTGGACATCCTCCCCACCCCCACCGTGTGGGAGCTCATGGACGACTGGCTGGCCACCCGGTACTACCACTGGCTGTTCCTGGCCCAGCCAGCACCCATGCCGCAGCGGCTCATCAGCGCCGAGCCCCTCACCTTCCTGCACGCGGCCCTCGGGGGACTGGGTGGCACTCCCGGTTCCCTGGACACGTTCGACCCCGAGGCGCTCGCGGCTTACGAGGCCGCCGCCCAGAACCCGTCCGTCGTGGCCGCGTGGTGCGCGGACTACGCCGCGGCCGCCGGTGTGGACCGGGAGCACGACGACGCCGACCGCGGCACCTCTCGCAACCTCCCCGCCCTGCTGCTCTGGGGCAGCAACGGCGTGGTGGGTGCCCAGACGGACCCGCTGGAGGCGTGGCGGCCGTGGCTGCCACGCATCACCGGCCGGGCGGTTCCCACCGGGCACTTCATGGTGGAGGAGCGCCCGGACGAGGTGCTGGCGGAGATCCAGGAGCACCTGGCGGCCGCCGCACGGGATTGAGAGGACCGCCCGTCAGACATGCGAGTGCACTTCCATCCTTGGAAACCGCGGTTCCTGGGGCGGAAGTGCACTCACCTGCGAGAGGCGGCCCCGCGGCGTCGTCCGCGCGGGGCCGTGGCGGGATCAGCCCGGGTTCATCGCCCGCGGCGCCCCCATGCCCGGGTCCACCTGGGTGGGACCGCTGGCGGAGGGGCGGATGTCCACGTCGAAGATCTCGGTGGGCAGGTACACCGTGGCGCACGAGTTGGGGATGTCCACCACCCCGGAGAAGCGGCCCTCGATGGGGGCGGCGCCCAGCAGCAGGTACGCCTGCTCCTTGGACCAGCCGAACTTGGCGAGGTAGTCGATGGCGTGCAGGATCGCGCGCTGGTAGGACAGGTGCGAGTCCAGGTAGCGCTGCTCGCCGTCGAGCGTCACGGACGTGCCCGAGAACGCCAGCCACTCCGAGTACACGGGACCGTTGCGTCCGGGCATGAAGATGGCGTTCTCGCTCACGCCGTAGGTGTCCATGCCGCCCTTGATCACGTCCACATGGATGTCGATGAAACCGCCCATCTCGATGCCGCCGCAGAACGTGATCTCGCCGTCCCCCTGGGAGAAGTGCAGGTCACCCATGGAGAGGTTCGCCCCGGACACGTACACCGGGTAGAACACGCGCGAGCCCTTGGTGAAGTTCTTGATGTCCTGGTTGCCGCCGTTCTCGCGCGGGGGAGCGGTGCGGGCGCCCTCGCCGGCCACGCGGTCGAAGTCCGCGCCGGTCAGCGAGCCGAGGATCGCGGAGTCCGGCTCCGGCGGCAAGGCCAGCGGGGGCACGCGGTTCGGTTCGGTGGCGATCAGGTCGCCCTCGCGCTTGTTCCACGTCTTCAGCAGCTCCGCGGACGGCGCAGTGCCCATGAGGCCGGGGTGGACCATGCCCGTGAACTTCACGCCGGGGATGTGCCGGGACGTGCACTCGCCGCCGCGGAAGTCCCACACCGCCTTGTACGCGTCCGGGAACTGGTCCACCAGGAAGCTGCCGCCGTTCTTCTGCGCGAAGATTCCCGTGTAGCCCCAGCCCTGTCCGGCCAGCGGGCCCTCCTCCTGGGGGATGGGACCCACGTCCAGGATGTCCACGATCAGCAGGTCGCCGGGCTCCGCACCCTCGATGCGGAACGGCCCGGACAGCGCGTGCACCCGGTTCAGTGGGGCGTCCCGGATGTCGTCCGCGGAGTCGTCGTTCTTGATGGCGCCGTCGAACCACTCGCGGCAGTCGATGCGGTAGCTCTCCCCGCGCTTGAGCGTGGCCACGGGCGGGATGTCGGGGTGCCAGCGGTTGTGGCCGGTCAGCTTCTGCTCGGTGAAGGGCTTGGTGGAGTCCAGCGGGAAAATCACTTCTGGCATGGTCCGTGACCTTTCTGGAGAGCCCCGCGGGCGGTTCCCGCGCGGCAGTGCGGGGAAGCTAGGGCCGCGGCAGCTTCGCGTGCCGGGGGTCCCGGGTCACGGCAGGGGCCGCTCCGGGGGCGCCGGGCTGGCGGGGCAGGGAGCGGACGACGTCGGGCGCGTCAGCCGTGCGGGCGGCGTCGTCAATTGCCCGTGCCCGGGGAGAGTTCGCGCGGGACAGCCCCACCGCGGAGAACACGCGCCGCGCGTCCGCACCGCACGCGGGGCAGTCCTGGGAGCGTGGCACCTGGGCCATGGCGTGGTGGGCGTCGAACGGCCCGCAGGCCTCGCACCGGAACTCGTAGACGGGCATGGACGCTCCCTTCGCGCGTGTGAGCCACGATACAACTCGGTCTGCGGAGGGGACAGGTCCGAACGCTGACCCGCGTTCGCCTCAACGCGCAGGGAGAGGTTCTGCCCCCGGAAACGCACTTTCCGGCGGCAGAACCTCTCCTCAGACGCGGCCCCCGGCCCCATGCGTACAGGCCGTGCGCGGGGGACGCACGCGGGCGACGTCGTGCCCCGCCCCCGCGCGTGCCGGTCAGTTCAGCGGGCCCACCGCGGACTCGACCGTGCGCACCAGGCGTCCCGAGGCCACGTACTCCTCGGCCGCCTCGATCTCCGGCGCCATGAAGCGGTCCTCGCCGGGCGCGCCCACGCGGCCGTCCAGGTCCGCGATGACCGCCGACGCCGCCGCGCCCGGTTCCAGGGGCGCGCGCAGAGCGATCGCGCGGGTGGCGGAGAGCAGCTCGATGGCGAGCACGCGGCGCAGGTTCAGCACGGCCTGGCGCAGCTTGCGGGCGGCGTGCCAGCCCATGGACACGTGGTCCTCCTGCATGGCGGAGCTGGGGATCGAGTCCACGGACGCCGGGGCGGCCAGGCGCTTCATGTCCGAGACCAGCCCGGCCTGGGTGTACTGCGCGATCATCAGCCCGGAGTCCGTGCCCGGGTCCTCCGCGAGGAACGGGGGCAGGCCGTTGGAGCGGGCCGGGTCCAGCATGCGGTCGGTGCGGCGCTCGGACATGGACGCCAGGTCCGCAATCGGGATGGCCATGAAGTCGAGCACGTAGGCCACGGGCGCGCCGTGGAAGTTGCCGTTGGAGCTCACGGTGCCGTCGTCCAGGACCACGGGGTTGTCCACGGCCGCGGCGAGCTCCTGCTGCGCGACGGTCAGGGCGTACGCCGCGGTGTCCCGGCTGCCGCCCGCCACCTGGGGGGCGCAGCGCAGGGAGTAGGCGTCCTGCACGCGGTCGTCGCCCACGCGGTGGGAGGCCACGATGCCGGAGCCCTCCAACACCTTGAGCATGTTCGCAGCGGCATACTTCTGGCCCGGGTGGGGGCGCAGCGGCTCGTGCAGCTCGGGGACGAACACGCGGTCCGTGCCCAGCAGACCCTCCACGGAGAACGCGGCGGTGATGTCCGCGGCGGTGAGGAGGTTCTGCAGGTCCGCCAGCGCCATGATGAGCTGGCCCAGCATGCCGTCCGTGCCGTTGATGAGCGCCAGGCCCTCCTTCTCGGCGAGGGTCACGGGCTCGATCCCGGCCTCGGCGAGCAGCTCGGGCACGGGACGCTCGGTGCCGTCCGGTCCGACGGCGCGGCCCTCACCCATGAGCACGAGCGCGCAGTGGGCGAGCGGTGCCAGGTCACCCGAGCAGCCCAGTGAGCCGAACTCGTGCACCACCGGGGTGATGCCCGCGTTGAGCACGGCGAGCATGGTCTCCAGGGTCTCCACCCGGATGCCCGTGTGCCCCGAGGCCAGGGTCTTGGCACGCAGGAACATGAGCGCCCGCACCACCTCCCGCTCCACGGTGGGCCCGGTGCCCGCGGCGTGGGAGCGCACCAGGGACTTCTGCAGCCGGGTGCGCTTCTCCAGGGGGATGTGCTTGTTGGCCAGCGCGCCGAATCCGGTGGAGATCCCGTACGCGGGCACATCCGACGCCGCCAGCTCATCGATGTTCCGGCGCACCCTCGCGACGTGCTCGCGGGCCTCGTCGGTCAGCTCCACGCGGGCGTCGTGGCGGGCGACGGCGATCACGTCACCCACCGTGACGCCGGAGGAGCCCAGCTGCACGGTGGTGGGGAGGTCGGTGTCGAAGAGGGTCATGGGGAAGAGTCCTTCCGGTCGATGGTCCGAGTCGTCTGGGCAACTCGTGGAGAAGAAAAGGGGTGGCCTGCGAGTGACCCGGGGTGGATGACCCCGGGTCACTCGGTGCGCTCAGATCTCCCGGCGGCCCGCCCGCCACACACCCCACGTCAGGGGCATGCCGGGGCGGTAGGCCAGGTGCACGGCCTGCGGGGCGTCCAGCACGTGCAGGTCCGCGCGCGTGCCCACAGCGAGGTGGCCCACGGCGGGCCGGTCCGGGGTGGAGACGTCCCGCCGCAGCGCCTTGGCGCCGCCGAGCGTGGCGGCACGGATGGCCTCGTCCACCGTGAGCTTCATCTGCAGCACCGCGGTGGCCACGCAGAAGTTCATGGACGTGGTGTAGCTGGTGCCGGGGTTGCAGTTGGACGCGATCGCCACGGTGGCTCCCGCGTCCAGCAGCTCACGGGCAGGGGCCAGCGGGGCACGGGTGGACAGGTCGCACGCCGGCAGCACGGTGGCCACGGTGCCCGAGCCGGCCAGCGCCGCCACGTCCTCGTCCGAGAGGAAGTTGCAGTGGTCCACGGACGCCGCCCCCAGCTCCACGGCCAGGGACACACCCTCACCGGGGCCGATCTGGTTGCCGTGCACCCGCAGCCCGAGCCCCGCGTCCCGGCAGGCCTCGAGCACGCGGCGCGACTGCTCCGGATTGAACGCCCCGCGCTCGCAGAACACGTCCGCCCACTGCACGTACGGGGTCACGGCCTCGAGCATGGGCCCGCACACCGTCTCCACGTACTCGTCCGCGTCCACGCCCTCGGGCACCAGATGGGCGCCCAGGAACGTGACCTCGTCCGCGGCGTCCGCGGCGATCTTCGCCGCGCGCAGCTCCTGCTCCACGTCCAGGCCGTAGCCCGTCTTCGTCTCCAGGTAGGTGGTGCCACCGGCCACGGCATCCCGCACGCGCCCGGCCACGAGCCCGCGCAGGGTTTCGTCGCTGGCCTCCCGGGTGGCGTTCGTGGTCACGCCGATGCCACCCGCCGCGTATGCCTCGCCGGCCATACGCGCGGCGAACTCCTCCCCGCGGTCCCCGGCGAACACCAGGTGCGTGTGCGAGTCCACCCAGCCGGGCAGCCCCGCGCGCCCCTCCACGTCCACGGCGCGGTCCGCCGCGGGCGCCTCGGAGGCGCGGCCCACCCATGCGATCAGCCCGTTCTCGACGACGACGGCCGCGTCCCGGAGCACGGAGTCCTCACCTCGCGCGGGGTCCACCGTGTGCAGCTCGCCGATGCCGGTGATGAGCTCGGACCCGCCGGCGGACGACGCCGCCCGGTGCGACCGCGCGCCCGGCTGGGCTGCGTCGCTGGTCGCCCCCGGTGCCGTCCCCGAGGAGGCGGCACCCGGGTGAGAATCGGCGCGGAGCCCGCGTGCGGCGTCGTCGTCCCCGGTGGGGGAGGTGGGGCGCCCGGTCACTGGTCCGCCTGGCGGGTGGCCGCGAGATCGTTGTGCATGGGGATGTTGACGCCGCGCTCGTCCGCCACCTGGATGGCGCGCTCGTAGCCGGCGTCCGCGTGGCGGATCACGCCCATGCCGGGGTCGTTGGTGAGCAGGCGCTCGAGCTTCTGCGCGGCGAGCTCGGTGCCGTCCGCCACGGAGACCTGGCCCGCGTGGATGGAACGGCCGATGCCCACGCCGCCGCCGTGGTGGATGGAGACCCAGGTGGCGCCGGAGGACGCGGCGGTGAGCGCGTTGAGCAGCGGCCAGTCCGCGATCGCGTCCGAACCGTCCTTCATGGACTCGGTCTCGCGGTAGGGCGAGGCCACCGAACCGGAGTCCAGATGGTCGCGGCCGATCACGATGGGCGCGGACACCTTGCCCTCGGCCACGAGCTGGTTGAACAGCAGCCCGGCCTTGTGGCGCTCGCCGTAGCCCAGCCAGCAGATGCGCGCGGGCAGGCCCTCGAACTCCACGTGCTCCTGCGCGGCGTCGATCCACTCGTGCAGGTGCTTGTTGTCCGGGAAGAGCTCCTTGATGGCGTTGTCCGTGACCTCGATGTCCTTGGGGTCGCCGGAGAGCGCCACCCAGCGGAAGGGGCCGAGACCCTCGCAGAACAGCGGGCGGATGTACGCCGGGACGAAGCCCGGGAACTCGAACGCGCGGGTGTAGCCGGCGTGGCGGGCCTCGTCGCGGATGGAGTTGCCGTAGTCGAAGACCTCGGCGCCCTCGTCCTGGAACTCGACCATCGCCTGGACCTGGGCAGCCATGGCTTCCTGGGCCTTCTTGGTGAAGCCGATGGGATCGGCCTTGGCCTCGGCGTCCCACTGCTCCACGGTGAACTCGGTGGGCAGGTAGGACAGGGGATCGTGCGCGGAGGTCTGGTCGGTCACGACGTCCACGGAGATCTCGCCCGCGCGGTGGCGGCGCAGCAGCTCCGGGAACACGTCCGCGGCATTGCCCACGTACCCCACGGACAGCGCCCGGTGCTCGTTCTTGGCCGCCATGACCTTGGCGAGGGCGGTGTCCAGGTTCGTCTCCACCTCGTCCAGGTAGCGCTTGGACTGGCGGCGCTTGAGGCGCGTCTCGTCCACGTCGACGACGAGGCAGGCGCCGCCGTTCAGCGTCACGGCGAGCGGCTGGGCGCCGCCCATGCCGCCGCAGCCGCCGGTGATGGTCAGGGTGCCGGCCAGGGTGGGCTCGGGGATGCGGCCTTCCTCGTGCATCTTGCGGGCGACGGCGTAGAAGGTCTCGTAGGTGCCCTGCAAGATGCCCTGCGTAGCGATGTAGATCCAGGACCCGGCGGTCATCTGGCCGTACATCATGAGGCCCTCGTCCTCGAGCTTGCGGAACTCGGGCCACGTGGCCCAGTCGCCCACCAGGTTGGAGTTGGCGATCAGCACGCGCGGGGCCCACTTGTTGGTGCGGAAGACACCCACCGGTTTGCCGGACTGGACCAGCAGGGTCTCGTCGTCCTCGAGCTCCTTGAGGGTCTTCACGATGGCGTCGAACGCCTCCCAGCTGCGAGCCGCACGGCCGGTGCCGCCGTAGACCACCAGGTCGTCCGGACGCTCAGCGACCTCCGGGTCCAGGTTGTTCATGAGCATGCGCAGGGGCGCTTCGGTCTGCCAGCTCTTGGCGCTGATCTCGGTGCCGCGGGGTGCGCGGACGGGGCGGGCGTTGGGCAGTGCCATGAGGTGCCTCCTGGTGCGGGTCGGTCCGGGGCGCGTGAGGCCGCGGACGGGGAATGAGTCCATGGGACCACGGGCGGTGACGGGGGTCACGGGTTCTGGAGGGGGTTGTGTCTGGGATGCCAGACAGGGGGGGGTCGAGTGGGGCACCACACGATGGACGTTAGGTGTGGTTGCTGACCAGGTGTCTCGCGAGGAGCATTACCTCACCGCTCCCGGTCTGTTCCCCTCACTTGCAGGTGGATCCGCCGTTGTTGGTGATTGAAGTGTTGAGCACCTGCCCGTTCGAGAGGGTGACCTCGATGGTGTTGAAGTTCGGGATGGTTCCGTCGGGACTGGGGCAACGGGCCAGAGGCGTGACACCGGTGTAGGTCACGCCGAAACGCCCGGACGGTCCGCTGACGAAGTTGGTGCACCCGTCGGTGCCACTCGAATAGGTGCCGTTGGCGCCATTGCTCCCATTCCACAGGAAGTTCAGGTCCCAGGCCGGGTATGAGGTGCCGTCCGGAAACATCACTGAGGTGTTGTTCACTGTGTTGGCGAGGCTGCCACGCCAACCCCGGCTACCCGTGGTGTAGGGCATGGCCGAGCGGTTTTCGGTACTGCGGCTCGAGGTGCGATTGCCCACCCAGAAGGCCCCTGGCCCTGACGAGTCTTGACCCTGACGGTTCATGATCCACCACTGGTAGGTGATCTTCACGACCGTCACGCCCGCGGGTAGACCGTACACGTAGGTCTCGGCCCCCACGGTCATGGTCTGCGTGGTGGTCCCACTTCCCCCTGTGCCGCCCCAGCCGTAGATCAGGCCGCCCTGGGAGGTGAGCGTCGGACTGCAGGTGCTGGACGCCGCATAGGCCGGTGCGACGGCGGCTAGCGCCAGTGTGGGGGTTGACCATGCGAGGCCGCGGGCAAGGGTGCGCCGAGACAGAACTCGCGGAGCAGGATCAGTGGGCGAGGTGTCCATTCGTCACGTCCGATCGGGGGAGGGGGGACGTCCAAGGGTACCGGGCTTAGGGATTCCTCGCCCAGGAGGTCAGAGCGTGACGAGCAAAGGGTGCTCCACCCCAGTGCACCGCCCGGATCGCATGCCGCCGCTCAACCGTCAGCTAAATCCTGACCGAAGTGGTAAGAGCCGTCCTGATATACCGTCCACACCCCGGTGGTGCCGGATCCGCCCTGGCCCGTCATGGACTTGGACTGTCCTGTGACCGTGAATGATCCATCGGGGTTTTTGTCGCTGATGTAGCAGATGTCGGGATTGAACCCGTCGACCTTGCCAATCAACTCCAGGGCTTGCTCTTCCGTGGCAATGTGGATCCCCGGGATCGGCCCTCCCGAGGATCGGCCGGTGGTCACGCCAGGAATCGGGGTCGGGGTCGCCGGATGCATGGATTTCACGGTCCCGGTGGGTTGCGCCGCGGTCGGCGTTCATGACGTCGGAACCGCAGTCGACGCCGTGGGGGACGGCGTCACGGACGGAGTCGCGGAGGATGCGCGTGACGAGGAATGAGAGGCAGGAGCCGTGCTCGGCGCGGTTGCGTCCCGGTGGTCCACGCTGCATCCTGCGCCGAACACCACGACTACAGCAGCGGCGACGGCTAGCGATACCGGCCTGCAACGACCCGAAGATTGATGCCTCTTCATCGAGTGCTTCATGTCCCCAGTGTTACCACTGTCCAGAGTCGATATTGCCGGGCAGGTGAACTGACCTGCGATATCGGTTCAATTCCCTCCGGCCCCGGCCGCTTACCCTCCAGCCCCCGGCACCGCCCCATGCAACCGCCGCGTCAGCGCCTCCGCCGTCCGCCGCACGTGCCCCACCAGCTCCGCCCGCCGCTCATCGTCGATCTTGTGTCCTAGGAACGTGAGCGCCACCCCCGCCACCGGCAGCCCCCGGTGGTCGTGCGCCGCCACCGCCACGGAGGCGAAGTTCGGCGTCACGTCCCCCTCCTCCACGGCCCAGCCGCGCTCACGGGTCCGCGAAAGCTCGGCGCGCAGCTGCCCAGGCGTCGTGATCGCCGTGCTCTCCCAGCGCGACGCGAACGAGTCCCTGTCCGGGTACAGCGCCCGCACCTGGGCCGCGGGCAGGCCCGCGAGCATGGACCGCCCGCTCGCCGTGAGGTGCGCCGGGATGCGCACCCCCACGTTCGTCACCAGTGACGGCTTGTACGGCGCCCGTTCCTCCACCACGTACACCACGTCCCGCCCGTGCATCACCGCGAGGTGCGCGTTCTCGCCCACCGCGTCCACGAGCGCGCGCAGCAGCGGCTCACCCAGCCGGGCCATGGGATCCTGCCGCGTGTACGCCGAGGACAGCTCGAACGCCGCGATCCCCAGCCCGTACAGCCGCTCCTCCGGCAGGTGCACCACGAACCCCTGCTCCGTCATCACCGCCAGCAGGTGGTACACGCTGGACCGCGGCAGCTCCAGCGCCGTCCCAATCGACGCCGCCGCCACCGGCCCCTTCCGCGACGCCAGGAACCGCAGGATCCGCAGCGTGTTCTGCGCGGCGGGGACTTTGGCTCCGGTCATCGCGTTCCCTTCGGACGGTGTTAGTTCGGGCGGACGACGCCGCACGGTCACCCCGGGCGCGTCCGGTACCCCCGCGGTGCCCGCAGCCCGCGGTGTGAGTACGGTCTGGCACAGTGCCGGTGATGCGGTGGGGCTGTCGATGGCCGAGGCCGCACCTCGCGCGTCTCGGCTCCGCAACGGTAGGGCCGGCCCCGGCCGTTTCCGAGATGCGGCGCCGCGCCCCAGGGACCCAGCGAGCGGCGTCGTTGTCTGGCCCGCGTGTCGTACGATCTGCGTGTCTGGAATACCAGACGATATCTGGTGTCGGGCCTCCCCGCGATCCCCGGTGATGGGATTGTCTGGAGCGAAAGGTAATTCAGATCACACGCGAGCACCGCGAGGCGGCCCGGGGAGGCGGCACCGCAGGGAAGGATGCTGCATGACGACCACCCGGATCACCCCGCCGGACCCTGAGGTGTGGAGCGGCAGGACGGACGCGGACACCCCGGAGCACCTGCGCTGGCACCAACGAGCACGGCAGGGCATCGCTCATGAAGCCGCGCAGCAGACCCCTCAGAACGCCTCGCGAGGTGACGGACAGCGCGGCGCCGACCAGGACACTGCTTCGCAGACCGCGCAGACCCCCGCCGTCGAGCTCATCGGCTTCTCCTGCGACGAGGGCGTGCGCCGCAACAAGGGCCGCGTGGGCGCCTCCGAGGGCCCGGACGCCCTGCGCGGTGCCCTCGCCCCTCTGGCGATGCATGCCGACTTCGGCATTCACGACGCCGGCACTGTGGTGGTCCCGGGCCGCGACCTGGAGGACGGCCAGGACACCCTGGGCCACCAGGTCGCACGCCTCCTGGACACGGGCAACCCCGTGGTCGTCCTGGGTGGCGGCCACGACACCGCGTGGGGCAGCTACCTGGGACGCACCCGCTGCGACCGCCTGCGGGACCAGCGCGTGGGTGTGCTGAACCTGGACGCCCACTTCGACCTGCGGCAGGCGGACGAGCCCTCCTCCGGCACCCCGTTCCTGCAGATGGCCCGCGCGGACCAGGAGGCCGGCCGCGCGTTCGACTACACCGTGCTGGGGATCAGCGAGCCCAACAACACCGGCATCCTGTTCCGCACCGCGGAGGAGCTGGGCGTCGAGTTCCTCACGGACGAGCAGTGCCAGCCCTGCCACCTCGACGCCGTCCTGGAGGTCGTGGACCGCCTCGTCGAACGCGTGGACGCCATCCACCTGAGCATCGACCTGGACGTCCTGCCCGCCGCCGTGGCGCCCGGCGTGAGCGCCCCGGCCGGATACGGTGTTCCCCTGGAGACCATCCAGGCCGTGTGCCACCGGGTGGCCCGCAGCGGCAAACTGGTGCTCGTGGACGTGGTGGAGCTGCTGCCGCGGATGGACGTGGACGGCCGCACCGCCCGCGCCGCCGCGCGCCTCATCACCACCCTGGCCCACGACGCCCTGAGCACCCCACCCACCGGCCTCGCCGGGAACACCACAGGAGAGCGCCATGAGTAGTCCCGCATCCCCGCCGCCCGCACCGCAGCAGGGCGGGGCGGGCCACCCCACGCTGTCCCGCGGGCTGAGCATGCGCCACATCCAGTTCATCGCGCTGGGCTCGGCGATCGGCACGGGCCTGTTCTACGGCTCCGCCACCGCCATCCAGGCGGCCGGACCCTCCGTGATCCTGGCGTACCTGATCGCCGGAGCGGTGGTCTACATGGTCATGCGGGCCTTGGGCGAGATGGCCGTGCGCCACCCCGTTCCGGGCTCCTTCGGCCAGTACGCCGCGCGCTACCTGGGCCCGTTCGCGGGCTTCGTCACGGGCTGGACGTTCGTGTTCGAGATGATCGTGGTGGCCATTGCGGACGTCACCGCGTTCGGCGTGTACATGGGCTTCTGGTTCCCGGACACGCCCCGCTGGATCTGGGTCACGGCCGTCATCCTGTTCATCGCCGCGATCAACACCCGCAACGTGAAGATCTTCGGCGAGATGGAGTTCTGGCTGACCATCATCAAGGTGGGTGCCATCCTGGCGATGATCGGCGGCGGCATCGTGCTCATGGTCCTCGGCGTCTCCTACGCCCCGGGCGAGCCCGTGGGGCCGCAGAACCTGGTGGACCACGGAGGCTTCATGCCCAACGGCCTGGGTGGTCTGCTGGCCGCGCTGTCCGTGGTGGTCTTCGCGTTCGGCGGCATCGAGACCATCGGCATCACCGCGGGTGAGGCCGGCGATCCGGCCCGCTCCATCCCCAAGGCCGTCAACGCCGTGCCCGCCCGCATCCTGCTGTTCTACGTGGGCACCATGGTGGTGCTGATGTCTCTGGTCCCGTGGACCGAGATCACCGGCGAGGCCAGCCCGTTCGTGCAGATCTTCTCCGCCCTGGGTATTCCCGCGGCGGCATCCATCCTCAACGTGGTGGTCATCGTGGCCGCTGTCTCCGCAATCAACGCGGACACCTTCGGCGCCGGCCGCATGCTCTTCGGCCTCGCGGAGCAGGGGCAGGCGCCCCAGGCGTTCACCAAGGTGTCCAAGAGCGGCGTCCCGTGGCTCACCGTGGTGGTCATGTGCGTCGCCCTGGGCATCGGCGCGATCCTCAACGTGGTAATCCCCGAGGACGTGTTCCTGGTGATCGCCTCGATCGCCACGTTCGCCACCGTGTGGGTGTGGCTCATGATCCTGCTCTCGCACATCGCCATGCGCCGCGAGATCGAGCGCAAGAACCGCCCCGAGTCCGCGTTCAAGGTCCCGTTCTGGCCCGTGGCCTCGTGGGCCGCGACCGCCGGCATCCTGTTCGTGATCGTGCTGCTCGGCTGGTTCCCGGACACCCGCGTGGCGCTGATCGTGGGCGTCGTGTGGCTCGTGCTCCTGGGCGTGGGCTACCTGCTGTTCGTCAAGGGCGGCGGCCGCAACCGCCCCGACCTGGACGACCACACCGCGCTGATCACCCTGCCCCGCAGCTGATCCCCGCCTGCTGAGAGCCCCGGCCCGTCCGCGAGCCGGGGCTCTCCCATGCCCGGACGACGACGCCGCACGGCCGGGCCCGCGCGCCTCGTCACGCGCCGCGCGGGTCACGGGTTCGTCCTCGCGGGGCCGTGACCGCCTCCTGAGCGGGGCGCGGCCGCCGTCCGCTCCAGCGCCTGCCCGTGACGCGCTGGCGCCGCTCCGTGCTCCCTGAGCAGGCCACCCGGGGCACGGCGGCGTCGCGCCCCGGCGGGCTACCGGGCGGACTCCGGGGAGGCGGGGACGGCGGCGTCGTGCGCGGGAGCGTGTGCGGTGCCCACGCCCGCGGCCACGAGCGCGACGATCTCCCGCATCCGCTCCAGCACCAGGTCCAGCTCCGCGCGACCCTGGCGGGCGCGGTTGAGCTCGGCCAGCCCGCTGGTGACGATCATCCGCGCACCCACGTCCAGGGGGGCGGCGTCGGCGTCCGAGGCGGCGGGGCGGCAGCCCGCGAGCATCCGGGCGATGTGGTCCTCCAGCTTCTCCACGAGCACCAGCACCTCGCGGCGGTGCGGCAGGTCCTCCCCGAAGAGGATCTCGCGGGCGATCCACACCGTGGTCTCGGGCCAGTGGACGGCCATGTCGAAGATCGGGTCCAGCGAGTCCATGATCGCGTCCACCACGGCGGCGGGGGAGCGCTGGGCAGGGCCGGGGGTCGCGTCCAGGGCGTCGTTGACGTGGTCCGCCCAGATGTTCTCGGTGACCATCATGAGCAGCTCCGCCTTGGTGGCGGCGTACTGGAACACGGTGCCCGCTGCCACGTCCGCGCGGGCGGCCACCTCGCTCATGGACATCTGCGCGTAGCCCTTCTCGCTCACGAGCGCGCGGGCGGCGGTCAGGATGCGGGCGCGCTTCTCGGCCTTGGCGATTTCACGGCGGCCGGGACCGCGCGGACTCACGCGGGAGGCCGCGTGCTCCAGGGGATGTCCCCGGCGGCGCGGCGTCGGGTTCTGAATTTTCTCCACCAGATAATTGTATTGCACTCAAAATTGAGTAGGCTCAATTATGTACGCAGGGAGCGCCAGAGCGACGCCCCGCGGAAGGAGGAACGACATGCAGTTCACAGCAGGCAACTACGAGGCCTTCATGCGGCCCCGCCCGGCGGAGCACGCCCAGGACACCCGCGCGTGGATCGTGGGATCCGGTCTGGCCGGACTCGCGGCGGCGGTGTTCCTGGTCCGGGACGCCGGCGTGCCCGGCGAGAACGTGACCGTGGTGGAGAAGGGCCGGCTGCCCGGTGGCGCCCTGGACGGTCTGGACGTCCCTGAGAAGGGGTTCGTGATCCGCGGCGGGCGCGAGCTCGAGAACCACATGGAGTGCCTGTGGGACATGATGCGCTCCGTGCCGTCCCTGGAGATCGAGGGCGCGTCCGTGCTGGACGAGTTCGCGTGGCTCAACCGGGACGACCCCAACTACTCCCTGCGCCGCGCCACCGTGAAGCAGGGCCGGGATGCGGGCCACGAGGGCAAGTTCGACCTCCCGCAGCGCGCCCAGAAGGACCTGCTGCACGTCTTCATGGCCACGCGCGAGGAGATGGAGGGCAAGCAGATCCAGGAGGTCATGAGCAAGGAGTTCCTGGCCTCCCCGTTCTGGATGTACTGGCGCACCATGTTCGCGTTCGAGGAGTGGCACTCCGCGCTGGAGTTCAAGCTCTACCTGCACCGCTTCGTGCACCACATCGGCGGGCTGCCGGACTTCTCCGCGCTGAAGTTCTCCAAGTACAACCAGTACGAGTCCTTCGTGCTGCCCCTGATCTCCTATCTCACCGAGCGCGGCGTCACCTTCCAGTACGACACCGACGTCCGCGACATCGACTTCTCCCACCGCAACGGCGAGATCCGCGCCACCGCGATCCACTGGGTGCGCGAGGGCGCCACCGAGACCCAGGAGCTGGGCGAGCACGACCTCGTGTTCACCACCATCGGCTCCCTCGTGGACAACTCGGACGACGGCGACCACGCCACCCCCGCGAAGCTCGACCGCGGCCCCGCCTCGGCCTGGGACCTGTGGAAGCGGATCGCCGCCAAGGACCCCTCCTTCGGGCGCCCGGAGGTGTTCTGCTCCTCGATCGACGAGACCAAGTGGGAGTCCGCCACCGTCACCACCCTGGACGAGCGGATCCCCGAGTACATCCGGAAGATCGCGCAGCGGGATCCGTTCAGCGGCCGCGTGGTCACGGGCGGGATCGTCACGGCGGAGGACTCCTCGTGGCTGCTCAGCTGGACCGTGAACCGCCAGCCGCACTTCAAGAAGCAGCCGAAGGACCAGATCGTGGTGTGGGTCTACTCGCTGTTCGTGGACACCCCCGGCGACTTCGTGAAGAAGACCATGGCCGAGTGCACGGGCGAGGAGATCACCCAGGAGTGGCTCTACCACATGGGCGTTCCCGTGGAGGAGATCCCGGAGCTCGCGGCCACCGGCGCCAAGACGGTGCCCGTGATGATGCCGTACGTGACCAGCTTCTTCATGCCGCGCCACGCGGGCGACCGCCCGCAGGTGGTGCCCGAGGGGGCCCGGAACTTCGCGTTCCTGGGTCAGTTCGCCGAGACCGGCCGCGACTGCATCTTCACCACCGAGTACTCGGTGCGCACCGGCATGGAGGCCGTCTACCAGCTCATGGGCGTGGAGCGCGGCGTTCCCGAGACGTGGGGCAGCACCTACGACGTGCGGGTGCTGCTGGAAGGCCTCACCCGGCTGCGGGACGGCGAGAAGGTCCGGATCCCCGGGCCGGAACCGCTGCGCAAGCGGCTGCGTCGTCGTCTGGAGAACGGCGAGGTGGGCGAGCTGCTCGAGGAGTACGGCGTGCTGTGACCCTCAGCGCGCGCTGAGCGGCCCTGCACGGGTGCGGCCGGAGGGTGTCACCGCGAGGTGTACAGCCTCCGCGCCAGCTCGTGCAGGGTCAGCCTCTCCCGCAGGCTCATGTCCAGTTCGTCCAGCAGCTTCTTCTGCATGGCGGCGGCCCTCTCCTCCAAGGAGCGACCGGCGTCCGTGAGGGAGACGACCACGGAGCGCTCATCGCGTTCGCACCGCTTGCGGGTGACGAAGCCGGCGGCCTCCATGCGCCGCAGCAGGGGCGAGAGGGTTCCACTGTCCAGCATGAGGGTCTCCCCCAGCTGGTGGACGGAGCGGTGGTCGTCCTCCCACAGCACGACCATCACCAGGTACTGCGGGTAGGTCAGACCCATCGCCTTCAACGGCTCCCGGTAGGCACTGGTGACCTTGCGCGAGGCGGTGTACAGCGCGAAGCACAGTTGCGTGTCCAGGCGGAGCTCGGGATCCATGCGTCCATGGTACGGGAGGGCCCTACGGTGCGACCTGGGCCGACGGGAGTTTGTTGAACAATGCCACCGAATCGCGTATAACTATGATCCGGCTCACAGGGTGTCCGCATCCTTTCGCTCGTTCCTTTCCCCGACAGCACGGAGACCCCGGTGGCTGACCACGACCACGCCCCAGACCCCACGAACGCCTCGACCGGAGGGTCCTCCGCCACGGTCACGCAGGCGGGGGCCGCGAACGAGCGGCCCGTCAACCGCCGGTTCGAGACCAACTGGGCCATCTCCCTCTTCGGCACCGCCGTGGGCGCGGGAGTGCTGTTCCTGCCCATCAACGCTGGGCTTGGCGGTCTTTGGCCGCTGCTGATCGTCACCATCCTGATCGGCCCCATGACGTACCTGTCCCACCGGGCGCTGTCCCGCTTCGTGTGCGCCTCCCCCGTCCCGGGCGAGGACATCACGGTGGTGGCCCGCAAGGCCTTCGGTGAGGGCATCGGCCGGGTCATCACCGTCCTGTACTTCCTGGCGATCTACCCGATCGTGCTGATCTACGGGGTGAGCATCACCAACACCGTGGACAGCCTCATGGTCAACCAGCTGGGCATGGCGTCCCCGCCGCGCTGGCTGCTCTCGGGCATCCTGGTGGCGCTGCTCATGCTCGTGATGTTCACGGGTCAGCGGATCATGCTGATCGTCACCCAGTGGCTCGTGTACCCGCTGATCCTGATCCTGCTGGGCGTGACGCTGTACCTGATCCCCACGTGGGACCTCAGCGTGTTCCAGGGCGTGCCGTCCGCCGGCGACTTCCTGATGTCCGTGTGGATGATCATCCCGGTGCTCGTGTTCGCCTTCAACCACTCGCCGGCCGTGAGCCAGTTCTCCGTGGCCATGAAGCACCAGTACGGGGAGCATGCGAGCGAGCGCGCCTCCGTGGTGCTGCGCCGCAGCACCATGCTGCTGGTCATCTTCACCATGGGCTTCGTGTGGTCCTGCGTGCTCTCGCTGGGCCCGGACGGGCTGCAGGCCGCCAAGGACCAGAACCTGCCCGTCCTCTCCTACCTGGCCAACGAGAACGGCAGCCCGTTCATCGCCTACCTGGGCCCCGCCGTGGCGCTGACGGCGATCGCCTCCTCCTTCTTCGGCCACTACATGGGCGCCGCCGAAGGCGCCGTGGGGGTCGTGCGCTCCACCGTGGACCCGCAGGGAACCAGGATCGGCACCAAGACGCTGCACACCGCCGTGGCCGTGTTCATGTTCGTGACCACGTGGCTCGTGGCCATCGCGAACCCCAGCGTGCTCTCGCTCATCGAGTCCCTCGCGGGCCCGGTGATCGCGATGATCCTGTACCTCATGCCCATGTACGCGATCCACAAGCTCCCCGCGCTGGAGCCCTACCGCGGCAAGCTCTCCAACGTGTTCGTCACGGTGGCCGGGCTGGTGGCCGTGAGCGGCATCATCTACGGTCTGGTGGCCTGACGCCCCACGCCGCCGCAGGACGACGCCGCTGGGCCGGGTCCGCGCTCGGCCGCCGGTGGTGCGGTGCGGACCGCTGCGGGCCTGCCGCCCCGGGCCCGGCGCGGTCCCCCTGTGTAGATTGGCCGTGACCGAGGCCGCGACCCCCGCTGCTGCGCAGCGGGGGTCGTTGCACACCCCCGACAGATCGGGTGAGGAGCCCAGATGACCACCGTGGTGCTGTTCCGCGACGACCTCCGGGTCACCGACCACCCCGCCCTGCACGAGGCGGTGTCCCACGGCGAACCCGTGGTGTGCCTCTACGTCCTGGACGAGGAGTCGCAGGGTATCCGCCCGCTCGGTGGCGCTGCCAAGTGGTGGCTGCACCACTCCCTGAGCTCACTGGCCGCGGACCTCTCCGACCTGGGGGTGCCCCTCACGCTGCGGCGCGGCCCGGCAGGGGAGGTGGTGCCCGGCGTCGTGCGCGAGACCGGTGCGGGCCGCCTGCTGTGGAACCGCCGCTACGGTGGGCCGGAACGTGCGGTGGATGCCGGGCTCAAGGAGTGGGCCGGGAAGAACGGTGTGGACGCCCACTCGTATGCCGGTTCGCTCATGTTCGAGCCGTGGACCGTCAGCACCCAGAACGGGGACCCCTACCGGGTGTTCACGCCGTTCTGGCGCGCGTGCACCAGTGGGCCGCCGCCCCGGGAACCGTACCCGGCGCCGTCGTCGCTCCAGCCTGCGGACCCGGCACCGGCCTCCGATGACCTGGCCAACTGGGGCCTGCTGCCCACGCACCCGGACTGGTCCGGGGGGCTGGCACGCACGTGGACCGTGGGGGAGCGGGCGGCGCACGAGCGGCTGGACGAGTTCCTTGACGAGCGGCTGCCCCGCTACGCCCAGGACCGGGACGTACCCGCCAAACCCGCCACGTCGGGGCTGTCCCCGCACCTGCGCTGGGGCGAGATCAGCTCGTACACCGTGTGGCACACGGCGCTGGAGCGCGCTGAAAACCCCGGGAAGTTCCTCACCGAGGTGGGGTGGCGCGAGTTCTCCTGGTACAACCTGTACGTCCACCCGGACATGGCCACCGAGAACATCAACCCCAAGTTCGACGCCTTCCCGTGGCCCCCGCTGGACGAGGAAGTGCTCGCCGCGTGGCAGATGGGGCGCACCGGGATTCCCCTGGTGGACGCCGGGATGCACGAGCTGTGGGAGACCGGGACCATGCAGAACCGCGTGCGCATGGTGGTGGCCTCCCTGCTGGCCAAGAACCTCCTGATCGACTGGCGGCTGGGCGAGCAGTGGTTCTGGGACACGCTGGTGGACGCGGACCCCGCGAGCAACCCGCACAACTGGCAGTGGGTGGCCGGCTGCGGCACGGACGCCGCGCCCTACTTCCGGATCTTCAACGCCGAGACGCAGCAGAAGAAGTTCGACCCGGACTTCGAGTACGTGGACCGCTGGAGCGGGCGGCAGGAGGGCGTGGAGCCCATCGTGGACCTCAAGGAGTCCCGGGCGCACGCGCTGGAGCTGTTCAAGAGCCTGTAGGTGCCGGGTCTACCCTGACCCCATGAGGATCACGGTGCTGGGTGCCAGCGGGAACTTCGGAGCGAACGTGGCGGACGTGCTGGAGGGGCGCGGCCACACGGTGGTGCGGGCCAGCCGCCGCACGGGCGTGGATGCGGTCGCCGGGGAGGGCCTCGCGCAGGCCCTCGACGGTGCGGACGCGGTGGTGGACGCCCTGCACATCAACACCATGGGAGCGCGCAAGGCCGTGCCGTTCTTCGCGCGCTCGGCGTCGAACATCGCCTCGGCGGCGCACGAGCAGGGCGTGGGCCGGATCGTGTGCCTGTCCATTGCCGGGGCCGAGGACCCGCGCGTGAACTCCGGGTACGGCTACTACAAGGGCAAGGCCGTGCAGGAGAGCATCTACCAGCAGTCCCCGGTCCCGTCCGTCACGGTGCGCTCCACCCAGTGGTTCGACTTCGTCCCCGCGACCGTGGGCATGGTCAGCCGGGGTCCGGTGGCGCTCGCACCCACCATGCTCATGGCGCCCGCGCTGCGCGAGGAGGTCGCGGATTTCGTGGCCGACGCCGCCACCGCTCCCCGCGAGGCCCGTCACGAGATCCTCGCGGTCCGGGGCCCGGAGGTGGACACCATCGCGAACTTCGCCCGCCGCATCCTCACCGCCGGTGGGGATCTGGGCGGCCAGCGCCCGGCCATGATCAAGGAGGCGCCCTACCTGGGGCGCGGCATCGCGAACGGCGGACTGATCCCGCAGGACGCGTTCGTCACCGCCACCCGGTTCGAGGACTGGCTGGGCTGACGCGCGGGCTTCGGTGTCGCGACCGGTGGCCCGCGATCTGACACCAGCTGGAGTCAGCCGCGCGCGACCCCGAAAAACCGGCGCAGGGCCTCCGTGCCCTCGCAGATCACCGGAGTCTCGGGGCGCACGTACGTCTCCGGGGTGACGACGACGCGCTGCTCCTCCACGCCCACGGCGCCGTCGCGGGTGTTCTGGGCAATGCGGGCCCTGCCGTTGTCCACGTAGCCGGTCTTCCGGCTCACCGCGGCGGAGGCGTGGTTGCCCACCACGTACTCCGAGTGGCACGCGAGGGCGTCCAGCTCGTCGAACGCGAATCCCACGGCCATCTGGCGCATGAGGGTGCCCATGCCCTGTCCGTGGTGCGCGCGTCCGAGCCACGAGCCCGAGCTGACCGAGCGTGCCACGGGGAAGTCCCGGGCCGTGAGGTCCTGCATCCCCACCAGCTCGCCCCGGAACCGGACGGCCAGCGCCAGGTTCCAGTGCTGCGGTGCGAACGTGGAGCGTTGAGCCCACCACCAGGAGAGCGAGGACGCCGGATATCCCTCGGGCGTTCCGGGAGCGAGCGGCGTCTCGTGCCATGCGTTCAGGAAGGGCATGGGCAGGCCGGGTGCCGAGATGCCGCCCTGGTACAGCTCCACGAGCTCCGGGAAGTCCTCGTCCCGCAGTACGCGCAGCTCCAGGTCCCCGCACGTGATGCGCAGTCCGAAGGGCGGGAAGATCTCCTCGAGTGTCAACATGTCCACTCCTGTCACGGCATACGGGCGATCTGGGAGAGCGTCCGTCGCACTCTGCTCGCGAACTGGGGGCAACCGGCGCTGGCGAGTGCCTCATCCACCTGCACATGGTTTGCCCTGGCACCCCAGTAGCTCAGCTGATTGCGCACAATGGGAATCAGACAGGCGGGATGCGAATCCGCCACGAGCACGAAGAAGTCGTCGGGGTGCAGGATGTCGTAGGGCTCGGCCTCAGGTTCCATCGTGATGTCGTGGGGCGTGTTGCAGGTGAGGACCACGTCGGCCCGGCCGTGCACTGCTCCCGCATGAACGTGGTAGTCGTGAGGATCCGTGCCCGTGAAATGAAGATCGGAAGGAAAGTCTGCCAGGACTTCGTCCATGTTGTCGCGTATCAACCGCGCGCGGCGGGCCGTCTTGTGACCCGGGGCAGTGGGGCACTTCTTACGCATGTTCGCGATGACTTCCGCGAAGACGTCCTCCGTGCTGTGGAGCTGGAACATCGTCGAGTTGTCCAGATGAAGCAGGAAGAGCCAGTCCATGAGGGTCTTGCTGAAGAGGACATTGGCATCCACGAAGACCCGTTGCGTCATGGGCTCAGAATAGGCACGGTGCGAAGGGTGTTCCCGGCCAATGACGCGGACACCTCCCATGTGGCCTGAAGCCGCGGGCCGCTAATCCGCGAAGAATTCGAAGTCGTTCTCTGCATCCAGTTCCCGCAACTCCTGGAACGCGGCACGCCGTGCCAGTTCGCGCTGCTGGCGCAGCTGGAGCACATCAGCGCGCCGGAACCGCGCATGGGATCCGACCTTGAACGATTCGATCTGCCCCTCCCGGGCCCACCGCAGCAGTGTGGGGCGGGAGACGCCCAGGAGATCGGCGGCCACGGTGCTCGTCAGCTCCTCGGGCGTCTGGGCGATGTTCACTGAGCCGTGTTCCGCGATGGCGGACAGTGCGCGGAGAAGTGTTCTCTGCACCTCCGCAGGGAGGGCCACGTCGTTGCCTGCAGCATCGCGAAGAACGAGGCTTGCGCCGTGCTGTGCCGGGGCCTGTGCCTCCCGCACGGTCTGGGCTGAGATATTGATCCGTTCAACCGTGGTCGTCATGACGTGCTCCTGGAGCGCAGTAGTCGCTGTTCGTGCAGCTACACCGTAACGCATTTTCACTTATAAATGAACGACTGGTGGTCTTACTCCTCCAGGTCCAGCAGCTTCAGCGCCTCCTCGCGCATCTCCACCTTGCGGACCTTGCCGGTCACGGTCATGGGGAACTCGTCCACCACGTGCACGTAGCGGGGGATCTTGTGGCGGGAGATCTTCCCGTCCGCGAACTCCAGGATGGCCTCGGCGGTGAGGGTGGCAGCGCCGTCACGCAGCCGCAGCCAGGCCATGAGCTCCTCGCCGTACTTCTCGCTGGGCACGCCGATCACCTGGGCGTCCACGATGTCCGGGTGGGTGTAGAGGAACTCCTCCACCTCGCGCGGGTAGATGTTCTCCCCGCCGCGGATCACCATATCCTTGATGCGCCCGGTGATCTGCGCGTAGCCGTCCTGGTCCATCACGGCGATGTCCCCGGTGTGCAGCCAGCCCTCCGGATCGATGGCCTCGCGGGTCTTCTCCTCCTGGCCCCAGTAGCCCTTCATCACCGAGTAGCCGCGGGTGCAGAACTCACCGGCCTGCCCGCGGGGCACGGTCTCGCCCGTGGAGGGGTCCACGATCTTGACCTCCACGTGCGGGTGCACCCGCCCCACGGTGCCCACGCGGCGGTCCAGGGAGTCGTCCGAGCGGGTCTGGAAGCTCACCGGGGAGGTCTCGGTCATGCCGTAGCAGATGGCCACCTCCCGCATGTTCATCCGGTCGATGACCTTGCGCATGACCTCCATGGGGCACGGGGACCCGGCCATCACCCCGGTGCGCAGGGTGGAGAGGTCGTAGTCCCCGAAGTCCGGCAGCTCCAGCTCCGCGATGAACATGGTGGGCACCCCGTACAGGCTGGTCGCCCTCTCCTGGGCGACGGCGCGCAGCGCGGCCCGCGGGTCGAAGCCCGGCCCGGCCAGGATGATCGCGCAGCCGTGGCTGGTGGCGGCCAGGTTGCCGATCACCATGCCGAAGCAGTGGTACAGCGGCGGGACCACCACGATCCGGTCCTTCGCGGTGTAGTGCAGCAGCTCCCCGATGAAGTACCCGTTGTTGAGGATGTTCCGGTGGCTGAGCGTGGCTCCCTTGGGACGCCCGGTGGTGCCGGACGTGTACTGGATGTTCACGGCGTCGTCGGCGTGCAGACCGGCGGCGACCGAGGCGAGCCGGGCGTCGTCGGGCTCCACGAACAGTGCGTCCCACTCGGGGCTGCCCATGAGCACCACGTTCTGCAGCTCCGGGGCGTGGGGGCGGGCGGCCTCCAGCATCCCCGCGTAGTCGCTGTTCTTGAACGCGGGGCTGCTGATGACCGTGGAGATCCCGGCCTGCGCGAGCGCGAAGTCCACCTCGTGCTGGCGGTAGGACGGGTTGATGTTGACCAGGATGGCACCGAGCTCCGCGGACGCGTACTGCGTGAGCACCCACTCCCACGAGTTGGGCCCCCAGATCCCCACCCGGTCACCCGTGCGCACGCCCAGCCGGTCCAGGCCCGTGGCCAGGGACCGGACGTCTCGCAGGAACTCGCGGTAGGTCCACCGCTTCTCGGCGGCCACGTCCACGAGGGCCTCGTGGTCCGGGAAGCGCTCCGCGGTGCGGTGCAGGTTCTCGCCGATGGTTTCCTCCAGCAGCGGCTGCTCGGTGGGACCGGCGGCGTAGGACGGCGTGGGGTCGGTCATCGGTGTCTCCTTGGTCGGGTGCCGGAAAGGTCAGCGGGGACCGCGGCCGGCGGGTGGCTCGAGGTGGGGTGGTGCGCTCAGTTCGCGGCCGCGATGTGGTGACCCACGGTGGCCTTGAGGATCTCGTCCGTGCCGCCGAAGATCGTGAGCAGCCGCACGGCCGTGTACGCCTGCGCCACGGAGGACTCCAGGATGTAGCCGAACCCGCCGTGCAGCTGCAGGCAGCGGTCCACCAGGTCCTTCACCGTGCCGGTGGCCTGCAGCTTGACCTTCGACGCCGCGATGAGGTCCAGCTGCCCCCGGTTGAACAGCTCCACGCAGTGCGCCACGTACGCCTGGGAGGCCTCCAGCTGCGCGGTCAGCTCCGCGAGCTCGAACTGCGTGTTCTGGAAGTCCAGGACGCGCTCGCCGAACACGTTGCGGCTGGAGACGAACTCCGTGGTCTCGGCCAGCACGCCCTCGGCGATGGCCATGGCGGCCACGGCCACACCCAGCCGCCCCTGCGGCAGCTGCTCCGTGACCTGGTCCAGCCCCTTGCCCTCCTCACCCACGAGGTTGGCGGCGGGCACCCGGACGTCGTCGAAGAACAGCTCGGCGGTGTCCGAGGCCTGCAGACCCATCTTGTCCAGCTGCTTGCCCGTGGTGTAGCCCGCGTGGTCCTTCTTCTCCACCAGGAAGAGGCTGAAGCTGTCCCGGCTCCCGCGCGGGGAGGTGCCACCGTCCGTGCGGGCCAGGACCAGGGCGGCGTCGCCGGAGATGCCGTTGCCGATGAACGTCTTCTGGCCGTTGAGCACGTACTCGTCGCCGTCGCGCACGGCCCTGGTGCGCACCCCGCGCAGGTCGGAGCCGGCGCCCGGTTCGGTGAAGGCGACGCTCGTGACCATCCCCCCGCCCAGGATCGCGGGCAGCCACCGCTGCTTCTGCTCGTCCGTGCCGTACGCGAGCAGGTGCGGCAGCACCCAGTCGTCCTGCAGGTGGAACGCGAGCCCCAGGGCCAGGTGGCCCGAGCGCACGAACTCCTCGTCCATCACGGAGCGGAAGCGGTAGTCGGCGAGCCCCATGCCCTCGTAGTCCTCCGGGACGGCCAGGCCGAGCAGCCCGGCCTCCGCGGCCTGGTTCCAGATGCCACGGTCCATCATGTGCTCGGCATGCCACTGCGCGTAGTGCGGGGCCACCTCGCGCTCGTTGAACTCGCGGGCCACCGAGCGGAAATCCTCGTGCTCTTCGTCGTAGAAGCCGTGGATCATGGGGTCACCTTTCACTGGGAACGGGTTCGGCGGAGATGCCCAGCGCGAGCCGGGACATCTCCTTGAGGACCGCGCTGACCTGGGCGTCCGGGCTCTCGGTCCGGGCGCGGGAGTACGCGGTGGAGTTGATCAGGCCGATCACGGCGAACGCGCGCGTGGTCTGGTCCTGGAGGGAGCGATCGGGCTCCAGGACGAGCAGCACGTGGCGCCACTCGGCCAGGTAGAGCCGCTGGATCTCCCGCACGGTGCGGCGGTTGTGCTGCTCCAGCGAGCCGAAGTCGCGCTCGTGCACGCGGATCAGCGCGGCGTCCGCGAGGGCGAAGTCCACGTGGAAGGAGATCAGCTCTGCCAGCGCCCGGGGGGTGTCCCCGTGCTCGGCGCGGATCGCGCGCCCGCCGTCCAGCAGGCGCTGGGAGATCCCCACGAGCAGCTGGCACAGGATCTCCTGCTTGCTCTCGAAGTGCCGGTACACCCCGGGCCCGGAGATCCCGGCGCGCTCGCCGATGCTCTGCAGGGTCACCGCCTGGTAGCCGTGGCGCGCGAAAAGCTGCGCGGCGGCGTCGAGAATCCTGCGACGGCGCTCGCTCTTGGCCTGCTCGCGGGGCGTCACGACCACGCAACCTCCTTCGGGTGCCGTGCCCACCCCCGGACCTGCGCGGACGCTGTGGGCTGGAGCATGGACAACGGTGATGGGCATCACTATAGTCCACCTTAGTTATCGAGCATTAACTGAATTTCCCGAAGGGACGACATGGCTTTCCTCACGAGCGAGCTGGACCGCAGTTCCGCCGCGTTCCGCACGAACAGCGAGACCAGTGCGCGGCTGCGGGACGAGCTGCGTGAGCGCACGGCGCGGGCCGCCTTGGGCGGTCCCGAGAAGAGCCGTGAACGCCACCGCTCCCGCGGCAAGCTGCTGCCGCGCGAGCGCGTGGCCCGGCTGCTGGACGAGGGCTCGCCGTTCCTGGAGATCGGCGCCCTGGCCGCGGAGGACATGTACGACGGCGCGTGCCCGGGTGCCGGGGTCATTGCCGGGATCGGGATGGTCCGGGGCCGCCTGGTGGTGGTGGTGTGCAACGACGCCACCGTGAAGGGCGGCGCCTACTACCCCATGACGGTCAAGAAGCACCTGCGGGCGCAGGAGATCGCCGCGGAGAACAAGCTGCCGTGCGTGTACCTCGTGGACTCCGGCGGGGCGTTCCTGCCCCTGCAGGACGAGGTCTTCCCGGACCGGGAGCACTTCGGGCGGATCTTCTACAACCAGGCGAACCTCTCCGGCCGCGGGATCCCGCAGATCTCCGCCGTGCTGGGCTCGTGCACCGCGGGCGGCGCGTACGTCCCCGCGATGAGCGACGAGACCGTGATCGTGCGCAACCAGGGCACCATCTTCCTGGGCGGCCCGCCGCTCGTGAAGGCGGCCATCGGGGAGGAGGTCACCCCGGAGGAGCTGGGTGGCGGTGAGCTGCACACCCTCACCTCCGGTGTGACCGACCACCTCGCGGAGAACGACGAGCACGCCCTGGAGATCGTCCGGGACATCGTGGGCACCCTTCCCGAGCAGAAGACCGTGGCGTGGGACGTGATTGCCGCCCGGGAGCCGGACCTGAGCGGGGCGGACCTGGACGGGATCATCCCCGCGGACGTCAACGGCTCCTACGACGTGCGGGAGGTCATCGGTCGGATCGTGGACGGCAGCGAGTTCCACGAGTTCAAGAAGGACTACGGCACCACGCTGGTCACGGGCTTCGCGCACATCGACGGCCACCCCGTGGGGATCGTGGCGAACAACGGCATCCTCTTCTCCGAGGCCGCGCTCAAGGGCGCGCACTTCATCGAGCTGTGCGACCAGCGCGGCGTGCCCCTCGTGTTCCTGCAGAACATCACGGGTTTCATGGTGGGCCGGGACGCGGAGGCCGGTGGCATTGCCAAGAACGGCGCCAAGATGGTCACCGCGGTGGCCTCCACCCGGGTCCCCAAGTTCACGGTGGTGGTGGGGGGATCCTTCGGCGCCGGCAACTACTCCATGTGCGGGCGCGCGTACTCCCCGCGGTTCCTGTTCATGTGGCCCAACGCCCGGATCTCCGTGATGGGCGGTCCGCAGGCGGCGTCGGTGCTGTCCACCGTCAAGAAGGACCAGCTGGCGGCGCGCGGCGAGCAGATGGACCCGCAGGAGCAGGAGCGCTTCGAGGCCCCCATCCGTGAGCAGTTCGAGTCCCAGGGCAACCCGTACTACTCCACGGCCCGGCTGTGGGACGACGGCGTGATCGAGCCCGCGGACACCCGCCGCGTGCTGGCCATGGCGCTGGCGGCAGCCTCCCTGCAACCCCTTCCCGACCCGGGCTTCGGCCTCTTCCGGATGTAGGAGTCCTCGTTCATGTTTTCCACCGTGTTCGTCGCCAACCGAGGCGAGATCGCCGTGCGCGTGATGCGCACCCTGCGTGCCATGGGCATCCGCTCCGTGGCCGTGTACTCGGACGCCGATGCCGGCGCCCGCCACGTGAAGGAGGCGGACGTGGCCGTGCGGATCGGTCCCGCGGCCGCCGCCGAGAGCTACCTGGACATCGACGCCGTGGTGGCCGCCGCCCGGGAGACCGGTGCGGAGGCCGTCCACCCCGGCTACGGCTTCCTGGCCGAGAACGTGGACTTCGCCCGCGCGTGCGCCGCGGCGGGAATCGCGTTCATCGGCCCGCGGGAGCGTGCGCTGGAGATCATGGGGGACAAGATCGCCTCCAAGCTGCAGGTGGCCGAGCACGGGGTCCCCCTGGTGCAGGGCGTCTCCGAGCCCGGTCTCACGGACGAGCAGCTCGTGGCCGCCGCCGAGGGGATGCCGTTCCCCGTGCTCATCAAGCCGTCGGCCGGTGGCGGCGGCAAGGGCATGCACGTGGTCGAGCGCTACGAGGACCTCGCCGAGGCGCTGCCCGCCGCGCGCCGCGTGGCGAAGCAGAGCTTCGGGGACGACACCCTGCTGATCGAGCAGCTCGTGGCCACCCCGCGCCACATCGAGGTGCAGGTTCTCGCGGACACCCACGGCCACGTGATCCACCTGGGGGAGCGGGAGTGCTCGCTGCAGCGCCGCCACCAGAAGGTGATCGAGGAGGCGCCGTCCGCCCTGCTGGACGCCGCCACCCGTGCGCGCATCGGGGAGGCCGCCGTGGCCGCCGCGAAGGCCGTGGACTACGTGGGCGCCGGGACCGTGGAGTTCCTGGTCTCGGACCGCGAGCCGGACACCTTCTACTTCATGGAGATGAACACCCGCCTGCAGGTGGAGCACCCCGTCACCGAGATGGTCACGGGCGTGGACCTGGTGGAGTGGCAGGTGCGGATCGCGGACGGCGAGCACCTCACGCTCACCCAGGAGGACGTCCACCTGGACGGCCACGCCGTGGAGGCGCGCGTCTACGCGGAGAATCCCGCGCGCGGCTTCCTCCCCACCGAGGGCACCGTGGTGGCCCTGCGGGACGCCTCCGGCCCGGGGGTCCGCGTGGACTCCGGGATCATGGCGGGCCAGCGCGTGGGTCTGGACTACGACCCCATGCTCGCCAAGGTCATCGCCCACGGCCCGGACCGCCGCACCGCGCTGCAGCGCCTGCGCACCGCGCTCGAGGACACCGTGATCCTGGGCGTGGGCACCAACGTGGAGTACCTGCACATGCTGCTCACGGACGAGGACGTGGTGGCCGGGCGTATGGACACCGGCCTCATCGAGCGCAAGCTTCCGCAGCTGCAGTTCGCCCAGCCGGACCCCTACCTGGAGGCGCTCGCCACCCACGTGGGTCTCGGCGCCCGGGACGACGACGCCGCGGGGCCGCGTTCCCTGCCGGACGCCGACGCCGCGCGACGGATCGGCGGCACCGCGTGGCGCGCGGACGGCTTCTCCGCCACCACGGCCCTGCCCGGACCGGCCCCGTTCGAGGAGGACCCCTCGCGCGCCGTCGTGACCGCCGTGGGAACCGGGAACCCGGACACCGCGGAAGGCCGCACGGTGCACGTGAGCGAGGGAGCGGCGTCGTTCGAGATCCCCGTGCGGACCCGCACCGGGGCGCTGCAGGCGCAGCTTGCGCAGATCGAGCGGGAGACCACCGCGGGCGGTCCGGAGCTGCGCTCCCCCATGCCGGGCACCGTGGTGGCCGTGCTCGCGGAGAGCGGCGAGCACGTGACCGAGGGCCGCACCGTGGTCTCCGTGGAGGCCATGAAGATGGAGCACCCGATCACCGCCACCCTGCCCGGGACCGTCACGGTCCTGGTGGGCGTGGGGGACCGCGTGAAGGTGGACCAGGTGGTCGCCACGATCGAGACGGACGACACCGAGCAGGACAGCACAGAGCAGGACACCCACGACCACACGGAGGACCAGGCATGAGTGAGAACACCGAGCTGAACACGTTCGAACTGTCCGAGGAGTACCAGGCGCTCTCGGACGCCGTGCGCGAGTTCGCGGACGAGGAGATCGCCCCGGTCTCCGCCAAGCACGACGAGGAGCACTCGTTCCCCTACGAGATCCAGTCCCAGATGGCGGAGATGGGCCTGTTCGGCCTGCCGTTCCCGGAGGAGTACGGGGGACAGGGCGGGGACTACTTCGCGCTGTGCCTGGCCCTGGAGCAGATCGCCCGCGTGGACCAGTCCGTGGCCATCACCCTGGAGGCGGGCGTCTCGCTGGGCGCCATGCCCGTGTACCTGTTCGGCACCGAGGAGCAGAAGCAGCAGTGGCTGCCCCAGCTGGCCAGCGGCCAGGCGCTCGCGGGCTTTGGGCTCACCGAGCCGGAGGCCGGCTCCGACGCCGGCGGCACCCGCACCCGCGCGGAGCTCAAGGACGGCAACTGGGTGATCAACGGCAGCAAGGAGTTCATCACCAACTCCGGCACGGACATCACCAAGCTCGTCACCGTCACCGCGGTCACGGGCACCACCACCACGGCGGACGGGCGGGAGAAGAAGGAGATCTCCACCATCCTGGTGCCCACTGACACCCCCGGTTTCACCGCGCAGAAGGCGTACAACAAGGTGGGCTGGAACGCCTCGGACACCCACCCACTGACCTTCGAGGACGTCACCGTCCCGGAGGCCAACCTGCTGGGCCAGCAGGGCCGCGGCTACGCGAACTTCCTGCGGATCCTGGACGAGGGCCGCATTGCGATTGCCGCCCTCGCCACGGGTGCCGCGCAGGGCTGTCTCGAAGAGGCCATCCGCTACGCCACCGAGCGTGAGCAGTTCGGCCGCTCGATCGGCAAGAACCAGGCCGTGGCGTTCAAGATCGCCCGGATGCGCGCCCGCGTGCACCAGGCCCGCCTGGCCTACTACGACGCCGCGTCCCGCATGCTCAAGGGCAAGCCGTTCAAGACGGAGGCCGCGATCGCCAAGCTGGTGGCCGGTGAGGCCGCCATGGACAACGCCCGGGACGCCACCCAGGTGTTCGGCGGCTACGGGTTCATCAACGAGTTCCGCGTGGCCCGCCACTACCGCGACTCCAAGATCCTGGAGGTGGGCGAGGGCACCACGGAGGTCCAGCTCATGCTGATCGCCCGCGAGCTGGGGCTGTGACAGGGGCGCCCAGCACCACGTCACCCGAGCACGACTGAACGCGCCGCCCCGGCGCACCGGCAAGGAGAACCGCATGGCCAAGGTCATCGAGCAGCGCGGGCTGTACTTCGACGAGTTCGAGGTGGGCGCCGTGTACAAGCACGCCCCCGGGCGCACCGTCACGGAGGCGGACAACGTCCTGTTCACCACCCTCACCATGAACACGCAGTCCCTGCACCTGGACGCCGCGTGGAGCGAGCGCCAGGAGTTCGGGGAGCGGCTGGTGAACTCCATGATGACGCTGTCGATCATCGTGGGCGCGTCCGTCGCGCAGCTCACGCAGGGCACGATCGTGGCGAACCTGGGCTTCGAGGAGGTCGCGTTCCCGCACCCCATGCACCACGGGGACACGCTCTACAGCGAGTCCGAGATCCTGGACGCGCGCCCCTCCAGATCCCGGCCGGGCCAGGGCATCATCAGGGTCCGCCACGTGGGCCGCAACCAGGACGGCACCGTGGTGGCCACGTGCGTGCGCTCGGTGCTCATGCAGGGCGCCCCCGCGGCCACCGGTCACGACGACGCCGCCGCGCCGGCTCCCCGGGACGGGTCACCCGAGCCCGCGGGGACCTCCGGGGCCGGGCTTCCCGGCCGGGAGGCACCGACGAACGCCGCAGCCCCGGTCTCGGACCCGACAGGGAAGGACCAGTCATGACGACCCCGACGTTCACAATGGGCCCCGCCATCCTCTTCTGCCCGGCGGACCGCCCCGAGCGCTTCGCCAAGGCCGCCGAGCGGGCGGACGCCGTGATCCTCGACCTTGAGGACGCCGTTGCCCCGGACGCCAAGCCCGCCGCGCGCGAGCACATCACCGCTGCGGACCTGGATCCCGCCACCACGGTGGTGCGCGTCAACGACGCCGCCTCGCCGTTCTTCGAGGACGACCTCGCCGCGGTGCGCGACACTCCGTTCCGGACCGTGATGCTCGCCAAGGCGGAGTCCGCCGAGCAGGTCCGCCAGGTGACGGACGCCCTGCCGGACGCGCGGGTCATCGCGCTGTGCGAGACGGCCGCCGGGATCGTGGCGGCGTCCGAGATCGCGGCGGCCGGCGGCGTCGTCGCCCTGATGTGGGGCGCGGAGGACCTGGTGGCGTCCCTGGGCGGGCGCTCGAGCCGCCGCCCGGACGGCTCCTACCGGGACGTGGCCGTGGCCGCGCGCGCCGCGGTGCTGCTGGCCGCGGGCGCCCACGGCAAGGCCGCGATCGACGCCGTGCACGTGGACATCGCGGACACCGAGGGTCTCGCCGCGGAGGCGGAGGACGCCGCGGGCAGCGGGTTCGCCGCGACCGCGTGCATCCACCCGGGCCAGGTGGCCGTGATTCGCGAGGCGTACCTGCCGACCGCCGAGGACGTGGACTACGCGCGCCGTCTGCTGGCGGCCGCGGAGGGCGCGCCCGGCGTGTTCCGCTTCGAGGGCCACATGATTGACGGGCCGCTGCTGCGCCACGCGGAGCGCACCGTGGCCCAGGCACGCCGCGCCGACACACTCGGCACCGATGAACCGGGCACCGAGACGTCCCGCACCGAGACGAGGGAGAACTGATGAGCACGAACATCGTGGTTCCGGTCAAGCACGTTCCGGACGCCCAGAAGCAGCGCACGTTCCAGGAGGACCTCACCGTGGACCGCGGCGAGTCGATCCTCTCCGAGCTGGACGAGTACCCCCTGGAGGCGGCCATCGCCCTGCGCGAGGCGGCCCCGGAGGCGGAGGTCACCATCATCGCCGTGACCGTGGGCCCCGAGGACGCCTCCGGTGCCGTGAAGAAGGCCCTGCAGATGGGCGCGGACGCCGCGTTCCACGTGGCCGACGACGCCCTGGCCGGCTCCGACGCGCTCGGCACCTCGGCGGCGCTCGCCGCCGCGATCCAGCACGTGGGCGAGGAGCACGGCGGGGTGGACCTGGTGCTCACGGGCCTGGCGTCCACGGACGGGGAGACCTCCGTGATGCCCGCGATGCTCGCCGAGCGCCTGGACTTCGCGCTCGTGACCCGCGCGGACAGCGTCGCCTGGGACGAGGGGAACACCGGGCTGGCCCTGACCCGCCCCGGAGCGGACGCCACCCAGACCGTGGCGGTGCACTTCCCCGCGGTCGTCTCGGTCACGGACCAGGCGAACGAGCCGCGCTACCCCAACTTCAAGGCGATCATGGCCGCGAAGAAGAAGCCCTCGGCCGTGCTGAGCCTCGCGGAGATCGGCGTGGAGGCCTCCACCGTGGGGCGCGACGCCGCGGCCGCCTCCGTGCAGTCCGCCACCGCCCGGCCCCCGCGCGAGGCCGGAACCGTGGTCCAGGACGAGGGCGAGGCCGGGATCCAGCTCGCGGACTTCCTCGCGCAGCGCCGCCTGCTCTGACGGTCGCGCGGCCCGGGGCGCCTCACGGCTGCCCGGGGCCCGTGTCCCGGCGGTCCGACCCACCGCACTGGGTCGCTGCGGGCCCGTCCCGCGCCGCTCCCACGATCTTCCACTGCGTTCGAGAGGAAACACCATGCACGTCCTCGTAGACCTCGGCCACACCCGTCAGCTGCGCTCCCCGGACCACGAGCTGCTCACGCTCGCGCGCACCCTCGCCGGGGGAGATCCCGTCACCGTGCTCAGCCACGAACCCCAGCCCGAGGGCCTGGCCGATGAGCTCGGCGGCTACGGCGTGGCCACTCTGCTCGTCCCGGAGCAGGAGGCCGCGGACCTGTCCCTCACGGACACCGCCCTGCTCGACGCCGCGCTGACGGACTCCGGTGCCACGCTCGTGCTGGGCGCCAACGACGCGGACACCACCGAGTGGTTCGCCCGTCTGGCCGTGCGCCACTCGGCGGCGATCATCACCGATGCGGTGGGTGTGGCGCAGGACCGCACCGTGACCAAGTCCGTGCTGGCCGGGGGCTGGACCACCACGGCGGAGCCCACCACGGAGCTCGCGTTCGTGACGCTCGCCCCCAACTCGGTGGAGACCGAGGAGGTGAGCGGGGGACAAGCTCCGGAGGTGAAGCCGCTGGCGGTGAGGGTGTCCGGACCGGCGGCCACGGTCACGGGAACGGAGGCCGCGCCGGCGTCGTCGCGCCCCAAGCTCACCGAGGCCAAGACCGTGGTGGTCGGCGGCCGCGGCGTGGGTGAGGACTTCTCCCTGGTCGAGCAGCTCGCGGACGAGCTCGGCGCCGCTGTGGGTGCGTCCCGCGCGGCCGTGGACGCGGGCTGGGTGGAGCACGCCGCGCAGGTGGGCCAGACCGGTGTGACGGTGTCCCCGCAGCTGTACCTGTGCGCGGGTGTCTCCGGCGCCATCCAGCACCGGGCGGGCATGCAGACCTCGCAGACCATCGTGGCGATCAACAAGGACGAGAACGCCCAGATCTTCGAGATCGCGGACTACGGCGTGGTGGGGGACCTCCACAAGGTCATCCCGCAGCTGCTCGAGACGCTGCGGGAGCGGAAGGGCTGACCGAGGGGTTACTCTGCTCGGTCCTCAGGGGCGCGCCGGTCCGCCCGACGCTGGACAAACATCACAGCGAAAGCGCCTAGGCATGCAATCGCAAGCCCCGCGACCAGGCGAATCCAGAAATTGTCGATGCCGGCAGTTGCGAAAACCGCGATGAGAGTGACCACGGCGGTGCCGATGTACTGGATGATTGACGTGTTCTTCATGGGTCGGGTTCCTTCCGGATACGGCGGGCGGGGCCGGGTTGCCCGCTCGTTCACATGAATCTCGGTCTGGCCCACGCTAAAGCACTGGGCCCCCAGAAATTGTGCGGCCGGGGTGACGCGGGGCGGAGTGGTCGGGGGCCCGGACGGTTTCCCGTCTGTCCCCGTTTTCCCCCGGCCGCTCATCAACGTGCTTCACCGTGAACACGAGAATTTCATAGTGTGGCTCCCATGATGGACAACGGGACTCACACCGGACGTCCTCCCCGAGGGGCCGCCTGGGTGCTTGTGGCCCTCGCTGGCGCGGCACTCGGCCTGCTGCGGACCACGGTCGGGACGATGGGCCATGACGACAGCACTGCCGGGGCGGCGTTGAGCGGCTTCATCATCGTGGGGGCGCTCGCAATCCTGCTGTACTTCTTCCTCAGGCTCATCAAACGTTCCGTACACCTGGGGTTCTTCCTCGCCGGCCCCGCGCGGGCTGGAGCGGCCACGGTGCTCGCGGCTCTGGCGTATGCCGCGCCCGGCTTTCTGCTCCTGGACCGGTCACTCGTCGGCGCGGCGGTCGCCCTGCTCATTGCCGGGGCTCTGGGAGCTGCGGCGTACTGGGTGATGGCGAGCTTCTTCCACCGAGAGATTCCGGACAGCCCCGAGGGACTGTGAGGCGAGAACACAGCCCGCGCCTGAGATCAGGGCGTCCCGGTGGGCAGAGCGTCCAGATGCGCCGCGATCCACGCTGAGACGAACTCGTGGTGAACGGAACCCTGCGCTGTGATCTCCACGAAATTCGCCACTTCTTCGTCATTGTTGATCACAAGCCAATATCCATTCGCGAGCAGAAAGACACTGACTGCTCCGATTGCGGTTCGCTTATTCCCGTCCACAAAAGGATGGTTCCTGGAAAGCCCTACCAGGAGTGCGGCTGCCTTGTCGGCCAAGCTTGGATACAGCTCAACTCCCATGTAACTCGTCCACGGCTTGTCCACGGCGCTGGCCAGGAGTCCTTCATCCCGGACCGGGGCCGGGAGTACCGCGTTGTGGATCCTGACCACGTCGTCACGGGTCAGCTGAACCCAGGGCGTCAACGGTCAGCAAGCAACTCGTTCACGCCGGCGAGTTGTTTCTGCGAAACGGCGATGAGCGCATCCAGATCATCAAGACTCAGGTGGGTGAGGTTGGATCCTTCGGGGGCCTGTTCGGCCATGTCGCTCTCCTTCCGTCGGGATCGATTCTACGGTGCTCGCCGCTCATCGGACAGGGCGCGCCGACAGCGTGCCGGGCAGGTCCCGGAACCGAGGGAACGACGCCGCCCTCACACCTTCTCCGGCACCCGAACCTCCGTGCGCGTGGGGGCCGCGCGGCGGTCCGCGACCTCCCGGCGGATCACCCACACGAGTGCACCGGCCCAGAGCACGGCGAGACCCGCGAGAACCAGGGTGGGAGCGGCGTCGGGAAGGGTGTTCTGGACCGCGTCCACCCGCAGGAGGGTGCGCGCGTTGGTCACGATGATGAGCCCGCCCGCGCCGATCGCAAGGATGCGCGGGGCGAGCAGGCGTACGAGCCATGCCGCGAGCGGTGCGGCCGCGACGCCGCCGATGAGCAGGGCGACCACCATGCCGTAGTCGATGTTCTGGCTGCCGAGCGCCAGCAGGAACCCCGCGGAGGCGCCCAGGCTGACCACGAACTCGGACGTGTCGATCGAGCCGATCACCTTGCGGGGCGCGATTTTCCCGGAGGCCAGCAGCGTGGGGGTGCCCACGGGCCCCCACCCGCCGCCGCCGATCGCGTCCATGAACCCGGCCACCGCGGCCAGGGGGACCAGGAACGCGGCGGGCACGCGGCCGTGGAACGAGGGGCGTCGCCCGCCGATGCTGAGGAACCGCCACACCACGTACACCCCGAGCAGCAGGAGGATGGTGGACATGACCGGCGCGGCGGCGTCGCCGGAGACGGTGAGCAGGTTCGCGCCGAAAAATGCCGCGATCCCGCCGGGCACGGCCATGAAGCCCACCACACGCCAGTCGATGTTGCCGAAGCGCCAGTGCGAGAACCCGGAGGCGAGCGTGGTGCCCACCTCCGCCAGGTGCACCGTGGCAGACACGGACGCCGGGGTCAGCCCGGCGGCCAGCAGCAGGGTGGAGGACGTCACGCCGTAGGCCATGCCCAGGGAGCCGTCCACGAGCTGCGCTCCGAACCCCACGAGGGCCAGCACGATGAGTGTGCGCACGATGCCTCCTGCACGGCGGGCGGTGGAGCCGGTGGGGGTACCGGCGAGTTACCGCGTGAATCGCCCCAGCGTAGGAACCGCCAGAACCCGGGCCCAAGGTGTGTGTCTTTGTGCGTCGTCCCATGTCACAGCGTGACGTGGGCTTGACACAGGGCTCAAAAATGTGGCCTCGGCCACCTCCTTGTCAGCGGACAGCACACTGACGAAAATGGGCATGTCGGTGATCCCGCCGATCAGCAGTCCAGAGGAAGGGCAGCACCGTGGCACAGAAGAATCCCGCCAATGCCGGCGAAGAGTCCATCAAGATGAACCCGCAGGACGAGGCCGCGGCCATGGCCCAGGACACCCAGGTGGACGCGGAGCCCGCCGACGAGGGCGTCGGCGCCATGACCGACAACAAGGGCGAGACCCCCGCCACCGAGAACTGAGGTCCGCGCGCGGACAAGGGCGCCCCGCAGGTTTGTGCCTGCGGGGCGCCGTTCTGTGTTCGGAGGGGAGGCGGGGGAGCGCGGCTGCCGTGCGGGCCGTTCTGCACCGCCCTGCGTCCTGGGCCTCAGTCCTCCTGGTCCGCATCCTCCCGCGGGCTGCCGATGTTGTAGCGCGGCGGGCGCGTGCGGAAGTTCGCGAGCTTGTGGGAGCCGTCGCAGAACGGGGCGATCGAGGACATGTTGCACCGGCACAGGGCGACGACGCGGCGCGGCGGCTTCTGCGGCTCGGCTCCCGGTTCCGGAGCGATCATCACGTCCCCGCGCACCAGCAGCGGCCCGTTGGGGCACGGGGTGATGACCACGGGATCCTCAGCGGGGGAGTCCTCGGGGCGTTCGTTGCTCACAGAGCCGCCCCAACGGCGTCGTCCGCACGCAGCGAGGAGCGCTCGTTGCTCCAGCACTCCAGCATGTGATCGCCCATGAGCCCGTCCACGTACAGGCACGAGGCCGCGCCGAACAGCACGTCCTCCAGCAGCTCCGGCTCGTCCTGGGCTAGCGCCCCCGCGAGGTCCCGTGCGGCGATCTGCTCGTGGACGGCGTCGGCCTCCACGTGCTCGTCGTAGTACCAGGTGACGTCCTCGCCGTAGCCGAGCTTGCGGAACGCGCGGCCGTAGTACTTGTTGGGGATCGACGAGGTCATCTCGAACGCCGCGAGGTGCCCGGCAATCGCACCGCGCAGCCGACGGTGCAGCCCGAAGAGGCTCATCACGTTCATGGACGCGAGCGTGGGCGCGGGCACCAGGTCCAGGTAGTGGTCCAGGGTGTCGTCCAGCCCCACACCGCGCATGCTCTGCGCGAAGATCGTGGCGTGCACGCGCTCGGGGCGCCCGCCGCCGTACTCGTCCGACTGGATCTCCACCAGCGCGGCCTTCGCACGGCCCCGCAGCCGGGCGATGCCCCACGAGTGCGGGTCCGCCTCGCGCAGCGTGTAGATGGAACGGTGGATCAGGAACTCGCGCAGGATCTCCTCGCTGGGGTGCCGGGCGAGCCACGTGGCCAGGGTGGGCTTCTCGGCCCCGCCGGTGATGGCGAACATCGTGTCCACCAGCTCGGCGCCGTCCTGCGGCACGGGGTCCGGCATGGGCACGCGTTCCCGCAGCTCGCGCTCGAAGCGCTCCTCGAGCACCGCGCGGATGCGCAGCAGCTCGGGGTCCCACTCGCGGTCCCCGGCGACGAACTCGGCCGGGCCGTAGTGCAGCAGGTACAGCAGGAACAGGGAGAGCTGGACGTCCTCGTCCGCGAGCACGTCCTCGGTGCTCTCCACGGCGCGGGCGACGGCGCTCGCGAGCGTCTCGTAGGCGGCGTCCGGGGTGTTCTGAGGTCCGGTCAGGACGTCCAGGAGGGCGGTGCTCACGGGTCCCCGGGCTGCCGGGGCGGCTGTGCGGACGGGGGTTGTGGTCATGATCGTGGTCTCCCGTGACGAAGTCGTTGAGTGGTCCGTCCGCGGGTCGTGTGGCCCGCTGGCGGACGTGCCGCCGAGGATGCACACCGGGTGGGTGGCGTCGTCGGCACGGCGTGCACGGTGTCCTACCGCGCACGCGATGGGTGGGGGAGCAGGCGGTGACCCGCGGACCGTGACCGGGTCACGATCCGCGGGCAACCCCGTGAACTGCTGTGGTTGTTCCCTATGCCAACATACCGGTGGTCGGGAAGCGTTCCCAGACCCGGTGGCTGCCGAGCAGCTCGGTCACGGTGCTCAGGGCGTCCTCGGCGGAGTCCGCCGCGACCACCCCGGGCGTCTGCTCGATCTGCAGCGTCTCCAGGGCCGTGACGCCGGGCCCGAAGGCCGCGATCGCCTTGGCGTGGCGCCACATCTCGTTGAGCAGCAGGCTCACGCGGGGGTCCACGTCGCCCGGGCTGGGTGCACCGGCCTTCGCGTCCATTCCCGCGGCCACCTGGTGGGCGGGTGCCCCCGCGGTGGTGACCACCACGGCGTCGAACTCGATGGAGCGCGCCGTGAGCAGGGTGCGGTGGGCGACGACGCCCGGGGCCACCTCGCCACCCTGCGGTGCGATCACGAGCGGGACCATGTCCTCGGCGTCGATCCGGGAGATCAGCGTGGTCAGCTGATCCGCGTCCGTGTCCGGGCCCACCAGGATGCCCACCTGGCGTCCCTCCACGGGCCACGTGCCGCCCACCTGGGACAGCGCCGGCGAGGGCTGGACGTCCTGGGCCGGAGCCACCGTGGGCTCCTGGTCCGGCAGGCCCAGCCCCTGCGCCACGGTGTGCCCCAGGGAGGGGTCGATGGCGAAGAGGTGCCGCAGCTGGCGCACGCGGATGGTCTCGTCCCAGCACTTGCCGAGCTCGAACGCGTAGGCCTGCGCGGTGTGCTCCCGCTCCACCTCGCTCAGGCTGAGCCAGAACATCCGCGCCTGGGAGAAGTGATCCTCGAACGACTGCGGCCGCGCACGCTCCTTCACGGACGCCGGCACGGGTGCCGGGTAGTCGATGAAGGCGTGCTCGTTCTCGGGCGTCTCGAACGGGTTGCCGCCGTCCAGCGAGTTGGGCCGGTACGGCGCCACCCCCGAGTGCACGGCGCCCTGGTGGAAGCCGTCCCGCAGCATGTCGTTGACCGCGGCGTGCGGGCGGTTGATGGGCAGCTGGTTCCAGTTCGGACCGCCCAGGCGGGTGATCTGGGTGTCCAGGTAGGAGAAGAGCCGACCCTGCAGCAGGGGGTCGTTGGTCACGTCGATGCCCGGGACCAGGTTGTTCGGGTTGAACGCCACCTGCTCCGTCTCCGCGAAGTAGTTGGAGGGGTTCCTGTCCAGGGTCATGAGGCCCACGGGCTCCACGGGCACGAGCTCCTCCGGCACGATCTTCGTGGGATCGAGCAGGTCGATGCCCTGGAAGCTCTGCTCCTCGTTGTCCTCGAAGACCTGGACGCCCAGCTCCCACTGCGGATGCGCACCGGCCTCGATGGCGTCCGCGAGGTCCCGGCGGTGGAAGTCCGGATCCGCGCCGTTGATCAGCTGGGCCTCCTCCCACGCCACGGAGTGCACGCCCAGGCGCGGCTTCCAGTGGAACTTCACCAGCACGGTGGAGCCGTCCTGGGCCACCAGGCGGAAGGTGTGGATGCCGAAGCCCTCCATGGTGCGCAGTGAACGCGGGATCCCGCGGTCGGACATGTTCCAGATGGTGTGGTGCTGCGCCTCGGTGTGCAGGGACACGAAGTCCCAGAACGTGTCGTGCGCGGACTGCGCCTGGGGGATCTCACGGTCCGGGTGCGGCTTGCCGGCGTGGATGACGTCCGGGAACTTGATGGCGTCCTGGATGAAGAACACGGGGATGTTGTTGCCCACCAGGTCCCACGTGCCCTCGTCCGTGTAGAACTTCACGGCGAAGCCGCGGGTGTCACGGGCCAGGTCCCCGGAGCCACGGGAGCCCAGGACGGTGGAGAAGCGCACGAACACCGGCGTCTCCTTGCCCTCCGCGAAGACGCCCGCCCGGCTGATGCGGGACGCGGTGCCGTAGGAGCGGAACGTGCCGTGGGCGCCGGTGCCGCGGGCGTGGACCACGCGCTCGGGGATGCGCTCGTGGTCGAAGTGCGAGATCTTCTCGCGGAAGTGGTGGTCCTGCAGCAGCACGGGACCGCGCGGACCGGCCTTGAGGGACTGGTCCGAGTTGGTCAGCCGGGTACCGTGCGCCGTGGTCAGGTACTCGCCCTGCTGCGCCATGCTGGACATGGGCGCATCGGTCGGCGCACCGGTGGGGGACACCCGCTCGGGTGCGCCCTGGTCCGGCTTGGGAGGCAGGGGCTCACGCGGTGTGGTGGGTTCCTCGAGGGGCGTGTCCCCGGTGCCGGGAACTCCCGGGACCTGGGGTGTCTGGTTCTCGTGTGCGGACATGATGATCCTCCTGCGAAGAGACGGCACACACCCGCGGATGGAGCACCGGGTGTGTACCTCCACAATGTCAGCACCCTGATGGATTGGCTACACCTCTAGGTGTGCCCCGCCCTGGCGGCCGTGCGAGAGCCAGCCGGGCAGCGGCGTCGTGAGACAGTGGCCCCATGACGTGGACACCCGTGACCCTGCACGGCCGGCTCGTGCGACTGGAGCCCCTGACCCGCGAGCACCTGGACGGCCTGGTCGAGGCCACCGAGGACGGGAGCATGTGGGACCGCTGGTACACCTCCGTGCCGTCCCCGGACGGAATGGCAGAGGCGGTCGAGCAGCGGCTCGCGTGGCAGGAGGAAGGCTTCATGCTCCCGTTCACCACGGTGCGCCAGTCGGACGACGCCGTCCTGGGCATGACCACCTTCTACGACCCCCAGTGGGCGGTGCCGCGCGTGAGCATCGGGCACACCTGGAACCGGGCCTCCGCCCACGGCACGGGCACCAACGCGGAGTCCAAGCTGCTGCTCATGACCCACGCGTTCGAGGAGCTCGGCTGCCGGTGCGTGCGCTACGAGACCAGCTGGGCCAACCAGCAGTCCCGCGCCGCCATCGAACGCCTCGGCGCCCGCCTGGACGGCGTGCTGCGCGGGGACCGGCTGGAGCGCAACGGGGTGCTGCGGGACACCGTGGTCTACTCGGTGCTCGAGCACGAGTGGCCGTCCGTGCGGACCGGTCTGGAAGCGCGGGTGGCGCGGCGCTGAGGTGAGCGGGCGGCAGGTGCCGACCGTGCGGCGTCGTCAGCGCCCGGAGCTGGGAACCCGTACCGTGCTGGTCAGCGCGGTGAGGCTCGGGCGGCGGGGCGTGGAGCTGAACCCGAAGTCCGGGGGAGGGGTCATGTCCGTGAGCGTGCCCAGGTCGTGGCCGCCCCACGTGGCGCGGGAGAACGTGATGGTGTGCAGGTCGTAGGCGGAGTACCACTCGGTGCGGCCGTTGCCCGCGGTGCCCAGGGTCTGCACACCGGGCATCACGTGCGGCGCCACCAGGTTGGTGACCCGCGCGAAGGGCAGCGAGGTGCCCAGCGGCCGCGGGACCGATTGCAGCAGCAGACCGAGCGGCGCTCGCGGGCCCACACTGAACTGCCACGTGAGCGGCCCGGCGGTGACCGTCCAGCGGGAGGCGCGGGAGAACCCGGTGCGCTGCACGCTCACGGGAACGCGGGTGACGGTGTCGAAAGAGTAGGTGGCGGAGACGAAGTCGGCCACCCATTCGGTGGGCGCGAGCAGCTCACGACGGCCGTCCGGGTGGGCGACCATGACGTCCGCGAACGGACCCTGCGGGGTGCGGTCCCAGCAGCCGAGCACCAGGCGCGTGCCGCCCGAGGTGCCGACGCCGGCGATGTGGCCGGTGAAGCGGTGGGTGGTGGTCATGGGGTCAAGGGTATGGGGCGAGGCTGTACGCGAGCGAGTGTTCCCGCGGTGGACATGCCTCTTCGTCTGACAGGACCACAATTCGGATGTGGGCGGTCATGTGCGGAATCCCAAGGCTTCGGAGCCGATTTTCGGAACACGGTATAGTCCATTGTCCAGATTCTGTGACCTCCGCGTACGGGAAGGTGGCTACCGGCCGATGAGCGCAAAAATCATTTGTGGAGTTCTTGGTGCAGCGGCCGCACTCGGGGGAGCGGTCGTCTACCTCACGGGAGCGGCTGTCCCCGGGTTCATCCTCATTGCCGGTGGTGTGCTGGTCTCTCTCATTCCCTCCCTAGTGGAAACACGGGGCCAAGACGTCAAGCAATACAACGAAAAGCACAAGACTGCCTCCATGCTCTGCATGATTTTCATCGCCGCCCTCATGACAGTCATGTTCGCGATCACCAGAGACGCGTTTTTCTTGATTTCACTGGTTGTTGGATGCTCCTACTTCCTGGACGGGGGAACTCTGTTCGCAGGCAGCACCAAACGTAGGAATGACGTCTAGGAGTGAGCGCTCCCCCTGCCGTGGACCAGGATCACCACACTGGCCCGCCGGGACCATAAGAGCCAGGCCAGCACATCGGTTGTGGACAACTAAAACGCGCGCAACTATGCTCGGGTCTGGCCGCTCGGCACGGTCCCGGACCTCCCCCAAACACGGGGGCGTGCGCGAACAGCGGCCACGTGTCATGAGCGGGCACGCAGGAGCCGTTAGGTCCCTGCGGTGCCCACCCACACGCGGCATCTGAACGGCGGGTCTCGACACTTGGGGGGTCGAGACCTGCCAGCCCCGCCAGCGAAGGAGTACAAGATCATGAACGCTCTCTACACCGCAGAGGCACTCGCGCAGGGCGCGGGTCGCGACGGCAGCGTGGCCCTCAAGGACGGCACGCTGCAGTTCGACCTGGCCATCCCTAAGGAGATGGGCGGTTCCGGCAACGGCGCCAACCCTGAGCAGCTCTTCGCCGCCGGATACGCGGCGTGCTTCCACTCGGCCCTGCAGATGGTCGCCCGCCAGCAGAAGGTTGCCCTGGGTGAGTCTGCCGTCGGCGCACGGGTCCAGATCGGGGACAACAGCGAGGGAGGCTTCGGCCTGGCCGTGGAGCTGGAGGTGGTCATCCCCGAGCTGGAGCACGACCAGGCCCAGGAGCTCGCGGATGCGGCGCACCAGGTGTGCCCCTACTCCAACGCCACGCGCGGGAACATTCCCGTCTCCGTCACGGTGGTGGACGAGTGATGAACCTCCCCACCCCTTCTCGCCGCAAGGCCTCCAAGCCCTCCCCCGCCCGCCACATCGTCCGCACGGCCCTCGGCGGTTTCCTGGCCTTCGCCGGCGTCAGCCACCTGACATTCGCCCGTGACGAGTTCCAGGCCCAGGTTCCGAACTTCGTGCCCCTGGACACGGACGTCACCGTCCTCGCGTCCGGTGTGGTGGAGATTGCGCTGGGTGCCTCGCTGATCGCCGCCCGTTCACGACGCCGCACGGTCGGGCTGGTCGCCGCCGGCTTCTTCGCCGCGGTGTTCCCCGGCAACCTGGCCCAGTGGATCCACCACCGGGACGGCTTCGGGCTGGACACGGACACCAAGCGCTTCGTACGCCTGTTCTTCCAGCCCGTCCTCATCGCCGCGGCGCTGTGGTCCACCGGCGCTCTGCGAGGCCTTCGCAAGTAACCGCACGGGTCACCGGCCGTGGCGCGCCACGACCGGCGGGCCGGGCAGCTGACAGGCTCCCCTGAGGGTTCCTTCACGCTGCCCTGCCCCACCCGCGTTCACCGAGGCTCCCGGTGCCGCCCCACCATGGCGGCGCCCAGCACCCCCACGGTCACGTCGAGGAGGGTGTCCAGCGGCGGGATGTGGATCTCCGGGGTCACGAACAGGAACCCCAGCAGCTCCATGATCTCCCACACCGTGGCGAGCGACAGCCCTGCCAGCGCGCACAGCAGGTACGGTTCCCGGCGCGCGTCCCGCATCCGGTCCCGCAGCTGCACGCTGCCCCGAAGCACTCGGTTCCAGAGCATCCACACCAGTGCATAGACCGCGAGGAAGTGGATCAGGATGTCCCACCACCAGATCCGGTTGTAGAGCTGCTGCGCCGCGCTCACCGCCGCCGTGAGCAGGATCAGGGAGCACACCGCCCGCGGCCACGGCGCGCGGAACCACAGGAACGCGATCACCTGCCCCAGCCCGGCCAGCATGAGCACGGCGGTGTCCACCCAGCGGGCGTCCAGGGCGTAGACCAGGGCCACCACGATCGCCGTGAAGCACGTGGCCGACGCCGCCACCGCACCCGCTCGGCGCAGCCACCCCGTGTGCCAGACGAGGGAGCCCCCGGTCTCGGCCGACACGACTGCGTCCCCTCGCGCCGAGGACGACGACGCCGCTGTCGCCCCGTCCTGCTCGCAGCCCGAGTTCGAGCCCCGGTGGGCCGACACCTCCGAGGGACGGGCGCACCCGGGCGACCGTGCGGCGTCGTCGTCCCGGGGGCCCTCCGGGGAGGTGGTCCGTGCTGCGGAACGGTGCGTCACGGGCGGGCACCCCGGCGGGTCAGGCGAGTGCGGATCCGCACCCATGGTCGCTCGGTGCGCCAGTTGGCGCGCAGCGTGGCGGCGGCCATGCGCAGCTGCCGGCGGATCCGCGGCGGTGAGACCACCGCCCGCCACGAGACCACGGCGGCACTGCCCGGGTCCATGACCACCCGCTCGCGGGGCCGCACGCGGAAGCTGAGGTCGAAGTCGTCGTGCACATGCGCGTCGCGGTGCACCGCGGGGGACACCCGCCGCCACCAGGACCGCGTGAACGCCATGTTGGAACCCCACAGCGCCCAGTGCCCCAGGGCGGTCCCGGCCACCAGCCGGTAGGCCGTGATGTAGGCGGCGCCCGCGAGACGCCCGAGGCCCGGGCACCGCGGGCCGAAGCGCGCGATCCCGGAGACCGCCACGACGTCTTTGCCCTGCGGTCGGCCCAGTGCCCGCGTGAGGGTGTTCGCGTGCCGCTCGACCCACCCCGGGGCGGGCAGGCTGTCCGCGTCGCAGCGCAGGATCAGGTCGCCGCGCGCGGCGTCGTATCCCGCCGCGGCCGCATGGGCGACGCCGGGCTCCGGCTCACGCACGCACCGCACCTCGGGGTGCCGTGCGAGAACGTCCGCCAGGTGGTCGGAGGACGCGTTGTCCACCACCACGATCTCGTCCGGCACGCGGGTCTGCTCCCGCAGGGCCCGCAGACAGCGTTCGAGGTACGCGGCGTCGTTGCGCACGGGGATGACGACGCTGCACGTCATGCTCTGCGCCGCACTCACCCGTTCCACGGGGCCAGTCTGTCACGCCGTCCGTGAGGTCACCTGGGTGCCGCAGTGGGTGCGAGCGGTGCAACGAGGTCCCCCACTCCCGAGCGGATCCAGCACGGCTGCTCGCGTGATCGCGCCCTTACGGTGGTCCCGCACATCTCGGTACACCTGCCCGCGCTGGGATCGCGACGATCAGCGCGCCCGCCCCGCCGCCTCCCGTTCCAGCAGGCTCCGCTTCACGTCCTCACCCCACGCGAAGCCACCCAGCGAGCCGTCCGCGCGCAGCACCCGGTGGCACGGCACGAACAGCGCCACGGGATTGCGCGCACACACCGAGGCCGCCGCCCGCACCGCCCGCGGGGTGCCCAGGGCATCCGCGAACTCAGAGTACGTCAGCGGGTCACCGGGCCGGATGCGCCGCAGCTGCTCCCACCCGGCGAGCTGCCCGTCCGTGCCGTGCAGCTCCACGGGCACGGCCATGACCAGGCCGAGCTCTCCCGCGTAGTACGACCGCACCGCGTCCATCGCGGCCACAGTCCCGGCGTGCACGTCCTGCGGACGCCACTGCTCCCGCACCCGGGCCAGCGCCTCCTCGGGGGACGCCGTCCAGCCCGAGGCGATCACCGCTCCGTCCTGCCTGGTCACGGCCGTGAAGGGGCCGTCCGGGGTGTCGACGGTCTCCACGGTGTGGGTCATGGCTGCTCGCTCTCGTCGAAGGTGGCGGGTGGGGTCAGCGGACCCCACAGGTGGGTGGTGGCGTAGCTGCGCCACGGGGCGGCGTCCTGCGCCCACGCGGTCAGCGCCTTCTTGTCCCCGGGCAGGCCGATCCGCTGGGCACCGGCCCGCATGGCGCCGTCGTCCACCAGGAACACGTCCGGGTCCCCGGTGACCCGCATGCGCACGTGGTCCGCGGTCCACGGCCCCACCCCGGGAAGCGCGAGCAGGGCGGCACGCTGCTGGGCGGCGTCGTCACTGAAGGACAGACTGAGCTCCCCGGAGGCGACGGCGCGTGCGGCCCCGAGCACCGCGCGCACCCTGGCCGCGGGACCGCGCAGGAAGCGCTCGCCGTGCTCCGCGATTGCCGCCGCCGTGGGGAACATGCGGCTCAGCCCCGGGGCGAAGTCCGGGGCGGGCTCACCCATCTCCCGCGTGCGGGCGCCGAGCATCGTGCGCGCGGCGGCCAGGGAGATCTGCTGACCGATCAGGGTGCGGAACAGTGTCTCCTCCGGGTCCACGGAGCCGACGACGCGCACACCCGGCCGGGCCTCGACGAGTGGGTGCAGGGCGGGCACGCGGGAGAGCGCCTCGTCCACGGCCAGGGGGTCGGCATCCAGGTCCAGGAGTCTCCGGACCCGGGCGATCAGGTCGGGCAGGTCCGCGAGGTCCGTGAGCCGCGCCCGAAGCCGCAGCTCGTCCTCGCCCTGCTGGTACACCTGCAGCCAGGCGGGTCCGCCGGGCAGGCGCAGGGTCCGGGAGTACGAGGTGGCCGTGCCGACCTCCATGCCCTCGACGGCATGTACCGCGAACCAGACGAACAGCCCGTGCAGGTCCAGGGGCGCACGGTAGTGCAGGGCGAGGTCCACCTCGCCAAAGCCGGCCGCGGCGTCGGGGTACGCGTCCCGAGAAGGCGCGGCACGGTGCTGCTCGTCAGAGGCGGGGTTCTCGGTGGGCACGGGCACCAGACTCGCACTGTGCGGAGCCGGGCGCCAGTGGATCGCGGAGGCGTTGCCCGGGGCGTCAGTTCAGCAGTGCGATCCCCAGGTTCAGGGCCGCGGCGAACGTGACCCACCCGAGGTACGGGACCATGAGCCCCGCGGCCAGGCGGCTGACCTTCCAAAACACGGCCACGCACCACACCACGGCCACCCACAGGGCGGCGATGTCCACGAACGCGAGCCAGTACAGCTCGGCGCCGAAGAACAGCGGGGTCCACAGGGCGTTGAGCACCAGCTGGGCGGCCCACAGGTACAGGGGGAAGGAGAAGCCGCGGGCGCGGAACACGAGCCAGCCGGCGACTGCGATCAGCGTGTAGAACACGGCCCAGGCGGGTCCGAACAGCCACGCGGGCGGGGCGAAGAACGGCAGTTCCAGGCTCCCGTAGACCTCCTGCGCGTTGGAGGACGCCAGTCCGCCGAGCGCGGCGACCGCCGCGACGAGCAGGACGAACGGGATCAGACAGAGCCACGAGCGGCCTCCGCGGGTCGGGGTGCTGACGGTTCGGGCGGCGGCGGGCGTGCTCATGCGAGTGTCCTTGTCCATGTCGGTCGTGCGGCGATGGGCACGTCCAGTATCCCACAACCGGTAATGACGCATCAACAACTAGATAGGCGAGCAAAAAATCGCGCGGCCGCACGGCGGGTGCGCGGTGCCTCAGGCCCCGGCGCTCAGCAGCTCCTCGTGCACCAGACCGGTCACCCGTGCGGTCATCTCCTCGTCGGAGATGCTCGCCGTACCGTCCCCGGCCTGCGGGCCGTAGTCCCCGAAGCTCGCGTGGTTGGCACCCGGCACCTGCACCATGGAGGCGCTCCCCGGCAGCAGGTCCCGTGCTCCAGAGATCTTCTCCGGCGTGGACAGCCCGTCCCGTTCGCCGCCGATGCTCAGCACCGGCAGCTGGGTCCCCGAGAGGTCCGTGGCGCAGTAGGAGCCGAGCAGCAGCAGTCCCGCGGACTCCGGGGCCACCTGGCACGCCCGCACCCCGCCCATCGAGTGACCGCTCACGAACCACTCCTCCACCTCCGGCGCGTGGGTGGTGAACGTGCTGGGGTCACGGCGGTCGAACAGGGCCAGGTGCAGCCACGGGTCCGCGATCACCACGGTCATCCCGTCCTCGACCACCAGCCCGGACAGCCGCGCCGCGTAGGCCTCCGGCTCCACCTTGGCCCCGGGGTAGAACACCATCCCGCGCTCCGGGCCGGTGTGGTGGGCGGGGCGCAGCACCACGGCGTCGCGCTCCTGCGCCACGCTGACCGCGGGATCGTCCAGCACGCCCTGCCACGGTTCGGGCTCGGCCGCCATCACACCCGTTCCGCTCCAGATCAGCAGGCCCACCACGGCCAGCGCGAGCAGCCCGGCCAGGGCGCTCGCCGTGATCGCGAGCCACCGCGAGATCCGACACCGCCGCCGTGCGGCTCCCTGCCCCGACGCTCCGCTCACGGCTTGATCCGCTCCCACTCGGCCACGTCCCCGGGAACCACCGCGAACAGCGGGTGGGCGGGGGCGGCGTCGGGATCCGTGCCGTCCAGGGCGGTGCGGGCCCACTCCGGGTCCCGGGCGAGGACCTTCTGCAGCAGGAACTCGAACTCGTAGCGCAGCTGGCCCGTGGTGACCGTGATGGAGCGGGACTCGGTGTCCCGGGGGCGCGCCAGGCGGGAGCGGTCGAAGCTGTAGCCGCGCCGGTCCGCCTCGTCCGCGACGCCGTGCAGGTAGGCCGTCACGAAGCCCACCGGATCGCTCGTGGCGCGGAAGCGCTGCAGCTGCGGGTGGCGGGTGTAGCCCGTGGTCTGGCCCAGGAGCACCTTCTGGGCCAGCAGGCCCTCCCGCCAGTCCGCCACGAGGGCGCGTCGATCCAGCAGGGACGGGTGAAGTGACCACAGGCGCATGCGCCCATTCAACCGTGCAACGCCCCGGAACCTCCAAGCCGGCTCCGAGCCAGCGCCCGTAGGATGGGGCTCACCCCTGACGACCACGTGCGGAGAACACCTTCATGTCCTTGCCTGCCATCCTGGCCGCCACCGCCGAGAGCGGTTCCCCACTCACCGGCGTCGCGGCGTGGGTGGTGGACGTGATGAACGCGATCGGTGCCCCCGGTGCCGGTTTCCTGGTGGCGCTGGAGAACCTGTTCCCGCCGCTGCCGTCCGAGGTGATCCTCCCGCTGGCCGGATTCACCGCGAGCCAGGGGGGCTTCAGCCTGGCGAGTGCCATCTTCTGGACCACCCTGGGCTCGATCGTGGGCGCCATCGCGCTGTACTGGATCGGCATCGCCCTGGGGCGCCGCAGGCTGCGGATCGTCGTGGACAAGATGCCCCTGGTGGACCTGTACGACCTGGACCGCACCGAGGCGTGGTTCGACCGCCACGGCCGCAAGGCTGTGTTCTTCGGGCGGATGGTCCCCATCTTCCGCTCCCTGATCTCCATCCCGGCGGGCATCGAGCGCATGCCGTTCGGACTCTTTGTGCTGCTCAGCGGCCTGGGGTCCCTGATCTGGAACACCATCTTCGTGCTGGCCGGGTTCTACCTGGGCGAGAACTGGCACATCGCGGAGCAGTACGCGAGCGTGTTCTCGCGCATCGTGGTGGTCGTGGTCCTCGTGGCGGTGATCTGGTGGGTGCTCAAGCGCATCCGCCGCAACCGGCAGGCGCGCTCCGACACCTGAGCGGCGCGGTGGGGACCGCACGGGAGCCGTCCGTGCGGCGTCGTGGGCCGGAGGCGGTGTCCGCGTTCCGTCATCGAGCGCCCGACCCCGGCCTGACCAGTAGCATTGCGATCGTGGCGCGCCCCCGCAAATTCGATGAGACCACCCGCCGAGCCCTGATCCAGGACGCCGCCGAACAGATCCTGTCCGGTGGTGTGGACTCCGTGTCCCTCCGGCCGCTGGCCGCCAAGCACGGCTGCTCCACCACCGCCATCTACACCATGTTCGGCAGCCGGGACGCGCTGATCGCCGAGGTGCGCCGTGAAGCCCTCGCCGACTACCTCCGGGCTCAGAGAGGGGCGCTCACCACGGGACAGCCGCTCGAGGACCTGTGCGCGCTCGCGAGGGAGAGCCGCCGCTGGGTGCTCGCGAACCCCGAGCTGTACAAGGTGATCCTGGGGCGCGGCCGGCCATGGCTGGGCACACCCATGGTCGGGGACGCGGAGCGCGTGGAGTTCGCGGAGGCCTCCACGCGCCTGATGTACCGGCTGATCCGCGCCGGGATCGACGAGGGTGCCCTCCACCCCGTCCCCGTCACGGACATCGGGGCGTCCGTGCGGGCGGGGATCCACGGCTGGATCGCCATCGAGATGCACCACCCCGGCGCAACGGACGGGGAGGACGCCGACGCCGCCTACGACCGCCACATCCACGCCCTGCTGCGCGCGTGGCAGGTGAGCACACCCCTGACCCTTTCCTGCCGCACCACCGAGAGGACCCCATGAGCGCGAAGACCCTGCCCGTGCCCCCGCTGGGCGGGACGCTGTCCCGTTTCCTCACGGCCGCGGAGCCGCTGGTGGACCGGGAGACCCTGGAGGACACCCGCCGGGAGGTCGAGCGCTTCGCATCCCAGGAGGGCCCGCGGCTGCAGACCGCCCTGGAGGAGTTCGCCAGCGCGGAGGACGCCGCGGGACGCAGCTGGCTCTCGCGGGAGTGGTTGGACGGCTACCTCACGGTGCGCACCCCGTTGCCGCTGACCACCAGCGTGGGCTTCCAGATCGCGGGGGACTACGGTGCACCCGGCGTGGGCCGGGCCGCGGAGCTCGTGCACCGGGCGGCATCGGTGCACCTGCGGCAGGTGCGCGGGGAGACTCCCCAGCAGGTGGACCCCCGGGGCAACCCCCTGAGCATGGAGCAGTGGGAGTGCCTGGCCGGGGGAGTCCGCCATCCCCTCTCGGAACGGGACGAGATCCGCAGACCGGGCCCGGCGGCGTCGTCGTCCGGCGGCGTGGTGGACGTCCCGGAGATCGGTGTGATCCACCGCGGGCGGCTGTACGCGCTGCCGATCGCCACCGGGCAGCTGCGGCCGGTGCCGCTGCGGACCGTGGCGCAGGGGTTGCGGGAGGTGCTCGAACGGGACGAGCCGCGCGAGACCGAGCTGCCGTTCGGGGCGCTGTCCTACCTGGGCAGCGAAGTGGCGGCGCCGCTGCTGGAGCGACTGACCGCGGACGCGCACAACGCGGCGGTCTACGAGCGCATCACGCGCATGCTGTTCGTGGTCAACCTGGTGGAGGCGCGCGCGGAGGTCGTGGAGCACCTGGAGCGCTCGGCGTTCGAGGTGGGGCACGCGTGGGCGTACAAGCCCATCACCTACGAGGTGTGCCTGGAGGACGAGTGGCTCGCGATGCTCGTGGAGCACAGCACCGTGGACGGCGCCACGATCCTGGCGGTCGCCAGAGAGCTGCAGGACGTCACGGTCCCGGACGAGGCGCCCCTGTCGGACGCACCGTCACCGGAGGCCCTCACGTGGGACATCGACCCGCAGCTGCGGGAGGAGCTCGTGGCGGCGGTCGCCGGCTACCGCAGCGAGGCCGCGCTGGTGGGCGTGCACCGCGTGGTGGTGCCGCGCCCGCACCGCGCGGAGCTGCCCTTCCGGATCAGCGACGACGCCGCCCAGCAGCTCATCCTGCTGCTCGCCCAGCACGCCACGTACGGGCGCGTGCGCGGGGTCTACGAAGCGGTGGATATGCGCGAGTACCAGGCCGGGCGCACCGAGTGCCTGCGGCCCGTCACCCCGGAGGCCGTCGCGTTCGTGCGCGCCCTCCACGAGGGTCACGCCACCGAGGAGCTCTTCCGCGCCGCCCTGGACGCCCACCGCGGCTGGGTCAAGGCGTGCAAGAGCGCCCACGGGGTGGACCGGCACCTGCTGGGGCTCGCCATGATGGCCGAGCGCACCGGTGAGACCTCCGCGTTCTTCGGGTCCCCGGCGCTCGCGGCGGTGCGTCACGACTTCCTCTCGACCACCTCGATCGGCGGGCCGGAACGGATCGTGCGCTACGCCTTTGCCCCCACCACACCCGAGGGCTTCGGTGTCACCTACACCACGTGCGCGGACAGCTACGAGTTCTGCGTGAACTACCGCCGGGACACCAGCGAGGACCTGGAGGGCTTCGCGCACCACCTCACCACGGCCGCGCAGACGCTGTGGGAGTTCGTGGGGTCGCTGCGGGGCTAGTTGCCGGTGTCCGGCTCCCGGCCCTGCATGTCCGTCATGGCGCCGATCCCGCCGTCTGCGGGCTGCGGCTGGGTGCGGTCGTCCGTGAGGTACTCCTGCTCCTGCTCGGGAGTCATCCCCACGGTCTGCTCCTTGGCGGTCTGGCCGTTATCCGCGGTGTGTCTGCCCGCCACGGCTCAACCCTCCCGCTCGGCGAGGATGTCGTCCAGGGTCTCGCGGACGGCCTGACGTGCGGCCACGCGTGAACTCGCCGCGCGCTGCTGCTCGTGGTTGTCCGCGTCCTCGACGCGCTGCTTCTCCTCGTCCTCACGCTCCTTGGCCTTGTCGCGGGCGGTCTGCAGGGCTTCCCAGATGCTGTTTTCACTCATGGAGCCAGTCGACCACTCAGCGCGCGGCACCACAACCGTCTCGGGGCCACCACATGAAGTGACACAGTCGGCACTTTTCTGCCGAACGGGGTTCCCGAGGTATTTGACGCTCTGCGACCTGGGTCACATAGTGGCAGGGCAGGGGTCACAGCGTGGTGGTCCCGCCGGCCACCGCGTGGACCGGTTCTCCTCCCTCCTGATCCAGAGGTGCCCATGTCCCACACCGTCAGTGGTCCCGCAGACCACGCGCAGGGCGGCCAGACCGTCCGGCAGCACGACCCCCGCAAGGCCCGCCGCGCGCTGATCGGCGCCTACGTGGGCACGTCCCTCGAGTGGTACGACTTCTTCCTGTTCGGCACCACCTCCTCCATCGTCTTTGCGCCGCTGTTCTTCGGCGGGGACGATCCTGCCCTCGCGGTGATCAGCTCGTTCCTGCTGTTCGGGGTGGGCTTCATCGCACGCCCCATCGGGGCGCTGCTCGCGGGGCACTTCGGGGACCGGCTGGGCCGGCGCACCATCCTCATGATCACGATCGTGGCCATGGGTGTGTCCTCCACGCTGATCGGGGTGCTGCCCACGTTCGAGACCGCGGGCATCATAGCGCCGATCCTGCTGGCGGTCCTGCGGTGCGTGCAGGGCATGGCCGCGGGCGGCGAGTGGGGTGGTGCCACGCTGATGGCCGTGGAGAACGCACCCGAGGGCAAGCGCGGGTTCTACGGATCGGTGGTGCAGCTGGGCTCTCCCACCGGCACCATCCTGTCCTCGATGATCGTGGCCGCCGTGGTGGCGCTGTCCGGCGAGAAGTTCCTGGAGGGTGCCTGGCGCATCCCGTACCTGATCTCCATCCTGCTGGTGGTCGTGGGCGTGTGGATCCGGCTGCGCGTGGACGAGACCGACGACTACAAGGACGCCCAGGCCGCCCGCGCGGCGGCTCCCCAGGAGAAGGAGGGGCTGCCCGCCGTCGAGATCCTGCGGACCGTGCCCGGGCGCCTGATCCTGGGCGTGGGGACGTACCTCTTCGGCAACGCCGGGTTCTTCGTGCTCACCACGTTCATGATCAGCTACGTCACCGGGGAGCTCGGCCTGCCCTCCACCGTGATCCTGACGGCCATCACGTGGGGTGCGGTCGCGCAGCTGGTCACCATGTCCGTGGCGGGCAAGGTGGCGGACCGGACCTCCCCGTCCATCGTGGTGGTTCTGGGCTACGCGCTGGCCACCGTGCTCGCGTTCCCCATCTTCTGGCTCGTGGACACGCGCGACGTCGCGTGGATCACGGCCGCGATGATCCTGGGCATCGGGTTCGCCTCCATCCCGTACGCCCCGGTGGGCACCATGCTCACCCAGCTGTTCCCGGTGAAGGTCCGCTACTCCGCGATCGCCATGTGCGCCAACTTCGCGGGCGTGATCGCCGGGTTCATGCCCGCACTGGCCGCGTGGATCCTCGGTGTCACGGGCGGTGGTTCCACGGGCCCGGCCCTGCTGCTGATGGTGCTGGGGGCCATCTCCCTGGTGTCCTCGATCGCCGCCCGCCGGCTCATCCGCCGCGACGAGGAGCAGAACGTGGACCAGATCTCCGGAGACCTGCTGAACCGGTGACCCCGGTGGAAACGAGGAACCAGACATGACAGGGCAGAACACCCGCAGCATCACCGTGGTCAATGCCGTGGTGCACCGACCCGCCGGGCAGTACCGCCCCGAGCCGCAGGCCGTGGTGGTCCAGGACGGCGTCATCACCTTCGTGGGGGACACCGGCGAGGCACGACGCCGCACGGCACCGGATGCGCCGGTGGTGGACGCGGGCGGGCGGTACCTCATGCCGGGGCTCATCGAGACGCACGGGCACCCGGGGCTGTACGCGCGGCTGGCGCTGAACGCGGACTGCCGGCCGTCCGTCACTCCGCGAGCGGGCGACGTCGTCACGGCGATCCGTGAGGCGGCCCAGGGCACCGAGGCGGGGGAGTGGGTGATCGGCTGGGGCTACGACGAGCACCGGATGGACGGCGGTGGGCCCACCCGCGCGGACCTGGACAAGGCCGCCCCGGAGCACCCGGTGTACCTCAAACGCACGTGCGCGCACATGGCGCTCGTGAACACCGCTGCGCTGGAGCGCATGGGCATCACCCGGGACACCCCGGACCCCTCCGGCGGGTGCATCGTGCGGGATGAAAGTGGTGAGCCCACCGGGCTGCTCCAGGAGACCGCCATGTCGCTCGCGGACCTTCCCGTGAGCGGGGCGGACGAGCTGCTGGACGGCATGCGCGTGGCCCAGCAGGACTTCGCGGCGTGGGGGCTCACCACGGTGCACGACATGAGCACCGGGCCCCTGGAGATGGGCACCTACCTGCGTCTGAAGGACGAGGGGGAGCTCACCACGCGGTTCCGCCCGTGGTACTTCGCGCTGAAGCTCGGTGACTTCCACGGCAGCTACGACGAGGTGATCGGCACCGGGATCCGCAGCGGCCTGGGGGACGACATGGTGCGGATCCAGGGCATGAAGTTCATCCTGGACGGCTCCGTGGGTGGCCGGACCGCGGCGGTGGCGGAGCCCTTCGAGGGCACCGACTCCCGCGGCATCCTGTACTACGACACCCCGGACATCGCCCCGATGGCCGCCCAGGCGCTGCGCAACGGGCTGCGGCTGGCCATCCACGGGATCGGGGAGCGCGCCGTGGAGCAGGCCCTGGATCTCATCGAGGGGGCGGGCCGCGAGGTCGCCACCGAGGCCGAGAACCCTGAGGCGGCGTACGAGAAGGCGGTCACGCGGCGTCGTCACCGGGTGGAGCACTGCGCGCTGCCCACCGAGGAGGATCTGCAGCGGCTGGTGGAGGGCCGGATCGTGGCGGCATCCTCCACGGCGTTCCTCCACGAGCTCGGGGACTCCTATCTCACGAACCTGGGCCCGGAGCGGATGCGGCGGACCTACCCCATGCGGACGTTCCTGGATCGGGGAATCACGGCGCCGAGCAACTCGGACTTCCCGGTGACCACGGCCAACCCCTGGCTGGGAATCTCCGCGTGCGTGACCCGCACGTCCGTGTCCGGCCAGGTCACGGACACCGCCCAGAACATCACGGTGGCCGAGGCCCTGGACGCCTACACCGTGGAGGCCGCGAAGGCATCCTTCGACGACGAGCGGACGGGGCGCATCGCGGAGGGTTTCCTGGGAGACCTGGTGCTGCTGGACCGCCACCCGTTCGAGGTGGACGTCCAAGAGCTCAAGGACGTCACCGCGGATCTGACCGTGTGCGACGGGCGGATCGTGCACCGCGCGGACACCGTCTGAACCACGCCACCCACTGTTCGTCGATGTGCTGATCGAAGGAGATCGTGATGTCCGAGAATCCCGCCATGCCCCAGATGCTCAACGCCGAGTGGGTGGAGAAGGCCACCCCGGAGAGATTCGCCGGCCAGACCGTGGTGGTGACCGGAGCGGCGTCGGGCATCGGCCGTGCCGTGGCCATGCGCGTGGTCCAGGAGGGCGGCCGCGTGGTCGCCGTGGACCTCGCGGAGGACGGCCTGAGGAGCCTCGCTGAGGAGCTCGGGGAGAACCTCATGCCCGTGACCGCGAACCTCACGGAGGAGGACGCCGCCCAGCGGGTTGTGGCCGCCTGTGACGGCCGCGTCGACGCCCTGGTGAACAACGCCGGGATCATGGACAACTTCGCCCCGGTGCACGAGGTCACAGACGCCACGTGGCAGCGCGTGTTCGCGGTGAACGTGGAGGCCATGATGCGTCTGACCCGCGCGGTGGTCCCGCTCATGCTCGAGGCCGGCCGCGGCAGCGTGGTGAACCTGGCCTCGGAGGCCGCTCTGCGCGGCTCCGCGGCGGGCATCGCCTACACGGCGTCCAAGCACGCGGTGATCGGCATGACCCGCAACTCCGCGTTCATGTACGCCACCTCCGGGCTGCGCTTCAACGTGGTGGCCCCGGGCGGCGTGGCCACGGGCATCCAGATCCCGAAGGACGCCTCGCAGTTCGGCGGCGCCCGCCTGGCCACCGTGCAGGCGAACATGCCCGGCGTGGCCAGCGCGGCCCACCTGGCGTCCTCCATCTGCTTCTTGGCCAGCGACGACGGCGTCAACGTCAACGGGGCCGTCCTGCCCTCGGACGGCGGCTGGTCCGCGGTCTAATCCCCGCGGACGACGATCCCCGCGGCACCTTTTCCGGGCGCCGCGGGGATCGTGCTGTTCAGGGTCCTGGGATCAGGCCTGCACCTGCGTCTTCGGGGCCGGGGGCGTGGTGCCCTGGCCGGTGAAGTAGGCGACCACGCGGCCGTCGGCCTCCAGCACGACGTCGCAGATCTGGTTCCTGCCGAAGCTCACCCGGCGCGTGGCCGTGGCGGTCACGGTCTGGCCCGTGTGCGCGGGGGCCGTGAACGTGATCTCGGCGTTGCGCGTGACGATCGGGGCACCCGCGGTGGCGCAGCAGTACGCCAGCGTGGTGTCCGCGAGGGTGAACAGGTACCCGCCGTGGCAGATGCCGTGGCCGTTGGCCATGAAGTCCGAGACGGTCATGGACATGCTCACACGCCCCTGCTCGATCTCGCCCAGGTCGATCCCCAGGTGCAGTGGGGCGGGGTCGTTGCGCAGGATCTCGTGGAGCAGCTCGCGGATGGCGTTCATGTCGGTGGGATCGGCGTACATAGTGGTCCTCCGGACGTCGGGGCCGCAGCGGTGCAGGCCCGGGGAGCCGCACCCGAGAGCGGGCGGCGGCGCGGTCTGAGAACACTCTAGGGGCAGGGGGTGCGGGTGTTTCCCCGGTGACGCCCGGAGCCGCGGCCGCGGCGGCGTAGCATGCGGACACGGGCCCGCAGTGCCGCGGGCGGATCGGAGAGGGGGCGCGCATGACGGGTCAGGAAGCCGCCGGGCGCCGCACGGACCTCACCCTCGCGCAGTGGCGTGAGACCATCAACGCCTCTTTCGCGGCCCTGGAGATCACCGCCCCCGTGGACAGCGAGTTCCGGGCGGATCTCACCACGGTGGAACTGGACGACGTCCACCTCTTCGACATGACCACGAGCGCCCACCGGGTGGTGCGCACCGCCGAGATGGTGGCCCGGGACGCGGGGGAGTACCTCAAGCTGAGCCTGCAGCTGCAGGGTCGGGCGCGGCTGCGCCAGGACGGGCGGGAGTGCGTGCTGGGCCCCGGCGGACTGGGCCTGTACGCGGCCTACCGCCCGTACGAGCTGGTCTACGACGGCCCCCAGCACAGCCTGGTGATGACCTTCCCGCGCTCGGTGGTGCAGCTGATCCCCGCCCAGCTGGACCTGGTGACCGCCCAGCGCATCGGCCAGGAGGACGGTCTGGGGCGGGTGGCCGTTCCCATGTTCCGCAACCTGGCCGAGAACATGGACCTGCTGCGCGGCCCCCACGCGAGCAAGCTGGTGCGCTCCGCGCTGGACATGCTGGTCAGTGTGCTCTCCGCGGAGGTCGTGGAGCCGGCCGGGGAGCACGCGGGGGACCTCCTGGTGCAGCAGGCCACCGCGTACATCGCCGACCACCTCGCGGATCCGGAGCTCTCCCCGGGCTCCATCGCCCGCGCCCTGTACGTGTCGGTGCGTCAGCTGCACAGCCGGTTCGCGGCGCAGCACCTCACGGTGGCCGCCCACATCCGCGCGGTGCGCCTGGCCGCCATCCGCGCGGAGCTCGCGGATCCTGCCCACCGGGACGACACCGTCCACACCATCAGCGCCCGGCACGGCCTCACGGATCCCGCCCACGTGAGCAAGGCCTTCAAGGCCGAGTACGGGGAGTCCCCCACCGCCTACCGACGCCGCGTGCTCAGCTCCTCCTGAGAGTGCCGCCGCACGACGCCGCCCGGCGGCCTCCGTGCCGCACCGCGCCGGGCATCCCGCGCGCCGCAGGCACACCGGCGCCGTGCACCGCAGGCACACCGGGGCTGCGCACCGCATGTGCCCCGGCACTGAGGGCCGCGTGGCCAGGGACCGGGTGGCCCGGCACGGTTCGCACGCGCGGACGCCGCCCGCCCCTGGAAGGACGCGAGCGGCGTCGTCCTGCGGTGCGGCTCAGGCGCGGATGTCCCGGAGGACGTCCCGGGCGGTGGACAGGCCCGTCTCGATGGCGCCGTCCACCACCACGCCGCGCCAGCCGCGCGCCCAGTCCGCCCCGGCGAAGCGCAGCCGCGAGTCGGTGGAGCGGAAGTGGTGCCAGCCGTTGGTGAACTGCCCCGAGCGCAGCGTGGCCCACGCCTGACCGCTCCACCTGTCCGCCACCCAGTCGTGGCCCGTGCAGTCCACGACCTCCAGGTCCGGGCGCCACTGGTCCACGATCGCCTGGGCGTCCCGCGGGTCGGTGAGGTCCACGGCGTCGTGGTGGGAGCCGAAGCCCACGCAGATGGTGGTGTCGTCGTCCATGAAGAACTCGCTGCGGAACACGGCGGCCTTGTGAGGGGTGGGGGCGTAGCCCAGGATGCTGTGGTGGCCCTTGACCTTGACCCAGATCTTGCAGCCCGTGGAGTTCCAGCGCTGGTCGATCACGGTGCGCATCCCCGAGGGCAGGCCCGGGGTGAACTCGATGGTGGGCAGCGCCCCCACCGGCACCGTGACGATCACGCTGTCGCACGAGATCTTCTCGCCGGTGCCCAGGGTGACCGTGGCGCCGTCGGAGCGGTGGTCGACCGCCGTGACCGGGGTGTTCAGGCGGATGGGGCAGCGCAGGTCCGCGGCGATGTTCTCGTAGAGGCCCCGCATGCCGTGGGTGAGCTTGAAGCGCAGGGTCTGCTCGTCCACCAGGCTCAACCGGTGGTCGGACAGTGCCGCCCACTGCTTGGCCATCAGCGGTGAGCCCTGGTGCGGGTCCCCGATGTACGCGGCGGACCAGTACGCGTCGCACAGGTCCCGCTCCTCCTGGGTGAAGTCACCGCCCTCGAGGCAGTCCAGGACGCTGCCCTGGTCCGCCGCGCGGAAGCGCTCCCGCAGCTCGGGGGTGCTGCCGCTGCTCTCGTCCAGCACGTGCAGGGGCTCGTACGGGTACGGGAAGAACTCCCGCGAGTCCTCGAAGATCTTGGCCATGGGGCGGGCCAGAGCGGCATCCAGGTCCGCCTCGGTGCCGTGCTCCACCCGGCCCCCGGTGATCCAGTAGGCGTCGTCGCAGAACGGGCTGGGGTAGATGCTCTGGTCGTAGCGGGTGATCTCGCTCCACACGTGCGGCTGCATCCAGTGCACCCACGTGGCGCCCAGTTCCAGGGGGCGGCCCATGCGCTCCTCGGTCCAGGCGCGGCCGCCCACGCGGTCGCGGGCCTCCACGATCTCCACGTCCACGCCTGCCATCTGCAGTTCACGGGCGGCCACCAGGCCGGCGAAACCGGCTCCGACGATCACGACATGCGGGTTGCTCACGGGTACCTCCAGGGGTTGCGGGTTGTCGGGACGAACAGGGTGCGGACGACGCCGCCCGGTCACCCGGGTGCCGAGCGCGCCCCGGGCGCCCGGTGTCGGCGGGTGATGCGCGGTGGTGCCGGGCGTCCGTGGGGCGGGCGCGGCGTCGTCGTCCGGGAACGGGGTGGGCTCAGTGGCGCCCGGGGACCACGGGGATCTCCTGGGACTCGGGGATCTGGTCCACGTGGTCCATCCCGGCGTAGATCTCCGGGCGGGTGCGGCGCAGCACCTCGCCCCACATCAGGCCCACCACGCCGGAGCCGATGATGATCCCGGGCATCACGACCACCAGCGGGGAGAAGCCCTCGGCGCCGATCATGAGGTCGAAGTTGGAGAGGATCAGCGCGGCCACGGCGATCAGGGCCACGGCCGAGATCACCGGGGCCACCAGCCGGGTCCAGGGCCCGTGGCCGTGGTGGTCCCGTGCGAACCAGGCCACCACGGCCACGGACGTCACGGCCAGCAGGAACACCAGGCCGAAGGCGGCGGCGTTGGTCAGCCACGTGAACAGGGTGAGCACGGGGAACATCTCCCCGAGCTCTGACCCCGCTCCGGCCACCGCGAAGACCACGATGACCACCAGGCCCACCACCGACTGCGCGAGGGACCCCGCGAAGGGGGCGCCGGAGCGGGCGGACACCCGGCCCAGCACGCCGGTGCGGCCCAGGGCGAAGAAGTAGCGGGCCGCGCCGTTGTGGAACGCCACGAGGGCCGCGAGCAGCGAGGTGATGAACAGGACGTTGGCCACCGTGGCCAGGGCGGGGCTGCGCTCGCCGAGCCACGCGAACACCAGGTCCGGCCCGAGCTCCTGGGAGGCCCCCACGATCGCGGACGGGCCCACCCCCACGGAGAGCGCCCACGCGGAGAGTGCGTAGAACACGGCGATCACACCCACCGCGATGTACGTGGCACGGGCCACGGTGCGGCGCGGGTTCCTGGTCTCCTCCGAGTAGATGGCGCCAGACTCGAAGCCCATGAACGCGGCGATGCCGAAGGCGAGCAGCACGCCCACACCCCCGGTGAGGAAGTGTGAGGGGTTCACGGTCTCCAGGGACAGGCCCTCCGGGGCCCTGACCAGGGCCATCACGGAGACCACGGTGACCACCAGGAACTCCAGGGCCACCAGGAAGCCCAGCACCTTGGCGGAGAGATCCACGCTGTTGACGCCCAGCGCCGCGACCACCAGCCACCCGATCCCCCCGGCCACCCACCACGGGACGGCCACGCCCAGGGTCGAGGACAGCAGGGTGGCCAGGGAGAAGCCGAACAGGCCGTAGAGGCCCACCTGCATCATGTTGTAGGACACCAAGGCCAGGATGGCCGCGGCAATGCCCTGTCGGTTGCCCAGGCCCTCGGTCACGTAGGCGTAGAACGCTCCGGCGTTCTGCACGTGCCCGCTCATGGCGCCGTAGCCCACGGCGAAGACCATGATCACGATTCCCAGCGCCAGGTAGCCCAGGGGCACGCCCAGCAGACCGGACACCGCGAAACTGGTGGGGACGCCGCCCGCCAGCACGGTCAGCGGGGCGGATGCCGCAATGATCATGCACACCACGGACGTGGTGGACAGGTGACGTCTCGCAAGGGTGGTGGTCTCTGCCACGGGGGCCTCCTGTGGTCCGGGGATCGTTGTCCCCAGTGTGTCCTGGACCACATCGGAGCCCCTTGTCCCACAGTGCGCGCCACTTGTCTCTGCCTGCGCAGCAGCTCCGACGCCTGCCGCGCACAAGTGATCCACGGCACAATGGGGGCAGCCGGCCGCGCTCACCGCGCTCACCCGCGCCGCCCGTCCACCGCCCCAGAGGAGCCACTGTGAACACCTGCCAAGACCTGCTCTCCGCCATCACGGACCCGTCCGGCCGCGAGATCCTGGACCCCGCCACGGGGGAGGTGGTCGGCACGGTCCACGAGTCCACCACCGCCGAGCTCGACGACGCCGTGGCCGCCGCCCGCGCGGCCCAGCCGGACTGGGCGGGGCTGGGCCACGCGAAGCGCTCCGAGTACCTGCACAGGGCCGCGGACGCCGTCGAAGCGAACGCGGAGGCGCTCGCCGAGCTGCTGTCCCGCGAGCAGGGCAAGCCCGTGAAGAACGGGCCGAACGCGGCGTTCGAGGTGGGCGGCTGCGTGGGGTGGCTGCGTGCCAGCGCGGACTTCCCGCTGGAGCCCGAGGTGCTCGTGGACGACGAGTCCGGGTACGCGGAGATGCAGTACGTGCCGCTCGGCGTCGTGGGGGCCATCGGGCCGTGGAACTGGCCCATGATGATCACCGTGTGGCAGGTCGCGGCCTCGCTGCGCATGGGCAACACCGTGGTGGTCAAACCCTCCGAGTACACGCCGCTGTCCGTGCTGGGCCTGGTGCACGTGCTCAACCAGGCGCTGCCCGCAGACGTTCTGCGCGTGGTCCCCGGCGGCGGCGAGGTGGGCAAGGCGCTGTCCACCCACGAGGACGTCGACAAGATCATGTTCACCGGCTCCACCAAGACCGGCCAGGCCATCATGCGCTCCGCGGCGGACGGCCTCGCCCGCCTGACCCTGGAGCTGGGAGGCAACGACGCCGGCGTCGTGCTCCCGGACGTGGACGCCCAGGCGGTTGCCGGGGACCTCTTCTGGGGCGCGTTCATCAACACCGGGCAGACGTGTGCGGCGCTCAAGCGGCTGTACGTGCACGAGGACGTGTACGAGGAGGTGTGCGAAGCCCTCGTGGAGGTCGCCCGGCAGATGCCCATGGGCAATGGCCGCGAGGAGCAGAACGTGCTGGGCCCGCTGCAGAACAAGCAGCAGTACGACATCGTGGCCGGGCTCGTGGAGGACGCCAAGAACGGCGGCGGCCGCGTGCTCATGGGTGGCGATCCGGTGGCCGAGCAGCCCGGCTACTTCTACCCCACCACGATCATCGCGGACCTGCCCAACGACAACCCCCTGGTGACCCAGGAGCAGTTCGGCCCCGCGCTGCCCGTCATCAAGTACTCGGACGTGGACGAGGCCGTGGCCATGGCCAACGGCCTGGACGTGGGGCTCGGTGCCTCCGTGTGGAGCTCCAGCACGGACAACGCCATGGCCGTGGCGCAGCGCCTCGAGGCCGGCACGGTGTGGATCAACAAGCACGGCGCCGTGGACCCGCGCATCCCCTTCGGCGGCATCAAGAAGTCCGGCTTCGGCCTGGAGTTCGGCGTGGAGGGCCTCAAGTCCGTGGCGGCGAGCAAGGTGATCTCCCGCTGAACCGCGACCTCGCTCCATGCAGTGCCGTGCACTGCGCAAGACCGGGGGAATGATCGGGTGAGCAGGTGACCCGATGGGGGATCGACGGGGCCGGGCGCGGACCGCTCGCGGAAGCGGGGGCACCCGGCCCCTGGTGTGCCCCGGGGTGTGGGGGAGGGGCGTCGGCGTGCCTCTGCGGCGGTCTCCGCACCCCGTGAACTTTCCGCAGGAATGGTCAGCGTAGCAAGGGTGTTGTCCCTGATGACCAGGCAGTAACCGCAGTTTCAACGGAGGGACCCGCATGCCCACCCTGTTCGACCCCATCACCGTAGGAGCCTTCGAGCTCACGAACCGTGTGGCCATGGCGCCGCTCACCCGGATGCGCTCCGACGAGGACGGTGTGCCCAAGGACATGAACGTGGAGTACTACGCGCAACGGGCCTCCGCGGGGCTCGTGGTCACCGAGGGCACGTTCCCCGCACTGACGAGCCGTGGGTTCTGGGGCCAGGCCGGGATCGAGACCTCCGAGCAGGCCCTCGGATGGTCCCGCGTGGCCGAGGGGGTCCACGACAAGGGCGGTGTGGTGTTCATGCAGGTCATGAACGCGGGCCGCGTCTCGCACCCCGAGCTCACGGGAGGCGCCACGCCGGAGGCCCCGAGCGCCGTCGGGATCGACCAGCAGACCCACGTGCCCAGCGGCAAGCAGCCCATTCCCGTGCCGCGTGCGCTGGAGACCGACGAGCTGCCGCGCATCCGGCAGGAGTTCGTCTCCGCCGCGCGTCGTGCGGTGGACGCGGGGATCGACGGTGTGGAGATCCACGGCGCGAACGGGTACCTGCTCCACGAGTTCCTGGCCCCGTCCGCCAACCACCGTGAGGACGAGTACGGCGGCTCGCCCGAGAACCGGGCGCGCTTCGTGATCGAGGTGGTGCGCGCCGTCGCCGAGGAGATCGGCGGGGACCGGGTGGGTCTGCGGATCTCCCCCGAGCACAACGTCCAGGGCGCCATCGAGGACGACCACGACGACGTCCGCGCCACCTACTCCGCGCTGCTCGCCGGCCTCCGGGGCCTGGGCCTGGCGTACCTGTCCGTGCTGCACAAGGACATCGACGGCGAGTTCGTGCAGGAGCTGCGCGGCCAGTTCGACGGGGTGTTCTACCTCAACAGCGGTTTCAGCGAGTACACCGAGCTCGAGGAGTCCGAGCACATCATGGCCGCGGACCTCGCGGACGGCGTCATGGTGGGGCGTGAGCTGATCGCCAACCCGGACCTGGTGGAGCGCTGGCGGGACGGCCTGGAGCTGAACACCCCGGACCCCAAGACCTTCTACCTGGGCGGCCCCAAGGGTTACGTGGACTACCCGTTCGCCGCAGCGCGCGTCTGAGACCGGGCACCCGGGGCCGTGTGGAGGAGGGCGGGTCGGAGGGGCGTCGGGGGCGCGACGTTTGACTCCGGCCCGCCGGGGCCGTAGCTTGAGGAGAAGTTGTTGAGGTTTCGTTTTGTCTTTTAAGCATCACCCCACCGTCTGAGGTGTGGCAGTTTTTCTGAAGAAACGTTCATGGCAAGCATCGCAACGCCGAGCCCCCGAAATTCGGGACGAGCTCACTTTCTTCCAGAAAGACAGGTCTGACTATGACTACTGGCACCGTCAAATGGTTCAACGCTGACAAGGGCTTCGGCTTCATCGCCCCCGAGGACGGCTCCGACGACGTCTTCGCCCACTTCTCCGGCATCAACTCCGGCGGCTTCCGCTCCCTCAACGAGGGCGACAAGGTCGAGTTCGAGGTGCAGCAGGGCGACCGCGGCCTGCAGGCCACGAACATCACGGTGATCTCCTGATCACTCCCTGATCATTCGTTCGCGGGCGAGGACAGCTCCCTGGGAACGACGAGACATGCGCTCTGCCGATTGCGGCGGAGCGCATTTCTCGTGGTCCGGCGGGCGCCTGGGGGTCTGCACGCCGCCCCGGAGCGCACGCGCTCTCCCGGGCTCTGGCCGGGCCTCGGCTCTGGTGACCCGGTCTCAGGTCACTCTCCCAGCAGCATCCGCGCCCCCTTCTCGCCGATCATGGCGGAGGGGGCGTTCGTGTTGCCGTTGGTGATGAACGGCATCACGGAGGCGTCCACCACCCGCACGCCGTCCACTCCTCGCACGCGCAGCGTGGCGGGGTCCACCACGGCCATCTGGTCGGTGCCCATGCGGCACGTGCCCACCTGGTGGTGGTAGGTGGTCACGGCCCGGTCCATGTAGGCGTCCTCGTCCGCCTCGGTGACCACGTCCGGTCCGGGGTAGATCTCCCGCGCGCCCCACTCCTCGGCCAGAGGGGACGACGCCGCCATGGCCCGCCCCTGCCGCAGCGACGCCCGCAGCGCCTCCCGGTCCCGGGGGTCCGAGAAGATGTTGGGGTCGTAGTTCGCCGGATCCGTGCTGCTGGGCCCGGTCAGGGTGATCCGGCCCCGTGAGTACGGGCGCACCAGCCCGGTGTGCAGGGTGAAGGCGTTGGCGGGGCCCTCCATCTGGTCGTCGTACATGGGCACGCAGAAGTGCAGGGGCTGGGTGTCCGGGCGGTCTTGGTCCGGGGTGGACTTCCAGAACAGGTGCGTCTGGGTCACCGCGATCTCGTCCTCGGGGTGCTCGATAACCCGGGCCGTGGCCTCCGCGATCACGGGCACGAGCAGGTGGTCGTGCAGGTTCTCGCCCACGCCGGGCAGGTCCACCACCGGCTCGATCCCCACCTCCCGCAGGTGCTCCGCGGGGCCGATGCCCGAGCGCATGAGGATCTTGGGGCTGTCCAGCGCCCCGGCGCACAGCACCACCTCGTCCGCCTCGATGACCTCCCCGTCCGAGCCGAGGTCCGCGGTGGGTTCCTCCGGCGAGACGCCCTCCACCTCGGCGTTCGGGCCCGCGTGCAGCTGGACCCCCGTGACCCGGCCGTCCGTGAGCACGAGCCGTTCCACCACCGCCCCGGTGCGGACCTCGATGGTGCCCCGGTCCACCCACGGCTTCGCGTACGCCATGTAGGTGGTCACGCGTCTGCCGTCCGCCACGGTCAGCTGCTCCTGGGAGATGCCCTCCTGAGAGCCGGAGTTGTAGTCGGCGTTGAACGGCACCCCCACGGCCTCGGCGGCCGCAATGATCGAGTCGAAGATGGGGCTGCGGTGGTAGCTGCCGACCACGGGCACGGGGCCGTCCGTGCCGCGGGGCGCGGCGGCGTCGTCGTCCGCGGAGGCGCCGTCGTAGGCCTCGAGCGCCTCGAAGACGGGGGCGACGTCGCGCCACGCCCAGCCCTCGCAGCCCGCGGCGGCCCAGTCGTCGTAGTCGAGCGGGTTGCCGCGCACCCAGATGGCGGCGTTGAGCGCGTGGGAGCCGCCCAGCACGCGCCCGCGCGGCCAGTGGATGACCCGGCCGGAGGCGTGCTCCTGCGGCACGGTGAAGTAGTCCCAGTCCTCGGGGCTGTGCCAGAGCTCGCCCAGGCGGGAGAGGTGCGGGATGGCCGGGTTGGTGTCCTCGCCGCCCGCCTCGATCAGCGTGACGCGGTGCCCGGCCTCGGCGAGGCGCCCGGCGACGATGGATCCTGCGGTGCCTGCGCCCACGACGACGGTGTGGCGCGCGCTGTCTGCTGTGCTGGTCATGGTCCCAGTATGTGATGCGGGGCACATGGCGGCTGGTCCTGGCGTGCACGGCATGTGGGGATGCGTGCAGAGCCGACCCGCCCACTCCACCCCCTGAGGATGAAGTGCGGGTTTTGCCGTCTACCGGGCAGTAGGCGGCAAACTCTGCATTTAATCCCGGGGTGGGGGGTCTGCACTAACGGAGCAAAAGCAAATTTTCGCTGCTCAGGCTGCGTTTGCTCCACAAGGCAGCACCACCGCCTGGCGGGGCGCCGGTAGAATCGCAGCGTTGTCAGGGGTTCTCCGCGTGTGTGGTCGGGTGCGCGGTCGTCGGTCGTACCCAGGAGCACGCACATGAGCACACCCCCGCCCCACGATTCCCCGCGCACGACGCCGCCCGCACCAGCCGGTGCCCCCTCGCTCATGTCCGCGGGTGGTTGGCCGTTCCTCATCACGGGACTCATCGGCCGCCTGCCCGCCGCCACTGTCCAGCTGGGGGTGCTGCTCTACGTGAGTGGGGCGGGCCTGGGGCTGGGGCTCGCCGGTCTCACCGTGGCCGCCACGGGCCTGGGCTCCGCGGTGGGGGCTCCGCTGCTGGGTCGGATGGTCGACCGCTTCGGACCGTTGCCCGTGGTCGTGTCCGCCACCCTGGTGCAGCTGCTCGGCATGAGTGCCCTGCTGAGCGTGGTGCTGCTCGAGGCGCCCTCCTCCCTGGTGCTCGTGGCCGGGGCCGTCATCGGCGCCGCGAATCCGCAGATCGGCGCCATCGCGAGGGCGCGCTGGTCGGCGCTCGCGCGGCGTCGTGGCACGCCCGGGCTGGTGAGCAAGGCCCTGGGCTACGAAACCGCGTGCGACGAGGTGGGTTTTGTCCTGGGCCCCGTGATCGCGGGCGTGCTGGTGGGGGTGCTGGGTCCGAATCCTGCCCTCGTGGTGCTCATGGTGTGGGTGCTGCTCGGTCAGGGGTGCTTCATCGTCTACCTCGCGCAGCGTCGCAACCTGACCCTGGACACCCGCTCGATCGAGGTCACGGACGGCTCCGCCCCACGGATCCGCTGGGCCGCCGTGCTGCCGCCGATGCTCGCGTGCCTGTGCGTGGGCACCGTGTTCGGGTCCACGCAGACCGCGCTCACGGCCATCAACGCCGAGCGCGGCACGGAGGCGTACACCGGACTGATCTACGGCTGCATGGGCGGGGGCAGTGCGCTCGCGAGCCTGCTGGTGTCCCGTCTGCCGTCCCGTGTGCCCCTGTCGGTGCGCGTGGCGTGCGGGGCGCTCCTCGTGGGGGTCATGGCCGTGCTGCTGATGGGCGTCCCGGGGCCGGTGGCGCTCTCGGTCCTCTTCGCGGCCACGGGCCTCGGTGTGGGCACTCTGCTGGTCAGCTCCTACACCCGGGGCGAGGAGGTTGCGCCCTCGCACCGCATGGCCAGTGTGATGACCATGCTCACCACGTGCATCGTCCTGGGGGTCTCGTTCGGCTCCGCGATGGGCGGGCTCCTGTCCGAGGTGCCCGAACGCGGCTTCGTGCTCACCCTGGGGGCGGGCGTCGCGGGGCTCGTGGCGGCGGTGGCCATGCACGCCACCCGCCCGAAGAGCACGCGCCGGGTGGTGTGAGGCAGCCCCCCCGTGGTCCCCTTCCCCTGACGGCGCCATGATGGACGCATGACAGCACAGCGTCCCGACCCGCGCCCCGCATCCCTGCCCCCGGCTCGGGAGGGCGCCGTCCCCGGCGGTCTCCTCGAAGATCCGCTGGCCGCGCGCCTGGCCCGGGAAGAGCCCCTGACCTGGTGGAATCCCGCCGCGACGGACGCCGCGCAGGGGCTCTCGGCGTCCCGCGTGGACCCCGCGATCGTCGACGACGCCGCCGCGCGCCTCGAGCGCTTCCGCCCCTGGATCGCGGCGACCTTCCCGGACACCGCCGCAGCGGGCGGGCTCATCGAGTCGCCACTGCAGGAGGCCACGGCCTGGCAGAACGCCGCCGGGGTGCGGAGCGGGCGGGTGCTGCTCAAGCGGGATGACATCCTCCCGGTCAGCGGCTCCGTCAAGGCGCGCGGAGGAGTGCACGAGGTGCTGCAGTACGCGGAATCGCTGGCCGTGGCGCACGGCCTCCTGCCGGACTCGACAACGCGCCCGGATGCAGACAAGGACTACACGGCGTTCAGCAGGGCACCGTTGCGCGCCCTCATGACCGAGCACCGCGTGGTGGTGGGCTCCACCGGCAACCTGGGACTGTCCATCGGGATCATCTCCGCCGCCCTCGGACTGCAGGCCACGGTGTACATGTCCACCCACGCCCAGCAGTGGAAGAAGGACCTGCTGCGCTCGCGGGGCGTGGAGGTGGTGGAGCACAGCACGGACTACACGGAGGCCGTGGCGGCGGGTCGCCGGGCGGCGGAGCAAGACGACGCGGTGCACTTCGTGGACGACGAGCACTCCCTGAGCCTGTTTGCCGGGTACGCCGTGGCCGGCGCGCGCGTGGCACGTCAGCTCACGGACCAGGGCATCGCCGTGGATCAGGACCATCCCCTCTACGTGTACCTGCCGTGCGGGATCGGAGGGGCTCCCGGCGGGGTGGGCTACGGTCTGGCGCGGGAGTTCGGGGATGCGGTGCGCTGCGTGTTCGTAGAGCCCACCCAGGCGCCGTGCATGCTCCTGGGGCTGCACACGGGACTCCACGACGGCATCTCCGTGGCGGAGCTCGGACTCACCACCCGCACGGTCGCGGACGGTCTGGCCGTGGGTCGTCCCTCGGGCTTCGTGGGCCGTGCCATGCAGGGCCTGATCGCGGGCTGCGTCACGGCGTCGGACGAGCAGATGACGGGCCAGGTCAAGGCCTTGCATGCCTCGGAGGGCATAGTCGTGGAGCCGTCCGCGGCCTCGGCCCTGGAGGCCATCCGCCGAGTTGCGGGGGAAGCGGCCGCTCGGGAGGGTGGCGGACCTCGTTCGAGCGTGGAAAGTCGCGTTCCAGAGGGAGCCACCCACCTCGCGTGGCTCACCGGTGGCGGCATGCTCCCCGCGGACGTGAGGGCGCGCTACCTGGGCTGAGGCGGCGTCGCGGATGCAGCGAAGGCGTGGGGGTGGCGCCTCTGGCCAAGGGGCGTGAGACCCTCCGCACAACAAGGTGCACTCCGTGCAATGACTGCCGTACGATGGCCCCGTGACACCCCAGCTGATCTCCGGATGCCGTGAACGGCGCGCAGCGGAGCCCAAGGACAAGCGCGAGGCCATCAGGCTGCGCAACCGCCGGGCCATCATCGCCGCGGCGGGGGAGCTCACGGCGGAGCTGGGCACCGAGGGTGTGAGCGTCAACGGTCTGGCAGAACGCGCCGGAGTGTCACGCAGGACCATCTTCAACCACTTCCCCTCGGCCCAGGACGCCGCCTTCGAGTACCTCTCGGAGCTGGTGACCGAGCTGATCGACACCGTGCTGGACGACCTCCCGGAGCCCACCGAACCGGAGACCGCATCGCTCGGTGAGGTCTACCGGCAGCTGATCGGAGCGCTGCGCGCCCGCGTGCTCATCGGGGACCTCCAGCCGGTGTTCTCCGTGGACGTGCAGGAGACCCAGGCCGCCTCCCTGTGGGGCTACCGGGTGACCCGCACGGCGGTGGAGCGCCTGAACGAGGTGCTGCGGGAGCGTCTGCCGCAGTACACCCCGTTCCAGACGCACCTCGTGGCCACCACCCTCATCAACTCGCTCGCCGAGTGCCTGGACGAGCGGGGGCGCCAGACCTGGGACGAGCTGCTGTCCACCGCCCTGGAGGTGCTGGGGAGGGGCTTCGACACCTGACGCCGCGGCGTCGTCCCCCGCCCGAGAACCACCGCAGCACCCGAGAACCACCGCAGCGGCAGAGAACCACCGCACCGAACGAGACCAGCGCACCGACCGGGACCACCCCGGACAGGCACCACCCGGGATCCGCAGCCGCCCCGCGCGGCGCTCCCGCCAGACACTTCACCGCACAGACGACTCAGTAGGAGAACTTCCGTGGCACGACTTCTGTACAGGCTGGGCAAGAGCTCGGCCGCTCACGCGTGGGCGGTGATCCTGGTGTGGCTCGCCGTCCTGGCGCTGGCCGTGGGTGGGGTGGCCGTCTCGGGGGTGCACCTGAGCAACGCCATCACGATCCCCGGGACCGAGACGCAGAACCTGGCGGACAAGCTGAAGGCGGAGATGCCGGAGGCCAACCAGGGGACGGGCCGGGTGGTGTTCTACACCGAGGACGGCTCGGGGTTCACCCAGGCCCAGAAGGACGGCATCGAGGACGCCCTGAAGGCCACGGAGGACGTCTCCGGGGTGGACTCCACCGTCAACCCGTTCGAGCGCCAGCAGCAGCTGGACGACGGCCGGCAGCAGCTCGAGGACGGCCGTCAGAAGCTGGAACAGGGCGAGAAGCAGATGGCCCAGCTGCAGAAGAGCCTCCCGCCCGGGGTGAGCCCGGAACAGGTGCTCAAGCAGCAGGGGATCGACCCGAACCAGCTGGAGCAGCAGAAGACCCAGCTCGAGCAGGGTGAGCAGAGCTACGAGCGCATGGGCGACTACCGCGTGGTCTCCGAGGACCAGAACTCCGCGATCAGCGTGGTCAACTTCACGCAGGAGCAGAACGCGGTGGAGGCGGACACCAAGACCGCCGTGATGGACGCCGTCCGCGCCCACCCGGTGGACGGCGTGGGTGTGGAGTTCTCCCAGGAGATCGCGCAGGACATCACCGCGCTGCTGGGCCCGTCGGAGATCATCGGCGTGGTCGTGGCCGGGCTGGTGCTGCTCATCATGCTGCGGGCCCTCGTGCCGGCCGCGCTCCCCGTGCTCACAGCACTGCTGGGCGTGGCCGTGGCCACCTGCATCACGCTCTCGTTCTCCGGTGCGGTGGACATGATGTCGGTGACGCCCATGCTCGGCGTGATGCTGGGCCTCGCGGTGGGCATCGACTACTCGCTGTTCGTGCTCAACCGGCACCGCCAGCAGCTGCGCCGCGGCGTGGAGGTGCGCGAGTCGATCGGTCTGGCCGTGGGGACCTCCGGCACCGCGGTGTTCTTCGCGGCGCTCACGGTGATGGTGGCCCTGGTGGCGCTGAACGTCACGGGCATCCCCTTCCTGGGGCTCATGGGCACTACGGCAGGACTGGCCGTGCTGGTGGCCCTGCTGCTGACCCTGACCCTCACCCCGGCGCTGCTCTCGCTGGCCGGGCGGCGGGTGCTGCCCAAGAAGCAGCGCAACGCCGCGCCGCACGAGGAGAGCATCGACGAGCACAACGTGCCCCTGCACCTGCGCCACCCGTGGATCACCACGCTGGCGTGCGCGGCCGTGCTGATCGTCCTGGCGATCCCCGCGCAGAGCATGCGCCTGGGTCTGCCGGACGCCTCCATCGAGGCCGAGGACAGCACGCAGTACAAGGCGTACCAGCGCATCGCGGAGGACTTCGGGGCCGGCGAGAACGGTCCCATCGCCGTCGTCGTGGACCTGCCCGAGGGCCTCAGCAAGGCCGAGGCGCAGGAGAAGATCAACGTGGTCTCGGACCAGCTGGCCGCCCAGGAGGACGTGGCCAACGTGCTGCCCGGCCAGCTCACGGACGACCGCGCCACCGGGGTGATCCAGGTGATCCCCGAGTCCGGGCCCGCCGAGGCGGCCACCGAGGAGCTCGTGGGCAGCATTCGCGACCTCAACGGCGACCTGGAGTCCCAGGAAGACGTCCACGTGGGCGTGGCGGGCACCACCGCCGCGAACATCGACGTCTCCCAGCTGCTCGGCGAGAAGCTCCCGCTGTACCTCGGCGTGGTCATGCTCATCTCGCTGCTGCTGCTGCTCATGGTGTTCCGCTCCGTGCTGGTCCCCGTGATCGCCACCCTGGGCTTCCTGCTCTCGGTGCTGGCGTCCCTGGGCGCCGTGGTCGCGGTGTACCAGTGGGGCTGGGGCGGCGCCCTGTTCGGCGTGCACGATCCCGGGCCCATCCTGAGCTTCCTGCCCACCCTGATGGTCGGCATCCTGTTCGGTCTGGCCATGGACTACCAGCTGTTCCTGGTCTCCGGCATGCGCGAGGCCTACGTCCACGGGCACCCCGCGCGGCAGGCCGTGGTCCACGGCTTCCGCGCCGGGCGCTCCGTGGTCACGGCCGCGGCGATCATCATGATCTCCGTGTTCGCGGGCTTCATCTTCTCGGAGCTGTCCATGATCCGGCCCATCGGCTTCGCGCTCGCGGGCGGTGTGCTGCTGGACGCGTTCGTGGTGCGGATGCTGCTGATCCCCGCGGTCATGCGCCTGCTGGGCGAGAAGGCCTGGTGGCTGCCGCGCTGGCTGGACAAGATCCTGCCGCACGTGGACGTGGAGGGTGAGTCCCTGCTGCGCGAGACCGCCGCCTCCACCGCGGACGCAGCGGACCACGCGGACGACGACGCCGCACGCCACTCCCACGCCAGGGGTCGCCACCGCGCGGACTCGGCCCACCGCCACCGCGGTTCGGGTCAGCACACCGGGGCGGCCGTGGCCGGTGCCGCGGCAGGTGCAGCCGGGGTGGCCGCCCACCACCGTGGTTCTTCCGAGGAGGAGGCCGCGCGCGGGGAGGCGTCGAGCCACGACCGGTCCGCCGTCGGGGGTGGGCTCGGCCCGGGTGGCCGAACCGCCGCTGCCGAGGCTCCGGAAGGTGCCGGTGCCACCGTGGAGAACTCCGCCCCTGTGGGCCGGGCATCCGGTGGGCCCTCGGCTGCCGCGGGGTCTGCGGCCGCTGCGGCCGGGGCCCGCCATGCGGCGTCGGCACCCCTGGGGGTGCCCGACGACGAGCGGACCGTGGCCGAGCAGCACCGCGCGCGGCGCCACGGGCGTCACGCAGCGGACGTCCCGGGCCACGAGGCCCCGGGCGCTGACGGCCCTGCGGCCCGGGAGGGGACCCCGGACGTGGTCCTCGTGCCCGCTGATCCCGCGCTGCGCGCGACCAACCAGGGTCTGCGGGTGCTTCCCGACGTGTGGGAGTCCGAGCAGAAGCTGCTGGCCTCGCTGGCGAGCTCCCGTGAGGAGGCCGCCCCGCACAAGTCCATGCACAAGCGGGCGACGTTCGAGAAGGTCATGGTGGCCGGGCGCCCGGTGGTCATCGCACGTCCCAGGCCCGCCCTGGAGCGTGCGGCTGCGCCGGTGGTCATCCACTGGCACGGTGGGGCGTACGTGCACCCCATGACGGGGACGCACTGGCGGTGGATCGACGCCCTCATGCAGCGCACCGGGGCCACCGTGGTGGTGCCGGGCTACGGGCTCGCTCCGGATCACACGGTGGACGAGGCCCTGGCGCTCGCCGACGGCGTGTGGTCCCTGGCGCGGTCCCTGTCCCCGCGGGTCTTCCTCGCCGGTGACTCCGCCGGCGGTGGTCTGGCGGTCGCTCAGGCCATGCGGCTGCGCGAGGCCGGTGCCGAGCAGCCCGCAGGGCTCATCCTGGTGTCCCCGTGGGTCGATGCCACAGTGAGCAATCCGGAGATCGAGGAGTACCGCTCCGTGGACCACATGCTGGACACCGAGGGCCCGCGCGCGGCCGGCCGCTGGTGGGCCGGAACCCGCGAGGTGACGGACCCCATGGTGAGCCCCGCGTTCGGTGAGGTGCACGGCCTGCCGCGCACGTTCGTGCTGCAGGGGGACCGGGACATGCTGTTCCCGGACACCATGGAGTTCGTCACGGACCTGGTCCGCGCGGGCGTGGACACCACCACCGTGGTGTGCGAGGGCGGCCCCCACGTGTACGCCCTGATGGTGTGGTCCAAGCGGGCCACCGAGGACCTCGACCGGGTGGTGCGCTGGATGGGCCGCTGAGCGTCCCTCGCACCGGCTCAACGGGCCCCGGGTGCCGACCGTCCTGGTCGTTGCCCGGGGCCCGTTCTCATTCCCGGCCCACCGTGCGGAAGTACCACGCGTAGAACGCGGTCCACCCGGTGCCGAAGATCGCCCACCGCACCCGTTCCGGAGCGTCCGGCCAGAGCCGTCCGTGCAGGGCGGAGACCCCGCCGACCGCGGCCGTGACCACCACGAAGCGCGGGGCCCGTGCGGGCACGGACCACGCGAGGAACCGGTGCAGCGGATCACCGCGCAGCCCGGCGGTGCGGGCGTAGAGCTTGTAGGGGGTGCCCCGCAGAGGCCCCAGGAGCACGGCCGTGAACCCGCGGGCGGCCATGTCCCGTTCCACCCGCGCGACCATCGCGGAGGAGACCGCGGGGATCCGGGCGAGCATCCGCGCCGAGTCGTCACCGGGAACGCGGGCACCCCAGCGGTGCATCACGGCGCCGCCCACCAGGGCACCCGCGGTGGCCGACGCGGCGCACGCGAGTCCGCGGGGCAGGTTCCGGACCGCGACCGCGGAGAGCCACACGTCCGGGACCACGAAGAACGCGGTGGCCTCCGCAAAGCTCCAGGCACCGGCCACGGCGTGGTCACGCAGCGCGCTCACCGGGCTCCACCACCCCGGGGGTGGGCACGGTGCGTCACGGTGGCTCCCAGTGCGGTGCGTTGCTCGTTCCCGCAGGTCAACCGCGCCTGGCCCGGAGGTGATGGCTGCGCGGGCTCGTCAGGGGTTCTGCTGTGCACGGTGGTCTCCCGGTGGACTCGAGGTGGCACGGTTGTGGACATCCAACCACCACGGGGCCGCGGGTGAGCCACAGTTGGCGCAGATCCACAGTCCCCACGGCCCCAGGAGACGCCGCATGGCCACCACCGACCCCCTGCGCAGGCCCATCCCGCAGCGTTCCGCCGGGTGGGCCACCGCCATCGCCGGCGCCCTGCAGCGCGCGGGACTGCGCCCCAACCACATCTCGGTGGCCTCGGTGCTCGTCTCCCTGGTGGGCTGCGGGTGCCTGGTGGTCTCGGTCCACGCGGACGACGCCGCCCGCACCCTCGCGCTCGTCCTCGCCGCGCTCTGCATCCCCCTGCGTCTGCTGTGCAACATGTTCGACGGGATGCTCGCCGTGGAGGGCGGGCTGCGCACACCCACGGGGGAGCTCTACAACGAGGTGCCGGACCGGATCTCGGACCTGGCCCTGCTCGCGGGAGCCGGCTGGGCGGCGTCGTCCGTGGCGGGCGGTGCTGCCCTGGGGTGGCTGGCCGGGGGCCTCGCGGTGCTCACCGCCTACGTGCGGACCCTGGGTGTGAGCGTGGGGTGCGCGCAGCAGTTCGGCGGGGTGCTGCCCAAGCAGCGGCGCATGTGGCTGCTCCTGGCGGGGATCCTGCTGAGCGCCACCGAGCCGTGGTGGGGGTGGCCGCGCGGGAGCGTCCTGTGGGTCACGCTCGTGCTCGTGGCGCTGGGGTGCGCGCTGACCGTGGTCACCCGGCTGCGGGCCGTGGCGCGCGAACTGCGGGAGAGGGGGTAGGCCGCCGTGGAGTTCGGACTGCTGGGCGGACCCACGTGGTGGTTCCTCGCCGGGCTGCTGGGGTTCCTGGTGCTCGCCACCGTGGTGGCGGAGATGATGTACCGGCGCACGGCGTCGGAAGGGCTGCGGGCCACGCTGCTCAACGTGCGGCAGCGGATCTTCGCGTGGTGGATCATGGTGGCGGTGCTCGTGGGCAGCCTGGCACTGGGGGAGACCGCGGTGGTGCTGCTGTTCCTCGCCCTGTCCCTGCTGGCCCTGCGGGAGTTCGCCAACCTGCTGCCGCCCGGGGAACGGGACCGGAGGGTGCTGAGCTGGATCATGGTGGTTCTCGCCCCGCTGCACTTCTGGTTCGTGTGGGAGCACTGGTACGGGATGTTCGCCATCTTCATCCCGGTGTACGCGTTCCTGTTCCTGCCCGTGCTGCTCGCGCTGTCCGGGCGCACGGAGTCGTTCCTGCACCGGGCCGCCCTGAGCCAGTGGGGGCTCATGGTGTGCGTCTACGCCCTGAGCTACCTCCCGGCGGTGCTGCAGCTGCCCGTGGCCATCCACGAGGGCAGGGCCGCGGCGGACGGCTCCGCCGTGGGCTCCGGTGGCGTGGAGGCGGGCGCGCTGCTGCTGTTCCTCGCCGTGGTGGTGCAGGGCTCGGACGTCCTGCAGTACCTGTGGGGCAAGACCGTGGGCCGGCACCGGATCGCGCCCACCGTGAGCCCGAACAAGACGTGGGAGGGCTTCGTGGGCGGGGTGCTCTCCGCCACGGCTCTGGGGGCGGCGCTGTGGTGGCTGACCCCGTTCACCCCGTGGCAGGCCGGGGTGCTGGCCCTGGTGTCCTGCCTGCTGGGTTTCGTGGGCGGGCTCGTGATGAGCAGCCTCAAACGGGACCGCGGCATCAAGGACTTCGGGGCGCTCATCCCGGGCCACGGCGGGATCCTGGACCGGATGGACTCCCTGGTCTTCGCGGCACCGGTGTTCTTCCACCTCACCCGGTTCTTCTTCGCGGGGTGAGTCCCAGGCCCCCGCGCGTGACCGAGGGCCCGCGGGATCTCCCGCGGGCCCTCGTGGCTCACTCAGTGCGTGCCGGCTGACGCCGGGGCGGTCAGCTCTCGGAGCCCTCGCTGGACTCGGCCTGCTGCTCCTGCTGGCCGTTCTCCAGCACCACGTTGTCCTGGTTCTGGCCCGTGGCCACCTGGATCTTGCGCGGCTGGGACTTGGGGGACACGGGGATGGTCACGGTCAGCACGCCGTTGTCGTACGCGGCGGTGATGTTCTCGGTGTCGATGCCCTGGCCCAGGTTCAGCTGGCGCACGAAGGAGTGGTTGCGGCGCTCGCGCACGATCCACTTGGTGTCCTTCTCTGCGGAGGGCAGGCGGCGCTGCGCGCGGATGGTCAGCAGCTGGCCGTCCACGTCCACGTCCACGCTGGTGGGGTCGATGCCCGGGAGGTCCGCGGCGAGGTAGTAGTTGGAGCCCCGGCGGAAGAGGTCCATGGGCATCTGCTCCAGGCCGTTGCGGGTGGAGAGGACCTGGTTGGCGAAGTTCTGGACCTCGGAGAACGGATCGAAGGTTGCCATGACTGCTGTTCCTTTCCTGTGCGACTCGTCCGCGGTGCGCCCCGGAGCCCCCGTGAAACCGGTGGACGAGGAGCCGTCACGTTCCTTGAGTACCCCTGACTCAACTGCTCATAAATTAGCACTCTTCCCGGCAAGGTGCCAAGGGTTGGGGCATCAAAGTTGAGTGGATTCAGCTCAAGGCGCACGGGGGCCACGTCGGGCCCGAAAGGGTGGGGCGGGCGGCGTCGTCGTTCCTAGAATCGAAGCACCAGAGACGTTCCCAGCAGCAGGAGGACACCGTGCCCAAGGCGGGGAAGAACGGTCGCGCACGTCAGGACGAGATTCCGTCCACGCTGCGGCGCTCGGACGAGAAGGCGCAGGACACGTTCGCGCAGGCGTACGACTCTGCGGAGGACGAGTACCACGACGAGTCCCGCGCGGCCCGCACCGCGTGGGCCGCGGTGAAGCACACCCACGAGAAGGTGGGGGACCACTGGGAGCCCAAGGAGGAGAACGGCCCGTCGGACGCCAGCGCGGAGCAGGGCGGGCTCAACTCCGAGGACACCGCCGGGGGAGTGGATGCGAACGCCTCCAAAGAGCACCTCTACGGGATCGCTCAGGAACTGGACGTGCAGGGTCGCTCGGACATGACCAAGGACGAGCTGGTGGAGGCCATCGAGAAGGCGAACGACAAGAGGACGCGGGACGCGCGGGACTGAGGCCCTACAGCACCCGCCCCAGGAACACCGAGGCGGTGGTGTCCCGGTGGAAGGGCTCCACGGGCTCGTAGCCGCGGTTGCGGAACATCGCGATGCCCTCGGTCATCTCCGGGTTCAGGGAGACCACGGCCGTGCTGGCACCGAAGGAGCGCACCTTGTTCTCGAGGGCTCGGACCAGGGTGCGGGCGTGGCCCCTGCCGCGGTGCTCCGGGGTGACCCAGATCCGGCGCAGCTCCACGCGCTCGTCGTCGATCCGCCGGACCGCTCCGCAGGCGATCACGGCTCCTGTGACCAGGTCCGTCATGAGGAAGAAGTCCCCGTGGGGAGGCGTCACGTCCTCCGGGCCGGAGACCTCGGTGAGCTCGGGGTCGAACCCGCCGTCGATCCGGTGGTCCAGTTCGCTGAAGTACGCGCTCAGGGCCTGCAGGGTGTGCTCGCTCGCGGCCTGACCCTCCACGATGCGGACCGGTGCGGTGGAATTCATCCCACCATGGTGGCACCTCCATGTGCTGTTCACCAGGGATGGTGTGATGTAGCTTTCGTTCGTGACCGAGACCCGCTCCGGCGCCGCGCCGCGCCTGTCCATCCTGGTTCCCACGCCGCTGCTGATCACGGAGATCACGGAGCCGGCGGCGAACCGCAACCGCAGCCCCCACGAGTCGGACGTGCACATGCACCCCGGCGGGCAGGGCCTGTGGGTGGCCCGCATGGCCGGTTCCCTGGGCGCGGACGTCTCCGTGAACGGTCCCTTCGGTGGTGAGCTGGGCACCCTGATCCGCTCCATGCTGGACGGGCTCGGGATGCAGGTCAACGCCGTGCGCTACGGGTACGGCAACGGCGGCTACGTGTACGACCTGCGCGGTGAGGACCGGGAGACCGTGGCCCACATGCCCCCGCCCGAGCTCTCCCGCCACGAGCTGGACGACCTCTACGGCACCGCGTTCGTGGACGCCCTGGCCTCGGACGTCCTCACGGTCACGGGCGCGGAACCCGGGGACGTGCTGCCGGCGTCGTTCTTCGGGCGGCTCATCCGGGACACCCGGGACGCGGGGACCACCGTGGTCGCGGACCTGAGCGGCGCTCCTGCGCTGGCCGCCGTGGACGCCCACGTGGACGTGCTCAAGATCAGCCACGAGGAGGTCCGGGACCTGGACCTCGGCTCGGACGACACCCCCGAGTCCCTCGTGGACGCCGGCCGGGCGCTCGTGGAACGGGGTGCGGGCGCCGTCGTGGTCTCGCGCGCCAAGGACCCGGCGCTGCTCGTGGAGAAGGACACCGTGCGGGAGGTCTCGGCGCCGTCCATCACGCCGCTGGACCACCGCGGGGCGGGGGACTCCATGACCGCGGGCATCTCCGTGGGGCTGGCCCGTGGGCTGGACCTGGTGGATGCCGTGGCCCTGGGTGCCTCGGCGGGAGCGCTGAACGTGGCCCGCCGCGGGCTCGGCACCGGCAACCGCACGACCATCGAGAAGTTTGCCCGCCAGATCACGGTGCGCACCCTCTCCTGACGGGCCTGGTCACAGGGGACGCCACCCTGGTCCGGGCCCGGGCCGCGTGCCACCATGGATCCCATGCACATCCTGGTCACCAACGACGACGGCATCTCGTCCCCGGGACTGTCGGTGCTCGCGCAGGCCGCGCTGGACCGCGGGCACAGTGTCAAGGTGGCCGCCCCCGCCGAGGAGTACTCGGGCGCCAGCTCGTCCCTGTCCGGCGAGGAGATCGACGGGCGGATCGCCCTGGTCCCCGCGGAACCGCCCCGGATGCCCGAGGGCGTGGAGTGCGTGGGGGTGAAGGCCGCCCCCGCGCTGATCGCGTTCCTGGCCTCCTACGGGGCCTTCGGCCAGCGCCCGGACATGATTCTCTCCGGCGTGAACCTGGGCGCGAACACGGGCAAGGCCACTCTGCACTCGGGCACCGTGGGCGCGGTGCTCACGGGCGCGTCCCACGGGATCCCGGGGATCGCGGTGTCCATCACCTCCGGTGCACCCCAGCACTGGGACACAGCCCTGCTGGTCACCCGCTACGCACTGGAGCGCTGGGAGCAGCGCCCGTTCGACGAGTGGATCCTCAACGTCAACGTCCCGGACGTGTCCCCGGACCGGTTGCGGGGGCTCAAACCCGCCCGGCTCGCGAGCTTCGGAGCGGTCCAGGCGCAGATCGGGCGCGGGGACGAGAAGCACATCGCGGTGACCTACAGCGCGGAGACCGGCCCGGAGGAGCCCGAGAGCGACCACTACCTCCTCACCCACGGCTGGGCCACCGCCACCCTGCTGCGCGCCCCCGTGGACGACCCCACCCAGGACACCCACGCCGTGCCGCGCCAGGAGCTGGGGATCGCGGGGCCCACGCCGTTCTGGGACGTCGCCCTCCCCGGCCTCACGGACGACGACGCCGCCGCACCCGGTCCCGGCGACGTCACCGTGGACTCCGCCACGGTCATGCGCCGAACCTGACGTCCCGCCTCCGGTGGGAGGCGTGCACACGACGATCACGACGTCCGCCACCGGTCCCTGCACGTTCACACGGTGAGCGGATAGTCTTCCCGCGAGAACACTCGCCCATCCCAGCCGGCCGCCAGCCGGGGCCAGGGTGGGAACGGACCCCCTGCCCCGGTGGAGCACGGGCGGTCGCGGACCGAGAACCAGCACGAAGCGGAGGCCCCCATGGCGTCGACACCAGCGGCGGACACGCACCCCAGCGGCGTCGAGACCGTGGACGCCCCGAGCCGTAAGGACTGGATCGCGCTCGCGGCGCTGGCGGCCGGGCTCGGGATGATCGTGCTGGACGGCACGATCGTGGGTGTCGCCCTGCCCGCGATCATCCAGGACCTGCACCTGAACCTCACGGACGCGCAGTGGGTCAACAGTCTCTACGCGGTGCTGCTCGCGGCGCTGCTGCTGTCCACGGGCAAGCTCGCGGACCGCTGGGGGCGCAAGACCATGTTCATGGTGGGGCTCGTGGTCTTCGCCGGGGGCAGTCTGCTGGCGGCGCTGTCCGGCACGGCGGGGGCGCTCATCGCGTCCCGCGCGGTGCAGGCGCTCGGGGCGGCGTTCATCATGCCGTCCACGCTGTCCACCGTGAACGCGCTGTTCCGCGGTAAGTACCGCGGCCCGGCCTTCGGGGTGTGGGGCGCGGTGATGTCCGGCGCCGCGGCGATCGGCCCGCTGGTGGGCGGCGCGCTGACCCACTGGGCGTCCTGGCACTGGATCTTCCTGGTGAACCTGCCGCTCGCCGCGGTCATCGCGGTGGTGGGGTGGACGAGCATCACCAACACCCGCAGCGACGTGCGGGCGCGCGGCGCGGACGTGGACGGGGCCATGCTCAGCGCCATCGCGTTCGGCGCGCTGGTGTTCGCGATCATCGAGGGCCCGGCCATCGGCTGGCTCACCCCCACGGCCGACTTCTCGATCTTCGGGTGGGTGTGGCCCGCCACGGCGCCGGTGTCCATCGTGGCGATCGCCCTGGTGGTGGGCTTCGTGGCCCTCGGCCTGTTCATCGTGTGGGAACGTCACCGCGCGAAGGTGCGCCGCTCGGCGCTGCTGGACCTGAACCTGTTCCAGGTGCGCACGTTCTCCTGGGGCAACCTGGCGGCCGCCATGGTGGCCGTGGGCGAGTTCGCGATCATCTTCGTGCTGCCGCTGTACCTGACCAACGTGCTGGGCCTGGACATCATGCAGTCCGGCCTGGTGCTCGCGGCCATGGCCATCGGCGCGTTCATCTCGGGCGCGTCCGCCCGGCACCTGGCCGCGAAGTTCGGAGCTCCCGGGACGGTACTGATCGGCCTGGGACTGGAGGTCCTGGGCGTCGCCGTGCTCGCGCTGGTCATGGGGCCCAGCACCTCTGCGTGGCTCATCGCCCTGCCGCTCGTCGTCTACGGCGTGGGGCTCGGCCTGGCCTCCGCGCAGCTGACGGGGGCGGTCCTGCGGGACGTGCCCGTGGCGTCGTCGGGCCAGGCGTCCGCCACGCAGAGCACCGTCCGCCAGATCGGCTCGGCGCTGGGCACGGCGTTCGCGGGCGCGGCGCTGTCCGTGTCCATGAGCCTCACCCTGCCCGCCGCACTGGACGCCACCGGGCTCGACGCCGCCCAGGCGGGCCAGCTCGCGGACGCCACCCGCCAGTCTGCGGGCGGCATGATCCCGCAGCTGCAGGGCCAGGCCGCGCAGCAGCCCCTGGGCCCGGAGACGCAGCACGTGATCGACGCCCTCTCCACCGGTTTCACCCACGCCACCCAGTGGGCGCTCGTGATCGCCACCGGGTTCATCCTGCTCGGCTTCCTGGGAGCGCTGCAGGTCCGCCGGGCGGCGCGGAAGGACGAGACGCCCGCGGCCTGACCGCCTCCCACGGGGGCGCTTCCGAAGCCTCTCGCGCCGCCGTGGGGTCCTCGTGGGCGCCGACGACGCCGCACGGCCGGCCCTGCGCGTCGTCTCACCCCGGTCGCGCGGCGGGGGAGAGTGGCCGGATGGTCATTGTCCGGGCCTGCGCTGTCTGAGACGGTGGAAGACCGGGAGATTCCCGGTGGAACGACCGGAGCGGGTGAAGCAGTGATGTCCACGAGCGAACCGAAGGCCTTCGAGGCACAAGGCCTCGGGCGGGTATCCGCGAGAGGGGCCTCAGTGGACGCCTCCAAAAAGGCCCAGTCCCGGCGGCAGGAGATCCTGAAGGCGGATCCGTACTTTCCCCACACAGTGTGGCGGGCCGTTGTGACGTGGCTGCTCTACTTCTTTGTCTTCCTGGGATTCGCGGCACTTCTCACCCTGATCGTTCCGGACCGCGAGTTCGGGTGGTACTACGCGGCGTACACCGCCGTGTTTGCCACGATCAGCACCGTCATTCAGTTCTTGAGCCGCAAGGCTCGCGTGCGGATGTTGGAGAACACGGACCAGATCTCGCGTCCGCACGAGACCCGGGGCAATCCGCAGATCGGCTAGGACCCCATCCCCCGCACCGCCGGCAGCGCATACCAGCGCGCCAGCGGGGCGAGATCCTCGACGTCCTCCACGCCGTCCAGGGATTGCCACCGCAGCTCCTCGATCTCCGCGGCCGGCACCGGAGTCCGCGTCAGTGGATCCGTGCTCATGAACACGTGGCTGTGCAGCCCGTGCGCGGGTTCGTTGGCGGCGTCGCTGTGCCACTCCCCCACCGGCGCAAGGTCCGCCGGGGACAGTTCGATCCCCAGCTCCTCGCGCACCTCGCGGATCCCGGTCTCCTCGGGGCTCTCGCCCGCCTCCGGTTTCCCGCCGGGGAACATGAACATGCTGGTCCCGCGCTTGCGCACGGTCAGCACGCAGCCGTCCGAAGCGCGGCGCAGGACCACGCCGGTGACCTTGATGACGGGGCGGGCGGCGTCGTCGTTGCCGGAGGGCGGAGAGGACGGAACGGGGGCCTGGCGGGGATCATGGGATGCGGACACGCCTGCCAGTGTAAGGAGACGCCATGACCAACCCCCTGACCACCCTGCCCGTGTCCGTTGTGCAGGCGCCCATGGCGGGCGGGCCGTCCACGCCAGCGCTCGCGGTGGCCGTCGCGCGCGCCGGCGGGCTGGGCATGCTCGCCGCCGGGTACAAGAGCACTGAGGCGGTGGCGGAGGAGGTCCGCGAGGTCGCGGCGCACACGGACCGCTTCGGCGTGAACCTGTTCGTCCCCGAGCGGGACCCGTCGGACCCCGCAGCGCTCGCCGCCTACGCCCGCGCCCTGGCGCCGGTGGCCGCCGAGCTGGGCGTGCCCGCCCCGGAACCGGGCGAGTACGTGGATGACGAGTACTCCGCGAAACTCGACCACCTCACGGCCCACCCCGTCCCGCTCGTCTCGTTCACGTTCGGCCTGCCCACCGCGGACGACGTCGCCCGGCTGCGGAACGCGGGCAGCGCCGTCGTGCTCAACGCGACGTCCGCGGACGAGGTGGCGGCCGCGGCCCGGCTGCGTCCGGACGCGATCGTGGTGCAGGGCGTCGAGGCGGGCGGGCACCGCGCAACCCACGGGCAGGCCGGGCAGCCGGAGGACATCACCACGGCCGCTCTCCTCGACGCCGCGCGGGAGCTGACCGACCTGCCCCTCGTCGCCGCGGGCGGGATCACCGGCCGGGACGACGCCGCCGCCCTCCTCGCGCGGGGTGCCGCGGCCGTGCAGGTGGGCACCCTGTTCCTCACCGCGGTGGAGGCCGGCACCAAGCCTGCTCACCGGGCGGCCCTGCTGGACGGCGCGCACAAGGAGACCGTGGTGACCCGCGCGTTCTCCGGCCGGGCGGCCCGAGCGCTGCGCAACCGCTTCACCGAACGCATGGCGGCGCACCAGGTGGCCGGCTACCCCCAGGTGCACCACATGACGGCACCGCTGCGGGCGGCGTCGTCCGCGGACTCCGAGGGGTTGAACCTGTGGGCGGGCACGGGCTTCGCGGCCTGCCGCGACACCACCGCGGCGGATGTGGTGGAGTTGTTCCGCGGGCTCTGAGCGCTCCGCCACCACTTCTTGCTGCTTGCACGACTTCCCGGCACACCGCACCGCACCACGTCCAGAGGAGATCCCCGCCCCATGCAGAAATGGCTGTTCCTGACCGCCGCGATCGCGTCCGAGGTGACGGGTTCGCTGGCGCTGAAAGCCGCCGTGGAGAACCCCGCGTTCTACGCCCTGGTGGCGGCCGGATACCTCGGCTCCTTCCTCGGACTGTTCGCGTCCTTGCGGCACGGCATGACCCTGGGCGTGGGGTACGGGATCTGGGGCGCCACGGGGGTGGCCGCCACAGCGGTGCTGTCCTCGATCGTCTACGGGGAGACCATCACGCCGCTCATGGGTGCCGGGCTCGTCCTGGTCATGGTGGGTGTGCTCCTCGTGGAGCTCGGCTCCCAGGTGGCGCAGCGCCGCTCCCAGCCGGAGGCGACGGGTCCGGAGGTGGCCCGGTGACCGTGCTCAGCTACGTTCTGCTCGGCGTCGCGATCCTCTGTGAGGTGGGCGGCACCGTGTCCCTGCGCATGGTGAGCGTGGGCAGCCGGCTCTGGTGGCTCGGCGTGGCCGCGGGCTACGCCGTGGCGTTCTCGCTGCTGGGAGTCGTGCTCGTGGAGGGCATGCCGCTCGGGGTGGCGTACGGGATCTGGGCCGCCGCCGGCGTGGCGCTCACCGCGCTCATCAGCCGTGTGTTCTTCAAGGAGCCCCTCACCTGGATCATGGGTGCCGGTCTTGCTCTGATCGTGGGAGGTGTCCTGCTCATCGAGACGGGTGCTGCGCACTGACTCCGCGGGCCCAACCCCCGGCATAGTGTGGAGGTGACCCGTCCCCACGGCGCACCCGCTCACCCAGGAGGCACCATGCCCACCCAGAAGATCGTGGCCCCACCGGCCAAAGCCGCCATGTTCCTGGTCCTCACCGTCAACGACGGCGCCGAGGCAGAGGTGGCGGACGTGCTCACGGAGGTTTCGGACCTCACCAAGGCCGTCTCTTTCCGGGTGCCCGCCAGCGACCTGCTGTGCGTGGTGGGCGTGGGCCACGACGCCTGGAGCAGACTCTTCGACGCGCCGCTGCCCAAAGACCTCCATCCGTTCAAGGAGTTCCACGGGGACGTCCACTCAGCACAGGCCACCCCGGGAGACATCCTGATCCACCTGCGGGCGGGCACGCAGGACGTGTGCTTCGAGCTGGCCAAGCACCTCATGAAGCGCCTGGGCCCACACGTGCACGTGGAGGACGAGGTGCACGGCTTCAAGTTCTTCGAGGAGCGGGACCTGCTGGGCTTCGTGGACGGCACCGCCAACCCGGAGGGGGAGGACGCCTGCACCGCCGCCCTGGTGGGGGATGAGGATCCCGACTACCGCAGCGGCAGCTACGTGCTGGTGCAGAAGTACCTGCACGACATGCAGGCGTGGGAAGCCCTCTCGGTGGAGGAGCAGCAGCGCGTGATCGGGCGCTCCAAGCTCGACGACATCGAGATGTCCGACGAGCAGAAGCCCGCCAACTCGCACGTGGCCCTCAACGACCTCGACCCCGTGGACGGCCGCAAGCGCGAGATCCTGCGCGACAACATGCCCTTCGGCCAGGTGGGCTCCGCGGAGTTCGGCACGTACTTCATCGGCTACGCCGCAGACCCCGCGATCACCGAGACCATGCTCGAGAACATGGTCATCGGCAACCCGCCGGGCACCTACGACCGCATCCTGGACTTCTCCACGGCCATGACGGGCGGGCTGTTCTTCGCCCCGCCCCAGTCCTTCCTGGACGACCCCTCCTCCGTCCCCGCCGAGGGCTGAGGCCGAGCGGCTGGCCGCGCTACGGTTGACGACGACGCCGCGCGGCTCCCCGACCACGAGAGGACCCGCCGTGCCTCCCCCAAGGGGACACGGCGGGTCCGGTCTGGTGGCTCGGGTCAGTCCCTGCGCAGGAACCCGGCGAAGAACTCCGCGAGCTCGGCGGTGGCGTCCAGCGGCAGGACCGCGGCCACGTAGTGGTCCGGGCGGACCACCACCACGGCGCCGTCACGGCTGATGGTGCGCTGCTCGAAGATGTCGTTGCCGGGGATCGCGCCGTACACGCGCTCCCAGTAGTTCAGCTCGAACGGGCCCACCTTCGGCTTGAAGGCGCGGGGGACGGCGTTGATGTCCACCTGGTCGTAGGGTTGCTGGTAGGTGACGTCCACGTCGAAGATGGTGGCCTCGCCGTCGCCCTCGCGGCGGAACGCCACGAGCGGGGAGGTGGGGTCGTTGTGCAGCCACTCCGCGAACGCGGTGGTGGGGGAGTCCGCCCCGGCCACGGCGGCGTCGGCGTAGACGTGGATCCGCCAGCGCCCGTCCGCGGTGGCCTCGTGGCCCTGGTGCACCACCACGGCGTCGCACACGCGCTGGACCTCGGCGGACTTGAAGCGCTTGCCCACCGGGAAGCCCTTGGCGAGGTCCTGGTGCTCGGTGCCGGCCACGATCAGCGAGGGCTGGTACTCGGTCATGAACCCGGCCGGGAACTCGGCCGTCTTCACGTAGAACTCCTCCAGGTACTTGGGGTCCGGGAGCTTGTCCTGCGGGGTGGCCATGAGCGTGGACCACTCGCGGTCGAAGTCGATCAGGTTCTTGGCGATCACCTGCCGCTCCTCGGAATAGGTGTCCAGGAGGGAGGCGTCCGCGCGGCCGGAGAGCACCGCGCCGAGCTTCCAGCCCAGGTTCCAGCCGTCCTGCATGGACACGTTCATGCCCTGCCCGGCCTTCGCGGAGTGGGTGTGGCACGCGTCCCCGGCGATGAACACGCGGGGGCAGCGGGTGCCACGGTCCTCTGTGTCGACGTCGTCGAAGTGGTCCGTGAGGCGGTGGCCCACCTCGTACACGGAGGACCACGCCACGGACTTCACGTCCACGGTGTAGGGGTGGATGATCTGGTTCGCCCGGCGGATGACCTCCTCCACCGGGGTCTTGCGGATCTCGTGGTTGTCGTCCTCGGGCACCTCGCCCAGGTCCACGTACATGCGGAACAGCAGACCGCCCTCGCGGGGGATCAGCAGGATGGAGCCGTTCACGGAGTTGATCGCGCACTTGGTGCGGATGTCCGGGAAGTCGGTGTTGGCCAGCACGTCCATCACGCCCCACGCGTGGTTGGCGCCCTGGCCCTCGAGCTTGCGGCCGATGGCCTTGCGCACGCGGGAGGCGGCGCCGTCGCAGCCGAACACGTACTTGGCGCGCACGGTGCGCTCCTCGCCCTCGCGGGGGCCGGCGGCGTAGCGCACGGTCACGGCCACGGGATGCTCGTGGTCCTGGTCGATCTCCAGGCCCACGAACTCGATGCCGTAGTCCGGCTCGATCTTCCCGGGGCCCCGCTTGGCCGAGCGCAGGAAGTAGTCCATCACGCGCGCCTGGTTCACGATCATGTGCGGAAACTCGGAGACGCCGTGGGGGTCGTCCTCGGGGCGGCCCGTGCGCACGATGTTCTGCGGGTTGGTGGGGTCCGGGTTCCAGAAGCACATCTCGCGGAGCATGAACGCCTCCTGGATGATCTCCTGGGCGAAGCCGAAGGACTGGAAGGTCTCCACGCTGCGGGCCTGGATGCCGTCCGCCTGGCCGATCTCCAGGCGGCCCGGGCGGCGCTCGATCAGCCGGGTGCTCACCTCCGGGTACTGGGACAGCTGGGCCGCGGCGATCACACCGGCCGGGCCGGAGCCCACGATGAGCACGTCCATGGTGTCCGGGAGGTCCTCGGGGCGGTCGATCCCGTGACCGCGCGCCTCCTCGATCCGGGGATCCTCGGAGACGTATCCGTTCTGGTGAAAGAGCATGCCTTCTCCTGCGTTCTGCGATGGGGTGGACCGGGGGCCCTGTCCGGGGCGAGCGACGGTGCCCGCGCCACGGGGAGCCGGTGGAGACCTGAGGTGTAATCCAGATCATATACGATGTGTGGCCCGCGTAACAGGGGTCACGCGCCCGCGGTTCGACGCCGCACGGCCCGCAATCGGCGGACGGGCAGTTCCAGACCGGGTTCCGCGCCGTCTCGGCCCGCCTCGCCCGGCGCCACCGGAGCGCGCGGTGCGGGCGGGTTGGCCCGTTCTGCGCCGAGAACAGCCGCGCACGGGACTTTCCGGGCTCCCCCCGAGCACAATGGTGTGAGCGGGGCCACTTGCCCACCCCACCCGGATAATATACGATTTCGAATAACATTCTGATGATCCCGAGGAGGCCCTCGCCGTGACCGAGAACGTGCACAACGCTCAGAACCCGTCCGTCGGAACCGGTGAGGTGCGGCCCGTCCCGGTGCGTCCCGGCAAGATCATCGCCGTGCACGTGGCCTACGAGTCCCGCGCCGCCCAGCGCGGCCGCAAGCCGGCGGTGCCCTCCTACTTCATCAAGCCCGCGAGCTCCCTGGCCGGTTCCGGTGCCGCCGTGGAGCGCCCCGCCGGCACTGAGCTGCTCGCGTTCGAGGGCGAGATCGCCCTGGTGATCGGCACGCCCGCCCGGAACGTGTCCCTCGAGGACGCCTGGGACCACGTGGCCGCTGTGACCGCCTCCAACGACTGGGGTCTCTACGACCTGCGCGCCGCGGACAAGGGCTCCAACCTGCGCAACAAGGGCCGGGACGGCTACACCTCCCTGGGCCCCTCCCTGATCGACGCCCGCGAGGTCTCCCCGGAGCAGCTGCGCGTGCGCACGTGGCTCAACGGCGAACTGGTCCAGGAGGACACCACCGCCCCGGAGAACATGATCTTCCCGCTCGCCCAGTTCGTGGCGGACCTCTCCCAGCACGTGACCCTGGAGGAGGGGGACGTGATCCTCACCGGCACCCCCGCCGGGTCCTCGGTGGCGCAGCCCGGGGACGTCGTGGAGGTGGAGGTGGACGCGCCGAACGCGGCCGGAGCGCCGTCGTCCGGCCGTCTGCTCAGCCGCGTGACCGAGGGCAACGAGCGCTTCGACGAGGGCCTGGGCGCGATGCCCGCCGTGAACGACACCCAGCGCGAGGAGGCGTGGGGCTCGCGCGAGGCCGCCGGTCTTCCGGAGCAGGGGTCGGAGCATGCTCTCAGCCCCGCCCTGCGCGCGAAGCTCGACAAGGCCCCCACCGCGGGGCTCTCCGCCCAGCTGCGCAAGCGCGGGCTGAACAACGTGGTGGTCGCGGACGTCTTCCCGCAGACCCCCGGCACCAAGCTGGTGGGCACCGCCAAGACCCTGCGCTTCGTGCCCAACCGCGAGGACCTCTTCAAGAGCCACGGCGGCGGCTACAACGCCCAGAAGCGCGCGTTCGACGCCGTGGGCGAGGGCGAGGTGATCGTGATCGAGGCGCGCGGGGAGACCGGTTCCGCCACTCTCGGGGACGTCCTCGCGCTGCGGGCCCGCCACAACGGCGCGGCCGGTGTGGTCACCGATGGCGGCGTCCGCGACTACGCGGCGGTGCAGGAGATCGGGCTGCCCGTGTTCTGCAAGGGCCCCAACCCGGCCGTGCTGGGCCGGCGGCACGTGCCGTGGGAGTCGGACGTGGCCGTGGCCTGCGGCAACGTCACGGTGCTCCCGGGTGACGTGGTCGTGGGGGACGACGACGGCGTCGTCGTGATCCCGCGCGAGCTCGCCGAGGAGGTGGCCCAGGACGCCCTGGCCAAGGAGCACGAGGACGCCTGGGTGGCCGAGCGCGTGGCCGAGGGCCACCCGGTGGACGGGCTGTTCCCGCCCACGGGGGAGTGGAAGCAGAAGTTCCAGCAGTGGCTCGCCGAGAACCCGCTGCCCTCCGAGTGACCCGCGCCTGACCTCCGAGACCCCCGAACCGAACCGAGGACCGCATGCCCCTGACCGCGAACGCCGCACCCTCCAAGGCGCAGCACGCGTACGACTGGATCAAGGCCCAGATCATGTCCCAGGCGTTCTCCCCGGGCTACCGCCTGGTGCTCGCGAGCATTGCCGAGACGCTGGGCATGTCCGTGGTGCCGGTGCGGGAGGCCATCCGGCGGCTCGAGGCCGAGGGCCTGGTGACGTTCGAGCGCAACGTGGGGGCGCGGGTGTCCATGGTCAACGGCGAGCAGTACACCTACAGCATGGAGACCCTCGCGGTGCTGGAGGGCGCGGCCACCGCACTGTCCGCCGCGCACATCACCGCCGAGGACCTCGCCCACGCACGGGAGCTCAACGCCTCCATGGAGGCCTCGCTGAAGAACTTCGACCCGCAGACGTTCACGGAGACCAACCACGAGTTCCACCGCGTGCTCGCGTGCCGGTGCCCCAACGAACGCCTCAACGACCTGGTCACGGTGGAGTGGGAACGCCTCAACCACCTGCGGACCTCCACGTTCTCGTTCGTCCCGGAGCGCGCCCGCGCCTCGGTGAACGAGCACCACCACATCCTCCACCTCATCGAGACCCACGCCCCGGCGGACGCCGTGGAGCGTGCCGTCCGCCAGCACCGCGCCGCGACCCTCGCCAGCTACCTCAGCAGCCGCGAGGACCGTGGTGCGGCGCAGCGGCGCACCACGTGAGACAACCCACCGAATCCACTGATACGAGGAGTCATCCCATGGCCGCTCTGCAGGACACCAAGCCCGAGAACCTTCCCGATTCCATCCGCCACTACATCAACGGCGAGTGGGTGGACTCGATTGACGGGGACACGTTCGACGTGCTCAACCCCGTGACCAACGAGCCCTACATCACGGCCGCCTCCGGCAAGAAGGCGGACATCGAGGCCGCCGTGGCCGCCGCCAAGAAGGCGTTCGAGGAGGGCCCCTGGCCCAAGATGCTCCCGCGTGAGCGTTCCCGGATCCTGCACAAGATCGCGGACATCGTGGAGTCCCGCGGTGACCAGCTGGCCGCCATGGAGTCCTACGACTCCGGGCTGCCCATCACCCAGGCCCTGGGCCAGGCGCGCCGCGCGGCGGAGAACTTCCGCTTCTTCGCGGACCTGATCGTCGCCCAGATCGACGACGCCTACAAGGTCCCCGGGCGCCAGGTGAACTACGTGAACCGCAAGCCCATCGGCGTGGCCGGTCTGATCACCCCGTGGAACACCCCGTTCATGCTCGAGTCCTGGAAGCTGGGCCCCGCCCTGGCCACCGGCAACTGCGTGGTGCTCAAGCCCGCGGAGTTCACCCCGCTCTCCGCGTCCCTGTGGCCGGGGATCTTCGAGGAGGCCGGGGTGCCCGCCGGTGTGTTCAACCTGGTCAACGGCTTCGGCGAGGAGGGCTACGCCGGTGACTCCCTGGTCAAGCACCCGGACGTGCCCCTGATCTCCTTCACGGGCGAGTCCCGCACGGGCCAGATCATCTTCGGCAACGCCGCCCCGTACCTCAAGGGCCTGTCCATGGAGCTGGGCGGCAAGTCCCCGGCCGTGGTCTTCGAGGACGCGGACCTGGAGGCCGCGATCAACGCCACGATCTTCGGGGTGTTCTCCCTCAACGGCGAGCGCTGCACCGCGGGCTCGCGCATCCTGGTGCAGCGCGGGATCTACGACGAGTTCGTGGAGCGCTACGCCGCGCAGGCCAAGCGCGTGAAGGTGGGCCTGCCCTCGGACCCGTCCACCGAGGTGGGCGCCCTGGTGCACCCGGAGCACTACGAGAAGGTCATGTCCTACGTGGAGATCGGCAAGCAGGAGGCCCGCCTGGTGGCCGGTGGCGGCCGCCCCGAGGGCTTCGAGACCGGCAACTACGTGGCGCCCACGGTGTTCGTGGACGTCAAGCCGGACGCCCGGATCTTCCAGGAGGAGATCTTCGGTCCGGTGGTGGCCATCACCCCGTTCGACACGGACGAAGAGGCGCTGGAGCTCGCCAACAACACCAAGTACGGCCTGGCCGCCTACATCTGGACCAGCGACCTCAAGCGTGCCCACAACTTCGCGCAGAACGTGGAGGCGGGGATGGTGTGGTTGAACTCCAACAACGTGCGCGACCTGCGCACCCCGTTCGGCGGCGTGAAGGCCTCCGGGCTGGGCCACGAGGGCGGCTACCGCTCGATCGACTTCTACACGGACCAGCAGGCCGTGCACATCAACCTGGGCGAGGTGCACAACCCGGTGTTCGGCAAGCAGGAGGACGCCGCCGCCAAGACGGACGGCTGAGCCCCGCCCACCCAGCACCCCCACGCCAGTCCCACGCCGCTCCCGCCCCGCCGCGGGCCGTCCGGTCCGCGGCGGAGTGGACGGCCATCAGAACCCCACGACCCTGTCACTCCCACCACGAAGGACACACCATGACGAATCCCGCTGATCGGACAATGACGTCCTCGGGCTTCTACGTTTCGCAGGAAGCCCCGATCACCACGGACAACCCCATCAAGACCCCGAGTGCCCCGGCACCGGACATCCTGCGCTGCGCGTACATGGAGCTCGTGGTCACGGACCTGGCCAAGTCCCGCGAGTTCTACGTGGACGTGCTGGGGCTCACGGTCACGGAGGAGGGCGAGAACACCGTCTACCTGCGCTCGATCGAGGAGTTCATCCACCACAACCTGGTGCTGCGCCAGGGCCCCGTGGCCGCCGTGGCCGCGTTCTCCTACCGCGTGCGCACCCCCGAGGACCTGGACAAGGCCGTGGCCTTCTACGAGGAGCTCGGCTGCCGCGTGGAGCGCCGCGCGGAGGGGTTCACCAAGGGCATCGGCGAGTCCGTGCGCGTGGAGGACCCGCTGGGCTTCCCCTACGAGTTCTTCTACGACGTGGAGCACGTGGAGCGCCTCGCGTGGCGCTACGACCTCTACACCCCGGGCGCCCTGGTGCGCCTGGACCACTTCAACCAGGTCACCCCGGACGTGCCCCGCGCCACCAAGTTCATGCAGGACCTGGGCTTCCGCGTGACCGAGGACATCCAGGACGAGCAGGGCACGGTGTACGCCGCCTGGATGCGCCGCAAGCCCACCGTGCACGACACCGCCATGACCGGCGGCGACGGCCCCCGCATGCACCACGTGGCCTTCGCGACCCACGAGAAGCACAACATCCTGGCCATCTGCGACAAGCTCGGTGCGCTGCGGCAGTCGGACAAGATCGAGCGCGGTCCCGGCCGTCACGGCGTGTCCAACGCGTTCTACCTCTACCTGCGGGACCCGGACGGGCACCGAGTGGAGATCTACACGCAGGACTACTACACCGGTGACCCGGACAACCCCGTGGTCACGTGGGACGTCCACGACAACCAGCGCCGCGACTGGTGGGGCACCCCCGTGGTCCCCTCCTGGTACACGGAGGCCTCCCTGGTGCTGGACCTGGACGGCAATCCGCAGGAGGTCGTCTCCCGCACGGACGACTCCGAGCTCGCCGTGACCATCGGCGCGGACGGCTTCTCCTACACGCGCCCCTCCGAGGGCGAGGAGTCCATGCCGGACTGGAAGAAGGGCGAGTACAAGATGGGTCACCAGCTCTGACCCGTTCCTCCCGCGCGTGAGCCGCGCCCGCCCGCCCCGGCGGCTGCGGGTACGGCTCACGCCGAGCGGACGACGACGCCGCTCGCGCCCTTCCCGGGGGAGCGGCACCCGGCCCTGCGGGGCACCCGGGTGACGGAGCGTCGGGAAGCCGGCGCAGCGGCGTCGTCGTCCCCTGCGGACACGGCGCACGGACCAACCGAAAGGCAAGGACATGCTGGAGCACGAACGCGTGGTGGCCATCGCGGACGAACTGGCCGCGGCGGAGGCCAACCGCACGATGATCGAGCGGCTCACCCAGCGCTACCCGGAGATGACCGTGGAGGACTCCTACGCGGTGCAGAACGAGTGGCGCAGGCGCGCGCAGGAGTCCGGGCGGCGGCTGGTGGGCCGGAAGATCGGGCTCACCTCCAAGGTCATGCAGGAGGCCACGGGGATCACGGAACCGGACTACGGGGCGATCTTCGCGGACCAGGTCCACGAGAACGGGTCCGTGATCGAGCACGGGCAGTACTCGAACGTGCGGATCGAGGTGGAGCTCGCGTTCGTGCTCAAGGACGAGCTGCGCGGGCCGCACACGAGCATCTTCGACGTGCTGCGGGCCACCGAGTACGTGGTGCCGGCGCTGGAGATCCTCAGCTCGCGGATCCAGATGGAGGGCCGCACGATCGTGGACACCATCTCGGACAACGCCGCCCTGGGCGGGATGGTCTACGGCGGCAACCCCGTGGTCCCGGACGCCGTGGACCTGCGGTGGGTGTCCGCGCTGCTGTACCGCAACGAGACCCTGGAGGACACGGGTGTGGCCGCGGCGGTGCTCAACCACCCCGCGAACGGCGTGGCGTGGCTGGCGAACAAGCTGGCCGCGCACGGGGACGCGCTGGAGGCCGGGAGCATCGTGCTGGCCGGGTCCTTCACCAAGCCCATGTGGGTGCACCCCGGGGACACCGTGCACGCGGACTACGGACAGTTGGGAGCCATCACGTGTCGCTTCGAGTGAACGAGCTGATCCACACCTTCCGCGCCGAGGGCGCCGCCAACCTGCCGGGCGTGCTGCCGAGCCTGAAGGACCTCTTCGCGCTGCCGCGCACGCCGGAGGACCCGGTCACGGGCATCTTCCTGTCCTCGGGGGACCCCACCGCGGCGGAGATCTGCGCGAGTGCGGGCTTCGACTACCTCCTGGTGGACGGTGAGCACTCGCCGCTGTCCCTGGAGTCCATCCAGGCGCAGCTGCGCGCGATCGCCGGGTACCCCACCCTCTCCGTGGTGCGGGTGCCCTCCAATGATGAGGTTGTCATCAAGCAGTACCTGGACCTCGGGGTGCAGTCGCTGATCGTGCCCATGGTGGACTCGGTCGCCGAGGCCGAGGCCGCCGCCCGGTCCGTGGCGTACCCGTCCGCGGGCGTGCGCGGCGTGGGTGCGGCGCTCGCGCGCTCCGGGCGCTGGGGCGGGATCCCCGGCTACCTGGCGAGGGCCCGGGAGACCATCACGCTGGTGGTGCAGGCGGAGTCTGCGGCGGCCGTCGCGGGCATCGAGCAGATCGCCGCGGTGGACGGGGTCGAGGGCGTGTTCGTGGGTCCCTCGGACCTTGCCGCCTCCATGGGGCTGATCGGTCAGCAGACCCACCCGGACGTCGTCGCCGCCGTGAAGCACGTGATCACCGCGGTGCAGGCGGCGGGCAAGTTCGTGGGCGTCAACGCGTTCGCGCAGGACCAGGCGCGGGACTACCTCGCCGCGGGTGCGGACTTCGTGAACGTGGGCGCGGACGTCGCCCTGCTGGCTTCCGGGGCACGGAACCTGGCGGGGGCGTTCCGGGGGTAGTGGCCAGCCCGTGTGAGAGCGGCCAGGCGTCCCGCCGGGCCGCTCTCACGCCGTGTAGTGGCACGGGATGATGTATGTCTGCCGCCTAGAGTCGGAGCATGCATGGCGAACAGCTGAACCGTACGGTCGACGCATGTCGAGGCCTCATCGAGCACCGTTTTCCCGGGCGCGAGGAGCGCGGGGCAGCCGCGATGCTGCTCGCGGATGGGACCGTTCTCACCGGCACCGCTCCGGATGCGGTGAACCCGGCGGTGGAGGTCTGCCACGAGATCGAGCCCTACGCGGCCGCGTTCCGGCTCAACCAGGAGATCCTGGCGTCCGTGTGCCTGCACCGGGATGAAGCGGGAAGGTTCCTGGTCCTCAGCCCGTGCGGCGTGTGCCGGGAGCGGCTGGCCGTGCACGGACCCGAGGTGCTGGTGGGTGTTGCCGGACGCGGGGATCCCACGCAGGTCATGTGGAAGCCTCTGCGCGAGGTGCTTCCGGACTACTGGATGACCGTGTTCCCGGGTGAAGTTACCGACGGCTGGTGATGGAGCACTGTCCACGGGGCGCAGGCATAGAAAACTGCGCTAAGAAGACCGTAGGTCGTCAAATGGATTGCCGGGTATGAAGACTTCCAGTGTTCTTGCCGCGTTGGTGACCGTACTTGCGCTGGCGTGTGGCTTCGTTGTCGTCGTGCCGCGATCCCCTGGCGGGTACGTGGGGCTGGTGACGGCTGGAACCTTTGGAGCGGGCGTGTTCTACGGGCGTCCCACCCAGTGGCTGCTCGCCCACCAGTGGCGACGAACAGCTCTGCGGTCCTGGATGATTCGCTGGGCCAGGCCGCGTTCGCTGGCCCGAATTCTGGACCGGGTGGGGTGGAACCGGCAGGTACGTCGCCCCATCAGGTCCTTCACCGACCTTGATCCGTTCAGGTGCGACACCGCCGGATCGTTGGTCAGCCATACGGTGTCGCTTGCGATCCATCTGCTGGCCGCGGTAGCACTCACGGTCTCCGCCCATCCCTGGTGGGCCCTGGCGTGCTTGGGCTTGGGGCTGGTGGTCCACGGGTGGCCCTGCCTGCTCCAGATTGAGGTGCTGGTACGACTGGATGAACTCCGCGCCAAAGCGCGAACACCCGGCCGGGGGGATTCCTCTGCTAGCTGTTGCGGGTCATGACGTTGTGGTCTCTGGGGGTGGAACTTCACGCCGTGTACGTGGCGAGAGCCTGGCGGATCGCCTTGGATCGTGAGGTGTGCTCTCGTTCTACGATGCGATCGAGTGCGGCCAGCTCCTCGGCCGTCAGTCTGACGGAGACAACCTGCATCGGTTCAGCACCTCGCCCCGGCCGCCCGCGACCGCGTCGCTTGAGCACGCCCGCGTCGTAACCCGCTTCGGCCTCGGCAACCCACGCCTCAATCAACTCTTCCGGCACTTGATTCTCGCGCATATGAATAACGTAAACGAAAATTATCTGGACCGGGTGACGGCTCTTCCGTGCACAACGGTCGGTCATTCCGGACACAGCTGGGAGACTCATGGCATGAGTCGTCACCAAACCCTCGCGCTCCTGGCCGAACGTTTGTGCGCCGTTGCACCGGGGCGTCCTGCGCTGGTGGCCATTGACGGATTCGACGGAGCGGGAAAGACGGTCCTTGCGCAGGAGCTGGTGACGCTGGTGTTGGCCCGAGGCGCGCGGCCGGCCATCAACGTGAGCATGGACGACTTCCACCACCCTCGTGTCCACCGGTATGCAACTGGTCGAGGCCCTGAGAGCTTTTATCGCGCCTCCTATGACTACGACGCTTTTCGTCGCTGTGTCATCACGCCACTTCGAACTGGGCACGCCATTACCCCGGCCGTGTGGGACGTTGACGAAGACCGGCCTGTGGATGCACGGCCCATCAAGCTGGCACCGGACGCCCTGGTGCTGGTGGACGGGATCTTTTTGCACCGGCCTGAACTGCGCGACGAGTGGGATGCTTCCGTGTGGGTTGATGTCCCGTTCAGCGTCTCGGTACCGAGAGGAAACGCGCGCTTTCCCGGCGAACACGACCCAGACCCGGAGGCCGAAGAGCACCATCGCTACGTGGCCGGCCAGCGCCTTTACCTGGCCGAGGCTTCTCCCCGGGAGGCTGCGACGTGGGTTCTCGACAATGCGAGCCTCGACCGCCCCAGACTTTCCTGAGGAACCATGGGCTGATGTTGACGCCCTGCTGACAATCGGAGTGCTGGAGAGGTCCTGCGTGCAATGATTCGCCCATGATCCTTGACGCTCAACTCGATCGGATCGTTGCGGCGCGCGACCGCAGCAACATGCAACCCACCATCGAGGCGCTGGAGCCCCTGCCATCGCGACCCTTCTCCAGGTGATCGCCGAGCACGTCACCACGGCGAACATTGACAGGTACAAACCAGCGATCCTGGGGAACTCGGCCTACATCCGCGGCCTCCAGTAGAAGGGGTCCCCACGCCTCCCAGGCGCCTTTGAGCGACGTGTGGGGTCGGCGACGACGTACACGCCTCAGGGCCTCCGTTGTCACCCGATCGGGTAGCGGCTCAGATGATACGGCTAGAGGAACTGACGGTAGTTGCGGACACAGTGGCGGGCGATCTGGCCCACTACCTTGTTAGACAGGGGAATCTGGCGCTCACGCCGCACGGAACGGGTCAGAACCGCCACGGCTATTGACTTTTCTCCCGGGTGAGAGACCACCCCCGCCTCGTGACTCAGGGATCCGAATGAACCGGTCTTTGCTGCAACGGTGACGCCTGGGTAGGAGAACGCTTCTGCGAATCGATGACCCCAGGCCTGCTGAGAGAGCACCTGACGCATGAAGGCACACTGTTCCGCCGAGGCCGCGCGGTCCTGCCAGATGGCGCATAGAAGCGTGACAAGGTCCGACGCTGTGGTGGACGAGACAGACAGCGGGTCGTACTCCACCGGGTCCGGCATGAGATAACGGTCTCTGCCCTCGTCGTCAAAAGAGGCGGGCGCGCCATTCCCACTCGGTGGCGTGGGGCGGATCTCTGTCCTCGTAGCACCCATGAGGCGAAGTGTCTCGTGGACCCGGCTGGTCCCCACCTTGCGCAGGACAGCTTCTGCGGCGGCGTTGTCCGAGATGGACATCATCAGGCGGACCAGGTCCCGCCACGAGATTCGCACCATGTCCTCGAGGATCGCGAGGCCGGTAGGGCCTTGGGCTCTGTCTGCGGGGGAGAGGTCAACGAGAGCCGAAGGTTCCAGAACGCCGTGGTCTACCTCCCTGCAGAACGCCATCATGACCGCGAGCTTGTACAAGGATGCGGCCGGAAAGACCTCCTCCTCATGAAAAGAAAACACTGGCAGTTCGGGTGCGTCGATCACTCGGGCCGATACTGCGCCCGTCATGTCTTCGCTCTGCAGAATCTCGGCCACTTCGCGTCCAAGCTGGCTCAGTGCGGCATCGACCCCCGCGCTGTTCCACGTCTCACCGGACATGGGCAGCGCACCTCCCGAGGCCGTCGTGAAGCACCATCGCCGCATCCCGGGCCTGTGGTGCGGCATCGGGATGGTGGATGACGCGCAATCTGAGGGGCAGCAATCCCGCCTCGAGGGGAGCTCCGTCGAACCCTGGCGTGTCACTCGGCATCAGAGTGGCAGCCCCGAGCGTGCGCATCTCCGCGGCAATCTTCAGGGGGTCCACCTCCTGCCTGAGCTGAGTGATCACGCCCAGCGCTTCGAGATCGGCGGACAGTACATCGAATGCCGCCGGGCCATCGGTTCGAGGAGGCACGAGCATCTCGGAGGGGACAGCGTGCCGCAGATCGTTTCGGTGTATGGGCGCGGCGGGCAGAGGACGCATGCACAAAACCTGGGGAATCGCGACGACGGGTAGAGAAACCAGCTCGTCGGTCACGATCGGGGCCACCACCATCCCCACGGCTGCCGTGTTCTCGCGAACGTGGCGCACGATGTCCGCGGATGAAGCCCCCGCCCACTCGGCTTGCGGGAAGGTGTCCACGTTGTCGAGCAGACAGGCACTTATCCAGGCGGCGGGCAAGGACCGGGGTACCCACACTCGAACTGCACTTGCACGTTCTGCTATGTCATTGCCCAGCGTGAGAGCTCGCCGCTGGGCCGACACCAGATCGTGGGCCAAAGGCAAGAACGCCTCACCGGCTGGGGTCAATGAAACGCCCCGGGCATGGCGGACGAACAGCTCCTCACCCACAGCAGTCTCCAGCTTGCGGATCGTCTGCGACAGCGGGGGCTGGGACACCCCGAGTGCCTCCGCGGCCCGGCCCACGTGCCCCGTTTCGACGACCACTAGGAAGTCTTCAACCCAGCGGAGGAGATTTCCTGGTCGTTCGCGTCTCATATCTTCAAAGATAACGTACCTGTCTTAAGAAAGTCTTGGACATATGACAAGCGCCTCTCATAGCGTGATCGGCGACAACATGAACTGCAGGATGGAGCACGACCGCATGGCTACCTCACCCAGACGTACTCGACACCACGCCCACTTCGCGATGAGCGTCGTCGTTGCTCTGATGCTCAGTGGGTGCTCGGTGCTGCCGGGAAATGAACCCCAAGATGCTGCTGAGGCACTCGCGCAGGGCTTGCGCGCCCGGGACGTCTCCGGGATCGGGTTCTCAAATGCGACTGGGTCGGAGGTCCAGGCTGATCTGGATCGCATCTTCCGCATGACGGGGGGCATTGCACCGGACGTGCGAACGGCTCGGGTGAGCGGCCAGGGACAGACGGCCCACGGCGATCTGAACTGGACATGGGACCTGCCTGCCACCGAAGAAGACTGGACCTACACCACCGGTGTGGATTTCCAGCGGTCCAACGGCACGTGGAAGGCCACCTGGGAGCCGTCACTCGTCGCTCCCGAGCTGGCAGAGGATGAGGTCCTGCGTATCCAAACGATCCAACCAGAGCGTGGGAAAATCCTCGGGACGGGCGACCAGCCGCTGGCCATGGAGCAGACCATTCACCGCGTAGGTTTGGACCTTCGTGAGGTCCCCCGCGAGAAGCGGGAGGGTTCGGCCACCGCACTGGCCAAGGCTGCGGGCATCGACCCAGAGCAGTACCGGGAAAAAGTGCGTCAGGCTGACGACAACGCGTGGGTGGAAGCTATCGCGTTGAGGGAAGAAGATTTTCGAGCGCTCGACTCCCAGAGCATGGAAAAAATCCCCGGGCTGCTAGTCACGAAGGACGCCCGCGTTCTTGGTCGCACCAAGGGTTTTGCTGCCGAGACCCTTGGCACGGTCGGTGAGGCGACGGCCGAGGAGATAGAGAAGTCGGGAGGCGAACTCACCCGTGGCGCCCAAGTTGGCCGCGGGGGCCTGCAAGAGGCGCACGAGGACACCTTGCACGGCAATCCCGGAGTTGTTGTCGACCGCGTCGGCATCAATCCAGACGGGAGCCTTGAGGCGGGGCAAACGCACCAGCTGATGGCTCATGCGCCTGTCCCGGGAGAGGACCTGCACACGACACTCAACGCCGATCTCCAGGATGCTGCGCAACAGGCGCTGAAGGGGATCAAATCACCGTCGTCTGTCGTGGCGATGCGACCTTCGGACGGCGCGGTCCTGGCTGTGGCCAACGGAGAGGGATCGAAGGGTTATCCCACTGCGACCCTGGGTCAGTACGCGCCCGGATCAACATTCAAGGTTGCGACCTCCTTAGCCATGCTTCGGGAGGGAGACACGCCCGACACGATCGTCGATTGCCCTCATACGTACTCGGCTGAGGGAATGAACGTGGCTAACTTCTCTGGCTATCCGCAGGAGTTTGAGGGAGCCGTTCCTCTACGACAAGCGATTGCCCATTCGTGCAACACGGCGTTCGCCGCTCAGCACGAAAAGATTAGCCAGCAGGCCTTGGCGGAAGCCGGAAACTCTCTCGGCGTTGGGGTGGAGATGGACGCAGGAATCCCAGTGTTCTCGGGCAGCATCCCCACGGAGGAACCAGCGGCGGAACATGTCGCGGCCATGTTCGGGCAAGGACGCACGCTGGTCTCTCCTTTCGGAATGGCCAGGTTTCAGGCAAGTGTTCAGGCAGGCAAGCTGGTGGAGCCCAGTATCCTGGCCCATGAACCGGCATCGGATCCCTCGTCCAGTAATCCGTTGGAGAAGAGTGAGGCGGCAGACCTGCAAACACTGGAGCGGGAAGTTGTGTCCACTGGACACCTGAAAGAGCTGGGTTCCCTGGAGCCGGACAGCGCCATCGGAAAGACAGGCACGGCAGAATATGGGAATGAAAACCCGCCTCGCACCCACTCCTGGGTCATCGCTGGCCACGGCGATCTCGCGGTAGCAGTCTTCGTGGAGGACGGTGACCTTGGATCAATTACCGGCACCCCCATCATGCTGGAGGTGCTTCAAGCAGCGCAGGATCTGCAATGAGCGTGTCTCGGGGCAGCAGGCGGTGGGTCAGATGAAGTGCCGACGGTTGATTCGCCTCGCGACGGCCTGGTTGGCGTGCATGTTGCTCATGGTTGCCACAGGGTGCGCGCCATCGAGAGCCCGCTCAATCGACTCCTCGTACTCGCCGTTGCTGGCAGCGTGGGAGAGGGGCGTTGCGGGCAGGGACCTTAGCGCGCCTACTGCCCTGCGGAATGCGCTGGAGATGCCGGGTCCACTATTCGGAAGAGATGACTTAACTGCGGGGAGATTCGCGTACGAGATGGGGTCAGGAGGAGCATCGGATGTGGTGATGTGGCGACTGGTCTCTGGGGCGGACCCTTTCGAGGAAGAATCCTGGTGGGAGCATGTCTGCGCGAACGTGCAGGTGGAAGGCGCTCACTTGAAACCCCAGCCCACTGGCTGTCACCCCGGGGTTCCGGACGACCCTCCTTCGAATGCGCTGCCAAACGAAGTTGAGCATCCTCCCAGCCAGCATCCGTGGGCGCGACCCGCCAGTGGAGATCTGACATTCGCGTGCGAACCAGAAAACGTAGAAGTGGTGATAGATCAGCTTCAGGCGTCAGGCGCCAAGGACAGCGCGCGCCTGTCGGTTCGCAATTACGGAACCAGTTCATGTGATCTGCTTGGGACACCGGGTATCAGGTTTCAAAACGAGAGGGAATCACGGGTGGTCTCGTTGGGCGGCGGGACTGGCGCGGTGCGCCTGAAGCCCGGGCAATCCAGCACTGCGACGATGTCCTGGGCGCCCATGTCCGAGCCGCCGGGGCCTCAGCAACGGGTGGATGTGACCCTGGGTGGCATCGATCCGATTCGCGCCCAATTTGGATATGGCGCAACCAGCGATCCTTTGCGTTTTCCCTCCGGAACTGGCCGGGTGGGTGCATGGTCTCCGCCAAGCGAATCGGCCGCCCTCGGCGACGTGAGCAGGGTGTCCGCCGTCGTCGCGCCGACCTGCGGCGCACAAAGAGTCTCGGCCGCGCTGGCCCCGGTGGACCAGGAGGAGGAACCTGCGTCTGACTCACGAGTGCATGCTGAAATCCGCATCACCAACCACAGTTTCCTGCCTTGCAGGGTGAACCAGATCTCCGTCATGGACCTGAGCCCCTCAGGGCAAGTTGTGTTCAGTGAAATCTCGGAGCGGGTCATCCTTCCTGGCGAGGAGTATGCGGCCAAGATCAGCTGGGAACCTGCTTCCGCTCCAGGCTCTCCTACTGTATGGACTGTGGATTTCGATGGTGGCGGGGGGCCTGTTTCGCTCGACCAACAAGAGGAGTTCATCCCAACAATGGCGTCGCAGATCGAAATTGAGGGCTAAATCACGCATGTTGGGGGATTGCTGGATGCGCAATGACTGTTCAAAGACAAATGCCCTGGACTGTGGTCTTCACGGTCCCCCAGATGCAGGAAAGCATGACGTGGTCGTCACGGGACGAGGCGTAAACATGGCTGTGCCAGCGGTGGCCCTCCGCCGGGAAGGTTCTGTGAAGGAACATGGTTGCGGCCTGCCACATCCCGTTCTCGCTAGATTGGGTGGATGCCGATCATCCGCCCTGCGCTGCCCGCAGACGTCCTCGGACTGCCGGCCATTGAGGCCGCCGCGGGAGAGGCTTTCCGCACGGTCGGGATGCCGGAGATCGCTGACGATCCCCTGCCCGACGTGCAGCAACTCAAGCGGCATGCATCGGATGGCCGGGTGCGGGTCGCCACGGTATCCAACGAGGTTGTCGGCTATGCCCTCGCCGTGGTGCGTGACGGGAGCGCCCATCTGGAGCAGGTCAGCGTTCACCCGGATCATGCCGGTCAGCGCATCGGAGCAGACCTGATCGACGCCGTCACTTCGTGGGCGCGTGACCGGGGCGACGACCGGCTGACGCTGACCACCTTCGCGGACGTCCCCTGGAATGCCCCCTATTACCGCAAGCTGGGCTTTCGTGCCCTGCCGGACGATGCCCTCGGGCCGCAGCTCGCCGCCGAACTCTCCGCGGAGCGCATGCGGTTCACGGCCCCTCGGATCGCGATGGCCCGTGACGTGTGACGGGGCAGTGACCACCAGCGCGTTCGACCGCTCGGGAATGCCCCGCCAGCCCCACCCGTCCCGCGACACGCGGGTGCGCAGGCAGCGTGACTCGGATGCCGCACCGCGAACGCGCAGCGCAGGGAAGAGGTTTCAGGCGTCCGCTTCCACGGTGAGCTGCTCCGGGCGGTGCAGCGCCTCCACCACGTCCGCGTACCGTCGGCGCTTGTTGGTGGCCAGGACGGAGCCGCGGAGCGGACTCAGCTCACCGGCCCGGCGCACGGCGTGCGCCAGCAGATCCGCGCCGGGAACGGCGTCGTCGACAATCCCTGCCGCCATGGCCGCGGGGGCGTCGTAGCGCTCGGACAGGACCATGGCGCGGTGGGCGTCGCGCGGGGCGAGGCGGGCCGTGACCAGCGCGGACAGTCCGGAGGTGAACGGGACCCGGATCGAGGTCTCGGGGAGGCAGAGGAACCCGCGCTCAGCGCGGGCGTAGCGCTCGTCGCACGCGAGGGCCAGCAGGAGCCCGCCGGCGTAGCAGTGGCCGTTGATCGCGCAGACCGTGGGGACCTCGGAGACCAGCAGGCGGGCGACGAGGCTCTGGAACGCCGCGCTGTACTCCGGTTCCACGAAGAGCTCGGGGACGAGCCCGTTCGAGAAGAACTTGCCCTGCGCCGTGATCACCAGCGCGAGGTCCCCGGGCGTGGACTCCACCTGCGTGAGGGTGGCGTCGATGGCCTGCATCCGCTCGTACGTGAAGCGGTGGTCGCCCTCGGGCGAGTCGCTGATGTCGAGGACGAACACGTTCTCCTGGCGGGTCAGCTGAGTCATCTCGTCAGCATCGCACACGACCCTCGCGGAGAGGACCGCGCGACCGACGCCCTCCACTGTGGGGCAGGAGACGCCGGTCAGCGGGGCCGTCAGTCCACGACGGCGCGGATCTCGCCACGCTCGACGGCGGGGATCACCTCTGGTGAGAGCCCGGCCACGACGTCGGCCATCTCCTGCAGGCGCGTGAAGCCGAACGAGACGCCGCGGATGGTCAGGCGGCGCTGACCGACCCGGTCGAGGTTGATGTTCGACTCGCTGCCCGCGGCGCGGCCGACGGGCACCAGGTGGCCCTCCTGCGCGGTGGCCTCGACGGACTGTGCGAACGCCGGGGAGCCGAGGTGCTCGAGGACCACGTCGACGCCGTCGTCGGTGAGGGCGAGCACCCGCTCCGCGAGGTCGTCGCCGTCGGTGACGATCACCTCGTCCACACCGAGGTCGGTCAGCACCTGGCGCATCGACTCGCGCCGCGTCGTGCCGATGACCGTGGAGGCGCCCACCGCCTTGGCCACCTGCACGCCCACGAGCCCCACACCCGAACTAGCGCCAGTGACCAGCACGGAACGGCCCTTCACGAAGTTGGCGGCGACGAACGCGCCGTGCTCGGTGAGCAGGCCCACGGGCAGGGTCGCCGCCTCGACCGGCGTGATCGTGGCCGGACGTGGCATCGGGAATCGTGCATCGACCAGGACGTAGTCGGCGTACGCCGACGGCATGGACCCCATGACGGGGTCTCCGACGCCCCAGGTGCTCACCCCGTCACCGACGGCGGCGATCTCACCGGCGTACTCGAACCCGGCCACCGCCTCCTCGCCGTTGCCGCCCGCGGCGGGGTCGGCGCCGTCGATCATGGGGATGTCGCCGTTGTTCGACGCCGCGGCGTGGACGCCCACGAGCACCTCACCGGCGCCGGGGCGGGGGACGTCGCGCTCCACCAGTTTCCAGGTCGAGCCGTGGCCGACCACGAGCGCGCGCATGGTCTCCGGCAGCTCTGCCGCAGTGTTCTTCTCAGTCATCCTCAGCCCTTCGTCTTCGTCGTGTTCGTGAGGTCTTCGTAGCGCGCCCACTCCGCAAGACGTTCGTCGTAGCAGCACCGCGCCACGTCGAGGCCGTGGCCGACGCAGAACGCCGCCCACGTCGTCGTCATGGGCGGCCTTCTGCCGGGCCCGGTGGACGGGCCCTGGGATCTCTCAGGCGAGGTTCAGGTGCTGCTTGAGGAACGGGACGATCTGCTCGAGCGCCTTCTGCGTGGGCTCCGGCTTGTCGTACAGGTCGTAGTGCGAGACGCCGGGCAGCACGAGCAGCTGACGGTCGGCGCTGCTCGCGAGACGGCCGTAGAGCTCCATGCCGTCGCGGTAGGAGCCGAACGCCCCGGGCTGGTCACCGACGACCACCATGGCGGGCTGCGTCAGCATGGTCTCCACGCGCAGGAACGCGTCCCAGTTCAGCGCCTGGTTCAGCGTGCCGAGGTTCATGCGTGCCACACCGTTGGGCTGCTGGCCGCGGTCGGTCTTGTAGTAGTCGGTGGCCTCGACGACGTCGCGGTCGCTCTGACCGGCCTCCTCCGCCGCAGCGGGGGAGGAAGGCAGCAGCTCGTTGACCTGCACGTCGCCGCCGCGGGCCTCCGTGGTCCGCTGCTCTGCGACCTGCTCCAGCATCGCGACCGGGTCGTACTGGCTGAAGCCCTCCTGCATGAGGCGGCCGTAGTTGACCGGCACGACGGCGACGAGAGCCTTGATGCGGCGCTCGAGCATCGTCGCGTTCGTGGCGTAGCCACCACCACCGCAGATGCCGAGCACGCCGATGTTCTCGGCGTCCACGTAGTCGAGCGTCACCAGGTAGTCGGCCACGTGGGAGAAGTCCGCGCTGCGCTGCACCGGGTTCTCGGTCCAGCGGGGCTCGCCACCGCTCTCACCCTGGAAGGAGGCGTCGAAGGCGATGACGACGAAGCCTGCCTCCGCGAGAGCCGGGCCGTAGACATTGCCCGAGGTCTGCTCCTTGCACGAGCCGATGGGGTGGCCGCTGATGACGGCCGGGTACGTCTTGGACTCGTCGAACCCGGGCGGGAGGATGAGGTCAGCGGCGATGTCCCAGCCCGGGCCGGGAACGGTGACGGACCTCTTGGTGGTGCTGCTCATGTGTCTCTCTCCTTGCGTTGCGGAATCGGTGCGCCGCGCCAGAGCGGCTGGTCGCTCAGTACCAGGCGGGCTTGTCGCCCTCGGTGCCCGGCTTGCTGACGCCCACGTTGGCGCGCGAGTGCGTGCTCGGGTCCGCCACCACGGAGGCGATGAACGCGGCCACGGCCTTGCGGGAGACCTCCGTGCCCTTGAACTGCTCGTCGCGCTGGGTGAGCTCGTAGTCGGTCTCGTCGTTGTTGGTCAGCCACGCCGGGCGGATGATCGTGTAGTCGAGGTCGGAGGCCTCGATGACGTCGGCGGCCTTGCGGTAGTCCACCAGCGCGTCGCCGATCATCTGCTGGTTCCAGGCCTCGAACGGCTCCGGGAGCTCGTGGTAGATGCCGAGCGAGACGATGAAAATGAGGCGCTTCACGCCGGCGGCGTCGAGGGCGGAGACAAGGGCCTCGGCCTGCGCGACGATCTCGCCGCCGAGGTTGGCGTAGACGACGTCCTGGCCCTGGAGGGCAGCCCCGAGCGCGGCAGCGTCGAGCACGTCACCTTCGATCACGCGCGCGCCCTCGGGGGCGCCGACCTTCGCGGCGTTCCGTGCAAAGAGGGTGAGCGTGTCACCCTGCTCAGCGAGCATGGGAACGGCGTAGCGGGCGATCTGGCCGCTGGCACCGAGGACGAGAACGTTGGTCATGATGCTTCCTTTCCGTGGCGCCCCACCGGCGCCTGTGCTGATGACGCTTTCGGGTGCCGCCTTCCACACACACGGGAGGGCGGCACCCCCTTGGAGTCCGGGCACTCAGGCCGCGAGGTGCTTTGCGAAGAACGGCTCGGCCTCGGCCACCGCGCGGTCCACGTACTCGGGCACGTCGTAGAAGTCCATGTGCGCAGCACCCTCCACGACCACGAGCTTCTTCTCCGAGCGCACCTTGCCGTGCAGCTGGGTGGAGTGCCACAGCGAACCGGCCTCGGCGCCCGCCACGAGCAGCAGGGGTGCCGTGAACATCTCCTCGGCCAGGTGGAAGGCGTCGTAGGCCATGATCCGCGGGATGCTCTCGGTGAGCAGGTAGCGGTTCTCCGCGTTCTTGTGCTGCGCGCGCGGGGTCAGGTAGTAGTCGTGGGCCTCGGCCATGTCCCGCGGGACGTCGTCCGTGACCTCCACGGGCACGTACTGGCTCTCGGCCACGTCCGCGCCCTGGGCCTTCTCCGCGGTGCGCTGCTGGCCGACGCCGTCGAGCGCCTCGTTCGCGTCGCTCACCGCCCCGGAGCCGTCCCAGCCCTGGCGCCACGAGGTGCCGATGTTCAGTGCCGACGCCGCGCCGAAGGCCTTGATGCGCTTGTCCACCATCGTGGCGGTCGCGCCGTAGCCGCCGCCCGCGCAGATGCCCCACACGCCGATCCGCTCGGCGTCCACGAACTCGAGGCTCTGCAGGTGGTCGATGGCCGCGGAGACGTCGTGGACGCGCGCGGCCGGGTCCTCGAGGAAGTGCGGCTCGCCGCCACTTTCGCCCTGGAACGAGGCATCGAAAGCGAGGGTCACGTAGCCCAGCGCCGCGAGCTTCTCCGCGTAGAGACCGGCGGTCTGCTCCTTCACGCCGCCGCCGGGGTGGACGACGACGAGCGCGGGGTAGGTCGTCGTCTCGTCGAAGCCTTCGGGCGTGAACAGGTTCCCGGCCATGGTCACGGGGCCGTTGGGGAAAGTGATGTGCTGCATGTCGGCTGCCTTTCGTCGGTGGTGCCGTTCCTGCTGGTTCAACCTCCACGCTAGGGGTGCTCGTCCCGCGGCGGCAGTGGCCGTTGTCGGGGGTACTGGCAACCCCTGGCTGGGCTCACGACCCGCCGATAGCCTGGCTCCCATGACTTCTCCTGCCGAGATCCGCGAGTTCCTGATGTCGCGGCGCGAACGCCTCCAGCCCGAGGACGTCGGACTGCCGCGGGGCACACGCCGACGGGTTCCCGGTCTGCGCCGTGAAGAGGTGGCCACCCTCGCCGGGGTGAGCATCGACTACTACGTGCAGGTGGAGCGCGGCCAGGTGCGCGGGGTCTCCGACGAGGTGCTTGCCGCGATCGCGCGGGCCCTGCAGCTCGACGACACCGAGCGCACCCACCTCTTCGACCTCGCGCGGGCGGCGTCGACGCCGCGTCCCACCAGGCAGGCGCCCGTTCGCGTCCCCGTGGCGCTGCAGCAGCTGCTCGATGCGATCGTCCACGCGCCCGCCGTCATCCAGACCGGCTCCCTGGACATCGTGGCCGCCAACGACCTGGGACGCGCCCTGTACCGCCGTGTGTTCGACACGCAGAAGCAGCCGAACCTGGCGCGCTACGTGTTCTTCGACGACGACGCGGAGCGGTTCTTCGACGACTGGGACGCCATCGCGGACGACGTCGCGGCCATGCTCCGCGTGGAGGTGGCCCGGGCGCCGGGCGGCGCCGCCCAGCAGCTCGTCGACGAGCTCACGGAGGGCAGCGAGGCGTTCGCGCGCCGGTGGCGGGCGCACGACGTCGCCGACCACAGGCGCGGCGTGAAGCTCGTGCACGACGCCGACGTGGGCCCGCTGCACCTGCGCTACGAGGCCCTGGAGGTCACGGGCATGCCCGGAACCCGGCTGTTCGGGTACACGCCGGACCCGGACCACCCGGCCACGCGGGACGGGCTGCGGCTGCTCTCCAGCCTCTGCGCAGCGCCGCAGACGAACCACGAACCAGACCGTAGCCACGGAAAGGCAGCACAATGACCGACCTGCAGCAGATCACCGGGACCAGCACCGACCGCGGGCAGAACGACGCCAAGCCCACCGCGATGGCCACCAACGCGGCCAGGACGGTGAAGGAGGCTGTGACCAACAAACTGGATCCCCTGGTGGAGATCTACGCGCAGATGTTCGCCCACGGTGTGCGCACGCCGGTGCTGCGCCGCCCGGACGAGTACGGCATGGCCTACGAGGACGTCTTCTTCCCGGCCATGGACGGGATCACCCTGGAGGGCTGGTTCATCCCCGCCGAGGGATCCCAGAAGCTGCTGGTCGTGAACCACCCGATGACCTGCAACCGCTACGGCTTCCCGGGCCACCTCGCGCCGTGGAACACCATGTTCGGCGGGTTCGAGGTCAACTTCCTGCCCGAGCTCAAGGCCCTGCACGAGGCGGGCTACAACATCCTCACCTACGACCTGCGCAACCACGGCCGCAGCTCCTCCGACCCTGCCGGGACCTCGGGGCTCGGCCTGGTGGAAGCACGCGACGTCGTGGGCTCGGTGCGCTACGCGAAGCAGCGCTGGCCCGAGATGGCGGTCGGGCTGTGGAGCCGGTGCATGGGCGGAAACTCCACGATGGTTGCCATGGACCTGTACCCGGAGGAGTTCGCGGACATCCGCGCGCTCGCCGTGGTCAACGTGGTCAGCGGCAGGACGTTCATCGAGAAAGGTGCGGAGCTCGCCAAGATGGACCCGCAGAAGGCCGCCGAACGCCTGGACGTGCGCATCCGCGAGCTCACCGGCTTCCGGCTGGACGAGGAGACGCCGCGGCCCCACGCCCACGCCGTGAAGGTGCCCACGTTCATGGCGCAGCTCAAGCGCGACTTCCTCATCCACGGTGAGCAGGACGGCCAGGAGATCTTCGACGCGCTCGGCGCCGAGGACAAGGAGCTGTTCTGGATCGGGGACTCCAACCAGCGCTTCTACGCCTACAACTACTTCGGCGACCACCCGGAGAAGCTCATCGCGTGGTTCGACGCGCACATGCAGTGACGTCCGCACGGGTTCGTTCACGACGTCCCACCGTCGTCCATCCAGACAGGAGACCCCATGACCGGTTCTGAGCACCACACCCAGGGCATCCCGGGCGCCGCGAGCGTCGAGGAGGAGGTCGCGGACGTCGTCGTGATCGGTGGCGGGCCCGCGGGGGAGAACCTGGCGCAGTATGCGCACGACGGTGGGCTCTCCGCCGTCATCGTGGAGGAGTCGCTCATGGGTGGCGACTGCTCCTACTACGCGTGCATGCCCAGCAAGGCCCTGCTGCGCCCCGTGGAGGTGGCGCGCACCGCCGCGCACCTGGACGGCGTGGACTCCCCGGCCGTCCGGGTGCGGGAGCTGCTCGCGCGCCGGGACGTGTGGGTCTCCCAGTACGACGACGCCGGGCAGGTTCGTTGGGCGGAAGGCGCCGGTCTGCGCGTGGTGCGTGGGCGCGGGGAGATCTCGGGGCCGCGCACCGTGCGCGTTTCCGGTCCGGACGGTGAGCGGACGCTGACCGCTCGCCGCGCGGTGGTCGTCGCCACCGGCTCCACCGAGGTGGTCCCGCCAGCCCTGGAGGGTCTGCACGCGTGGAGCTCCAAGGACGCCACCGGGGTCGTGGAGGTCCCGCCGCGGCTGGCGGTCGTGGGCGGCGGTGTGGTAGCCGTGGAGGCCGCCACCTGGCTGGCCGCGCTCGGCTCCTCCGTCACGCTGCTCGTGCGCGGTGACGCGCTGCTCGCGAAGAACGAACCGTTCGTGGGGGAGCTCGTCCGCGCGGGCCTGGAGGACGCCGGGGTGGGCGTGCGGCTGAGCACCACCGTGCAGACCGCCCACCGCGAGGATGCGCGGGACACCGGTCTCGGCCGGATCCACGGCGGCCCGGTGCGGCTGCACACCACGGGCGGCCCGCTGGAGGTGGACGAGGTGCTCGTGGCCACCGGCCGCACGCCGCGCCTCACCGACCTGGGGCTGGAGTCCGTGGGGATCACCCCGGAGGACGCTCGCGCCGGGCGGCTGCCGGACTGGCTGCACCTGATCGGGGACGCCGCCGGCACCGCCTTGCTCACCCACTGGGGCAAGTACGAGGCCCGCGTGCTCGGCTCCCGGCTCGCCGGACGGCACGAGACCGCCCCGGACGGCCCCGTTCCCGTGCCGCAGGCCGTCTTCACCGATCCCCCGGTGGGTGCCGTGGGCATGACCGAGGCCGAGGCGCGGGAGGCGGGGCACGGCGTCGTCGTGGCGGAGGCCCCGATCACCGGTGCCGCCGGTGCCGCCCTGACGCGGGACGACGCCGCCGGGCACGCCACACTCGTGGTGGACGAAAACTCGGGGTGTCTCCTGGGCGCCACGTTCGTGGGACCGGAGGCCACCGAGCTGGTGCACGGGGCGACGATCGCGATCGTGGGGAGGGTGCCCGTGAAGCTGCTGCGCCACGCCGTCCCGAGCTACCCCACGGTCTCCGAGATCTGGCTGCGGCTGCTGGAAGAGCTGCCCGCGGAGCTGCGCTGAGGCCCGTCCTGGTCGGCCTGTCGTGCCGGGCGCCGCAAGAGGGGCCCCGTGGGACGTGATCTGCGGCCCCGGAAGGGCTTCGCTCGGGACGGTGGGAACGCGTCATGCCGTGGCGCGCGTCCGGAGAGGCCACGAGTCCGGGATGCTGAGCGCGTGGCGGGCACTGCGTCCTGGCGCGCCCACTAGCCTGGACCCATGACGAGCACCGAGCGGCGGCCCCTGTCCGCCCACCTGCGACTCGCGATCGCCGTGGCGGTGGGCGTGGTCGCGGGCGGGATGGCCTCACTGGCCCTGGACGGACTGCTGGCGGTGCTGGTCGGGGCGTGCGGTGTGTCGCTGGCGTACGTGGTGCTGGCGGTGTCCGTGCTGTGGCCCATGGATGCCGCGCGCACGCGCAGGAACTCGGTGCGCGAAGACTTCCAGCCGCTCGTGCAGGAGGCCACCGTGGTGGCACTGTCCCTGGTGAACCTGCTGACCATCATGGTCATCCTGGTGCGCGGAGGCACCGAGACCCGCACCACCGGTGCCGTGCTGGGGCTGCTGGGCATCCTGCTCACGTGGGCCATGCTCCACCTGATGTACGGGGCGCGCTACGCCCACGAGTACTACCGGCACCCGCAGGGCGGGATCGACTTCAACGACCGCGAGCCCCCGCGGTACGTGGACTTCCTCTACTTCTCCTTCAACCTGGGCATGACGTTCCAGGTCTCGGACACCAATGTGAGCACCACACGGCTGCGCGCCGTGATCCTGCGCCACTGCCTGCTGTCCTACATCTTCAGCACGGTCATCCTGGCGGCCACGGTGAACGTGGTGCTCGGTGTGCTGCCAGGATGACCGCGCCTGCTTCTCTCCCCGCGCTCTGCGCCCCGCAGTGACGGCCGATGGGTCGTGGGGGCCCTATGCGCCGGCGCGGACGGATTTCAGGATCGCGTCCACGGTGCCGGCCTCGTCCGTCTGGTTGATCTGGTTGACCAGCTCCACTCCCTTGCTCTGGGAGAGGGGCTTGTTGCCCTCGTTGACGGGGGCGTAGTGGAACTCGGCCAGCAGTGCCGCCTTGTCGCCACCGTTCGTGAGGCGCACGATGCCCTTGTTGTCGGACTCCGTGAGTCCCCACATCACCGAGTCGCCACCACCGTCACCACGTGCGGGCGCGGGCACGTAGCTGGAGTACGTGTAGACCTTGCCGTTCACCTGCTCGCTCATGGGCGTCTCCAGCCCGATCAACGGATGGGCGGGGCGGGTGAACCAGTCGCCCTTGGGCGGCCGGGCCTTGGTGGAAGCCACGGATCCCGTGACCTTCCCGTCCGGGCTCTTCAGCTCCAGGTAGCCGTTGCTCTGCTCAGCCGTCCAGTCCTTGGGGTACTTCACCGTGAACAGCTTGTCCGGGTCCGTGTACGTCTGCGTGAGCTCGTAGGTGGCCGCGCTGTCGGCCTCGGCGGGTGTGACCCCCTGAGCCGGTGCCACGGAGCTCTCGCCGCCGGCCGGGGCGCTCGCCTCGGGGCTCGCCGAGGGGCCACCCTGTTCGGGATCGCCGGAGGAGCCGCCCGCGCACCCGGTCACCGTCACGGTGCCGAGCAGCACCGCGGCGACCAACCATGTTCGAGTGCCGTGTCGCTTCGCCATAGCAAACAGGTTCGCAATCGCGAGTCCTGTGCGCAACGCCACAGCGGGTTCGTCACCAACTCGTGATTTTGCAAACGCATACAGGAGGTGCCAATGTGCGGGGCCCACGGCCTGACCTGCAGTGATGAAGAAGCATGAGATCGGCCCACTTCGGGGGGCATCGTGGTGGGCGCGTGGGTGGGGGCGGGCACGAAGACGCCCGGCCGGATGGTTCCGACCGGGCGTCTTCTGGGGGAGTGGTGCTCGTGACGCGGTGCTCAGGCGCCGGAAACGTCCCGGGGGGTGAGGTACCGCTCGCCCTCCTCGGTGGTCCCGAGGTCGAAGTCGCGTTCCTGCTGCTGCACGCGCTCCTCCACGATGCGCGAGTGGCGCACCGGCTCGACCTCCGGGATGCTCTCGGGGTCCTCGTACTGGGCGGTGCTGTCCTGGGCGGTGTCGTCGCGGGTGGCGCTCACGTGGCGGGACTCGCGCTCGTCCGTGCTGTGCCGGGCAGCGGTGACGCGGTCACCCTCGCCCGCGGTGCGGCGATTGGTTCCGGACCCGTCCGCTTCAACCTGCACGGCACCGTCGGCCACGCCGCCGCGCGGGCCCGCCACGTGCTCGGACGCCGTGCGGTCACCCAAGGCTTCCGGTCGCCCGTGGTCGGCACTGCGGCGGTCCTCGGTGAGGCGTTCGCGCCCCACACCACCGCCGGTGTCGAGCCGGTCCGCCGGGTTGTCGGAGACGTTGGGGTTGGCGTCACCGGGGCGCGGCTGGAACTTGCGGGTGCCCGCCAGTGCCTCGGAGTCCACCTCGCGGTTGTGCTGAGCGTCCACCGTGCCCTCGTCCACCACGGGGAAACCGGTCTCGCGCAGTGCCTTGGGCGGTTTGCCCTCGTGCTCGTCCGTGACGGCGCGGGCGTCGCGGTCGCCGCTGCGGGTCGCGGAGCCGGCCAGGGCGGCGTCGTCGTGCGCCGCTGCCCGGGTGCGGTGGCGGGTGCCCGGTTGTTCGGGGTCCCCGTCCGCCGAGCTCTCCTCGGGCTGGGTGTCGCGGCCCGCGCGGGAGTCGTCCTTGCCCTGCACGGTGGTGGGCTGGTCCGGGTCGTCGATCTGGCCGGCGGACGCGATGGGATCCGAGTTCTCGGGGTGCTGAGTCATGTCGAGCCTCCTGGAGTTGACGTGGCACAGGCCACGTGTGGTGTGCTCCATCTTGGCACTGCCGGGGGGAATGTGTCAGTAGCCTGACGGCCAGTTCAGCTGGTGGGGGACGTCTCCACCGGGCGGTCCGTGTGGGAGTACTGGGACCAGCTGCCGGGGAAAAGTCGTCCCGTGCCCAGGCCCGCGTGCTCGGCCACGAGCAGGTTGTGGCACGCCGTGATGCCGGAGCCGCAGTAGGAGATCATCCGGGTGGCGTCCACGACCCCGGCGGCCTCGAACCGCGCTCGCAGCTCCTCGACCGGCCGCAGCGTCCTGTCCTCCCGAAGGTGCTCCCGGCACGGCACGTTCACGGCACCGGGGATGTGCCCGGAGCGTGGATCCACGGGGTCAGGGGCGTGCCCGGTGAAGCGCTTGCGGTCCCGGGCGTCCACCACCACGGGTCCGTGGGCGGCCTCGTCGATGGTGGCCAGCGCCTCCCGCGGCCACGGGACGGGCGTGAACTCGGCGGCGGGCAGCACGGCGCGGTGTCGCTCCCGCTCCTCGGCGGGGAAGGCGTCCAGGCCGCCGTCCAGCAGGGCGGCGCGGTGGCCCGTGGTGCGCAGCATCCACACGAGACGCGCGGCCATCACGCCGCCGGCGTCGTCGTACGCCACCACCGTGGCGGAGTCCCCGATGCCCGCGCGGGACATGGCCGCGGCAAAGTGCTCGGGCGTGGGCAGCGGGTGCCTCCCGCCCTCGGGCTGTCCGTGCTCCGCGAGGTCCGCGCCCACATCCACGAACACGGCGCCCGGCAGGTGCCCCTGCAGGTACTCGGCCTCCGCGTTGCGCCCGTCCAGGTACGTGCGCGCGTCCGCGAGCACCACCTCGTCCCGGTGCTCGGCCAGCCACTGCGGAGTGACAAAGGGGTCCATGACCGCCTCCTCGTTCGACGACGTCGCTGCTCGCCTCCCAGCGTAGGGCGAGGGCTCGGCGGTGGGAACGACGCCGCCCGGGAGAGTTCTCCGACCGCCTGCGCCGCGCTGGTGGGTACGGTGGGGGGATGAACAGGACACTGATGACCGCCCGCCGCAAGGCCAACCGCTCCGCCGTGCTCTCCGGGCTGGCACTCACCGGGATGGGTGTGCTGCACCTGGTGAAACCGCAGCCCTTCGACGCGCTGATCCCGGAGCAGCTGCCGGGCACCGCGCGGCAGTGGTCGATCGGATCGGGCTACGCAGAGCTGGCCACCGCAGCGCTGCTGCTCATGCCGCGCACCCGCAGGATCGGCGGGGCGGTGTCCGCAGCGCTGTTCGTGGGCGTGTGGCCGGGGAACATGAAGATGGCGTGGGACTCGCGTAATGCGGCACCCGCCCGGCAGGCGATCGCGTACGGGCGGCTGCCGCTGCAGATCCCGCTGATCGTCAGCGCGGTGAAGATCGCCCGCAACGCCTGAGCAGGATCCCGCGACTACCGCTGGTCGCGGTTGAGGCGCACGGCCCAGAACCCGGTGACGGCCAGGGCGGCGATCCCCACGAGGACCGCGAAGGGCACCAGCGCCCCGCCCAGCACGAGGCCGAGAACAACCGCGAGCAGCACGGCGAGCCACGCGGCCGCGACGGCGAAGAGAGCGGTCCTGTTGCGGGTCATGCAGTCCTCGTTCCGATGACGACAGCGTCGGGTGCCCGACGCGTGGCGTACACGATAGCCGTAGAGGCATGAGAAACATGCCAACTACTATCAGCTCCACACTGTTGCCTTCAGCCCACCATGGTCCCGTGACACCACATCACCGATGCAGGAGGATGCTTTGACCGTGTACAAAGACGATGACCTTCGTGAGCGGCGGGAATCCATGACGGACATTTTGGCGAGCTGGGACCTCGAAGGGGCGCTGCCCGATGCCGCGGCCATGGAGCTCGTCCGGGAATACGTGGCAGGGGTCTTCGGGCTGGACGAGCTGATCCAGAAGATGGCCGACCTTCCGCTGTACCCGGAGCGGGCGGCCTAACGGTTGAGAGCTCGCGTCGAGCAGGCATCCACCCTGCTGGAACAGGTCAACTATGTGCACCCGTTCCGAGAGGGTAATGGCAGGACACAACGTGCCTACCTGGACCAGATTGCGGCGCTGTCAGGTCGTACCTTGTCCTGGCGAAACATTGGGCGCATTGAGAACGAACGCGCCTCCATTCGTGCGTTCCGAGGAGCTGTACCGGGCCAGTAACCCTGACGGCAACTGACCGTTCCACTTTTGCCATGAATTTCCCCTCACGCCCCTAAAGTGGCAGGTATGCGCATCGCCCTCGGACAGTTGCTCAGCACCTACGACCCTGCGGAAAACCTGCGGACCATCGCGGACCTCGCGCGGCGTGCGGGCGAGGACGGCGCGGACCTGCTCGTGCTCCCCGAAGCCACGATGTTCGCGTTCGGGCGCCGCCTCACAGACGTTGCCGAGCCGCTGGACGGGCAGTGGGCGAGCGCCGTCGCCGATCTCGCACGCGAGCACTCGGTGGCGATCGTGGCGGGCATGTTCACCCCCGGAGACGGCGAGCGCGTGCGGAACACCACGCTGATCGCCCTGCCGGACGGCACCGTGCGCGGCTACGCCAAGATCCACCTCTTCGACGCGTTCGGCTTCCTGGAGTCCGACACCGTGGACCCCGGCGACGAGCCCGTCACCTTCCCCGTGGGGGACACCACCGTGGGGGTGGCCACGTGCTACGACATCCGCTTCCCGCGTCTGTTCACCCGGCTCGCGCACGACGGCGCCACGGTCACCGTGGTCGGGGCGTCCTGGGGCGACGGCCCGGGCAAGGTGGAGCAGTGGGAGCTGCTGGCGCGCGCTCGCGCGCTGGACACCACCTCCTGGGTGGTGGCCGTGGGGCAGGCGAACCCGCTCGCGGCGGGGGAGGAGAACCCGGAGAAGGCCCCGCGCGGCGTGGGGCACAGCCTCGTCGCCGCCCCGGACGGCACCGTGGTGGCATCTCTCGGGGACGGCCCGGACTACGCGGTGGTGGACCTGGACATGGACCTGGTGGAGCGCACCCGGAAGGCCATCCCGGTGCTGGCCAACGCGCGGGAGCTGTAGGGCGGGCGTCGGCTCCCGGCCGGCGCGGATGACTGCGGGCACTGGAACGGCGGCGTCGTCCGGGTCGGACCACGGCCCATGGGATTGCGTGAGCTGAGAGAGCTCATCTGGAAGGCGTTTGTCTCCGTCCACCTTCTGGCCGCCCGGCTATAGGCACCGGGTCTGGGACGGGCCTAGGATCAAGGGACTCGGCACGGGGTCAGACGGGCGGTCGGCGGGTCGAGGTGGTAACCGGTACCGGCCGTTGGTGAACGGAGTGTGCGGACCGTGGTTGCAGCATCAATCTTCATGTGGGCGGCAGTGGCCGCCGTGATCGTGCTCGTGCTCGCGCTGGTCGGCTTCGGCATCTGGGCCGTGGCACGACAGCGCCCCGCCGGGAAACCGGCTCCCGATACTGTGGGCTCGCCAGGGCGCGATTAGCAGAACCCCTGTGGGGCCACGGCGGATCGCGCTCGCGGCCGGGGACCTGTGCGCGGTGGGTGAACGGGCGCTGACACGCGCCGGAGGGCGTGCCTACAGTGGTTGCAGAACACGTCATCAGCCCACTGACGGGTGGGCATGACCCGCAGTCTCGACCCCTCGGAGGTTCACCACCATGGTTGCCAGCATCCCGAACGACCGCCCGGTCCGCTTTGCGGTGGTGGGCGTCGGTCAGATCTCCCAGCAGGCCTTCATCCCCGGCCTGGACCGGATCGAGGACGCCGAGCTCGCCGCGCTGGTGACCTCCAGCGCCGAGAAGGCGGAGGAGTTGGGCCAGGAGTACGGCGTGGCCGCCTACTCCTACGAGGAGTACCCCGCCCTGCTCGAGTCCGGGGACGTGGACGCGGTCTACGTGGCCACTCCGGTGTTCCGGCACCGCGAGTTCGCGGAGCCCGCGCTGAAGGCCGGCATCCACGTGCTGCTCGAGAAGCCCATGGAGACGTCCGAGGAAGACTGCCAGGCCATCATCGACGCCGCGGAGCAGAGCGGCGCCACCCTCATGCTCGCCTACCGTTTGCACCAGGAGCCGGGCACCGTGGAGATGATCGAGAAGGTACGTGACCAGAAGATCATCGGCGGTCCCCGCTACTTCACTGCGGCGTTCTCCCAGGACATCACCGAGGAGAACCACCGGGGGCACTCCGGGTACTGGGGCGGGCCCATCCCGGACCTGGGCACCTACCCGCAGAACATGGTGCGCAACCTCTTCCACGACGAGCCCGTGGAGGTCTACGCCAAGGGCGTGCGCACCCCGGGCCGTGAGTTCAATTTCGACGACACCGTGGCCGTCACCCTCACCTTCCCTGGGGACCGCCTCGCGCAGTTCACCATCTCCTACGCGTCCGAGTCCGTGGAGCGCTTCACGGTCTCCGGCACCGAGGGGGAGATCTCCGCGGAGCCGTGCTTCGGCTTCGGTCCGGACACCGGCATCGAGTACACGCTCACGAAGAACGGCTCCTCCGAGAGCTTCGCGCACGACCCCGTGGAGCAGTTCGGCGGGGAGACCCAGTACTTCGTGGACTGCCTGCGCAGCGGGGAGGCCCCCGAGCCCAGCGGTGAGGAGGGCCTGCTCGATGTCCGCGTGAACGCGGCGGTCCTGAAGTCGCTGGAGACGGGTGCTCCGGTGGCACTGGAGCCGCGGCGTCGTGAACGCGTCCTGGATTCCCGGCAGGTGCGCCGGGTGGCCCCGGCGGACGAGCCCGACGACGACGAACTGGTGGACCAGGTGCCCCAGAACGGCTGATCGGCCCCAGCAACCCGCCCCACGAGTGAACGGACACCGCAGCGCCATGACCCACGAATACGTCCACGAGACCCGCCTGACCCAGCCGCGGGAGCGGGTGTTCGCGTGGCACGAGCGCCCCGGCGCCCTGCCCCGCCTCACCCCGCCGTTCGGCGGCGGCCCGGACCAGGTGCGCCAGGCGCCCTCGGACGGGATCGAGCCGGGTTCGGAGGCCAAGCTGGGGGTCTCCGTGCCGGGCACGTTCGGCATGGTGCACCTGCCGTGGACCGCCGAGCACGGGGAGTGGGACCCGCCGCACTACTTCACGGACCGCATGGCCAAGGGCCCGCTGGGGGAGTGGGAGCACCGGCACGTCTTCGAGGAGACGGAGGCCGGAGGCACGCTCATCCAGGACAGGGTCACCGTGCGGCCGCTGCCGCAGTGGACGGGCAAGCTCAACGACGTGGGGGAGCGCGTGATGACCCCGCAGCTCAACCGGATCTTCGCCTACAGGGAGCGGCAGCTGAAGGCGGACCTCGCGTTCCACGACCAGCACGACGGGCCCCGGCTCACCATTGCGGTGGCCGGCTCGTCCGGTCTGGTGGGCACCCAGGTGTGCGCCCTGCTGGAGACCGGCGGGCACACGGTGCTCCGCATGAAGCGAGGGGCGGACACCGGGGACGGCGTGATCGGCTGGGACCCGGACCAGGGAGTGCTGAACCCGCACGACCTCGAGGGCGTGGACGTGGTGGTCCACCTGGGCGGCGCGTCCATCGCCACGCGCTTCACGGACGAGAACAAGAAGAAGATCATGAACTCCCGCGTGGACAGCACCCGCCTGCTGGTCCGTGCGCTGGGCCAGGTTCCCGCGGAGAAGCGGCCCCGGGCGCTCGTGGTCTCCTCCGCCGTGGGCTACTACGGCACGGGCCGCGGGGACGAGGTCCTCACGGAGGACTCGCCCTCCGGGGACGGTTTCCTGGCCGAGGTGTGCCGCGAGTGGGAGCGCGCCGCCCACGGTGCCGCCGCGTACGGCATGCGGGTGGTCAACATCCGCACCGGTCTGGTGCTCTCGCCCACGGGCGGTCTGCTCAAGCCCCAGCTCCCGCTGTTGGAGGCGGGACTGTCCGGGCCGCTGGGTGGCGGGAAGCAGTGGCAGAGCTGGATCGGGCTGGACGACATGGCCGGGGCCGTGGCGCACCTGGTGCTCAGCGAGGACGCCGAGGGCCCGTTCAACGTGGCCGCGCCGCAGCCCGTGCGGCAGAAGCAGTTCGCGAAGACCGTGGCCGGGGTGCTGCACCGACCGGCCGTGGTGCCCACGCCCCTGGCCGGCCCCAAGGCCCTGCTGGGCACCCAGGCCACCGAGGAGCTCGTGGCGGCGAGCCAGCGCGTGGACGTGGCCAAGCTGCTGGCCAGCGGCTACCGGTTCCGCAACGAGGACCTGCGCAGCTGCGCCCAGCACATTCTCGGCCGCACGCGCTGACACGAACCGCGGGGGAGCCGTGGGGATTCGGTATCCTGGACCGGTGACATCTCAACACAACCGGCCCCCGGCGCACCTCGGTGCGCTCGTCGCGGCCGACGACAAGGAGTCGGACAGTCCGGCGCAGCTCCGCTGCTCCCCTGATTCCCGCTCGACCGCTTCCCCGTTCCCCCCGCGCGTGATCGCGCCGCGCCCCGAGGTGAGCTGGTGCTGACAGCCTGGCTCCTCCTGCTCGTCTTCCTGTTCCTGGTGCTGGCCAACGCCCTGTTCGTGGCCGTGGAGTTCGCGTTCCTCACCGTGGACCGTCAGGCGGTCCAGCGCGCCCACCAGTCCGGCGACAAGCTCGCCGGCACCATCGAGGAGAGTCTCAAGAAGACCTCCACCAACCTCTCCGGCGCCCAGCTGGGGATCACGGTCACGAGCCTCATGGCCGGCTTCCTCACCGGTCCCAGCCTGGGCACCCTCTTCGCGGAGGGCCTCGGCTGGACGGGGGTTCCCGACGCCGCCGCGGTGGGCATCGCGACCACGGCCGCCTTCATCGTGGCCACCTTCACGCAGATGGTCTTCAGCGAACTGGTCCCCAAGAACTGGGCCATCGCGGACCCCATGCGCGTCACGCGCGTGGTGGTGCTGCCCCAGAAGTTCTTCATGCTCGTGTTCGGGTGGCTCGTGACGGTGCTCAACAGCTCCGCGAACGCCGTGCTGCGCATGCTGGGCTTCACGCCCACCGAGGACGTGGCGAACGCCCGCACTGCGGAGGAACTGGCGTCCGTGGTGAGCCGCTCAGGGCGCGAGGGCACCCTGGACGCCGGCACCGCGGAGCTCGTGGCCCGCTCCATCGAGTTCGGTGACCGCACCGCCGCAGACGTCATGCGCCCCCGCCCCCGTGTCACGTTCCTGGACGCGGACGACACCGTGGAGCACATGCTGCTCACCGCGTCCGAGACCGGGCACTCCCGGTTCCCCATCACGGGTGAGTCCGTGGACGACATCGTGGGCGTGGTGCACTACACCCACGCCCTGGCGGTTCCCTTCGACGAGCGTGCCGTGGTGCGCGTGAGCGACGTGTGCGTGCCCGCGGACGTGGTCTCCGAGTCCATGACCCTGGACCCCCTGATGCGCCAGCTGCGAGGCAAGGGCCTGCAGCTGGCCGTGGTGGTGGACGAGTACGGCGGCACCGCCGGGATCGTCACCCTGGAGGACCTCATCGAGGAGATCGTGGGGGAGATCGACGACGAGCAGGACACCCGCGTGCAGCGCTTCCGCCGCACCCGCGACGGTGGCCTGGTGGTCTCCGGTCTGCTGCGCCCGGACGAGCTGGGCGACGTGCTGCGCGTGGACATGCCCGAGGGTGAGGAGTCCGACACCCTTGGCGGCCTCATGGCGGAGGAGCTGGACCGGCTGCCCGAGGTGGGGGACTCCCTCACCGTGGAGGCCGTGGACCACTACCACCGGGACGAGGACGACCTGCCGACCACCGCCGAGATCCGGCTCGAGGTCATGCGGATGGACCAGCACCGCGTGGACCGTCTGCTGGTGCACCGCGTGGGCGGAAACCCGGACGAGCGGGGCGGCTCGACGTCGTCGACCTCCTGGCAGCCCCCGGGGCGGCCCGATCCGCTGGGCGGGGAGAACCCCGAGCCGGTCACTGCCGAGCAGTTCCGCGCCTCCCGGGGCGAGAACCTGGGCGCCCCCGGGTTCCACCGTGACGAGGACGTGTCCGAGGAAGACCCCAGCGAGGAGAACCGATGACCACGAGCACCGCCATCATCGTGCTGGTCCTGCTGCTGGCCGGCAACGCGTTCTTCGTGGCGAGCGAGTTCGCCGTGGTCTCGGCTCGCCGGGACCAGCTGGAACCCCTCGCGGCGGAGGGCTCGAAGTCCGCCAAGTACGCCCTCAAGGGCATCGAGAACGTCTCCACGTCCCTCGCGGCCACCCAGCTGGGCATCACCGCGTGCTCGCTGCTGATCGGTGCCGCGGGTGAGCCCGCGATCGCGCACCTGATCGAGGTGCCCATGCACTGGCTGGGCGTTCCCGAGGCGCTGCTGCACCCGATCGCCCTGGTGATCGCGCTGCTGATCGTCACGTTCCTGCACATGATCCTGGGCGAGATGGTGCCCAAGAACATCGCGATCGCCGTTCCCAGCCGCGCCGCCCAGGTGCTCGGCCCCGTGCTGCACGGGTTCGTGGTGGTGTTCCGCCCGTTCATCTGGATCATGAACGCCACGGCCAACCTCCTGGTGCGCTGGCTGTTCCGCGTGGAGCCCAAGGACGAGGTGGCCTCCGCGTTCACCTCGGACGATGTCCGCGGCTTCGTGGCGGAGTCCGGGCGGGAGGGTCTGCTGGACAACGACGAGATCCGGCTGCTCACCGGTGCCCTGAACTTCGAGAACAAGACCGCCGCGGACGTGGCCCTGCCGCTGACCGGCATGCGCACCGTGCCCTCGGACATCACCGTGGGCGGGGTGGAGGCGCTGTGCGCGGAGACCGGCTACTCCCGGTTCCCGGTGCGGGACGAGAACGAGCGGCTCATGGGCTACCTCCACACCAAGGACGTGCTGGGCCTGCCCGAGACCGCCCGTGAGCGCCCCATCCCCCCGGCGATCGTGCGCCGCTTCGCGCGCGTGGCCCCGGGGGACAAGCTGCGCAAGGTCACCCGCACCATGCAGGCCAAGGGCGCGCACTTCGCGCTGCTCGGCGAGGTGGCCCGTGATTCCCGCACCTCGGACGAGTCCGTCTACATCGTCGCGCTCGAAGACGTCCTGGAGGAGCTCGTGGGCGAGGTCCGCGACGCCACCAGCAAACCCGATCAGGAGAACGCCGCATGAGCCCCCGGAATCTGTACCGCACCGCCGCCACCGCCGAGGCCGTCACCTGGACGCTGCTGATCCTGGGCATGATCGCCAAGTACGTCTTCCACGCCGGGGACCTCCCGGTGCGCATCGGGGGCGGAATCCACGGGTTCGTGTTCCTGAGCTACTGCGTGGCCACCGTGGTGGTCTGGACGGACCGCCGCTGGCCCGCGTCCACCGGCGTGGTGGGGCTGCTGCTGTCGGTGGTCCCGTTCGCCACGGTCCCCTTCGAGCGCCACGTGGAGCGCAGGGGCCTGCTCTCCGACTCCTGGCGCGTGGCACCCGCGGGCACGCTCCCGGCGGACGACGACGCCGCACGGCCGGCGTCCTCCGCCGCCTCGCCGCAGCGCGGGGCCGGGTCCGCGGGCACCACGGCCGCCGGGGCGTCCGAACGAACCCCGGCGGCGTCGGCGGAGGTGACGGGACGCGAGCCCGCGCGCACCCCGGCCGAGAAGCTGCTCGCGGTGATCCTGCGGTGGCCGGTCCTCTCCGGACTGGCCCTGCTGGGGTTCGTGGTGCTGCTCTTCGCGGTGCTGCTCACGGCGGGCCCGCCCACCCAGTGGTTCTCCTGACCCCTCAGGACGTGCAGAGCGCCCCGCGTTCCTCCCCGGCAGGGGCTGGAACCGGGGCGTTCCTCGTCCCGCGGGATGACGCGCCGGGCCGTGCGCGGCGGATAGGCTTCCCACGTCATGGCTGCTCACATCCGACTCGCCCGCTGGGTGGAGGACCACCCCCACCAGAGCAACGCCGTGCTCATGGTCCTGGGCGGCCTGGTCACGGCGTTCTTCTCCGCGGTCTCGCTGGGAGACACGCGGACGTGGTGGTGCACGCTCGTGTGCTGGATCCCGCTGTTCTTCCGGCGCGTGAACCCCGTGGCCACGGCGTACTGCGTGGGCGCCCTGAGCCTGCTGAGCCTGCTGGTGCTCAACGTGGCCCCCATCGGAGTGTGCCTGTGGGCCGTGCCCTGCGTGGTCTACACCGCGGTGAAGCTCTCACCCACCCCCACCGGGCGGCGCGTGTACGCCGCGGCGCTGCTGGGCAGCGTGGTGCTGGGGGTGCGCAGCAACCACTGGTTCCTGTTCATGTTCGACGGCTACACCACCCTGGAGTGGGTGCTCGCGGGCACCATGTTCACGGTGGTCACCGCGGCGATCGTCACGGTCGCGTTCCTGGCCGGGGATCTGGCGCGGGGGCGGCGTCGTCGTCGGGAGCAGCTGGAGGACCGCGCGCGGCGCCTGGAGGTGGAGCGCGAGCAAGAGGTGCGCCTGGCAGCCCAGGACGAGAGGGCACGGATCGCGCGGGAGATGCACGACGTGGTGGCGCACTCGCTGTCCGTGGTGATCGCGCAGGCGGACGGGGCGCGCTACGCGGCGTCGTCGGCACCCGAAGTGGCCGTGGAGACCTTGGGGACCATTGCGGAGACCGCGCGCGGCTCCCTCGCGGAGATGCGCAAGCTGCTGGGCGTGCTGCGCACCGAGGACGGGACCGGCACCGCGCCCGTGCCGCAGCTCGAGCAGATCGAGCACCTCGTGGCCTCCGTCCGCGCGGCCGGTCTGCCCGTGGAGCACGTGGTGAGTGGTGAGGCGCACCTGTCCCAGGGCGCGCAGCTGACCCTGTACCGCGTGGTCCAGGAGGCGCTCACCAACGCCCTCAAGCACGCCCCCGCGGCCACCTCGGTGCGGATCGTGGTGGAGCACGGCCTCGGCGGTTCCACGGTGGAGATCAGCAACGACGGCGCTGGGGGCGACTCCCGGGCACCCGGCGGGGGATACGGGCTGCAGGGGCTGCGCGAACGCGTGGGGCTCTACGGGGGCTCCCTGAGCGCGGGCCCGCACCCCGAGCGCCCAGAGGTGTTCGTGCTGCGCGCTACCCTGCCGGGGGAGGAGACATGATCGCAGAGACCCCGGGCGCCACGCCCATCCGCGTGCTCATCGTGGACGACCAGCCGCTCGTGCGCGGCGGTTTCCGCATGCTCGTGGACTCCCAGGCCGACCTCACCGTGGTGGGGGACGTGGACGACGGCGCGGCCGCCGTCGAGGCCGTGCGCACCGCGGCGCCGGGCGGCCCGGACGTGATCCTCATGGATGTGCGCATGCCCCGGATGGACGGCATCTCCGCGACCCGCGAGATCCTGCGGCTGCGGCCTGAGGTCAGGATCATCGTGCTCACCACGTTCGACCTGGACGAGTACGCCCTGGAGGGCATCCAGGCCGGCGCCAGCGGGTTCCTGCTCAAGGACGCCCGCCCCGAGGAGTTGCTGGACGCGATCCGCACCGTGGCCCGCGGGGACGCCGTGATCGCGCCGTCCACCACGCGGCGGCTGCTGTCCCACCTGGTCTCCGGGGGTTTCCCGCCCGAAGATCGAGCGGCTCCGGGCGGGGCGGCTCAGGCCTCCCGCGCGGGGTCCGGGGGCACGACGCCGGCGGAGGGGCCCCGGTGGCGCGGCGCGGCTCCCGCACCGGGTGCCGACCCCGGCGTTCCCCTCGGTGGTGCGCCCGGTACCCCGCAGTCTTGCGAGCGCGGCGGCCCCGGAGGTGCTTCGGCGCGGGACCCGTGGCAGGACCCCCGGCTCGGCACGCTCACGGCCCGTGAGCGCGAGGTCTTCGAGCTGATCGGCGAGGGGTGCTCCAACGGTGAGATCATGCAGCGGCTGTTCCTCTCCGAGCCCACGGTCAAGACCCACGTGTCCCACATCCTGGCGAAGCTCGGGGCGCGGGACCGGGTGCAGGCCGTGGTGATCGCGTACGAGACCGGCGTGGTGCTGCCCGGCTGAGCCCCGGTCGCCGGTCCGGTCTCATCCCCCGGTATGAGCGGGTGGCCCCGGGTGCGTCGCGCGTCACTGCCGGGGGCACGCCGGGACCGGAAAAGCTCGTACCCCCGTCCGATGTGCGCCGGCCCGGGGGCTCGGAAAATGGAAGCATGACTTCTCCGAACCCCACCCGCACCCCACACGACTCCGCGCCCTGGGCCGACGCCGCCCCGGCGCCCGCACACCCCGGCACCTCCCGGCGTCTGGCCGTGAGCGCGGCCCACGTCTCCCGCACGTACGGTGCCGGCGGCACGGCCGTGGCCGCGCTGCGCGACGTGAGCCTGGACATCCCCGAGGGCACGTTCGTGGCGGTCATGGGCCCCTCCGGCTCCGGCAAGTCCACGCTGGTGCACTGCCTGGCCGGTCTGGACACCCCGGACCGCAACCCCGAGACCCGCATCGCGGTGGGCGGCCAGGACATCGCCGGGCTCTCCGACGACCAGCTGACCCGCTTCCGCCGCGACCACGTGGGCTTCGTGTTCCAGGCGTTCAACCTGGTCCCCACCCTCACCGCCCGCCAGAACATCGAGCTGCCGCTCTCGCTCGCGGGCAAGAAGGTGGATACCGCCCGCCTGGACGCCCTGGCCACCACGCTGCAGATCACCAAGCGCCTGGACCACCGCCCGGACGAGATGTCCGGCGGGCAGCAGCAGCGCGTCGCGATCGCGCGCGCCCTGCTCTCCCAGCCGGACGTCGTGATCGCGGACGAGCCCACGGGCGCGCTCGACTCGGCCACGTCCCAGGAGGTGCTCGCCCTGCTGCGCCGCTGCGTGGACGAACTGGGCCAGACCGTCGTCGTGGTCACGCACGACGCCACCGTGGCCGAGGCCGCGGACCGCGTGGTGCGTGTGCGCGACGGTCAGATCGTGGCCGACGACGCCCGGGGAGGTGCGCGCTGATGCTGAAGGTCGTCTACTCCCGCCTGACCCGGCAGTGGAGCCGCTACGCCCTCGTGGTGCTGTGCGTGGCCGTGTGCGCCGCGTTCATGACCGCGGCCCTGGGACTCGCGAGCAGCTTGACCACGAGCCTCGCCTCGGACCTCGCGGCCCCCTACAAGAACGCGGACGCGGTGGTGCAGAGCACGGACGAGGAGAAGGCCCCGGCCGCCGCGGACGCTCAGCAGATCCGCAAGATCGAAGAGCTGCCCGAGGTCCGCAGCGCCTGGGCCTCGCACGGGGCCCCCGTCCAGGCCCAGGGCGGGAAGGAGAACTCACCCAGCGTGATGGGTGACCTGCCCGGGGACCCCTCCCTGCTGCCCGCGGAACTGACCACGGGTGAGCTGCCCACCTCGGACACCCAGGTGGCGGTCTCCGAGAAGACCGCCGAGGACCTCCACCTGGGGGTCGGGGACACCGTGGAGCTCACCGAGTGGGGCATCGAGAACGGCTCCACCACGCAGTACACCGTGAGCGGGATCGTGTCCCAGAACTCCTCCGCGAGCCTGCCGGACTGGTACGCCACGCCCGGCGGGCTGGGGCACATGGCCGCAACGGAGGTTCCCGGACTCGCCGGGGGCTCCGGCATCCTGCTGCGCACCGACGGCTCCCTGAGCCAGGAGCAGCTGGACTCCCTGACCACCGAGGTCAACAGGATTCTGGGCACGGACCAGGGTGGCCAGCCGGCCCTGACCATCAAGACCCCCGAGCAGTTGGCGGACGACGCCCTCCAGGAGATGTCCCAGGGCACGGACGTGCTCGCGATCTTCCTGGCACTGTTCGCCGGACTCTCCGTGCTGGTGGCGCTGCTGGTGGTCACCAACACCCTGTCCGTGCTCACCGCCCAGCGGGCCCGTGAGCTCGCCCTGCTGCGCTGCGTGGGCGCCACGGGTTCACAGCTGCGCCGCGCGGTGCTGCTCGAGGGGCTGTTCATCGGGGTGCTCGCATCCGCCCTGGGCGTGGCCGCCGTGGCCGGTCTCGTGGCGCTGCTCAACGCCTCGGGCCTCACCGGGTCCCTGACTCTGACCCTCGCCCCCCGGGACGTGCTGGTCGGCTTCGTCACCGGTGTCCTGCTGACCGTCGTCGCCTCCCTGGGTCCGGCCCGCCGTGCCCGTGGGGCCTCGGCGCTGGACGGCCTGCGCGGCTCACGGGCCGCGGACGGGCTGCCCGTGGTGCGCATCGTGTTCGGTGCCCTCGTGCTCGTGGCCGGTGTGGGCGCCCTGGTGTTCGGAGCATCGCAGCACAGCCCCGGGCTGGGGATCGCCGGAGGGCTCGCGGCCTTCCTGGGCGTGGTGCTGACCTCCCGTGCCTACATCCCCGGCATGGTGCGGGGGGCGGGCAGGCTGCTGCCCGGCGGGATCCCCTCCCGCCTGGCCGCGGCGAACGCCGCGCGCTACCCCACCCGCACGAGCACCACGGCCACCGCGCTGCTGATCGGTGTGCTGCTGGTCTCCACCGTGCTCACGGGCCAGCACGTGGCCCGCGTGAACCTGCTCAACGAGCTCGACCGCCAGAGCCCCGTGGACATCTCCGTCCCGGCGCAGGCGGGGCAGCTCAGCGCGGACCAGATCTCCGAGCTGGAGGGGCTGTCGAACGTCCTGGGCGTGCAGACCGGAGGGGACCTGCCCTCCGGGGCCGGTGCGACCATCGACGCCGAGCAGTACCTCAACAGCACCCAGGCCACGGACCTGCGCAGCTCCGTGGCGGACATCCTGCACGTGGACGCCAACCAGCTGGGCGGGGCCCTGCTGGAGAAGGCCAGCTACGTGAGCGTCCTGGACGTGCTGCTCACCGTGGTCCTCGGACTGCTGGCCGTGGCCGTGGTGGTGTCCGTGCTGGGCATCGCGTCCACCACGTCCCTGTCCGTGCTGGAGCGCTCCAAGGAGAACTCGCTGCTGCGGGCCCTGGGACTGTCCAAACGGCAACTGGGCGCGCTGATCCGCCGAGAGGCGCTGGTGATCTCCCTGGTGGCCACCCTCGTGGGCCTGGTGATCGGATGGGCCTTCGGTGTGCTGGGCGTGATGTCCGTGATCCCGGAGGGCATCGCCGTGCACCCCGCGGTGCCGTGGGCGGGCTTCGGCCTGATCCTGGTCGGCGCCGTGGTGGTGGCCGTCCTCGCCTCGGCCCTGCCGGTCCGGCGGGCCACGAAGCTCAGCCCGGTGGAGGGCATGGCTCGGGCGGACTGAGACTTCTTGCCGGGGGAACCCGGTGGGAACGAGGATCCCGACCAGGGGATCCGGTGAAGACGGGGCGTGGTCGCGTACGGGCGGCCAAGCCCCTTTTCCTGTCCGGGGCTGCGCGCACCGGGTCTGCGGCGGCAGCCAGCCCCTCGGGAGCGGTGGCGCACCGAGGGGCGGGCACCGGCCCGCCGGGTCAGCCGCGGCCGACGGGGAAGGCCGGCCCAGCGGCGGCGTCGTCGTGCGCGGCGCTCAGCCTGCCGGGTGCGAGCCCGTGAGCCGGTCCAGGGCGGCCAGGAGACGGTCGAGGATTGCGTGGCGCGCCGCGGCGTCGTCGGGAAGCAGGCCCATGACCGCCTGCTGGTACAGCCCGTCACCCATGGCGAGCACTGCCGTGGCGACCACCGGGTCCTGTACGTCCGCGAGGATCACGCGGTACCACTCGGCGTTCACGCGGGCGCAGGTCTGCTTGGCGCCGGGTTCGCGGGCCTGCACCAGCCGGAAGGCGACGCCCAGGCTGCGGTCCAGTGGGCTGTCCTCGTAGAGCGAGGTGGTGAGGAACTCGCGGGCCGCGCCCTCGGAGGACGCGGTGAGCCGCTCGAGGTCCTCCCGAGCCAGTTCCTCGCAGCGGACCATGGCCGCCTCCACGAGCGCCTGGCGGTGGGGGAAGTGGTAGAGCAGCCCGCCCTTGGAGACTCCGGCGTGGGCGGCCACCGCGTCCAGGGTGGCGGCGCGCTCGCCCTCCGTGAGCACCAGGTGCTCGAAGGCGGCCAGCAGCTTGTCTCGGGCTTCCGGTTTGCGTGGCATGGACGTGCGGGACCTCACGTGGTGACGGGAATCATTGCGGACCTGACGAAGTTAACTGTACCGTCTGGACGGTAAAGACTGGTGAGATGCTCCGAGAACGGAGCACGGTACAAGGGCGTACGTCTCTCGTCCCCCCGCAATCCGAGTCCGAGGAGGTTCCCGAGGTGTCCACGATGGTCGAAGAACAGCGCAAGGCAGGGCCCCGGCAGTGGGCCTCCCTGGTGGTTCTGATGCTCCCCGTGCTCCTGGTGTCCGTGAACAACACGGCCCTGAGCTTCGCCCTGCCCGCGATCTCCCAGGGGCTTCACCCCACGGCGTCCCAGCTGCTGTGGATCGTGGACGTCTACCCCCTGATCCTCGCTGCGCTGCTGATCCCCATGGGCAGCCTGGGGGACCGGATGGGTCGGCGGAAGATGCTCATGATCGGGTCCACGGGCTTCGGTCTGGTGTCCCTGTTCGCCGCGTTCGCCCCCACTGCGGAGTGGCTGCTGGCCGCCCGCGTGGGCATCGCCGTGTTCGGCTCCATGCTGCTGCCAGCCACGCTGTCCCTGCTGCGCTCCGTGTTCCGGGACGACCGCCAGCGCACCCTGGCCATCGCCATCTGGACCGCCGGGTTCAGCGCGGGCGCGGCCCTCGGGCCCATTGCCGGCGGCTTCCTGCTCAACCACTTCTGGTGGGGTTCCGTGTTCCTGCTGGCCGTTCCGGTGCTGCTCGCGTTCCTGGTGGCCGCGCCTCTGATCCTGCCCGAGTCCAAGGACCCCCACCCCGGGCCCGTGGATCCGCTGTCCATCGTGCTGGCCGTGCTCACCATGGCCCCGGTGGTCTACGGCATCAAGTCCCTCGCCACCGGTGGCTCGGTGCTCCACGGTGTGCTGTTCATCGCCGTGGGCGCGCTGTGCGGGCTGCTCTTCGCCCGCCAGCAGGTGGCCAAGGACTACCCGATGCTGGACCTGCGCTTCTTCCGCAGCCCGCGCTTCTCCGGCGGCCTGTCCGTGAACATGGTGTCCAATGTGGCGCTGTTCGGCTTCCTGTTTTTCTTCACCCAGTACCTCCAGCTGGTCAACGGCACGGACCCCATGACCTCCGGGCTGCTCATGGTCCCCGGCCTGGTGCTCTCCATCCTGGCGGGCCTGGGTGCCGAGCGGATCGCACGACTGGTGGGCATCCGCACCGCCGTGGTGCTGGGTCTGCTGCTCGTGGCCGCCGGGTTCTTCGTGGTGGCGTTCACGGATCAGATGGCGTCCTCCGCGCCCATCCTGGTGGCGTTCACCGTGATGAGCGCGGGCACGGGCCTGGCCACCACGCTGTCCACGGACCTCGTGGTCTCCTCCGTGCCCGAGGCCAAGGCCGGCGCGGCGTCGGCCGTGTCCGAGACGGGCTACGAGGTGGGCGCCGTGCTCGGCACCGCCGTGCTGGGCGGGCTGACCACCGCGTTCTACCAGGCGCACCTGGAGCTGCCCGCCGCTGTGAGCGCGGACAGCGCCCAGATCGCGCACGAGACCCTCGGCGGGGCGCTGGACGTCGCGGCGGAGTCTCCCGCGGGCTCCGTGATCGCCGACGCCGCCGTGGCCGCCTTCTCCTCCGGGATGCAGTGGACCGCGCTGATCGGCGGCGTGCTGGTGGCCGTGGTGGCACTGGTCCTGGCCCGCGTGCTCCGCGCGGACCGTCGGGTGCGCCGCGTGCAGGGCTGACGCGCCCGGCCCACGACGCCCCGTCCACCATGCCCAGGGGCCACGACGCCGCCACACCGCTCCGCGACCCGTCTCACGTCTGAGGTGCACTTCTGCCAGGATCCCGTGCCGCGGGAGCGTCAGAAGTGCACCTCAGGCGTGCGGGTGACCCCCGCAATCCGCGCGCCGTGACGTGAGGCGGAGAGACGGTGACGGCGCGAAGGAGGTCAGAATGAGTACATGACCCTGAATGGTTTGGCGGTGGACGCCCCGGTTTACCTGGACTTCGCGCACGACTGGCTGGACCCTGACACGCGTTCACTGCTCGTTCAGGAGCGTCACGAATTCGAGGCTGTCCTGGGAGCACCCGTGGTGTTCACTGAGCCGCCCATCGCCTGCACCCGGTGGGTGGCCGAACGAACGAGCCGGGGTGAAGCCCCTTCACTGGCCTGGGACCCGGACGGCGCCACCCTGCGCAGTCGTGCTAGCGATCCGGATGGACTCCTGGCGACGTTCAGCTTGCTCCAGACACTGGCCCACACGTCGGGTACATGTGTCTACGCTTCTCCCGCGCAGACCGTCGATCAGGCCGTGGAACGCATTCGGAGCGAATGCCTGAACAGCTATCCCTCCTTCGATCTGCGGGGACTGGACCGGGCCGCCTTCTGCGCCGGGGTCCTGGACGACCGTCCTGGGGACTGGGCCGATTTCCTCCCCTGGGCCACACGATGGGTGGCCCAGCTCGGGGATGCGCACACTGCGGTCATGGACCACGGTGCCACGAGGTTCCACCCGCCCTACACGGCCGAGCTCCACGATGTCGGAGCCGTACTGATCCGCGTTCCCGAAGGGTCATCCGCGTACGCGGTTGGTGTCAGGCCGGGGTGGGTCGTGCGCATCGCGGACCCCGACCACTGGCTCTCCACGGTGGGCGCCTCTCCTCAGCAGCACCGGAGGATGGCTGCCCGCTCCGCCATGGCCGTCGCGGGCGAACAGCGCACGTTCGTGGCGGAGGACCCGCGTGGCACGCGCTCGGCGAGGTGGATTGAGTCGGCGGCTCCCCCTGCTGTGGAAGACCTCGTGACGGTTCGGCGGAACCCGGCGGGTGATGTGCAGATTGTGCTGCGGGCGTTCGACCCAGTTGCGGGCATCGAATCCGTGATCGACGACGTCGCCGCGTCAGCCACGGTCACGGATCACATGATCCTCGATCTGCGCGGGAACGTCGGGGGAGACATCATGCTGGCGGGTCGTTTGCGGGATCGCTTCCTGCGCACCAGAACTCTGCTGGGCAGCGCTGCCTTCACGGATGGCCGCGGCGGGTTGTCGGGACCGCGGCCCCGCTGGGCCGAGCCCTCCGTCCGTGGGCGGTGGCCCGGCACGCTGACGGTGGTGGTGGATGCCTCCACGTACAGCGCCGCGGAGGACTTCCTGGTGGGGCTGAAAGGGCTCGACCACGTGACGGTGGTGGGTGAACGCACAGGCGGTGGAAGTGGCCGGCCACGCACGATCCCCCTGGGCCCTGACTGCAGCCTGCGCATCAGCACGGCCATCACCTACGACCGGTCCGGGCACCCGGTGGAGTTCCACGGCATCCAGCCCGACCGCCGCCCCACTCGCGTGTAGCGCACGGCACACCCCTGGAAAGTTTTTGAATGCCTGGGCACCTGCTGTCCATGACACCGCAGGTCACCCCGGTTGTGGAGGTACGCTAACCAAGTTCGCGTACCGAGGGGTAGCCGTCTCTCTCCAGCGACGGAACCAGCCGAGCCAGCGGAGGGACGAGGCATGCACCTGCAGCCCAAGGATCAGGAGAAGCTTCTGGTGGTGGTCGCCGCAGACCTCGCGCGCAGACGCCAGGCGCGGGGGCTCAAGCTGAACTACCCCGAGGCCGTCGCCATCATCACCTACGAGCTCCTGGAGGGCGCTCGCGACGGGCGCACCGTGGCGGACCTGATGAGCTGGGGGAGCACCATCCTCACCCGCGAGGACGTCATGGATGGTGTCCCGGAGATGATCCCGGACGTCCAGGTGGAAGCCACGTTCCCGGACGGCACCAAGCTCGTGACCGTCCACGACCCCATCCGCTGACCTGCGCGAGGAGCACCCATGACCCCCGGAGAGTACGTGCTGGCGGACACCCCCGTGATCTGCAGCGAGGGCCGCGAGGCCATCACCCTGGAGGTCCTCAACCGCGGGGACCGCCCCGTGCAGGTGGGCTCCCACTTCCACTTCGCGGAGGCCAACCGGGCCCTGCAGTTCGACCGCGACCGGGCCGTGGGGCACCGCCTGGACATCCCCGCGGGCACCGCGGTGCGCCTGGAGCCGGGGGACACCACCACGGTGCGGCTGATCCCCCTGGGCGGTGACCGCATCGTCCACGGCTTCCGGGACCTCATGGACGGGCCCCTGGACGCCCACGAGCCGGCCTCCCTGGACGACGACGCCGCGGCCGTCACCCCCGTACGCCACCGCTCCGCAGCGGGAGACGCCCCGAAGCCGCTGCGCCAGCGGGGCGGCTTCTCCAACGAGACCCGCTGACCTCGTCCGGTCCGCACGCGTCCGGCCCACCCGGACGGCACGACGTCGACCAGCACGCTGAACACGCAGAACGAGAAGGTCAACCATGAGCTTTGAGATGAGCAGGGACCAGTACGCGAGCCTGTACGGACCCACCGCGGGGGACGCGATCCGCCTGGCGGACACCGAGCTGTTCGCGCGCGTGGAGAAGGACCTCACCACCCCCGGGGAGGAGGCCGTGTTCGGCGGCGGCAAGGTGGTCCGTGACGGCATGGGCCAGAACGGCCAGCTCGTGCGGGACGTGGGGATCCCGGACCTGGTGATCACCAATGTGGTGGTCATCGACTGGACGGGGATCTACAAGGCGGACGTGGCGGTGCGGGACGGCCACATCCAGAGGATCGGCAAGGCGGGCAACCCGCACGTGATGGACGGTGTGGACATCGTGATCGGCGTGGCCACGGACGTGATCGCCGGGGAGGGCAAGATCCTCACGGCGGGCGGGATCGACTCGCACATCCACTTCATCAGCCCGGACCAGATCGAGACCGCACTGGTCTCCGGGGTCACCACGATGATCGGCGGCGGCACGGGGCCCAGCGAGTCCTCGAAGGCCACCACCATCACCCCCGGTGAGTGGAACATCCACAACATGCTGCGCTCCTTCGAGGAGTTCCCCATGAACTTCGGGCTGCTCGGCAAGGGCCACGGCTCGGCCATCTCCCCCATGGCGGAGCAGATCCGGGCGGGTGCGATCGGACTGAAGATCCACGAGGACTGGGGCGCCACGCCGTCGTCCATCAACACGTCCCTGCAGGTGGCGGACGAGTACGACGTCCAGGTGGCCATCCACACGGACACCCTGAACGAGGCGGGGTTCGTGGAGGACACCCGCGCGGCCATCGCAGGGCGGGTGATCCACACGTTCCACACGGAGGGCGCGGGCGGCGGCCACGCCCCGGACATCATCGAGCTGGCGCAGGACCCGAACATCCTCCCGGCGTCCACCAACCCCACGCTGCCGTACACGCGCAACACCATCGAGGAGCACCTGGACATGCTCATGGTGTGCCACCACCTCAACCCGGACATCCCGGAGGACGTGGCGTTCGCGGACTCGCGCATCCGCAAGGAGACGATTGCCGCGGAGGACGTGCTGCAGGACATGGGCATCTTCTCCATGACGTCCTCGGATTCGCAGGCCATGGGCCGTGTGGGCGAGGTGGTGCTGCGCACGTGGCAGGTGGCTGACTCCATGAAGCGCCAGCGCGGGCAGCTGCCCGAGGACGAGGGCTCGGTGGGGGACAACCACCGCATCAAGCGCTACATCTCCAAGTACACGATCAACCCGGCGATCGCCCACGGCGTCTCCCACACGGTGGGTTCCGTGGAGGAGGGCAAGTTCGCGGACCTCGTGCTGTGGGAGCCCAAGTTCTTCGGGGTCAAGCCGGACCTGATCATCAAGGGCGGGCAGATGGTCCACGGGGTCATGGGCGATCCGAACGCGTCCATCCCCACGCCGCAGCCCCGCTGGTACCGCAAGGCGTTCGGCGCGTATGGCAAGGCGGCCGCGCGCTCGTCCATCACGTTCATGTCCCAGGCCTCCATCCAGGCTGGCGTGCCGCGCTCGCTCGGCCTGGAGAAGGTGGTGCGCGAGTGCCGGGACATCCGCTCCCTCACCAAGGCGGACATGAAGTTCAACGGCGAGACGCCGCAGCTGCGCGTGGACCCGGAGACCTACGAGGTGCGGGTGGACGGCACGCCCGTCACGTGCCAACCCCGCACGGAGCTGCCGCTCGCCCAGCGCTACTTCCTGTTCTGAGGCCCCGGCGGCGCAGCGGCGTCGTCGTCCCGGCACCCCCGGAGGACGACGACGCCGCGCCGCCCCTTCGGCGGTCCGGGGCACCAGCCAAGGCGGTCGCCGGGGAAGCAGGCACGTTCGGAACCCCCGCAATCGACGGAAGGAGACCCGTGATCGTCACCGAGATCCTGGGCAACATCCACGAGGCCTCCGGCCAGGAGCTCGTGGGCGGACGGCACGTGGAGAAGGTGGTGCTGCCCAGTACGGAGCTGGTCAAGCGCATCCAGCGCCTCACCACGGACCACGGCCACGAGCTGGGGCTGCGGCGGCCCGCCAAGGCGCCGGACCTGAAGGACGGAGACGTGCTGGCCGTGGAGGGGGACGCCGAGAACGGCAACGCCGTGGTGGTCCAGGTGCTGCCCACGGACGTGCTGGTGATCGGTGCGCGCTCCATCGTGGAGATGGCGTTCGTGGCGCACAGCCTGGGCAACCGGCACCTGCAGGCACAGTTCTTCGACGAAAACTCCGAGTACGGGGCGCAGGTGATGGTGGTGCAGTACGACCACACCGTGCAGGACTTTCTGGACCACCACGGGGTGCCGTACTCCCGGCAGGAGCGCGTCATGCCCGTGCCGTTCCGTCACGCCGAGCACACGCACTGAGGCCGTGACGGATTTGAGCCTGAGCGGTGTCCTGGGGCTGATGCAGCTCACGGACTCCGCCCTGCCCACCGGGGCGTTCAGCCACTCCCTGGGCTTCGAGACGTACATGGCCGCGGAGCAGCTGGAGGACGAGGCCTCGTTCTCCGCGTGGCTCGAGATGTTCGTGGACCAGCAGCTCACGTTCACGGATGCGCTGGCCATCCGACTGGTCTACGCGGCGCAGGACTTCGAGCGGGTCGAGGACCTGGACGACCTCGTCACGGCGCAGGCCCTTCCCCGCCAGATCCGGGAGGGCGGGATGACCATGGGGCGGCGGCTGCTGAGCATCGGCGCGCGCAGCTACCCGGGGGACTGGGTGCTGCGGTACCAGCAGGGCGTGGCCGAGGAGCGCATGCACGGCCACCAGGCCACGGTGTGGGGTGTGCTCGCCCGCGGCCTGGACGTCCCCGAGGACACCGCGGTGGCCTCCCACGTGTATGCCACGGTGATCTCCCTGACCCAGAACGCGGTGCGCGGCATCCCCCTGGGCCAGAACACCGGACAGGCGGTGATCCGGGCGGCACAGGACTGGGTGGGGCGCGCCGTCGCCACCTCCCGGGAGCTGGTGTCCGCCGGGCTGGGCGAGGAGGTGCTGGGCGCGGTGGCCCCCGGCCTGGAGATCGCCCAGATGAACCACGAACGCCAGCGGGCCAGACTTTTCATGAGCTGAGGCCAACGACGACGCCGCGCGGCCAGGCCGGGCGCGTCGGGCCGGTTCGCCCGCGGGCCGGCGGAACGCACGAGACCTCACGAGAACAAGAACCACCACGAGCAGCAGGAGGGACAGCATGGACCCCGTCATCATCGGTGTGGGAGGCCCCGTGGGAGCGGGCAAGACGCAGCTCGTGGAGCGCATCACGCGTGCCATGAGCCAGGAGATCTCCATGGCCGCGATCACCAACGACATCTACACGATCGAGGACGCCAAGATCCTGGCGCGCAACTCGGTGCTGCCGGAGGAGCGGATCATCGGCCTGGAGACCGGAGGCTGCCCCCACACCGCCATCCGCGAGGACACCTCCATGAACGAGGCCGCGATCGAGCAGCTGAAGAAGCGGTTCCCGGATTTGCAGGTGATCTTCGTGGAGTCCGGCGGGGACAACCTCTCCGCCACGTTCAGCCCCGAGCTGGTGGACTTCTCCATCTACGTGATCGACGTGGCCCAGGGGGAGAAGATCCCGCGCAAGGCAGGGCAGGGGATGATCAAGTCGGACCTGTTCATCATCAACAAGACGGACCTGGCCCCGTACGTGGGAGCGGACCTGACCGTGATGGAGGAGGACTCCAGGGTCTTCCGTAAGGACAAGCCGTTTGCGTTCACCAACCTCAAGACGGACGAGGGCCTGGAGCGGGTGCAGGAGTGGATCCGCACCGACGTCCTGATGCTGGACCTTGCCTGAGGACTGGGCCGGTCAGCTGCGCCTGGAGATCGGGCAGCGGGACGGGCGCTCGTACGCCGCCCGCCAGTTCCACGAGGGGGCGCTGCGGGTGCTGCGCCCGCACTACCTGGACCGCTCCGGGCAGGTCACCTACACGGTGGTCAACCCGGGTGGCGCGTACCTCGGGGCGGACGCCTACCGGCTGGACGTCGACGTGGCGGCCGGTGCCTCCCTGGCGCTCACCACGCAGTCCGCGACCAAGGTCTACCGCACGCCCCAGGACCCGGCCACTCAGGAGATGTCGGTGCGGCTCGGCCCCGGCAGCGTGCTCGAGTACGTGCCGGACCAGCTGATCGTCTACCGGGGCGGGTCCTACATCCAGCGCACCCTCGTGGAGATGGACCCCACGGCGTCCCTCGTGCTCGCGGAGGTCGTGACGCCGGGGTGGTCCCCGTCCGGGGAGTCCTTCGCGTACGACGACCTGCGGATGCGGACCGAGGTGCGGGTGACGCCGCCCGCGGGGGCGGGTGCGCCGTCATCCCCCGCGCCGGTGCGGACCCGGCGGCTTGTGGTGGACCAGCTGCGGATCCGCCCGTCCGAGCACACGGACGTGGCCGGCACCGGGTTCATGGAGGGCCACAGCCACACCGGGCAGCTGCTGCTCGCGGACGCACGTCTGGACGCGGAGCTGTACGAGCGTCTCTGTGAGCTCGTGGACGCGTCCGGCACCCACTCCGGGATCACCCGCGCCGGCGCGGGGGAGCCGTACGGCGTGCGGTGCGTGTGCCTCCGCTCGCTCGCCGAGTCCACGGAAGCCATCGCGGCGCTGCACCGGGCCGTGGTGGACGAACTCCGGGAGCGCTGGCGAGGACAGGCCCCCCTGGGGCTGCGCAAGTACTGACCACACCCCACCGAGGAGGACCGTGTCCACCACGTCACACCCCACGCTCTACCGCCGCTACGTCACGGACCGGCACGCGCTGCCGCTGCGCATCCGGGTGGGCTTCACGCTCGCCGCGGTGGCGTGCCTGCACCTGCTCGCGTTCGGACTGCTGGCGAGCGCGCTCGCTCCCGGTTCCCAGCCCCTCGCCCTGGGCGTGGTGCTGACCGCGTACGCCGCGGGCATGAAGCACAGCTACGACTGGGACCACATCTCCGCGATCGACAACTCCACCCGCAAGTTCGTCTCCGAGGGCATGAACCCCGCGAGCGTGGGCTTCGCATTCAGCCTGGGCCACTCCCTGGTGGTCACGCTGGCCGGGGTCATGGTGGTGGCCGGGGCGCAGTTCGTCAGCGGCGCGTTCGAGGAGGGCAGCTCCGCGAACCACGTGCTCGGGCTGATCGGCGCGGGCGTCTCTGGGGTCTACCTGCTGGTTCTGGGCCTCTACAACGCGAGCATCTCCGTGGGTCTGCTGCGTGGCCGCGGCAGCCGCACGCTGCCGCCGTCCGCGGCTGTCTCCGCCTCCGGGGACGACGCCGCCCACCCCCACGACCTCGACGGCGGCTGGGGCCTCGTGTCCCGGCTGCTGCGCAAACCGCTGCATCGCGTGCGGCGCCCTCGGGACATCTTCGTGCTGGGGTTCCTCTTCGGTCTGGGTTTCGACACCGCCACGACCATCGGCCTGCTGCTGCTCACCGTCTCGGCGTCCCTCGCGGGCGTGCCGGCCCTAGCCTTGCTGGGGCTTCCCGTGGCGTTCACGGCGGCCATGACCCTGTGCGACACCCTCAACGGGCTCGGCATGATGAAGCTCTACTCCACGGCCCTGACCGAGACCGGCACCCGGATGCGCTTCAACGCCACGGTCACCGTGATCTCCGCGGTCTCCGCGCTGCTCATCGCTGTGATCACCCTCGGCGGGTTCGTCAACGACCTTCTGGGACTCACCGACCCGGTCACGACGGCGCTCGCGGACGTCGACCTCGGCCAGGCGGGCCTGGCGCTGGTTGCCGTCTTCGGACTGGTGTGGCTGTGGTTCTGGTGGACGTCCCGTCGTGGGGCGGACACGCAGGCGTGAGCGCCGGTCCCGACGCCGCGCAGGGATGGTGGGCTTCACATCGTCGGGAATCTTCCCCCGCGGGCGTTCGTTAACCCGGGTGAGGACGTGCTCGATCGTCCGAAAAGAGAATCCGAGACACTAGGAGACCTCATGGCTTTCCGTACAGAGAACCCCGCCACCGGAGTTGTTGAGCAGGAGTTCACCTCGGCCACCGACGCAGACGTCACCCGCGCCATCGAGCGCGCCGACGCCGCTTTCGCCTCGTGGCGCAACACCCCGGCAGCTGACCGCGCCAAGGCGCTGGCGGCCGTGGCCCAGGCCTTCCAGGACCGCGGGGACGAGCTGGCGCGTGTGATCAGCACCGAGATGGGCAAGCCCTTCAAGCAGGCCCAGGGCGAGGTCGCCCTCTCGGCGTCCATCTACCAGTGGTACGCGGACCACGGCGAGGGGCTGCTGGAGGAGGAGACCCTGGACGTGGGCGACAGCGCCAAGTCCGTCGTGGTCACCGAGCCCGTGGGTGTGCTCATGGGTGTCATGCCGTGGAACTTCCCGCAGTACCAGGTGGCCCGTTTCGCGGCCCCGAACCTGATGCTGGGCAACACGATCCTGCTCAAGCACGCCTCGATCTGCGGCCGCACCGGTGAACTGATCGAGGAGATCCTGCACGGTGCAGGCATCCCGGAGGACGCCTACATCAACCTGTTCGTGAGCACCGACCAGGTGACCACGATCATCGAGGACCCGCGGGTGCGTGGCGTGTCCCTGACCGGCAGCGAGGGCGCCGGTGCTGCGGTGGCCACCACGGCCGCGCAGAACCTCAAGAAGAGCGTGCTGGAGCTCGGCGGCTCCGACCCGTTGATCGTGCTCGACGACGTGGATGTGGCCAAGACTGCCAAGACCGTGGCGACCACCCGCATGCGCAACGCGGGCCAGGCCTGCAACTCGCCCAAGCGCATTCTGGTGCCCTCCGGGATGTTCGACGAGTTCGTGAAGGTGGTCGTGGAGACCGTCGAGGGCATGAAGGTTGGTGACCCCCTGGCAGAGGACACCAAGATCGGCCCGCTGTCCTCCGTGGAGGGCCGCGACGACGCCGTGTCCCAGGTGGAGCGCGCCGTGGAGCAGGGTGCCACCCTGCACACCGGCGGCAAGTCCCTCGACAAGGACGGCGCTTGGATGTCCCCGGCCGTCCTCACCGGTGTCACGCGTGAGATGGACGCCTTCAAGGAGGAGATCTTCGGCCCCGTGGCCGTGGTCTACTCCTACGACTCGGTGGACGAGGCCGTGGAGATCGCCAACGACTCCTCCTTCGGTCTCTCCGGCTCCGTGTGGGCCGAGGACACCGCGAAGGCCGAGGAGGTTGCGCGCCGCCTCGAGGTGGGCATGGCCTACGTCAACGAGCACGGCACCACCATGCCGGGCCTGCCGTTCGGCGGTGTTCGCCGCTCCGGCTACGGCCGTGAGCTGGGCCGCTGGGGCTTCGACGAGTTCTCCAACACCAAGCTGGTGCGCGTGGCGGGCTGACCCCGCACGCTCCACCACATGGGTGCCCGGGGTAGCCGTCACGACGGCGCTCCCGGGCACCTGCTCGCTCGGCGAGTCCGCGCGTGCACGGCCTCGCCGCACCGGCGACCCCCTCACCAGTTCTCGCACCAGATCTCGCGGGGTGCCACCCCGCTCGCGAAGGAGACACCATGACCGACACCACCACCCTCACCGATCAGGAAAAGGCCAACCTGGAGCTGGCCAAGGAGTACATGCGCATCGCCTACACCCCGGGTGAGGCCAGCGGGGACGCCGTGACGCACCTGTGTGCGCCGAACAACCGCTTCGTGGGACCCACCACGTTCCCCGGCACCGAGACCCTGGAGCAGTACGCGGACGTGCACGGCGAGCTCATGACCAAGCTGGACGACCTGCACTTCGAGAGCTTCGACGTGGAGTTCGTCAAGGACGACCGCGTGGCCCTGCGCTACACCGCCCAGGGCACCCACAAGGGCGCCCCGCACGGGGACATCCAGCCCACCGGCCGCCAGGCCACCTGGACCGCGTGCGCGCTGTTCCGCGTGCAGGACGGCAAGCTCGTGGAGTTCGTCAAGGAGTGGAACAAGCTGCCCATGTGGGAGCAGCTGGGCTGGCCCATTGAGGAGTGCCTGACCTACAACGACTGACCCGACGGGGGCGCGGAAGGCGCCCGGGGTGCTGCGGCGGGGCCGCGGTTGGTGCCATGGGCGCCGGCCGCGGCCCCGCGTCGTCGTCCCCGCTGGAAGAGGAAGAGGGCGCAGATCACCACGGCCATCCCGATGAGCGTGATCCCGTGCAGGGACTGGCCGCGCACGATCCGGTCCAGCACGGCCGTCACCGCCGGGACCAGGAACTGCACGCTGGTCACGGTGACCACGTCCACCCGCTGAACGAGCCAGTAGAGCAGCCCGGTGGCCACCACCCCGATGACGGCGCCCATCCACAGCACGGGCAGCACGGTGGCGGGCGCCAGCGGCGGCAGCTGCGGGCGCAGGAGCAGTGTGGCGGCCAGGAACACAGGGATGCCCGTGGTGCTCTGCACGGCGAGGTTCGCCAGCACGCCCACACGGCGGATCCGGGACTGGGAGACGGTGGCGGCGGTCAGCGTCACGAGCGCCCCGGCCGCCGCGGCGATGCCCCACCCTGTGGAGTCCGCGCTCGTGAGGTCCGGGGTGCACGCCAGCGCCAGACCTCCGAAGCCCAGGAGGATGCCCGCCCAGGCCACGAGGCCCCGCTGACCGGTGACCACCGCGGTCAGCAGCGGCTGGCACGCGACCACCAGGGACAGCAGCCCCGGGGCGATCCCCGCGGCGACGGATCCGAAGAAGAACGTCTGGTAGAGCACGTGCATCAGCAGCCCGGTGCCGAGCACCGCCGCCCACTCGCGCCGCGTGCGGGGCAGGGCGGAGTGCAGCAGCCGGCACAGCACCCACGCGATCCCGGCCGTGACCAGCGCTCGCAGCAGCAGGAACAGCTCCGCGTCCATGCGGGCCAGCCCCAGGGCCGTGGCCACCGCGCCACTGGACCACAGCAGCAGGAACAGTCCCAGGGCCGCGGTCTGGCGGGTGGTGGTCATGGCGAGTTCCTCCGGGTGGGCGGGCGCGGACGCAGACCCCCAGACTCGCGCACCGCGGCGAACTGGGGGAAGACCCACCGCCGGGCACCGCTATACGCTGGGCGCATGACCTTGGAGCTGCGGCACGTGCGGATGTTCGCGGCGCTGGCCGCGGCGTCGTCGCTGTCCGGCGCCGCGCGGGAGCTGGGGACCACGCAGCCCACCGTCTCGCGGATGCTGCGGGAGATCGAGGCGGCGGTGGGCGTGCGGCTCGTGGAGCGCGGACCGCACGGTGCGGTGCTCACGGATCGCGGGCGGGTCTTCGCGCAACGCTGCGAGGAGGTGCTGCGCGGCGTCGACGCCCTGGTGGATCCCGGGCGCTGGGAGCCGTGGTCCGTCACGGTGGCCTACGCGTGGGCGGGGTTGGACAGCGCAGTCTCCGGCGCCGTCCGGGCGTGGAGCGCCGCCCATCCCGACGGCGCGTGCCGCCTCACGCAGCTCACCGCGCCCGACGCCGCAGTAGCCCGGGGTGCTGCGGACGTCGCCGTGGTCCGTGGCCCCGTGACGGCCGAGGGCGTGCGCAGCAGGGTCCTGCACCGTGAGGAGCGCGCGGTGGTCTTCTCCCGGGACAGTGTGCTGAACCGTGTGCCCCGCGTGGCGGCGCGGGATCTCGCGGGACTGCACGCGGTGGTCAATCCCCACGGCGGGACCACCACGGCGCAGTGGCTCGCACACATCGGCCCCGGAGAGATCCTCACCGTGCGCGGCGTGGACGAGTGGATCGTGGCGATCGCCGCGGACCCGCGCCGGTTCGGCATCACGCCCGCGTCCACCATGCGGTACTACAACCACCCGGAGCTCGTGGTGCGCGCTGGCGAGGGCCTGGAGGCCGTGCCGGTCCACCTGGTGTGGCGTGACGCGGAGCGCTCACCGGCGGTCACGGAGTTCGTGCGGTTGGTGCTGGAGAACGCCTGACGGTGAGCGGGCGGCGTCGTGCCCGGAACCCGCCCTGCACCTGCGGTGCCCGCCCCTCCCGCGGCCCGCGCAACGGTCGTACAGTGGGAGGTGGATCACACGGAACCGGTGCGGAATCAGGTGGAACATGGGTGCTCGGGAACTGGTGGCGGACGCGGCGAAGCGCCCGGTGGAAGCGGCGGAGGCCGCCGTGGAGGGCGTCTCCGCGGAGGTGCTGAACCGCATGCCGGACGGCACGCACAACTCCATGTCCTGGCTGCTGTGGCACGCGGCGCGGCAGCAGGATGCGCAGATCGCCGCGCTGTGCGGTGCGGAGCAGGTGTGGACTGCGCAGGGCTGGTGCGAGTCGTTCGGACTGGACCGCCCCGCGGAGGACTTCGGCTTCGGGGACGGCCCCCGGGAGGTCGCGAGCGTGCGGGTGCAGGACCCCGGGCTGCTGATCGGCTACCTGCGCGCGGTGTGCTGCGGCACGGCGGAGTACGTGAACGGCCTTGACGACGCCTCCCTGGACGAGGTCGTCGACGACTCCTGGGACCCGCCCGTCACCCGCGGCGTGCGCATCGTCTCCACGATCGACGACGCCGCCCAGCACGTCGGGCAGGCCGCCTACGTCCGCGGCCTGGTGGACGAGTGGTCCGGGCGGTACTGACAGGGCCGCACTTTCACGTCAATGAAACTGCATAGACGCTGAGGGTTCACCTACACTGGTTCTACTGACTGTCGGCCCCAGGGCTCACGGCGCCGAAGTCCATCCCGGGAGAGACGATCGCATCCATGGCTCGTTCAAGCGCACGCTCATCCACCAGCAGGAAGCCGTCCATGGCGCTGGTGGCCTTCACATCCTTCTCCCTGCTCGTGGCCGGGAGCGTGGCGCTGAGCAACGGCACCGACACCGCCCCGTGGCAGCCCGCCATGGCGCAGGACCCCCAGGGTCCGCAGCGCCCCGGAGCCACCGATCCCGCCGCCGACGCCGCGCGGCCGGCTCAGCCCTCCCTCTTCGCCTCCACACCGGACCCCGCAGCCATCTCCGCAGCCCAGGACGCCTCCCTCGTCTCCCTGAGCAGCACCCGGCCGAGCGGCGGATCGGCCGGAGCGGGCGGGCCCGGAACGGGCGGCGGAGCGGGCAACGGGGCGGCGTCCTCGGTGGCGCCGAGCACGCGCGCACCCGCAACCTTCGAGGGCGAGCTGCCCCTCAACACCCTGATCGCCCCGGCGCAGCCCGTGGTGGTGCTCAAGGGCGGCGAGTTCGGCTGGCGCACCGCGCCGGACACGGGCCAGCGCGAGTTCCACAACGGCACGGACATCTCCGCGCCCGAGGGCACCCCCGCCGTCGCCGCCCTGGACGGCACCGTGACCGCCGTGTTCTGGGACGTGTGGGGCGGCAACCGCGTGGAGGTCTCCCACGCAAACGGCATGAAGACCACGTACAACCACCTCAAAGAGGTCATGGTGCGCGAGGGCGACTCCCTCCGGGCCTCCGAGCAGCTGGGCGTGGTGGGCCAGACCGGCATGCGCGTGACCGGGCCGCACCTGCACTTCGAGACGTGGGTGGACGGCAAGGTGGTGGACGCGCAGTCCTTCGACTGGAAGTCCGGGGAGGAGATTATCCCGGCGTCCCGTCCGGCGTACTCCACGGCGGACCAGGCCGGGGTGTCGCAGGCCCCCACCAACCCGAACGCCAAGCCGGGAACGGACGCGGGTTCCGCGCCCAGGACACCGAAGAAGAACCAGGACGAGATCCGGGCGCTGGGTCAGCAGACGGCACCGGCCAAGGACACCTCGGCCTCCGGCAACGGTAAGGCCTCCGGTGAATCCGCTCCGAAGGCCTCCGACTCCTCCGGCAAGAAGCACGTGACCCAGGGCCCGTCCGCACCCCCGCAGCGCGGTGGCGGGAAGACAAAGCCGGGAAGCGGCAAGACCACGGCCCCCGCGCCGGCTCCCTCTGCCACCTCGTCGCAGACTCCACCGAAGGGCACCGGGACGCCCGGGAACTCGGGCACCACCGACCCGACACCCACTCCGTCGGCAACCAGGACACCGACACCCACTCCGTCGGCAACCACGACACCGACGCCCAAGCCCACCACGTCCACGCCGCCGCAACCGACCCCGAACCCCTCGACGACGGCGCCCGCGCCCTCCCCGGTCAACCCGTACACGGCGGACATCACGAAGCTCACCACCCTGGAGCAGTTCCAGCAGCGCACCCAGAACCTGCTGGCCACGCAGCTGAAGCTGACCCCGGCGGAGCAGTTCGGGCCGCTGACCCCCCTGAACGTGGAGCTCAAGGCGCTGACCCAGCAGCTCACCTTCCGCAACTTGGCCGCGGTGGACCCGGCGTACGCGAAGCAGCTGGGGATCACCCAGCAGGCGGTGGAGAAGGCTTCCGCCAAGCCCACAGACCCGAAGCTCACTTCCGCGGCCACGGCGGAGCTCACCAAGCTCCAGAACCTGGTGAAGAACGCGCCGCTCTACAAGGACAAGAACGCCGCCGCGCCGGGAGCGGGCCAGCCTGCCCCCGCGGTGCCGGGCCCCGCGGCGCCGGGCCCGGCCGCACCGCAGAACTGACCCCGGGACTCCCCACCCCCACGCGGTGCCCGATCCCACGGTGCCCGTTCGTGCGGTGCTAGCCTGCCCGCAAGGGGCACCAGCACCGGACCGGCACCAGGGAAGTGGGCACACGTGCGACGCATCGTGATCATCGGGGGTGGCAACGCGGGCCTGAGCTGCGCGGCGCGCCTCCTGCGGCAGACATCCCGGGACTCGGTCCGGGTGACGGTCGTGGAGCCGAGCCCCACCCACACCTACAGCCCCATGCTCTCCTACGTGGGGTCGGGCATGGCCGGTCTGAGCAGCGTGTGCAAGGCCCAGCGGCGGTACATGCCCTCCGGAGCCCGGTGGATCCGTGCCCGTGTCACGCGGGTGGATCCGCAGGCCCACACGGTGGCGCTCGACGACGGCACTGAGCTGGACTACGACGACCTCGTGGTGGCCCCCGGCATCGCCCCGGACCTCGATCGGGTGCCCGGGCTGGCCGCAGCCCTTGACGGCCCGCACGCTGCCTCCAACTACATCACGCAACTCGCGCCCAAGACGTGGGACCTGATGTCCGGGCTGCGGGGCGGGACCGCTGTGTTCACCATCCGCTTCGAGGACGTGGGCTGCGGCGGGGTGGGCTACAAGCCCCTCTTCATGGCGTGCGACCACTGGCGCCGCACCGGGGTGCTGGAGGACCTCCGCGTGCGGGTGGTCGTGGAGGCGCCCGAGCTGTTCCCTGAGCCCCGGGTGGCCGGACACATCGCGGACGCACTGCGGCGCTACGGCGTGGAGGCCGTCCTGGACGCTCGCATCGAGTCCGTGGACCCGGAGGCCCGGGCCCTGCGCATCACGCGGGGCGGGGCACGGGAGACCGTGGAGTACGACGCCCTGCACGTGGTTCCCCCGCACCGCGCCCCCGCGTGGATCGCGGACAGCGGGCTCGCGGACGACGGCGGGGCGGGCCGGGTGGCCGTGGAGCCCGAGACGCTGCGGCACGTCCGCTTCCCGCACGTGTGGTCCCTCGGGGATGCCGCCGCGCTGGGCATCATGGCCTCCGGCGGAGCGATCCGCAGCCAGAGCCCGGTCCTGGTGCACAATCTCCTCGCGGCGGATTCCGAGGAGCTCCAGCGCTACGACGGCTACACCGTGGCGCCCATCGCGCTGTCCCGACGAACACTGCTGCTCGCGGAGGTGGACCGCCGGATGCGCCCGGAGCCGTCCTTCGGCGTTCGCGACCTCGCGAACCCCCGCCCGTGGACGTTCCTCTTCGACCGCTGGCTGCAGCCCGCCCTGTACTGGAAGGGCATTCTGCGCGGTCTGATCTGAGCGGTTCGGCCCCTGGTCCCGGGCCACGACGCCGCCGCGAGACTCCAATGCGAGACCCCCACGTGGGGCTTCCACGCCACGTGGGGCACCCTCGTGAGAGAACCGCGCGAGGCGCCCGGCGGCGTCGTCCGGGGCCGTGCGTGGCGGGGCGGCGCGTGCTGGGGTGGTGCCGGGTCCGGACGGGCCCGGCGCCACCGTGCTCAGCGGGTGGAGCGCACCCGCACCCCGGTGACCGGGCGGGTCAGCATGTGGGTCCAGGAGAACGTGAGGTCGTCCTGGTCGCTCGGCAGCTGGACCTCCGGGCGGCACAGCGCCACCACGGCGGCGGAGAGGGACGTGACCGCGATCTTCTCGCCGGGGCAGCGGTGGCCCGTGCGCACGTCCGCACCGCCCTGGGGGATGAACGTGGTGATCGCCTCGGCGTCCTCGACCCCCAGGAAGCGCTCGGGGTCGAACGTGGCCGCGCGGTCCCAGGACGCCGGATCCGTGTTGGTGCCCAGGATGTCCAGGACCACACGTTCGCCCTTGTGCACGGGGCAGCCCTGGATCTCGGTGTCCTGCGTGAGCTCCGCGGGGAGCATGGGCACGAACGGGTACACGCGGCGGACCTCCTGCGCGAAGGCCACGGCCTCGGGGACGTCCAGCAGGGTGCCGCCGCACTGCTCGGAGGCGGTGCGGATGCGCTCGACCCACTCGGGGTGCTTCACCAGGGCGGTGGCCGCGAACGCCGCGAAGCGGGCCACGGCCACGTTCGGGCGGGTAAGGTTCTGCAGTTCGATGCCCGCTGTCTTGGCGTCCACCAGCTCGCCGTGCTCGTCCACCAGACCGGCCATGTGCTCGAGCACGGAGTCCTGGGGAGCACGGACCCGGCCCGCACGGACGTCCTTGATGAGCGCGGCGAAGCGGCGGTCCAGGGCGATCCGGTCCAACCGGGACACCACGTGGCTCGCGGGGCGACCGAAGGTGTCCAGCAGGCGGCTCATGCGGTGGGCCCAGCGGTCCATCTCCGGCACGCCCCACTGCAGACCGGCCCACCGGAAGGACGCGCGGCCGAAGGCGATCGCGGTGCTGTCGTAGACGTTGTCGCCGTCCTTCCAGCGAGCCACGAGGTCCTCGAGCTCCTCGGCCACGAAGGGCTTGTACGCGGCCACGCGCTCGTCCTCGTACGCCATGTCCGCGAGCTGGTTCTTGCGCGTCCGGTGGGCCTCGCCGTCCAGGCCGTGGACAGCTCCCGCTCCGAACAGGGGACCCTGGACGACGCCGGGCATCGCCCCGTCACGCTGCACGCGGGACGTGTCGTAGAAGAGCTTGACGCCCTCCTCACCGCGGACCAGGACGGTATTCTTGCCCAGCAGGGGCATGCGCACGGGGCACCCCGAGTCCGAGGAGAGGCCTGCGCGGCGTCGTACGCGGGAGGCGAAGAGGTAGCCGGAGCGCAGCAGCGAGGGGCCCTGCTCGGAACGGGTCTGGCCGAACTGTGAAGTCATGCTCCCCAGTATGCGCCCGCAGCCCGTGCGTCTGCGGGAGGGTCGTTGAGCCTGCGTTCAGGAGCGGCGGCGCTCCCGCAGCGCCCCGGCGAACAGGAACGCGAGCACGCCCATCACGGGGAAGATGAGCAGCGCGGTGCGCAGCCCCACGGCGTCGGCGAGCACCCCCACCAGAGGTGGGGAGAGCACGAACACGATGCGCATGCACCAGCTGACCAGCGTGAGCCCCGTACCGGGTTTGAGGCCCGGCGCGTGGTCCGCGGCGGCGTAGGCGTTGGGGACCATGGTGGCGCAGCCGAAACCGGCGAGCGCGAAGCCCACCAGGGCCAGCCACGGAGCGGGCGCGAGGGCGACGGCTCCCAGGCCCACGAAGATCAGGACGCCTCCGATGCGGGTCACCAGGACGGCGCCGAGCGCGTCGATCAGGCGGTCCCCGACGATCCGGCCCACGAACTGCGCTCCCACGAGGCTCACGTAGCCGAGCCCCACCAGGCCCACAGGGGCGGCGAGCACGTCCCGGAGGTAGACGGCGGACCAGTTGGAGCCCACGTCCTCCACGAGCACCCCGGACACGGCGACCACCGCGATGGGCAGCAGAGCCAGCAGCGCCGCGCGCCTTCCCCGGGGCAGCCGGGGAATCCCTGCGGTGTCCACGGGGAGGTTCTCCGCCTGGGCGGCGGCGTGGGCCTCGTGGTCGTCCGGCACGGCCCACCGCATGGCCACCACGGCCACGGCGGCGAAGACCACCCCGCTGACGAGGAAGTGCCAGGCCAGGGGCACGTGCAGGGCAGCGGCCGCGGTGCCCATGAGCCCGCCGATCACGGCACCCACGCTCCACAGGGCGTGCATGGAGTTGATCATCGAGGTTCCGGCGAGGCGCTGGACCCGCAGTCCCTGGGCGTTCTGGGCGGTGTCCACCACCGCGTCCAGCACTCCGGCGACGAACAGCCCCGCTCCGAACACGGCGAGCACCGGGACGGAACCGGTCACGAACACGGCCGCGGCCAGGAGCACGGAACCCGCGGCCGCGGTCCGGGCGGTCCCGAACCGTCGCAGGACGGGAGCGGGCAGCGGCCCGGCCACCACGCCGCCGATCGGGAACGCGATCACCGCCAGCCCGTACGCCGCGTTGGAGAGCTCGAACATGTCCTTGAACTCGGGCAGCCGCGGGAGCAGGTTGGAGAAGATCGCGCCGTTCGTGAGGAACAGCAGGGACACGGCCAGCCGGGCACGGCGGATGCGCGCGCGGTCCATGGCTTCGGGGTCGGAGGACGTCACCCGACCAGGCTACGGGGCGCGCCGCCTGGGGAGTCATCCGGTGTCACCCGGGGCCGCCTCCCGGCCCGTCCGGCACCCGCGGGACGACGCCGCCGCGCACCGTCCCGCCGTGCCTCGCCACCCGCTCCGAGCGCGGAGGTTCTCGTCGCACGCCGTCCTGGCGGCATCGTTCGGCGGTCCCGTCCGCGACCACACCCCTCCTGCCCCCGGCAGGGAAAAGCCCTGCGGCCCGCCTGGTCAGCGGTGCCGCGGGGCGCCCGTCCGGAGCCCGTACGCGCCGGACGGGAGGTCTACTCGTCGCGGCCCGGGGCGGTGGAGACCGTGAGGCTCGGGGCCGGGGAGTTCGAGGAGCGCGGGGAGCTCAGGGAACTGGGGGAGCCGTCCGTGGGCTCCTGCCGGTCGCCGTCCCACGCGTCCACGGTCCCGGCGTCCCGCACGTCCACCGGCGTCCCCTTCAGGAACAGGCAGGGCCGGCCCTTGGGTGCGGCGTCGCACGTGGCGTCCGCGTCGTACTCGGTGCTCGGCGCCCCGCCCTGGGTGGCGGTCTGCAGGCCCTGGTCCGAGCTCCACAAGTCACCGCTGCCCCACGAATCTCCGGCGTACGCGGAGCTACCGGGGGTGGTCGTGCGCGGGTGGCGGGGGTCGGCGACGTCGTGCTGGCTGCCCTGCGGGTACCAGTAGTCCGCGCCGGGCATGTCCACCCCGTACGCGCCGGTGGTCGCGGTGACGGAGGTGCGCTGCGGGGCCGGGCCCTGGGCCGCGACGAGCGCCATCCCCAGGGTCACGTGGGCGTCCAGGCGGTTCTTCACGCTCACCCCGTCCAGCACCACCTGCCCGGTGGTCGCCCGGGCGTCCAGCACGGAGGCCTTGACGTCCGTGGCCGTGACCGAGCCCATCTCGGAGGAGGCGGAGACGTCCTGGTACGTGCCCTGCACGTTCACCGCGCCGGCGGTGCTGGAGATGTCCAGGGAAGCGGCGGGGGCGTCCTGCGGGACGACCACCGAGATCTGCTGGGGGCCGGTGGCCCACGCGGACTCCTCCTGCCGCACGGCGTCCAGGCTCAGCACGCCGTTCTCGACCGTGGGGGTGATCTGGCGATCGGGCAGCGACCAGCCCGTCTCGTGCCACTGCACCTCCACGTGCTCCACGGTGGGGCTGGTGGTGACGTCCACCGTGGCGGTGCGGGTGTCGATGCGGATCTCCTTGACGGCGGAGGTCGCGGTCCAGGATCCGTCGCGCTCCTGCGTCAGGGCGACCGCCGCCGCGGTGCCCGCCCCGGCCAGGAGCAGCCCGAGCGCGGTCACACCGCCGATCACGGCCGTCGCCGTGTTCCACGCGCGGCGCTCGCCGCGCCCCACGGGGCGGTCCCCGCGGGGGTCGCGCGGCGGGCGGCCGTCGCCGGGCAGGCCCGCGGGCGGCGTCGTCGGGGTGGGAGAGGATGAGGGATCGGGGAACTGTGTGCTCATGACGTGTCCTAGAGAGAGTGGTCCGAGTAGCCGAGGTACTTGAGAACGGCCAGGACCCTGCGGTTGCCGGTCTCGGAGATGACGCCCAATTTGGCGAAGATCGAGCCGATGTGCTTCTCCACGGCCGACTCGGTGAGGTAGAGGTTCGCGGCGATCGAGGCGTTGGACAGCCCCTGCGCCATGAGGCCCAGCACCTCGCGCTCACGCGGGGACAGCAGCTCCATGTCCTCGCGGCGCCGCGAGCGCACCAGGATCTGGGTGAGCACCTCCGGGTCCAGCACGGTGCCGCCGGAACCCACGGTCTGCACGGATTCGAGGAACTGGTCCACGTCCGCCACGCGGTCCTTGAGCAGGTAGCCCAGGCCCTCGCGGCGGGACGCGATCAGCTCGGACGCGTAGCGCTCCTCCACGTACTGGGACAGCACCAGCACGGCCACCTCCGGGTGCGCGGAGCGGATCAGCACGGCGGCGCGGATGCCCTCGTCGCTGAACGTGGGCGGCAGCCGCACGTCCACCAGGGCGAAGTCCGGACGCTGCTCCGCCACGGCCTTCACGAGGCCCTCGGCGGTGTCCGTCTCAGCCACCACCTGGTGCCCGGCGTCCGTGAGCAGGCGCACGAGCCCCGCGCGGAGCAGGACGGCGTCCTCGGCGATCACGATGCGCATCTCAGTTCTCCTCTCCCGCTGCGGGGTACGCGTTTCCGGCCGCGGGGTACGACGACGCCGCACCGCCGGTTCCCTGCCCCGGCCCACCCGGGGCGCTCGGTGCGCTCGCGCCCCCGTGGTGAGCGGCGCGGTCCGCACCGGGGTCGCTCGGCGTGGTGCGGGGCGCGGTGGGGCCGGTGAGCGGCAGCTCCACGACCACCTCGGTGGGGCCACCCACGGGCGAGGTCACGAAGAACCGGCCGCCCGCGGAGCGGATGCGGTCCTGGATCCCGGAGAGCCCTCCGCCGGGGACCACCCGGGCGCCGCCGCGGCCGAAGTCGCGGACACCGGCCACCACCACGGCGGTGCCGGGCGCGGGGCCGTCCTGGACCGACACGGCCACGTCGGCGGAGCGGGTGCCGGAGTACTTGACGGCGTTGGTGAGGCCCTCGGACACCGCGAAGTAGATCGCGGCCTCCGTGCGGGGATCCAGGCGCGGGGCCGTGACGGAGACGTCCACGGGGAACGGTGCCTGCGCGGCCACGGCGGACACGGCGGCGTCGAGCCCCCTGTCCTCCAGCACGGCGGGGTGGAAGCCGCGGGCCAGGCGGCGCAGCTCGGTGATCGCGGCCTTGGTGGTGCCGTGGGCCTCGGCCACGAGCTCCTTGGCGGCCGCGGGATCGGTGTCGATCCGGGACATGGCCATCGAGAGGTTCATGGCCACCGAGACCAGCTGCGGCTGGACGCCGTCGTGCAGGTCCCGCTCGATGCGTGAGCGCTCGGTCTCCGCGCCGCGCACCGCGGACTCCTTGGCGGCGGACTCGTGCTCCGCCCGGCGGCGGGACTCTGCGGCCTCACGGCGCAGGCGGACGGCCTCGCTCTGGCGCAGCAGCGCGGCGGAGAGCGTACGGTGGGCCACCGTGGCCAGCACGCCCACCAGGATGCTCAGCAGCACCGCCGCCACGCCCAGCAGGACGAGTGCCCACTCGGGAAGGTTCCCCGCGGTGGCCATCAGCCGGCGCACCACGGAGTCCGCCGGGGCGTAGAGGGGAGCGGTGGCGAGGGCGACGCCCGCACCCACCGTCACGAACGGCAGCAGGGCCAGCCAGCCCAGGGCGCACGTGAGCACCAGGTGGAGCAGCCCGAGCCACAGGGAGCCGTCGCTGACGTCCAGCCACACCTGGTGGGGGATCCGCACCCAGTCCGTGCGCGGGCTGCGCCGGCGCCGGGGATCGCGGATGTCCAGCCCGAACGAGGAGGCGGAACGCCGCCGCTCCAGCCACACCGCGGCCACCAGCACGTAGACCGTGGCGGCCAGGACCAGCACGCCCACGCCCAGCAGCGGCACGGTCAGCACGCCGACCGTCAGCAGGAAGAAGATCAGGGAGAGCAGCGCGCTGTTGAGCATCGAGTCCACCACGAGGTCCAGGCCCCCGAAGAACAGGGTCTTGGGGGAGAACGTGCGCCACTCCCGGACGGGGGCGGTCGCGGCGGGGTCGCCGGAGCGACCGTCAGCGGGGGCTTCCGGCACCGCCCCGGACACGGCCCGGTGCCGGAGGGTGCTGGTGCGCTGCTCGACGGACCTGGTGGGCGCCATCTCGTACGACGATGCGGCAGCGGGGGTCCGGTCCACGGGCAGGGTGCGCGTCACGGAATCGTGGTCCAGGTCGCGCTGGGCGGCGGGGCCGCTGCGGCCCGCGGCGCCGCCCGGGTGCTCAGCGGTGTCCGCACTCCGAGCGCCCGTGGTCTTGAGGGTCTGCTCGGCCGGGGGCAGGGGGCGGGTGTGCTCGGAGTCGGCGGGGAGGTGTTCGGTGGTGTCCCACGGTGGCGTGGGCTCCGGGGCTCGTGTGCTCATGGCCTCCACGCTACGGACACCACGCCGTTCAGCGCGCCAGAGCTGGCCACCGGGTCCGGGTGGGGTTTTCCCCACCCCGGTGCACCCTGGCGCACTCCTGCGCACTCCTGCCCACCTCTTCGCGGGTCGGCCTACCCCGTGGGTCCTCGTCCGGCCGCGACGGCCCCTGCCGGAGCTGTCCTGCCCCCACTCGGCGCGCGGCCCCGGGTTCCCCAGCAGCGCGTCCCACCCCGGATCGCGGGCGGACGCATTCTAGAGTGACGAGCATGAGCCACGACGTTCGCGCCCAGCCCGCGTCCGCCTCCCAGGCCCCTGACCGCGACCCCGCCGTGGACGCCGCTCGTGTGGCGTGCGTGATCACCGTGGTGTGCCTCCACGTCCTCTTGGTCACCATCACCCGGGACCCGGCCTCCGGGGAGATCCGCTCGGTGCTCGTGCCCACGCTGCAGCCCTGGTACTGGTGGGCCACGTGGCTCCTGCAGGTCATGCCGCTGTTCTTCGTGGTGGGCGGGGCGGCCACGGCGGGGGCGTGGCGGCGGCGTCGTGCGCGGGGCATGGCCGCGGGGGAGTACGTGCGGGAGCGGACCCTGCGGCTCGTGCAGCCGGCCGCCGTGCTGTGGTGCGCGCTGGCGCTCGGGGCCGCAGCGGCGCTCGTGGCGGGCGCGCCGCACGAGCTGGTGACGTTCGCGCTGTCCGGGATGGGGATGGCGCTGTGGTTCCTGGCCGCCTATCTGATCTGCCAGGCCCTGGCACCCTGTTTCATGCGTATGCATGAGCAGATGGGGTGGGTGTGGTGCTGGTTCCTGCTCTCGGGCACCGTGGCCGTGGACCTGATCCGCATGGCCACCGGGCAGCAGTGGTGGGGGCTGCTCAACATGGTGTTCGTGTGGCCGCTCGTGCAGCAACTCGGGTTCTTCCGCGCGGACGGGTGGTTCGCCGCGCGGTCCCGGGCGACGCTCGTGGCGCTCGCCGCCGGGTGCTACGCGCTGCTCGGGCTGTGCGTGGCCTCCGGTGCCTACGCCCCGGACATGCTCACCAACCTCAACCCGCCCACGGTGTGCATGGTGCTGCTCGGGGTGGCGCAGGCGTGCCTGCTGGAGGTCTTCTCGCCGGCGCTGCGCAGCCTCATGCGGTGGCGGCCCGCGCAGACCGTGGCCCACGTGGTGGGCTCCCGCGCCCTGACCATCTACCTGTGGCACCTGCCGCTGGTCGTGGCGGTCATGGCCGCGTGGTTCCTCGCGGGAGGGTACGACCCCGCTCCCGGCTCCGCCGCCTGGTGGTGGCTGCGGATCCCGCTGGCGGTGCTGTGCTGGGCCGTGGTCCTGGCCGTGGCCACCGCGCTACGGCGGGTCGAGAGTGCCTCCGTGGCGCCCTGGGGCGCACGCCCGGCGCGGCTCTCGGGCACCGCCCTCGCCATCGCCCTGGTGTGCGCCACGGTGCCGCCGCTGTGGGAGATCGTCACCCTGCTCACCGTGCCGCTCACGACTGCCGGTGCCGTGGGATCCCTGACGGCGGTGGTGCTGCTGCGCAGCGGACGGGTTGCCGCAACCGACCCCGTCCCGTCCCCACGCTGACCGCCCGGAGGGCAACGGCCGCCGCGCACGAGGAGAGCTCGTGGGCGGCGGCCGTCTCCGGTGAGGAGGAAACCCTCAGCGCTGCTCGTTGGGGCGGGTGAACGGGAACGCCAGCGTGGCGCGGATGTTGGTGCCCGTGAGCATCATGATCATCCGGTCCACGCCGATGCCCAGGCCGCCCGTGGGGGGCATGGCGTACTCCAGGGCGGTGAGGAAGTTCTCATCCACCTCCATGGCCTCGGGGTCACCCGCGGCGGCCTTGTAGGACTGCTCCGTCAGGCGGTTGCGCTGGTCCACCGGGTCCACGAGCTCCGAGTACGCCGTGCCGATCTCCGCGCCGAACGCCACCAGGTCCCAGCGCTCCGAGAGCCGCGGGTCCGTGCGGTGCGTGCGCGTCAGCGGTGAGGTCTCCAGCGGGAAGTCCGTGTAGAACACCGGCAGGGTGGTCTGACCCTCCACCAGCTCGTCGTAGAGCTCCAGGACCACCTCACCGGAGGTCATCTCCTCGCTCCAGTGCACGCCGTGGGCGTCCGCGACGGCGCGCACCTCTTCCACCGGGGTGCCGGAGGTGAGCAGCGTGCCGGTGGCCTCGGAGACGGCCTGGTGCACCGGGATCACGGGCCACTCGTGGTCCAGGCGGATCCGATCTTCCCCGCCGTGGCCGTCCGGGCGCACCGCCACGGGCTCGCCGTGGATGGCCGTGGCCACCTCGATGATGAGCTCCCGGGTGAGCTCCCGCATGGTGTTGTAGTCGCCGTGCGCCGCGTACGCCTCCACGGAGGTGAACTCGGGGTTGTGGGTGGCGTCCGCGCCCTCGTTGCGGAAGTTGCGGTTGAGCTCGAAGATCTTGTCCATGCCACCCACGCACAGGTGCTTGAGGTACAGCTCCGGGGCGATGCGCAGGTACAGGTCCGCGTTGTACGCGTTGATGTGGGTGCGGAACGGGCGGGCGCTCGCGCCACCGTGCACGGCCTGCAGCATGGGGGTCTCCACCTCCATGTAGCCGCGCTGCATGAAGGACTGGCGCATGGCGGCGATCCCCCGTGAGCGTGCCCGCAGCAGCCGCGAGGACTCCTTGTTCACGATCAGGTCCAGGTAGCGCTGACGCACACGGGCCTCGGGATTGGTGAACCCGGTGTGGTCGCTCGGCACGGGCCGCAGCGACTTGGACGCCATGGCCCAGGAGGTTGCCAGCAGGGACGGCTCCCCGCGGCGGCTGCGGCCCAAGGTTCCGGTGACGGACACGTGGTCACCGGCGTCCACGGCGCGCCGCCACAGCGCCAGCAGCTCGGGGCTCACGGCGGAGTCCTCCAGGACCACCTGCAGCCGCACGTCGTGCTCCTCGATCACGGCGAAGACGACGCCGCCGAAGTCGCGCAGCTCGCGCACGCGCCCTCCCAGCGAGACGGGCTCGGTGACCGTGGCCTCCGCGCCCTCCTCGATGATCTGCCGCGCCCGTTCCAGGGACATCGTGTAGGGCACGCCCACGGGGTAGGGCTCCATGTCGGCCGCGCGCAGCACGTCCAGCTTGTCGTGGCGGACCCGCTGCTGCTCCGTGAGGTGGCGCACCGGGCGGGGCGGGGTGAGGAGCTCGCGGTCCTGCTCGAGGGAGAGGTCCGCGAGCCGCACGGGAGTGCCGCCGGGCCCCGCGACGAGCGCCTCGCCGTCGTGCCCCGGACGCGGTGAGCGGCCCGGCAGGAAGCCCTCCGCGCGGCCGGCCGCGATTCCGATGTGCGGGAGGTTCGCGGCGGAGTCGTAGCAGACGAAGCGGGCGTCCCAGCGGGGCAGGTACTTGGCGTTGGCCTCGTACAGGGACTCGAGCTGCCAGAAACGGTTGCCCCAGGTGAGCACCCGGTCCGCGAGTCGCACGCCCACGCCGGCGCCCACCTTGTCCGCGCCGGTGAACACGGAGCGGAACATCGCGAAGTTGAGGGAGACCTCGCGCACGCCCAGGTCCCCGCCCTCCTCGGCGAGGGTGGCCACCATGGCCTCGTTCACGCCGTTGGGGGCCTCGGGGGAGCGGCGCATCAGGTCCAGGGACAGTCCACGCGTGCCCCACGGGACGAAGGACTGCAGGGCCACGATCTGCCCGGAGGCGTCCCGCACCAGTACGGCCACGCTGCGCCCGTCCGTGCGGTCGGCGAGCCGGTTCAGGGCCATGGAGAAGCCGCGGTCCACCTCGTCCCCGCGCCACTGCTCGGAGAGCTCGACGATCTGCTGCATGGTGGTGGCGTCCAGCTGGCTGTGGCGCTGCACGGTGACGGTGCAGCCGGCCTCACGCACACGGGCCACAGCGCGCTTGACCGGGCGCATTGCCCGCCCCTCGAGCGTGAACGTGTCGGTGTCCAGGACGGCCTCGTCACCGAGCGGGCGGGCCCGCAGACCGGCCTTCACATATGCCTCGGCGCCGGTCTCGGAGGCGGACAGCACCCCCATCCGCCAGGCGTGCTCGCGCCCCTCACGCAGCCACGCGGCAATCGCGTCCTGCCACGCGTCCGGGTGGCCCAGCGGGTCGCCGGACGCCAGGCAGACGGTGCCGATCACCCGGTAGGACACGGCCGCACGCCCGTCTGCGGAGAAGATCACGGACTTGTCCCGGCGGGTGGCGAAGTACCCCAGCGAGTCCTGGCCGCCGTTCGTTGCGAGGAGCCTGCGGACGTGCAGCTCCTCCTCGGGGCTCAGGACCTCGGCCCGCTGGGCGGACTGCGTGAACCGCCACACGGTGAAGAGAAGCACCGCGGCACCCAGGATGCCGCCCAGCGTGGCCAGCCAGTGGGGGCCCGGGGAGCCGTCCGAGATGCTGCGCGGCAGGGACAGGCCCGTGACGCTGCGGAACGAGAACCACAGGTGCTCGATGCCGTGCAGGTGGGTGGGGACCAGCCAGGAGACCGTGAACACCAGCACGATGACCAGGGCCAGACCGCTCAGCAGGGTGAGCAGTGCCTGCCGGGTGGCCCCGCGGCGCGTGCGGGCGGGGAAGTCGCGCCGCCGGGCGATGAACGCGATGATCCACGCCGCTGTGATGACGAACCCCACCCCGAGCAGGAGCCCGTCCAGGATCTCGAGCTCCGCCTCGAGGGACTCCACCGCCAGGGCGATGCCCAGCAGAACGTAGACCAGCATCTCCACGACCAGCACGCCGAGGGCGACCACCCACGCGATCCGCAGTCCACGTCGCAGCGCGGCCCCCACGATGAACAGGCTCAGGGCCAGGAACAGGTTGGGGCCGGCCGGAACGCCGAGCGCGGTGAAGACGTCGTCCACGATGTAGAGCCACTCACCCCGCGGGAACGGGATGGAGACGAGGGACCACAGCGCGGCCAGGAACACCAGGGTGCTGGCCAGACGGGGCAGGCGGTGGTGGGTTGTGTGCATGCGCGTCACTTTCTGACTCCGGCGGTGGCACACCGGGGCGGGGTACTCGAATCGTTGACCGGCTTCATTGGTACCACGGACCGGGGCATCACGGCCCGCGGTCGCTGCGGTCGGCGGTGGCGACGGTCGTCACGGCCCCAGGTGCTCGAGCACCGGGGGCAGCAGCCGTGGCACCACCAGGGGGTGCACCTGGTGCCCCATGCCCGGGACGCTCACGAAGCGGGCTCCGGCAACGGCCTCGGCGGTGGCGGGGCCGCCGTCCGGGCGCACGATCCTGTCGCGGTCCCCGTGGATCACCAGCGTGGGCGCCGTGATTTGGCTCAGCGCCTCGGTGCGGTCCCCGGACGCGCGGATGGCGCCGATCTGACGCCGCATGGCTGCGGTCTCCTGGCGCGGGTCCAGGCTGCGGTCCCAGTGGGCCGCCGCGAGCCGCCGCTCGTGCGCCCGGTCCACGGGGAAGCCGGTGCCCGCGAGGTGGCGGGCCATCACGAGCCGTGAGGCGATGAACGCGCCCCGGGTGCGTGCGCCGGGCAGGGCCAGCATGGCGGCCGTGGACGCTGCAACCGTTCCCACCGACGGCGCGCCCGTGGTGGAGCACAGGGAGACCAGCCGCCGCACCCGCCGGGGGTGGTGGGCCGCGAGGGACTGGGCGATCATCCCACCCAGGGAGAACCCCAGGACGTCCGCGCAGTCCACGTCCAGTGCCTTCAGGGTGTCGGCGACGTCCCGGGCCATGTTCTCCACGGTGTACTGCCCATCGGGCAGGTTCCCGCGCAGCAGCTGCCGGGCAGTGGGGGAGGCCGAGGACGCACGGAAGGACCGGCCCACGTCCCGGTTGTCGATGCGGATCACGCGGTGACCGTGCTCGCACAGTCCGGTCACGAACTGTTCCGGCCACGAGGTGAGGTCGAAGCCGATCCCGGTCACCAGGACCAGGGGCCTGCCGGTGTCCGGGCCGTCCGTGCGGACGCACATGAACCGCTCGGGGTCCAGATGGACGACACGCTCTTCGCCGTCCACCCCGGGAGGGCGCACGGGGGCGGAGGGCGGAGCGGGAGGTGCCGCGGCGTCGTCGTGGTGGGCGGTGGTTCGGCGGCTGCCCGCAGGGCCCGGCCTGCCCGGTGGAACGGGGAACCGAGACCGTTGCCCGGCCGCCGTCACCGCAGGACCACGGTCTTGCCCTCGTGCAGGATCACCCGGCCCTCGCAGTGCCAGCGGACGGCGTCCGAGAGCGCCTTGCACTCGGTGTCCCTGCCCGCGGCCACGAGGTCCTCCGGCCCGTAGGCGTGGTTCACCTCCACCACCTGCTGGGCGATGATCGGCCCCTCGTCCAGCTCAGCGTTGACGTAGTGCGCGGTGGCGCCCACGGTCTTGACCCCGCGCGCATAGGCCTGGTGGTACGGCTTGGCGCCCTTGAAGGACGGCAGGAACGAGTGGTGGATGTTGATCACCCGGCCCTCCATCCGGGTGGCCAGGGAGTCGCTGAGTACCTGCATGTACCGGGCGAGCACCACCAGGTCCACCTCGAAGCGGTCCACGAGCTCCAGCAGCCGCGCCTCCGCCTCCGGCTTGGTGTCCTTGGTGACGGGCACGTGGAAGAACGGGATGCCGTGCCACTCCACCAGGCGCTGGTGGTCCAGGTGGTTGGAGACCACGGCCACGATCTCCACCGGCAGCTCCCCGGTGCGGGCGCGGAAGAGCAGGTCGTTGAGGCAGTGCTCGAACTTGGAGACCATCACCAGCACGCGGCGCCGGGCCCGGTGCTCGTGCAGCTCCCAGCGCATCCCGAACCGCTCGGCCACCGGGGTGAGATCACGCCGCAGGGCGTCCTCGGACAGTGCGCTGCCCTCCAGAGGGGCCATGTGCACGCGCATGAAGAAGTGGCCCAGGCGGCGGTCGTCGTACTGGGTCAGCTCCACGATGTTGGCACCGTGCTCCAGGAGCACACCGCTCACGGCGTGCACGATCCCCGGCTGCTCGGCGCAGTCGAGGGTCAGCACCAGTTCGGTGGGGCTGGACTCGCTGGCGGGAACCGCTCCGGACGTCATGGGCTGCGGGATGCTCACGGGTTCTCCTCGTGCTCGGTCGGTGGTTCGGAAACGGGTCGGTCGGAGCCGCAGCCCGCGCTCGTCCCAGGGGACGTCGTGGGGAGGCGAACCCGGTCATGGCGCCTGGCACCAGGTGCTGCGGGCGGCGTGGGGGAGGTGCGCGGCATGATCTGCCGCCGCCCCTCACCTGTGCGCCGCAGCCGCACCTGTACGGGCCCCAGTGTCGTGGACACTGCCCGTCCCACGGGGGAGGCGCGCGGGTGCGAGTCAGTAGTCGGTACGGTCCGGGTTCGCCTTCCAGGCCTCGAAGGGCTCGGTGCAGTTCTCCACGGACTTGTGCTCCACGGGAAGCATGGCGTCCCGCTGCTCCCGGGACGCTGTGAAGAAGTCGTGGAAGGCGGCGTCGTCGAAACCGCCCTGCGCGGCGTCGTGACGGTCCGCCGCGAAGTAGACGCGGGCCAGCCGGGCCCACAGCGCCGCGCAGAGGCACATGGGGCACGGTTCGCAGCTGACGCAGAGCGTGGCCCCGGACAGGTCGGGCGTGCCCAGGGCAGCGGCGGCCGCGCGGATGACAGAGATCTCGGCGTGCGCCGTGGGATCGTTCTCGGCAGTGACGCGGTTGACCGCGATGAACTCCTGCCCGTCCGCAGTGACCAGCACGGCGCCGAACGGGCCACCACCCTCGGAGGCGCTGCGGGTGGCCGCATCGATGGCGGTGCGCAGGTGCGCGCGGACCGCGTCCTGGCCGGGGGTTTTCTCGGGTGTCATGGGAGTTCCTTTCGCGCGGGGGCGGTGAATGCCGTGGACACTGCCGATGGTGCCACTGCCTGTCGCGGACGGCCCCTCCGGGGCGGCTTCGCCGGGGCGCATAGGCTCACGGCATGGACACTCCCACGCCCGCTCCCCGCCGCATTCTGGTGGCCGGGGTCAGCGGCGCGGGCAAGACCACGCTCTGCCGGGAGATTGCCAGGCGCTCCGGGATTCCCCACACGGAGATCGACGCACTGTTCCACGGTCCGGGCTGGACCCCGCGCCCCGAGTTCGTCGCGGACGTGCAGCGCCTGGTGTCCCAGCCGTCGTGGGTCACGGAGTGGCAGTACGACGCCGCCCGCCCCCTACTCGCCGAGCGCGCCGACACCCTCGTGTGGCTCGACCTCCCCTTCTGGACGGTGACGTTCCATCGTGTGGTACGTCGGACCGTGCGGCGCAGCCTGCGCCGCGAAGAACTGTGGAACGGCAACCGGGAAGCCCCGCTGCGCAGCATCGTCACGGACCCGGAGCACATCATCCGCTGGGCGGTGGCCACACGGAACAGCTGTCGGCACCGCATCCCCGCCCTGGAGCGCACCCACCCGGCCCTGCGCGTGGTCCGGGTGCGCACCCCGCGGGAAGCGCGCGAGTGGGTCGCGGCCACGTGGTCTCGCGAGGACCACGCGGCGGCCTGACTCCCTCCGCAGATACGGCACGCGCTCGTGCGGCAAGGCACCCTGCCCTGGGACAGGACGTGGCCGCCGAACGAGCTGCTCGGCGGCGACGTCGTGCCACGGGCGTGCGCGCAGGGCGCACTGCTGGTCAGATCTTCAGGTGCACCAGGCTCGGGCCCTTCGTGGCGAGCGCCTTCTGCACGGTCTCCGCGAGGGTGTCCATGGTGGCGGGGAACCCGGTGGCGCCGAAGCCCTCAGCGAGCTTCACCCAGTCCGGCTGGACGAGGTCCACGGCCAGGGGGTCGATGTCCCGGTCCACCATGTTCTGGCGGATCTCCCCGTAGCCGCCGTTGTCCACGCAGATCACCGGCAGGTCCAGGTTCAGCTCCACCGCGGTCATGAGCTCCTGGATGGAGAACATCAGGGCGCCGTCACCCACCAGGCACACCACCGGGCGCTCCGGCGCGGCCAGCTTGGCGCCCACCGCCGCGGGCAGCCCGTAGCCCAGCGTGGCGTACGTGCCCATGTAGAGCAACGAGTGCGGCGCGGGCGCGCGGAAGAAAGTGGTGGAACCCATGTAGGTGACCTGGGAGGAGTCACCGGCCAGGATGGTGTCGTCCGGGACCACCTCCATGATGGTCTCGTTGAGCGCGGCGAGGTCCGGCGCCCACTGGCGGCCCTCCTCGTCCATGGCGTCGAAGACCTCGCGCAGGTCGCGCTCGGGGCGTGGCTCGGCGTCGGAGGCCTCGAACGCGGCGCGCAGCCCGTCGAGCAGCTGCGGCACCACCGCGGCGGCGTTGCCGGGGACCTCCACGTCCGGGGTGAGGTTGCACAACATCTGGTCGCGCATGATGTCCACGCGCACGATCGGCCCCTGCGGGGTGATGTCACCGCCCCACAGCTCGGCCTCGCCCACCTTGGAGCCGATCACGAGCAGCGCGTCCGCGGAGCGCAGGAACTCGTGCGCGGTGCTCAGCCGCAGGTCCGCGCCCAGCGAGAGCCGGTGCTTCTCCGGGATCGCGCCCTTGCCGTTGGTCGTGGTGATCACGGGGGCCTCGAGCAGCTCGGCCAGCTCCAGCAGCCGGTCCCCGGCCGCGAGCGAGCCGCCGCCGGCCAGGATGACCGGGCGCTCACTGGCCGCGAGCGCGGAGACGGCCGCGGCGACGTCGTGCTCCGGGGCGGGCGTGGGCTCGCCGAGGGGACGCGGCGCCGTCGCGGACTCGGGGACGTCAGCCTCGGTCTCGAGGATGTCCAGCGGGATCTCGATGTGGATGGGGCGGGGCCGCGAGTGCGCGAAGTCCCGCATGGCGTCGTGGATCATGGTCACGGCCTCGGCGCCGGAGGTCACGCGGCGGGAGACGCCCACGATCGCGTTGACGGCGGCGGAGGGGTTCTTGGTCTCGTGCAGCGAGCCGATGTCCCGGAAGTCGTGCCCCACGGGGCGCCCCGGGGACAGCAGGATCATGGGCCGGGACTCGGCGTACGCGGTGGCCGCGCCGGACAGCGAGTTCAGCAGGCCGGGCCCGGAAGTGGTGATGACCACCCCGGGCAGCCCGCGCACCTGGGACCAGCCGTCTGCGCCGTAGGACGCGCCCTGCTCGTGGCGTGTGGTGATCGCGGTGATCCCGAGCTCGCGCAGCGGCCGGTAGAACTCCAGCGAGTGGGTTCCGGGGATCCCGAACACGGTGTCGATGCCGTACCCGCGCAGGGTCTCCAGCACGGCCGTGGCCACGGTGCGCTCGGGGCGCGACGCCGCCTGGGTCCCCCCGGTCTCGGGGATGCTGTTCTCGGTGCTCATGCCTTGGACTCCTGGATGCGTCGGTTCCACTCTTCACTGATCTGGGGTGGCGTGGGCCTGGTCACCAGCGACACCACCACGAATACTACGGCCGAGCTGACGAGTCCCAGGTAGATGGGGGCGTTGGCCAGCACGCCAAAGGCGAGCATCCCCGCCACGGTGGCCACCACACCGGCGGCCATGGACCACATGGCCCCGGCCGCGGTGCCGCGGCGCCAGACCAGCCCGCCCAGCACGGCCACGAGCAGCCCGCCCACCAGCAGGTCGTACGCGATGGTCAGGGCCACCACGGTGGAGCTGACCAGCATGGACAGCGCGGTGATCACGAGTCCGACCACCACCACGTACACCCGGTCCTTCGTCACGGAGGCCTCCTCCGAGCGGGCGCGCTCCACGTCCTCGGGGGAGGCCCCGAACAGTCCGCGCAGCGTGGGGACCACGTCCACGCGGGCCACGGTGGCCGCGGCGATCGTGGCGCCGGAGGCCGTGGACATCATGGCTGCGACCCCGGCCGCGAGAACGACCCCGCCCAGGCCGGCGGGCACGTGGTACTGGGCCATGGCCGCAAAGGCCTCCTCGGGCACCTCGAGGGTGGGGAGCACGGCGGCCGCGGCGGTGCCGATCAGGGCGCCGGCCACGCCGTAGACGGCCACGTACCCGGCCGCGGCCAGCCCGCCCCAGCGGGCAACCTTGGGGGAGCGGGCCGTGAACACGCGCTGCCAGATGTCCTGGCCGATCAGCATGCCGAAGCCGTAGACCACGAACTGGGTGACGATCGCCTGGAACCCCATGGACCCAGCGGAGAAGTAGGAGGCGTCCAGGCGCTCGGTGATCCCGGACCAGCCACCCCCGGCCGCGAGGGAGAAGGGCAGCAGGATCGCGAAGATCCCGATGGTCATGAACACGAACTGCATGAGGTCCGTGAGCGTGATGGACCACATCCCGCCCAGCACCGAGTAGGCGATCACCACCACGCCGCCCAGCAGGATGGCCCACGGCCGGGAGATGGGGAACAGCACGGAGAAGATCGAGGCGTAGGCCGCGGTGGAGGTCACGGCGATCATCACGGTGTACGCGAGCATCACGAACGACGACGCCGTGGCGCCACCGCGCGCGCCGTAGCGCAGCTGCAGCATCTGGGAGACCGTGAACACCTTCAGCGACTGGATGCGCGGCGCGAAGAAGAGGCTCAGCACCGCGAGCCCGGTGGCGATGGCCACCACGAGCCACATCCCGGAGATTCCGTACTGGTAGCCCAGCCCCACACCGCCCACGGTGGAAGCACCACCCAGCACCACGGCGGCCATGGTGGAGGTGTAGAGCCCCGCGCCCAGGCGTCGGCCGGCCACGCGGTAGTCCGTGGCGGTGTGCGCGCGGCGTGCGGCCCACAGCCCGATCACCACCATGGCGGCCAGGTACAGCACGATCACGAGCACGTTCACGGAGGTTCTCCTCGGGCAGGGGACAGGGTGCCGCGCGTCCTCGTCCGGCTGCGTTTCCGGGCGGGTGCGTGGCGTTAGGGTTTATGGACCAGGTCACAAAAACTAGCACCGCGACGATCGGTCGCAGCACCAGGGGCCCCAGCGACGCGGCCCCGGACGACGCCCGGACGATCCCGGGACGAGAGGAGCACGGGTGGAACCGGAACGCATTGTGGAGACCAACAGCGCTGGTGAGCAGCGGGTGGGGCCCGTGAACGCAGCACTCACGCCGCGGTGGGCCGGGCCGGCCACGTTCGCGCGGCTGCCCCGCACAGACCAGGTGGAGCACACGGACGTGGCCGTCGTGGGCGTGCCCTTCGACTCCGGGGTGTCCTACCGCTCCGGTGCCCGGTTCGGTCCCAACCACGTGCGTGAGTCCTCCCGCCTGCTGCGCCCCTACAACCCCGCGCAGAACCACTCGCCGTTCGCCAACCTGCAGGTGGCGGACGCCGGGGACATCGTGGGCAACCCGTTCGACATCCCGGAGGCCATCGAGTCGATCGAGGCCGCGGCCAAGGAGCTCATGGGGGACTCCACCAAGGTGGTGGCGATCGGCGGCGACCACACCATCGCGCTGCCCCTGCTGCGCGCCGCGCACTCGCGCCACGGCAAGGTGGCGCTGCTGCACTTCGACGCCCACCTGGACACGTGGGACACCTACTTCGGCGCCGAGTACACGCACGGCACCCCGTTCCGGCGCGCGTTCGAGGAGGGGATCATCGACACCGACGCCGTGATGCACGTGGGCACCCGCGGCCCGCTCTACGGCACGCAGGACCTCGAGGACGACGCGCGCTTCGGCTTCGAGATCGTCTCCTCCGCGGACGTCATGCGCTCCGGCGTGGACGCCGTAGTCGCGGCCCTGCGCGAGCGCGTGGGGGACCGCCCGCTCTACATCTCCCTGGACATCGACGTCCTGGACCCCGCCCACGCTCCCGGCACCGGCACCCCCGAGGCCGGCGGCATCACGAGCCGCGAGGTGCTGGAGATCCTGCGCGGTCTGCGCGGGCTGGACGTGGTCGCGTGCGACGTGGTGGAGGTCTCGCCCGCGTACGACCACGCCGAGCTCACCGGCATTGCCGCCGCTCACGTGGTCTACGAGCTGATCTCCCTGATCAGCCTGGGCGCCGACGCCGCCGCGGACGGTCCCGCGTACGGCATCTCGGGCGCGCGCTACGGAACGGAGAAGTGATGGGCTTCGCATCCCGCGCGGAGGAGTTCCGCCCGTCCCCGGTCCGCGCCGTGTTCGAGGTGGCCCGCGACCCCTCCGTGGTGTCGCTGGCCGGCGGCAACCCGGACCTGTCCGTGCTGCCCGCGGACGCCGTGGGCGACGTCGCCTCCCTGCTGCTGCGCGGGCACGCCGGAGAGATCCTGCAGTACGGCTCGGGCGCGGGCATGGACGGGCTGCGCGAGCTGGTCGTGAAGCTCATGGCCCGCGGCGGGTCCACCGTGACGGGTGCGGACATCCTCCCCACCACGGGCTCGCAGGCCGGGCTGGACCTCGTGACCAAGCTCTACTGCAACCCCGGTGACGTGATCGTGGCCGAGGGGCCCACCTACGTGGGGGCGCTCGGCGTGTTCGGCGCATACGAGGTGGACGTGCACCACGTGGAGATGGATCACGACGGGATGAAGCCGGAGGCCGTGGCCCGGGCGCTCGACGAGCTGGCGGCCCAGGGAAAGCGTGTGCCGTTCGTGTACGCGATCCCGAGCTTCCAGAACCCGACCGGCGTGACCATGCCCGAGGAGCGGCGTCGTGAACTCGTGGAGGTGTGCGCGCAGCGGGACGTGATGATCGTCGAGGACGACCCGTACGCGCTGCTGGCCTTCGACCGCAGCGAACCGCTGCCCTCGATGCACGGCATGGACCCGGAGCACGTGATCCACCTGGGCAGCTTCTCCAAGATCTTCGCGCCCGGGCTGCGCGTGGGCTGGATGGCGGCGCCGCCCGAGGTGCGCGGGCGGCTGCAGATCGCCGCGGAGTCCGTGGTGATCCACCCGTCCAACCTGGCGCAGTCGCTCGTGACCTCCTGGGTGGGCTCCGAGCACTGGGAACCGGCGCTGGACCGGGCCGTTGAGCTCTACAAGGAGCGCTGGACCGCCATGGAGGAGGCGCTCACGGAGTACATGCCGGACTCGGCATCCTGGACCACGCCCTCCGGCGGGTTCTTCACGTGGGTCACCGCGGAGGAGCTGCGGGGCAAGGACATCCTGGCCGAGGCCATCGCCCACGGCGTGGTGCTCGTGCCGGGCTCGGCGTCCTACATGGACGGCCGTGAGTCCAACGCCGCGCGGCTCGCGTTCTCGGGGGTGGCCCCCGCGCGCATCCGCGAAGGGGTCAAGCGCTTCGCGGAGGCGCTGCGGAGCCTCTGACGCTCACGCACCGCGCAGCGTGACGTGGTGGTCTCGGGCGGGACGGGGAAGGCATCCCCTCCCGCCCGAGGTCTGTCCGGGGGACGCCCCGGCGGCCCGCCGGAGGCCTGCTCAGGGAACGACGAGGAATCGTTGCGGGGTCGGTGTGCTCCAGGGCACCGCGATCTCGGCAGGCTGCGGGCCTAAAATACGGAGGCATGGACACCTCCCGCCCCTCCACCCCCGACGTCGACCGCGCCCAGCTGCTCCAGAGCGCGGCTCGCCTGCGGGAGGTGCTGCGCCACGGCGTGTATTTCCTGCGCAGCATGGAAGGGTCCCGGCAGATCACCAGCCAGCAGATCAGCCTGTTGACCATGCTGCGCCCGGGCGGGGTGCGGATGACCACGATCGCCGCGAACCTCGGTGTCCGCACGCCCACGGCCACGCAGGGTGTGGACCGTTTGAGCAGGGCGGGTCTGGTGCGCCGCGATCCCGACCCCACGGACGCCCGCGCCGTGCTGGTGTCCCTCACGCCCGCCGGGGAAGAGGTGCTGGCGCGCGAGGACGAGCGCCGCAACGGCTTCGTCGCGGACGTGCTCTCCACACTGGACGCCCGGGAGGTCGCCGCGCTCGACGCCGCGCTGCCGGTCCTCGCCAAACTCGCCACGGGGGACGGCGGGGCGGGTGCAGAGGCGGCAGGGGTCAGCCGCAAGTCCTGAACGGAACTCCTGGAACCGCGTGGCCCGCAGGGCCGAGGTGCACGACGCCGCTACGGACAGCCGTGGCGCGGACAGCCAGCGCGCGGGCGGCGGTGCCACGGTGGCGGCCCGACCGGCGGGGCCCGGCGGCGTCGTGGCGTCTCAGATGGTCTCGGTGACGTCCTCCACGGCGAAGCGGGGATTGCGCTCATAGCTCGGTGCCTGGGGACGGCCCAGGTTGACCACCACGATGGAGCGCTTGCCCGTGCCCTCGAAGAACTCCCGGTCCACGGCGGGGGCGTCGAAGCCGGTCATGGGGCCCACGGCCAGCCCGGCGGCGCGGGCGGCGATGATGAAGTAGCCCACCTGGATGTGCGCGTTGGCGGTGCCGCTGGACATGCGCAGCTCAGCGTTCTCGTCGTACATGCCCTGCAGGTGAGGGGCCGCGGGGAGGAACTCCGGGAAGCGGGTGTGCCAGTTCTCGTCGAAGGACAGGATGGCGGTCAGCGGAGCCTTGCGGGTCTTCTCCTGGTTGCCGCCGTTCATGTGCTGCACCAGGCGCTCGCGGGCCTCGGGGGACTCCACCCACGTGATGCGCAGGGGCTGGGAGTTGAACGCCGTGGGGCCCATCTTGGTGAGCTCGTAGATGGTGTGCCTCTGCTCCGCGGTCACGGGCTCGTCCGTGAAGTGGCTCGCGGTGCGAGCCGTGGTGAACAGGCGGTCGGCGTCCTCGGTGGTGATGTCGAGGGCGAGCTGCTCGAGGGCGGGGGTGCTCATGGGTGTCCTTCCACGCAGGGGTGCGCGGGCGGCGTCGTACCGCCCGGCAAAATCGTTTCTGGGGAAAGCATACCGCTGGTGTCCCTCGGCGCGGTCCGAATGTCGGGGACGTCACGCCAGGGATGTACCTTGTCCGGGTGACTTCTGCGTTCCTTCCCGGGCTGGTGACCGGCCTGGCCCTGATCGTGGCCATCGGCGCCCAGAACGCGTTCGTGCTGCGGCAGGGCATCCGCCGCGAGCACGTGGGCGTGGTGGTGGCCATCTGCATCGTCTCGGACATCTTCCTCATCGGGCTGGGCACGGCGGGGATCGGGGTGCTCGTCGAGCAGGTGCCGTGGCTGATCAACGCCTTCCGCTGGGCGGGAGTCGTGTACCTCGTGGTGTTCGCGGTGATGTCCTTCAGGTCCGCGCTGAAACCCCAGACCATGGAGGCCGCGGGCAGCGGAGCAGGTTCGCTGCGCGGGGTCGTCCTCGCGACGCTCGCCTTCACGTGGCTCAACCCGCACGCCTACCTGGATGCGGTCCTGATCCTGGGCAACCTGGCCAACCAGCACGGAGAGCAGCGGTGGATCTTCGCGGCGGGCGCGTTCACGGGATCGGTCATCTGGTTCACGGCGCTCGGCGCCGGGGCCCGGGCGCTGTCCCACGTGCTGAACACCCCGCTGACGTGGCGGATCGTGGACGTGGGCGTGGGCCTGGTGATGCTGTTCATCGCGGTGCAGCTCGCGCTGATGCCGGCCGTCTGACCCGGCGTCGGCGCTTGCGCCGTGTGCTGAAATGGACTCATGACGCCCACCTCCTCGTACACCAGCAGCGGGACCGGGCGCAGGTCCCAGGAGTTCACCCCCGCCACAGCGGTGCGCGGGTTCCTGGAGCACTCCCGGCGCCGGGCCGCGGACCTCAGCCCCGGCTACGAGCGCGTGTGGGCCCGGGTTGCGGAGGTCGCGTACGCCGCGGAGGGCCTGCAGCAGGACTTCGTGATGGCCGCGGTGGAGGCCTACCCCGCACGTCCCACCCGCCCGGTGCTCAACGCCGTGGCGGCGGGCTTCGAGCTGCTCAACACCGCCCTGCTGCTGCGCGGCGAGGGGGTGAGCCCCGGAACGGCGATCGGTGCGGCGTCCCCGGGCGACGCAACCGTGCAGTCCCCTCAGCCTGGTGCGGACGAGCACGACGACGCTGCGGCGACCTCCGAGGACTCCGTCCACGACACCTCCCTCGCGAGCGAGATCGCCCTGGCCGCCGCCTACCGCATGGTGGCCACGTCCCACGCGCCGGAGTCCCGGCTGATCAAGCTCCTGGAGATCCTGGACCACTCGGTCTTCCACGCCGCGGCGGGGGAGCGGATCCTGGGCGAGCTCACCCAGCGTGCCGCCACGGTCGGGCACGGCGAGGTGCTGGAGGCCCTGCGGATCGGCAGCGCCGTGCCCTGCTACGAGGCACCGCTGCGCGCGGGTGCTGTGCTGGGCGGCGCCCCCACCGCCCACGTCAACGCCCTGGCGGACACCGGTCGCGCGTTGGGCATGGCCCACGGTCTCGCGCGAGAGCTGCGCCTGGCCGGGCACACGGACCGTGGCCACGGCGCGCGTGAGCTGCTGCGCGCGGACCGCCCCACGGTGCTGGGCACGTTCGTGGCCTCCGGCCCCCACGGCCCCGCGTGGCGCTCCCTGTGCGAGCGCGCTGCGGCGGGCACTCTCACGGACGACGACGCCGCTCACGCCCACGAGCTGCTCGAGCGCTCCGGCTCCGTGCGCGCCGTCGAACGCATGATGGGCACCGCCCGTACACGCTCCGAGCACGCCATGGCTGGCGGGGACCTGCCCCCGGCCCTGGTGGAGCGCCTGCGGGCGTGGGCCGAGCGTGAACTGGGCTCCCCCCAGCGCTGAACCCTACGAACGCCGACGGCGCCCGGGCCGAAGCCCGAGCGCCGTCGTGGTCCTGCCGGGGCGGAGCGCCCCGGTGCGGGTCAGATCTGCGTGAGCGCCCGCACCGGGTTCTCGATGCAGTCCGCCACGAAGCGGATGAAGCCGCCCGCCGCGCCGCCGTCGCACACGCGGTGGTCGAACGCGATGGTCACGGTGGTGACCTTGCGGACGGCCAGTTCACCGTCCACCACCCACGGCTTGTCGATGATCCGCCCGATGCCCAGGATCGCGGCCTCGGGGTGGTTGATGATCGGGGTGGCGCCGTCCGTGCCGAACACGCCGTAGTTGTTCAGCGTGAACGTGGATCCGCTCAGCTGGGCCGGGCTGGCCTTGCCGGAGCGGGCCACCTGGATGATCTCCCGCATGGCGCCGGTCAGCTCCATGGCGCTGAGCTGGTCAGCGTTGCGCAGGTTCGGCACCATGAGTCCGCGCTCGGACTCCACCGCGAGGCCCAGGTTCACGCCCTGCAGGCGCGTGATGGTCCGGGAGCCGTCCTCGGCGGTGTCCACGCGGGCGTTGAGCTGCGGGAACTTCCGCAGCCCGGCCACGGTGAACCGGGCGATCAGCGCGAGCAGGCTCGGCGTGTTCTCCGGGTCCTTGGCCTTGAGCTCGGAGCGCAGCTTCAGCAGCTCGGTGGCGTCCACGTCCACCCACACGGTGGCCTCGGGGATCTCCGTGCGGGAGCGGGTCATGGCGTCCGCAATGGTCTTGCGCACACCCTTGACGGGCTCCTGCGACGCGATCGGCAGCCCGGTGCGGGAGTCGGTCCCGGCGGCCGCCGGGGACGACGCCGCCGCGCCACCACCCCGGGGTGCCGCACCTCCCGTGGCGGCCAGGCCGGTGGGGGCGGGGGCCGCGGGCTCCGCGGCGGACAGGCCCGTGGGGGCCGGCCCGGCGGCGTCGGCGCGCATCCGCTGGTCGTCCACCTGCTCGATGGCCGCGAGGACGTCCTTGCGCATGATCAGACCACCGGGGCCGCTGCCCTGCAGGGCGGCGATGTCCACGCCGTGCTCCCGGGCGAGCTTGCGCACGAGCGGGGAGATCACGGTGGGAGCCAGCCGCGGCGCCTCGGCGAGCGCCTCGTGGGCCTGCCCGGCGGCGTCGGCACCGGCACCCCGCTTGCGGCGGCGTCGGCGGGACGAGGATGCGGCGGAGGTGCCGTAGCCGATCAGCACGTTGCCGGAGGACTCCTCGTCCTCGCCGGCGGTGGGATCGGCCTCGTCCACGGACAGCTCGGCCGAGGGTGTGGTGCCCGCGAGCTCCTCCTCGCGGTAGCTCGCGCCGTGCTCGGCGCCGGGAGCGTCCGCGTCCGTCCCGGAGCCGGCGGGGGCCTCGGGGGACTCCACGCCGTCGGAGATGGAGATCAGCGGCTGGTCCACCAGCATGGTGTCGCCCTCCGCGCCGTGCAGCTTGTGGACCACGCCCTCGAACGGGGTGGGCACCTCCACGGCGGACTTGGCGGTCTCCACCTCCACGATGGGCTGGTCCATGGTGACGGTGTCACCCTCGGCCACGAGCCAGCGGAGGATGTCCGCCTCGGTGAGCCCTTCGCCCAGGTCGGGCAGGTTGAACACATTGATGCTCACGGGTCAGTCCTCCCACTGCAGGTCGTCCAGCGCGTCCAGGATGCGCTCGGAACTCGGGATGTGGTGGTGCTCGAAGGACGGTGAGGGGTAGGGGATGTCGAATCCCGTGACCCGCAGCACCGGCGCGGCGAGCGAGTGGAAGCAGCGCTCCTGGGTGCGCGCGGCGATCTCCGAGGCCACGGACGCGAAGCCCTGGGACTCGGCCACCACCACGGCGCGCCCGGTGCGGCGCACGGAGGCGGCCACGGTCTCGTCGTCGTAGGGGACCACGGAGCCGAGGTCGATGACCTCCACGGACATGCCGTCCTTCGCGGCCTCCTCGGCCGCGGCCAGGCACACCGGCACGGACGGGCCGTAGGAGATCAGGGTCGCGTCGGATCCCTCACGGGCGACGACGGCGTGGCCCTCGCGCTTGGGCAGGTTCCCGTTCTCGTACTGCTCGCGCAGCTCGTCCAGGTCCACCTGCGCGGTGGACCAGTACAGCCGCTTGGGCTCGAAGAACACCACGGGGTCCGGGGAGTCGATGGCCTCGCGCAGCATCACGTACGCGTCCGTCACGGACGCCGGGGTGAAGACCTTCAGCCCGGGGGTGTGCGCGTAGTAGGACTCGGAGGAGTCGCAGTGGTGCTCCACGCCGCCCACGCCGCCGCCGTAGGGGATGCGGATGACCAGGGGCATGCTCAGCTTGCCCCGGGTGCGGTTGTGCATCTTGGCCACGTGGGAGCCCACCTGCTCGAACGCCGGGTACGCGAACGCGTCGAACTGCATCTCGGCCACGGGGCGCATGCCGTTCATGGCCATGCCCACCGCGGTGCCGATGATCCCGGACTCCGCGAGCGGGGTGTCGAAGCAGCGCTCGCGGCCGAAGCGCGCGGTCAGGCCGTCGGTGATGCGGAAGACGCCACCGAGGGTGCCCACGTCCTCACCGAAGACCACGACCTCCCGGGAGGCCTCCATGGCGTCCGCGAGTGCGGTGTTCAGCGCCTTGGCGAAACTGGTTTTCGAAGCGCTCATCACGCCTCCTCTCGGGAGAGCTCGTCCGCGAGCTGGGCGCCCTGCTCGCGCAGCTGGGTGGTGGGTTCGTGGTACACGAAGCGGAACAGGTCCTGCGGGTCCAGCTCCGGCTTGGAGGACATCGCCTCGCGCAGCCGCTTGGCCATGGCCTCGGCGTGCTCGGAAATCTTGCCGGTGACGTCCTCGTCCAGCGCGCCCTGGTCCTGCAGGTAGCGCTGCATGCGGGTGATCGGGTCCTTGGCCACCCACTCGCTGACCTCGTCGCGCTCGCGGTAGCGGGTGTCGTCGTCCGCGTTGGTGTGCGCCTGCATGCGGTAGGTCATGGCCTCCACGAGCAGCGGACCGCCGCCCTGGCGGCACAGCTCGATGCCGCGCCCCAGCACGGAGAGCATGGCCGCGAGGTCGTTGCCGTCCACGCGCTCACTGGCCATGCCGTAGCCCACGCCCTTGTGGGCCAGGGAGGGCGCGCGCGTCTGGGAGGACAGCGGCACGGAGATCGCGTAGCCGTTGTTCTGCACCAGGAACAGCACGGGCAGCTGGAACACGGCGGCGAAGTTCAGGGCCTCGTGGAAGTCCCCCTCCGACGTCGCCCCGTCACCGCACATGGCCAGCGTCACCGTGTTCTCGCCGCGCAGCTTGGCGGCGTGGGCCACGCCCACCGCGTGCAGCAGCTGCGTGGTGAGCGGGGTGGCCTGGATGGAGACCTTGTACTGCTTGGGGTCGTAGCCGCCGTGCCAGTCACCGCGGTAGGTGCTCATGACCTCCAGCGGGTCCACGCCGCGGGACATCACGGCCACGGAGTCGCGGTAGGTGGGGAACAGCCAGTCGTCGTCCTCGAGGCACAGGGCGGCAGCCACCTGGCACGCCTCCTGGCCGTGGCTGGACGGGTACACGGCCATGCGGCCCTGGCGCACCAGCGCCATGTTCTGGTCGTTGATGCGACGGCCCACCACGAGCTTCTCGTAGGCGTTGAGCAGTCGCTCGGTGTCCGGCATGGGGTACTCGTGGCCGGGCTCCTGGCCCTGCTCGGACTCGGGGACGGCGGTGCCGTCCGGGTTGAGCAGACGGATCTCGGAGCTGGCGGGCAGCATGTACTGCTCGGGCGTGATCCCGAAGTTCTTGGAGGCCTCCACCGCCGGATTCACGGGCGGGGTGGGCTCCCGGGTGGCGGACTCGCCACCGGCGGGGATGGGCTCGCTCATGGTGCGTCCCTTTCTTCTCTGGGTGGAACTCGGTGGTGCCGCGACGGCCGCGGGCAGGATCGAGCGGCAACGCGTCGGACACGTCGTCCGGTCAGTATGGGCAATCGGGGCACTCCGTCTCCACACCGGGGGGAATCCGTGGACGGTAGACTCCTCGAAGGGGTTTCCCGTGGACGAATTGCTCGTGAGTGACGGGCGCCATGCGGAAATGTCTTGCACGTCACACCGGGACTGCCGATCCCGAGGTGCCGCCCCGCGCGCACCGGCCCCGGGGCGGCGGCGGGCCGACGCGAGCGGCCCCGGGAACGGGTGGTGCGGCGTCGTCGGCGGGTGCTGCGGCGAGGACCGCGGCAGGGGGCGACGGCGTGCGGTGCTGCCAGCCACGGCGGCGCCGAGACAGGGTCCGCAGACGGCGGGAAAGGTGGAGCGGATGGCGCAGAGCAAGCGCGTGGAGCTGGACGAGACGGACCGGCGGATCCTGGACGAGCTCACGCGGGACGCACGGCAGTCCGTCACGGCGCTCGCGGCCACGGTGCACATCTCCCGCGCCCACGCGTACGAGCGCATCCGCCGGCTGCACGAGCAGGGCGTGGTGCTGCGCTACACCGCGGTGATCGACCCCGCCAAGGCGGGCCTGGAGGCCTCCGCCTACGTGACGCTGCGCCTGAAGCAGAACACGTGGGACACCCTGGGGCCCAAGCTCCGCCGGATCCCGCAGGTGCAGCACGTGGCGCTCGTGGGTGGCACGTTCGACGTGATGCTGCTCGTGCGGGCCCGGGGCACAGGGGAGCTGCGGGACGTGATCTTCGAGCGCATCCAGCCCATGCCCGAGGTGGTGGACACCCAGACGTTCCTGATCTTCGAGGACGTGGACGTGGGTGGCTGAGCCCGGGGGTGTCTCGCCCTGAGCGGAGTCCGTGGCCCAGCCCCTCAGCACGCTGACATACTGGCACCGACAACGGCGGTGCGGCACCGCCTCCGGGTCACCCACCCGGCCACGACACGGACGATGCGGGGACGACACATGAGTGAGAACGCACGGCTGGCACTAGTCACGGGCGCCACGGGCTACATCGGCGGCCAGGTGGCCCAGGAGCTGCTGCGCCGCGGCTGGCGGGTTCGCCTGCTGAGCCGCAGCGCCGAGAAGGTCCGCAACCTGCCCTGGGGGGACAGCGTCGTCGCCGAGGGCCGCTCCGCCGGCCCCGGTGAGGCCGAGGTGGTGGAGGGCAACGCCTCCGAGGCTGCGGACGTCGCACGCGCCCTGCGGGACGTGGACGTCGCGTGGTACCTGCTGCACTCCATGGGGGACTCGGACGACTTCGTGCGCGAGGAAGTGGAGATGGCCGAGACCTTCGGCACCGCCGCGCACGACGCCCACGTGCAGCGCATCGTCTACCTGGGCGGGCTGCACCCGGACGACGAGCCCGTGGACCAGCTCTCCGACCACCTGCGCTCCCGCGTGGAGGTGGGCCGGGCGCTCATGGACTCCGGGGTGCCCACCGCGGCCCTGCAGACCGGCGTGGTGATCGGGGACGAGTCCTCGTCCTTCATCATGATCCGCCACCTCGCGGAGCGGCTGCCCGGTGCCATCGCCCCCCGGTGGGTGCGCAACCGCATCCAGCCCATTGCCGTGGCGGACGTGGTGCACTACCTGGTGGGAGCGGCGGACCTGCCCGCGGACGTGAACCGCACGTTCGATGTGGGTGGGCCCGAGGCCATCGAGTACGCGGACATGCTGGACCAGTACTCCCGCGCCGTGGGCAAGGGCCCGCGGTTCATGATCACCGCTCCCGTGACCACCGCGGAGCTCGCGGCCAACTGGATCGGGCTCGTGACACCCATCGACACCAAGCTGGCCCGGCCCCTGGTGGGCAGCCTGCAGCACGACACCGTGATCCACGAGCGGGACCTGGACGACTACATCGGGGCGCCCCCGGGCGGGCACACCCCCTTCGCGGACGCGGTGCGCGCCGCGGTCACGGACCTGGACCTCAACCGCTGGCGGCGGGTCTTCCTGTCCACCACGGCGGCCGTCGCGGCCACGGCCACGGTGGGCACGCTCGCGAGCGATCCCGGCTCCCGGTGGTACGAGAAGCTGCGCAAGCCGCGCTTCCAGCCCCCGGGCTGGGCGTTCCCCGTGGCGTGGACCGCGCTCTACGCGGACATCGCCGCCATGGGTTCGCTGTCCATCGCGGACCTGGGGGAGGAGGGCCGCACCGACGAGCAGCGGGCCTACATCGCCGCGCTCGGCGTGAACCTGGCGCTCAACGCCGGGTGGAGCATCCTGTTCTTCCACCGCAAGAAGCTGCGGGCCGCGGCCGTGGAGTCCGTGCTGCTCGCGGTGAGCAGCGCGGACCTGGTGCGCCGCAGCGCCAAGGTGTCCCCGGAGAAGGGTGTGGTCCTGAGCCCCTACGCCGGGTGGACCGCGTTCGCCTCCGTGCTCTCCACCACCATCAGCGTGCTGAACCCGCGCCGCAAGTAGCCCGCGGCCCGGTCTGCCGCGCGGCCCGCACGGGCCCGGGCAGTCCCGGGCGGCGGGTCTCGAACATCCCCGACGGATCGCACCGCCGGGCGGAAAGGAACCTCGGTGACGGAACATCGGGTCAGCCCCTACGGGGACACCACGGCGGCCACGCGCAAGCGCACGGTGTGGGTGGTCATCGGCACCGGCCTGGTCGCAGCCGCGTGCCTCGCATGGTCGCTGCGCATTCCCGCGGGGGACCCGTGGTTCTACCCCGCCACGTTCATCCTCGCGGGGGTCTACATCGCGGGCAGCTCGATCGCGATCCGCATGACGGGCGAACGTCTGCCCTGGCGGGTCACCCCGCGGGGCATGCGGGACGCGGTGGTGGGTGGTGTGGTGCTCGCGGTGGTGTTCATCGCCGGCGGTTTCATGGTCCGTTTCATCCCGTTCCTGAGCGAACCGGTGCACGAGCTGCTCAACCACGCCCGGGTGGGAAGCCTGGTCATGGTGGCCCTCACCACCGCGGTCAACGGTGTGGCCGAAGAGGTCTACTACCGCGGGGCGCTGTGGCGGATCCTGCCACGGGGCCGGCGGATCCTCGTGACCACCATCGCCTACACAGCCGTGACCTCGCTCGCGGGCATCCCGCTGCTCGCCCTCGCGGCCGCCGCGCTCGGTGCGTTCGTGGGCTACCTGCGCGAGCGCACCCGCTCACTCGTCCCCGGCATCGTCACCCACCTGATCTGGTCCCTGACCATGCTCTTCGTGCTGCCCTACGTGGTCTGAGCCACCACGACGCCGCACGTCCGGGTTCCACGCCCGCCGCCGGTCTGCGGTGGGTGCGGCCCTCGCCCCCTCTCGGTGCACGGTGGGACCCGCCCCGCGCCGGGACCGCGCCCGGCCGCTCGAGGTGGCCCGGCGGCGTCGTCCCCGGGACGTGGCGCGGGACGGCCGCGCTCAGGCGGGACGGGTGAAGGCCAACCACATGGTGGGGATGACCTGCTGGGCACCGCGCCCCGTCCCGCCCATGGCCATGTGGTCCGTGAGCTGGCCGGAGTAGCTGGTGAGCAGCATGCGGGCCACGTCCCCCGGGGGCACGGTGAACTCGAGGCGCTGGGTGTCGGCCACCCGCACGAGCGCCTGCTCGATGGCCCGGTACACCCGGTCCCGGATGGGAGCCATGCGTTCTCGCGCCTCCGGCGAGCGGAACGCCGCGATGGACAGCTCCACCCGCAGGGCCTGCTGGTTCACGTTCGCCACCTGGTCCGTGACGCCCTCGATGATGCGGGTGACCACCTGGTCCACGTCCAGGCCCGAGCCCAGCCAGTGGTCCAGCTGCGACCCCAGAGTCTCCTCCAGCTGGGTGGCGAGGTCGTCGAACGCGAGGATCGCGAGCTCCCGCTTGGACTCGAAGTTGGAGTAGAACGCCCCGCGCGTGAACCCAGCGGCCGCGCACAGGTCGCTCACGGAGGCGCCGTCGATGCCCTGCTGGGCAAACACGGCCGGGGCGCTGCGGATCAGTTTGAGCCGTGTCGCACTGCGGGAACGCCTGTCCGGCGCGGCCCCGGGTGTGACAGGCTCGCTCAAGAGGGGCTGGCCGTCCCGCCCGAGACCGGCAGCGGGTACGGCGGGTTCTTCTGTCTGATTGCTCACGTGTCCCTCGATTCATCTCCCCTTCTCGATACATCAGTGTATCGTGTTCACCAATCCCAAGACATTCGTGTATCCCTCTGTGCCAGGAGAAACCGGTGACCCCTAAACACGCACCCGCCCACTCGTTCCGGGCTCGGCTCGGCCGTCCGTTCGGCCAGGTCGGGTTCTGGCTGCTGCCCATGCTCGCCATCATCGCGGTGGGAGTGATCGGCACCGCCCTGTACCTGGGCGGGCTGTCCAGCCCCGACAAGAACTTCAAGGAGTTCCCCATCGCCGTGGTCAACCAGGACCAGGGCGCTGAGGTGCCCCAGGCGAACGGCAAGACCACCCAGGAGAACCTGGGCGCGGATCTCGTGAGCGAGTTCGTGGACAAGGCCGCGGAGGACGACAAGATCGACCTGCGCGAGCTGAGCATGGAGGAGGTCCAGGAGCAGCTGGACCGCGGTGAGCTCTACGCCGCCGTGGTGGTACCCGAGAGCTTCTCCGAGGACACGGTGAGCCTGATCGAGGGCTCCCTCACCGAGGGCAACGCCGCGCGCCCCGAGGTCACGGTCTACACCGACCCGCAGGCCGGCTCCCTGGGCACGCGACTGGCCACAGGCGCCGTCGAACCCGGGGTGCAGGAGGCCAGCAAGGCGCTCGGCGAGCAGCTCACGGAGTCCGTGGCTCCCGCCGAGGACGCGGCCTACAACAAGGTGCTGCAGCAGCTGCAGCAGAGCCAGAAGGAGCAGTCCGAGCAGCTCTCCCGCCAGGCCGCCCAGGGTGGTCCCGAGGTGCAGCAGTTCGCGCAGCAGGTGCAGAAGTCCCAGGAGGGCTCTGCCGAGCAGATCGCCCAGGAGCTCGCCCCCACCGTCAGCTCGGTGGCCAAGGACACCCTCAAGGACCCCGTGAACATGGTGTCCAAGGCCTACAACGACCTCCCGGACGGCACGGCCCTGGGCATGAGCGCGTTCTACTACTCCATCCTGCTCCTGGTGGTGGGCTTCTCCGGCTCCGTGGCGCTGAACCTGCTCATGGACGGCCGGATGGGCATGGCGCCCTTCGAGATGGGCCCCTTCTTCAAGGACTACCCCCGCGCGGTCCTGCCCCGTCCGGTGGGCTACCTCATGAAGTGGCTGACCTTCGTGGTGGCCGCCCTGCCCGCGTCCGCGCTCATGATGTGGGTGGCGTCCGCCGTGGGCATGCCCGTGCCCCACGGCTTCCTGGTGTTCCTGCTCGGGTGGCTCGCGATGTCCACGGTCTCCGCGATCGTGCTGGCACTGATCTCCGTGGGTGGCAGCGTGGGCATGCTGCTGTGCCTCGTGTACCTGGTGTTCATGGGCCTGCCCTCCGCGGGCGCCGTGGTCCCGCTCGAGGCGGTGCCGGGCTTCTTCCGGGCCATCGCCCCGTTCGAGCCGCTGCACCACATCTTCACGTCCGTGCGCTCCGCGCTGTTCTTCGACGCGATCCCGGAGGCGGGCCTGACCACGGGCGTGATCGGGCTGTCCATCATGCTGGTGGTCGCCCTTCTGGTGGGTCTGCTCGGCGGCTGGGCGTACGACAAGCGGGTGGGGCTGCGCGGTGCCGACGGCCCGGCCAAGCACAGCGCGGACGTCGCGGTGGCCTCCGCGGAGAAACCCCTCTCCAAGACTGCGGATAACCCCTCCGTGCCGGACGGCGCGTCCGCCTAGGCTGGAGTCAGGACACGACCGGAGAGCCTCCCCGGCTCGAACACCACGGAGATGACATGAGCTACGAACCGCAGCAACCGCGTCCCGACTACCGCTCGCAGGGCCCCACCTGCCGCGGTGGGCCCGACCCCCGCGGTCAGCAGCCCCCGCAGGGCGGCGGCTACGGGCAGGGCCCCCACGGCCAGCAGTACGCGCAGGGCGGGCCGTACACCCAGGGCGGGCCGTACGCCCCGGGCCCGGACGGCTACCGCACGGGCTCCTCGGGGCCCCGGGACGACGAGCGCACCGTGGCCGTGCTGACCCACCTCGCGGGCCCGATCGCCGCCATCGTCTCCGTGGGCTGGCTCGGCTTCCTGGGCCCGCTCATCGTGTGGTTCATCTACAAGGACAAGAGCCCGTTCCTGCGGTCGGCCGCCGCGGGAGCGTTCAACTTCAACGTGACCATGTGGCTCGTCAACCTGGTGGGCTGGATCCTGCTGTTCACGGTGATCCTGGCGCCGATCGGCATCCTGCTGATCGCGGTCTACTGGGTCATGCTCTTCGTGTGCCACATCATGGCCGCGGTCAAGGCCAGCCGCGGGGACGTCTACCGCTACCCCATGCAGCTGCCCATCCTGCGCTGATCCGACGACGCCGCCCGCTCACCCCGGGCGCGACCGTCCCCTCCACCACGAACCGCCCGGGCGGGAGCCGACACGGCTTCTCCGGGCGGTTCGTGCGTGTGTGGAACCCACCCCTGGGCAGATTGTTGAACAACCTGTAGTGTGCAGTGGTCAGCCGCCGTGTGGCTCTGCTCACACCGACCCAGGGATGGATCCATGGCCTCTGCCTCACCACAGCCGCACGACCCCGTGCCGCACGACTCCGCGCCCCGCCGCGATTCCGTGTCGCACCCCGACCTCGAGACGACGGCCCCGGGTGCCACGGCCGCGCAGGGTGCCCCCAAGAACTCCGGCCACCGCAGCGCCCTGCTGGGTGCCATGTTCCTCATGGCCACCAGCGCGATCGGCCCCGGGTTCATCACCCAGACCACCGTGTTCACGGTGCAGCTGGGTGCCGCGTTCGCCTTCGCGATCCTGGTCTCCATCCTGGTGGACATCGCCGTGCAGCTGAACGTGTGGCGGGTCATCGGAGTCTCGGGGATGCGGGCCCAGGAGCTGGCGAACCAGGTGCTCCCCGGGGCCGGGTACGTCCTGGCGGCGCTCGTGTTCCTGGGTGGCGCGGTGTTCAACATCGGCAACATCGCGGGCACGGGGCTGGGCCTGAATGCCATGCTGGGCATGGAACCCAAGCTGGGCGGGGCCATCTCGGCGGTGATCGCCATCCTGGTCTTCCTGTCCAAGCGCGCGGGACTCGCCCTGGACCGGATCGTGGTGGCGCTGGGCGCCGTGATGATCCTCATGATGCTGTACGTGGCCATCGTGGCGGCACCGCCGGTGGGCGAGGCGCTCAAGAACACCGTGATGCCGGAGGAGGTCGACTTCCTGGTCATCACCACGCTCATCGGCGGCACCGTGGGCGGGTACATCACCTACTCGGGCGCCCACCGCATGATCGACTCCGGGGTCACCGGGGTGGACAGTGTCCGCGAGATCACCCGCACGTCCGTGCTGGGCATCCTGGTCACGTGCGTCATGCGTGCGCTGCTGTTCCTGGCGATCTTCGGGGTAGTCGCGAGCGGTGTGGCGCTGGCCGGGGACACCATGGCCGCGGACGCCTTCCGGGCCGCCGCCGGGGAGATCGGCGTGCGGATCTTCGGAGTGGTGCTGTGGGCCGCCGCTCTGACCTCCGTGATCGGCGCCGCGTTCACCTCCATCTCCTTCGTCACCTCCTCCGCGGGCAGTCCCCGCACGCGCAACCTGCTCACGGTGGGCTTCATCATGGTGTGCGGAGTGATCTACCTGGTCCTGGGGCAGGCGCCGCAGACGCTGCTGGTCTTCGCGGGCGCGTTCAACGGCCTCATCCTCCCGTTCGGCTTCGCGATCCTGCTCTGGGTGGGTTGGCGCCGCCGGGACCTGCTCCAGGGCTACCGCTATCCCGGGTGGCTGCTCGTGGTGGGCGTGATCGCGTGGCTGTTCTCCGTGTTCCTGGCCGTCAACTCCCTGGCGGGGCTGTCCAAGCTCTGGGCCTGAGCGCCCGCTCGGCCCCGGTGCGCCGGGAGCCGAGCGGCGGCGTCGTTCCCCAGGCGGACGACGTCGCACGGCACGTTCCCATCGGCGCCTCCCGACCCGCCCCCGCGCAGCCACGAAAGGACACCCCATGGACGAGACCACGCCGACGCCGCATCGGGCCCGACGGCGATTCCGTGCGGGGCTCGTGTGCCCCACCGCGGGGATGGCTCCCGGGCATGCCCAGGCGAACCTCGTCATCGTGCCGCGCGAGCTGGCGTTCGACGTGCTGCTCTTCGCACAGCGCAACCCCAAGCCGTGCCCCGTGCTGGGTGTCCTGGACGCGGGGGAGACCACGGGCCCGCTGCTGGCCGGCGGCGACATCCGCACGGACGTGCCGCAGTACGTGGTCTGGGAGAACGGCGTGGAGGTGGCCCGCCCCGCTGACATCACCCCGTACTGGCGTGAGGACCTGGTCACGGTGATGCTGGGCTGCTCGTTCACGTTCGAGGACGCGCTGCAGGCGCACGGCATCCGCCTGGCCCACATCGACCAGGGCGTGAACGTCCCGATGTACCGCACCTCGCGGCGCTGCGAGCCGGCGGGGCGGCTGTCCGGGCCGCTCGTGGTCTCCATGCGGCCGGTTCCGGCGTCGCAGGTGGCGGACGCCGTGCGGATCACCTCCCGCTACCCGGCCGTCCACGGCGCGCCCGTGCACGTGGGGGACCCCGGGGCACTGGGGATCACGGACCTGGGCTCACCGGACTTCGGCGACGCCGTGCGGATCGCCCCCGGCGAGATTCCCGTGTTCTGGGCGTGCGGGGTCACGCCGCAGGCCGCGGTGATGGAATCGGCTCCGCCGTTCGCGATCACCCACGCACCGGGGCACATGCTCGTCACCGATGCCCGGGACGCCGACTACCAGGTGCCCTGACCACGCCCGGTCGCCCGCCTGGTCGTCCCCGGCCGCCCCGGGCGCACAGACCGGCGCGTGGTCCGACACCGCAGCCGGTCTCGTCCCCACCGGTCTCACCCCAGCTGGTCGAGGATCTCGTCCCGCGCGTCACCCAGGGAGTCCCGCAGCAGCTCGACGGCGCGGCTCCGGTCGCCGGACTCCAGCGCGGTGAGCACCTCGGCGTTGCGCACGGCGTAGCGCGCGTGGAACCCCCGGTCCTCGAGCATCGCGTGGAACACCAGGCGCATCCTGGCCAGGGCGCGGTCCATGTCCGCGAGCAGCGCCCGCGAGCCGACGGCCTCCACCAGGCTCCGGTGGAACCGCTGGTTCGCGTCCGCCATGCCGGCCACGTCCGCGCCGTCCCGCGCCGTCAGGGCCGCGGCCACGATCGAGCGGAGCCGCTCCAGCCGTCCCGCGTCCACGGCGCCCCACAGCACCGCCCCGGACTCGAGGATGCCCCGAGCGGCATAGAGGTCCCGGACGTCCTCTGCGGTGGGTTGCGCCACGAACACGCCCCGGTGGGGGATCCGCAGCACCAGACCCTCCGCCGCGAGCATGGCGAAGCACTCCCGCAGGGTGTTGCGGGAGATCCCGAGCTCGGCGGCCACGGCGTGCTCGGACAGTTTGGCACCCGGAGACAGCGCGCCGTCGGCGATCAGGGCCCGCAGCCGGGCGGCGGCGTGGGCGCCGGCCTGGGCCTCCTCCTGCGGCTCGGGCGCGGCGGACGGGCCGCTCACGCGATCTCCGCGATCTTCTGACCCGTGCGCACGGCGTCGCCCTCGGACACGTCTCCACGGCGGAGGGTTCCAGCGCGGTGGGCCTTCACGGGGGTCTCCATCTTCATGGCCTCCACCACCAGCACGGGCTGACCCTCCGTGACCTCCTCACCGTCCTGCGCGAGCCACGTGACCACCGTGCCGTTCATGGGCGCGGTCAGGGCTGTCTCGTTCTGCGCGTCCGACGCCGGTGCCGCACCGTCCTGCCCCGGCTCGCCCTGAACCCCGGCGCCGCCGCGGACCAGGGCCTGGGCAAGGCGCGCGGGCAGGCCCACCCGCACTGCGCGCCCGTCCACCTCGAGCGTGAACGTGGTGCGCTGGGCGGCCTCGGGATCGAGGTGGGGGGAGGTCTCGAGGTCCTGCGCGAACTCGTCCTCGATCCAGGTGGTGTAGACGCCCAGCTGATCGGGGGAGGTGAACGCGGGCTCGTCCAGCACGGCGCGGTGGAAGGGCACCACGGTGGGCAGCCCGCGGATCGAGAGCTCGCGCAGAGCGGCGCGGGAGCGCACCACGGTCTGGGCCCGGTCCTCGCCCCACACGATGAGCTTGGCCAGCAGCGAGTCGTACTCGGCGGGGACCACGGAGCCGGAGCGCACACCGGTGTCCACGCGCACCCCCGCGCCCGTGGGGGCCTCGAACGCCTCCACGGTGCCCGGGGTGGGCAGGAAGCCCAGGGCGGGGTCCTCCGCGTTGAGCCGGAACTCGATCGCGTGGCCGTGCGGGGCGGGGTCCTCGGTGGTGCTCAGCGGCAGGCCCTCCGCGACTCGGAACTGCTCGCGCACCAGGTCCACTCCGGCGGTCGCCTCGGTCACGGGGTGCTCCACCTGCAGACGCGTGTTGACCTCCAGGAAGGAGATCAGCCCGTCCGGTGCCACGAGGTACTCCACCGTGCCGGCACCGGTGTACCCGGCCTCGCGGCAGATGGCCCGGGCAGACTCGTGCAGCGTGGTGCGCTGCTCGTCCGTGAGGAACGGCGCCGGGCCCTCCTCCACGAGCTTCTGGTGACGGCGCTGCAGCGAGCAGTCGCGCGTGCCCATGACCACCACGTTGCCGTGGGTGTCCGCCACCACCTGGGCCTCCACGTGGCGCGGGCGGTCCAGGAACCGCTCCACGAAGCACTCCCCGCGTCCGAACGCGGTGGTGGCCTCGCGTACGGCGGCGTCGAACGCGGACTCCACGTCCGCGAGCTCCCGGGCAATGCGCATGCCGCGTCCGCCCCCGCCGAAGGCCGCCTTGATGGCGATCGGCAGGCCGTGCTCCTCCGCGAACGCGCTGGCCTCGGCGGCGTCGGCCACGGGACCGTCCGTGCCCGGCACGAGCGGGGCCCCGGCGCGCACGGCGATCTCCCGCGCGGTGACCTTGTTGCCGAGCGCCTCGATCACGTCCGCGCTCGGGCCGATCCACGTGAGGCCGGCGGCCACGACGGCGCGCGCGAAGTCCGCGTTCTCCGACAGGAACCCGTAGCCCGGGTGCACGGCGTCCGCCCCGCAGCGTTCCGCCACGGCCAGCACGGCGGGGATGCTGAGGTAGGTGTCGGCGGAGGCGGAGCCGGGGAGGGCATATGCTTCGTCGGCCATGTGGACGTGCATCGCGTCCGCGTCCGGCTCGGAGTACACGGCCACCGAGCTGAGCCCGGCGTCCGAGCACGCGCGGGCCACGCGCACGGCGATCTCCCCGCGGTTGGCGATCAGAACCTTCTTCATGCGGTGTCTCCTGACGTGGGCTGCTCCGCGGGGACGGTCGCGGTGGGGATGGGCGCCGTTGCGGGTTGCGGCATTCCGCGCTCGGTCGTGTGGGATGCGGAGGCGGTGCTGGGTGCCGGTGCCGCCCCGTGGGGCGGTGCGCCCTCCGGTGGCCTCGTCGCCCGTTCCCGGATGCCGCGAATGCCCGCTGGGGGCGTCGAGGTGGGACGGGTGCGCTGCATCATCCCGTGGCTCTGCGCACCGCCCTGAGGGCTCGCGAGCGCCGCGTCCCCGGGTGGGTGCGGGACCGGGTGGAACCGCACCGCAGAACCGGGGAGCAGCTGCGCCGCGAGCGGCAGGTCCTGCGGCAGCACCACCGCGATCACGGGATAGCCCCCGGTCACGGGGTGATCCGCGAGGAAGAGCACCGGCACACCGGAGTGGGGCACCTGCAGGGAACCGGCCACCACGCCCTCGCTGGCCAGTTCGTCCTTTCGGCTGCGCGCGAGACCGCCCTCCGGTGGTGTCTCGAAGCGCACGCCCACGCGGTTGGAGTCACTGCTGACACGCCACGTCCGCTCGCGCAGCGCGGAGAGGGCCTCGGGGCTGAACCAGTCCTCACGGGGGCCCGGGAGCACGCGGAGCACGGTGGTCTCCGCCGCGGTGGGAACGTGCACCGCCGGTTCCTCGGGGTGGCCCACGGCTCGGCCCGGCGCGGCTGGGAGCACCGGCAGCATGTCACCAGCGGCCAGGGGAGCGGGCCCGATCCCGGACATCACGTCCGTGGCACGGCTGCCGAGCACCGGGGTCGTGTCGAGACCTCCGGAGACCGCGAGGTAGCTGCGCAGCCCCGCGCTCGGGGTGTCCAGGGCGAGCTGCTCGCCGTCGTACAGGGCGAACGGCGTGCAGAACGGGGCGGCGCGCTCGGTCTCTCCGCCGGTGATCCGGGCGCCCACGGGCGCCCCGGTGAGGGCGAGCACGTGGTGGCCCCGGGCCGTGAGCCGCAGCCCGCCCATGGTGACCTCGAGGACCGCGTCCGAGCTGGCATTGCCCACGATCCGATTGGCTTGCATCGCGGAGGCGCGGTCCGCCGCACCGGACGCCACCACGCCCAGGTCCCCCAGCGCGGGACGGCCCAGGTCCTGGACCAGGGTCTGCATCCCGGGGTCCTCGACCACCAGGGCGTGCCCACCGTGGTCAGCGAGGGAGCCATCCGCCGCGCTGATGGGTTCCAGACCGTCGGCGTGCTCACGGCCGGACGTGTCGCAGCCCGGACCCGCGGTGTTCTGGCCCGGGCCGTCCCCCGACTGAATGGCGGGAGCGGAGTCCCCGGGGAGCTGCGGGTCGCCGCGCAGCTCGGGGGCGGTGTCGTCGGTCACCGTGACGAGGTCGCGAACGGCACGGAAGCGCACGGTGTCCCCGGGGCGGATCAGCGCGGGGGAGTCCCGGTGGGTGTCCCACAGGACGGCGTCCGTGCGCCCGATCAGCTGCCACCCGCCCGGTGAGCGCTGGGGGTAGATCGCGGAGAAGACGCCCGCGAGCGCCACGGACCCCGCGGGCACGGCGGTGCGGGGGGTGTCCCGGCGGGGGACGTCCAGGGGGTTGCCCGGTGCGCTGAGGTACGCGAAGCCGGGGGCGAAGCCGCCGAACGCGGCGGTCCACTCCGCGCCGGTGTGGGTGTTCACCACGCCCTGCTCGCTGAGCCCGGTGAGCCGGGCGACCTCGGCGAGGTCGGCGCCGTCGTAGACCACGGGGATCTCCACGGTCTTGCCCCCGGCCTCCCGCTTCTCGCGGGGTTGGGCGGTGGCGACGCCGCTCGCGGCCTTCCGCGCCGACCGTGCGTCCGTGAAGGTCACCAGCACGGTGCGGGCGGCGGCAATCACGTCCGTCTGCCCGGCGAACGGGTGCGCGGTGAGGTGCGCGTGCCAGCGCACGACGTCGGCGAGCTCGCCGCAGTCGAGCAGGAACGCGTGGGTTCCGGCCCAGCGCAGCTCCGGGGCCGGGCGGACCTCGGCGGACGAGGAGGGAACCGTTCCCGTCGTGCCAGGGCGGCCCGTCTGCTGGGCGCCCGGTCCCTGCGCGGCGCGGGGTGTCTGCCGGGGGCGGGGCGCGCTCATGCGAAGGACCGGACGGTGATCCCGGCGCGGTCGAGGCCCGCGCGGACCTCGGCGGCCATCGCGGCGGCGCCGGGGGTGTCCCCGTGCACGCAGATGCTCTCCGCGTGGATCTGCACGGTGGAGCCGTCCACCGCGGTGAGCGTGCCGTCCTCGGCCAGGCGCACCATGCGCTCGGTGACCTGGGCGGCGTCGTGCAGCACCGCACCCGGGTCCCGCCGGGAGACCAGCGTGCCCTCGGGGGTGTAGCCGCGGTCCGCGAACGCCTCCGGCACGGCCCGCAGCCCGGCCTTCTCCGCCGTGCGCAGGGCCACGGAGCCGGGCAGCAGGAGGAGGGGGAGGTCCCCGCCGAAGGCCTTCACGGCGTCCACCACGGCCTGGGCGTGGGCCTCGTGGTGCACGATCGTGTTGTAGAGGGCGCCGTGGGGCTTGACGTAGCGCACGGTGGTGCCCGCGGCTCGGGCCACGGCCTCGAGCGCGCCCATCTGGTACAGGACGTCGTCCGCGAGCTCGGTGGGGGAGCAGTCCAGGAAACGACGGCCGAAGCCCGCGAGGTCCCGGTAGGCCACGTGCGCTCCCACGGTGACCCCGGCGGCCACGGCGTCCCGGCAGGTCTGCGCCATCACGGAGGGGTCTCCGGCGTGGAAGCCGCAGGCCACGTTGGCGCTGGAGACGGAGCGCAAGATGGCGGCGTCGTCCCCCATGCGCCAGGCGCCGAACGACTCGCCCACGTCGCTGTTCAGATCCATGACCGTCATGCGTGACCTCCGTCTCATCGGGTGTGACCCCCCAGCATGCCCGATGGGCCGCAGATTGTTCAACAATCCACCCCGGAATATTTCTCCGGGACGCCGCATTACAGAGGTAGTTCAAATTTGAAGCATCAGGGCGGGGACGGTCCCGCCGCGAAGGAGGCAGGCACCATGCAACTCGGAGTCTTCACCATCGGGGACGTCACCCGGGACCCCACCACGGGCCGCACCCCCACCGAGAACGAGCGCATCAAGGCCACGGTGGCCATGGCCCGCAAGGCCGAGGAGCTGGGGATGGACGTGTTCGCCACCGGCCAGCACCACAACCCGCCGTTCGTGGCTCCCGCGAACCCGCCCGTGCTGCTGGCGGCGGTGGCGGCGCAGACCGAGCGGATCCAGCTGTCCACGGCCACCACGCTGATCACCACCACGGACCCCGTGCGGATCGCGGAGGACTACGCGTACCTGCAGCACCTCGCGGACGGCCGCGTGGACCTCACCATGGGACGCGGCAACACCGGCCCGGTCTACCCGTGGTTCGGCAAGGACATCCGTCAGGGCATCCCGCTGGCCGTGGAGAACTACCAGCTGCTGCACCGGCTGTGGCGCGAGGAGGGCGTGAACTTCTCCGGGCGCTTCCGCACACCGCTGCAGGGCTTCACGTCCACTCCGCGGCCCCTGGACGACGTCCCGCCGTTCGTGTGGCACGGCTCCATCCGCTCCCCGGAGATCCCGGAGCAGGCGGCGTTCTACGGGGACGGGTTCTTCCACAACAACATCTTCTGGAACAAGGAGCACACCGAGCGCATGGTGGCGTTCTACCGCCAGCGCTACGAGTACTACGGCCACGGCTCCGCGGACCAGGCGATCGTGGGCCTGGGCGGGCAGGTGTTCATGGCCAGGAACTCGCAGGACGCGGTGCGCCGGTTCCGGCCCTACTTCGACAACGCGCCGGTGTACGGCCACGGGCCCTCGCTGGAGTCCTTCATGGAGCAGACGCCGCTGACCGTGGGCTCGCCCCAGCAGGTCATCGAGCGCACCCTCTCCTTCCGGGAGTACGCGGGCGACTACCAGCGCCAGCTGTTCCTGGTGGACCACGCGGGCCTGCCGCTCAAGGACGTCCTGGAGCAGATGGACTTCCTGGGAGAGGAGGTCTTCCCGGTGCTGCGCAAGGAGTTCGACGCCGCCCGGCCGGCCCACGTGCCGGAGGCCCCCACCCACGCGTCCCTCGTGGCGCGCCGCGCGGCGGGGGAGGATCCTGTCCCGGGCGGCGGGCCGGACTCGCAGGCGGCCAGGGACCGGGCTGCCAAGGCGGAGGGCGCCACCCGCGGAAACGCCGGGGCGGCGCAGGAGCCCACTGCGTAGCCCGTCCCGCAGGTGCCGCCCCGCGCGGGGCGGCACCTGCGCCGCAGCGACGAGAAGTCCAGGGCAGTCACAAGCACCGAGCAGTCAGAAACACGGAGCAGTCAGGAGACTCGAGATGACCGAGCGACAGAGCATTGCCGTGGTGACCGCGGGCCTGTCCGAGGACGCGTCCACCACGCGCCTGGCGCGGGCGATCGCGCGGGCCGCGAGCGGCGTCGTCGCCCGCGGTGGTGAGGAGCCCGAGGTGCGCGTGGTGGCCCTGCGGGAGATCGCCCACGGGATCACGGACGCCATGCTGACCGGGACGGCTCCCGCCGCGGTGCAGGACGCGCTGGACGCCGTGCTCGCCGCGGACGGGCTGATCGCGGCCACGCCCACCTACAAGGCGAGCTACTCCGGGCTGTTCAAGGCGTTCTTCGACCTCTTCGACGAGGGCGCCCTGGAGAACCTGCCCACCGTGGTGGCCGCGACCGGCGGCTCCCCGCGGCACTCGCTGGTCCTGGACACCGCCCTGCGCCCGCTGTTCAGCCACCTCAAGGCGCTCACCCTGCCCATCGGGGTGTACGCGGCCACCGAGGACTGGGCGGACGCGTCCCTGCAGGCGCGCATCGAGCGGGCCGGGGCGGCGCTCGCCGGCATGCTCGGAGCCGGGGCGCCGGGGCACGACGCCGCCGGGCCGGGTCCCGCGGACGGCACCGGATCCGGGGCCACGGGGGACGGCGGTTCCGCCACAGTCGATGCCTCCATGGAGTCCGTGGGGGCCCGGCGGAACGCGCCGCCGCGCCTGGAGCGTCTTGCACGGGACGAGTTCGCCGCGGTGCCGAACTTCGAGGACCTGCTGGCGGCGGTGCGAGGATGAGCTCCATGTCCCCTGAACCGCGCCAGCCCGAGGACCGTTCCGAACCGAGCGCCGCGGGGGCGACCACCCCGGGGGCGTCCAACCCGGGGCCGGCCACCGGCGCGGAGGAGTCCGACCGCTGGGACACGTGGCGGCTCTACTTCGAGACCACCGCGCTGCTGACGTCCCGGGTCGAGGAACGGCTCAAGGACCAGGGCTGCTCGCTCATGGAGTACCAGCTGCTCCTGCTGCTCCACGAGGCCCCCGGGCGCTGCCTGCGCATGGGGGAGCTGGCCCGCCGCCTGGTGTTCTCGCCGTCGCGGCTGAACTACCAGGTCAAGGTGCTGGGGGAGCGAGGCTGGGTGCAGCGGCGTCGTGCGCCCGGTGACGGCCGCGGCTGGGAGGCCGCGCTGACCGCCGAGGGCGCGCAGGCGTTCCGGCGGCTGCGCCCGGAGCACGCGCGGGACGTGGAGGAGCTCTTCTTCACCGCGCTCACGCAGGACGACGTCGCCCGGCTGGGAGACATCATGGCTCGCCTGGCGCGGGGGCTGGGGGAGGGGCGGAGCGCTCCGGAACGTCGGTAGTGCGGGCGCGGCGCAGCACCACGGGCGGCGCGGTCACCGTGGACGGGTGCCGGTGTGGCGGCGGTCAGCCGATCCAGTAGCGGCGGGTGGGGCGGCCGTTCCCGTCCGGAACCACGTTCTCCAGCACCCCGCCGCAGGCCTCGATGGTTGCGGCGGAGGCCGCGTTGTCGTCGGCGCACGTGACGAGCACCCGCTCCACACCGGCCGCACTCAGGCGTTCCACCGACTGCCGCAGGATTTCCGTGGCGTACCCGCGCCGCCGGAACGCGGGGCCCACGCCGTATCCCACGTGCCCGCCCACGCGGCGCAGGTGGTCGTTGAGCTCGTAGCGGATGGAGGTTCGGCCCACGATCTCGCCATCCACCTCCGCGAGAAGGTACTCCGCTCGGACGAACCCCGGGGCCAGGTCCTCTCCCTGGGACGCGCGGTCCACGGCCGCCAGGACCTCGGGCCACGTCCCCTCGTCCAGGACGAACGAGAAGTCGTCGCGCAGCAGCTGCTCGTGCAGTGCGCGGACCGCAGACTCGTCCTCGGGAGCGGGGCGTCGCAGGGTCAGTGCCATGACCTCATGTTGCCACGGATGCCGTGGGCGCAACCCCCGTACCGGCTGCGCGGTCATGGCCCCGGCTGACGGGGTGTTCACTCACTGGGACCGTAGGTACGGCGGCCCGCGCGCTCGGCGAATTCGTCCAGCGCGGTGAGGACCGCTGGAACCACCCAGACTTTTTGCCCCTTCACCTTGACCGACCGCTCGTGGCGGATCAGTCCCACCGTGGTGAGCTCGTCCACGGTGCGGTAGGCAGTGGCCTTGGGTACTCCGCCGATGCTCTCCAGCATCCCCGCGGTGAAAGCGGGTTCGGAGCAGCAGAACCGCGCGACCGCGCGCAAGGACGCCGTCACTCGTCGGCGGGAGTCAAGAACCCTGTCGTGGAACGCTTCGACGTCAGCCATCAGGATCGACGCGTTGGCGAGTGAGGCCATGGAGGCATCGGAGAAGCACTCGACAATGGCCGTGGGGCGACCAGCTCGGCGTTGCCGCCCACGTGCGCCCCCACCGCCGCGAGGGAGAGCTTCCTGGCGTGCACCGTGAGGTTCTCGATCTGCGAGCTGGTGGCGGATTCGCCACGAAGGAGGACTGCGGAGAACGGCAGGGCAGCCATGCGGTCGGACGTCACCCCGAAGGCTGTCATGGCACGCGTCGCCTCCTGTGCTCTCGCGGCCGCAGCTCCGGAGAGAGCGGGGGTGAGACGGGCGATCTCCGGCACCACTGCGGCGGTGAAATCTCCTCTGTTCTCCAGGAGGGTGCGGCGCGATGCCACGGGATCACGGTGGAGCCAGCGGTGGGTTTCCCGTCCGACGGCGGGCCAGCTCGAGGACGTCATGACAGACCCTTCTCAGAAAAGATCCGCGGATCGTCCCATTAAGCCGCTTAGTGAGACAATTCGCCCCCATTTTCCCACTAAGCGCCATTCTTGTAGAACCAACCGTTGCGGGCCATGGGCCGGGAAGTCACTGCCCCCGGGGCAGATGTGCAGTGCTCGCCGGACTGCTCGACGAGTGGGGCCTGTCCTCACCGCGCCCGGGGCAGATGTGCAGTGCAGAACCTCGTGCGACTACCGGGGAGTGTCTGGCCCCCATCCCGTCCCCGTGGCACACTGCCGGTGATGAGGACGAACCTCACCCATGAGCACGGCAGGGAGAGCACCGTGAGCAAAACACCGCAGACGACGACGCCCGCGCCCGGCAGCGCGCCCGGTGCCGCGGCGTCGGCCCCTGAGCAGACCCCCGAGCTGCCCGGCGGCGTGGTCCACGAGCTGCCCGCGGACCTCGCCGAGGTCCTGCTGACGGAGCCGGAGACCGCCGAGCTGTGGCGCGGGCTGACGCCCCTGGGCCGCAACGAGTTCGTGTGCTGGGTGGAGGACGCCAAGAAGCCCGAGACCCGCGCCCGCCGCATCCGCCGCACGGGCGAGGAGATGCACGAGGGCAAGCGCCGCCCGTGCTGCTGGCCCGGCTGCAAGCACCGGGAGCGCACCGGGCGCTGACACCGGGGCGTCCGTTCCGGCGGCCCCAGTTGCGGTTCAGGCGCGAGACGCCGCCGGGTCCGAGTGGGTCCTGCGTCGCACATTCTGCCCGCTGACCAGCGGTGATGCCGTTCCAGGCGGGCGCGCGGGCGGCGTCGTCCCCGCCTGGGCGGCACCTCCGAGGGGCTGACGAATGGCGCGAAATGGTGAGCCGCACGACACGATCGGGCGGCGCAGCGCTTAGGCTTCCTCTGTGCACCTCGCGGGTCCTGTGCGGAGTGCGTCATCCTCGCAACCGAGAAAAGGTGTACATCCATGGCCTCGCACCCTTCCGACACCCAGCCTTCCGGCGGGCCGGAGACGCGCGCCCAGTTCGTGGCCGAGCAGGAGGGGTACAGCAAGGGGCTCACCACGCGGCAGATCAACATGATCGCGATCGGCAGCTCGATCGGCACGGGTCTGTTCCTGGGTGCCGGTGGCGGGCTGGCCTCGGCCGGTCCCGCCCTGTTCATCCTCTACGCGGTGGCCGGGTTCTTCGGCTACCTGATCCTGCGGCAGCTCGGCGAGCTGGTGATGCACCGGCCGTCCTCCGGCTCCTTCGTGTCCTACACCCGTGAGTTCTACGGGGAGAAGAGCGCGTACTTCGTGGGGTGGATGTACTGGCTCTCCTGGGCCTCCACCACGGTGGTGGACGCCACCGCCATGGCCATCTACGTGAAGTGGTTCGGGCAGTACAGCCAGTTCATCGCGGACCTGCCGCAGTGGCTGCTGGCCGCGGTGGTGCTCGTGGTGGTCATGGCCACCAACCTGATCTCCGTGAAGGTCTTCGGGGAGATGGAGTTCTGGTTCGCGGTGGTGAAGGTCTCCGCGCTGGTGGTGTTCCTGATCGTGGGCATCTGCTTCGTGCTCTTCGGGACCCCCACGGGCGCACCCACCGGGTTCTCCCTGATCAGCGAGAACGGGGGCTTCCTCCCCAACGGTCTGCTGCCCGCGCTCGTGGTCTCGCAGGGTGTGGTCTTCGCGTACTCGGGCATCGAGCTCGTGGGCATCACCGCGGGTGAGACCAAGGACCCGCGCAAGACCATTCCCAAGGCGATCAACACGGTGATCCTGCGCATCGCGCTGTTCTACGTGGGGTCCGTCCTGCTGCTCACGCTGCTGCTGCCCTACACGGCGTACTCCGCGGACGAGTCCCCGTTCGTCACGTTCTTCGACTCCATCGGGATCCAGGGCATTGCGCCCATCATGCAGCTCGTGGTCATCACCGCGGCGCTGTCATCCCTCAACGCGGGGCTCTACTCCACGGGGCGCATCGTGCACTCCATGGCCATGGCCGGCTCCGCGCCCAGATTCACCGGCAGGATGACGCGCTCGGGTGTTCCCGCGGGCGGCATCCTGCTCACGGTGGGCGTGGGAGCGCTCGGTGTGATCCTCAACTACTACGTCCCGGAGGACGCCTTCAGCATCGTGCTGAACATCTCCGCGATCGGCATCCTGGTGGGCTGGGCGGCCATTACGCTCCCGCACCAGAAGTTCGTGCGCCTCGCCCGGCAGGGCCACTACGAGCGTCCGGCCTACCGCTCACCGTTCGCGCCCTGGACCAACTGGCTCACCATGGTGTTCCTGGTGGGCGTGCTGGTCCTCGTGGCCTTCGACTACCCGCTGGGCACCCTCACGGTCGCCTCGATGGCGCTCGTGATCCCCATCCTGATCGTCGGCTGGTTCATGGTGCGCAAGCGCGTGCGGGCCATCGCGGCCGAGCGCGAGGGCTACACGGGCGCGTTCCCCGTGGTCGTGGGGACTCCGGGTGCGGAGAGCGAACGACGCCGCGCCGCCCGTCGTACCGGGCGCCCCGGGGACGCGGACCGGCAGTAGCCGCCCCGTCCCCCTCGTCGGAGGACGCCGCCCCGTCCCTCGCGGTCGACGACGCCGCCCCGGCCGCTCCGGGGCGGCGTCGCCATCCGTGGGGTCCAGCGGGGGACGCGCTCACCGGCCCCGCAGCGCCGTGGCGGTCGTGAGGGCCACGAGCAGCATGGCGGCCACACCCAGCCCCGAGAAGCCCACTGCGGCTAGCACGGGACCGGCAAGGGCCCCGCCGGCCGCGCCGCACAGGTTCATCACGAGGTCCGAGGTGCCCTGAAGCCCGGGCCGGTCGTGGGTCGCCACGGACTCGGTGACCATGGTGGAACCGGCCACGGTGGACACGGACCAGCCGAGCCCCAGCAGGACGAGTGCGGCGAGCACGAACCCGTGCTGGTCCGGGCCCAGCCAGGTGAGCACCAGTGCCGCCACGAGAAGCCCCTGCCCCAGCAGCACCGTGCTCACACGCCCGATCGCGTCCGCGAGCCATCCGAACACCGGCGAGAGCGCGTACATCCCGGCCACGTGCAGGGAGATGGTCAGACCCACCACGGACAGCGTGGCGCCGTGGCTGGTCAGGTGCACCGGGGTCATGGACATCACGCTCACCATCACCGCGTGGGACAGTGCGACCACCAGCACGGCTCGCCGCGCGGCGGGCACGGTGCGCAGCAGGGTGAACCCGCCCGCGGGGTCCGGCCTGTTCGCCACGGACCCGCCCCGGGCCAGGGCCACGGCCAGGGGGTCCGGGCGCAGCCCCACGAAGTACACCGCGGCACCCAGGCACTGCGCGCACAGGGCGATCACGAACCCGCCCGTGAACGGCGGCAGCCCCAGCGCGCGGCCGATCGCCTCGCCGGGACCGAAGAGGTTGGGGCCCACCACGGCTCCCACGGTGGTGGACCACACCACCAGGGAGAGGTCCCGCGCCCGCGTGCGGGGGGCGGCCGCGTCCGTGGCCGCGAAGCGGGACTGCAGGTTCAGGGCGGTGCCCGCACCCAGCAGCCCCATGCCCACGAGCAGCGCCGGGAGCACGTTCAGGGTCGAGGCCACCACGATGACGGCCGCCCCCAGGACCGCCACGAGGGCCCCGGTGGTCAGCGACACCCGGCGGCCCCGGCGCTGCGCGAGCCGCGCCAGCGGGATGGCCTCCAGTGCCGCACCCAGGGTGTTCATGGTGGACGCCATGCCGGACAGGGCACTGTTGCCGGAGACCTCCGTGATCAGCAGCGCCCCCAGGGCCAGCGTGGCCCCGGTGCCGAGCCCGCCCAGGATCTGACCCAGCGCGAGCACGGTCAGCACCCGGCGCTGGAATCCCGGCCCGGGGTCCTGCCGCTCGGCGCTCGCGGCCCGCGTGGTGGCACTCATGACCGCATCATCGCGGACGACGCCGCCGCGCGCCACCGTGCCGCCCGCACCGGACGCGCGTCGGCAGTGGTGCGCAGCGTGCGGGAGCCCGGGCGGCGGGTTGGTGCGCGTGCGGTGGGCTGGTGTGTCTGCGGTGGGCTGGTGCGTGTGCGGGGGAGACCGGCGCTCCTGCCAGGGGCGGACGGCCGGACAGGACCCGGTACGCGGCGTGCGGGGGCTGCGGAGCGGCGTCGTCGTTGCGCGGCCCCGAGCCCGCCCGCATAGGCTGGGGCGCATGAGACAGCCCGGCGACATCTCGTTCCGCACACGCAAGTGGGTCAAGCCCGAGGACCTCAACGCCAACGGCACCCTGTTCGGGGGTTCGCTGCTGCGGTGGATCGACGAGGAGGCTGCGATCTACGCGATCGTGCAGCTGGGCAACCGGCGGGCGGTCACCAAGTACATGTCGGAGATCGAGTTCGTGTCCTCCGCCGTGGAGGGGGACCTCATCGAGATGGGCCTCACGGCCACCCGGTTCGGGCGCACGTCCCTGACCATGCGCGCTCAGGTGCGCAACATGATCACGCGCGAGCTGATCCTGAGCATCGACAAGATCGTGTTCGTGAGCCTGGACGAGAACGGCGAGCCCGTGCCGCACGGCTACACGGAGATCACCTACGACCGTGACCGTATTCCCGCACCCACCAGCCCGAGGAGGCCGCAACCGTGAACCAGCTGACAGCGCAGAGGATCACCCCGTCCTGGATGCACCACGCCGAGGGGCCGTGCTGGAGCCGGACGTGGGGCGGGCTGGCCTGGGTGGACATGCTCGCCGGGGACGTCATGACGTTCACCCCGGAGGACCAGCCGCGCCGGCAGCACGTGGGGGACGTGGCCGCGTGCGTGCGTCCCCGGGCGGGCGGCGGGCAGATCGTCGCCGTGGAACGGGGGATCGTCCTCACGGATGCCACCGCAACGGTGGAGCGCGAGATCGGCCTGTGGGAGACCCCGGACATCCGCATGAACGAGGGCGGTGTGGCCCCGGACGGCTCCTTCTACGTGGGCTCCATGGCGTACGACCAGGCCGAGGGCGCCGCCACCCTGTACCGCGTGGCCACGGACCTCACGTGGGAGCCCGTGCTCGAGGGCGTGAGCATCTCCAACGGGATCGCGTGGTCCCCGGACGGCACGCTGGCCTACTACAACGACACCCCCACCCACGAGGTCTCCGTGTTCGACTGGAGCGCTGAGGGCGGGCTGCGCAACCGTCGCACGTTCGTGGCTCCCGTGCTGGACGAGCACGCGGCCGCGGCCGCCACGGACCCGGAGGAGACCTACGAGCCGGGCAGCGTGTCCGTGAGCCCGGACGGTCTCACCGTGGACTCCGAGGGCGCCGTGTGGGTGGCCCTCAACGGCGCGGGCCAGGTGCACCGCTACCTCCCGGACGGCACCCTGGACACCGTGGTCACGGTGGGCGCCAAGCAGACCACCGCGTGCGCCCTGGGCGGCGAGGACCTGCGCACGCTCTACATCACGACGTCGCGTGAGAACCTCCCGGACCACGTCCAGCCCACTGCGGGCTCGCTCTACGCCGTGCGCGTGGCCGTCCCCGGGCAGGTCACCGCGGCGTTCGGGGGCTGAGCCCCCTGTCACGTGCCCCGCGGCTCGGCGGGGCACTGTGGCGCCGGGCGAAGGGAGGACGGCGGTTCCGAGCTGTCATCCCGGTGCCGGGTCTCCCAGCCGCACCGTGTGGGGTGCCCCGCTCGAGACGGCGCCCCGAATGACGAAGCGCCCGGTGCCACGTGGATCGTGGCACCGGGCGCTCGTCCGTTCCGTCCGGCCCTGCGGAGCTGCCCGCGGGACCGGTCCCCGCTCAGCCGGCCGTGAGCAGACCCGCTCCGGGGATCGCCGCCAGCAGCTGGCGGGTGTACTCCGTCTGGGGATTCTCGAACACGGAGTCGGTGGAACCCCGCTCGACCAGTGAACCCTTCTGCATGACGCACACGTTGTCCGCGATCTGGCGGACCACCGCGAGGTCGTGCGTGATGAACAGGTACGTGAGACCCAGCTCGTGCTGCAGCTCGGCCAGCAGGTTGAGGATCTGCGCCTGCACCAGCACGTCCAGGGCGGAGACGGCCTCGTCGCAGACCACGAGCTCCGGGTTGAGCGCGAGGGCGCGGGCGATCGCCACGCGCTGGCGCTGGCCACCCGAGAGCTCGTTGGGGTACCGGGCGAGCATGGACTGGGGCAGGGAGACCTGGTCCATGAGCTCCCGGACCTTGTTCTCCCGTTCCTTGGACGTCCCCACGCCGTGGACCTTCAGCGGCTCCTCGATCGTGCGGTAGATGTTGTACATCGGGTCCAGGGAACCGTAGGGGTCCTGGAAGATCGGCTGCACCCGGCGCCGGAAAGCGAACATCTCCTTGCCCTTGAGTCGCGCCACGTCCTGGCCGTCGAAGACGATCGACCCGGAGGTGATCGGCTCCAGGCCGAGCATCATCTTGGCCACGGTGGACTTGCCGGAACCGGATTCACCCACCACCGCGGTGGTGGTGCCGCGGGGAATGTCGAAGGACACCTTGTCCACCGCCGTGAAGTCCTCGGACCGGCCCCAGGACCCGCGCAGCTTGTAGACCTTCGTCAGATCCTTGACCTGGACGAAGTCCTGTCGCAGCGCGGTCTGCATGGCCGTCTGCGGGCGCTCCGCGAGCAGGTCCTCGGACTCCTCCCCGCGGGTGCGGGCCACCTCGATGCGCCGGGACGCCAGCGAGGGCGCGGAGTCCACGAGCTTCTGGGTGTAGGGGTGGCGCGGGGTGCGCAGCAGCTGCAGCGCCGGGCCCGCCTCCACCACGCGGCCCTTGTACATCACCACGACCTTCTGGGCGCGCTCCGCGGCGAGGCCCAGGTCGTGGGTGATCAGCAGCACCGCGGTGCCCAGCTTGTCCGTCATGGTCTGGAGGTGGTCCAGGATGGTGCGCTGCACCGTGACGTCCAGGGCCGAGGTGGGCTCGTCCGCGATCAGCAGCCTCGGCTGGCACGAGAGCCCGATCGAGATCAGGGCTCGCTGGCGCATGCCACCGGAGAACTCGTGCGGGTACTGCTTCGCGCGCTTCTCCGCGTCCGGCAGACCGGCCTGGCTCAGCACCCGGGCGACGTCCTCGTCCTTCGCGGGCAGCCCGTTGGCCTTGAGCGTCTCCCGGACCTGGAAGCCCACCTTCCACACGGGGTTGAGGTTGGACATCGGATCCTGCGGGACCATGCCGATCTGGCTGCCGCGCAGCTTGACCTTGCGCTTCTCGCTGGCGTGCGTGATGTCCTCGCCGTCGAAGATGATCTGACCCGAGTTCACGCGGCCGTTGGCGGGCAGCAGCCCGATCGCGGCCAGGGCCGACGTGGACTTGCCCGAGCCGGACTCACCCACGATGGCCACGGTCTCCCCGGGCATCACGGTGAAGTTCGAGTCCTCGACGGCCTGCACCTCGCCCGTGGCGGTGGTGAACGCGATCCCGAGATCGCGGACCTCCAGCAGGGGACGGTTCTTCTCCTCAGACATGTTCATCACTTCTTCCGGGCCTTGGGATCCAGCGCGTCACGCAGCGCGTCCCCGAGCATGATGAAGCTCAGGACGGTCAGCGAGAGTGCCAGGCCGGGCCAAAATACGGGCATCGGGTTCGAGCGGAAGGCGTCCTTCGCGTCCGAGATGTCGTTGCCCCAGCTCATGGTGCTGGCCGGGAGGCCGATGCCGAGGTAGGACAGGGTGGACTCGGCCACGATGAACGTGCCCAGCGAGATCGTGGCGATCACGATCACCGGTGCCATGGCGTTCGGGATGATGTGGCGCACCAGGATGCCGAACGAGGAGACGCCCAGGGAGCGGGCGCTGACCACGTAGTCCGCGTTGCGCACCTCGACCACCGCCCCGCGCATGATGCGCGCGATCTGTGGCCAGCCGAAGAGCACCAGCACCACCACCAGGGTCCAGACCCCGCGGTTGGCCTTGAAGAACGGCAGCTGCATGACCACGAGTGCCCCCAGGATCAGGGGCAGGGCGAAGAAGATGTCACCCAGTCGCGCGAGGATCGCGTCGAGCCAGCCGCCGAAGTAGCCGGCCAGGGCACCGATGATGCCGCCGATGATGACCACACCGATGGTCGTGAACAGGCCCACCATCAGCGAGGCCCGGGTTCCGGCGATCACGCGCGAGTACACGTCGCAGCCCTGGGCGGTGAAGCCCATGGGGTGTCCCGGGGTGGCCTTGCCGTTGGAGTTCTCGAGCAGGCACTGGGTCGAGGCCGCGGAGGGGTCCTCGGTCCAGAACAGCTGCGGGAAGAGGGCCACCACGATCACCAGGACGATCAGCAGCGCCGCGATGATGAAGGTGGGCTTCTTCCGCAGCTGCCGCCAGGCATCGCGCCACAGGCTCACGGGCGCGCCCTCGGCCGAGCGGGAGTCCGTGGCCGCCACGGGAGTCTGTGCCACGTCCGCGACGAAGTGCTCCATCATGACGCCGGTGCTCAGCCCACCCAGGTCCTTCTGGTGGGAGCCGGCCGGGGCGTCGGCGGTCTCCCGGATCTCCCGGGCGGCGGCCTCGTGGGAGCGGGCCTCGGGGTTCAGGTCCCGGCCCGCGGAGTCGTTGTTCTCGAAGTTGTTCTCAGGCATAACGGATCCTCGGGTCGAGCCAGGCGTAGAGGAGGTCAACCAGCAGATTGGCCACGCAGAAGATGATGACCATCACGGACACCACGGAGACGACCATGGGTGCGTCCCCGAGGGTCAGGGCCTTGTACAGCTGATTGCCGATGCCGGGGACGTTGAAGATGCCCTCGGTGACGATCGCGCCGCCCATCAGAGCTCCCAGGTCCATGCCCAGGAAGGTGGCCACGGGGATCATCGAGTTGCGCAGGATGTGCACCCGGATCACACGGCCGCGGGTCAGGCCCTTGGCCGTTGCGGTGCGCACGTAGTCCGCGCTGGCGTTCTCCGCCACGGCGGTGCGGGTCAGGCGCAGCACCTGGGCGAAGGAGACCAGGCCCAGCACGATGCCCGGCAAGATCAGGTCGCTCCAGTCCGCGGCGCCGGAGACCGTGGGTTTCGCGAGCCCCCACTTGACGCCCACGAAGTACTGCATCACGAAGCCGAGCACGAAGATCGGGACGGCGATGACGATCAGCGAGACCACCAGGACGGTCGAGTCGAACCAGCCGCCCTTCTTCAGTCCGGCGTAGAGGCCGAAGGTGATGCCGAAGATGGCCTCGAAGACCAGCGCGATGATCGCGAGTCGGACGGTCGCCGGGAACGCGTCCGCGAGCACCTCACTGATCTCGCGTCCGGAGAAGTTCACGCCCAGGTCACCGGTCAGCAGACCGCCGATGTAGCTGAAGTACTGGACGAAGAACGGGTCGTTCAGGTGGTACTGCTCGGTCAGCGCGGCGGCGACACCGGGCGTGCAGCCCTTGTCCCCGCACAGCGCGTCCAGCGGATCACCGGGGGTCATGAAGACCAGGAAGTAGACCAGCAGCGTGGCTCCGAAGAACACGGGGATCAGCTGCAGAAGTCTTTTGACCAGATACCAGGCCAAGAGTCGCTCCTCTCTGGAACACGGGGACAGGGAGGCGCCAAGGTCACGCGCCTCCCTGCTCCGTGTGCTTTAGGGGGTCAGAAGATCAGTTCGCGGTCTTCTCGACCTTGTAGTACTCGGGAACGCCGTCCCAGCCGGTGCCCACGCCCGAGACGTTCTCGGACCACGCGGTGTTGGCCTGGTTGTACCAGAGCGGGATCGAGGGGAGGTCCTCCAGCAGCATGGAGTCGGCCTCCTGGAACTTCTTCACCCCGTCCTCGGTGCTCTTGGCCTCGAGACCCTCGTTCAGCTTGGCCTCGAACTCCGGGTTGTCGTAGCGGGAGTCGTTGGAGGATGCGCCCTTGGAGAAGGTGGGGCCCATGAAGTTGTACATGGACGGGTAGTCGGCCTGCCAGCCCGAGCGGGTGGCGCCGGTCAGCTTCCCGGCCTTGGCGTCCGTGCGCAGCTCCTTGAAGGTGGAGTAGGACTTGCCCTCCACCTCGATGCCCAGGTTGTTCTTGATCTGGTTGGCGACCGCGTCAACCCACTCCTTGTGTCCGCCGGCATCGGCGTTGTAGGCGATGGTCAGCTTCTGGGACTTGTTGTAGGGCTGGATCTTCTCGGCCTTGGCCCAGAGCTCCTTGGCCTTCTCCGCGTCGAACTTGGTGTTCTCCGAGTTCGGCAGGTCCTCCTGGTAGCCCTCGATGGTGGGGGCGGTGAAGTCGGTGGCGGGCAGGCGCGTCTCGTTGAAGATCACCTTGGTGATCTCTTCACGGTTGATGGACATGGAGAGGGCCTGGCGGCGCAGCTTGCCGGCCTCGCCCTTCCAGTTGTCCTGGTACTCCGGAACGGCGATGGTCTGGATGCCGGCGTAGGGCTTGTCGGAGTAGCGGTCGCCCAGGTCGGACTTGTAGTTGCCCAGTGCCCCGGTGGGCACCTGCTGCAGCACGTCCAGGTTGTTGGAGATCAGGTCCTGGTAGGCCGTGTCCGGGTTCTGGTAGAGCTTGAAGGTGATGCCGCCGTTCTTGGCGGCCTCCGGGCCCTTGTAGTCCTCGTTCTTCACCAGCTCGATGGCGGAGTTGTGCTGCCAGGCGCCGTCCTTGGCCATCTTGTACGGGCCGTAGCCCACGGGGTTCTCGCCGAAGGCCTTCATGTCCTTGAAGGCGGAGGAGGGCATCGGGGCGAAGGCGGTGTAACCCAGGCGCTGCTCGAAGTCCGACTGCGGGGAGACCAGCTTGACGGTGAAGGTGGTGTCGTCCACGACCTTCAGCCCGGACATCTTGTCGTCCTTGCTGCCCTCGGCGGAGACCTTCTCGTAGCCCTCGATCGGCTCGAAGAAGCTCGAGGTGCCCTGGGCGTTCTTGGCCGCGGCGCCGTAGTTCCAGGAGTCCACGAAGCTCTGGGCAGTGATGGCCTCACCGTTGGTGAACTTCATGTCCGGCTTGATCTTGATGGTCCAGGTCTGCTTGTCCTCGGACTCGATGGACTCGGCGAGGTCGTTCTGGGTCTTGCCCTCGGAGTCGTAGGTCACCAGGCCGTTGAAGATCTGCTGGACGACCACGCCACCGCCGGTCTCGGTGGTGTTGGTGGGAACCAGCGGGTTCTGGGGCTCCACGGAGTCCGCGGTGATGATCGCGTTGCCGTCGCCGGCCTCGCCGGAGCTGTTGGAGTCGCCGCCGCCGCCGCAGGCGGTCAGGGCCAGGGTCGCAGCTGCGGCGACACCGAGAGTTTTGGAAATGCGGGAGATGCGCATCTCGCCTCCTCGAAAGCGAAATAGAACAAGACGAGAGCCGATGAAACCAGCTTCCGGGAGTACGGATGGATGTGCCGACGTCCGGTGGTCAGGTTGCCGATCTTGTGGCTCGGAACACTCGGAAGTATAGCCCAGGTCACTCGCCACGCGGGACGTTCCAGGGGGTTCGCACCCCACGGGTGTCGCGGCCGTGCCCCCCGGCCCGGCGCCCAGGCTGGACGGGGCGCGACGGATCCGCGCGCGGCCCCGGCGTGTCGGGCCACCGCGCGCGTCCCGCACCTGCCGCGGCGGCGTGGCGGGAGCAGGGTCGCGGCAGGGCGCGGATGGGTCGAGAGCACCGCTGCTGAGGTCAGGGCTCCTCACCCACTCCTCGCGGGGCCGGGGCAGGCAGAAGGTGTCATGCGGCCGGGGTCCGGTGCGCGCCGGAGCCGGCCGTGCGGCGTCGTGCTCCCGTGCGACTCCGTCTCATTGCCGCTAGTCTCGTGCCAGAAGACCCATGGTGCTGCCGAGGAGGCCCAGATGAGCGAGACGCACGGAGCGGGGGTGGATGTGGTCACGCGCTCCATCCGCATGCTGGCGGATCACGGGTACACGGAGACCACCGTGGAGCAGCTTGCCCAAGCGGCGGGCATCAGCCGGGCCACGTTCTTCCGCAAGTACGGCAGCAAGGAGGACATGGTCTTCGCGGACCACGCCGCCACCCTGCAGCAGCTGGAGCTGCTGCTGCGCCGCCCGGGGCAGTCGCTCCAGGCCGGCCTCACGGAGGGCGCACAGCTGGTGTTCCGCCACCACCTCGACCACCGGGACCGCGCTGTGGCTCGGCACGACCTGCTGCAGCGCGTGGAATCCCTCCGGGACCGGGAGATCGCCATGTCCTCCCGCTACGAACGCGTCTTCCACGCGTTCCTGCGCCGGGTGCTGCCCCAGTCCCCGGACCGCAGAGTCACCGCGGTGGCGCTCGCCGCGGCCACGGTGGCGGTGCACAACGCCTGCCTGCGCACCTGGCTGCGTGCTCCCCGCCCGGCGCACGGCGAGCAGCTGGTGGGGGTCCTGAGTCAGCGGATCGCGTGGCTGTGCGGTGTGTTCGGGGTGGGTCGTGCCTTCGTGGCGCATCCCGTGGACCTCACCTTCCTACCGCCGGATCTCACCGTGCGGTTCGACGACGCCGCGGCGCCGCCACCCCCGGCACCGGCGCCGGTCGTCGTGGTCGTACCGCAGGGCGAGGACCCGGCCGCCGTGGCCGAGCGCACCGCGCGCTCGGTCTACGAGGCCCTGGGCGGACAGTCCGCAGGGTGGGCGAACCCCGGGACCGCGTAGCCCAGGTCGACCGGCCACCCCACGGGTGGCTCTCCCACGTTGTGAGGGGCGGGGTGTCGGGGTGGGTGCGAGTGGCACGAAATGTCTTGACGTGAGACTGCGTCTCAGGGCACACTGACACTCAAACACTGTGGTGCACACCACCCCTCGACCTGACACAGGAGCCCCGCGTGAGCGAACAGTCCTTCCCGTCCACCGTGACCATCGCCGTGACCACCCCGGTGCTGCCGGGACGTGAGAAGCCCATCGCCCTGGTCAGCCTGGACTCCACGGACCCCAACGGTCTCGTGATCTGGGGCTCCCAGGCCATGCGCGATCTGCAGCGGGAGCTCTCCGCGATCGACACCACGCAGGTGGAGGCCGTGGTCGTCACGGGCAACCAGAAGTCCTTCGGGGCCGGTGCCAACCTCAAGGAGATCCGTGCGGCGCAGCTGAGCGGCACCTCGGACGAGTACGTCGGCTCCGGCCACGACGCCTTCGGGGTGCTCGCGGAGATGGACGTGCCCACGTTCTCCCTCATCACGGGAGTGGCCCTGGGTGGCGGCTTGGAGCTCGCGCTGCACACCGACTACCGTCTCTCCATCTCCGGCAAGGCCCCCATGGGTCTGCCGGAGTGCCACCTGGGCTTCTTCCCGGGCTGGGGCGGTGTCCACCTCCTGCCCCACCTCGTGGGAGCGGAGGCCGCGCTGAACATCATCGTGACCGACTCCATGCGCGGCAAGAACCTCAACCCGGCCAAGGCCGCGGAGATCGGGCTCGTGGACGCCGTGCTCGAGGGCGCTCCCGGCTCGGAGCAGTGGGACACGTCCTGGCAGAACTGGGTGGTCGAGGTCCTCGAGGGCAAGCACGAGCCCCGCCGCACCACGGAGGACGCCCAGACCTGGGACGCCGCGGTGCAGAAGGCGGCCGCCAAGGCGGAGCAGGCCTGGCACGGCGCCGCTCCCGGCCCCGTGGCCGCCATCGAGCTCGTGGGCCGCGCCCGCACCGACTCCCGCCTGGAGAACGCGGAGGCCGCGGTCGAGGCGTTCAAGACCATCGTGCAGTCGGAGCCCGCGCGTGCCTCTCTCTACGCGTTCGAGCTCGTGAGCGCCCGCAGCAAGCAGGCCGCCAACGTCCCGGACGCTCCCGTGCGGGAGATCAAGAAGGCAGCCGTGATCGGCGCGGGTCTCATGGCGGGTCAGCTGGCGTCCCTCATCGCGCAGGGTGCCCGCATTCCGGTGGTCATGACGGACCTGGACGACGAGCGGCTGGCCGCCGGTGTGCAGCGCACCCGGGACCGGTTCACGGCCCAGGCCAAGAAGGGTCGCATGACGGAGGAGCAGGCCGAGCAGCTCGGCGCGCTCATCACGGGCGCCCGGAGCCCGGAGGACCTCGCGGACGCGGACTTCGTCATCGAGGCGGTCTTCGAGGAGCTGGACGTCAAGCGCCAGGTCTTCGCGCAGTGGGAGCCCGTCATCAAGGAGGACGCGATCCTCGCCACGAACACCTCCTCGCTGTCCATCACGGCCATGGGCCGGGACCTCCAGCACCCCGAGCGGCTCGTGGGCTTCCACGTGTTCAATCCGGTGGAGGTCACCCCGCTGCTCGAGATCGTTGCGGGCGAGAAGACCGACGACTCCACCCTGGCCACCGCGTTCGACCTCGCCGCCAAGCTGCGACGGATCGCGGTTCGGGTGGAGGACGCCCCGAGCTTCGTGGTCAACCGCGTGCTCACCCGCATGTTCGACGAGATCGGCCGCGCCATGGATGCCGGGGGAGACCCGCAGGCCGTGGACCACGCCCTGGATCCCATGGGTCTGCCCATGACCCCGCTGCAGCTGCTGGACTTCGTGGGTCCCGCGGTGCTGGTGCACATCACCCACACCATGAACGACGCCTACCCGGACCGGTTCACCCTCTCCCCGTGGCTCGACGCCGTGGCGGACGCCGGCCTCAAGAACACCCTGCCGACGCGCGGCGAGACGTCCGAGACCTACCTCTCCGAGGGTGCGAACGAGGCCCTCGAGCGCACCCGCCGGGACAGCGGCGTCGCCGCACAGTCCGGTGACGGCGCGGACGGCGAGCTGCTCACGCGCGTGCAGGATGCCCTCGCGGACGAGATCGGCCACATGTTGGACGAGGGCGTTGTCGCCACCGCCCGGGACATCGACCTCTGCATGATCCTGGGGGCCAACTACCCGTTCCACCTGGGTGGCATCACCCCGTACCTGGACCGCTGCGGCGCCGCCGAGCGTGTCCGGGGCGCCCGGTTCGACGCCGCCCAGCAGTAGCACTTTCCAGAAGGACTGAGGAGTCACCATGAGCAAGGACAGCACGGAGACCACTGGCATCACCATCAGCCACCCGGAGGACTTCCCCACGGGCACCCTGGAGCCGCACTACGACCTGAACGAGCCCCTGGCCACGGACGAGGCCGGGATCTTCGAGGGCATCACGGAGGAGGACCGCGCGCACCAGCTGCGGGCCAGGACCTTTGTGCAGGAGGACGTCCTGCCCGTCATCGCCGAGTACTGGGACCGCGGCGAGTACAACCTCGACCTCGTGCGCCGCATGGGCGAGCTCGACCTGCTCCGCGACGGCGTGGACGTGCCCGGCATGCCCCCCATGTCCAAGATGGCCGCCGGCCTGGTGGCCATGGAGCTCTCGCGCGGTGACGGCTCCATCTCCACGGTGTCCGGTGTCCAGGGCGGGCTGGCCATGCGCTCGATCGCCCTGTGCGGCAGCGACGAGCAGAAGCAGCGCTGGCTGCCGGACATGGCCACTGGCAAGCTCCTCGGTGCGTTCGCGCTGACCGAGCCGGCCCACGGCTCCGACTCCATCGGGCTCGAGAGCAAGGCCACCCCGGTGGAGGGCGGATACATCCTCAACGGCGCCAAGAAGTGGATCGGCAACGGATCCATGGGCGGGATCACCGTGGTGTGGGCACGCAGCGACGAGGACGGCGCCGTCCACGGGTTCGTGGTCCCCCAGGAGTCGGAGGGCTACACGGGCACCACCATGAAGGCCAAGCTGGCCCTGCGGGCCATCCACCAGGCTGAGATCACGCTCGAGAACGTCTTCGTGCCCACGGAGAACGTCCTGCCGCACGCCAAGAGCTTCCGGGACACCTCCGCTGTGCTGTTCGCCACCCGCATCGGGGTGGCCTGGGCCGCGGTGGGCCACGCCCAGGCGTGCTACGAGACCGCGGTGCACTACGCCAAGCAGCGCCACCAGTTCGGGCGCCCGCTGGCCGCATCGCAGATCGTGCAGGAACGGCTCACCCGCATGCTCAGCGAGCTCACCCAGATCCAGACCCTCGTGATGGCCATGGCCCGCAAGGAGGAGGCCGGGACGCTCAGCGGTCCGCAGGCCTCGCTGGCCAAGTACACCGCCACGCGCACCGCGCGCCAGGTGGCCATGAACGCCCGGGACCTGCTGGGCGGCAACGGCATCCTCATGGAGAACCGTGTGGCACGGCACTTCGCGGACATCGAGGCCATCCACACGTACGAGGGCACCGAGACGGTCCAGGCGCTCATCATCGGCAAGTCCGTCACGGGGATCTCCGCCTACAAGTGACCCGGCGGGGTGTGCCCCGACCGCCGACTCCTCAGGAGCACCATGTTCGCCAACACCGAGCCCATGACTCCCCTGCGCTTCCTGGAGCGCAGCGCGGAGGTCTTCCCTGATCGCCGTGCGGTCGTGCACGGGTCCCGGGAGTGGACCTACCGGGAGTTCCAACGGGACGTGCACCGCTTCGCCACGGCGCTGCTGCCTCTGGTGGCCGGGGCGCAATCCCCCGGACCCGAGGGGTACCGCCGGGAGGAGGACCCGGCGGAGGGAACGTCCCGAGCGGCGTCGTCGACCAGCGAGGAGTTCCAGGGGGTGGATCTTCTGGAGCGGGACTGGCCCACCGTGGCCATGGTGGCCCCCAATGTGCCTGCCGCGCTCATGGCGCACTACGCGGTGCCCGCGGCCGGGGCCGTGCTGGTGCCGCTCAACCCGCGGTTGAGCGCTCGGGAACTGAACTACATCCTCGAGCACTGCGGGGCCCGCGTGGTCCTCGCGGACGTCTCAGCGCTGGAGACCGTGGCCGAGGCGCTCGCGAACCGTCCCGGGGTCGCACTGGTGCAGATTCCCGACGACCAGGCGGGCCTGCCGGCCGTGCGGGACGGGGTGGGAGCGGGCGTGCCCACGCTCGAGGAGTTCCTGGACGGCACGCCATCGGCTCCGCCCCAGACCGAGGGCACCGCCGGCGGGGCAGTGCGCTGGGCCGTGGCGGACGAGAACACGCCCATCACCCTGAACTACACCTCGGGCACCACGGGCAGGCCCAAGGGAGTGCTGTACTCCCACCGGGGGGCGTACCTGAACAGTCTGGGTGAGGTGTTCCACAACGGCTTCACGGGCGAGACCCGGTACCTGTGGACCCTGCCCATGTTCCACTGCAACGGGTGGTGCACCACGTGGGCCGTGACGGCCGCCGGCGGTACGCACGTGTGTCTGCGAGCGGTGCGCCCGGACGCCATCTGGCAGGCATTCGACCAGGAGGGCATCACCCACCTGTGCGGCGCCCCGGCGGTGTGCTCGGTGATCGTGGATGCGGAACAGGCGCACCCCCTGGAACATCCCATCCGCATCACCACGGCGGGAGCCCCGCCCGCGCCGAGCATCATCGAGCGCCTGGAGACCGCCGGTTTCGAGGTGGTCCACGTGTACGGGCTCACCGAGGTGTTCGGCCCCATCACCATCTGCGAGCCCCAGGAGCAGTGGCGGTCCCTGTCCGCGTCAGACCGGGCGCGGCAGATGTCCCGGCAGGGAGTTGCCATGATCCAGGCGGAATCTGCTCGGATCGTGGATCCCGACATGCAGGACGTCCCCGCAGACGGGGAGACGCTCGGGGAGGTCGTGCTCCGGGGCAACAACGTGATGATCGGCTACTACAGGGATCCAGAGACCACACGCGAGGCGTTCCGGGGCGGCTGGTTCCACACCGGGGACCTCGGGGTGATGCACCCGAACGGGTACATCCAGCTCACGGATCGCGCGAAGGACGTGATCATCTCCGGAGGCGAGAACATCTCCTCGATCGAGGTGGAGCAGGCGCTCTACTCCCACCCGGACGTTCTGGACGTGGCCGTGGTGGGGGTGGCCCACGAGAAGTGGGGGGAACGACCTGTGGCCCACGTGGTGCGGGCAGGCGGCTCCCAGGTCACGGAGGACGAGCTGCGTGAGCACGTGCGCTCGCAGCTCAGCGGATTCAAAGTGCCGGACACCGTGACCTTCAGCGACGAGCTGCCCCGCACGGCCACGGGCAAGGTACGCAAGAACTTGCTGCGCAACTGACGAACTTGGCGGCCCCAGTGCCGCTGGCACGGGACCACGCGCCGGCGGGGGAGGTTGCGCCCCAGCGAGGGAGCCCCACTGGGCAGGGCAAACGCCGTTTTGCACAGGTCAGCGGCCGTGTGTAATGTATTCCGAGTCGCCGCAAGGACGGACAGCCGAGAGCTGGCCTGGACGGTCGACCAGCCCCCTTCCTCCACAGGAACCAACCGCGTGAGAACGTCGAGTTGCGGACCGGATGAGGAACGGATAAGCTAGTCGAGTTGCCAACAGGACAGCACGAGAGCTTCCGAATCACGGCAACGCAAACTTCCAATCCGAAGCCCTGGATCAGGGTTTAGATGTGGTGTGTTGTTTGTCAACTCAATAGTGTGTC
>NZ_KV807507.1:0-261 GCF_001812045.1 Kocuria sp. HMSC066H03
GGGGTACACCTACCTGCACTCGGCCGTGGACGGTTTCTCCCGCCTGGCTTACACCGAGGCCCTCGATGATGAGAATGCAGCCACCACGATCGGGTTCTTCTGCCGCGCACGGGCGTTCTTCGTCGCCCACGGGGTCACCCGCATCCACCGGGTAGTCACCGACAACGGTGCCAACTACCGAGCCGAAGACTTCACCCGCACCGTGGAAGCACTGGCCAGCAGGCAACAGAGGATCCGTCCTTACACCCCGCGGCACAACGG
>NZ_KV807508.1:0-420 GCF_001812045.1 Kocuria sp. HMSC066H03
TCGGGCAACTCGGTGGAGGTCACCCTCCCCGCGCTGGGCGAGTCCGTGACCGAGGGCACCGTGACCCGCTGGCTCAAGCAGGTCGGCGAGAGCATCGAGGTGGACGAGCCCCTGCTGGAGGTCTCCACCGACAAGGTCGACACCGAGGTCCCCTCCCCCGTGGCCGGCACCATCCTGGAGATCAAGGTCCAGGAGGACGAGGACGCCGAGGTCGGCCAGGTCCTGGCCATCGTGGGCGACGAGTCCGCGGCCGGTTCCGGCGACTCCGGCTCCGACAACGGCTCCTCCGAGCAGTCCGGTGAGACCAAGGCCGAGAAGGTCGAGGATGCTGCCACCACCGCCGACTCCGGCGAGGACACCGAGCAGGCCGCCGAGGCCAAGACCGAGCAGGCCCCGAAGGCCGACACCAAGCAGGCGTCG
>NZ_KV807509.1:0-337101 GCF_001812045.1 Kocuria sp. HMSC066H03
GCGCGGGGAGGGTGACCTCCACCGAGTTGCCCGAGGCCTGCTTGGTGTCGGCCTTCGGGGCCTCCTGCGCCTCCTCGGAGGAGTCGCCAGAATCATCGGCGGAGTCCTGCGAGGCGGACTCCTCGGCGGTGTCCGCACCGGAGTCGGAGTCCTGGTCGGAGCCGCCGGAGCCGTCGCCGATCACGACGAGAGGGGCGCCGACCTCGACGTCCTCGTCCTCGTCCACGAGGATCTTCTCGACCACACCGGCCACGGGGGACGGAACCTCGGTGTCCACCTTGTCCGTGGAGACCTCCACCAGGGCCTCGTCCACCGCGACCTCGTCCCCGACCTGCTTCAGCCAGCGGGTGACGGTTCCTTCGGTGACAGACTCACCCAGTGCGGGCAGATTAACGGTTTCAGACATTGTCGCGTCCGTCCCTCTCTACAGAATTTCTCGAAAAATGTTCTACGTGTCCGGGCCCGGGCGGTACCGGGAGGAGCAAGCGGGTGCGCGTCCCCGGGGACGCGCACCCGCTCGTGGCTCAGCCGTGCAGGGGAGAGCCTGCCAGTGCCATGGCAGCCTCTCCGATGGCCTCGTTCTGCGTGGGGTGCGCGTGGACGAACGCCGCGACGTCCTCCGGGTAGGCCTCCCAGTTGACCATGAGCTGGCCCTCGCCGATCTGCTCGCTGATGCGGGTGCCGATCGCGTGGAAGCCCACGATGGGGCCGTCCTTCTCGCGTACGAGCTTGATGAGGCCGCCGGTGCCGAGGATCGAGCTCTTGCCGTTGCCGGCCAGGTTGTACTCGAAGGTCTCCACGTTGTCCTTGCCGAACTTCTCCTCGGCCTTGGGCTGCGAGTAGCCCACGGAGGCGATCTCCGGCTCGGTGAAGGTGACCTTGGGAACGTTGATGTCCGGGACCACCACGGGGTTCAGCCCGGCGATCTCCTCGGCCACGAAGCGGCCCTGCTGGTATCCGCGGTGCGCCAGCTGCACGCCGGGAACGATGTCGCCGATCGCGTAGATGTTGCCCACGCCCGTGTGCAGCCGCTCGTTCGGGGTGACGAACCCGCGGTCCATGGGGATGCCCTGGTCCTCGAAGCCCATGTCCGCGGTGTTGGGACCGCGGCCCACGGCCACGAGCACGATCTCCGCCTCGAACTCCTTGCCGTCCGCGAGGGTCACCTTGGCGCCGTTGTCGTCCTGCTCGACCTTCTCGAAGAAGGTGCCCAGGTTGGACTTGATGCCGCGCTTCTTGAACTCGCGCTCGAGCGTCTTGATGATCGCGGGATCCTCGTTGGCCACGAGGTGGGGCAGGCCCTCGATCACGGTGACGTCCACACCGAACGAGCGCCACATGGAGGCGAACTCGCAGCCGATGACGCCGCCGCCGAGGACGATCGCGGACTTGGGCACGAAGTCGATCTCGAGCGCCTCGGTGGAGGTCATCACGCGGCCGCCGATCTCCAGACCCATGGTCTTGGAGACGGATCCGGTGGCCAGGATGATGTGCTCACCCGTGTACGTGGTGCCGTCCACATCGATGGTGTTCTTGCCCGTGAGCTTGCCGTTGCCCTGGATGACATCGACCTTGCGCATCTTCATGAGCCCGGTGAGGCCCTTGTACTTGCCCTGCACGATCTTGTTCTTGTAGTCGCGCACGGCGCCCATGTCGATGGACTCCAGGGTGGCCTTGATGCCGTACTTCTCCGACTCCCGGGCGCCCTCTGCGAGCTCGGCGGAGTGCAGGTACGCCTTGGTGGGGATGCAGCCCCAGTGCAGGCACGTGCCGCCGAGCTTCTCCTTCTCGATCAACGCCACGGAGTAGCCCAGCTGCACCGCGCGCAGAGCGGCGGAGTACCCGGCAGATCCTCCGCCCAGGACCAGAATGTCGTATTGGTTGTCGGCCACGTTGGCTCCCTCGGGGTTCGAGTTCTTGGATTCGGATGTCCGCCCGAGGCCCGATCCAGGGTCTGAGGAGGACGGTCACGGTTGGGGTCAAGCCTAACGCCACCCACGGGGCCCCACCAGGTATTGCTGCCCGGTGGGGCCCCGCGACGTGGCGCAATTCACGCGGCGCTGCTCACTCGGCGTGGGCGGCCGCGATCTCGAGCAACGTGCGCACGCCGAAGCCCGTCCCCTCCCTGGGGGTGTAGCCCCACGGCTGGGACTCGTTGAAGGACGGTCCGGCGATGTCGATGTGGGCCCACGGGAGCCTGCGTCCACCCTGCTCCGGCACGAACTCGCGCAGGAACAGGCCGGCCACGAGCATTCCGCCGTGCTTGTCGCCCATGTTCTTCAGGTCCGCCACGAAGGAGTCCAGCGAGGGGCGCAGGTGCTCGGGCAGGGGCATGGGCCACGCGGGCTCGCCCGCGCGACCGGCGGCGTCGACCACGAGGGAGCGGGCGGCGTCGTCACCCATGACACCGGCGGTGCGGACGCCGAGAGCGGCCATCTGCGCGCCGGTGAGGGTGGCGATGTCCACGAGCAGGTCGGGGTTCTCCTGGCCGGCCGCCCACAGGCCGTCGGCGAGCACCAGGCGACCCTCGGCGTCCGTGTTGAGCACCTCTACGGTGTGGCCGCTGTGCATGTGCAGGACGTCGCCGGGACGGGTGGCCGAGCCCGAGGGCAGGTTCTCCGCGAGGCACAGCCAGCCGGTCACGGCCACGGGCAGCTCGAGAGCCGCCGCGGCGAGGACCGTGCTCAGCACGGCCGCGGCACCCGCCATGTCCGACTTCATGGTCATCATCGAGGCCGGCGGCTTGAGGGAGAGTCCGCCCGAGTCGAACGTGATGCCCTTGCCCACCAGGGAGACGTGCTTCTTGGCGCGCGCCGGGGACCAGCGCAGCTTCACGAGCCGGGGACCGTTGACGGAGCCCTGACCCACGCCGAGCAGACCACCGAAGCCGCCGCGGGTCAGCTCCTTCTCCGCGAGCACCTCCACCTTGACCTTGGTGCCCTTGGCCGCGGTGGTGGCCACGTCCGCCACGAACTCCGGGGTGGCGGTGTCCGGGGACAGGTCCACGAGCGTGCGGGTCAGACGCACCGCGCGGGCCACGTGGCGGGCACGCTCGACGGCGGGCTTCGCGGCCTTGGCGAGGTTCTTCGGGACGCTCACCACGGCGGATTCCAGGGGCCGGTCCTTGTCCCCTGCGGTGCGGGTCTTCTGGGTGGTGTACACGAACGCCGCGAGGCCCACGCCCTCGGCCACGGCCTGGACCTGCTCGGCGGTGTCCACAGGCAGAGAGACCACGGCGGACGAGGCCCGGCCCTGCAGCGCACGCACCGCGGCGCCCGCGGCGAGGCGCAGGTTCTCGAGCTGCTCCCGGCCCTGGCCCTCACCGAGGCCCGTGAAGACCACGAGACCGGCGCGGACGTCGTCGGGTGCGGGGACCACGACGACCTTCTCCAGAGAGCCCGAGGCCTGCGCCCGCTCGGCGAGCTGCGCCAGACGACGCCGGACTCCCGCCTTCACGTCGCTCGGCACCGAGACGGTGCCGTCCTGGAGGACGCCCAGCACGAGTGCGTCCGTGGCGGAGTCGCCCAGGGGCTTGGTGGCGGCGGTGAGGCTCACCTCGTGGGTCGTGAGGATCTCTTGCGCTGTGGTCACTGTGATGTCCTTCCACGCCTGGCTGAGAACGGTCGGAGCCGCGGTGCAGGTGGCCGCGGGCCCGGGCGCGATGCGCCGGTGTGACACCGATCCTAGTCATCCGGCTGCGGACGCCGGGGCGGGAATACCCTGTGACCCCGGAGGCGTTCCCTGTCCATCGAGGGCGCGCGCCGTGGTCTGCGGGTGCGCCGCGGCCCGTGTCCACTAGGAGGAGAAGTGCTGGATCCCACGGCCCTGTACCTGGGCAACCCCGCTCTGCTGGGTGATGACCGGCTGCGTGGCCTGCCGATGATCGTGGCCCTCTCCGGGTACGTGGAGGCCGGGCACCTCGCGGGTCAGATCGAGGCAGTGGTCCTCGACTCCATGCCGAGCGAGACGGTGGCACGCTTCGATCTCGACCAGCTCTACGACTACCGCTCGCGGCGCCCCCGGGTGACCTTCGCGGAGGACCACTTCGAGGACTGGGAGGCTCCCGAGCTGAACCTGCACCTCGTCACCGACGGTCTGGACCGGCACTTCCTGCTGCTCACCGGTCCGGAGCCGGACACCCAGTGGGAGCGCTTCGCCGCAGCCGTGGTGGGGCTCGCCCAGCGGTTGCGGGTCTCCCTGGTGGCAATCGTGAACGGCATCCCGATGCCCGTGCCCCACACCCGCCCCGTCCTCGTGACGGCCCACGGTCCGCGCGCGGACCTGCTGCCCCGCATGGGCGGGAGTCGGCCGAGCTTCGAGGTGAGCGCCTCGGCCTCCCACCTGCTGGAGCTGCGGTTCCAGGAGCACGGGATCGACCACGTGGGTCTGTCCGTGCACGTCCCCCAGTACCTCGCGGAGTCCTACCTCCCGCAGGCCGCCGTGGCGGCTCTCGAGCACCTCAGCGCGGTCACGGGCCGCACGCTGCCCACCGACGAGCTGCGGGAGGCCTCGCGGGACGTGATCCGCCAGATCGACGAGCAGGCGAACTCGTCCCCCGAGGTGCAGGCCGTCATCGAGAGCATGGAACGGCGCTACGATGACGTGGTGGACGCGTCCGCCCGCCGGTCCATCCTCGCCGGGCCCGACGACTCCGATCTTCCTGACGCCGACGACCTCGGCGCCGCGGCCGAGGCGTTCCTGGCCGCTCGCAACGACTCGGACGGCCACCAGGACAAGTAGCCCACGGGCCGTGCGCGCGGGGGCAGAGCAACGACAGCCCTCGGAAGGCCCTCCAGCATGCCCCGCACCCCCTCGCCCAGTGCGCCCCGGTCCAGGGACTCTCCCACCGCGTGGCTGATCCTGGCGGTGGGGATGTTCGCCTACTTCTCCGCCGTGGCCCAGCGCACGAGCTTCGGGGTGGCGTCCGTGGAAGCCGCCGAGCGCTTCCAGACCGCGGCCTCCGGTCTCTCCCTGTTCTCCATGATGCAGGTGCTGGTCTACGCCGTGCTGCAGGTTCCCGTGGGGGTCCTCGTGGACCGCTTCGGTCCCCGCATCCTGATCACCGTGGGCGGGGTGGCCATGGCCGCGGGGCAGCTGCAGCTGGCCTCGGCGCAGTCGGTGGCCGAGGGCGTGGTGGGACGCGTCCTGGTGGGCGCCGGGGACGCGGCCACGTTCGTGTGCGTCATGCGCCTGCTGCCCGTGTGGTTCTCGCCGCTGCGCGTCCCGATGCTCTCCCAGGTGGTGGGCATGACGGGCAACCTGGGGCAGCTGTTCTCCGTGCTGCCCTTCGCCGTGCTGTTGCACGCCGCCGGGTGGGTGCCCTCGTTCGTGGTGATGGCGGGGATCGCCATGCTCGCCGCGGTGCTGTCCGGACTGCTGCTGCGCAACCACCCGCCCGGCGCGCGGGAGCTCAGCGACAGCATCTCGTTCTCCGCGGTGCGCGCGTCCATGGGCCTGGCGCTGCGTGAACCGGGGACGCGCCTGGGCTTCTGGGTGCACTTCACGGTCCAGTTCGCGGGCAACACGTTCGCGCTGATGTGGGCCTACCCGTACCTGCAGAACGCCCAGGGGCTGGACCCGGGGCAGGCCTCTGCCGTGATGACGGTGTACGTGGTCTTCAACGTGGTGGTGGCGCCCGTGATCGGCAGGCTGAGCGCGCGCTTCGCCCACCACCGCTCCAGGCTGGTGCTGGCCTGCTGCGCGGTCAGCTGGTCCGGCTGGGCGGTCCTGCTGCTGTGGCCGGGCAGGGCTCCGCTGGCCGTGGTCTACGGGGGTGTGTGCCTGATAGCCCTCTCCCTTCCCGCCTCCATGATCGCGTTCGACATCGTGCGCTCGTTCAGCCCTCCCCGGGTCAGCGGCACGGCCACGGGACTCGCCAACGTGGGGGGCTTCGCGGCGTCCCTGCTCGCCATCTGGGTCACCGGGCTGGTGCTGGACCTGCTCTACGGAGCCGGGATCTCGTCCACCCTCTACGACGGCGAGGCGTTCCGTCCCGCGATCGCCGCCCAGGGACTCGTGGCGCTCGTGGGCACGCTGGCCATCCTGCGGTGCAGCCGCCAGGTCCGTCGCCTCCACGGACCCGATGCGGTCTGACGCGGTCTGACGCCCTTCGCGGCGGGCGCGCCCGCGGCGGGCGGTGCCGGGTGCGTGCCGCGGTGAGCGCACTGCACCACGGTGGTCCCGGTGCGCCTGCGGCCCCGGCCCTCCCCGTTCGACGCCGCGGCCACGCGGCCGTTCGTACCCCGGGGCACCGTGGGGGCATGACCGTGGCTCCTGAATCGACCCCGACCGTGACCGTCCGCCGCTGCGAGGACCTGCTCGCGCTGATTCCCCACCAGCTGGGACACAGCCCCTGCGACGGCACCGTGCTGTTCCTTCCCGTGAGGGATGGGCACGCCCTGTGCCTCAGCCTCGACACCCCGGATTCCCGAGCGGACCTGCCTGCGGTGGCCGAGGACCTGGCGGGACTCCTCGCGGGCACGCCGCACCGCGGTGAGCTGGTGGTGGTGGTCTACTGCGCCACGGAGACAGGGGACGCGGTGACCGAGGCCTCCGGGGCCCTCGCACGGTGGCGGAGAATTCTGGACCTCACGGGATTCGAGATGCTGCGGCAGCTCGTGGTGGGGCCCACCCACTGGTGGGACGCCGACGAGCCGGAGCGGGCGCTGTCGGTCCGGCTGATCCGGGACAGCCCCGTGAACGCCCAGCTCGTGGCCGAGGGCAGTGGAGCGGAACCACCGCTCCTGCGCGACGACCCCGTGTGGCGGTCCTGCGTGCAGGAGAGAGGAGCGCACCTGCGCGAGGCGCTCCGGCGCTGCGCGGAGCGCAACCCCCGGGAGACGGCGGACCGGCACGCCGCCGCGCGGCCCCCACGGTCCACCTCGTCCCACGACCTCACGGTGGGCCAGGCCAGGGCGCGGCTCGCTGCCTGGTCGGCCGCCGGGCACCGGGTGGGAAGGAACCGGAACCGCTGGGTGGCGGAAGTCCTCGCGTGGCCTGACCGCGAACTCCTCCGGCTGCTGGACGACCTGGGGGACGATCTCAGCCGGGACGCACTGCTCTACATGTGGCTCACCGGCAACCCAGAGCGCGCGGCGGCCGCGCTGGTGGGGCTGCATGCGGCGTCGCGGCGCCTGGAGGGGTGTGCCCCGGGGCAGCTGGATCCCGACGCGGACACCATCGACGAGGCACTGCGGTGCATCGCCGCGGTGTCCGGGGAGTGGGACGGACCACCGCACTGGGACTCCGTGGACAGCGCCCACAGGGTGCTCCAGGTGCTCGACGCGGTGCTGGCGGCCAAGGCCGGGGATGAGGACCGTGGGTGGGAGGCACGCACCACGGTGGTCGCCGTTCTGGCTCAGCTGGAGCACTACCGTGGGCGGTCCCTCACGGCCGCTCGCCTGCTGGAGGGACACTGCCACGAGGGCAGTGCTCCGGGGGCTGGGCGCCACGCCGTGAGCGACGTCCGGCGCCGCCTGAGCACGCTTCCCACACCGTGGTGGTGCTCGAGCCGGGCCACGGCGTGGCCGGGGCGCCACCACTGGAGCCGCGGCTGAGGGCACGGACCCCGGGTGGGGTCGGGCGTCGTCGTGCGTGGCCGGCGGGGGACCGCCATGGTTCGGTGCGTGGGCCGGAGCAGCCGCGCGGAAAACTTTCTCCCCGGGGGTGGGAACAATCTGCGGGGGTGTGGCGTTGCCGGGAGTAGGACCCTCAGAGTCCCGGTCGGACATTCCTGTCACCGCACCGGACTTGACAGGGTCATAGGCGTGTTGGCCACCCGCGTGGTACGCGTCCGAAGATCTGTCCAACGAAAGGTTTTCCGTGTCACCAGCTGCCAGCAAGACCGCGTCCGCCTCGCAGGCCCCCGCGGCGGAGACCGCCTCGGCGGCGTCGGCCTCCCAGAGCGGCGCGAGCACGAGCGGCGCCGCGAAGAAGGCCCCCGCCAAGAAGACCACGGCGGCCAAGAAGACGACCGCGGCCAAGACCACGGCCGCGAAGAAGACCGTGGCCCGCAAGAGCACCGCCGCCAAGAAGACCACGGCGGCCTCGTCGCGCACGGCGAGCACCACCGCGACCGCGGCGTCGGACGCTGCAGAGCAGACGGCGGCCACCGCGGAGGCCTCGACCACGACGGCTTCCACCGCGAAGACTGCGGGGACCAGGACGGCAGCCCGCAAGACGGCTGCACCCAAGAAGACCGCGGCCAAGAAGACGGCCGCCACCAAGAGCACTGGCACGCGGACAACGGGCACCGCCAAGTCCACGGGCACCACCACGGCCGCGGGCACCACCAAGGCTGCGGAAGCCGCGGTCAAGGCCTCCGCGGAGGACAAGCCCGGCACCACGGCGACACCCCGCAAGAGTGCGGCCAAGGCCGCGCCCACGAGCACCGGCACCGGGCGCGGCCGCAAGAAGGCCGACCCCGTGGACGAGGCGCTCGCCGAGGACGAGATCGTGACGGAGGACCTCCAGGACGACGCCGAGGACGACGACGCCCAGGAGTCCCAGCAGGCGTCGGTGGAGGAGTCCGCGCAGCTCATGAAGGGGCGCCAGGACCGCAGCGCCCGCGGCTTCGTGCTGACCAGCAACGACGACGACGACGCCCCGGCGCAGCAGGTGGTCGTCGCCGGAGCCACCGCAGACCCCGTCAAGGACTACCTCAAGCAGATCGGCAAGGTCGCGCTGCTGAACGCGGAGCAGGAGGTGGACCTCGCGCTGCGGATCGAGGCCGGGCTCTACGCCGAGCACAAGTTCGCGGACGAGGCCGACTCCATGGATGCCGACACCCGCCGCGCCTACCGCTGGGTGATCCACGACGGCCGCCGCGCCAAGAACCACCTCCTGGAGGCGAACCTCCGGCTCGTGGTGTCCCTGGCCAAGCGCTACACCGGCCGCGGCATGCTGTTCCTGGACCTCATCCAGGAGGGCAACCTGGGCCTCATCCGCGCGGTCGAGAAGTTCGACTACACCAAGGGCTTCAAGTTCTCTACGTACGCCACGTGGTGGATCCGCCAGGCCATCACCCGCGCCATGGCGGACCAGGCCCGCACCATCCGCATCCCGGTGCACATGGTGGAGGTCATCAACAAGCTGGCCCGCGTGCAGCGCCAGATGCTGCAGGACCTCGGCCGCGAGCCCACCCCGGAGGAGCTCGCCAACGAGCTGGACATGACCCCCGAGAAGGTCGTGGAGGTGCAGAAGTACGGCCGTGAGCCCATCTCCCTGCACACCCCCCTGGGCGAGGACGGCGACTCCGAGTTCGGGGATCTCATCGAGGACTCCGAGGCCGTGGTCCCCGCGGACGCCGTGTCCTTCACCCTGCTGCAGGAGCAGCTGCACTCCGTGCTGGACACCCTGTCCGAGCGGGAGGCCGGCGTGGTGGCCATGCGCTTCGGTCTCACCGACGGTCAGCCCAAGACCCTGGACGAGATCGGCAAGGTCTACGGCGTCACTCGTGAGCGGATCCGCCAGATAGAGTCCAAGACCATGTCCAAGCTGCGCCACCCGTCCCGCTCGCAGGTGCTGCGGGACTACCTGGACTGATGCCGGCGCACGGCCCGGCAGAAGGGCACGAGATGACCGCGCGCGACGCGCAGGTGCAGGGCATCTTCAACCGCATCAATGTGGAGTACGACCGCATCAACGCGCTCATGACCCTGGGCGGTCACGCCCGCTGGTGCCGCGAGGTGGCCCGGCGGGCACAGGTGCCGCCGCGCGGGAGACTGCTGGACATCGCTACGGGCACCGGTGAGATCGCCCTGGCCGTGCGGCGTCGTGAACCGCGAGCGGAGGTGGTGGGGGTGGACTTCTCCGAGAACATGCTGGCCGAGGCCCGCACCAAGCCGGGCGCGGACTCGGTCACGTGGGAGTTCGCGGACGCCCACGAGCTGCGGTACGAGGACGCGTCGTTCGACGCCGTGACGCACGGATACCTGCTGCGCAACGTCAGTGATGTCCCCAGGGTGCTGCGCGAGCAGTTCCGTGTGCTCAGGCCCGGTGGCCGGGTGGTGGTGCTGGAGACGGCCCCGCCGCGCGGGCTGCTCAAGCTCGCGGTCTCCGTGGGCATGAGTGTGGTGCTTCCGCTGCTCGGTCAGATCGTGGCCCGGGACCGCAGCGCGTACAGCTACCTCAAGTCCTCGACGCTGGGGTTCGTCCCGCCCGCCGAGGTGGAACGGCAGCTGCGGGAGGCCGGGTTCGAGGACGTGGGCTCCGAGAGCCGGTACCTGGGGACCAACGTGATCTTCTGGGGCCGCAAGCCCACGGCCATCTGATCCTCACGGGACCGTGGGACGAGACGAGGCGCGCACCGCACGGTGCGCGCCTCGTCTCATGCCATCTACTGCGCAGCCCCGGTCGGTCTCTGCCGCCGTGGCGCGGTGGGTGACTCAGGCCCCGATGTGCTCGGTCTCGTCCTGCCACGTGGCGGCCAGGGGACGCAGCTTGTCCTCGTTGACCCGGGCGTGGTGGGCGCAGAACAGCAGCTCGCCGCCGGTGGATTCGAGGACCACGCGGACGTAGGCCTGCGCGCCGCAGGCATCGCAGCGGTGGGTCGCATTCAGTTCACGCGCTTCGAGTGTCGCGTTCATGGGATCCTCCTCACAGGTGTGGAATGCGGCGGGCACGCGTGTGCGCACCGCAGCGCGATGTCGGCTCGATCAGCTGGATCGCACGTCCCAGTACAACTCACGCGCGCGGCCATTGCTTCCCGCGTGGCCGATGTTTCGCCCACCGCGCACAAAACCGGGGCGCCGTCTAGAGTGATGAGGTCCCCAACGCCCTCGCGGCCCCCCGACCCCGGAAGAAGCTCGTGACACCGTCTCGATCCGAATACAACGCCCGCCACCTCTCCGTGCTGGAGGGACTGGAAGCGGTGCGCAAGCGCCCGGGCATGTACATCGGCTCCACGGACTCCCGCGGACTGATGCACTGCCTGTGGGAGATCATCGACAACTCGGTGGACGAAGCGCTGGCGGGCTACGGGCAGGACATCGCGCTGTTCCTGCACAAGGACGGCTCCGTGGAGGTCCACGACGACGGCCGCGGCATCCCCATCGACACCGAGCCCCGCACCGGACTGACCGGGGTGGAGGTGGTGTTCACCAAGCTGCACGCGGGCGGCAAGTTCGGCGGGGGCTCGTACTCCGCGTCGGGCGGTCTGCACGGTGTGGGAGCCTCGGTGGTCAACGCCCTGTCCGCGCGCCTGGACGTGCAGGTGGACCGCGGCGGCAAGACGTACCAGATGTCCTTCAAGCGCGGTGAGCCCGGAACGTTCACGGACAAGGGTGCGCCCTCCCCGAACGCGCCGTTCGAGCCGTTCACCACGGACTCGCACCTGCAGGTGGTGGGCAAGGCCAAGCGGGGTGTCACGGGCACCCGGATCCGATACTGGGCGGACGACCAGATCTTCACGCCGGATGCGAAGTTCTCCACGGAGGACCTGGTGCGCCGTGCCCGCCAGACGGCGTTCCTCATCCCTGGACTGCGGATCACCGTCACCGACGAGCGCCGTCTGCCCGGCACCCCGGGAGCCGACGGGCCGGTGGAGGAGGTCTTCCAGTACGACGGTGGAATCTCCGAGTTCGCGGAGTTCCTCGCGGCGGACGCCCCGGTGACGGACGTGTGGCGGCTGCAGGGCCAGGGCTCGTTCACCGAGCGCGTGCCGGTGCTGGACGACTCCGGGCACGCGCAGCTGCAGGACGTGGAGCGCACGTGCGAGGTGGACGTCGCCCTGCGCTGGGGCGTGGGGTACGACACCACGGTGCGCTCGTTCGTCAACATCATCGCGACCCCCAAGGGCGGCACGCACCTGAGCGGTTTCGAGAACGCCCTGCTCAAGACGCTGCGCAAGCAGGTGGACGTGAACTCCCGCAAGCTCAAGGCCGGCAACGACAAGCTCGAGAAGGACGACGTCCTCGCCGGTCTCACGGCCGTGCTCACCGTGCGCCTGGCCGAGCCGCAGTTCGAGGGCCAGACCAAGGAGGTGCTGGGCACCCCCGCCGTGCGCCAGATCGTCGCCAAGGTCGTGGAGGCGGAGCTCACCAGGCAGCTGACGTCGAAGAAGCGCGACGACAAGGCCCAGGCGGGCCAGCTGCTCGAGAAGGTCGTGGCGGAGATGAAGTCCCGCATCTCGGCGCGGGTGCACAAGGAGACCCAGCGGCGCAAGAACGCCCTGGAGACCTCGTCCATGCCCACCAAGCTCGTGGAGTGCCGCTCCGCGGACGTGGCCCGCTCGGAGCTGTTCATCGTGGAGGGTGACTCCGCGCTGGGCACGGCCCGGCTGGCGCGCAACTCGAACCACCAGGCGCTGCTGCCCATCCGCGGCAAGATCCTCAACGTGCAGAAGGCCTCCATCACGGACATGCTGGCCAACGCCGAGTGCGCCGCGCTGATCCAGGTGATCGGCGCGGGCTCGGGGCGCAGCTTCGACCTGGACGCTGCGCGCTACGGCAAGGTCATCATGATGACGGACGCGGACGTGGACGGCGCCCACATCCGCACGCTGCTGCTCACCCTGTTCTACCGTTACATGCGCCCCCTCGTGGAGGCCGGCCGCGTCTACGCCGCAGTGCCGCCGCTGCACCGGGTGCAGATCGTGAACCCCGGTTCCAAGGCCAACGAGATGGTCTACACGTACTCGGAGCGCGAGCTGGACACCCTGCTGGGCAGCCTCGAGGAGCAGGGGCGGCGCTACAAGGAGCCCATCCAGCGCTACAAGGGTCTGGGTGAGATGGACGCCGACCAGCTCGCGGAGACCACCATGGACATCCGCCACCGCGTGCTGCGCCGGGTGCGGGTGGCGGACGCGGAGGCCGCCGAGCGCGCGTTCTCCCTGCTCATGGGCTCGCAGGTGGCGCCCCGCAAGGACTTCATCGTGGCCGGCGCCTCGCACCTGAACCAGGAGCAGATCGACGCCTGATCCGGGCCGCGCGCCGCAGGGGGACGACCACGGGATGCGTCAGTGCGGCGGGGAGCACGACGCCGCCAGGTCGCGTCAGCGGTGACGTGACCGCCGGTCCCGCATGACAGGGCCTGCGGCCCCGGACGCGGACCGCGACGTCTCAGCCCTCCGCTGACGCGGTGTCCGCATCCTCTCGGGACGCGCTCCCGGCGGTGGGAACCTCCACCGGCAGCCCCGTGAGCGCGGGACCCACGGCGGCCACGGCCCGGTCGATGCCCACCCCGGAGCCGTCCCGGCGGCCGTACTCGGTGGGCAGGCTCCGCGCGACCCCTGCGGCGGACACGGCCTTGCCCGGTCCGTGGCCCACCCACGCGAGGTTCAGCGCGTCCTCCCCGGCGAGCAGCCGTTGCGCGCGCACACCCGCGGTGGCACGACCCTTGGGCGGGAACTCGCTCAGGGGGGTGACCTTGACGGAGGCCTCTCCCATCTCCGGCAGCTGACCGTCCCCGCGGGCCTGCGTGACCACCACGGTGGACTCCTGCGGGATCACCGCCCCGCAGAAGATCACGTGCTCACCGGCGGCGAGCTTCATCCCGGCCACGCCACCGGCGGTGCGGCCCTGCGGGCGCACGGCGGAGGCGGGGAAGTGCAGCAGCTTGGCGTCGGAGGAGACCATCACGAGCTCGGCGGCGTCCGGCGCGGCACCCACCCCCACCACGCGGTCCCCGTCCTTGAGCTTGATCGCGGGCCACTGGTCCAGGTTCAGCGGGTAGTCGGGGTTCACGCGCTTGACCACGCCCGCGGCCGTGCCGATCCCCACGACCTCCGTGAGGGGCGCCAGGCCCACGAGCGTCTCGTTCTTCTCCAGGCCCAGGAAGTCCGCGGCGGGCACACCGTCCGCGAGGCGGGGCACGCCGTCGAAGTCCTGCAGGACGGGGATGTCCACGCACGAGACACGCAGCATCCGGCCAGTTGACGTCACGGCGGCGATCTCGCCGCGAGCCGTCGCGGGGACCACGCTCGTGAGCGCGTCGTGCTTGAAGCGGCGCGAGCCGTCCGCCAGGGGAGTGCGCGCGGCGCTGCGGGCGATCCGCCCGGTGGTGGAGAGGAACGCCCAGCACGGGTCGTCGCTGATCTCCAGGGCCACGGACGTGACCGCCTTCTTCCCGCCGGTCTGTGCCGCGGTCACGGCGGGCAGGTCCTCCGCCTCGAGCAGCACGGTGCGGCGCTCGTCCCCGAACTTCTGGGCGGTCTCGGACAGCTCGTCGGCGACGACGCCGCGCAGCGTGGTCTCCGAGCCCAGGACTGCCTCGAGCTCCGCGATCTCCCGCTGCAGCTGGTCGCGCTCGGCCTCGAGCTCGATCCGGGAGAACTTGGTGAGCTGGCGCAGCCGCAGCTCCAGGATGTGCTCCGCCTGGGCCCGGGAGAGGTCGAAGACCGCGATCAGCCGGTCCCGGGCCTCGGCGGTCTCCTCGGAGCCGCGGATGATCTGGATGACCTCGTCGATGTCCACGATCGCGATCAGCAGACCCTCGACCAGGTGCAGCCGGTCCTGGCGCTTGGCCAGGCGGAACGCGGTGCGTCGGCGCACCACGGCGATCCGGTGGTCCGTGTAGACGCGCAGCAGCTCCAGCAGGCCCATGGTCCGCGGCTGGCCGTCCACCAGGGCCACGTTGTTGATCCCGAAAGACTCCTCCAGCGGCGTGTGCTTGTAGAGCTGGGCGAGCACCGCCTGGGGGTTGAAACCGTTCTTGACCTCGATCACGAGCCGCAGCCCGTTGGTGCGGTCCGTGAGGTCCACCACGTCCGAGATGCCGGTGAGCTTCTTGGCCTGGACGGCGTCCTTGATCTTCTCGGTGACCTTCTCAGGACCCACCATGTAGGGCAGCTCGGTGACCACGATGCCCTGCTTGCGCGGGGAGACCTGCTCGATCGAGACCGTGGCGCGGGTGCGGAAGGAGCCGCGCCCGGTGCGGTACGCGTCCCGGATGCCCTCGAGCCCCACGATCCGCCCGCCCGAGGGCAGGTCCGGGCCGGGGATGAGCTTCATGAGCTCCTCCAGGGTGGCCTCGGGGTTCAGGACCAGGTGGCGGGCACCGGCCGCGACCTCCCGCATGTTGTGCGGGGCCATGTTGGTGGCCATGCCCACCGCGATGCCCGTGGCGCCGTTGACCAGCAGGTTGGGGTACGCGGCCGGGAGCACGGCGGGCTGCTGGAACTGGTTGTCGTAGTTGGGCACGAAGTCCACGACGTCCTCGTCCAGGTCCCCGGTGAGCGTCCGGGCCGCCGGGGCCATGCGGGCCTCCGTGTAGCGCGGGGCGGCCGGACCGTCGTCGAGCGAGCCGAAGTTGCCGTGGCCGTCCACCAGGGGCACGCGCATGGCGAAGGACTGCGCCATGCGGACCATCGCGTCGTAGATCGCGGCGTCACCGTGGGGGTGCAGCTTGCCCATGACCTCGCCCACCACGCGCGCGCTCTTGACGTGGCCGCGGTCCGGGCGCAGCCCCATCTGGTCCATCATGAACAGGATCCGCCGCTGCACGGGCTTGAGGCCGTCCCGGGCGTCCGGCAGGGCGCGGGAGTAGATCACCGAGTAGGAGTACTCGAGGAAGCTGGTCTCCATCTCCTGGGTGACGTCCACGTCCACGATGTGCTCGACGAAGTCCTCGGGGAGGTCGTCCTGGGGGGAACGGGTGGCTGAGCGGCGACGAGCCATCGAGCGGCAACTCCTTGGATTCGGTGCGTGCTCCTGTGTCAGGGGCAGACGGTTGGCTAGTCTGAAGTCTATGGGTTCCCTCGACGAGACTCCGCAGCAGCAGGCCTACCCCGAGTACTGGGAGGCGGACGTCATCCTGCGGGACGGCGCCACCGCGCACCTGCGCCCCATCAGCCCGCAGGACCAGGAGCTGCTGCAGCAGATGCACTCCTCGCAGTCCCAGGACAGCATCTACCTGCGCTTCTTCTCCTACAAGCCCAAGCTGTCCCAGCGGGAGCTGGAGCGCTTCACCACGGTGGACCACCGGGACCGCGTGTGCTTCGTGCTGATCCTGGGGGACAAGCTCATCGGCGTGGGCCGCTACGACCGCACCTCGCCGCGAGCGGCGGAGGTGGCGTTCATGATCTCGGACCACCACCAGGGCCGGGGCATCGGCTCCATCCTCCTGGAGCACCTGGCCGCGGCGGCCCGGGAGAACGGCATCAACCGCTTCACCGCGGAGGTGCTGCCCGAGAACCGCAAGATGCTGCACGTGTTCGTGGAGGCCGGCTACGACGTCTCCCGCCAGTTCGAGGACGGCGTGGTGGTCGTGGAGTTCGACATCGACCCCACCGAGAAGTCCCTGGCGGTCATGGCCGCCCGCGAGCACCGTGCCGAGGCCCGCTCCGTGCAGGACCTGCTCACACCGGCCACGGTGGCCGTGATCGGGGCCTCCGCCCACGAGGAGCACGCTGGTCACCACGCGGTCGAGAGCATCCTCGCGGGCGGGTTCACCGGAACCCTGTACGGCGTGGGCCACTCCCCGTTCGAGCGCGAGGGGCTCACCTTCGTTCCGGCCCTCTCGGAGATCCCCGACCCCGTGGACCTGGCCGTGATCGCCGTGCCCCGGGACGCCGTGGAGGAGGCGGTGACGGACTGCGGCCGAGCGGGCGTGCGCGCCGTCGTCGTGATGACGGGCGGCTACGCCGAGGACGGTGTGGAGGGTGCACTGGCCCAGCGCCGGCTCGTGCGGATCGCCCGCGCGGCGGGCATGCGCGTGGTGGGGCCTGCCAGCCTGGGGCTCATGAACACCGACCCTGCGGTCTCGCTCAACGCCTCCGTGCTGGAGCAGATGCCGCGGCGCGGTGGGCTGGGCCTGTTCTCCCAGTCCGGGGCCGTGGGCACCATGCTCTACGGCGCGGCGCTGCGCCACGGGGTGGGGCTGTCCAGCTACCTGTCGGCGGGCAACCGCGCGGATGTCTCCGGCAACGACCTCATGCAGCACTGGGAGGACGATCCCGGGACCACGGTGTGCGGGCTCTACCTGCAGTCCGTGGGCAACCCGCGCAAGTTCTCGCGCATCGCGCGCCGGCTCTCGCTGTCCAAGCCCGTGATCGTGGCCAAGTCCGAGGTCACCGGGCTGCGGCTGCCCCCGGGACACACCGGGCGCGTGACCCAGGCCCCGCCGGGCGCCCTGGACGCCATGTTCCGCCAGGCGGGGGTCATCCGGGCCACCACCGCGGAGCAGCTGCTGGACATCGCCGCGATCGCGGAGAGCCAGCCGCTGCCCGGATCCCGCCGGATCGCCGTGGTCTCCAACGCCCTCGCGCTCGCCCAGCTCACCGAGGACACGGCGCTGCGGCTGGACCTCGAGCCGGTGGTGGTCAACGGCTCCGTGGACACCACCCAGGGCGGGGAGGCCGCCCACCGCGCCGTCCTCGAGGCCGCCCGCGAGCAGCTGGCGTCCCAGGACGTGGACAGCGTGGTGCTCGTGCTCATGCCCGCGCAGGGCCTGGACCGGGACGAGCTCGCCCGGGACGTGGCGCTCGCGGCACGCGGTGCGGGACGCACCACGGTGGCCGTGTTCACCGGCCAGCACGGCCCGGACAGCCTCACGGCATCGGTGCGCACCGCGGACGACGCCGCCCTGCCGTGCTTCGACTCGCCGGGCACCGCGATGCACGCGCTCGCGCAGGTGATCGACTACACCACGTGGCGCTCGCAGGACCAGGGCGTGGTCACGGTGCCCGAGGACTTCGACGTCGAGGCCGTGGAGTCGGTGCTCGACCGGCTGCGGGAGAAGGTCACCGGGGACGAGCTCTACGAGCTGAGCACGGCCGAGCGCAACGAGCTGCTCGGGCACGCGGGCATCCGGGTGCTGGAGTCCGTGCGCTTCAACGACCCGGAGGACGGCCCGGCCGCCGCCGAGCGCCTGGGGTACCCGGTGGCACTGAAGACCACGGACCCGTTCCTGCGCCACCGGCTGGACCTGGGCGGTGTGGTGCTCAACATCCAGGACTCGGACCAGCTGCGCGCGGCGATCGAGACCATGAAGCGCACCCTGGCCGGGTGGAACGTGACCGACTTCGAGGTCCAGTCCATGGCGCCCACGGGTCAGACCGTGGTGCTGCGGGCCGCCGAGGACCCTCTGATCGGACCCGTGCTGTCCTTCGGCATGACCGGCGACGCCGTGAACCTGCTGGACGACTGGGCACACCGCGTCCCGCCGCTCACCGACCGGGACATCACCCGGATGGTGCGGGCCCCCAAGGCCGCGCGCAAGCTTTTCGGGTACCAGGGGGTCCCGCCGGTGGACACCACCGGGCTCGAGCAGCTGGTGAACAGGGCGGCATTCCTCAAGGACCGCTTCCCGCAGATCGCGTTCCTGGAGCTGAACCCCGTGGTGCTCTCCGGACCGGTGCTGACCGTGCTCTCGGCCGTCGTCAAGATCGGGGACCCGGGTCAGCGCACGGACAGCGCCCGCCGCGCGATGCTGGGATAAGCGCGGCCCGACAGTGCGGGACACGATCGCCGGCCGTTTCGAGCTGCTGACGCCCATTGCGGAGGGCGGCAGCGGTGCCGTGTGGCGCGCCCACGACCTGCGGCTGGGCACGGAGTGCGCGGCCAAGGTGCTGCGGCAGCGGGACTCCGCGGACCTGCTGCGCTTCGTGCGCGAGCAGTCCGTGAACCTGGACCACCCGCACGTGGTCGCGCCCTACGGCTGGGCGGCGGAGGACGAGCACGTGGCGATCGCCATGGAACTCGTCTCCGGCGGAACCCTGGAGGCCGCGCTGCAGGACAACGGCGCGGTGGCGGACTGGCTGGCGGAGGAGTTCGTGTGCCAGCTGCTGGAGGCCCTGCGGTTCGTGCACACCCGCGGATGGGTGCACCGCGATGTGAAGCCCGCCAACGTGCTGCTCGAACCCACGGGTTCTCGGCTCCCTGTCGCCCGGCTCGCGGACTTCGGCATCGCGGTCCGTCTCGACGACGCACGCCTGACCCACACCGGCACGGTGGTGGGAACCCCCGGGTACCTGCCCTCGGAGGCCTACGCGCCGGGCAACCCCTCGCGGAGCATGGACCTCTACGCCGCGGGTGTGACCGCGGTGCGCATGGTCCTGCCCGAGGTGGACCTCAGCGCGGACCCGCTGCGCCCCGAGGACGTGGCGGAGCTCGAGCTCTTCGAGGACTCGCCCGCGCTGCGCACCGGGGTGGCGGGGCTGCTGGACCCGGACCCCGAGCAGCGTGTCCGGGCCGCCGACCGCCTGCTGGCGCAGCTGCTGGACACGGCGTCCGCTCGCGCGGACAGGACAGCGGAGACCGCGGAGGGCGAGCCGTTCGAGGTCTTCGACGTCCTCGAGCCCACCACGGAGCGTGAGCTGTCCCCGGTGGCCGACGCCGCCCGCCTGCCCCCGGGAGCCCGGGGCACCGCCGACGCCCCGATTGCGTGGCACGCCGTGCACCGCCAGGCGATCTCCGCTCCGGAGCGCCCCGCGATGACCGAGCGCGGGGGAGACCTGCTGCGCCCCTTCTCCCCGGTGGGGGACGGTGGCCACGACACGGAGCGTGCCACCCCGGCGTCGACCACCCGGTGGCCCGTGGCCGGACCGCCCGCGGAGGACAGCACGGAGCTCATCGACACCTCCGGCCCCCCGGTGCTGGAGCAGGTGTCCGAGACTGGAGGGCGTGCCACCGCGGCACCGGGGCCCGCGGCACCGGGGCCCGAGCAGACGGCCCGTCTGACCGCGAGCTCCGGGGATCCTGCTCCCGCGGGGGCCGCGGACGGGATGACGACGGCAGATCCAGTGGGCGCGCGTGCCGCTGTGCCGTCCGGGAGTCGTGGGCCCGGGACCCGGTCACGGGCTCCGCGCTGGCCCTGGTGGATGCTCACCGTGACCCTCGCGGTGCTCGCGCTGGTGGCGGGGTACGTGTGGCTCGGCCCGGCGCTGGCACGCTGGGGTGGAGCCGAGGGCCCGGACACCGCTCCGGAGCCCACCCGGGCACCGCAGACCCCGGGGGTCCCCTCGGACGGCGTGGGCGGACCGCCCGCGGCCACCACGGACGTCACCCCGGAGTGCACGCAGCTCGAGGACGGCACGGTGTCCTGCGTCGTGACCCCCTGAGGGGCTGCGGGGTCACCGCGGGGCCCGCGGGGCGGCGTCGCGCGATGACGCGGTGTGCCGCGGGGCCACCGGTGGAGGACAATGGCGCCATGACTTACTCAGCACCCGACGGCTCACGGCTCGTCCAGGACATCGAGAAGGCGGGGTTCTACCCGCAGCTCGTCACGGACGTGGTCATGGACTCCCTCGACGGCAGGCGGCCGGCGTCCCACCTCGTGCAGCTGGAGACCCACTTCACCAACACGGAGCTGCACCGCCACATCACGGCGCTGGTCCTGGCGGAGGACGTCCTGCACATCACCCACGTGGACGACCAGCAGCTGGACGAGAACGGCGCGGACACCGTGGCGCGCGTGTCCTCGGAGACCGTGCCCATCTCCCAGATCCGCTCCGTGACGCTGAGCTACGCGTACCACCAGCCCCAGAACTACCAGCCGGGCACACCGATCATGGAGCTGAACCTCGCGGTGAGCTGGACCGGGACGCAGCAGCTCGAGCTGTACCCGGCCATGTGCGAGGACCCGGAGTGCCAGGCCGACCACGGGTACACGGGCACCGCCGCGAGCGAGGACGTGGTGATGCGCATCAGCTCCGAGGCGGACGGGCAGGACGCCGTGGAGGGTGCGCGCGAGTTCGCTCGGACCCTGCGGCGCGCGAACGTGGCCCCTCTGACCGACTCCGGCGCCCAGATCGCCCAGGCCCCGCACCAGGGGGCGTCCCGTCCGGAGCCGCCCGCACCGCGCAGCCGCTTCGGGCACCGCCACAGCGGACGCGACGCGGGCCGCACCTCGTGAGCGCGCGCGAGCTGCCCCGCCCGCCGCGCTACGGGTCCCGCAGCATCGCGGACGTGCTGAGCTCGGCCGCCGCGGCCACGGGGGTGCCCGGGACGTGCAACGCGCTGAGCCTGCCGGCCGCGCACCGCTACGTGGTGGTGCTCGTGGACGGGCTCGGCTCCCGGCTGCTGCGGGAGGTCCAGGGCTACGCGCCCACGCTGCGCTCCGCGCAGTCCCTCGGGGAGCTCGACGCCGCGTTCCCCTCCACCACGTCCGTCTCCCTGTCCTGTCTGGGGACAGGAGCGGCCCCCGGGACGCACGGGATGCTCGGCTACGACGTGCTGGACCCTGCCACGGAGCGGGTGGTCAACATGCTGGGCCAGTGGCCCGCCGACGTCGATCCGCTCGCCTGGCAGCCCGTGCCCACCGTCCTGGAGCGCGCCGCGGAGCACGTGGACACCGCGACCGTGAGCGCGCCGCGCTTCGAGTCCTCCGGACTCACCCGGGCGGCGCTTCGGGGCGGGCGCTTCGTCGGAGCCGACGGCGTGTACGCCCGGACGGCCCGCACCCTCGAGCAGCTGCGGGAGGGGCGCCGGGGGCTGGTGTACTTCTACTGGGACGAGCTGGACAAGACCGGCCACAGGGTGGGCTGGCGCTCCGACGCGTGGCTGCGGTCTCTGGAGGAGCTGGACTCCGCCCTGAAACGTCTCGTGACACGGCTGCCCGCGAACACCCGGGTGCTGCTCACCGCGGACCACGGCATGGTGGACGTGGGCCCGGAGCACCGCCTGGATGTCAGTGGGGAGGCGGATCTGATGGACGGGGTCCGCCACACGGCGGGGGAGCCGCGGGCGGTGCAGCTGCACCTCTCCGCCCACGCGGATGCGGAGGACGTGGCGCAGCGCTGGCAGGAGCACTTCGGGGACGCGGTGTGGACTGCCACGCGGACCGAGCTCGCGCGGGCGGGCTACTTCGGTGCGGACCCGGACCCCCGGATGCTCGCCCGGGCGGGCGACGTGTGGATCCTGGGGAAGGAGGAGATCGCCCTCTACGACGTCTCCCGTCAGGGCACCCGGCCCTTGGGCATGGTGGGCCAGCACGGTTCTCTCACGGACGAGGAACGGTACGTGCCCGCCCTGCTGTGGTGAGCCGCAGGACCCCGCGCGGGGGTCCCGTGCATGCCGGTGGACGAGCGGTCCTGGTGCGGGACCCTCAGCGGGCGGATCCGCCGTCGGCACCCGAGGAGCTCCCGGCCTGACCCTCGCCCTGGGCCGCATCGGCACCCGTGTTCGACCCCTTGCCCGTGCCCCCACCGGTGGGCGGTGCCGTGGGCTTCTGCGGGGGCTTCGGGGGAGCAGGAGGCGTGGGCTTCTGCGGGGGCTTCGGGGCAGGGGGTGCCGTGGGCTGGGGGGCCTTGGTGGTCGGCGCCTGGGTGGGCTGCTTCGGGGGCGCGGGCTTGGCCGTGGTGGGTGCCGGCTGCGGAGCCACGGGCGGCTGAGGAGCCGGATAGACCGGCTGCACGGGTGCCACGGGCTGCGGGGGCACGTAGTACTGCTCCGGCGGAACCGTGGGCTCCGGGGTGGTGGGAGTCGGGGTGGGGGTCTTCGTGCGCGTCGGGGGAGCGCTCGGTGTTGCGGTCTCCGTGGCGAAGTCCGCGGGAGCGGGTTCGTCCGAACCTCCCGTGAACCCCGTGAAGGCCACGGCACCCACACCGGCCAGGACGAGCAGCGCGGCCCCTCCCAGGGCCACGGGTGCCAGGTAGCGGCGAGCTCCCGAGCGGGGCGCGGAGTCCGTGCCCTCGCCCGACGGTGAGTCGTCGCCGAATAGATCGTCCTGAATGGAGTTGCTCATGCCCGATTTCCCTACGAGTTGCCCGTGTTCGCGTGCGGCCGGAGCACATTCTCCCCGTGGAACCCGACCTGCCCACGCGACTGTACCGTGCGGCGCGGGGGTGTTGCACCACGGCTCGTGGCCGTGGAGTGGTCAGGACCTGTTGGCGCCGAACACGATGTCGTCCCAGCTGGGCACGGAGGACCGTTTCGCCTTGGGGGTGCGTCCGCGCGGTCCGGGGGTTGTGGACTCGGAGTCCGCGCCGGCGTCGTGCTCGGCGGAAGCCGCCCGAGTCTCCCGAGGATCCTCGTCCCGGTTGCTCTCCTCCGGGTCTTGCGCACCGTGACCGGCCGCATCCCGACCGGCACCCGTGGTGCGCGGGGTCAGGGTGGCCACCGGAGCGGCGTCGGTGTGGCCCTCGGGGCCCTGGAGGTCGGTGCGCTCCCGGGGGGCGTCCTGCTCCTGGGTGACCTCCACCCAGGTCTCGTCCCCGTCCAGGTGGGTGTCCTCCTCGGGCCCGGGAGCTGACTCGGGGGAGGTGTCCGCACCGGTGGCACGGGGATCCTCGCGGTCGGGGGTGGAGTCGTCCACGATCTGGATCCCCTCACCCCGCAGCGCCTGGTCCTCGGCCACCTGCGAGGCGGCGGGCTGGATGGGGCGGTCGAACACGGGGGAGTCCTTGGGCGCGTCGATCGGCCGGGGGCGCTGCTCCACCTGGCCCATCCCGCGGCCGAGCATCTCCGCGAGCCGGTCGTCGCCGGACTCGTCGGTGCCCAGACGGCGGCCGCGGCGGGCCTGCAGCACGTCCAGGAGGTCGTCCGCCGGGCCGGCCTCGTGCTGCAGCCGGTGCACGGCGCGGCCGGGGGCCTGCATGGGTGCGGCCGGTGCCGCGGCGCCGAGCGGGCCCGTCTCGCGGGGCTCCTCTCCCAGGGCCCGGGCCCAGTCGTTGTCAGGGCGCACGCTGCGCGTGGCGGGGTTGTAGCTCCACCGTGCCGGCTCGGGCGCGGGCAGGGAGTCACCCTCGGCAGGGGGGTCGAAGCTCAGCTGCACCGTCCACAGCTGGTCCTCCCGGAGCCACGCGTCCCAGTCGAAGCTGGAACGGTCCACGCCGAGTCGGGCCGCTTGGGCCTCGACCGTCTCCTGCAGGGACTTGGGCTCTCCCTCGAACACGGAGCGGTAGCCGTCGTGCGAGGGGTTGGTGCCGGAGACCTTGACCCGGCAGGCCTCGGTGACCATGTGGGAGCGCTCGGCGAGGATGGGCCACTCGTAGCGGCGCACGCGCTCCGGCTCCCACCCGGACTCGGCCACGATGTCGTCCACGCTGGCACCCGCCCGGAACCTCGCCTGGATGTCGCGCGGACCGTAGGACGCGCCGCCGCGCCCCCGGGCCGGCGGCTTGCGCCGGGCGTACTGGATCGCCTGCCGCAACTGCTGGTCGATCTTCAGGCGGTACCGCGTGGAGTCGGGGGTTTCCACGATCAGGTGCTCGCCGTCGTCGTGCACTCCTGCCAGGCGCAACTGCTCCATGCTGTCCTTCCGTCGGGGGAGCGCTCCCCACGTCCTCCGTGGTGCGCCCCGCGCCATCCGTGCGCCAGTCTACTGGCAGGCCCGCGGGGCGCCGGGGCGGGTGCCGCACGGCCGCGTGGCGGCGGCGTCGGGGCTGGTCCGGGCGCGGATCTGCCCGCCGCTGCGGCGGATCATGCCCTGTGAGAAATCTGTGTCAGGGGCACTGGCTTTTTCAGCCCCCATGGTGCACACTCTACGCGACACGGCCCCGGGGGAGATCGTCCGGACGCCGTTGCACACAGCGATCTCGCGAAGACCGGTTGGAGCGGATAGACACATGGCCACAGACTACGACGCGCCGCGCAAGCAGGACGAGGACCTCAAGGAAGACTCCATCGAGGAGCTGCAGTCCCGGCGGTCGGACCACCAGTCCGGAAGCGTTGACGAGGACGAGGCCACGGCGGCCGAGAGCTTCGAGCTGCCCGGAGCGGACCTCTCCAACGAGGAGCTCTCCGTGGTGGTCCTGCCGGCCCAGGACGACGAGTTCACGTGCGGTTCCTGCTTCCTGGTGCGCCACCGCTCGCAGCTCGCCGAGGAGCGCGGCGGCGTGAAGTACTGCTACGAGTGCCTGGGCTGAGTTCCCCGCCCGCACGACTGCCACGGGCGGTCACCCTGTCAGGGTGACCGCCCGTCGTCGTTCCCGGGACCGGGGCACGTGGCCGCATCCGCGCGGGAGGGCCGGGGCTCAGCGCGTCCGTCAGTGGCCGGGCGCCGGTCGCTCGTTGATGGCGCGGGCGAGTTCCTCCGGATGGCGGGTCGCGGTGAGCCAGTAGGGCGTGGGGTCCACGGGGTCGGTGATCTCGATCCGGCACAGGTCCGGGACAGACACCCGGAAGTTCATGAAGGCGCGGCCGTCCAGCTGCGGGCCGCGTGCCTCACGGGCCGCAGTTCCGTGCAGGGCCTCCGCGCGGCCCACGTAGCGCCGCTCGATGTACGCCCGTCCCACGCGCAGGTCCTCGTCCGTGAGCACGATGCTCGGCGCGCCGAGGTGCACCGCGAGACCCACGGCGACCACCAGCACCACGGCCACGACGACTCCCACGGCAATGCTGATGGGGGCCACGGCCACGAAGCCCGTGCCGCCCACGAAGGCCACGATCAGCCACATCCACCAGGACACGGTGAGCTTCTCGGAGTAGCGCACCGCGCCGTCGTGCGCGCCGCCGGTGGACGACGCCGCCCTCGCGCCGTCCGCCTCCCCGGCACGGGACGCGGGGGACACCTCTCGGTCCCGCGGGTCGTGCGGACCGGCGGTCGCGGTGCGGCCCGGGCTGCTCCCCGGTGCGGTGCTCCGGGCCTCGCGGGGGGTCGTGGTGTCCTGAGGGGTGTCCTCGCCGGGGACGGGGTGCTGAGAGCTCATGCCTCCACCTTGGCACACTCGTGCGCCCGGTGCGCCGCCGGGAGACCGCGGATGGCGTGGCCACACGGCCGCGGGACGTCCGGGTCCGTTGCGGCGCCGCCGGAGACCCCCCTGGGACCGGGGCGGGGCGCACCACTCGTGACCTCCGCCCGCGGCGGTGGTCCCGGGAATGGGCCCGGTGGTACTGACCCGCTGCTCCTGGATGGGTGCTGAACGCGCTCCGTCGGCGCCGGGGCGGGGCGTTAGAGTGGAGGACTGTGACTGACGTGAACACCCCCGAGGACCTCCCCGTTCCGCTGCGGATGCTGGACCCGGATCTGCTCCCGCCGTCCTACGCGCGCGCGGGCGACGCCGGGGCGGACCTGCGGGCGCGCCACGACGTGGTACTGGCGCCGGGTGAGCGGGCACTCGTGGACACGGGTGTCGCCGTGGCCGTCCCGCAGGGCCACGTGGGCCTGGTGCACCCCCGGTCCGGACTGGCCGTGAAGCACGGGATCACCGTGGTCAACGCCCCGGGCACCGTGGACAGCGGCTACCGGGGGGAGCTGAAGGTGTGCCTGCTCAACACGGACGCCCGCGAGAGCTACACGGTCCGCCGGGGCGAGCGAATCGCCCAGCTGGTGATCCAGCCGGTGGTCACGGCGCGCTTCGTGCCGAGCGACGAGCTCGACGACAGTGAGCGCGGGGAACGGGGCTTCGGCTCCTCCGGAACCCACTGACCCGCACCCGTGGCGGGGCACCACCGATTTTCTGCCCGACGACTTCCTGGAGTGATCGATGTTCGGACGTAAGAAGCGCAACAGCACCGACGCGGCGGAGACGGCCGCCGAGGAGAACGGCGCCCCCCAGGGCGAGGAGGCGGGCGAGCCGGATCAGGACGTGACGGACCCGCGGGCGAACGGCCCGTGGGACGAGGCCGAGTTCTCGGGTGAACGTGGCGACTACCTCGACATGGGCGCGCTGCTGGTCAAGCCCATCAGCGGGGTGACCGTGCGCATGGAGGTGGACCAGCACACCAAGGTGCCGCGCGCGGTGAACCTGGACTTCCGCGACGGCTCGGTGCAGCTGCAGGCGTTCACCGCCCCGAAGACCGCGCAGCTGTGGGACGAGGTGCGGGCCGAGCTCGTGGCCGGGCTGCGCCGCGACGGCGGGAACCCGACCGTGTCCCAGGGCCCGCTCGGGCTGCAGGTCGACGCAAAGTTCCCGGGGACCACCCCGGACGGCCAGAAGGGCTACCGTCTCGCGCGCTTCGTGGGCATCGACGGCCCGCGCTGGTTCCTGCGCGCGGTGTTCACGGGCGGCGCCGCCATGCCCGGCACCACTGCGGAGGTGCTCGACGACGCCGTGCGGGCCCTCGTGGTGGTCCGCGGCCGGGATCCGCACCCGCCGCGCGACATGCTGGCCCTGACCATGCCCGAGAACGCCACGATCACCCGCGCGGACGGCCCGGGGGAGACGGCACCGAAGGGCGGCGGCGAGTCCGGGGAGGCGTCGTCGCGCCCGGACGTGCAGCCGCCGCGCCGCGGTCCCGAGATCACCGAGATCGGCTGACCGTGCCCGTCAACAACCCCCTCACCGGCGCGATCGACGTGCGCTCCGGGCCCGAGGCCGGGGAGCACGAGCTCACGCCCGGCACCGGGGAGCGGTGCCGGCGCCGGGCGGTGGTGGAGGGCGTGGTGGTGGAGGTCACCGTGGCGCCCGCCACCGCGCCCCCGCACTTCCGCGCCCTGCTGAAGGTGCCGCGTCCCGGCAGCGCCGTGCCGTGCGGTGTGGAGCTGCTGTGGCACGGTCAGCGCACGGTTCCGGGAGTTGCCGCCGGCACCAGGCTGCGCTGCCTCGCGGTCGTGTGCTTCCCGGACGGGGTTCCCACCATGTACAACCCTCGCTACGAGATCGTCACGCCCAAGCGGGCCGCCCGGTGACGCGGGAGCCGGACGGAGAGCCCACCCGGAGCGACGCCGCCGGGGATCCCGACGCCTCGGTGCGCCGCGCGGCGCAGGAGTTCGCCGAGCGCTCCGGCCTGCGCCGCGACGAGAGCGGGCAGCTGGACGTGCTCTCCGCGATGGGCGGCTGGCGCGGCGTCGTCGAGTCGATCCTGCCGGGGCTCGTGTACCTCGCGTGCGTGATCCTCGTGGGCGAGCTGTCCGTGGCCCTGACCGCGTCTCTCGCGACCGCCGCCGTGTTCACCCTCGCGCGGCTCGCGCAGCGCCAGACGGTCACCCAGGCGCTCGCCGGTCTCGTGGGCGTGGGCGTGTGCGCGCTGTTCGCACGGGTGGGCGGCCAGGCACTGGACTACTACGTCCCGGGATTCTTCATCAACGCCGCGTGGCTGCTGGGGCTCGCGCTGTCGGCGGCGGTGAAGTGGCCCCTGCTCGGGGTGCTGTACGGCTACGTGCGGGGTGAGGGCACCGCCTGGCAGTCCGATCCGGCGCGGCGGGCCGTCTACCAGCGGGCCAACGGGCTGCTCATGGCCATGTTCGCGGCCCGCCTGGTGGTCCAGCTGCCGCTCTACTTCGCCGAGAACGTGACCGCGCTCGGCGTCACGCGTCTGGTGATGGGGACCCCGCTGTACGCCGCCGTGCTGTGGCTGGCATGGCTGTCGAGCCGCCCTCGTCCAGCGCAGCCTGCAGATTGACGTCCCGGGCCGTGGTGAACATGGCCCGCAGCTGCTCCTCTCCCTCCGCGGTAGTGATGAAGAAGAGCTCGTCCCCGCCCTCCAGCAGGTCGTCCCCGGACGGGGCGATCGGCACGCCGTCGCGCAGGATGGCCACGAGGGCCACGTCCGGGGGCCACGGCACCTGGGACACCGTGCTCGCGACCACGGGGTGCTCGCGCGGGACCGTGTAGGCGGACAGCGTGGCGGCCCCGGTCTGGAAGCTCAGCAGCCGCACCACGTCCCCGATCTCCACGGCCTCCTCCACGAGGGCCGTCATGAGGCGGGGGGTGGACACGGCCACGTCCACGCCCCAGGCGTCGTCGAAGAGCCACTCGTTCTTGGGGTTGTTCACCCGGCCCACGGTGCGGGGCACCCCGAACTCGCTGCGGGCGAGCAGGGACACCACGAGGTTCGCCTTGTCGTCCCCCGTGGCGGCCACCATGACGTCCGCCTCCTCGGCCCGGGCACGCTGCAGGACGTCGAGGTCGCACGCGTCCCCCACGACCCACTGCGCACCGCGCAGGTTGGAGCGCCCGATCACCTCGGCGGTGGCGTCCACCACCACGACGTCGTGCCCGTGCGAGAGCAGCTCCCGGGCGATCGAGGAACCCACGGAGCCCCCGCCCACGATGACCACGTGCATCAGTGCCGCCCCTTCCCGTCCCGGGTGGCCGCGAGCGCCACGGCCTCCATGACCTCGTCCGACGGCGGACGGGAGAGGACGCGGGCAACGCGCTCCACGTCCTCGACGCGCATCATCGCGTGCACGATGTCTCCTTGCTGGTAGCTGGTGTCGCTGGCGGGGAGGATGCCCTCCCCGAAACGGGTCACGAAGGCGATCCGCACCCCGGCGGCCTCCTCGATCCGGTCCAGGTGCAGCCCGGACCAGGAGTCGTCCAGGGGAAGCTCGCCGAGCTGCAGGCGCCCCGAGGCCTCCCGGAAGTCACCCGTGATCGCGTGCTCGGGCAGGATCCGGCGCAGCACCTGGTCCGCGCTCCAGCGCACGCTGGCCACGGTGGGGATCCCCATGCGCTGGTAGAACTCGGCGCGGGTGGGGTCGTAGATCCGGGCCACCACGTGCTTGACCTTGAAGGTCTCGCGCGCCACGCGCGCCGCGATGATGTTGGAGTTGTCCCCGCTGGAGACCGCCGCGAACGCGTAGGCGTCCGCTATCCCCGCGCGCTGCAGCACATCCCTGTCGAAGCCGTGGCCGGTGACCTTCTTGCCCGAGAAGTCGGGACGCAGCTTGCGGAACGCGCGGTCGTCCTGGTCGATCACCGCCACGGTGTGCCCGGAGTCCTCGAGGGCGTGCGCCAGGCTGATGCCCACCCTGCCCACGCCCATGATCACGAAATGCGCCATGGGGCACAGCATAGGTGCCACCACCGCGGGACAAGGACCCGCTCAGCGACTAGCGTGTTCCCACGTGTATGCGTCCCAGCTCCTCCGCCGCGCTCTCGTGGGCAAACCCCTCCACAACGAGCGCGCCGCGGGCACGGTGCTCTCCAAGGGCACGGCCCTGCCCGTCTTCGCGTCCGACGCCCTCTCCTCGGTGGCCTACGCGCCCGACGAGATCGTCCTGACGCTCGCGCTCGCGGGCTCCTCCGCGATCGTGGTGTCCCCCTGGGTGGGGCTCGCGGTGCTGGTGGTCCTCGCCGTGGTCATCACCGCCTACCGGCAGAACGTGCGGGCCTACCCCTCGGGCGGCGCGGACTTCGAGATCGCCTCCAAGAACCTGGGACGTCCCGCCGGTGCCGCCGTGGGTGCGGCCCTGATGGTCGACTACACGCTGGTGGTCGCGGTGTCCATGGCCGCCGCCGCGCAGTACCTCGCGGCGGTCTTCCCCGTGCTGGTGGAGCACCGCACCGCGGTCGCGGTGGTGGGGATCGCCCTGGTGGGGCTGCTGAACCTGCGCGGGCTGAAGTTCATGGGCCGGGCGTCCTCCGTGCCCACGTACGCTTTCGTGGCCGTGGTGCTGCTGCTCATCGTGGTCGGTGTGGTGCAGGACCTGGCCGGGGCACTGGACCCTGCGCCGTCGGCGGCCTACGAGGTGCTGCCCGCCGAGGGCATGGACGCGGGACTGGTGGGTCTGGCGGGCGCCATGCTCGTGCTGCGGGCCTTCTCCTCGGGCGCGGTGGCCGTGACCGGGGTGGAGACGATCACCCACTCCGTGCCCTACTTCCGCAAGCCCAAGGCGCCCAACGCCGCGCGGACCCTCGCCGTCCTCGGTGCCCTCTCCGCCGTGCTGCTGCTGGGGGTCCTGTACCTGACCCGGCGCACGGGCGTGGTGGTGGTCATGGACCCCGACCGGCAGCTGCTGATCGACGGGCACGCCCCCGCCGCGGACTTCTACCAGGTCCCCGTGCTCGCCCAGATCGCCCAGGCGGTCACCGGTCCGGACTCCGTGTGGGTCGTGGTGCTCGCGCTCGTGACCGTGGGCGTGCTGTTCATGGCGGCCAACACCGCCTACTCGGGTTTCCCGGTGCTCGCCTCCCGGCTGGCCTCCGCAGCCCTGCTGCCCCGGCAGCTGCAGAGCCGGGGGGACCGCTTCGCCTTCACCAACGGGATCGTGCTGCTGTCCGTGGTGGCGGCCGCGTTCACCCTGGTGTTCGGCGCGAACGTCAACGCGCTGATCCAGCTCTACGTGGTGGGCGCGTTCTTCGCCTTCACCCTCACCCAGGCCGGGATGGTGCGGCACTGGAACCGGTTCCGCCGCACGCGGACCTCCCGGGCCACCAACCGGCAGATCGCCGTGCGCCTCACGGTGGCCGCGGTCGCCCTGGTGGCCTGCGCCGCCGTGTTCGTGGTGATCCTCGTGACCAAGTTTGCGCAGGGGGCGTGGCTCACGATCGTGGCCATCGCCCTGACCACCCTCTTCATGCGCGCCATCGCCCACCACTACCGCGCCGTGGACGCGGAGCTGGAGGTGCACCCCGACTCCATGGTGCGCGCCCTGCCCTCCCGCGTGCACTCGATCATCGTGGTCACGTCCGTCCGCAAGCCCGTGGTGCGCGCACTGACCTACGCGCGGGCGTCCCGCCCCTCCAGCCTGGAGGCCGTGGTGGTGGACACGGACCGCACGCGCACGGAGGACATCGTGCGCAGCTGGCAGTCGCTGGAGATCCCGGTGCCCATCACCGTGCTCGCCTCGCCCTACCGGGACTCGGTGGGTCCGGTGATCGCCCACATCCGCGGGATCCGGCGCAAGTCCCCCCGGGACCTTGTGATCGTCTACCTCCCCGAGTACGTGGTGGGGCGCGGCTGGGAACGCTTCCTGCACAACCAGGCCATCCGCCCCCTGCGGACCCGGCTGCACTACGAACGCGGAGTCATGATCGCCTCCGTGCCCTGGCACCTCGAATCGGTGCGCGAACTGCAACTCACGGAGAACAGCCGATGACCGACACCCCGCACACCCTCGAGCTGCGCCTGGGCGAGGTGGCCCACGGCGGCCACGTGGTGGCCCGAACTGCCGAGGGCAGGGTGGTGTTCGTGCGGCACGGGCTGCCCGGGGAGCTGGTACGGGTGGCCCTCACGGACTGGCAGCCCGACGCGTCCTTCTGGCGCGGGGACGTGGTCGAGGTCGTCGACCCCGCGCCGGGACGCCGAGAGCACCACGTGTGGCCCCGGGCCGACGCCCTGCTGGCCGCGGCCGAGGGGCGCAAGCCGGTGGGGGGAGCGGAGTTCGGCCACGCGGACCTCGCCACCCAGCGCGAGCTCAAGCGGCGCGTTCTCGCGGAGCAGCTCTCGCACCTGGCCGGCCACGAGTGGCAGGGTCGGGTGCACCCCACCGACGGGGAGACGCCCGACGGCACGGGGTGGCGGACCCGGCTGCACCTGGACGTGGCCGCGGACGGCACCCCCGGCATGCACCCGCACCGCTCCAACGAGCTGGTGACCCTCCAGGACATGCCCCTGGCCTCCGCCCCGATCCAGGCCCTGGCCCCGTGGGCCCTGCGTGTCGAGGGAGCCGAGCGCCTGGACGTCTCCGCCCCGTCGAACGGCCGGACCCCGCTGCTGCACGTGAGCCTGCGGGCGGACGCGGGCGAACGGCAGCTGGACGCGCTGCGGGCCCAGCTCGGCGAGTGGGGCTCCGCCCACGGCTTCTCCGTCACGGCGCGTTCGGCGGACCACCGCAGGGTCGCCACATGGGCCGGAACCGGCGAGGTGCTCGAGACCCTCGAGTGGCCCGCGTCCACGGACGCCTCCGGGGAGGCCGCGCAGCCGCTGCGGTGGCGCGTGAGCCCCACGGGCTTCTGGCAGATCCACCGCGAGGCCCCGGCCGCGCTCGCCGGGACCGTGCTGGCCGGGGCCGACCTGCGCGTGGGTGACACCGTGTGGGACCTCTACAGCGGCGCCGGGCTGTTCACGGCCGTCGCGGCGCGCGCCGTGGGGGAGAGCGGCGCGGTGTTCGCGGTGGAGGGCTCGCCCGTCACATCCGCAGACGCCGCCCACAACCTCGCCCACGCCGAGCACGTGCGCAGCGTGCGCGGGGACGTGGCCCGTGTCCTGAGCGGACGCGGGGGCCACCGCCAGGGCGACCGACGACGCCGTGGCCACCGAGCGGCGTCGTCCGCCGGGGCACGGGTGCCGCGTCCCGACGTGGTCATCATGGACCCGCCGCGGGCCGGTGCCGCCAAGGAGGTGCTGGCCGCCGTGGACCAGGCCGGGCCCCGCACCATCGTGTACGTGGCGTGCGATCCGGCGGCCCTCGGGCGGGACCTGGGCAGGCTCCGTCGGCGCGGGTGGAAGGTCGAGGACGTGACGGCCCTGGACCTGTACCCCAACACGCACCACGTGGAGGCCGTGGCCGTGCTGCGCCGCGACGCCTGAGCCGGTCCACGCGGACCGGACCGCCCGGGCGGGTTCCCCGGGGTGGTCATGACGGGCGCGGGACGTGGCACGGGATACACTGGCAGGGACCGTTCCCCGTGCGCGGGACACTCCGGTGCCCCGGTGCGTGGAACGCAACCGACGGTGGCGAGAGGAGTTCCACACCATGACTGTGGACAGCTTTGGAGCCAAGGGCGTTCTCAACGTCAAGGGCACCGACTACGAAATTTTCCGACTGAACGCCGTGGCGGGAGCCGAGAAGCTCCCCTACAGCCTGAAGGTCCTGCTCGAGAACCTGCTGCGCACCGAGGACGGTGCCAACGTCACGAGCAAGCACATCGAGGCCCTGGGGTCCTGGGACCCCAGCGCCCAGCCCGACACGGAGATCCAGTTCACCCCTGGTCGCGTGATCATGCAGGACTTCACCGGCGTGCCCTGCATCGTGGACCTCGCCACCATGCGCGAGGCCGTGGCGGACCTCGGGGGAGACCCCTCCCGTGTGAACCCGCTGGCACCCGCCGAGCTGGTCATCGACCACTCCGTGCAGATCGACGAGTTCGGCTCCGCCGACGCGATCGAGCGCAACATGGACATCGAGTACCAGCGCAACGGTGAGCGCTACCAGTTCCTGCGCTGGGGTCAGACCGCGTTCGACGACTTCAAGGTCGTCCCGCCCGGAATGGGCATCGTGCACCAGGTCAACATCGAGAACCTGGCGCGCGTGGTCATGACCCGTGAGGTGGACGGCACCGTGCGTGCCTACCCGGACACCTGCGTGGGCACCGACTCCCACACCACCATGGAGAACGGCATCGGCGTGCTGGGCTGGGGCGTGGGCGGCATCGAGGCCGAGGCGGCCATGCTGGGCCAGCCCATCTCCATGCTGATCCCGCGCGTGGTGGGCTTCAAGCTCACCGGCGAGATCCCCGCGGGCGCCACCGCCACGGACGTGGTGCTGACGATCACCGAGATGCTGCGCGAGCACGGCGTGGTGGGCAAGTTCGTGGAGTTCTACGGCGAGGGCGTGGCGGCCGTGCCGCTGGCCAACCGCGCCACGATCGGCAACATGTCCCCGGAGTTCGGCTCCACCGCCGCGATCTTCCCGATCGACCAGGTGACCCTGGACTACCTGAAGCTCACGGGCCGCTCCGAGGAGCAGATCGCCCTGATCGAGGCGTACACCAAGGAACAGGGCATGTGGCACGACCCCGCCAAGGAGGTCAGCTACTCCGAGTACCTGGAGCTGGACCTCTCCACGGTGGTCCCCTCCATCTCCGGACCCAAGCGTCCCCAGGACCGCATCGAGCTGTCCCGCTCCAAGGAGCAGTTCCGCGAGGACCTCGTGAACTACGTGGCGCAGGACGAGAACGTGGAGGTGGACGCCAACGTGGTGGAGTCCTTCCCGGCCTCCGACGCCCCGTCCCACGACGCCGCCGAGGAGCAGGACCCGGAGCACGAGCCGCGGGAGGCCTCCGCGGCTCAGCTGCGTGATCGTGCCGAGAAGACCGTGCCCGTCACCATGCCCGACGGCCGCGAGTTCGAGCTGGACCACGGTGCGGTGTCGATCGCCTCGATCACCTCGTGCACCAACACCTCCAACCCCTCCGTGATGATGGCGGCGGCCGTGCTGGCGCGCAACGCCACGGAGAAGGGTCTGAAGGCCAAGCCGTGGGTCAAGACCTCGATCGCCCCCGGCTCCCGCGTGGTCACCGAGTACTACGAGAAGTCCGGTCTGGTTCCCGCGCTGGAGGAGCTGGGCTTCTACATCGTGGGCTACGGCTGCACCACGTGCATCGGCAACTCGGGTCCGCTCGAGTCCGAGATCTCCCAGGCCATCCAGGACAACGACCTCTCGGTCACGTCCGTGCTCTCCGGCAACCGCAACTTCGAGGGTCGCATCAACCCGGACGTGAAGATGAACTACCTGGCGTCCCCGCCGCTGGTCATCGCCTACGCCCTGGCCGGGACCATGGACTTCGACTTCGAGAAGGAGCCCCTGGGCCAGGACTCGGACGGCAAGGACGTGTTCCTCAAGGACATCTGGCCGGACCCCACCGAGGTGCAGAAGATCATCGACGCGTCGATCGACACGGAGATGTTCGACCGCGAGTACGGCACGATCTTCGACGGCGACCACCGCTGGCAGAACCTCGACACCCCCACGGGTGACGTGTTCGAGTGGGACCCCGAGTCCACCTACGTGCGCAAGCCACCGTACTTCGAGGGCATGTCCATGGAGACCACCCCGGTGGAGGACATCGAGGGTGCCCGCGTGCTGCTCAAGCTGGGGGACTCTGTCACCACGGACCACATCTCCCCGGCCGGCTCGTTCAAGTCGGACACCCCGGCGGGCAAGTACCTCACCGAGCACGGCGTGGCGCGCAAGGACTTCAACTCCTACGGCTCCCGCCGCGGCAACCACGAGGTCATGATCCGCGGCACGTTCGCGAACATCCGCATCAAGAACCAGCTCCTGGACGGGGTCGAGGGTGGCTTCACCCGCGACTTCACCCAGGACGGCGGCCCCCAGGCCGCGGTGTACGACGCCGCCATGAACTACCAGGAGGCCGGCGTGCCCCTGGTGGTGCTGGGCGGCAAGGAGTACGGCTCCGGGTCGTCGCGCGACTGGGCGGCCAAGGGCACCTCCCTGCTGGGTGTGCGCGCGGTGATCGCACAGTCCTACGAGCGCATCCACCGCTCCAACCTGATCGGCATGGGTGTGCTGCCCCTGCAGTTCCCCGAGGGCGAGTCCGCGGACTCCCTGGGCCTGGACGGCACGGAGACCTTCTCGATCGAAGGGGTGACCGCTCTCAACGAGGGCACCACTCCCAAGACCCTGAAGGTCACCGCCGCCAAGGAGGACGGCTCCACCGTGGAGTTCGACGCCGTGCTGCGCATCGACACCCCGGGTGAGGCCGACTACTACCGCAACGGCGGCATCCTGCAGTACGTGCTGCGCCAGATCGCCAAGTAGCGCGTTCCGCACGGCACACCCGAGCAACGGCCGGTGATCCCCTGTCCGGGGGTCCCGGCCGTTGCCGTGTGCGCTGCGCCCCACGGGGTGCGAGTAGGATCGGACGGAGCATTCGGGCGCCGCGCCCCCAACGCGACACCTCCCACCGGGCCACCGCCTGGCGGGTGCGGGGCACCGGCGCCGAGACACCACGGAGAGCAGGCAATGACCCTTCTGGAGAGCATCGCGGGACCTGAGGACCTGAAGCGGCTGGACGCCGGGCAGATGGAGCAGCTGGCGGGGGAGATCCGCGCGTTCCTGATCAGCAACGTCTCGGCCACCGGGGGGCACCTGGGGCCCAACCTGGGCGTTGTGGAACTCACGATGGCGGTGCACCGCGTCTTCTCCTCGCCCACGGACTCCGTGGTCTTCGACACCGGCCACCAGTCCTACGTGCACAAGCTGCTCACCGGGCGACAGGACTTCAGCACGCTGCGGCAGGAGGGCGGTCTGGCCGGGTACCCCTCCCGGGCGGAGTCCGAGCACGACATCGTGGAGTCCTCCCACGCGTCCTCGTCCCTCTCGTGGGCGGACGGGATCTCCCGGGGCTACGCGCTCACGGGTCAGAACGACCGGCACACGGTGGCCGTGATCGGGGACGGCGCGCTCACCGGAGGCATGGCCTGGGAGGCCGTGAACAACATCGCCTCGGACCGGGACCGCAAGGTCGTAATCGTGGTCAACGACAACGGCCGCTCCTACGCCCCCACGGTGGGCGGTTTCGCCAACCACCTCAAGGACCTGCAGGCCAGCGTGCAGCAGGGCGTGGACGCGGTGCGCACGGACCGCCGCTACGAGCAGACGCTGGACCGGGCCAAGCACATGCTCACCGCGTCCGGCCACCTGGGCCAGGCGATCTACCGCGGCCTGCACGGGATGAAGCAGGGCATCAAGGACGTGGTGGTCCAGCAGGGCATCTTCGAGGACCTCGGCATGAAGTACGTGGGTCCGGTGGACGGCCACGACCTCGCGGCCATGGAGCAGGCGCTGACGAACGCCCGCAACTTCGGCGGGCCGGTGATCGTGCACGCCATCACCGAGAAGGGTCACGGCTACCTCCCGGCACGGCTGGACGAGAACGACCAGTTCCACTCCGTTCCGGTGATCGACCCCGAGACGGGCAAACCCACCGGCACGGCCTCCGCCCGCACGTGGACCCACGTGTTCCGGGACGAGATCGCGGCGATCGCCGACGACCGCGAGGACGTGGTGGGCATCACGGGCGCCATGCTGATCCCCATGGGGCTGCAGAAGATGCAGCTCGCGCACCCGGACCGCGTGGTGGACGTGGGGATCGCGGAGCAGCACGCCCTGACCATGGCCGCCGGCATGGCCTTCAGCGGCCTGCACCCCGTGGTGGGGCTCTACGCCACGTTCCTCAACCGCGGTTTCGACCAGCTGCTCATGGACGTGGCCCTGCACCGGGCGGGTGTCACGGTGGTCCTGGACCGCGCGGGCGTCACGGGCCCGGACGGCCCCAGCCACCACGGCATGTGGGACCTCGCGCTGCTGCAGATCGTGCCGGGGCTGCACCTCGCGGCGCCGCGTGACGAGGCCACGATGGTCGAGGAGCTGCGCGAGGCGGTGGCCGTGTCCGACGCACCCACCGTGGTGCGCTACCCCAAGGGCCCCGTGGGCGCACCCCTGCCCGCGCTGGAGCGCCTGGCGGACGGTGTGGACGTGCTCGCCCGCAGCGGCGAGGGCACCGGTCCGGAGCAGGAGCACCGCGACGTGCTGATCGTGGGTGTGGGTGCCATGTGCGTCATGGCGCTGGACGTCTCCGAGCGGCTCGCCGCCCACGGCGTGTCCTCCACCGTTCTCGATCCCCGCTGGGTGCTGCCCGTGGCGGACTCCGTGGTGGAGACCGCGGCGCGCCACCGGATCGTGGTGGTCATCGAGGACGGGGTGCGCGCGGGCGGCATCGGCTCCCTCATCCGCCAGCAGATGCGGGCGCACGGGGTGGACACCGCGCTGAACGAGGTGGGCCTTCCCACGGAGTTCCTGGAGCACGCGAGCCGGGACCAGATCCTGCGGCACACGGGCCTCACCGCGCAGCGCATCGCGCAGGACACCCTGGCGTCCGTGCTGGGAACCAAGGTCCCGTACGCACGCCCCGCCCACGACGACGCCGCGCAGCCCCTGCCCGCGTCTCGCACCACGGGCGCCGGGGACCCGGCGCGGGGAGCCGGCAGCGAGCAGTGAGGCCCGGGTCTCACCCCACGATGATGCGCCCGTTCTCGACCTTCACGGGGTAGGGGCTCAGTCCGGACTCGGCGGGTCCGCCGGTCACGTCACCGGTGGCCATGTCGAACACCGAGCTGTGGCACGGGCACACGAACTGTTTCTTGGCCGGGTTGACCATGCAGCCCTGGTGGGGGCACACGGGGGAGTACGCGGTGAAGGTGCCCTCCTGGGGGTGGCCGACCACGGCCTGCAGGCCGTCCTGGTCCACCTTCATCCCGGAGCCCACGGGGATCTCGGAGGCGGCGCCCACGTCCGTGGGAGAGCTCGGGCCGGTGGGCGAGGGAGCGGACTCGGCCTGGTCCTGGCCTCCGCACGCACTCAGGGCCAGCGCACCGGCGGCGGCCACACCCGCCATGCCCACGGCGCGACGTCGCGTGGGAACCTCACCCGAGGCCTCCCGTGTGGCACCCTGCCGGTCGTCCGTGCGGTCGCCGTGGGCGGTGGGGGAATCGTGGTGCGGGGACTGCGGTGTCATGGAGCATCCTCTCTGAGCGGTTGCCACTCATCCTAGGACGGCGCAGTGTCCGGGGCCCGTACGGCGTGGGCGGAGCACTCCACCAGATTCTGTCAGTACCATGATCACCAGCAGCGGTCCGGTCCGATCCGGTCCGCGGGAACGAGAGGGAGACACGATGATCAAGCGTCTTGCATTTGTGGCCGGTTTCGGGATCGGGTTCGTGGTCGGATCCGCGTCCGGGCGGAAGAGCTACGAGTCCCTGCGCGAGAGCGCCATCAACACCTGGAACGACCCCAAGGTCCAGGCCAAGGTGTCCGAGGGCACCGACTGGGTCAAGTCCGAGGTGCCCGTGGTGGGCGAGAAGATCGCTGAGGGCGCGCAGAAGGCCACCGGGACCGTGACCACCAAGGCGTCCGAGGGCGCCGCGGCCGTCAAGGACAAGGCCCAGGACGGCGCCGCCTCCGTCAAGGAGAAGGCCCAGAGCTCGTCCTCCAAGGGCACGGACGCGAAGCGCCCGAAGCCCGCGACCACCGAGAAGGACGTGGACATGGAGCCGGCGCACCCCGCACCGGACGCCAAGGACATGAAGAACTGACGTCCTGACGGACGGGCGACGCCTTGGCGTCACCCCGCGACGACGGCCGCGCACCTCGGTGTGCGGCCGTCGTCGTGTCCGGCTCCGGGCGTCCGGCTCCGGGCGTCCGGCTCCGGGCGTCCGGTACCGGGTCCTCCGGCCCACGGACGGGCCGGGCCGGGGCACCCGGGCGTCGGAGCCCGGAGCGTGGGAACAGCCGGGCGCGGGGAGGGGGCGGGAGTTGTCGAGCGGCGGGAACGGCGGTCGGTGGAGACCTTCGGTCCTGGCGCCGACGGGCGCACGGGACGGTGGCGGGTGGAGCGGCACCCTCAGCCCTGGAGCTCGACGCCGTCAGCCCTGTGGCTCGGCGCCCTGGGGATCGGCACGCTCCGCGCGGCGTCGTGAGCGCAGGTCCCGGCAGTGGGCGCCGATGACCGGAGCCACGCGCTCCACCTGCCACGAGCGGGCGCCGAGCTCGCGCAGCCGCTCGGCCACGGCGTCGTCGGAGGTGGAGCGCGGCGGCTGCCAGCAGAAGCGCCGCAGGTGCTCGGGGGTGAGCAGGTTCTCCGTGGGCAGGTCGAGCTGCGCGGCGAGCTCGGCGACCGCAGGCTTGAGAACCTTCAGGCGCTCGGAGGCCTCGGGACGCTTGGTCTCCCACCCCTTGACGGGCGGCAGCGCGGTGGAGGGCACGGTCGCGGGCACGGGCTCCTCGGTGAGTCGCGCCTCCTGCACGGCCGAGAGCCAGCGCGTGGCCTCGCGTGAGGCCAGCCGGCCGTGGAAACCGGGGGTGGACATCAGCTGGGGGACGGTGCGCGGCATCGCGTTGGCGGCGGCGACGATCGCGGAGTCCGGCAGCAGCCGGGTGGGCGCGATGTCCTTGTGCTGCGCGAGGGACTCCCGTGCCTGCCAGAGGTTGCGCACGGCGGTGAGCTTGCGCCGCCCGCGCACGTTTCCCAGCCCGTGGGTGCGCCGCCAGGGGTCCTGCCGCGGAGGGGGCGGGGGTGTGGTGCGCACGTGCTCGAACTCCTCGAGGGCCCAGCCCAGCTTCCCCGCCTCGGCCAGCCGGTCCTCGGTGGCCCAGCGCAGCTGCACGAGCACCTCCACGTCCAGGGCGGCGTAGTTGAGCCAGTCCACCGGCAGAGGACGCTGGGACCAGTCCACGGCCGAGTGCTCCTTGGAGAGCGTGAAGCCCAGCAGCTCCTCGGTCATCGAGGCGAGCCCCACCTTGCGCAGCCCCAGCAGCCGTCCGCCCAGCTCTGTGTCGAAGAGCCGGTCCGGTCGCATGTCGAGCTCCGCAAGGCACGGCATGTCCTGGGTGGCGGCGTGCAGCACCCACTCGACGCCGCGCAGCGCCTCGTCCACCTGGGCCAGGGAGCCCACGGCCTCGGGGTCGATCAGGATGGTTCCCGCTCCTTCGCGGCGCAGCTGCACGAGGAACGCGCGCTGGCCGTAGCGGAATCCGGAGGCGCGCTCGGTGTCCACGGCCACCGGCCCCGTGGCCTCGGCGAGCTGCTCGGCGGCGCGCGTCAGGCCCCTCGCGGTGTCCACCACGCGGGGCAGACCCTCCGCGGGGCCGTTGAGGTGCACGGTCGCGGGGACGGCGAGGTGCTCGAATCCCGGGACCACGATCTCGGCGGGACCGGGCTCACGGGCGGGAGTGGGATCGTCGGCGTGTCTGTTGATGAGAAGTTCCTCGTACGGTGGTGCGACGGCGGCGGAACCGGCTCCGCGCCGTCGGGCAGACTGGGATCAGTGTCGGGCCCCGGTGGTGCTCACACGAACGCCACGTCGTCGTGGCGCGGGGGCAGCCCTGCAGCAGTACAGAGTACCTGGGCCCACGCGTGCAGGTGCGGCTGGGCCCAGTGGGGAATTCCGGTGCGGGGGACAGGGGTCCATGAGGCGCGGACCTCGACCTGGGCCACGTCGGCCCGGTCCGTGAGGCTCCCGTAGTGGCGTTCCACGATCCGGGAGGCGGTGCCGCCCTCGGCGGTGAACTGCGCTCCGTGCTCGGAGAGGGTGTCCGTGAGCCAGGACCAGCTGACGTCCGTGAGCAGCTCGTCGCGGCCCATCTCGGTGTCCATCCGGGACCGGAACCAGCTCACGATCCGGAAAGGCCCCTGCCAGGGCTCCGGGCAGGACTCGTCGTAGAGCACCACGAAGCGCCCGGAGGCCGGTGCCTCGCGCGGCGCGAGATCGGGCTCGGCTCCGCGCGCGGTGGGCGGGTGCCCCACCTCGGCGGCGAAGGAGATGGCGTGCGGGGCCAGGCCCCGCGGGGGCGCGATCCTGCTGAGGGTGATCTCCGGGCGGAACCGGGCAGTCTCCAGGGCCCGCACGACTGCGCGGAACACATCCGGAGTGCTCATCAGCTCGGTCACCGCTCCCACAAGGTCACAGTAACCACACCGCCGGATGTGACAGCGCGTTTGGTGTCGTGTCGTGGGCACGCGTCACGGCGGGTCCGGGCGCGGTGGCGCGGGCGCCTCAGCGCCCGGGGGCCAGGCGCAGCGACACCGAGTTCATGCAGTAGCGCAGATCGGTGGGTGTGCCGTAGCCCTCGCCCTCGAACACGTGGCCCAGGTGGGAGTCGCACGTGGCGCAGCGGACCTCCACGCGCTTCATGCCCATCGAGGTGTCCTCGATGTAGCGCACCCTGTCCTCGGCCAGCGGCGCGAAGAACGAGGGCCAGCCGCAGTGGGAGGCGAACTTGGTCTCGGAGCGGAACAGCTCCGCCCCGCACGCGCGGCACTCGTAGACGCCCTCGGTTGTGGTGTCCACGTACTCACCGGAGTTCGGCGGCTCGGTGCCGGCCTCGCGCAGCACGTGGTACTCGGCGGGGCTCAGCAGCTCCCGCCACTGCGCATCGGTGCGTGCCGCGGCCGCCTCCGGCGTCAGTGCCGCCCCGGTCTCCTCGCGCTGGGTGTCGTGGTTCGTGTCCACGGTGTGCCTCCCTGTCCTGGGTGTGGTGGTCCGCTCGTTCCAACGACGACGCCGCGTCCGTTATGCCCGCTGCGCGCCGGGGCGGGCCGGGGGAGCGGGCGTGCCAGAATGGCGCCATGGCACTGCGGAGCTCCCACGACACCGAGTCCTCACGATCCTGGCGCCACGGCGCCCTGGTGGGAGCGGGTGTCAGCATCGGTGCCGCGTCGGCCACGTTCGCCCTGTCCGGGGGTGCCGCGGCCCTCGTGGCCCGCCACGTGGTCACCCCGTCCACACGGCCGGGAAACGTCACGGTGCTCAAGCTCGAGCGCGACCCGAACTCGGAGCAGCAGCTCGTGACGCTGCCCGCCACCTCCGACACGCGCGTGGCGGGCACCTATGCGCTGCGCTTCGACGGCGGCGCGGGGCTGGCCCGGATCGGTTTCGTGGTCCGGCAGACCGGTGGCACGGTCACGCGCATCGTGGAGCGCGTCTACCGCGGCGAGCTCGCGGAGGGCAAGCGCGGGTTCTGGACGGGCACCGTGTACGCGCGTCCGTCGGATGCAGGCCTGGCCTACAGCAAGGTGGGGATCCCCACGGAGCTCGGCCCCGCCCCGGCCTGGGTGATACCCGCGGACGGGGACACCGCCCGGGCCGATCACGGTGGGACGTGGGCGGTCATGGTGCACGGCCGTGGCGCCCAGCGCCCCGAGTGCATCCGCGGTGCGCGGGTGGCCCACCAGCTGGGTCTGCACTCCCTGATCCTCTCCTACCGCAACGACCAGGAGGCCCCGGCCACCGAGGACAACCGGTACGGTCTCGGGTTCACGGAGTGGGAAGACGTCCAGGCGGGCATCGAGTACGCCCTGGGGCACGGCGCCTCGGACGTGGTGCTCTTCGGCTGGTCCATGGGCGGGGCGATCGTGCTGCGCACCACCGAGCTGACCCGGTACCGGGACCGGATCCGGGCGCTGGTGCTCACGGGGCCCGTGGTGGACTGGTACGAGCTGCTGGCCCACCAGACCCGCATCCACCGGATCCCGCGCCGGGTGGGTCGCCTGGCCGCGGACATGATCTCCCACCGCATGGGCCCGCGCATCACGGGTCTGGCCGCGCCCCTGGACCTGCACGCCCTGGACTGGCTCTCCCGCTGGGAGGACATCACCACGCCCACGCTGATCCTGCACTCCACGGACGACGAGGTGGTGCCCGTGGCGGGCTCGGTGAAGCTTGCCAACCTGAGCCCGCACGTGGACTTCGTGGGTTTCTCCGGCGCCCGGCACACCAAGGAGTGGAACATCGACCGCAAGCGCTACGAACGTGCCATCGGTGACTGGCTGGGCGCGGTCCTCAGGCAGGACTCCGGGGGCGCCTGAGCGCACGACGGGGTGTGCGACCCCACGGGACCGCACCCGGACACGGCGCGAGCCGCCCCTGGAACGGGACGGCTCGCGCGGTGGGAACGGCAGTCGGCTCAGACGGCCTGCAGGGCCGTGATCTGGCGCTTGATCCGTCCGAGCATCGCGGACATCCCCCGCATGCGCAGAGGGGAGACCAGCGAGGTCAGTCCGAAACGCTCCGGGAGGTCGTCGGGGACGGCCAGCACCTGCTCGGCCAGCAGCCCGTTGAGACCCTCGTGCAGGATCGAGGCGAAGCCGCGCGTGGTCGGCGCCTCGGCCGGGGCGGAGAAGAACAGCTGCACCGGGGCCTGCGGCCCGGTGCCCTCCAGCTCCACCGTGAGGAACAGCGGGGACTGGCACTCCGTGACCTGCTCGAGCTCCTCGGGGTGCTCACCCAGCCGGGCGGGCAGCTCGGGCAGGGAGCGGGAGAACTCCAGCAGCAGCTGCAGCTTGTCGGGCTCGGGGACCTCGTGGAACTCGGTGACGAGCTCCGCGAGCTGGGCGGGAAGGTCCTGGGCGGTCATCGGGTGGCCTCCGGGGCCTCGCCGCGCTCCTCGCCCCGGGCCACGGGCACGCGCACCGCATTGCCCCACTCGGTCCACGAGCCGTCGTAGTTGCGCACGTTCTCGAAGCCCAGCAGGTGCGTGAGCACGAACCAGGTGTGGGAGGAGCGCTCGCCGATGCGGCAGTACGCGATCACGTCCTCGCCCGGGGTCAGCCCCACCTCGTCCAGGTAGATGGCCTCGAGCTCCTTGCGGGACCTGAACGTCCCGTCCTCGGCGGCGGCCCGGGCCCACGGGACGGACGCCGCGGTGGGAATGTGCCCGCCGCGCAGCGTGCCCTCCTGGGGGTAGTCCGGCATGTGGGTGCGCTCACCCGTGTACTCCTGCGGGGAGCGCACGTCGATCAGCGGGGTGGTGCCCAGTGCGGCCAGCACGTCCTCGCGGTACGCGCGGATCGGTGCGTCCTCCCGCTCGACCACGGGGTAGGCCGCGGGCGTCACCTCGGGGCGCTCGGTGGTGAGCTCGCGGCCCTCGGCGATCCACTTGTCCCGGCCGCCGTCCATGAGACGGACGTCCTGGTGGCCGAACAGCGTGAACACCCACAGGGCGTAGGCCGCCCACCAGTTGGACTTGTCCCCGTAGACCACCACGGTGTCCTCCCGCCCGATGCCCTTGGCGGACATCAGCTGCGCGAAGCGCTCGCCGTCCACGTAGTCGCGGGTGACGGGGTCGTTGAGCTCGGTGTGCCAGTCCACCTTCACCGCGCCGGGAACGTGACCGGTCTCGTACAGCAGGACGTCCTCGTCGGACTCGACGACGACGACGCCCGGCTCGCCCGCGTGCTCGGCCACCCACTGGGTGGAGACCAGCCGCTCGGGGTGCGCGTACTGTGCGAAGGCCTCGTTGTGCTCTGCATCTGCAGCCATGGGGAGGGTTCTCCTTGTCCTCGTGCTGTCGTGCGCGTGACGCCCGGAGTCCCGGGCGCTTCTCAGTCCTCAGCGTAGTGCTGGGCTCCCACCGCTCGCATACCGGGCGTGCCGGGGAGGTCACGCGCGGTCACGGTGTTCACCACGGGCTGAGCGGTAGCATCGGGGGTGAAACGGGGTGCTCGGGCACCTCACCGTCGTCCGTCCGCAACAGGACCGGCTCCGGACGCGCCGCGGTGGTCGGCGCACCGGTCCCGGTCGGGAGGCCCTGCACACGTGAGCACTCAGATCGAACACCTCGTCGACCGCAATCCGCGCGTCTCGGCCGATGAACTGCTGGACGGCTTCCGGCCCTCGGAGCGTTTCGGGGAGGTGTCCTTCGACACCTACCGCCCGGACCCGTCCCAGCCCTCGCAGGCGGAGGCCGTGGAGAAGCTCAGGGCCTTCGCGGCGGGAGTCTCCGGGCGTGGCGCCGGGGGCGGCGGGTTCTTCTCCAAGATCTTCGGGGGCCAGAAGGCGCCCGCCGCCGCACAGGGCATCTACCTGGACGGCGGCTTCGGCGTGGGCAAGACCCACCTGCTGGCATCCCTCTGGCACGCGGTGCCCGGCCCCAAGGCGTTCGGCACGTTCGTGGAGTACACCAACCTGGTGGGCGCTCTCACGTTCCGGCGCACGGTGGACGCCCTCAAGGAGTACTCGCTCGTGTGCATCGACGAGTTCGAGCTGGACGACCCCGGGGACACCGTGCTGATGTCCCGGCTCATGCGCGAGCTCGCGGACGCCGGGGTCAAGCTCGCGGCCACGTCCAACACGCTTCCGGGCTCGCTGGGGGAGGGCCGCTTCGCGGCGCAGGACTTCCAGCGCGAGATCCAGGTGCTCTCCAGCCAGTTCGAGGTGGTGCGCATCGACGGCGAGGACTACCGCCACCGCGGGCTGCCCGAGGCACCGTCCCCGCTGGCCGACGACGCCGCCCTCGACGCCGCCGTGGAGCAGCACTTCGCGGGTCGGCGGGTCGCCGTGGACGACTTCGACGCGCTCGTGGACCAGCTCTCCCGCGTGCACCCCTCCCGCTACCGGGCCCTCATCCAGAACCTGGACGCGATCGCGTGGCGCGGTGTGCGCACGATCGACCAGCAGGCCGTGGCACTGCGCTTCGTGGTGCTCGCGGACCGGCTCTACGACCGTGACCTGCCGATCCTCTCCACGGGTGTGCCGTTCGACCGGGTCTTCACCGAGGAGATGATGGCCGGCGGGTACCAGAAGAAGTACTACCGCGCGGTCTCACGCCTCACGGCCCTGGCGCGGGAGGCCGACGAGGCCTGATCCGGGCTGCCGGGCCGGCGCGCAGAACGGGCTCCCTTCCGATCGGAAAGGAGCCCGTTCTGCGTGGGTGGGCGGGAACTACTCGTTGCCGCCGAGGTGGTCGCGCACGGCGTCCTGGCCCTGGTCGACCTGGCCCTCGAACTTGCCGCCGGTCTTCTCGTCCACCGTGTCACCGGCCTTGTCGATGCCCTGGTTGACCTTGTCCTCGTGGCCACCGGCCATGTCCTTGGCCTTGTGTGCGAGTCCTCCGAAATCAGGCATGATCAGAAACCTTTCGTTCGAGTCACCAGCCCGGTTGCGGGTCGGCATGTGAGCCATCCTGCATGCCGCGACCACATCGGGGGAAGAGGTCCGCGGGGGAGTTCGCCCTCAGAAAACAGCGTCGGCACCGACCCCGGAAACGCGTCACGGTCCCGGGTGCGGGTGGAGTACGCTGGGAGGTCCCCTTGCACGGCCCCCGCCAGCCCGTTGTGATACGAGACCGCGGGACGGTCTTCCCACGTGCGCACCGGGACACAGCCAGCTACGAAGGAGTCTGCGCCGCCATGACCACCGAACAGGTCGAGCTGCTCCGCCACCCGGCGGAGGCCATCAACTGGAACCGCGTCCAGGACGAGAAGGACACCGAGGTCTGGGACCGTCTGACCTCCAACTTCTGGCTGCCCGAGAAGGTGCCGCTGTCCAACGACGTGCAGTCCTGGAAGACCCTCACCGCCGAGGAGCAGGACCTCACCATGAAGGTCTTCACGGGCCTGACCCTGCTGGACACCATCCAGGGCACGGTGGGCGCGGTCTCGCTCATCCCGGACGCCAAGACCCTGCACGAGGAGGCGGTGTACACCAACATCGCCTTCATGGAGTCCGTGCACGCCAAGTCCTACTCCTCGATCTTCTCCACGCTGTCCTCCATGAAGCAGATCGACGAGGCGTTCCGCTGGTCCAAGGAGAACGAGCACCTGCAGCGCAAGGCGGACATCGTCCTGCGCTACTACAAGGGTGACGACCCGCTGAAGAAGAAGGTGGCCTCCACGCTGCTGGAGTCCTTCCTGTTCTACTCGGGGTTCTACCTGCCCATGTACTTCTCCTCGCACGCCAAGCTGACCAACACCGCGGACCTGATCCGGCTGATCATCCGCGACGAGGCCGTGCACGGCTACTACATCGGCTACAAGTACCAGAAGGGTCTGCTGCAGGAGACCCCCGAGCGCCAGCAGGAGCTGAAGGACTACACCTACGACCTGCTGGACGAGCTCTACGACAACGAGGTGGCCTACGCCGAGGCCCTCTACGACTCCGTGGGCTGGACCGAGGACGTCAAGAAGTTCCTGCACTACAACGCGAACAAGGCCCTGAACAACCTGGGCTACGAGGCGCTGTTCCCGCGCGAGATGACGGACGTCTCCCCGGCGATCCTCTCCTCGCTGTCCCCGAACGCGGACGAGAACCACGACTTCTTCTCCGGCTCCGGCTCCTCCTACGTGATCGGCAAGGCCGTGAACACGGAGGACGAGGACTGGGACTTCTGAGACCCCACGAATGACCCCCCGACCGGAGGCCGCGACGGATCACCGTCGCGGCCTCCGCCGTGCTCCGCTCGTGCCGGGCTCGGCCGCCCACCGCACCTGAACCCCCTGGTCACCGGTCACCGGTCTGCGGGACGCGGCGGTGCGGGGTGGGCACGGTGCCGCGCCCCGGATGCGGGGACCGCACGAGGACGCGCCCCACCCGCCTAGGACGGGTGCCCTCCGGGGGACAACCGTGCGGCGTCGTCCCCCAATGTGCGACTGTGAAGCCCCGCGGGGACCTGCATACACTGGACGCGCAAGGGGAGAGACCGCTGGCCGAAGGACGATCCGGGGGGAGCGTCCGGCCAGCAGGGCTGGTTCGACAACCGTGGTGAGGGCGCCCTGGCGCGCCCTCACCACGGTCACCATCTCAGGGGGGCTGAGACGTCATGCGCACTGCAACCACCGTGAAAGCCGCGATGTCCGTGGCAGAACTGACCGCTCTGAACCGTCTGATGCGGGGGACCGGGACCGTGGAGGCGTTCGAGCGCGAGCTGGTCACGCGCGTCTACGCGGGTGCCCGAGGGTGGCTCGCGGAGCTGGAGGGCCACGAACTGACCCGGGACCAGCGCCGACGGTGGAACACCGCGGTGCGCCACGTCAACCGGTACGTGTCCCGCGGGGGCGTGCCCATGGCGTGGCGGGTGCTCACGTCGCTCAACCGGTCCCGCGACTTGCTGGAGGACCCGCACGTGCTCAAGACCGCGGTCATCGCGGCCGCCGCGCACGGACCCCTGACCCCGGCACCCCGGGCTGCCGCAGCGACGTCGGCTCGGGCATCCAGTGCCGCTGCGGGGGCACGGCTCGTCCACACCGGGGCCTGACTCCGCCCCGCTCGGGACCGGGCGGCTCGCCGCGCGCCTGCACTAGAGTTGGCGGCAGCATGAAACTCATACGTCAGCGCGAGTCCCTGGGCGCCGAGCAGGACTACCGCCGCGCCCTCTCCATCCTCGACGCCGCCCGAAGCGGCGGCACCGAACCCGTGCTGCGCGTGTACCAGCCGCGACCCACGGTCGCGTTCGGGCGCCGCGACGAGCTGAACCCGGGGTTCTCCCGGGCGCGCCAGGCCGCGCACGACGCCGCCTTCACCCCTCTCGTGCGCCGCGTGGGTGGTCGCGCGGCGGCCTACCACGGTGGGTGCCTGGTGATCGACCACGTGGAACCGGACCCGGATCCCAAGACGGGCATCCAGGACCGCTACCGGCTGTTCGGGGACATGATCGTGGCGGCTCTGGAGGAGCTGGAGATCCCGGCCGAGGTGGGGGAGATCCCGGGCGAGTACTGTGCCGGCGAGTACAGCGTGCACGCGCCCGGCACCGCGGCGAATCCGGCGCGGCCCGTGAAGCTCGCGGGCACGGCGCAGCGCGTGGTGGCTGGAGCGTGGTACTTCTCCACGGTGCTCGTGGTCGAGGAGTCGGAGCCGCTGCGCAGCGTGCTCGAGGAGGTCTACGAGGCGTTGGACGTGCCGTGGGAGCCGGCCACGGCCGGCTGCGTGGCGGACGTGCGCCCCGGGACCACGGTGGCGGAGGTCGAGGAGGCCCTCATGGGGGTCTACGACCGCTATGCCACGTACATGGGCTACGGCCCGGTGACGCGGTCGTCGGCCTCTCAATGACCCCCAGGGAGAGGAGCGCGGCATGTGCGGGCGCTATGTGATCGCCAGGACCCCCGGCCAGCTGGCCCTGCCCTTCGACGCGCGGGTGGACGACTCGATCGGCGAAGGGGCGGAGCCGAACTGGAACGTGGCCCCCACCCACACCGTGCCCGTCCTGCTCGAGCGGCTCACCGAGGACGGTCAGCTGCTGCCGGAGATCCACGCCGCCCGGTGGGGTCTGGTGCCCTCGTGGGCCAAGGAGATCTCGGTGGGCTCCAAGATGTTCAACGCCCGCTCCGAGACCGTGATGGAGAAGCCCTCGTTCCGCGCGGCGATCACTGCCCGGCGCTGCGCGATCGCCGCTGACGGCTACTACGAGTGGCAGGCCCCCGCCTCGGGGCGGGGCCGGAAGCAGCCGTACTACGTGCACCCGCGGAACGGCTCCGTGATCTGGTTCGCCGGGATCTACGAGTGGTGGCGCATCCCCGAGGGCTGCGAGGACGCCGCCCGCCCGGGGCAGTCGCGCCCCGGCAGGGCCGCGCAGGAGGACGCCCCGGGGCAGTGGCTGCTGTCGTGCTCGATCCTAACCCGTGAGGCACCGGACCCCAGCTCCGGAGACCCGCACCTGGCCGCGCTCGGCGCCCTGCACAACAGGCTCCCGATGGGCATGGGCGAGGACTTCGCCCGCGAGTGGATCGCCCCGGACAAGGACAAGGACCACACCCGGGCCCTGCTGGAGCGCGCTGTGGCGCACAGCCTGGACGTGGCCGGCCAGTGGCGGATGCACCCCGTGAGCACGGACGTGGGCTCGGTGCAGTCCCGGGGCGCGCACCTGGTGGAGCCCGTCCAGACCCTGCTCTGAGCCTCCGGAGGTGGTGCCGACACCCCGGGCACCGTTCGGATTCCGGTCGTCATGCCCCGGTTCTGGCCGGCGGGCCGCACTTCCGGTCGGCATCCTCCGGCCCGGAACGGCACGCCCGGCGTCGGCGGTGCCTGCTCGGCCTCGGGCGACACGCGTCCATCCGGTGACCTCCCAGGGCCGCGGCCCTACAGTGGGTGGTGGACGTGCCGCACCGGCAACCGCGACGACCCACCGGGGGCAGAGATGGTCGAACTGGGCAACAACCTCACCGAGGACGCACGCTGGCTGATGGGCTTCGTGGCCGATGCCGGCTCGGCCGTGGTGGCCAGCAACAGCGGGACCGGGTACCCGGAGTCCGCCTACGTGCACGTGGCCGGCACGGAGGCCGGACACCTCGTGCTCGGGACCAACGTGGCCTCCCGCAAGTGCTCCAACATCGCCTCGGACCCGCGGATCTCCATGGTCATCATGCGGGACGGCACCGAGGAGGTCCAGCTGGAGGGCGAGGCCCGCATCCTGGAGGATGCCGAGGCCGCGGCGGCCGGGGAGGTCCTGGACTCCCGGCACCCCGGCGCCACCGCCACGCACGACCCGCAGAGCCTCAGGCTCGTCGAGGTGGCCGTGCGCTGGGCGCTGCACACGGACGTCACGCAGCAGCCTCCGGTGCGCAGGGAGCTCGACCTGCGCTGAGGCCGCGGAGCGGTGGCGTGACCCGGCGCGGCCGGGGGGAGCCGACGGCGGGAGCCCCGGTTCGCCGTTCCCACCGGCACGAGAAGGTCGGCACTGCCGACCGGGACATCCGGCACCCTCGGGTGCGGCGCGGGCTCCGCGCCTACTGCGGTTCCGCGTCGAGCGGCAGGGCCCACGTCGAGCGGCAGGGCCCGCGCAGGGCGCAGCCCTGCCCGGGGCGGTCGGCTCAGATTTCGTCCTGCTCCGGGGACCAGCGGTTGAAGTCCAGGGTCAGGTACAGCGCGAGCGCCGCGGAGTTGTCCTCGGGAATGCGCACGCACACCTCGTCGTACCCGTTCTCGTGCAGCGAGGCCATGACCTGGCGCACGAGCTGCTCCGCGAGTCCGCGGCGTCGGTGCGACGACGCCGTGAACAGCTCGAACAGGTAGGGGACGTCCGGGAGCCGGTCGTCCTCGCGGCGTTCCAGAACCATGGCGGCGGCCACGGGGTGGCCGTCCTCGTCCTCGATCAGCTGCGACTGCTCCGCGAGGAACGGACCGTAGGCACCGGCGAATGCGTCCCGCACGAGGGCCTCCGCCTTGTCCTGCTCGCCCTCCACCCGCGTGCCGTAGGCCTCCACCAGCAGCTGGGCCAGGGCGGCGGAGTCGCTCTCGGTCACGGACCGGCTCGGCGCGGTGACCTCCCGGCGGTTGGGCACGGTCCGGGCGATCAGCGTGATGTTTCCAGTCATCGTGTCCTCCAACGGGTCCTCATGAAACACAGGGGTTCGTGCCACTCAGGGTAACCGAGAACCCTGCCAATTCCACGGGGGACTACCGTGGGAGCAGCAGCGACGCCGCCGGTGCCGGGAGCGAGTGCGGCCCGGGAAGGCCGCGCGGCGGCGTCGTCATCGACGAGTGAGGAGAAGCCGCGCCATGGGCGAGACGACCGAGAACACCTCCACCCCCGAGGCGGAGACTGCACGGATCTGCCAGGAGCTCATCCGCTTCGACACCTCCAACTACTCCAGCGGCGAGGCCGAGGGGGAGCGGGCGGCCGCCGAGCGCGTGGCCGAGCTGATCCAGGAGGTGGGGCTGGAGACCCAGTACTTCGAGTCCGCCCCGGGCCGCGCCAACGTGTTCACCCGCCTGGAGGGCTCGGACCCCACGGCGGGCGCCCTGCTGGTGCACGGCCACCTGGACGTGGTGCCCGCGATGGCCCAGGACTGGTCCGTGGACCCGTTCGCGGGCGAGCTGAAGGACGGCATGATCTGGGGCCGCGGCGCGGTGGACATGAAGGACATGGACGCCATGATGCTGTCCGTCCTGCGGCACATGCGCCGCACCGGGGCCGTGCCCAAGCGGGACATCGTCTTCGGGTTCTTCGCGGACGAGGAGGCGGGCATGCGCTACGGCTCCAAGTACATGGTGCACGAGCACCCCGAGGTCTTCGAGGGCGTCACGGACGCGATCAGCGAGGTGGGCGGGTTCTCCGCGACCATCGGCGGGCGCCGGGCGTACCTGCTGCAGACCGCGGAGAAGGGGCTGCTGTGGCTCAAGCTCCACGCGCAGGGCCAGGCCGGCCACGGGTCCGGGCTGCACGAGGACAACGCCGTGACGCACCTGTCCCGGGCCATGGCGAACATCGGCCAGTACACGTGGCCGGTGGAGCTCACCAAGACCACGCGGGCGTTCCTGGACCAGGTCACGGAGCTCACCGGCGTGGAGTTCGACCCGCAGAACCCCCAGAAGCTGCTGCGGGAGCTGGGCGCCGTGTCCCGCTTCGTGGGGGCCACGCTGCAGAACACCTCGAACCCCACGGTGCTCGAGGGCGGGTACAAGACCAACGTGATCCCCGGCTCCGCCCAGGGCGCGGTGGACGTGCGCTTCCTGCCCGAGCAGAAGGAGCACGTGCTGGCCACGCTGCAGGAGCTCGCCGGGGAGAAGGTGCGCATCGACGCGGAGTTCGAGGACATCGCCCTGGAGGTCCCGTTCTCCGGCACGGTGGTGGATGCCATGGTCGACGCACTGGAGGCCGAGGACCCCGACGCCGTGGTGCTGCCCTACATGCTGGGCGCCGGCACCGACAACAAGTCCCTGTCCACCCTGGGGATCACCGGCTACGGCTTCGTGCCGCTCCAGCTGCCGGACGAGCTCGACTTCACGGGCATGTTCCACGGCGTGGACGAGCGCGTGCCGGTTGCCTCCCTGGAGTTCGGCTCCCGCGTGCTGGACCGGCTCCTGCGCACCTACTGACCACAGCAGGGACCGGCGACGACGACGCCGCACGGTCGCGTGCGCGCCCAACGCACCCGTGCGGCGTCGTCCCCCCGACGTGCTCGCGCGGCGTCGTTCCCCAGCTCACCGCCCGGCCAGCGCACCGCGCGCAGCCGGCAGCGCGAGCACCCAGCCGCACGAGCACCCGAACCCGCGAACACCCCGATCCGAAGGACCCTGAGATGGACCCCGTGATGGACCCCGTGACCGACCTGCTCCCCGAGGACCTGCTGGCCCGGATCCGCGCCCGCGCCGCGGACGTGGACCGCGAGAACCGCTTCTGCGACGAGGACTTCGAGGCGCTGCGGAAGGTCGGCTACCTGCGCATGCTCGTGCCGCGGGAGTTCGGCGGCCTGGGCTTCACGCTGGAGCAGGCGGCCCGCGCCCAGCGACGGCTCGCGACGGCCGCCCCGGCCACGGCGCTGGGGATCAACATGCACCACGTGATCGTGGGCATCGGCTACACGCTCCACCTGCGTGGGGACGAGCGGGCGCGCCGGATCTTCGAGGACGCCGTGGCGGGGGAGGTCTTCGCGTTCGGCATCTCGGAGGCCGGCAACGACTCCGTGCTCTTCGACGCAACCACCCGCGCCGAGCCCACCACCGGGGGCTGGGCGCTGCACGGGACCAAGATCTTCACGTCGCTCTCGCCGCGCTGGACGCGGCTGCTCGTGCACGCCCGAGTCGAGGGCGCGGACGCCCCCGGCGGCGCACCCACGGAGGACGACGACGCCGCGCGGCTCCTCGTGGGATTCCTCACCCGGGAGGACCACCGCGGCCCTGCCCCCGGGGTCACCACCCGTGCGGACTGGGACGCGCTGGGCATGCGCGCCTCGCAGTCCTGCACCACCGTGCTGGACGGTGCCCTGCTGCGGGAGGCGGACCTCCTGACCACCACCGCGGTGGGCCCGAACCCCGATCCCGTGGTGTGGGGGATCTTCGGGTGCTTCGAGCTGCTGCTCGCGGCGGTCTACACCGGGATCGCGGACCGGGCGATCGAGGTGGCCGTGGAGATCACCACGACCCGCCGCTCGCTGGCCAAGGGGGCGGCGTACTCGCAGGACCCGGACATCCGCCGCCACATCGCCCGGGCCGGGGTGCTGCGGGACGGGATCGAGCTGCAGCTGCGGCAGCTGTGCGCGGACGTGGACGCCCTCGGCTCGGACCGGGAGGTTGCCCACGGGCGGCGCTGGTTCGTCCTGTTCTCCGGGGTCAAGCACCGTGCCACCGAGGCCGCCCGGGAGGTCGTGGACCTGGCGCTGCGCTCCTCGGGCGGGTCGCAGTACCGGCGGGGCTCCGAGCTGGAGCGGCTCTACCGGGACGTGCTCGCCGGGATGTACCACCCCTCGGACGAGGAGTCCGTGCACGCGGCCACGGCCACCTCCCTGCTGGGCCCGGTGGCCGACTGACGCAGGGGCCGCCCGTTCAGAGCGTGCGGTCCACCCGCATGATCCGGCGTCGCAGCACGAAGCGGCGGGCCCCGTCGTAGAGCACCGCGGAGCGCATGAGCTCCCACTTGCCGTATTCGGCGTGCTCCGCCACGCGGGTGCGGGCGTCGGCGGGCTTCTCGCGGGGGCCCACCGTGAGGGACAGGTATTCGTAGCGCTTGTCGCGACCCGTCATGGTGGGGTGCCCGGTGACGGACGTGCGCTTGAGGCGTTGTTCTCTCATCGCTCCCATTCTGCTCGGATAACGGCTAACGTCTACTCCATGAGCACCGATCCTCGCGCCGCCCTGCAATCGCTCGTCACCGCCCTCGAGGAGCACCTCGCCGCAGCCGCCAACAGGCGCTCGGACGAGGACCCCTCGGTGGACAAGGCCTACGTGGCCATCGCCAACGCCTTCGAGGCCTACGAGGAGGCGCTGTACGACGCGCACGACGAGGTCACACCCCTCACCGTCTTCGCCGACGACGACGATGACGACTACGACGAGGACGATGACGATGACGACGAGGAGGACCTCCTCGAGGACAACGAGATGATGGACGAGGACCTCATCGACGAGGACGACTTCGACGACGAGGACGACACCGCGGAAGATCGCCCCGGCACCCGCTGAGCCGTCCTCGCCGCGCCTCGAACAGGGCTCCCGTCCACGGACGGGGGCCCTGCGTGCGTCCAGCCCCCTCCCAGTTGCTGCACCGGCCGGGGTGGAGTTCACGTGCCGTACAGTTGTCGCGTGAACTGGATCGAAGCGATAATTCTCGGCCTCGTGCAGGGCCTGACCGAATTCCTCCCGGTGTCCTCCTCCGCGCACCTGCGCATCGTGGGGGAGTTCCTGCCCGGCGGCGGCGACCCCGGAGCGGCGTTCACCGCCATCACGCAGCTGGGCACGGAGACCGCCGTGATCATCTTCTTCTGGCGGGACATCGTGCGCATCATCAAGCACTGGGCGCTCTCACTGACCGGGCGGATGGACCGCAGGGACCCCGATGCCCGGATGGGCTGGTTCATCATCCTGGGCTCGCTGCCGATCGGCATTCTGGGTCTGCTGCTGCAGGACTTCATCGAGACCCAGTTCCGGTCCCTCTGGATCACCGCCACCATGCTGGTGCTCTTCGGCATCTTCCTGGCGGTCGCGGACCACGTGGGCAAGCAGGAGCGCCACCTGGAGGACCTCACCATGAAGCACGCGGTGGGCTTCGGCTTCGCCCAGGCGCTGGCACTGATTCCCGGGGTCTCCCGCTCCGGTGGCACGATCACCGCTGGGCTGCTCATGGGCTACACCCGTGCGGCCGCCGCGCGCTACGCGTTCCTGCTGGCCATCCCGGCCGTGTTCTCCTCGGGACTCTACGAGCTCTACAAGGTCGTGTCGGGCAAGGTTCCCGCGGGGATGTACACCATGGGCCAGACCGCGGTGGCCACGCTGATCGCCTTCGCGGTGGGCTACCTGATTATCGGCTGGTTCATGCACTACATCTCGGAGCGCAGCTACAGCCTGTTCGTCTGGTACCGCATCGCCCTGGGTGCCCTGGTCTTCGTGATGCTGGGCCTGGGCGTCCTCACCCCCTGAGATCGGCCTCGAGCGCCCCGCCCGTCTCCCACGCCGCCGAACCCGGAGCGGGGGAGCCGGAACCGGGGCGGAATAGCCGGCCCGCCACACCGGTTGCCGCACACGACAACACCCGCCCGTCGACACGAAGGTGACCATGAAGTCCTGGACCTCCCGCCCGGTGCCCACCCTGCCCGGCACATCCGGAACTCCCCGGGTGCACGACACGAGAACCGGCGCCCCGGAGCCCCTCGCGGCCCGTGACGGCCGGGCCAGTCTCTACGTGTGCGGGATCACCCCGTACGACGCGACCCACATGGGCCACGCCGCCACGTATGTGAACTTCGACCTGCTCCACCGCGTGTGGCGCGACGCCGGCCACGAGGTGGACTACGTCCAGAACGTCACGGACGTGGACGACCCCCTCCTGGAGCGTGCGAATGCCACCGGGGTGGACTGGCGAGAGCTGGCCGCGTCCCAGACCGAGCTCTTCCGTACGGACATGACGGCGCTCAACGTGCTTCCCCCTGACCACTACGTGGGTGCCACCGAGGCCGTCGACTGGATCGTCACGGCGGTCGAGGGCCTCGTCGAACGGGGTCTGGCCTACCGTGTCCCCGCCGGCACGGGACAGGACGGGGAACCGGCCCCCGCCGGGGACGTGTACTTCGACGTCGCCGCGGCTGATGCGCTGCGTGCCGAGGACCCTGACGCGTGGGTCGTGGGCAGCACGTGCCGACTGGAGGGCGACCGGGAGCACATGCTGCCCCTGTTCACCGGCCACGGGGGAGACCCGGACCGCACGGGCAAGCGCGACCCGCTGGATCCGCTGCTGTGGCGCGTGGAGCGCCCCGGCGAGCCGGCGTGGGACGGTGGTTCGCTGGGTGCGGGACGCCCCGGCTGGCACATCGAGTGCAGCGTGATCGCCCTGCGGCACCTGCCCCGCCCGTTCACGGTCCAGGGCGGCGGCTCGGACCTCGCGTTCCCGCACCACGACATGGGGGCGGGACACTCGTACGCCCTGTCCGGCGAGCCCATGGCGGAGCACTTCGTGCACACGGCCATGGTGGGTCTGGACGGCGAGAAGATGTCCAAGTCCAAGGGGAACCTGGTCCTCGTGTCCGCTCTGCGGGAGCAGGGGGTGGACCCCGCGGCCATCCGCGTGGCCATCCTCTCCCACCACTACCGCACGGACTGGTTCTGGACCGAGGACCTGCTGGAGCAGTCGCGGCGACGGCTCGCCACGTGGCGCGAGGCCGCGGCGAAGCCGGAAACGGCGGGTGCGGACGCCATGCTCGCGGCCGTGCGTGCGGCGCTGGGCGAAGACCTCAACGCGCCGGCCGCGCTGATCGCCGTGGATGCGTGGGCGGCCCGGAACCTGGGTGGAGCCGCGGCACGGGGCCGTGCGGCGTCGTCGGAGGACACGCGTCTGGCGCGGGACACCGTCGAGGCGCTGCTGGGGATCGTGCTCTGAGGCGCCCGGCGGGCTGGTCTCAGCCCCGGTCGTCGCGGCGGCGCAGGTAGCGCTCGAACTCCCGCGCGATGGCGTCCCCGGTGGCCTCCGGGAGGTCCACGGTGTCCTTGGCCTCCTCGAGCTGCTGCACGTAGTCCGCCACCTCGGGATCCTCGGACGCCAGCTCGTCAACGCCGCGCTCCCACGCCTCGGCGTCCTCGATCAGCGGATCGAGGGGCAGCGACAGACCGAGCAGGTCCTCGAGGCGGCGCAGCAGCGCCAGCTGGGCCTTGGGCGAGGGGGAGTGGGCCACGTAGTGGGGGACGGCCGCCCACATGCTGAGCGTGGGCAGGCCCGCGAGGGCGGCCATGTGGGAGAGCACCCCCACGATGCCCGTGGGGCCCTCGTACTGGGGTGCCTCCGCGTCCAGCTGCTCGCGCAGCTCCTCGGTGTCCGAGGTCAGGGTCACGGGGATGGGTCGGGTGTGCGGAACGTCCGCGAGCAGGGAGCCCAGCATGATCACGAAGTCCACGTCCAGGGCGGCGGCCTGCTCCAGCAGCTCCGCAGTAAACGTGCGCCAGCGGTAGGAGGGTTCCCAGCCGTGGAGCAGCACGAGGTCCAGGTTGGTGCCGGGAACCGAGGCCCGGGACAGCCGCGTGGAGGGCCAGTGCAGCTTCTGCTCCCCGGTCAGGGACCGGCGGACCACCGGGCGGGAGTACTGGTAGTCGTAGTAGTCGTCGGAGGCGACCTCGAAGACCTCGCGCGCATCCAGGTGCTCGCGGATGAGCTTGAGGGAGTCGGTGGCCGCGTCCCCGGCGTCGTTCCAGCCCTCGAACGCCGCGATCAGGACCGTGACGGTCTCCTCGTCCTGGCCGTCGCGCACCACGCCGAACGGGCCGGTGCCGGGTTGCTGCGAATTGCTGTCCAACGTGCTCACCCGTCTTACTGTACGGTGCCCGCCGCGGCGGGCTCCACGTGCCCGCGCCCAGCGCGCACCGGGGCTCGCGCCCTACCATGAGCACCATGTCCGCTTCCCCACGCCCCGAGCCCTCCGGCGGCCCCGCTCCCGTTCCCGGCGGCACCGCAGGCCCGCGCACCCGCGGGGTGTGGCTGGGCCGCGTCGCGGGGGTGGAGCTGGTCCTGGACCGCTCGTGGTTCGTGATCGCGGTGCTGACCGTGGCCATGTACGGGCCCGTGCTGTGGCGGCTCTACCCCGGGCTGGGGTGGCTGAACCTGGTGCTCGCCCTCGGGTTCGCGGTGGGGCTGGCGCTGAGCGTGCTCGTGCACGAGCTCGCCCACGCGGTGGCCGGCAGGACGGCGGGATGGCCCGTGTCCCGGATCGTGCTCACGCTCATGGGTGGGCACACGGCGTTCGGCACCGTGCACACCCGCGCTCTGCCCACGGCGCTCGTGTCCCTGGTGGGACCGCTCTCCAACGTGGCGGTGGCGCTGCTGGGGGAGGTCGCCATGACCTGCGCGCCGGCCACCGCTGCCGGCCCCGGGTGGGCGCTGCTGCAGCTGCTCGTGCTCGCCAACTGGGTGCTCGGACTGTTCAACCTGCTCCCCGGCCTGCCGCTGGACGGTGGGCGCGTGGTCGAGTCCCTCGTGTGGGCCGTCACGGGCTCGGAGACCCGGGGCACCGTGGTGGCCGCGTGGTGCGGACGCGTCATCGCCGTGCTCGTGGTGCTGTGGGCGCTGTGGACCGGGCAGTGGCGCGATCCCCTGGTGCTCGCGGTCATCCTGCTCGTGGCGGGGTTCATTGTCCTGGGGGCGGGACAGGCCCTCAAGCAGGCTCGTCTCCTGGGGGTTCTCGACGCCGTGCGGGCCGGTGGCATCGCCCGCCCCGCTCTCGAGTTCGCCCCCACCACGCCGCTCTCGCTCGTGGACGCCACGGTGCACGCGGCCACCACTGACGGCTACCGCGGCTGGACCCCGGACGTGGTGGTGCGCGACTCCGCCCGCCGGGCCGTCGGCCTGCTCAGCCCCGCCCGTTCGGCGCACGTGCAGGGCACGGACCGCACCCGAGTGGCCGTGGGGGACGTGGCCGACTGGTTCCCGGAGGCCGCGCGCGCCGCGCCGCACGAGGCCGGGGGACAGCTGGTGCGGGTCATGGAGTCCCGCCACTTCCCCTGGTTGGTGGTGCTGGACGGCGCGGGACACGTGACCGGGGTGGTCCACCACGAGGACATCGCGCGCTACGCCCTTCGCTCCTGAGACGACCCTGCGGCGGTGGTGCCCACCCGGAGGTGGGGCTGGGCCGTGGAGGTGGCGTGCGGCGTCGGGCTACGGTGGGAGAATGGCAGCAGAGGCGGCCCCCACGCGGGGGACCGCGCCACAGACCGGACAGCATCCCTGTCGACCCCGCGCGAAAGCGAGCAGATGACCGAGCAGCGACCCCACGAAACCGCCACCCCCTCCACCGCAGCGCCCGTGCGCGGCGCGGCCAACCGGCGCGGGCCGTTCCGCTCGGGGGAGCGCGTCCAGCTCACGGACGAGAGCGGGAAGATGACCACCATCACCCTGGTGGACGGCGGGGAGCACCACACGCACCGCGGGGTGCTCACGCACGACCAGCTGATCGGGCGGCCCGAGGGGACCGTGGTGAGCAACACCGCCGGCATCCAGTACCAGGCGCTGCGCCCCCTGCTCAAGGACTTCGTGCTCTCCATGCCCCGCGGCGCGGCGGTGATCTACCCCAAGGACTCGGGTCAGATCGTGACCATGGCGGACATCTTCCCGGGCGCCCGCGTGGTCGAGGCCGGGGTGGGTTCGGGTGCGCTGAGCATCTCCCTGCTGCGCGCCGTGGGGGACGAGGGCCGCGTGCACTCGTTCGAGCGCCGTGAGGAGTTCGCGGAGATCGCGCGCGGCAACATCGAGACCATGTTCGGCGGCCCGCACCCCGCGTGGGAGCTGAGCCTCGGTGACCTCGCGGAGGAGCTCGGCGCCACCGAGGAGCCCGGCTCCGTGGACCGCGTGATCCTGGACATGCTCGCCCCCTGGGAGTGCCTGGACGCCGTGGCCACGGCTCTCGCCCCGGGCGGTGTGGTGATCTGCTACGTGGCCACCGTGCCGCAGCTCTCCCGCGTGGCCGAGGCCATGCGGGCCGACGGCCGCTTCACCGAGCCGGAGGCGTCCGAGACCATGGTGCGGGGCTGGCACGTCGAGGGTCTCGCGGTGCGCCCCGACCACCGCATGGTGGCCCACACGGGCTTCCTCATCCAGTCCCGCCGCCTCGCGGACGGCTCGCCCCGCCTGGCCCCCAAGCGCCGCGCGTCCAAGAGCGAGTACACGGAGGAGGACCTGCAGGCCTGGACCCCGGTGGCACTGGGTGAGCGGATCGTCTCGGACCGCAAGCTGCGCCGCGCGGGCCGGGACGCGGCGTCGTTGGCGCAGCACGCCGCCCGCGCGCACCAGCAGATCGACGCCGCGGACGACGACGCCCGGACCGCCCCGAGCGCCGCACCCACCGTGGACCGCGGGGAGCCTGCCGTCACCCCGGCCGAGGGGACGCACGACGTCGAGCACGATCGTGGCGCGCAGGGCGCGCACGATCGGACGGACGGACGGGAGTCCGACGGCGAACGGGGCCGTGATGACTGAGCCCAGCCACGAGAGCGGTTCCGCCGCCCCGCGGCCACCCGCCACCGACCCCGTGCAGCGCCAGGTCAACCTGCTGCGGGACCAGAAGCGGAACCTGGACAGGCAGGCCGCCGAGCTGAGCACGCAGAACCAGAAGCTCGTTCGGCTGCTCAACGCCTCCCGGCAGGAGATCGTCAGCCTCAAGAAGACCCTGGCCGCAGAGGCCGAGCCGCCCGCCACGTACGCCGTGGTCCTGCAGGTCAACCACGGCCGCCGGCCCGTGGGAGAGGCCACCGGGGACGGACCCGTGGTCACGGGCCCCACGGTGGACGTGCTGGCCGCCGGGCGCCGGATGCGCGTGGCCGTGAGCCCGCTCGTCTCGTTCGGCGCGTGCGAGCCCGGTCTCGGGGTGCTGCTCAACGAGAACTACGTGGTGGTGGCACTGCTCGACTACGAGCGCACCGGCGAGGTGGCCACCGTCAAAGAGGTCGTGGACCACGACCGCGTGCTGACCGTGGGCCGCTCGGACGAGGAGCGCGTGCTGCTGCTGTCCGGCCGGCTGCGGCGCGAGCGCCCGAAGCCCGGGGACGCCGTGACCGTGGACCACCGCACCGGATTCGCCCTGGAACCCGTGGCCCGCACGGATGTCGAGCAGCTCGTCCTCGAGGAGGTTCCTGAGGTCCGCTACACGGACATTGGAGGTCTCGGTCCCCAGATCGAGGCGATCCGCGATGCCGTGGAGCTGCCCTACGTGCACCCCGAGATCTTCCGTGAGCACGGCCTGCGCCCACCCAAGGGCATCCTGCTCTACGGCCCCCCGGGCAACGGCAAGACCCTGATCGCCAAGGCCGTCGCCCGCTCCCTTGCGGAGCGCTCCGCAGCGAAGGCCGGGCGCTCGCGGGCCGAGGGGTACTTCCTCAACATCAAGGGCCCCGAGCTGCTGGACAAGTACGTGGGGGAGACCGAGCGCCAGATCCGCTCGATCTTCGCCAACGCCCGTGAACAGGCGGCCCGCGGTGTGCCCGTGGTGGTGTTCTTCGACGAGATGGACTCGCTGTTCCGCGTGCGCGGCTCGGGGCTGTCCTCGGACGTGGAGACCACGATCGTGCCGCAGCTGCTCACCGAGATCGACGGCGTGGAGCAGCTGGACAACGTCATGGTGGTGGGTGCCACCAACCGCGAGGACATGATCGACCCCGCCGTGCTGCGCCCCGGCCGCCTGGACGTGAAGATCCGCATCGACCGCCCCGACCGTGAGGGTGCGCGCGAGATCTTCTCCCTCTACCTCACCGAGGACCTGCCGCTGCGGGACGAGGACGTGGCCCGGGCCGGTTCGCGCGCCCGGGCGGCCCAGGAGCTGGTGAGTGCCGCGGTGGAGCGGATGTACGCGCGGGAGCCGGGCACCGAGTTCCTGAGCATCGCCTACCGGGACGGCACCCACGAGACCCTCTACTTCGCCGACTACGCCTCCGGAGCGGTGATCCGCAATGTGGTGGACCGCGCCAAGAAGCAGGCCGTCAAGACGCTGCTGACCACCGGTCGGCGGGGGATCACCGCACAGCACCTGGTGGCGGCCGTGGACGAGGAGTTCCACGAGCAGCAGGATCTGCCCAACACCGAGGACCCCGAGGACCGGGCCCGGCTCACCGGGCGCCGCGCGGACTCGATCGAGAGCGTGCGGATGGTCACCCACCGTGCGGACGCGACGGGGGAGCAGGCATGACGGTCCGGCGGATCATGGGCAGCGAGACCGAGTTCGGGGTGCTCGCGCAGGGCCAGCCGGACGCGAACGCCACGGTGCTCTCCACGCGCGTGGTCACCGGCTACGCCTCGTGGGTCGCACGACGCCGCTCGGAGACAGCGCGCGCCGGTGCGGCAACGCACGGGGCCGGGCCGGGCGGCGTCGTGAGAACGGGGTGGGACTACGGCTCCGAGACCCCGCTCGCGGACGCCCGGGGCTTCACGGTGGCCCGCGAGGACGCCCACCCCTCGCAGCTCACGGACGAGGCACCCGAGCTGACCGCGGAGCAGATCGCGGCGGAGGCCATCAGCGAGTCCGCGCTCTACACCGAGGACATGGACTGGCGCCGGGTGGTCATGAACACCGTGATCCCCAACGGCGCGCGGGTCTACGTGGACCACTCCCACCCCGAGTACTCGTCTCCGGAGGTCACCAGCCCGCTGGACGCGCTCACGTGGGACGCCGCTGGGGACGTGGTGGCGCACCGCGCCGTGCAGGCGCTCGCGGAGCAGGCTGCGGGCTCGGGGTCAGCGCCCGTGAACCTCTACAAGAACAACACCGACAACAAGTCCGTGTCCTACGGCGCGCACGAGAACTACACGGTGGACCGCGCCGTGCCCTTCGAGCGCATCACGGCGGCGCTGCTGCCGTTCTTCGCGTCCCGCCAGGTGGTCTGCGGCGCCGGGTGCGTGGGCCTCGGCGTGGACGGCTCCCGCCCGGGCTTCCAGCTGAGCCAGCGCGCGGACTTCTTCGAGCGCACGGTGGGCCTGGAGACCACGATCCACCGCCCCATGGTCAACACCCGGGACGAGCCCCACGCGGACGACTCCCGCTACCGCCGGCTGCACGTGATCGTCGGGGACGCCAACCTCTCCCACACGGCCACGCTGCTGAAGTTCGGGACCACGTCCCTGGTGCTGAACCTGGTGGAGCACGACCGCGTCCCGGACCTCGAGCTCGTGGACCCCGTGGCCGCGCTGCAGGCCATCAGCCACGACCCCACCCTGGGCGCCACCGTGGCCCTGCGGGACGGCCGTCAGCTCACGGGGGTGGCGCTGCAGCGCGCGTACCTGGACGCCTGCGCGGAGCTGGAGCGCGAGCTCGCCCCCGAGGGTCTGGACGAGGACACCGCGCAGGTGCTCGCCCTGTGGGACGAGGTGCTCACCGACCTTGCCGCGGACCCGGCCCGCCTGGCCGACCGGCTGGACTGGGCCGCCAAGTACGCCCTGCTCAACGCGTACCGCACGCGGGACGGGCTGGCGTGGGACGATCCGCGCCTCGTGGCCATCGACCTCCAGTACGCGGACGTGCGCCCGGACAAGGGGCTCCACCACCGGCTGGTGGCCTCCGGGAGGATGCGCACCCTCGTGTCCGCCGAGCGGATCGAAGCGGCTGCGGACACCCCACCCGCGGACACCCGCGCGTACTTCCGCGGCACCGCGGTGGAGCGCTACCCGGAGGCCGTGGCGGGCGTGGGCTGGGACACCGTCAACGTCACCTTCCCCGGCATCCGGCGCGGTGCGCGGATCGCGATGCCCGAACCCCGGGACCTCACCCGTGACGTGAGCGCGCCGTGGTTCGACGCTCCAGACGCCGAGCAGTGGGTGCGCACGGTGGCACGCCACCGGCCCGCGCTCGTCACGGGCAGCGATATCGGCCCGCCCGGCGGGTAGCCTGCGGGCCGCCCGTCACACGGCAGGCCCGCCGCACCGGGGGACGCCACGCGGCAGGAACCGCGGCTCCCCGCGGGGCGCGGCGGCACGGAGCTCGGGAACCCCGGGCCCGGGACGGCCGCACGAACCCCGCCCCACCCACGACCACCAGCAACCCAGGAGGACACATGGCACAGGAACGCATCTTCGGCACCGGCTCGCGCCGCGAGGAGGAGCCCGAGACCCCGGGTCCGGTGGACCCGCCCGTCTCCGGCGCCGCGCAGGCGCAGCGGGACACCCAGGGCACGGACGACCTGCTCGCCGAGATCGACGGTGTGCTGGAGACCAACGCGGAGGCCTTCGTCAAGGGCTTCGTGCAGAAGGGCGGTCAGTGACGCCGTGGACCGCAGGATCTACGGCATCGAGACCGAGTTCGGCCTGACCCACAGCGCCCCCGAGGGCCCAGCACTGAGCGCCGACGACGCCGCCCGGCGCCTGTTCGCGCCCGTACTCGCGTGGGGGAGGGCCTCCAACGTGTTCCTGCCCAACGGCGGGCGGCTCTACCTGGACGTGGGCTCCCACCCCGAGTACGCGACCGCCGAGGCCGCCACGCTGCACGACGTCGTGGCCCAGGACGCCGCGGGGGAGCGCATCGTGGACGAGCTGCGCGCCCAGCTTCAGGAGTCGCTCGACGCCGAGGGCGTGGCCGGTACCGTGCACCTGTTCAAGAACAACGTGGACTCCGCGGGCAACGCCTTCGGCTCCCACGAGAACTACATGATCGGGCGCAGCACCGAGTTCTCCCGGCTGGTGCAGCACCTGCTGCCGTTCCTGGTGACCCGCCAGATCCTGGTGGGCGCCGGGAAGGTGCACCCGTCCGGCCCGCCGGCCTTCGGTGCCTTCGCTCCGGGGGACGGTTCCGCGAGCTACTCGTTCTCACAGCGCGCGGACCACATCTGGGAGGGGTCGTCCTCCGCCACCACGCGCTCGCGGCCCATGATCAACACCCGGGACGAGCCCCATGCGGACGCCCAGCACTACCGCCGGCTGCACGTGATCACGGGCGACTCGAACATGTCCCAGACCACCACGGCGCTGAAGATCGGGGCCACGGACGCGTTGCTGCGCATGATCGAGGCGGGGCAGATCCTCCCGGACCGCACGCTCGCGGATCCGGCATCGGCGCTGCGCCAGGTCTCGCACGACCTCACGGGCACCGCCCGGCTGGAGCTCGCGGACGGCTCGACCCGTTCGGCACTCGAGCTGCAGCACGAGTACCTGGAGGCCGTCTCCCGCTTCACGGAGCGGCACGGGGCGCACCACGACCGTCTGGGCTGGGTGCTGGAGCTCTGGGAGCGCGGGCTGCGAGCCGTGTCCGAGCAGAACCCCGGCCTCGTGGACCGGGAGCTGGACTGGGCCGTGAAGAAGAAGCTGCTGGACTCCTACGCGGCTTCCCACGGCATGGACCTGTCCCACCCGCGCATCGCGCAGCTGGACCTGGCCTACCACGACACCTCCGCCACGCACGGGCTGTTCCACATGCTCGAGCGCCGGGGTGCGGTGGAGTCCTTCGTGACCCCCCAGGACGTTTCGCGCGCCGTGGAACAGGCACCGGAGACCCGGGCCCGGCTCCGTGGGCGCTTCGTGGCCGCGGCCCACGCCGCCGACGTGAACCACACGGTGGACTGGGTGCACCTCAAGCTCAACGGCCCGAACTCGCAGCGCACCAGCACGTGCAAGGACCCGTTCGCCACCACGCAGCCGGACGTCGAGGAGATGATCCGGGACCTCGGGACCGGGGCCGTCTGAGCACCCCGCGCCACGCGCGCGGCCTGGTTCCGTGCGCGTTCCCAGCCACGCACCACACGAGTCCTCTACATTGGACCGCAGCCACACCCCGTTGACGAAAGGTCACCCCGTCTTGCGAAAGATCATCCCCGCCGGCGCCACCGCCGTCGCCATGTCACTGCTGCTCACCGGTTGCGGCTCCTCCGGCTGGGACTCCGTGGAGATGACCGAGGACCCCGCTCCGGGCAAGGCCCCCGCCGTGACCTTCGAGACCCCCATCAAGGTCGAGGAGACGCAGACCAAGGTCCTCAAGGAGGGCGGCGGGTCCGAGATCGACGCCGGGGACAACATCATGCTCCAGGCCGCGCTCTACAAGGGCTCGGACGGCTCCTCCCTGGGGGACACCTACAGCAAGGGCGCCGGTCAGGTGCTCACGGTCAACGACCAGCTCAAGGAGTCCCTGCCGCAGATGTACGACGCGCTGTCCAACGCGCAGGAGGGCGAGGTCATCGCCTACAGCTCACCGGACACGAGCGGCAAGGCGGAGGACGGCGACGACTCCACCTCGGTCGAGGTGTACGAGGTGACCAAGAAGCTGCTGCCGCCCCTCAACGAGGAGATGAAGACTCCGGCCAAGGGCATGCCCAAGGTCACGCAGGACGACAAGGGCACCCCCACCATCCAGAAGCCCTCCGGCCCCGAGCCCACGAAGCTCGCCACGGACGTGCTGATCGAGGGCGACGGCGAGACCGTCTCCGCCTCCGACACCGTGGTGGCCAACTACGTGGGGGTGCGCTGGGAGGACGGCAAGCCCTTCGACTCCTCCTACGAGAAGGGCACCCCCGTGTCCTTCCCCCTGGACAACGTGATCGTGGGCTGGAAGGAGGGTCTCGCCGGCCAGAAGGTGGGCTCCCGCGTGGAGATCGTGATCCCCACGTCCAAGGCCTACGGCACGGAGAAGGAGCTCGGGAAGGACGCGCAGTACCCCGCCGGCTCCCTCGTGTTCGTGGTGGACATCCTCGGACGCACGGACACCCCGGATCCCGCGAAGCAGTCGCCGAGCGCGGCCCCGTCCGCGAGCTCGGAACCCAGCGCGGGGGCGTCCTCCTCCGGCAGGTGAGGGCCGCTACACTAGGCCCTCGGCAACGCCCCGCACCGCCGGGGTCCTCGACGAAAGGTAGAGCCCGTGTCATTCGGACAGCGCAAGCTTGATCGTTCCAAGCCCGAGGTCGACTTCCCCCAGGACCCCGTGCCCACCGAGCTGCGGATCGTGGACGAGATCCAGGGCGCGGGCAAGGAGGCCACCCCCGGCGTCACCGTGTCCTGCCACTACGTGGGTGTCACCTACTCGGGCGGCGAGGAGTTCGACGCCTCCTGGAACCGCGGCGAGCCCCTGGACTTCACGGTGGGCATCGGCCAGGTCATCCAGGGCTGGGACCAGGGTCTGCTGGGCATGAAGGTGGGCGGGCGGCGTCGTCTGGAGATCCCCTCCGAGATGGCGTACGGCAAGCGCGGCGCGGGGGCGCAGATCGGCCCCGACGAGGCCCTGATCTTCGTGGTGGACCTGCTCGACGTCCGCTGAATGCCGCGCCACACCGGCGAGGCGGCACGCCGTTCGACCACGGCGTCCGCCGAGCGTCTGCTGAACCTGCTGATCGCGCTGCTGGACCGTGAGTCCGGCTACACGCGCGAGCAGCTGCGCGCCATCGTGCCCGGCTACGACCGTGCGGGCAACCAGGACGCGTTCGAGCGCATGTTCGAGCGCGACAAGGCCCACCTGCGGTCCCTGGGGTACCCGGTCGAGGAGATCCCCGACGACGACCCCTGGGCCTCCGACGCCCAGCTGACCCCGCGCTACCGCGTGCCCCGCGGCTCCTACAACCTCCCCGAGGTGCGCTTCAGCGCGGAGGAGTCGGCGGTGCTCGCCGTCGCCGCGGACGCCTGGAACGACGCCGCCCAGGACCGGCTCGCGCGGCGTGCCCTGGACAAGCTCGAACCCGCGCTCAGTGCGGAGGTCACGCCCGGGCGGGACGTCCAGCCCACCGTGGCGGTCGCGGACCCCGCGTTCGAGCCACTGCTCTCGGCAGTGCTCGCGCACCGGACCGTGCGCTTCGACTACGTGGACCGCACGGGGGCCTACTCGCGGCGCACCGTGCAGCCGTGGGGCGTGGGCTCGCGCTACGGCGCGTGGTACCTCGCGGGCTGGGACACGGACCGGGGTGCCCAGCGCACGTTCCGTCTCTCACGGATCATCTCCGAGGTCGCGGTGACCCGCGAGGGGTTCGAGCCGCCCCGCGACTTCTCGATGGGTGGGCAGCTGGCCCGGATGGTCAGCCAGCCGCCGCAGCTGCGCGTGGTCGTGTTCGTGAGGCAGGGCGCGGGGCAGCTGCTGCGCCGGATCGCGACGCCCGCGGCGGCGTCGTGCTGGCGCGCACCCGAGGGCTTCGACGCCGTGGAGCTGGCCGTCCACGACACCGAGTCCGCCGCCGAGCACGTGTGCGCCGCCGGCCCGGACGCGTGGGTCCCGCGCACTTCCTCCGCGCCCGAGGACGCCGCGTGCACCGTGGACGAGGAGACCCAGGCCGTGGTGGCAGAGGCCGTGGCCCGCAGGCTCGAGGACGCCCGCGCGTTCCAGGCCCGCATGGGCGGCGTGTCCGTGCACTGGGGCAAGCAGCGCCGCCAGGGCGCGGCCAAGGCCAGCACCGAGCACCACCTCGCGCGGCTGCTGCACATCGTGCGCCACGTCTACGCCCACCAGGGCGCCGAGCTCGAGGAGACGGCCCGGCACTTCGGCATCACGGACGCCGAGCTGGTCAACGACCTGCAGACCCTGTTCGTGTGCGGGCGCCCCGGGCACCTCCCGGACCAGCTCATCGACGCCTCGTGGGACGACGGCCACATCTACCTGGGCAACGCACAGGAGCTCTCCGAGCCGGTGCGGCTCACGGTCCCCGAGGCGAGCGCCCTGCTCATGGGCCTGCAGACCCTGCAGGCGGTGCCCGGCGGCGACAGCCGCGTGGTCCGCTCCGCCATGCAGAAGGTCGCCACGGCCGCGGACGCCCTCCCGCTCGCGGACGCGCTCGCGGCACCGGAGGGCGACGCCGCCGCGGAGCCGCGGGACAGCGCGCTCGTCGCCGAGCTGCGCCGTGCGATCGCCGAGGGCCGCCGGGTGCGGCTGCGCTACCTCGTGGCCTCGCGCGACGAGGTCACGGAGCGGCTCGTGGACCCGGTGCGGATGATCTTCTCGGACGGTCACCAGTACCTGCGCGGGTGGTGCCTGCAGGCCAACGGGCCGCGCACCTTCCGGGCGGACCGGATCGTGGGCTGCGAGGACGCGGGGGAGGCCGAGGCCCACCCCCGCATGGAGTCCGAGGTGCGCTCGAGCATCCAGCCCGCCAAGCGCCGCCCGGTGCAAGCCGTGGTGGTCACCGACCGCCGGGGCCGGTGGATCGTGGAGCACTACCACGCCAAGCGCTACGTGGAGGTCTCCGTGCCGGAGCTCGCCCCGACCCACGGGCCCGCGGCCGCCGGAGCATCCGGGGAGGCGGCCGCACGTGCCGCCACGGCATCCACGGCGAGTTCCCAGGCGGGGGGCGCGGCACGGCCGAGGGCACCCCGGGGACCGCGTCCGCTGCCGGAGTATGTGGCGGCTGAGGTGGACTTCCCCACGTTCGATGCCCTGTCGTCGCTGGTCACCCGCCACGCCGGACACGTGGGCGTGGTGTCCCCGCCCGAGGCCGTGGCCGCTGTTGAACAGTGGCTGAACAGCAGTGGTCCGGGCGGCACCACGCAGCCGAGCTGACGCCCTGGTGCCTATACTGATGAGCATGCTCTGGTGGATGTGGATCGTGCTGTGGACCGTGGTGGTCCTGGCCAGCGCCGCATTCGTCGCAGGACTGCTCTACCGGCTGCTCACGCGGCACGTGGTGCCCGCCCTGGACGAGCTCGAGCGCAGCGCCACCGAGTTCTCGGAGCGCTGGAACTCCGCCTCCCAGGGGCAGCCCGCGCCGTTGCGCGCACCCGCACCACCCGCCATGTTCACCCCGGTGAACGACACCCGCGCCGCGTACCGCAGCGGCCGGGACCAACGACAGACGGCTCGCCTCATCCGCCGGATGCAGCGCAAGGACGCCCAGGGACTGCCACAGCGCTACCGGGACGTCCTGCGAGCCGAACAGAAAGGACTCCGCCATGTTCGGTCGTCTGGCTGACAGCCCCATCACCATCATCCTGATCCTCGTGGTCGTCCTGCTCCTCTTCGGTGCGCCCAAGCTCCCCGGGATGGCCCGCAGCCTGGGCCAGTCCATGCGCATCTTCAAGTCCGAGGTCAAGGAGATGAAGAAGGACGACGACCCGAACGTGACCGTCAACGGCCAGCCCGCCGCGGACGGCCAGCCCGTGGCTGGCGCCCCGGCCCAGCAGGCGGCGCCCGCGCAGCCGCAGGCTCCCGCCCAGCCGGCCGCACCGGTCCAGCCTCAGGCCACCCAGCAGGCACCCGTGGTGGACCAGAACCAGCGGCCCACCGCCTGAGGCGCAGCCTCGCAGGTCACGGGGCCGAGCCGCACGGCTCGGCCCCGTGTGCATGACCAGAACGCTCCGGCAGCCCGGGTGGACGGCCCGGCAGAGAAGGCAGGGACCCATGTCCAGCACGGACTCCGAGACCCCGGCACGGGCCGCGCGTCCATCACGCCGTGACCGCCGCAAGGTCACGTCCCGGCGGCACAACCCCCAGGCCCAGATGGCCCTCAAGGAGCACCTGAGGGAGTTCCGCAACCGGCTGTTCAAGTCCGCGGCGGCCACCGTGGTGGGGGCCGTGCTCGGATTCATGGTGTACGAGCCGTTCATGCGGTACATCACGGAACCGCTGCAGCGCCTCGCCGAGTCCGGACGCACCGCCACCATCAACTACTCCTCGGTGGGCGGCTCCTTCAACACCATGGTCGAGGTCTCCATCGTGCTGGGGCTCATCATCGCCTCACCCGTGTGGCTCTACCAGCTGTGGGCGTTCATCACCCCGGCGCTGCACAAGAAGGAGCGCCGCTACGCCCTGGGTTTCCTGGCCGCGGCCATCCCCCTGTTTCTGGGTGGCTGCGCGATCGCCATCATCACCCTGCCCACCGCGGTCTACGCCCTCACGGCGTTCACCCCCGAGGGCGGCGCCAACTTCGTGGAGGCCGGAACCTACCTGCGGTTCTTCCTCCAGCTCATCCTCACGTTCGGCATCTCGTGCGTGATCCCGGTCCTGCTGGTGGGGCTCAACATGATGGGCCTGCTCTCCGGGCGCTCCGTGATCAGGTCCTGGCGGATCGTGGTGGTGATCGTGCTCGTGATCGCGGCCATGGCGGCACCGGGTCCGGACCCCATCACCATGGTGTACCTGGCCGTGCCGCTGCTCGCGCTGTTCTTCGTGGCCGCCGGGCTGTGCCTCTACCTGGACCGGCGCAAGGCCAGGCGCCAGGCGCGGCAGGCCGAGGCCACGGGGGCGAGTGCCGACCGCGGAACCTCGGCGGAGGAGCTGCGCTCCCTGGGCAGCACCGCCGTGGAGGGCTGAGCGCTCCCACGGGACCCGTCGCGGCGTCGAGGGTGTCTGGTCCACCGCGTAGGCTGGGGCCATGTCTTCCCCCGCCGACCGGTACACGGCCGCCAAGGCTCGCGCGGCCCACGCCAGCACCGAACTCTCGGCCTTCGAGCACACCCTGGACTTCGAGCTGGACCCGTTCCAGCTCCAGGGGTGCAGGGCCCTCGAAGAGGGGCGGGGCGTGCTCGTGGCCGCGCCCACGGGTGCGGGCAAGACCGTGGTGGGGGAGTTCGCCATCCACCTGGCCCTGCAGCAGGGGAAGAAGGCGTTCTACACCACGCCCATCAAGGCGCTGAGCAACCAGAAGTTCCACGAGTTCTCCCGCCGCTGGGGCTCCGCGCGCGTGGGCCTGCTCACGGGGGACACGTCCGTGAACTCCGAGGCGGACGTGGTGGTCATGACCACCGAGGTGCTGCGCAACATGCTCTACGGCGGCTCGGCCACGCTCAGCAACCTGGGCTTCGTGGTCATGGACGAGGTCCACTACCTCGCGGACCGCTTCCGCGGCGCCGTGTGGGAAGAGGTCATCATCCACCTCCCGGAGCACGTGCAGCTGGTGTCGCTGTCCGCCACCGTCTCCAACGCGGAAGAGTTCGGCGCGTGGCTGGACGACGTCCGCGGCAGCACGGACGTGGTGGTCTCCGAGCACCGTCCGGTGCCGCTGTGGCAGCACGTGCAGGTGGGCCCGCAGCTGATGGACCTGTTCGTCGACGACACCACAGTGGAGGAGGCAGCCCAGCGCCACTCGGACAAGCACCGGGACGAGCCCGCGGTGAACCCCGAGCTGCTGCGGCTCTTCCGCACCCAGCATCCCCGTGGCGGGCGTTCCGGCGGCCGGGGCCCGGGCCACCGCAACCGCCGCCGCGGCGGCGGGCACCGGCAGGAGCCGCGCACCGGCCGTCAGGACCGGATCTCGCGCCCGCACCTGCTGCGCAGACTGGACGCGGAAGCGCTGCTGCCCGCCATCACCTTCATCTTCTCCCGTGCCGGGTGCGACGCCGCCGTGGGCCAGTGCGTGGCCGCGGACCTGTGGCTCACCACGCCCCAGGAGCAGCGCACCATCAAGGCCTACGCGGCGGAGGCCACCGCGCACATGTCCACCGCGGACCTCGCGGCGCTGAACTACGAGGACTGGTACCACGGGCTGATCCGCGGTGTCTCCGCCCACCACGCCGGCATGCTGCCGGTGTTCAAGGAAGTGGTGGAGCAGCTGTTCTCGGAGGGGCTGATCAAGGCCGTCTTCGCCACCGAGACCCTGGCGCTGGGGATCAACATGCCCGCCCGCTCCGTGGTGCTCGAGCGGCTGGACAAGTTCAACGGCGAGGCCCGTGTGGACATCACCCCGGGGGAGTACACCCAGCTCACGGGTCGCGCCGGCCGGCGGGGCATCGACGTCGAGGGCCACGCCGTGGTGCTGTGGCGCGACGGCATGAACCCCCAGTCCGTCGCGGGGCTCGCCTCCACCCGGACCTACCCCCTGAACTCGAGCTTCCGTCCCACGTACAACATGTCCACCAACCTGATCGCGCGCTACGGCGCCAAGCGCTCGCGCTCGATCCTGGAGACCTCGTTCGCCCAGTTCCAGGCCGACCGCTCCGTGGTGGGCATTGCCAGACGCGTGCGCTCCCAGGAGAAGACCCTGACGGCCTACCGCGAGGCCATGGACTGCCACCTGGGGGACTTCGGGAAGTACGCCGCGCTGCGCCGCGAGCTCGCCGCCGAGGAGAAGTCCGCGAGCAGGTCCCGCACCGCACGGGAGCGAAACGACGCCGCCGTGGCCCTGCAGGACCTGCTGCCGGGTGACGTGATCGACATCCCCCAGGGCCGCAACGCGGGCTGGGCCGTGGTGCTGCGGGCGGACGCCCACCCGTTCGACCCCCGGCCGCACATCCTCACGGTGGACGGCAAGCTGCGTCGCGTGGGCGTCAACGACCTCGACGGCTCCCTGCAGCCGGAGTCCCGGATCCGGATCCCCAAGAACTTCTCGGGCAAGTCGCCCCAGGAGCGCAAGGACCTGGCCTCCACGGTGCGGGCCGCGCTGCGGGAGCACCGCCCCGCCCGGGCCGGGTCCGGGGGCCACTCCATCCGCTTCGACCGCGGCACCTCCGCACGGGACCACCGCATCGAGGACCTGCGGCGCCGGCTGCGGGCGCACCCGTGCCACGGCTGCTCGGACCGGGAGAACCACGCCCGCTGGGCCGAGCGCGCATGGAAGTTGGAGAAGGAGACCGAGGGCCTGCGCCGGCAGATCGCCGGGCGCACGGGCAGCATCGCGGCGACGTTCGACCGCGTGTGCGCGGTGCTCTCGCACTTCGCCTACCTCCGGGAGGACGAGTCCGGGCAGCTGCAGCCCACCGCCGCGGGAGAGCAGCTGCGGCGCCTGTACGGCGAGCGTGACCTGCTGCTCGCGCTCTCCCTGCGGGACGGCTTCCTGGACGGGCTGGACGCCCCCGGACTCGCCGGGGTCATGACGGCCCTGGTGTACCAGCCCCGGCGGGAGGACCAGGGGGCGCGCCCCCAGCTGCCCACCGCCCACATGGACGCCGCCGTCCAGACCCTGCTGCACAACTGGTCCGTGCTCTGCGCCCAGGAGGCCGAGCACCGGCTGCCCGTCACCGCGGCCCCCGAGCTGGGACTCGCGGAGGCCATGCACCGCTGGGCGCGCGGGGCGACCCTCACGCGGACCCTCACGGGCACGGACCTCGCGGCCGGCGACTTCGTCCGCTGGGCCAAGCAGACCATCGACGTCCTGGACCAGCTGCGCGGCGTGCACGGGCTGGACCCCGCGCTGCGGGACACAGCCCACGAGGCCATCGAGTCCGTGCGCCGCGGCGTGGTCGAGTACAGCGTCTTTGAACAGTAACCAGCAACCGGCGCCGGGTCACCCTCCGCGCCGGACCGAAGGGAATCACGTGACCGCACCCCCATCCCGCACCCGTGTCTGGACCAACGGCTCGGTGTACTCGCCGGCGGACCCGTTCGCCACGGCCATCCTCATCTCCGGTCCCACCGTGGCGTGGGTCGGTTCCGACGACGCCGCCCGGGCCATGGCGGGCCCGGACGTGACCCCGGGGGACCTGCGGGCGGCCGTGGTCACCCCGGCGTTCGTGGGGCACCACCGCGTCCCGCCGATGGAGCGCGCCACGTCCGGCGTGGACGACCGGAGCGCGGAGACCGGAGGTGCTGCCGCGCAGGGCACCGCCGGTCGGGACGGAGCCGATGGTGCTCCCGGCGCGGGCGAACCGGCCCACCCTGCTTCCGAGGGGGGCCCGGCCTGTCCAGCTGCCGAGGGCATCCTGGACCCGCACGCGCTGCCCCGGGCCTGCCAGGGCTACGGAGCCGTGGAGCTCGTGAGCTGCGATCACCGCGCACTGGACCAGGCGTCGGCACGCGTCGCGGCCGACGGGGTCCGGCCCCTGCCCATCCTCATCAGGACCGCCTCGTCCCAGGAAGCCCTCGATCCCTCCACGCTGCCCTCGGCCTCGCTCGGCTTCGACGCCGCGGCCTTCGACGACACGGACTCGCTGCGCACGGCAGCTCGCGAACACCTCCTGGCCTGCACGTGTGCCGGGCTGCAGGCGGTCCTCCTCCTCCCGCACGCCTCCGAGCCGGTGGAGTTCCCCGCGCAGACGGCGGCGGGCGGGGCGGCGTCGTCGGCCGGGGCACGCGTGGACGCGCTGCTGGACGCGGCCGCCGAGGCGCAGGACAGCACGGGACAGCGGGCCTTCCGGGCACGCGGGCACCGCCTCGTGGGGGTGGGAGCCCTTGACGACGCCCAGTGCGAACGGCTCGCGACCCTTGGCCTCGCGGCGTCCTGCCACGCCGGGGTCGCGCCTCTGCGCGAACTTTCTCGAGCGGGGGTGCCCGTGACGCTGATGACGGACGCGGCGAACCCCTGGTCCGCCGTGAAGTCCGCCCTGGAGGCACCTCACGAGCGGCTGCGGACCTCGGCGCGGGCCGCCTTCCTGGCCTTGACACGTGGCGCGTGGCGCGTCCAGCCCGGGGCGGTCCCGCTGGCGGGGCAGCTCGCGCCGGGATCCGAGGCGACCCTTGCGGTCTGGGACGCGGAGTCCGTGATGGTGCAGCAGGCCGAGGGGACGGGATCCTCGTGGAGCACGGACCCGCGCGCACGGACGCCCGTGCTTCCCGCGCTCGACGATGCCCGGCTGCCCCGCTGCGAGGCCACGGTGGTCGCCGGGACCCTGGTGAGCGGGGACGAGCCGCGCCCCTGAGCACGGGGGCGCCGTGTTGGCCCTGACCTCCCCTGAGGTTAGACTGAGTTCTTACTGCCGGGTGGGTCCATCCGTCCTTAGAAAACAGAGATCGACCTCGTGTCCTCTCTGGTCCGAAGGCGGATGGGCCTGCCCAGTGGTCTGTCCGGGCCCGGTGCCCGGCTACCTGCGGCATGAAAGGACGCCCGGTGCGAGTTCTCACCATCATTCCCACGTACAACGAACGTGAGTCGTTGCCCACGGTCATCACGCGGCTGCGAGCGGCGGTGCCGGACGCCCACGTCCTGATCGCGGACGACAACAGCCCCGACGGCACCGGGGACCTCGCAGACTCCCTCGCAGCACGGGATGCGAACATCCACGTGCTGCACCGTGCCCGCAAGGAGGGCCTGGGCCCGGCGTACCTCGCCGGCTTCGCCTGGGGACTGGAGCACGGCTACGACGTCCTCGTGGAGATGGACGCGGACTGCTCGCACCAGCCCGAGCAGCTCCCGCTGCTGCTGGACGCGGTCGAGCGTGGCGCGGACATGGCCATCGGCTCCCGCTACGTCCCCGGAGGACGCACCGAGAACTGGCCGCTGCAGCGCCAGCTGATCTCCCGCGGCGGAAACCTGTACTCGCGGATCCTGCTGGGAACCGGCATCCACGACATCACGGGAGGCTTCCGCGCCTACCGGGACACCACCCTGCGCGCGCTGGACCTGGACTCCGTGCGCTCGCGCGGCTACTGCTTCCAGATCGACCTCGGCTGGCGTGCCGAGCGCCTGGGCTTCAGGATCGTGGAGGTCCCCATCACGTTCGTGGAGCGTGAGGAGGGCGTGTCCAAGATGAGCAACGACGTCACCATCGAGGCGGCCACGAGCGTGGCCAAGTGGGGGCTCACCGCCCGCGCGCAGACGCTCGCCCGCAAGCTCGGCCGCCGCGGCTGACGGCTCCCGGTCCGCGCGCCGGTCCCCTGACCGGAGCACGGACCTCGTCCCTGCCCGGCCTCTCGGCGTCCCGGAACGGGCGTGGGCGCGGCCGTGCGGGTCTGCCCCGCGCTCCGGCTCCCGTGCCGAGCCGGTCTGCTGCCAATCCGGTCTGCACGGAGGGGCGGCGCGGATGACTGTGGCCCCCGTCGGAGGACGGGGGCCACAGTCGTGCACGGGGTCGGATCAGAGCGCGTGCTGCTCCTTGTAGAACTCCAGGCGCTGCTGGAGCGTCTCCTCCAGCTCCTCCACGCTGCGGCGCTCGAGCAGCATGTCCCAGTGCGAGCGCTGGTGCTTCTCATTGGGGTTCTCCGGCTTCTCACCGTTGACCAGGATGGCCTCCTGGCCGGTCTTGGTGGTCCACACCGGCGGGATCTCGGCCTCCGCGGCGAACATCACGGAGACGGACTCGCCGTCCGCCGTGCGGTACTCCACGCGCTGGCGCGGGGCGGGCTCCACACCGGCTTCGGTCTCCATGGACTGGGAACCCAGGCGCATGCCTCGTAGGCTGCGATCACTCACGCAACGATCCTTCCTGACGAACGGACACTCGACCGGCTGAGACCTCCGCGAGCACGGAGTTCCGGGGCCGGACCGACTTCTTCACGAGCCACAACCGCTCGAACCCGCGATTCATTCCCCGGTGCGCGGACCCTCGGGGGATTCGGGCTGCGGGTGGCGGGCCGTGGAACCCGGCTGCTGGTTCGACGGGGAGTTGGAGGCCGGGGTCTCACCCACGTGCGGGTCCCGTGCCTGCTCGGCAATGGGGGAGGAGTAGCGGGAGTCGGGCATCTCGAACTCACTGGGGTCGGTGAGGGTGAGATCGGGCTCGAGGTCCTCCTCCGTCACCTTCACCGTCTCGTGCGCGACGATCGGCTCGTCCTGCTGCAAGCGGCGGGCGGCCGCGTCCTCTTCCTCCCACGCGTCGTCCTCGGGGGAGTCCGAGGCGCCCGGGTTGAGGTAGGAGCCCACGCCCCGCAGTGCGGTGCTGAGCTCGGCGGGGATCATCCAGACCTTGTTGGCCGTGCCCTCCGCCACCTTGGGCAGCGTCTGGATGTACTGGTAGGCCAGAAGCTTCTGCGTGGGCTTGGCGCGGTGGATCGAGTCGAACACCTTGGCGATGGCCTGGGCCTCGCCGTCCGCGCGCAGGATGGCGGCCTTCGCGTCACCCTCGGCGGAGAGGACGGCGGCCTGGCGCTCACCCTCGGCGGTGAGGATCTGGGACTGCTTCTCGCCCTCGGCCGTGAGGATCGCGGCGCGGCGGTCGCGCTCGGCGCGCATCTGCTTCTCCATGGAGTCCTGGATGGACGGTGGGGGAGTGATCTCCTTGATGTCCACGCGGGAGATCCTGATGCCCCAGCGCCCCGTGGTGGAGTCCAGGACCCCGCGCAGCTCGGCGTTGATCTTGTCGCGGGAGGTCAGGGTCTCCTCGAGGTTCAGCCCGCCCACCACGTTGCGCAGGGTGGCGCTGGTGAGCTCGTCCACGGCCTGGATGTAGTTGGTGATCTCGTAGGTGGCGGCCCGCGGATCGGTGACCTGGAAGTACACGACCGTGTCGATCCCCACCACCAGGTTGTCCTCGGTGATCACGGACTGCGCCGGGAACGGCACCACCTGCTCGCGCAGGTCGATCAGGGGCAGAAGCCGGTCGATGAACGGGATCAGGAAGTGCAGTCCCGGGTTGAGGGTGGACTGGTACTTGCCCAGCCGCTCCACGATGCCGGCGCGGGACTGCGGAACGATCCGCACCGCCTTGATGAGGGCGATGACCGCGGCGAGCACCACCACGATCAGCAGGATGAGGATGACGATTGACATGACGTCCTTTCGGTGGGGGCTCGAGTGTCTCGGCGGGGGGCGCGTCCGCGAGTGCTGCGCGCTTACGGTCTGCCGTGGTGGGGGCCTAGCGGTGGGTGCCGCGCCCGCCGTCGGTGCCCGGTGCGTGGGCCGGGGCTACGTCGGAGACCACGGCGGTGGCGCCGTCGATGCGGTGGACGAACACCTCGCGGCCCTCCGGCAGGGCCGCTCCCACGGACGATCGGGCCGTCCAGACGTCCCCCTCCAGCCGGACCAGCCCGCTGTGCTGGGTCACGGGCTCGAGCACGGTGGCCGGCAGCCCGATGAGCCGGTCCGTGTTGGAGCGCGTGGTGGGCGTGGACCGGTTGAGGCGGCGCAGGGCGATCGGGCGGATGACGAAGATGAGCAGCACCGAGACGACCGCGAAGAGCACCACCTGCACGGTGAAGCTGTCCACCACGAGACTCACGCCGGCGGCGACGAGCGCCGCGAGGGACATCATGAGGAACAGGAAGTCCAGGGTGAGCATCTCGATGGCCGCCAGGGCCAGCATGATGATCAACCAGAAGATCCATGGATTGGTGACCAGTGCATCCCACACGTCGGAGCTCCGTCCTCTGTTGCGCTGCCGTTTCCGTGTGAATCGCCCGAACGGTTCCGGAGAACCCACAGCGGTTGGTCCTGCCCATTGTGCCCCACGCCACCCCCGTGACCCCGCAGGCGGCGCCCGCCCGGCCCGACCACCACAGGTCTGCGGCGCGGAGGGGCATCGGCGCGCCGGTTTTTCCGTGAGAGAAATTGGTAGCGCAGTGTGCTGATGGCCGTAATATGTGTCACGAAGCCAGACCGCACACCCACTGCGGGTGCGGCGGCCTCCGGTGCACAACCCGTGCACCGGCAGCAGAGACTTACTGAGGAGTTAATGCGATGTCCACGTTCGACGTGAATGCAATTCTGTCCAGCACGGCCTACGGCTCCGACGGCGACAAGATCGGCAAGGTCGAGCAGGTGTTCCTGGACGACAACTCCGGCGAGCCCACCTTCCTGACCGTGAACACCGGTCTGTTCGGTGCCAAGGAGAACTTCGTTCCCGTGAAGGGCGCCCGTCAGGACGGCGACCGCGTGGTTCTTCCCTACACCAAGGACGTCATCAAGGACGCTCCGAAGGTCGACGCGGACCAGCACCTGTCCCCCGCCGAGGAGGAGGAGCTGTACCGCTACTACGAGATGAACTACGACGACGGCCGCACCGCGGGCGCCGATCGTGACCGCAACGCCGCCGCCGCGGGCACCGCCGGTGTGGCCGGCGCCGCCACCGGTGACCGTCACGCGAACGCCGACCGCGACGTCGCCGACCGTGACCGTCTCGCCGCGGACCGTGACCGCGACCTCACCGACCGCGACCGCGCCGGTGTGGACCAGGACCGCCACGTGGCCGCCGGTGAGAACGCCTCCGTGACCCGTCACGAGGAGCGCCTCAACGTGGGCACCCAGGAGCGCGAGGCCGGCCACGCCCGCCTGCGCAAGTACGTCGTGACCGACCACGAGACGGTCGACGTCCCGGTCGAGCGCGAAGAGGTCACCGTGGAGCGCACCCCGTTCAACGGCACCGAGGCCCACGCGGGCACCGGCCGGATCGGCGAGGAAGAGGTGGACGTGACTCTGCACGAGGAGCGCCCCGTCGTCGAGAAGGAAGCCGTGGCCGTCGAGGAGGTCGGGATGAACAAGCAGACCGTCCGCGAGACCCAGCGCGTGGAGGCCGACGTCCAGAAGGAACAGGTCGACGTGGAGACCGATGTCGATCGTGACGGCCTGGGCCGTGACGACCTCGGTCGCAACGGCGAGGCTCCCCGCCGCTGAAGCCGTCCACGCGAGTGACCTCGCGTGAACACTGAAGGGTGTGCCCCGGGCTCCGGCTCGAGGCACACCCTTCGTCGTGCCCAGGGTGCCAGCGCGTGAGCGGACTCACGATCCGCCCGCAGGGCGCGCCGTCCCGTGCCGTCCGCGGCAGGTGGGCGGTAGCATCGGGGAGGTCACGGGCGTGCACGGCACGTCCGCGGAACGCGCGCCCCCGGTACGGGCGGGCACACACAGAACTGACGAGGAGACACACCATGACGGATGCCCCAGCACTGCAGCTCACCGTGGACGGCGAGGCCCGCACCACGGAGCCGGGCACCACGGCCGCCGAGCTCTACGCCGAGCAGCGGGACGTGGTGGTGGCGCACGTCAACGGTGTCCTCAAGGACCTGTCCACGCCCCTGCAGGACGGGGACGTCGTGGAACGGGTGCTCGTGAGTGATCCCGAAGGGCTCGAGGTGCTGCGCCACTCCACGGCGCACGTGATGGCGCAGGCGGTGCAGGAGCTGCGTCCGGACGCCAAGCTGGGGATCGGCCCGTACATCACGGACGGCTTCTACTTCGACTTCGACGTCGCGGAGCCGTTCACTCCCGAGGATCTCAAGCAGCTCGAGAAGTCGATGCTGAAGATCGTCAACAGGAACCAGATCTTCCGCCGCCGCACGGTCACGGAGGACGAGGCGCGCGCGGAGATGGCCGACGAGCCCTACAAGCTGGAGCTCATCGACCTGGCCGGCGGGCCGGGCTCCGGTGCCGTGGAGGAGTCCGCCGAGGGTGCGTCCGTGGAGGTGGGCGGTGGCGAGCTCACGGTCTACGACAACGTGGACCGCAAGAGCGGGGACGTGGTGTGGCGCGACCTGTGCCGCGGCCCGCACCTGCCGGACACCAAGCACATCGGCAACGGCTACGCGCTCATGCGCTCCGCCGCGGCGTACTGGCGCGGCAACCAGGAGAACCAGCAGCTGCAGCGGATCTACGGCACGGCCTGGCCCTCCAAGGACGAGTTGAAGGCATACAAGGAGCGTCTGGCCGAGGCCGAGCGCCGCGACCACCGCAAGCTGGGCGTGGAGCTGGACCTCTTCTCCTTCCCGGACGAGCTGGGCTCCGGGCTGCCCGTGTTCCACCCCAAGGGCGGGATCATCCGCAAGGAGATGGAGGACTACTCGCGCGAGCGACACGCCCGCGCCGGGTACGAGTTCGTCTACACCCCGCACATCACCAAGGGCCACCTGTACGAGGTCTCCGGGCACCTGGACTGGTATCGGGACGGGATGTTCCCCCCGATGCACGTGGACGAGGAGCGGGACCCGGAGACGGGTGAGCTGACCAAACCGGGCCAGGACTACTACCTCAAGCCCATGAACTGCCCGATGCACAACCTGGTCTACCGCTCCCGCGGACGGTCCTACCGGGAGCTGCCGCTGCGGCTCTTCGAGTTCGGGGCGGTGTACCGCTACGAGAAGTCGGGCGTGATCCACGGTCTCACGCGCGTGCGCGGCATGACCCAGGACGACGCGCACATCTACTGCACGCGCGAGCAGATGAAGGACGAGCTGACCGGCACGCTGAACTTCGTGCTGTCCCTGCTCAAGGACTACGGCATGGAGGACTTCTACCTGGAGCTCTCCACCAAGGACCCGAACAAGTTCGTGGGCTCGGACGAGATCTGGGAGGAGGCCACCCGCACGCTGCGGGAGGTGGCGGAGGACTCCGGGCTGGAGCTGGTCCCGGACCCCGCGGGCGCCGCGTTCTACGGGCCCAAGATCTCCGTGCAGGCCCGGGACGCGATCGGGCGCACGTGGCAGATGTCCACCATCCAGCTGGACTTCAACCTGCCGGAGCGCTTCGACCTGGAGTACCAGGCCTCGGACGGCACCCGGCAGCGCCCGGTGATGATCCACCGAGCACTGTTCGGCTCCGTGGAGCGCTTCATGGGCGTGCTCACGGAGCACTACGCGGGCGCGTTCCCGGCGTGGCTGGCTCCCGTGCAGGTGCGCGCCATCCCCGTGGCCGAGGCGTTCAACGACTACCTGGACGAGTTCGCCCAGTCCCTGCGCGAGCGCGGGATCCGGGTGGAGGTGGACACCTCCTCCGACCGCTTCCCCAAGAAGATCCGCACGGCGTCCAAGGACAAGATCCCGTTCGTGGTCATCGCCGGCGGCGAGGACGCCGAGGCGGGCACCGTGTCGTTCCGCTTCCGCGACGGCTCCCAGCACAACGGCGTGAGCCGGGCGGAGGCCGTGGAGCTCATTGCCCGCCACGTGGCCTCACGCGCCAACGAGGATCCGACGGCCCCGGCCGAGGAGCTCGAGGTGGGCGCCACCGTGGTCGAGGAGCCGGCCACGGCGGCGTCGTCGGAGCAGACCCGGGCGCCGGAGCAGCCGTGACCGGGCGGGGCGCCGCGGCGCCAGACGGGGACGGTGTGGTCCGGGACGAGTTCGAGGTCCCGGGGGTTCCGGACAGCTTCCAGCGGCTGTGGACCCCGCACCGGCTCGCGTACGTGCGCGGGGAGGACACCTCGGTGGAGCAGCCGCCGGGATGCCCGTTCTGCACCGCGCCGCAGCGCTGCGACGAGGACTCGCTGATCGTGCACCGCGGTGAGCACTGCTTCGTGGTGCTCAACCTCTTCCCGTACAACCCCGGCCACGTGCTGGTGTGCCCGTACCGGCACGTGGCGGACCTGGATGAGCTCACGGACGACGAGCTGTGGGAGCTCAACACCCTGACCCGCACGGCGGTGCGCGTGATCCGGGAGGTCGCGAGTCCCGCGGCGTTCAACGTGGGGCTCAACCTGGGCTCCGCCGCGGGCGGGTCGCTCGCCGCCCACCTGCACCAGCACGTGGTGCCCCGGTGGACCGGTGACGCCAACTTCATGCCCGTGATCGCGCAGACCAAACCGCTGATCCAGACCCTGGGGGCCACGCGCGAGGACATCGCCGCGGCCTGGCCCGGGGACTGACGGCCCGCGGGCCCACCGGTCCGCGACCGCGGGTGCCCGCACACGTTCACCACCCGGGTGCCCGCACCCGCTCACTAGGATGGAGACCATGTCCCGACCTCTCGTACGCGTCCTCGGCCAGGGGGTGCGCTGGGCGTCCAGCCTGCGCGGCGGCGGCTCCGCATTCCCCGGCCTGTTCATGGAGAAGCTGCACCCCGGCTTCGTGGCCGAGGAGCTCGCCAAGCTGCCCCGCGGCGTGGTGGTGATCAGCGGGACCAACGGCAAGACCACCACCACCAAGATGACCGTGCAGCTGCTGCGCTCCCAGGGCCTGCGCGTGTTCACCAACCGCACGGGCTCCAACTTCGTGCGCGGTGTGGCGGCCTCCCTGCTCGCGGAGATGGACGCGTTTGGCCGTCTGGCCGCGGACGTCGCGGTACTCGAGCTGGACGAGGCCCACGCGGTGCACTTCGTGAAGCAGGTGCAGCCGCGGATCAGCCTGCTGCTCAACGTGATGCGCGACCAGCTGGACCGCTTCGGGGAGATCGACACCACGCGCCGGATGCTGCGCCAGGTGGCCCGCGCCACCACGGAGACCGTGGTGCTCAACCGCGAGGACCCGCGGATCGCCGGTCTCGCCGGGGACCTCCCGGAGGGCACGGCCGTGTCCTGGTTCGGGCTCTCGGACGCGCTGCGCCCCATGTTCCCGTCCGACGACGACATGCGCGAGGGCCTGCGCCAGGTGGACCCGGGGGAGCAGGACTCCGAGGTGCCCTCGGCCCGGCGCCCGGACGCGGACGTCGTGCTGGAGGCGGTCAACGCCCGCAGCGTGGAGCTGGACGTGCGCGGCACGAGCCACGAGGCCACGGTGGACCTCTACGGCGTCTACAACCAGTACAACGCGGCGGCCGCCCTGGCCGTGAGCCTGCAGGTGCTGGGGGACGACGCCGACGTCCCCGCCCTGGTGGCCGAGCTCGGCAACGTGACGCCCGCCTTCGGGCGCGGCGAGACCATCACGGTGGACGGCAAGCCCCTGCAGCTGCTGCTGGTGAAGAACCCCGCGGGCTTCCGGCTCTCCCTGGCGTCCGCGTCCTCGCAGGACTACGCGACCATGATCGCGATCAACGACCAGTACGCGGACGGCCGGGACGTCTCCTGGCTGTGGGACGTGGACTTCGACAGCCTCCGGGAGGGCGGGGTGGACCTCGTCTCCGGAGTGCGCGCGTGGGACATGGCCCTGCGGCTGGACTACGACCTCGTGCGCGTGGGCGGGGTGGAACCGGACCTGGAGGATGCGCTGAAGCAGTTCATCGCGCAGTCCGGGGACCGCCCCATGCGCATCTTCTGCACCTACACGGCCATGCTGTCCCTGCGCAAGATCCTGGGCGGCATGACGCACGTGGCCGCCATCTAGGAGAACACCGTGGCTGAGAACACCTCCGGGCCGCTGCGCATCGTGCAGCTCTACCCCCGGGACATGAACATCTACGGCGACTGGGGCAACACCCTGACCCTCAAGCGCCGCGCCGAGCGCTACGGTCTGGACACCGAGATCGTGGACTACGATCCTGGTGATCAGTGGCCCGAGCACGCCGACCTCTTCGTGGGTGGTGGTGGCCAGGACTCGGGGCAGTTCCGCGTGGCCGAGGACCTCGCGGCCGTGGCGCCGCGGCTGCACGAGGCCGTGGAACGCGGCGTGCCCATGCTCGCGATCTGCGGGCTCTACCAGCTCTTCGGCCGCAGCTTCCGCACCGGGGCGGGGGAGACCCTGTCCGGGATCGGGGTCTTCGACCTAGAGACGGTGGCGGGCACCGAGCGGCTGATCGGCAACATCGTCACCGAGTCCCCGGAGCTGGGCCGGATCGTGGGCTACGAGAACCACTCCGGGCTCACCCACCTGGGCGCGGGGCAGGAGCCCCTGGCCACGGTCGTCTCGGGCGCCGGCAACAACGGTGAGGACGGCACGGAGGGAGCCCGCACCCACAACGTGCTCGGCAGCTACCTGCACGGCTCCCTGCTTCCCAAGAACCCGCGCGTGGCGGACTTCCTGCTCGGTCAGGCCCTCGCCCTGCGCGGGGAGTCCCTGCCGGAGGTCGGCCCCGACGACACGCTGGCCGAGCGCGCTCGCGAGGTCGCCGCCTCCCGCCCCCGCTGAGGGACCGGCGGACGACGACGCCGCCCGCAGCCGCGCGTGCCGAGGCTCGCCCGGGGTGCCCCAGCCGTTGGCAGGGGGCCGGGCTGGCGGCGTCGTCATCTGGGCGTGCCGCGGCGGCCCGTCGAACCGCGACCACCGGCGGCGCGGTGGCAGCCTCGCGCTGCCCTCGCGGGGCGAGCGCGCGGCGTCGTCGACCGGGTCTGTCGCCGCGGCGAACCGTGTCCCCGCACCAGCGGCTCGGCGAGCACCGGCGGCGCCGCGAAGTCCCCTGGACGGTGCGGGGGCGCGTCCCGGTGTGACAGGGCACGGGGCGCGCTCGGTATCATGGCAGTCAATCCACCACCGCGTCCGGCCCGAGCACGGCCGGACGCACTCTTTCGAGGAGGTCATTCATGTCAGGTCACTCCAAGTGGGCCACGACCAAGCACAAGAAGGCGGCGATCGACGCCAAGCGGGCCAAGGCGTTCGCCAAGTACATCAAGGGCATCGAGGTCGCGGCGCGCATGGGCGGCGCGGACACCTCCGGCAACCCGGCGCTCGAGCTCGCGGTGTCCAAGGCCAAGAAGAACTCCGTGCCGAACGACAACATCGACCGCGCGATCAAGCGCGGAGCGGGCCTGACCGGCGAGACGATCGACTACACCGAGATCCTCTACGAGGCCCGCGGCCCGCAGGGCACCGCGCTGTACATCGAGTGCCTGACGGACAACAAGAATCGCGCGGCCTCCGAGGTGCGCGTGGCCGTGACCCGTCACGGCGGCACCATGGCGGACTCCGGCTCGGTGGCGTACCTCTTCGAGCGCAAGGGCGTGGTGGAGGTGGCCAAGACGGACGGCCTCACCGAGGACGACGTCCTGATGGCCGTGCTCGACGCCGGCGCGGACGAGGTCCTGGACGAGTCGGACGTGTTCGAGGTGGTCAGCGAGGCCACGGACCTGCCCGCGATCCGCGCGGCGCTGGACGAGGCCGGTCTGGAGTACAACAACGACGACCCCCAGTTCCGCGCCACCATGAAGGTGGACCTGGACGCGGACGGGGCACGCAAGTTCCTCAAGCTCGCGGACGCGGTCGAGGAGCTGGACGACGTGCAGAACGTCTACTCCAACGCGAACATCCCCGCGGACGTGATGGCCCAGCTCGAGGACGACGAGTAGGCCCGTGGCCCGTCCGCAGGCGGCAGGCTCCCAGCGCGTGCTCGCGGTGGACCCCGGACTCACCCGGTGCGGCTTCGCCGTGGTGGACATGTCCGCCCAGCGCACGGGCACGTTCGTGCACGTGCAGGTGAGCGGCTCGCGCGCCCACGAGGCGCTCGAGCACCGCGTGCTGACCGTCATGGAGGCCGCGGACGAGCTCATGGAGCGCTTCCGCCCGGACGTGGTGGCGGTGGAGCGCGTGTTCGCGCAGAACAACGCGCCCACGGTCGTGGGCACCGCCCAGGCCACCGGCGTGGTCATCGCGGCGGCGGCCCGGCGCGGCATCCCGGTCGCGTGGCACACCCCCTCCGAGGTCAAGGCCGCGGTCACCGGGGACGGCTCCGCGGACAAGGAGTCCGTGAACCGGATGGTCGTGCGCATCCTGAAACTGGACGCCCCGCCCCGCCCGGCCGACGCCGCGGATGCGCTCGCGCTGGCCGTGTGCCACGGCTGGCGCGGCGGGGTGGCAGGGATGAACGCGGTGGCGGCCACCTCCACCCACTCCGGGTCCCGTCCGTCACGGTCCACCGGCACCACCGGTACCACCGCGCTGACACCGGCCCAGCAGGCGTGGCGCCGGGCGGAGTCGGCCTCGCGCGCTCCGGGGGCCCGCGGCGGCAGCCCCGCACGGGGCAGACGCGGCTGAGAGGGGCCTGTGGAAGGCTCCGAGGGCCTGTCCGCGGTCGAGCGGGACCGCCGCCGGCTGCACCGTTCTCGCCCGCCCCGGTGTCCCACGGGTGGCGGTGGTCCACGCCCCGTTGCACCGTCCCCCCGCTGCGGCGCCCCCGTTGGTACAGTGGCCCAGAACCGTTCGCACACGTGTTCGAATCCGACGCGGCACCGGCCGCGCCCGAGCGCCGGGGCAGCCGCCCCCGCACCACCCAGCCCCCCGGAACCGGTGGGCGCACGAGCCCGGCCCCGGCCGGAAGAGGGGAGCAGCCGTGATTGCCTCGGTGACCGGTGAGGTGGCCTTCGTGGGCGCCACCCTGGCCGTGGTGGAGGTCTCGGGCTTCGGCATCGAGGTCCACGCGAGCCCGCACACCCTGTCCGGACTGCGGGTGGGAGCCACCACGCGGCTGCACACCGCGTACATCGCCCGCAAGGACGAGGCGCCGCTGCTGTTCGGCTTCGCCCAGGCGGACGAGAAGGAGATCTTCTCGGTCATGCTGGGAGTCTCCGGCGTGGGGCCGCGCACCGCCCTCGCGGCCGTCTCCGTGCTCGGGCCCGACGATGCCCGCCGGGCCATCGCGGCCGGGGACGACAAGGCGTTCACGGCCGTGCCGGGCATCGGGCCGAAGTCCGCGCGGCGGATCGTGCTGGAGCTCGCGGACAAGCTCGTGCTCCCCGAGCCTCCCGCCCAGCAGGCCGCCCAGCCGCAGATGCCGGTGTGGCGGGACCAGGTGGTCGATGCCCTCACGGGCCTGGGGTGGAACGAGAAGGACGCCGTCCGCGGCATCGAGGACGCCCTGCAGACCCAGCCCGAGCTCGGTGACTCCGGCAACGTGGCCGAGATCCTGCGCGCCGTGCTGTCGTGGCTCGGCACGTCCAAGGGCACCACGCACGCGCCCACCGGGAGGCGCTGAGCATGGCCGTGGAGGAGCGCGGAGCTGCGGGGCGGCAGCGCCTCGTGGGCGCCGAGGGGGACTACGACGACCAGCAGCTGGAGGCGTCGCTGCGGCCGGGCACGCTGGACGACTTCGTGGGGCAGAAGCGCGTGCGCGCGCAGCTCTCGCTGGTGCTCGAGGCGTCCAAGCTGCGCGGGCGCACCGCGGACCACGTGCTGCTCTCCGGGCCGCCGGGTCTGGGCAAGACCACCCTGGCCATGATCATCGCGGAGGAGCTGGAGGTCCCGCTGCGGATCTCCTCGGGCCCCGCCATCCAGCACGCGGGGGACCTCGCGGCCATCCTCTCCTCCCTGACCCACGGGGAGGTGCTCTTCCTGGACGAGATCCACCGGATGTCCCGCCCGGCGGAGGAGATGCTCTACATGGCCATGGAGGACTTCCGCGTGGACATCGTGGTGGGCAAGGGCGCCGGAGCCACCTCCATTCCCCTGGACCTGCCACCGTTCACCCTCGTGGGCGCCACCACGCGTGCCGGCCTGCTGCCCGGGCCGCTGCGGGACCGCTTCGGTTTCACCGGGCACCTGGAGTTCTACTCGGTCCCGGAGCTCGAGCTCGTGCTGCGCCGCTCCGCGGGTCTGCTGGACCTCACCATGACCTCCGAGGCCTTCACGGAAGTGGCTTCGCGCTCGCGCGGCACCCCCCGCATCGCCAACCGGCTGCTGCGCCGCGTGCGGGACTGGGCACTCGTGCACGGTGTGGAGCGCATCGACGCCCGCGCGGCCGGGGCCGCCCTGGACATGTACGAGGTGGACGCCCGCGGGCTGGACCGGCTGGACCGCAACGTGCTCTCAGCGCTGGTGGGCAAGTTCAACGGCGGCCCGGTGGGCCTGTCCACCCTGGCCATTGCGGTGGGGGAGGAGACCGAGACCGTGGAGACGGTCGCCGAACCCTTCCTGGTCCGTGAGGGCCTGCTCGGCCGCACGCCCCGGGGCAGGATCGCCATGGCCGCGGCGTGGGAGCACCTGGACCTGGAGGTTCCCGAGCACGCCGCGTTCAAGGATCCCTCTCTGAGGTCCGCGCTCGCCGCAGACCCGTCACCGGGAGATGCATCCAGCGGGTGACCAGATCCATCCCCTAAGCTGGGAGGAATTGGTGTGTGGGCCCGGTCGGCACCGGTGTGTCCCGGGGTCCGTGCACCCGAGTCCCTCATCCCTCGACAGATCGGATTCTCCGTGACCATCCTCGCAGAGACCCAGCAGGCAGCCACCGGCGGCGGGAGTGCCTGGTTCCTTCCCGTCATGCTCCTGGCCATGGTGCTGCTGCTGTGGCTGCCCATGCGGCGGCAGAAGAAGGCCCAGGCCGAGATGAAGACCAAGCAGGCCAGCATGGGCCCCGGCACACAGGTGATGACGAGCTTCGGACTGTTCGGCACGCTGCACGAGATGGACCGCGAGAACAACAAGGCCGTCCTGGAGATTGCCCCGGGGCAGCTCGTCACCGTCCACTCGCAGACCGTCACCACCGTGGTGGACGAGACCCCGGAGACGGACGCCGCAGAGCACCACGCCGCCCAGCTCCCCGCCGACGGCTCCACCGCCGCACACGCCGAGCAGGACGCCGTTTCCACCCACGGCACCGCGGCCGAGCACGACGCCCCGATGCACGACGACCCGACCCGCGGCACCTCCTCCCACGGTGACGTCACGGGCGGCTCCGCTCCCACGGTTGACGGCGTGGACCGCGCCGAGCCCGGGAACGGGACCGACCCCCGCGGCCGCGGCGAGCACGGCAACCCCACCATCTGACATCCCCCCGATGAGAGACGGGCCGAGGACCTCGGCCCGTTTCTCATGTGGTGACCGGCGTGCGCGTCCGGTCACGGTCTCCCCGAAGGACGGCAATGGCAGCACAGAAGAAGAGCTCGGAGACCTCGGAGACTCCGAAGGCCTCGACGTCATCCCGGCGGCGGCGCAAGGGCTCCGCCGAGGACTCCGGATCCGCCCGGAAGTCCACGTCGTCACCCCGGACCAGGAAGCCTCGCACCGGGGCCGCCGCGGCGGCGGCCAGGGCCCGCGGGTCCCTCGTGGCGCTGGTGGCGGTCATCGCCCTGCTGGCCGGGCTGCTGGTGTACGGCGTCACGACCGACCGCACCGGCTGGGCCCCCAAGCTCGCCCTCGACCTCGAGGGCGGCACGCAGATGGTGCTCACGCCGTCCCTGCAGGGGGAGCAGGCGGGGCAGGAGATCACCCAGGAGCAGCTGGACCAGGCGGTGGAGATCATCCGCCAGCGCGTGGACGGCGCGGGTGTCTCCGAGGCGGAGATCACCACCCAGTCCGGCAACAACATCGTGGTGTCCCTGCCGGGCACGCCGTCCGCGGAGACCCGTGAGCTCATCCAGACCTCGGCGCAGATGGCGTTCCGGCCGGTCATCGTCACGGGCCCGGGGGAGGCCACCCCCAAGGAGCAGCGCACGGACCCCAAGGACGTGCCCAAGGCCAAGTCGGCCCCCGAGAACTCCTCGGACCCCCGCTGGATCACCCCCGAGCTGTTCGCCCAGTACGAAGCCCTCGACTGCAGCGCACCCCAGCCGCAGAAGGACCGGGAGACCCAGCCTCAGGACAAGGCCACCGTGGCGTGCGATCCCCAGGGCAACGCCAAGTACATCCTGGGCCCGGTGGAGATCCCCGGCACGGACATCGAGGACGCCTCCTACGCCCCGGCCACGAACTCGCAGGGCAACGCCACGGGCGGCTACGCGGTGAACCTGCAGTTCAACGAGCAGGGCACCGAGACGTTCAAGCAGCTCTCGGAGCGGCTCTACGGCTACGGCCAGGGCGGCCAGCAGGACCCCCGCTCGCAGTTCGCCATCGTGCTGGACGGCTCGGTGGTCTCCGCGCCCACCATGAACTCCGTGATCTCCGACGGCAAGGCCCAGATCACGGGTGACTTCACCGAGGACGAGGCCAAGTTCCTGTCCGAGCAGCTGAAGTACGGCGCGCTGCCCGTCTCCTTCACCATCGAGTCGGAGCAGCAGGTCTCCGCGACCCTGGGCAGCAACCAGCTGCAGATGGGCATCATCGCCGGTCTGATCGGCCTGGCGCTGGTCTGCATCTACTCCCTGTTCCAGTACCGCTGGCTGGGCCTCGTGACCATCGCCTCGCTCGTGGTGGCCGGTGTCATCACCTACCTCGCCATCACCCTGCTGGGCTGGGGCGCCAACTACCGGCTGTCCCTGGCCGGCGTGGCGGGCCTCGTGGTCGCGATCGGTCAGACGGCGGACTCGTTCATCGTGTACTTCGAGCGCATCCGCGACGAGATCCGGGCCGGGCGCACCATTCCCGCGGCCGTGGACCACGGCTGGCAGCGGGCCCGTCAGACGGTCCTCGCCTCCAAGGCCGTGAACCTGCTGGCCGCGGTGGTGCTGTACTTCGTGGCCGTGGGCAACGTGCGCGGCTTCGCCTTCACCCTGGGCCTGACGGCCATCGCGGACCTCATGGTCGTGTTCCTGTTCACCCACCCCGTGATGGTGCTGCTGGCACGCACCCGGTACTTCGGATCGGGCGCCAAGAACTCGGGGCTGGACCCCGAGGCCCTCGACGCCGTGCCGCTGTACCGCGGCGCCGGCAGGATCCGCACGCCGGAGGACTCGGACGGTCTCACCATCGCCGAACGACGCCGCCGCGCTGCCCAGCAGAGCAGCGGCACGGAGACCGCCGCCCACCCCGCCACCGACGGCACAAAACCGCACGACGGCGCCGCGAGCGCGAGTGGTGCGGGCAGCGGCACCGGGGCCGGCGCGCCCACGGCTGACGCGGCGTCGCCCACCGAGGGCACCGACCGGGCGGGTTCCTCCGCCGTTCGCACCGACCCCCAGGAGGACCAGCGATGAGCAACCGTCTCGCGCGTTTCGGCAACGACCTGCACAGTGGTCGCACGTCCTACCCCTTCGTGCAGAAGCGTGGTCTCTGGCTGGCTGTGAGCCTCGCCCTGATCGTGGTCTCCATCCTGATTCCCGTGGTCAAGGGCGGTTTCAACCTGGGCATCGACTTCACGGGCGGGTCCGAGTTCACGGTCTCCGGTGTGGAGAACCCGGACGCCTCCGTGGGGGAGCGGGCCGTGGCGGACACGGCGGGCACGCAGGAGGCCACCGTGACCAACATCGCCCCCGGAACCGTCCGGGTGCAGACCCAGCAGCTGGACGACGACCAGACGCTCGCGCTGAAGCACGAGCTGCAGGACGCGTACGGGGTGGGCGAGGACCAGGTCACCTCCACCTTCGTGGGTCCCACGTGGGGCCAGGGCGTCACGCAGCAGGCGCTGTGGGGTCTGCTCGTGTTCGTGGCGCTGGCGCTGGCCCTGATGGCCCTGTACTTCCGCACGTGGAAGATGTCGGTCTCCGCGATCGCGGCCATGCTGACCACGATCGTGATCACCGCGGGGATCTACGCGCTCGTGGACTTCGAGGTGACGCCCTCGGCGATCATCGGCTTCCTCACGGTGCTCTCCTACTCGCTGTACGACTCCGTGGTGGTCTTCGACAAGGTGCGGGAGAACACCTCCGGGCTGCTGGACGGCACCGCGCCGGGGGAGCGGAAGAAGCGCACCTACGCGGAGCAGGTGAACCTGGCCGTGAACCAGACGCTGGTGCGCTCGATCAACACGTCCGTGGTGGGCATCTTGCCCGTGGGCTCCATCCTGTTCATCGGTGCCTACCTGCTGGGTGCAGGAACGCTCAAGGACCTCTCGCTGTCCCTGTTCGTGGGCATCATCGTGGGCACGCTGGCCACCCTGTTCGTGGCCGCGCCGCTGTACTCGTGGCTGCGGGACCGTGAGCCCGCCGTGCGGCAGCAGAGCCGGGAGGTGCTCGAGCAGCGCACCACCGACGCGCCCCCGGTCAGCTCGGACCCGGTCTCCGCGTGAGACCGGGCGTCCGCCCCGACCCCTCGACACCGCGAGCGCGGTGACCGTGGCCCCCGTGCACAGTGCACGGGGGCCACGGCCTTAGACTGGACCATCAGCCGCGCAGATCAGGCCCACCACGTCCTCGGCCACCGCGGCCACGCTAAGGAGGCGACGGATCATGTCCAGCCAGTCCGATCCCCGGGTCGACCGTGCCGCGGTGGACGAGTCCGCCTCCAGCGACGACCACGCCACCTCGGGCCAGGCGCCTGAGCGCGCGACCGAGCCGCTCCGCGCGCCGATCCCGTCACGCAGGGCGGGAAGCACCCCCGCGGGCGGCACCCACTACGTGCTGCCGGCATCACGGCCGGTCTTCGGCCGCGCGGTCTTCCCTGGGCGCAGCGAGCGCACACGGTCCACGCTGTCCGTGCTGAGCGGGGAGTCCGTGCCCAGCTCGCCCATCCTGGTGCCCCTGCTGCGCACCGTGCAGAGCACCCACCCGGACGAGGACCTCACGGTCCTGGAACGCGCCTTCCAGGTGGCGGACGCCCACCACGAGGGTCAGAAGCGCAAGTCCGGTGACCCGTACATCACCCATCCCGTGGCCGTGACCACGATCCTCGCGGAGCTCGGGATGACCGGGGCCACGCTCGTGGCGGGTCTGCTGCACGACACCGTGGAGGACACCCCCTACACCCTGGACGAGCTGCGCGAGGAGTTCGGGGAGGAGGTCGCCGCCCTGGTGGACGGCGTGACCAAGCTGGACAAGATCCACTACGGGGAGAACGCTCAGGCCGAGACCGTGCGGAAGATGATCGTGGCCATGGCCAAGGACATCCGCGTTCTGGTCATCAAGCTTGCGGACCGGCTGCACAACGCGCGGACGTGGCGCTTCGTGTCCTCCGCGTCCTCGGGGCGCAAGGCGCGGGAGACCCTGGAGATCTTCGCGCCGCTGGCCCACCGGCTGGGCATGAACACCATCAAGTGGGAGCTCGAGGACCTCTCCTTCGCGGCGCTGTACCCCAAGGTGTACGACGAGATCGTGCGCATGGTGGGGGAGCGAACGCCCGAGCGGGAGCGCCACCTCGCGGAGATCCGGGGTCAGATCGCGGAGGCCCTGGAGGGCTCCGGGATAGAGGCCACCATCACGGGCCGACCCAAGCACTACTACTCGATCTACCAGAAGATGATCGTGCGCGGGAAGGACTTCGACGAGATCCACGACCTGCAGGCCGCGCGGGTGCTCGTGGACTCGGTGCGCGAGTGCTACGCGGCACTGGGTGTGCTGCACGCCAAGTGGCGGCCGCTGCCCGGGCGGTTCAAGGACTACATCGCGATGCCCAAGTTCAACATGTACCAGTCGCTGCACACCACGGTGATCGGTCCGAACGGGCGCCCGGTGGAGATCCAGATCCGCACCCACGAGATGCACCGCCGCGCCGAGTACGGCGTGGCCGCGCACTGGAAGTACAAGGACAAGGTCAACCAGGCGAACTCCGCCACGCCCAAGGCCAAGGAGGGCGAGCTGAACTGGCTCAGCTCGCTCGTCTCGTGGCAGGAGGAGGCCAAGGACTCCTCGGACTTCCTGGACTCCCTGCGGTACCAGATCAACACCGCCGAGGTGTATGTGTTCACGCCCAAGGGCGAGGTCATGGCCCTTCCCACGGGGTCCACCCCGGTGGACTTCGCCTACGCGGTGCACACGGAGGTGGGCAACCGCACGATCGGCGCCCGGGTCAACGGCAAACTGGCCCCGCTGTCCTCGCAGCTGCAGCACGGCGACCGCGTGGAGATCCTCACCTCCAAGTCCGAGCAGGCCGCGCCCTCCCAGGACTGGCTCAAGTTCGTGGGATCGCCGCGCGCGCGGACCAAGATCCGGCAGTGGTTCTCCAAGGAGCGCCGTGAGGAGGCGATCGAGCGCGGCAAGGAGCTGCTGACCAAGGCGCTGCGCAAGCACCACCTGCCGCTGCAGCGCACCGTGACGAGCGAGTCCCTGCTCGCGGTGGCCCAGGACTTCAACCGCGGGGACGTCGCGGCGCTCTACGAGGCCCTCGGCTCGGACGCGGTCAGCACCCACCAGGTGGTCGAGAAGCTGCTGGAGCACCTGGGCGGTGCGGAGGGGACCGAGGAGGACCTGGCCGAGAACACCCGGGTCACCCAGCCCGTGCGCGCCGGTGCCACGGACGCGGGCGTCGTGGTGCAGGGAGCATCGGACGTCTACGTGAAGATCGCCCGGTGCTGCACCCCGGTGCCGCCGGACGAGATCGTGGGCTTCGTGACGCGCGGTTCCGGGATCTCCGTGCACCGCAGGGACTGCGCGAACATGAAGGTGGTCCCCGAGGGCGACGACCGCGTCAAGGACGTGGCGTGGGCGCCCACCCAGTCCTCCCTGTTCCGTGTGGAGATCCAGGTGGAGGCGCTGGACCGCAAGTCCCTGCTGTACGACGTGACCCGGGTGCTGTCCGAGAACCACGTGAACATCCTCTCCGCGCAGGTGCACACCTCCCGGGCGCGCCTGGCGATCTCCCGGTTCTCGTTCGAGATGGGGGACACCCGCTACCTGGACCACGTGCTCAACCAGGTGCGGCGCATCGACGGCGTGTACGACGTTTACCGCGTGTCGGGCCACCGCCCCGTCGCCTCCTGAGGGAACGCGCGGTGGGCCCTCGCACCCCCCCTGGGCCCTCGTACCCCGTGGGCGCCAGCGGTGCCGCGGTGCCCGCACCAGGTCTTGCTGAGCGCACCCTGCTGAGCGCACTCCGCCGGCCTTGGCACCACGCACCGGAATGCGCGCGCCGAGCCACGCCGGGGGCGCACCTCACGCCGGGGCGCGGCCGCTGCGTGGCGCCGCGGTGCACCCGCCGAGCGCCCGGTCGAGCTTGCGCACCCTGGCCAGGGCGGCGCGGCGGCCGGGGGTCTTGGGCATCGTCTCCAGGTCACCGATGAGCTGGGCGGACGAGCACGACAGCCGTTCGTGTCCCAGCATGGCCAGCAGGGCGGCGTCGCCGGGCGGACCCGGAACGTGCAGCGCCAGGTCCAGCGCGGTGCGCCGCGGTGTGGTGAGCGTGATGCCGTGGTGGACCACCAGGTCCTCCGGGGCGAAGCTCGTCTGGTGCAGCACGATTCCTGCGGGCACCGTGGTGGTGGTGCGCGCGGACTTGTCCACCAGCACGGGCACGGGATCCGGTTCCGGTGCGCACCGGTAGAACCACGCGGCCCCCATCCGGCCGAGGACACCCCGGCGCTGCAGGTGACCGGGCAGGACCCGGCCCAGGACCGCGGCACGAAGGCCGTGGGAGACGGGCTGCCACGCGTGCACGTGCGCGCCCAGCAGCTCACGGCGCAGCACACCGTCCACCGTCATGGCGTGCAGCTCGGCCCGGCTGAACGGGTGGCCCGGGAGGAACACCGCGACCGCGGTGTCCTGCCGGGTGCCGGTGGCGGGCGGCGGGGCTGCGAGGGACGTCATGCCCCCATCCCACCGCACGGCGGGCCGTCACGGCAGGCAACGCGAGCACCTGTGGAGAACGGACGGGCAGCGCCCCCGCACCGTTCCGTGCGGGGGCGCTGGTGACGCGGGGTCGAGGCTGAGCTCAGCCGAGTTCGGATGCGGAGGCCTGCAGTGTGGCGAGCCACTGCTCGCTCGTGGCGAGGTCCTTCTCGAGGGACGCGGCCTTCTTCTCGTTGCCCGCGGCCCGGGCGGCCTCCACAGCCGCCCGCTGGTCCGCGATCTTGTTCTCCAGCTGGGACAGCATGGAGTTGGAGCGGGCCTTGGTCTCGGGGTCGGTGCGCCGCCACTTCTCGTCCTCGGCCTTCTTGACGGCGTCCTCCACGGAGCGCAGCTCGTTCTCCACGCGGCGCATGTGGGCGCGGGGCACCTTGCCCGCCTCCTCCCAGCGCTGCTGGATGGACGCGAGCTGCTTCTTGGCGGCGGCCAGGTCCTTCACGGGCAGGATCTGCCTGGCCTCCGTGAGCAGCTGCTCCTTGACCTTCAGGTTGCCCTCGAACTCCTTGTCGATCTGCTCGTTCGCGGCCGTGCGGGCGTCGAAGAACACGTCCTGGGCGGCGCGGAACCGGGCCCACAGGGCGTCGTCGTCCTTGCGGGACGCGCGCGGGGACTGCTTCCAGCGGTCCATGAGCTCGCGGTACTTCCCGGCGGTCTCGCCCCAGTCCGTGGACGAGGAGAGCGCCTCGGCCTCCGCGATCAGGGCCTCCTTGACGCGCTTGGCCTTGGCGTTGGTCTCGTCCAGGGAAGAGAAGAACGCCTTGCGGTGGCGGTCGAACGTGGTGCGCGCCTTGCGGAAGCGCTTCCACAGGGCGTCCTCGTCCGCCTTGGCCAGCCGGCCGCCCGACTTCTGGTGCTCCTGCCACTGCGAGAACAGCTCGGCCATGCGGGAGGACGAGTGCTTCCACTGCGTCTTCTCCGGGTCCTGGCCCGCCACCTTCTCGGCCTCCTCCACGATGGCGGTGCGCCGCGCGAGCTGCTCCGCCTTGTGGGCCTTCGCCTCCTCGCGCTCACGGTCCAGGGCCACGCGGATCGCGTCCTCGAGCGTGTCCAGGCGGGTGGAGAGGTCCACGAGGTCGCCCACCATGGTGTGCGCGTCCACCTGCTCGCGCACGTGCGCCACGGTCTTGCGCATCTCACCGGCCGGAGCCCTGGCCGCGATGCGCTGCTCGAGCAGCGCGACCTGCGCCTCGGCGTCGTCGAACTTGCGCGCGAAGTACGCGAGCGCCTCGTCCGGGGTGGCGTCCGGGAACTGGCCGCACTCGTGCTCCGCGTCCCGCACGGTCACGTACACGGTGCCGTTCTCGTCCGCACGGCCGAACTTCCTGGCGCGCGCCACGGACTCGGCCGGGGCGAGGGCGGGGTGTGCGGCGTCCGCCGAGTGCGACGCGCCCGGAGCGTGGGGAGCGGGCGGCGCCTTGGGAGCCGCCGGCGGCTTCGGACCTGCCGGGGGCTGGGGCGCGGCCGGCGGCTTGGGTGCAGACGGAGCCTTCGGTGCCGGAGCACCCTGGGGCGCGGACGCTCCCGCAGGGGCTGCGGGTGCGGGGCCCTCGGACATCGACGACGCCGGACCCGGGGCGGGTGCGTCAGGGGCACCCGGGTGCGGGGCGGCGTCGTGCGCGGCGGGCGCGGGGGCCGGTGCGTCGGCGCGCTCCTCGGGCGCGTGGGGGGCGGGCGGTCCCGGGAGGGGACGGCGGTCGTCGGATTCAGGACGTTCTGTCACCGCTACAACTCTCTCTGCACGGCCTCGCCGGTGTGGTGCTCGTCACCGGGCGGGGGCTCCATTGGTGGACACGGCCATCCTAGCGATGCCCGGGTCCTAGAATGACCAGCAGACACCCCGCGGCGCACGGCCGCTCCGCCACGCCCCGCCGCCCGGGGAGCACGCGGGCGCCCGTCCCGCCCCGCTCAGCAACCGAGGAGTTCCACCCATGGCCCGCACCACCTCACTGTCCGGTTTCCCCGAGTGGCTCCCCGAGGAGCGGATCGTGGAGCAGCACGTGATGGACTCCCTGCGGCGGACCTTCGAGCTGCACGGCTTCTCCTCGATCGAGACCCGTGCGGTGGAGACCGTGGAGCAGCTGCTGCGCAAGGGTGAGATCGACAAGGAGGTCTACGGCGTCTCGCGCCTGCACCAGGATGCGGACGAGACCAGCCCCGAGGGCGCCCTGGCCCTGCACTTCGACCTCACCGTGCCCTTCGCGCGCTACGTGGTGGAGAACGGTGGGCACCTCACGTTCCCGTTCCGCCGCTACCAGATCCAGAAGGTCTGGCGCGGCGAGCGCCCCCAGGAGGGGCGCGCGCGGGAGTTCACGCAGGCGGACATCGACGTGGTGGGGGACGGCACGCTCCCGTTCCGCTACGACGTGGAGCTGGCACTCGTCATCGTGGACGCGCTGTCCCAGCTGCCCATCCCGCCGTTCGTGCTTCGCGTGAACAACCGCAAGCTCGCCGAGGGCTTCTACCGCGCCGTGGGCCTCACCGACGCCCCCGCCGTGCTGCGCGAGATCGACAAGCTCGAGAAGATCGGCGCGGACGCCGTGTCCCGCAACCTCCAGGAGCACGTGGGTGCCACCCCGGAGCAGGCGCAGGCCGCGCTCGCGCTCGCCGCGATCCGCACCGCGGACACCTCCTTCGTGGAGCGCGTGCGTGAACTCGGCCAGTCCAACGAGCTGCTCGAGGAGGGCCTCGCGGAGCTTGCGGAGGTCGTGGGGGAGGCCGCCCGCCGCGCCCCCGGAAAGGTCGTGGCGGACCTCTCGATCGCCCGCGGTCTGGACTACTACACCGGCACCGTCTACGAGACCGTGCTGGTGGGCCACGAGAAGCTCGGCTCCGTGTGCTCTGGCGGGCGCTACGAGTCCCTCGCGAGCAACGGGAAGAAGACGTACCCGGGGGTGGGGCTGTCCATCGGCGTGACCCGCCTGGTCACCCGCATCCTGTCCCAGTCCATGGCCCGGGCGTCCCGTGCCGTGCCCTCTGCCGTGCTGGTGGCCCTCAACGACGACGCCTCGTGGTCCGCCGCGCAGGACGTCGCCGCCGCGCTGCGCGCCCGCGGGATCGCCACCGAGGTTGCGGCCACCGCCCAGAAGTTCGGCAAGCAGATCCGCTACGCCGAGCGCCGCGGGATTCCCTTCGTGTGGTTCTCCTCGGTGGCCGAGGACGGCTCCGTGGTCCACGAGGTCAAGGACATCCGCTCGGGCGAGCAGGTGTCCGCGGACCCCACCCGCTGGCAGCCGCCGGCCGAGGACCTTCGCGCCACGGTTCTCACCGCGGAGCAGACCGAGGGCTGATTGCGCCTCCCGCTGTGAGCGGGATCTCCCGCGCGCTCGGCGGACCCGGCGCGCTTGTAGACTCGCGGGGAACGAGAACCCGGCCCAGCGGCGTCGTCCGCGGTGGCCGGGGCCCCGCGAGCCGCGGGAGCCAGGACTTCCGGGGTGCGCGACCCCGATCACGAACGAACAAGAAGGTGGATGCACGTGCTGCGAACACACGAGCTCGGCGCCCTGAGTGCCGAGAACATCGGAGAGACCGTCACGCTGGCCGGCTGGGTGGGGCGCCGCCGTGACCACGGCGGTGTCGCGTTCGTGGACCTGCGAGACGCCTCCGGCGTGGCGCAGATCGTGGTGCGTGACGAGGAGCAGTTCCACCAGCTGCGCAACGAGTACGTCCTTCAGGCCACCGGCACCGTGGAGCGCCGCCCCGAGGGCAACGAGAACCCCAACCTGCCCTCCGGGGAGGTCGAGGTCATGGTGGACGAGCTCACCGTGCTCAACACTGCGGCCCCCCTGCCGTTCCAGATCGACGAGCACGTGGAGGTGGGGGAGGAAGCCCGCCTAAAGTACCGCTACCTGGACCTGCGCCGCCCGGAGCCCGCCCGCATCATGCGGCTGCGCTCCGAGGTCAACCGGGTGGCCCGCACCCTGCTGCACGAGCAGGGCTTCACCGAGGTGGAGACCCCCACCCTGACCCGTTCCACCCCCGAGGGCGCGCGCGACTTCGTGGTACCGGCACGGCTGTCCCCGGGGTCCTGGTACGCGCTGCCGCAGTCCCCGCAGCTGTTCAAGCAGCTGCTGCAGGTCGGTGGGATCGAGAAGTACTTCCAGATCGCCCGCTGCTACCGGGACGAGGACTTCCGCGCGGACCGCCAGCCCGAGTTCACCCAGCTGGACGTCGAGGCCTCCTTCGTGGAGGAGGACGACATCATCGCGCTGGGCGAGCAGATCGTGAAATCCCTGTGGGCGCTGATCGGCGTGGAGATCACCACCCCGATTCCCCGCATGACCTACGCCCAGGCCATGGCGGACTACGGCTCCGACAAGCCGGACCTGCGCTTCGACCTCAAGATCACGGAGCTCACCGAGTACTTCAAGGACACCCCGTTCCGCGTGTTCCAGGCCCCGTACGTGGGTGCCGTGGTCATGCCGGGCGGCGCGTCCCAGCCCCGCCGCCAGCTCGACGCGTGGCAGGAGTGGGCCAAGCAGCGCGGCGCCAAGGGCCTCGCCTACGTGCTGTTCAAGGAGGACGGGGAGATCGCCGGGCCCGTGGCCAAGAACATCTCCGACGAGGAGAAGGCCGGACTCGCGGAGGCCGTGGGCGCGAAGCCCGGCGACTGCGTGTTCTTCGCCGCGGGCGGTGTGAAGACCTCCCGCGCGCTGCTCGGTGCCGCGCGCGTGGAGATCGGCCACCGCGTGGGCCTGATCGACGAGAACGACTGGGCCTTCGTGTGGATCGTGGACGCCCCGCTCTTCGAGCCCGCCTCCGACGCCGTGGAGTCCGGTGACGTGGCCGTGGGCTCCGGCGCCTGGACCGCGGTGCACCACGCGTTCACCTCGCCCAAGCCCGAGTTCATGGACACGTTCGACACGGACCCCGGCTCCGCGCTGGCCTATGCGTACGACATCGTGTGCAACGGCAACGAGATCGGCGGCGGCTCCATCCGCATCCACCGCCGGGACGTGCAGGACCGCGTGTTCCGGGTGATGGGACTGAGCGAGGAGGACGCCCGCGAGAAGTTCGGCTTCCTGCTGGACGCCTTCCAGTTCGGCGCGCCCCCGCACGGCGGCATCGCGTTCGGCTGGGACCGCGTGGTCGCGCTGCTCGCGGGCACCGAGTCCATCCGGGACGTCATCGCGTTCCCCAAGACCGGCAACGGCTACGACCCCCTGACCGCCGCGCCCGCGCCCATCACGGCGCAGCAGCGCAAGGAGGCCGGGGTGGACGCCAAGCCCGAACCGCGCGCCCAGGCCGCCGCGCCGACCACCGCCCCCGACGCTCCGGAAGGGTCATCACACTGAGCTCCGCTGCACCGCACGGTCGCACCGGCCAGGGCCTCGTGGCCCTGGCCGGTGTCGTTGTCACCGCCTTCACCCTCCGTCTGGCCGTCTCCGGGGTCTCACCCGTGCTGGGGCGCATCACCCAGGACCTGCACCTGTCACCCGCCGAGGCGGGACTGCTCGCGATGATGCCCTCGCTGGGCTTCGCGCTCACCGGGATCCTCACCACCCTGGCCATGCGGCGGGTGGGCCTCGAGGCGCTGCTGATGGTCTCGTGCGGTCTCGCCGCCCTCGGCACCCTCGCGCGCGCCGCGTCCCCCGGGGACGTGGGCTTCGTGGTCCTCACCTTCGTGATCATGTGTGGTCTGGGCATGGGCAACGTGGTCCTGCCACCCGTGATCAAGAAGTACTTCCCGCACCGCATCGCGGCCCTGTCCGCGATCTACTCGATGCTGCTGGGCATGTCCACGGCCACCGCACCCTTCTTCGCGGTCCCGCTCGCGGACGCCGCCGGGTGGCGCGTGTCCGTGGGGTCGTGGGCCGTGTTCTCCCTCGCCGCCCTCGTGCCGTGGCTCGTGCTGTGGGTGGGAGCCCGACGCCGCACCCAGCCGCCCGCCGAGCAGACCCCCGACCTGACCGTGCTGCCGGACGCCGTGGTGGCCCCCGCCTCCACCGCACGGGTCAAGCCGTGGCACTCCAGGATCGGGTGGGGCGTGGTGCTGATGTTCACCGGCACGTCCGCCAACACGTTCTCCATGTTCCTGTGGCTGCCGCGCTTCCTCACGGACACCGGGTTCTCCGAGCACGAGGCCGGCTTGATGCTCTCCTACTACGCCATCCTGGCCGTGCCGGTGAGCTTCGCGGTCCCGTTCCTGGTCCGCCGGTTCGGAAACACCGTGGTCCTGGGGCTGTCCACCGTGGTGCTGTACGCCCTGGGCTACCTCGCGGTGCTGCTGTGGCCGCACGCCACGTGGGGGGACTTCCGCCTGGTCTGGGTGTGGATCACGGTGTTCGGCCTGGCGCAGGCGTCCTTCCCGCTGGCCATCACGCTGATCAACGCCCGCACGCGCACCACCGCGGGCGCCGGCTCGCTCTCCGGCTTCGGCCAGGGCCTCGGCTACCTGGCCGGCTCGCTGGGGCCGCTGGCCTTCGGTCTGCTGTTCGGCGTCACCGGGTCCTGGTGGCCGTCCTTCGGCTACCTGTGGCTCATGCTCGTGGTGCTCGGCGCGGGCATCCTCATGACCGGACGCCACCGGTTCATGGAGGACGACGCCGCACGGTGACCCTCCGTGCGTCACTGGCGGTCCCGGCGCTCCCGGGGCGGTCGGCCGCGACGGCTTCGGGCGGCGTCGTCGACCGCCACCCGGGAGGCACGCCGCGGGGCGTGTGTGGTGGACTGGGCGCATGAGAATCGTGCTGCAAGTCGTGTCCCGTGCCGCCGTGACCGTGGCCGGGGAGACCGTGGGGGAGATCGAGGGCCCGGGTGTGCTGGCGCTCGTGGGCGTCACGCACACGGACACCCCGGAGACCGCCGCCCGGCTCGCGGAGAAGGTCGCGGGACTGCGGATCCTGCCGGGGGAGACCTCGTGCGCGGACGGGCCCTCACCCGTGCTCGTGGTCAGCCAGTTCACCCTGTACGGGGACGTGCGGAAGGGACGCCGGCTCTCGTGGTCCAGGGCCGCCCCCGGGGACGTCAGCGAACCCCTGTTCGAGGAGTTCGTCCGGGCGCTGCGCGGGCGCGGGATCCCCGTGGAGACGGGGCGCTTCGGGGCGCACATGGAGGTCTCGCTCGTCAATGACGGGCCCGTGACCGTCCTCGTGGACAGCGAGGAGCTGGACCGGCCCCGCCGGGGGTGAACGCCGCCGGGTCGCCACGGGCCCGCGGGTGCCCCTGACGGGGACGGGCGGCACGCGGCCTCCAGCAGAGTTCTGCCTGTCCGGGGCGGGCAGTACTGTCGGGGCGTGAGCACCTCCTTGTTCGACCTGCCGGACCCGCTCAGCGGTGACGGCTCGGCCACGTCCGATCCCACCGCCCACCACTCCGGGCCGCGGGGCCGTACCCGCGCCCCGCTCGCCGTGCGGATGCGCCCACGCACGCTGGACGAGGTGGTGGGGCAGAAGCACCTGCTGCGGGCAGGGTCCCCGCTGCGCGCACTGGTCACCGGCCGGTCGGGGCCGGCCGCGCCGTCCTCGGTGATCCTGTGGGGCCCGCCCGGAACGGGCAAGACCACGATCGCGCAGGTGATCGCGCGCGGGCACGGCACCACGTTCGTGGAGCTCTCCGCCGTCACGGCCGGCGTCAAGGACGTCCGCCGGGTCATGGACGAGGCCCTCACCGCGCGGGACCTGCACGGACGCACCACGGTGCTGTTCCTGGACGAGATCCACCGCTTCACCAAGGCGCAGCAGGACGCCCTGCTTCCCGGGGTGGAGAACGGGTGGGTCATCCTCGTGGCGGCCACCACCGAGAACCCGTCCTTCTCCGTGATCTCACCCCTGCTCTCCCGCTCCCTGCTACTCACGCTGCAGCCGCTCGAACGCCAGGACATCGGAGAGCTGCTGGACCGGGCGGTCGTGGATCCCCGCGGACTGGACGGCGCGGTGGTCCTCTCCCCGCAGGCCCGGGAGCACCTGCTGGACGTGGCCGGGGGAGACGCCCGCAAGGCCCTCACGTCACTCGAGGCTGCGGCCGGTGTCGCGCTGTCCCACGCGGGCGGCGTCGACGGGAGGGACCGGGAGGGCGCGGACGAGGGGAACCGCGCGGCACACGCGGACGGCACGGCAGACGCGGGCGGGCTGGCGGACGAGAACGGCGCGGCGGACCAAGACGGCCCGGTCGCCGGGGGCGCCGTGGCACACGAGGACGACGCCGCGGAACAGGACCGTGCCGCGGGGCAGGGTGCCACGACGGACGAGGCCCGCGCAGCGGAGCGGACCGGCGCCGGGCAGCCCGGCGCCACCACCGGCGCCACCACCGGCGGTCCCGCCACGGTGACGCTGGCGCACGCCGAGGAGGCCGTGAACCGTGCGGCCGTGCGCTACGACAAGCAGGGCGACCAGCACTACGACGTGGTGAGCGCGTTCATCAAGTCCATCCGGGGCTCGGACGTGGACGCCGCGATGCACTACCTCGCCCGGATGATCGAGGCGGGGGAGGACCCCCGGTTCATCGCACGCCGGCTCATCATCTCCGCGTCCGAGGACATCGGCATGGCGGACCCCACCGCGCTGCAGACCGCCGTGGCGGCCGCCGAGGCCGTGCAGCTGATCGGCATGCCGGAGGGCCGCCTCCCGCTCGCCCAGGCCGTGGCGCACCTGGCCACCGCCCCCAAGTCCAACGCCGCCTACCTGGCGGTGGACGCCGCGATCGCCGACGTCCGGGCCGGGGGTGCCGGTCCCGTGCCTGCGCACCTGCGGGACTCCCACTACCCGGGAGCGGCGGGGCTCGGCCACGGTGACGGCTACCGCTACGCCCACGACGCCCCCAGTGCCGTGGCCACCCAGCAGTACCCGCCGGACGAGCTCGTGGGCAGGGACTACTACCGGCCCACGCCCTACGGCCACGAGAAAGAGCTGGCCCACCGGCTGGGCATCCTGCGGTCCATGGTGCGGGGCACCCGGCGCGGGGACTGAGCCGGTCAGGTCGGCCGCCGCGCACCCCTCGCCACGGCCGCTGTTTTCCGTGTCACGGAGTGAGGACTATTGTGACTCTCACCCGAATCGATCGTCAGCTACCCACCGGTAGACAGGAGCGGCAACCGTGCCACTGACCTCTTTGAACGCACAGCAGCGCAACAACGACCTCCGCGCCATGGCGGAGCACCCCGTGGACGTCCTGGTGATCGGCGGCGGCATCACGGGCGCTGGGATCGCCCTGGACGCGGCCACCCGTGGTCTGTCCACCGCCATCATCGACGCGCAGGACTGGGCCCAGGGCACCTCCTCGCGCTCGTCCAAGCTGGTGCACGGCGGGCTGCGCTACCTCATGCAGCTGAACTTCGCGCTCGTGGCGGAGGCCCTCAAGGAGCGCGACCTCCTGATGCACCGGCTGGCCCCGCACCTGGTCAAGCCCATCCAGTTCATGTACCCGCTGACCCACAAGGGCTGGGAACGCCCCTTCGTGGCCACGGGCATCGGCATGTACGACACCCTCGCCCACGTGGGCGCCAAGGCCGAGTCCCTGCCCATCCAGCGCCACCTCAGCGCCGCCGGCGTGCGCAAGACCTTCCCGGCCATGCGCGACGACGCCGCCGTGGGCGCCATCGCCTACTGGGACGGTCGCGTGGACGACGCCCGCCTGACCCTGGACCTCGTGCGCACGGCCCAGCGCTACGGGGCCCTCGCGGCGAACCGCGCCGCGGCCCGCAACCTGATCCGTGACGACTCCGGCCGCGTGGTCGGGGCCCACATCGAGGACCTCACCACGGGGGAGACCCGCGAGGTGCGCGCCAAGGTCGTGATCTCCGCCGCCGGTGTGTGGACCGAGCCGGTCCAGGACCTCGCGGAGTCCGAGACCGGCCTGAAGGTGCTGGCCTCCAAGGGCATCCACATCGTGGTCCCCAAGGAGCGCCTGGACGGCTCCACCGGCATCATCCTGCAGACGGAGAAGTCCGTGCTGTTCATCATCCCGTGGGACAACTACTGGGTCATCGGCACCACGGATACCCCGTACGAGCGGGACCTGGCCACCCCCACGGCCACGCGCGAGGACGCCCAGTACGTGCTGGACCACGCGAACAAGATCCTCAGGGACCCGCTGACCATGGACGACGTGATCGGCACGTGGGCCGGGCTGCGCCCGCTCGTGCAGCCGGGCACCAAGGGCGAGACCACGCCCTCGACCAAGATCTCCCGCGAGCACTCCGTGGTGGAGGCCGCGCCCGGTCTGTTCACCATCGCCGGCGGCAAGCTCACCACCTACCGCGTGATGGGCAAGGACGCCGTGGACGCGGCCCTGGGCAAGAAGGCCGCCAAGGAGAACCCGTCCATCACCGAGCACGTCGCGCTCCTGGGGGCGCAGGGCTGGTCCGGGCTGATGAACCAGTCGGAGCACCTGGCCGCCCGCGCCGGTATGGAGCAGGTTGTGGTCGAGCGTCTGCTCAACCGCTACGGGGACGAGACGCTGGAGATGATCGACACCATCACGGACCACCCCGAACTGGGGGAGCCCGTCCCCGGCGCCGAGCAGTACCTCAAGATCGAGATCCAGCGCGCGGCCACCCACGAGGGCGCCCTGGACCTCGAGGACGTGATGTGCCGGCGCACCCACCTGAACTACGAGCAGCGCGACGGCGGTTCCGCCGCGGCCCCGGAGATCGCCCGCATCATGGGTGACGTCCTCGGCTGGGACGAGGCCGAGCGCGCACGCCAGGTGGATCTCTACGAGCAGATGCGCCGCGCCGAGCAGGCCGCCCTGCAGGAGAACGACGAGGACACCGCCCAGCGGCTGCGCGAGGGCGCGGGCAACCCGTACCCGCAGCAGCGGGGCTGAAAGAAGATCTCGGGCCCGGGACAGTCCGGGCCCCCGAACACCCAATGGAGGGTGCTGTGAATGAAGTGACCGAGGTGGCGCTGTCCACCGTTTTCATGTCGGAGGCCTTCGGCACGGCCGTGCTCGTGCTGCTGGGCTGCGGCGTGGTGGCCAACGTGGTGCTCCCGCGCACCAAGGGCAACGGCGCGGACTGGCTGCTCATCAGCTTCGGCTGGGGCTTCGCCGTCTTCGCCGGCGTGTACGTGGGCCACGCCTCCGGAGCGCACCTCAACCCCGCGGTGACGCTGGGCATGCTCGCGGGCCAGGAGCCCGAGTACGCACCCGGGGTGGCCATCAGCGTCGCAAGCACCCTCGTCTACATCGTGGCGCAGATGGTGGGTGCCTTCGTGGGTGCCGTCGTGTGCTGGCTCGCCTACAAGAAGCACTTCGACGCCGCCGGGCGCGAGGGCGTGCCCACGATCGACGTCTTCTCCACCGGGCCCGAGATCCGCAGCCACGGCTGGAACTTCCTCACCGAGGTCATCGCCACCTTCGTGCTCGTGTACGTGATCCTCGTCTTCGGGGAGACCCCGAGCGAGCTCGGACCCCTGGCCGTGGGCGTGCTGGTGGTGGCGATCGGCATGAGCCTCGGTGGCCCCACGGGCTACGCCATCAACCCTGCCCGCGACCTCGGCCCCCGCATCGCGCACGCGGTGCTGCCCATTCCCGGCAAGCCGGGCAGCAACTGGTCCTACAGCTGGGTCCCGGTGCTCGGCCCCGTGGTGGGCGGTGTGCTCGCCGGTGTGGCGGCCCACCTCATCGGCTGAGCGCACCGCACCCGAGCACGACACACAACTGACGAAGGAGTCACCCCATGAGCGAACCCCAGTACGTGATGGCCATCGACCAGGGCACCACGAGCACGCGCGCCATCGTCTTCGACCACTCCGGGAAGATCAAGGGCCTGGGCCAGTACGAGCACGAGCAGATCTTCCCGCGCGCGGGCTGGGTGGAGCACGACGCCCAGGAGATCTGGCGCAACACCCGCCGCTGCGTGGCGGACGCGCTCGCCGAGACCGAGCTGACCCGCGAGGACCTCGCCGCCGTGGGCATCACCAACCAGCGCGAGACCACCGTGGTGTGGGACAAGAACACCGGCGAGCCCGTCTACAACGCGATCGTGTGGCAGGACACCCGCACCCAGGAGATCGTGGACGAGCTGGCCGAGGACGGCGGTGAGGAACGTTTCCGGGACCTCACCGGGCTGCCCCTGGCGAGCTACTTCGCCGGCCCCAAGGTCAAGTGGATCCTGGACAACGTGGAGGGCGCTCGCGAAAAGGCCGAGGCGGGTGACCTGCTGTTCGGCACCACCGACAGCTGGCTCGTGTGGAACCTCACGGGGGGCACCAACGAGGGCGTGCACGTGACGGACGTGACCAACGCGTCCCGCACGCTGCTCATGAACATCGACACCCTGGACTGGAACGAGGACCTCTGCGAGACGCTGGGCATCCCGATGTCCATGCTTCCCGAGATCCGCTGCAGCTCCGAGGTCTACGGCAAGGGCCGCGCCCGAGGCTTCCTCAAGCAGGTCCCGATCGCGGGCATCCTGGGTGACCAGCAGGCCGCGATGTTCGGTCAGACGTGCTTCGAGCCCGGCATGGGCAAGAACACCTACGGCACGGGCAGCTTCCTGCTGATGAACGTGGGGGAGACCCCGGTGCGCTCGGAGCACGGGCTCATCACCACGGTGTGCTACCAGATCGAGGGCGAGAAGCCCGTCTACGCGCTCGAGGGCTCGATCGCCGTCACGGGCTCGCTCGTGCAGTGGGTGCGGGACAACCTCGGCATCATCCAGGACGCCAAGGAGATCGAGCCGCTCGCGCGCGCCGTCGAGGACAACGGCGGGGCGTACTTCGTGCCCGCGTTCTCGGGTCTGTTCGCCCCGCACTGGCGCCCAGACGCCCGTGGTGCGCTGGTGGGGTTGACCCGCTACGTGCGCAAGGAGCACATCGCCCGCGCCGTGCTGGAGGCCACCGCCTACCAGTCGCGCGAGGTCGTGGAGGCCATGAACAAGGACTCGCAGCAGGACCTCGTGGAGCTGCGCGTGGACGGCGGCATGACGGCCAATGGGCTGCTCATGCAGTTCCAGGCGGACCAGCTGGGCGTGCCCGTGATCCGCCCCGAGATCACGGAGACCACCGCGCTGGGCGCCGCGTACGCGGCCGGGCTGGCAGTGGGATTCTGGGCGGACCTGGACGAGATCACCCAGAACTGGGCCGAGGACAAGCGCTGGGAGCCCGAGGGGAACCGTGAGCAGCAGGAGAAGCTGTTCCGCAACTGGGGCAAGGCAGTGACCAAGTCGCTGGACTGGGTGAACGAGGACGTGGACTGAATCCGCTATAGTGGAACGCTGGCTGGCACGTCCCCGGTGGACCTTCGGCGCCCCTGACACCCTCAAGGGCCCGGTGAGCACACGGTGGACGCTAGGTCCGTCGGATTGCGGCTGATCCGCACCTCTCCCGCGGGAACCGATTTCCCCGCGCAGGAGGCCAGTACCACCCAGAACGGAACGCGGGCTGTGCCCGTACGCCGTCGAACCGCATGAAAGGCATGCTTTGTCCCAGAACAACAGCTCCCGTGCGCGCCGCCAGGTGCGCAAGTCCCGTGCCCTCGGCATCGCGCTGACGCCGAAGGCCGAGAAGTACTTCGAGCGCCGCCCGTACGCCCCCGGTGAGCACGGCCGTGCCCGCCGCAAGCAGGACTCCGACTACAAGGTGCGCCTGACCGAGAAGCAGCGGCTGCGCGCGCAGTACAACATCCGCGAGAAGCAGATGCACCGCGCCTACGTGGAGGCCAAGCGCGTCGAGGGCCAGACCGGTGAGAACCTCATCGCCCTGCTCGAGACCCGCCTGGACGCCCTCGTGCTGCGCGCGGGCTTTGTCCGCACGATGGCCGCGGCCCGCCAGGCCGTGGTGCACCGCCACATCATGGTGGACGGCCAGCGCGTGGACCGCCCCTCGTACCGCGTGCGCCCGGGTCAGATGATCCACGTGCACCCGCGCTCCGAGAAGATGGTCCCGTTCCAGATCGCCGCGACCGGTGCGAACCAGGATGTCCTGCCGGACACCCCGCCGTACCTGGACGTGACGATCGACCGGCTGCAGGCCACGCTCTCGCGCAAGCCCGAGCGCTCCGAGGTCCCCGTGACCTGCGAGGAGCAGCTCGTGGTCGAGTACTACGCACGCATGGCCTGATCATTCGTGTGCGGCCGACCGCCCAGCGCTCGGCCACCGGACAGCCCGCGGGGTCACCCCGCGGGCTGTCCGCGTTCCTGGATCCGGACGAGCGGGCAGTGGCCGGCTGCCTGCACCGCCGACCGGCGCCCGCTCACGGGTCCGCACGGTGCCGCGGGGTTGCTCCTCGGTGCTCGGTCGTGTCCGGGTTGTTGGGTAGAGTTGCGCTTCGGTCGGTCCTTCGCGCCGACCTCGACGACGACACACGGACGGAAGTGATGGTCACCCATGGACGGTGGAGATATCGCCGGGCTGCTCGCGGTGCTGGTGTTCGCGGTGCTCGTGGGTCTGCTCGCGCTGCCCATCGTGAAGCTCGGGCGGGTGTTCGACGAGCTGCGCCTGACCATCCGCTCGATCAACGACGGCACCACGCCGCTGATCGACGAGGTGACACGCACGGTCACCACCACGAACACGCAGCTGGAGAAGGTGGACGGGATCACCTCGAACGTCTCCGACGCCTCGGCGAACGTGTCGGCACTGTCCTCGCTCGTGGCCTCCACCGTGGGGCAGCCCCTGATCAAGGTGGCGTCCTTCTCCCACGGGTTGCGCCGCGCCTTCTCGCCCCAGCCCGGGGCACCGGGCGCCGCCGGGGGAGCCGGGACCCGTCCCGGCTCCGCACCGTCCTCCCAGCCCCGGGGCGCCTCCGGTGTCCCCGCGGACCACACCGGGCACGAGCCATCCGCTGATGGTTCCGGACCCACGGACACCAGGAGCTGACCATGGGAATGTGGTCCAAACTCGCCCTGCTCGCCGCCGGCGCCCTGGTGGGCGGCGCGGCCACCCGCGTCGCCTCCGATCCCGCGGCCCGGCAGTCCCTGTCCCGGGCCATCCAGGGGACTCCCGAGAGCACGGCCGTGGCGCGCGCGCCGCACGGGGACGTGGCGCACCGCGCCCGACCCGCCGCGGTGGACACCCTGCGCACCGCGGCCCGGCGCTTAGGGGAGTTCACGGCACGGGTCCGTGCGGGCATGGAGGAGCGCGAGGCGCAGCTGCAGCAGCAGTTCGGCGTGCGCTCTCCCGTGGACCACACCGCCAACCACCCGGCGGCGCCCGACGACGCCGTGCCCCCCGCCGGTGTCCCGTGGCACCCGGTCACGTCCCACGACTCCTCGACCGACCCGGAGGACCCCCGGGCCCGGGTCATCGAACACACCCCTTCGGAAGGAAACGAGCGGTAATGCTCTCTCACGAGATCACCCAGCGCTGGCTGAGCTACTTCGAGGCCAAGGGCCACCACGTGGTGCCCTCGGCGTCCCTGGTGTCCCAGCAGCCCGGTGCCATGTTCACGATCGCCGGCATGGTGCCGTTCATCCCGTACTTCCTGGGCCAGGAGACCCCTCCCTACCGCCGGGCGACCTCCGTGCAGAAGTGCATCCGCACCCTGGACATCGACGAGGTGGGCAAGACCGCCCGCCACGGCACGTTCTTCCAGATGGCCGGCAACTTCTCCTTCGGCGACTACTTCAAGTCCCAGGCCATCCCCATGGCCTGGGAGCTGCTCACCACTGCCGCGGCCGACGGCGGCTTCGGGCTGGACCCGGAGCGGCTGTGGGTCACCGTGTACGAGGGGGACCAGGAGTCCTACGACCTGTGGCACGACACCGTGGGTTTGCCCGCCCAGCGCATCCAGCGCATGGGCCGTGACGAGAACTACTGGGACACCGGCCAGCCCGGGCCCGCGGGTCCCGACTCCGAGATCTTCTACGACCGCGGCCCGCGCTACGGCAAGGACGGCGGTCCGGCGGTGGACGACGACCGCTACATCGAGATCTGGAACCTCGTGTTCATGCAGTACCAGCGCGGCGAGGGCAACGGCAAGGACTACGAGATCCTGGGCGACCTGCCGCAGCAGAACATCGACACCGGCCTGGGCGTGGAGCGTCTGGCCATGCTGCTGCAGGGCGTGGAGAACTTCTACGAGACGGACCAGGTCCGACCCGTGCTCGACGCCGCGGCCAAGCTCTCCGGGCGCACCTACCACGGAGCCGAAAAGGCCGGCGAGGAGGGCTACGAGGACGACGTCCGCATGCGCGTGGTCGCCGACCACGTCCGTTCCTCGCTCATGCTCATCGCCGACGGCGTGACGCCCGGCAACGAGGGCCGCGGCTACATCCTGCGCCGGCTGCTGCGCCGTGCCGTGCGGGCCATGCGCCTGCTCGGGGTCACCGAGCCCTGCCTGCCCGTGCTGCTGCCGGAGTCACGGGACGCCATGAAGGGCGTCTACCCCGTGGTGGCCGAGGACTTCGAGCGGATCTCGCGGATCGCGTACGCCGAGGAGCGGGCCTTCCTGAAGACCATCGAGTCCGGCACCACCCGCCTGGAGCACGCCGTGGACGTGGCCAAGGGGGAGAAGCGCGCGCTGAGCGGGGCGGACGCCTTCGCCCTGCACGACACCTTCGGCTTCCCGATCGACCTCACCCTGGAGATGGCCGGCGAGGCCGGCGTCGCCGTGGACGAGAAGGCGTTCCGCGAGCTCATGGCCGAGCAGCGCCAGCGCGCCCAGGAGGACGCCCGCGCCAAGAAGGGCGCCATGGCGGACCTCTCCGAGCTGCGCCGCATGCTTGACGACCACGGCAGCGAGTTCACCGGCTACACCGAACTGGTCACACCCACCACGGTGCGCGCCATCCTCTCGGGCGGCGTCTCCGTGCCCGCCGCGAGCGAGGGCGAGCACGTGGAGATCGTGCTCGAGCGCACCCCGTTCTACGCCGAGGCCGGTGGCCAGGCCGCGGACGTGGGCACCATCGACTCCGCGGACGGGCTGCGCCTGAGCGTGGAGGACGTCCAGCAGCCCGTGAAGGGTCTGTCCGTGCACAAGGTCACGGTCGCCTCCGGCCAGGTGGTCGTGGGGGACGAGGTCACCGCCCGCGTGGACTCCCGCCGCCGCCACGACGGCGAGGCAGCCCACTCCGGCACGCACGTGATCCACGCTGCCCTGCACGACGTCCTGGGCCCGGACGCGGTCCAGCGCGGCTCGTTCAACAAGGAGGGCTACCTCCGCTTCGACTTCTCCCACGGGGAGGCCCTGAACGCGGAGCAGATCCAGGAGATCGAGCAGATCGCCAACACCGCCATCCGCGACGACTTCGAGGTGGTCACCCGCGAGATGCCGCTGGCCGAGGCCAAGAAGCTCGGGGCCATGTCCCTGTTCGGCGAGAAGTACGGGGACGAGGTCCGCGTGGTCGAGATGAACGGCCCGTGGTCCCGTGAGCTGTGCGGCGGCACCCACGTGGGCTCCACGTCCCAGCTGGGCTCGCTGTCCCTGGTCTCGGAGCAGTCCGTGGGCTCGGGCAACCGTCGCGTGGAGGCGCTCGTGGGCCTGAACTCGTTCAACCACCTGGCCGCCGAGCGCACGCTGGTCAACCAGCTCACCGGAATGCTCAAGGTGCAGTCCAGCGACGAGCTGCCGGAGCGCCTCGCGGCCACCCTCGACAAGCTCAAGGAGACCGAGCGCCAGCTCGCCGGTCTGCGCCAGCAGCAGCTGCAGGCTCAGGCCGGCCAGCTCGCCCAGGACGCCGAGCGCATCGGGACGGTCACGGCCGTGCTGCACGACGCCGGGGAGATCGCCTCCGCGGACGCGCTGCGCACCCTCGCCCTGGACCTACGCACCCGCCTGGGCTCCGACCCCGCGCTCGCGGCCGTGACCGGCGTCGCCAACGACCGTCCGCTGATCGTGGTGGCCGTCAACGACGCCGCCCGGCAGGCAGGTCTCGCGGCCGGCCAGCTCGTGCGCACCGCGGCCACGGTCCTCGGTGGCGGTGGCGGCGGCAAGCCGGACGTCGCCCAGGGCGGCGGCTCCGACGCCGCCCGGATCCCCGATGCGCTGGCGGCGGTGCGGCGGCAGATCCAGGACTCCGCGAGCTGATGTCAGAGTCCTTCGAGCGTGCCGTGCGCATGGGCGTGGACGTGGGGAAGGTCAGGGTGGGCGTCGCCCTGACCGACCCCGGGTGCGTCCTGGCCACGCCGCACCAGACGCTCGCGCGGGACTCCAACCCCCGCAAGGCCTTCGACGTGAAGATCATCACCAGGCTCTGCGAGGAGCGGGACGTGCGCACGGTGTACGTGGGCCTGCCGCGCAGCCTGGACGGACGTGAGAACGATTCGACCGTCATGGCCAGGGATTACGCCGCGATGCTCGTTCGTCGGCTAGGCTCACGGGGGTGCACCACGCAGGTGCGCCTGGTGGACGAGCGGCTGTCCACGGTCGCTGCCCACCAGTCGATGCTGGACTCCGGGGTCTCCCGGAGGGACCACATGGACAGGGTCGACCAGGCGGCCGCCGTGACCTTCCTGCAGACTGCGGTGGACCAGGGCCTGGGCACCGGCGTGGAGCCGGGCGAGCGGGTCGGGGCCGTGGAACAGGCGCAGCAGTGCACCGAGGGGCAGGTGACCTCCCCACAGGGGGATGCCCCCAAGACCACCAGAACGGCGGACGGAGAGTATTCGTGAGCGATGAGCCGCGGGACAACGCAACCGGTGACGGGAACACCCCGCACGGGTCTAACGGTGATGGGCTGAGCTCCTCGCACGCCTCTGACGGCGGCTCCCACTCCCAGCTGGTCGGCTCCTTCGAGCACCACGAGGTGACGCCGGAGCAGCGCAAGCGCCGCCAGGCCCGTTCCCGCGCGTCCATGACCACGGCCATCGCCCTGTTCGTCGCGGCGCTGATCGTGGTGGTGGCGGTGCTCGGCTCCACGTTCGGGCTCTTCGAGCGCAAGGACTACCACGGCTCGGGGGACCAGGACGTCACGTTCTCCGTGGCGGACGGCAGCACCACGGGGCAGATCGCGCAGGATCTCGAGTCCCAGGACATCGTGGCGGACGCCTCCACGTTCGTGTCCACGTTCCAGAAGAAGTACCCCGAGGACTTCATCCAGCCCGGTGAGTACCAGCTCAAGACCAGGATGAGCTCCGAGGACGTGGTCAACTCCCTGATGGAGAAGGAAGCCGCCACGCACTACGCGGCGATCCCCAAGACCCAGCGGATGGACGACACCTTCACCGCCCTGAGCGAGGCCACCGGCATCGACCGCTCCGAGTTCGAGAAGCTCGCCAAGCAGAAGGAGACGTTCGGGATCCCCGAGCAGTTCCCCAACCTGGAGGGCTGGCTGCACCCGGGCGAGTACCACTTCCCCCTGGACGCCACGGCCGAGCAGATCCTGCAGGAGATGGTGGACCGCACCCGGGCCACCCTGGAGAAGAACAACGTCCCCGAGGACCGCTGGTTCGAGGTGCTCACCGTCGGCTCGATCGTCGAGTTCGAGGGCACCCCGCAGAACTACCCCTCCGTGGCCGGAGCCATCGAGAACCGCATGAACAACCCGGACGGCGAGACCAGCGGGTTCATCCAGTCCGACGCCTCCGTGACCTACGGACTGGGCAAGAAGACCGTGCACCTCACGGAGGAGGAGAAGAAGGACAAGTCCAACCCGTACAACACCTACGCGAACCCCGGTCTGCCGGTCGGTCCGATCGGGTCCCCGAGCGACGACGCCATTGCGGCGGCGGCCAACCCGGAGAAGAACGACTACTACTACTGGGTGACCGTGAACCTGGACACGGGTGAGACCAAGTTCGCCAAGACGTACGAGGAGCACCAGAAGTACGTGCAGGAGTACCAGCAGTGGTGCGCGGACAACGAGGGCAAGTGCTCCTGACGTGCCCCCGGTGACACCCTCCAGGCTGCGGGCGGCCGTCCTCGGCCACCCGGTGGCTCACTCCCTGTCCCCGGCGCTGCACACCGCGGCCGGGGAGGCCCTGGGTCTGAGCACCGACTACACCCGGGTGGATGTTCCCGAGTCCGGGTGGGAGGTGTTCTGGGCGGGAGCCCGCGAGGACGGCGGGTGGAGCGGGTTCTCCGTGACCATGCCCCTCAAGCCCCTGGCCGCGCGGGACGCGGACCGGGTGACCCCGCTGGTGGAAGCCCTCGGGGTAGCCAACACCCTGACCCTCACCCCGCAGGGTTCCGTGGCGGACAACACGGACGTCATGGGGATCATGGCCGCGCTGTGTGCCGCGGGGCCGGTTCCGGAGGCGCCCCGCGCCGTCGTGCTGGGCGGGGGAGCCACCGCGCATGCCGCGGTGGCCGCCCTGCAGGCCCTGGGGGCGCCCGCGGTGGACGTGGCGGTGCGCACGGCATCCCGCGCCCGCTCCCTCGACGGCGTGGCCGGTGCGCTGGGCGCCACGGTGCACGTCCGGCCGTGGTCCGCGGCCCCCGAGCTGCTCCGGCACGCGGACGTGGTGGTCTCGACCCTGCCGCCGCGTGCCGCCGACGACCTCGCCCGGCTGTGGCGTGCAACCCGGCCCAGCGTGCACGGGGTGCTGCTGGACGTCGCGTACGACCCGTGGCCCTCCGAGCTGGCCGCCGAGTGGCAGCACGCCGGGGGAGCGATCGCACCGGGTGTCGATATGCTGATCTTCCAGGCGGTGGACCAGCTGCGCTGGTTCGTCGGGGGCGGGCCCCACCAGGAGCTGCCCCGGGAAGCATGCGTGACCGCGGCCATGTGCCGCGCGGTCGGCCGCCCGGAGCGCACGGTGCCGGAACGGGTGCGCCGCGCGCAGGAGCGTCGTCGGCCCGAGTGAACGGGCGCGTCGGTTGCACGGCGTGCCTAGAGCCGGAGAACTGGCCAGCGCCGGAGCCCGGACGAGCGGCTCCACCTGAGCCGCAGAACGCAGAGTCGGGCAGCGCCGGTGCCCGGCAGGTGCCGGACGCGCAGTGCTCGGGACCTCTCGGAGGGTTCCACGGGTTCTCCTCCGATCTTTCGACCGCCGGATTGAAGACCACCGGGGGATCCGCCGGATCCCCCTCGAGGACTGGAGACTTGGATGTTGCGTTGGCTCACGGCCGGGGAGTCCCACGGCGAGGCGCTCGTGGGGATCGTCGAGGGCGTGCCCGCCGGTGTGGAACTGACCACCGGGATGGTCCAGGACGCCCTGGCCCGCCGCCGTCTGGGCTACGGCCGCGGGGCGCGCATGAAGTTCGAGCAGGACCGCGTGCGTGTTCTGGGCGGTGTGCGCCACGGCGTCACCCAGGGCGGCCCGGTGGCCATCGAGATCGCCAACACGGAGTGGCCCAAGTGGCAGGACGTGATGAGCTCCGATCCCGTGGACCCGCAGGTCCTGGAGGGCCGCGCCCGCAACGCGCCGCTCACCCGGCCGCGCCCGGGGCACGCGGATCTCACGGGCATGCAGAAGTACGGCTTCGACGAGGCCCGCCCGGTGCTGGAGCGCGCCTCGGCCCGTGAGACCGCCACCCGGGTGGCGGTCGGCGTGGTGGCCTCGCAGGTGCTCGCCGCACTGGGCATCCGGCTGGTCTCCCACACCACGGCCATTGCGGACGTGCGCGTGCCGGACGGTGCGCCGCTGCCCGGCCCCGGGGACGTCGCCGCGCTGGATGCGGATCCGCTGCGCTGCTTCGACGCCGGGACGAGCGAGCGGATGGTCGCCGCGGTGGACGCCGCCCACAAGGCCGGGGAGACCCTGGGCGGGGTCGTCGAGGTTCTGGCCGAGGGCATGCCCCCGGGGCTCGGCTCCTACGTCCACTGGGACCGGCGGCTCGACTCGCGGCTGGCCGGGGCGCTCATGGGCATCCAGGCCATCAAGGGCGTGGAGGTCGGGGACGGCTTCCGCACGGCCGAGCGACCGGGTTCGCAGGCGCACGACGAGACCCTCCGGGCCGACGGCGCGGTGCACCGCGTGAGCAACCGCGCCGGCGGCATAGAGGGCGGGATGTCCACGGGCGACCTGTTGCGCGTGCGGGCGGCCATGAAGCCGATCGCCACGGTGCCCCGCTCGCTGCACACCGTGGACGTGGCCACGGGCGAACCCGCCCGGGCCCACCACCAGCGCTCGGACGTGTGCGCCGTGCCCGCGGCGGGAGTCGTGGCGGAGGCCATGGTCGCGCTCGTCCTCGCGGAGGCCGCCCTCGAGAAGTTCGGCGGGGACTCCGCCGCCGAGATGGTGCGCAACCGGGACGCCTACCTCGAGGCCATCCCGGAGGCGCTGCGGACCTCGCCCGAGCTCGCGGACCCCGCCGCACTGGCCGCCCTGGACGAGGTGCGCGGGGACCTCTCGTGACACGGGCGCCCCTGCCCGTGGTGCTGATCGGGCCCATGGCGGCGGGGAAGTCCCGGGTGGCGCGGTGCCTGGCAGGGCGCTACGGCATGGCGCACGCGGACTCGGACCAGGTCATCGAGGCGCGCCACGGTGCCATTGCGAGGCTGTTCCGAGAGCGGGGCGAGGCGGAGTTCCGCCGCCTCGAGGCGGCGGTCGTGGCGGAGCTGCTGGACGACCCCCGCTACGCCGAGGGCGTGATCTCCCTGGGCGGCGGCGCACCCATGTCCCCGCTCGTGCAGCCGCTGCTCGAGGGCCGGACGGTCGCGTACCTGGACGTGGACCTGGCCACGGTGCGCCCCCGCATCCGGGGCGGCGCGTCACGCCCGCTGCTGCAGCCGGACCCCGAGACCCGCTGGAGCCAGATCATGGCCGAGCGCCGTGAGACGTTCGAGCGGCTCGCCACGATCACCCTGGACGCCCGCGCGCCGCGCTCGGCGTCCCAGATCGCCCACGACCTGCACACCGCCCTGGGCGCCGCCGCGCGCTCCGAGCCAGGAAAGGACCACACCGCATGAACGAGACCGTGATCCCCGTCCGAGGGGACACCCCCGAGAACCAGTACGACGTCCTGGTGGGCCACGGTCTGCTGGGCCGCGTCCCCGAGCTGCTGGGGGAGCGCGTCAAGAAGGTGCTCATCATCCACCCCCGCGCGCTGCGCGCCACCGGCGACGTGGTGCAGGAGGATCTGCGTGCCGCGGGGATCCAGAGCTTCGTGGCCGAGATCCCGGACGCGGAGGAGGGCAAGCGCGTGGAGGTCGCGGCCTTCTGCTGGCAGATCATGGGCCAGTCCGACTTCACGCGCACCGACGCCGTGGTCTCCGTGGGCGGCGGTGCCGTCTCCGACCTCGCGGGCTTCGTGGCCGCCACGTGGCTGCGGGGTGTGCGGGTGGTGCACCTGCCCACCACGCTGCTGGGCATGGTGGACGCGGCCGTGGGCGGCAAGACCGGGATCAACACCGCCGAGGGCAAGAACCTGGTGGGTTCCTTCCACCCGCCGGCCGCCGTGGTGTGCGACCTCGACTCCCTGGCCACCCTGCCCGAGAACGAGCTGCTCACGGGCATGGCCGAGGTGGTCAAGTGCGGGTTCATCGCGGACCCGCAGATCCTCACCCTGATCCAGGAGCACCCCGCCGAGGTCCGGGACAGCTCCTCCGCCGTGGTGCGAGAGCTCGTGGAGCGCAGCGTGCGCGTCAAGGCGGACGTGGTCTCCACGGACCTGCGCGAGTCCGGGCGGCGCGAGCACCTGAACTACGGCCACACCCTGGGCCACGCGATCGAGCACAACGAGCGCTACCAGTGGCGCCACGGCGCGGCCGTGTCCGTGGGCATGGTCTTCGCGGCGGAGCTCGGCCGGGCCGCGGGCAGCCTGTCCGACGACGCCGTGGCCCTGCACCGCGAGATCCTCACCTCCCTGGGCCTGCCGGTCTCGTACCGCGCCGACCAGTGGCCCCGGCTGCTGGAGGTCATGAAGCGGGACAAGAAGACCCGCGGCAACCTGCTGCGCTTCGTGGTCCTGGACCGGATCGGCGCCCCCCGGACCATGGAGGTCCCGGACCCCGCCATCCTGTTCGCGTGCTACCAGGAGATCGCCGACTGACGCGAGGGGCCCTGCCCGGCCCACGCCCCCGCACCGGGGGATCCGGCCGCACGCGGTAGACTGGTCCGGCTCCACGAGCCGGACCCAGTGCGGCGACGTACCCGACGAGAAAGTGACACCGTGGCAACCAGCAACGACATCAAGAACGGCACCATCCTCAAGCTCGACGGCAACCTCTGGCAGACCATCGAGTTCCAGCACGTCAAGCCCGGCAAGGGTGGCGCGTTCGTGCGCACCAAGCTGCGCAACGTGACCAGCGGCAAGGTGGTGGACAAGACGTTCAATGCCGGTGCCAAGATCGAGACCGCCACGGTGGACCGCAGCGAGTACCAGTACCTGTACCAGGACGGCGACGACTACGTCTTCATGGACAACTCCACCTACGACCAGATCACCGTGCCCGGCGTGGTGGTCGGGGACGCCGCCCACTTCATGCTCGAGAACCAGAACGTGACCGTGGCCATCCACGAGGGCGCGCCGCTGTACATCGAGATGCCGCCGTCGGTGGTGCTGGAGATCACCTACACCGAGCCCGGTCTGCAGGGCGACCGCTCCACGGGCGGCACCAAACCCGCCACCGTGGAGACCGGCTACCAGATCCAGGTCCCGCTGTTCCTCGAGCAGGGCACCAAGGTCAAGGTGGACACCCGCACCGGTGACTACCTGGGACGCGTCAACGAGTGAGCGGCGCACGGAGCAAGGCGCGGGTGCGCGCCGTCGAGATCCTCTTCGAGGCCGAGCAGCGCAACGAGTCCGTGCGGGACGCCCTGGTGCGCCGCCGCGAGAACTCGTCCTCGCCCATCAACCCGTACACCGTGGAGATCCTCGAGGGCGTGGACGAGCGCCGCGAGGACATCGACGAGTTCCTGGAGACCTACTCGCAGGGCTGGGCGCTCGGGCGCATGCCCGCGGTGGACCGCAACGCCCTGCGCGTGGGTGCGTGGGAGCTGCTCTACAACGCGGAGATCCCGGACGGCGTGGCCGTCGCGGAGGCCGTGGCCGTCACCCGAGAGCTCTCCACCGACGACTCTCCCCGGTTCGTCAACGGGCTGCTGGGGCGGCTGCAGAAGGTCAAGCCCTCGTTGTTGGACGACTGAGACGATGCCCCGGTTCGTGGTTCCCACGGGCCGGGGTTTCGCGTGTGGTAGCTTCAGGACCGATCGCACCCTTTAAATTCCGTCCCGTGAGGCGGGGAAGGAGGCGGCACGTGAGCGTGCCCGAACACGCCGAGAGCGCACCGGAGGCCACCACCTCCCGCGTGATCCTCTCGACGTCCGACATCGACCGGGCCCTGTCCCGGATCGCCCACGAGATCCTGGAGTCCAACAGGGGCCCCGAGGACCTCGTGCTCCTGGGCATCGCCCGCCGCGGCTACCCGCTCGCGCAGCGCCTGGCGGCCCGGCTGGAGAAGATCGACCCCGGCTTCCACGCCGCCACCTCGACCGGTCAGCTGGACATCACCATGTACCGGGACGACCTGCGCAGGAATCCCGCCCGCACCCCGCAGCCCACGCTGATCCCGGACGCCGGGATCGACGGGCGCACCGTGGTGCTCGTGGACGACGTCCTGTGCTCGGGGCGCACCATCCGCGCGGCCCTCGACGCCCTCGTGGACCTCGGGCGCCCCACGGTGGTGCGGCTCGCGGTCCTGGTGGACCGCGGTCACCGCGAGCTGCCCATCCGCGCGGACCACGTGGGCAAGAACCTCCCCACGTCCTCCCGCGAGAAGGTGCGCGTGCTGCTGCGCGAGACCGACCCCGGATCCCGGGACGCCGGTCACGAGGACTGCGTGGTCATCGACGCGCCGGTGGCCTCGGATGCCGACGTCGCCCGCGCACCCGGGCGTGCGGCGTCGTCGCCCGTGCCGGGACGGGCGGGTGAGCGCGCGTGAAGCACCTGCTGAGCACCACCGACCTGTCGTACGCGGATGCCGTGCGGATCCTGGACACCGCGGACCAGATGGCCGCCGTGTCCTCCCGCGAGGTCAAGAAGCTGCCCGCTCTGCGCGGGCGCACCGTGGTGAACCTGTTCTTCGAGGACTCCACCCGCACGCGGATCTCCTTCGAGACCGCCGCGAAGCGGCTCAGTGCGGACGTGATCAACTTCTCCGCCAAGGGCTCCTCGGTGTCCAAGGGCGAGTCGCTGAAGGACACCGCCCAGACGCTGATGGCCATGAGCGCGGACGCGGTGGTGATCCGCCACGGCTCCTCGGGTGCCCCGCAGCAGCTCGCGGACTCCGGGTGGATCGACGCCGCCGTGGTCAACGCCGGGGACGGCAAGCACGCGCACCCCACCCAGGCCCTGCTGGACGCCATGACCCTGCGTCGAGTCCGCTCGCGCGCCACGGGCGTGGCGAGCACCGGCATGGACCTGGAGGGCATGCACGTGGTGATCGTGGGGGACGTGCTGCACTCCCGCGTGGCCCGCTCCAACGTGTGGCTGCTGACCACCCTGGGCGCGCGGGTCACGCTGGTGGCCCCGCCCACCCTGGTGCCCGTGGCCACGGACACGTGGCCGTGCGAGATCAGCTACGACCTGGACGCCGTGCTGGCCGAGGCACCGGACGCCGTGATGATGCTGCGGCTGCAGCGCGAGCGGATGAACGCGGCGTTCTTCCCGAGCGAGGCCGAGTACACGCGAGGCTGGGGGCTCACCGCCCAGCGCGTGCACCGCCTCGAGGCCATGGGGGCACCCACCGTGTTCATGCACCCCGGGCCCATGAACCGCGGGCTGGAGATCTCCTCCGAGGCCGCCGACTCCCCGCGCTCCACCGTGCTGGAGCAGGTGGCCAACGGCGTGTCCGTGCGCATGGCCGTCCTCTTCCTGCTGCTCTCCGGCGACGAGAGCACCCCGAACCCGAGCGAGAACTGAGGTCCTCATGAGCTGCCACCTGATCAGCAAGGCCCGCCCCGAGGGCGGTGACCCCGCGGACCTGCTCGTCGTGGACGGGCGGATCGCCGCCGTGGGCGTCCCCGGTTCCTTGGACGTCCCCGCGGACGCCGAGGTCCTCGACGCCTCCGGGCTCATCGCCCTGCCGGGCCTCGTGGACATGCACACCCACCTGCGCGAGCCGGGCCGGGAGGACGCCGAGACCGTGGAGTCCGGCACCCGGGCCGCGGCCCGGGGCGGGTACACGGCGGTCTTCGCGATGGCCAACTCGAACCCCGTGGCGGACACCGCCGGCGTGGTCGAGCAGGTCTGGCAGCTGGGCCGGGACGCCGGCTGGGCGGACGTGCACCCGGTGGGCGCGGTGACCGTGGGGCTGGAGGGCGAGCAGCTGTCCGAGATCCGCGCGATGGCGGAGTCCCGCGCCGGGGTGCGGATGTTCTCCGACGACGGCAAGTGCGTGCACGACCCCGTCCTGATGCGCCGGGCCCTGGAGTACGTCAAGGCCTTCGACGGCATCATCGCCCAGCACGCCCAGGAGCCCCGCCTGACCGAGGGCGCCCAGATGAACGAGGGCACCGTGTCCGCGGACCTCGGGCTCACCGGCTGGCCCGCCGTCGCGGAGGAGGCGGTCATCGCCCGCGACGTCCTGCTGGCCCAGCACGTGGACTCCCGGCTGCACATCTGCCACCTCTCCACGGCCGGGTCCGTGGAGATCGTGCGGTGGGCCAAGGAGCGCGGCGTGACCGTGACCGCCGAGGCCACCCCGCACCACCTGCTGCTCACCGACGAGCTGGTGCGCACGTTCGACCCCGTCTACAAGGTCAATCCGCCGCTGCGCACGGACGAGGACGTCCAGGCCCTGCGCCGTGCGGTGGCCGAGGGGACGATCGACGTGATCGGCACGGACCACGCCCCGCACACCACGGAGGACAAGGAGTGCGAGTGGAGCTGCGCGGCCCACGGCATGACGGGGCTGGAGACCGCCCTGGCCGTGGTCCAGCACGCCCTCGTGGACACCGGGATGATCGGGTGGGAGCGGGTCGCGCAGATCATGTCCCGCCGCCCCGCGCAGATCCTCGGTCTCACGGACCAGGGCCAGGACCTCGCCCCCGGCTCCGTGGCCAACATCGTGCTGTGGGACCCCGCCGGCGCCACCCCCGTGGACCCGGCGCACCACGCCTCCAAGGCGCGCAACAGCCCGTACCGGGGGATGACCCTCCCGGGCGGGGTGCGCGCCACCTTCTACCGCGGCCACCCCGTGGTCCGTGACGGTGAGCTGACCACCCCCGTGGCCCGCTGATCCGCACCGTCCTCCCTGAAAGGTTGTCTCCCCATGTCGGACAAGCTCGTCCCCACCCTGCTCACCCTGGTCATCGTGGTGGTGCTCTTCGCCCTGATCTGGTGGGGCTGGCGGGGCCGTGTGCGGCGCCAGTCCGACGTCGCCGAGGTGACGCCCGCACCCCGGGACCTGATGAGCCGGGCCACCACACGGGTGGACGGGATGTACGTGGTCACCACCTACACCGACCAGCCGCTCGAGCGCATTGCGCGCCACGGCCTGGGGGTGCGCACGAACGCCGAGGCCGTGGTGGCCCCGGACGGCGTGTTCATCAACCGCCAGGGCGCCCCGGACGTGTTCATCCCGCGCCGCGACCTGCGCGCCGTGTCCACCACCTCCGGGATGGTGGGCAAGTTCGTGGAGCGTGACGGGCTCGTGGTGTTCACCTGGGACCTCGGGGACACGCGCGTGGACACCGGCTTCCGCGCCCGCACGGGCGAGGGGTCGCACGAACTGGAGGACGCGGCGTCGGCCCTGCTGAACGCCTGAGAACCCCGCACCGGCGCCGCCCCACGGCGGCACCGGCTCGAGACCACACCTGCTGAACGAAAGGAGTTCGCCATGAACTCACCACGCAACGCACCGGCCGTGATGGTGCTGGAGGACGGCACCGCCTTCGAGGGCCGCGCCTGGGGTGCTCCCGGCACGGCGTTCGGGGAGGCCGTCTTCGCCACCGGCATGACCGGCTACCAGGAGACCCTCACCGACCCCTCCTACGCGGGTCAGATCGTCATCCAGACCGCACCCCACATCGGCAACACCGGAATCAACACCGAGGACATGGAGTCCCGGCGGATCTGGGTCAACGGCTTCGTGGTGCGCGACCCCGCGCGCCGCCCCTCCAACTGGCGCAGCGAGCGCACGCTGGACGAGGAGCTCGCCGCACAGGGCGTCACCGGCATCCAGGGCGTGGACACGCGCGCCCTCACGCGCCACCTGCGGGACAAGGGTGCGATGCGCGCCGGGATCTTCTCGGGCGACGACGCCGCACGGCCCGTCCCCGAGCTCGTGCGGCTGGTCTCGGAGCAGCCCGCGATGGCCGGTCGGGCGCTCGCCGAGCAGGTCAGCACGGACGAGTCCTACACGGTGGAGCCCGCCGAGCACGGCTGGGACGCACCCGTGAAGCACACGGTCGCCGCCGTGGACCTGGGCATCAAGTCCATGACCCCGCAGCGGCTGGCCGAGCGCGGCGTGCGCGTGCACGTGGTGCCCGCGGCCACGACCTTCGAGCAGCTGCGCGAGCTGGGCCCGGACGGCGTGTTCTTCTCCAACGGCCCGGGGGACCCCGCCACCGCGGAGGACCAGGTCGAGCTGCTGCGCGAGGTCCTGGACGCCCGCATCCCGTTCTTCGGGATCTGCTTCGGCAACCAGCTGCTGGGCCGTGCGCTGGGCTTCGGGACCTACAAGCTCACCTTCGGCCACCGGGGCATCAACCAGCCCGTCAAGGACCTGGCCACCGGCACCGTGGAGATCACCTCCCAGAACCACGGCTTCGCGGTGGACGCGCCCGTGGGGGAGACCGTGACCGCACCGGAGCAGCGCTACGGGCGTGTCTCGGTGTCCCACGTGGGGCTCAACGACAACGTGGTGGAGGGCCTGCGCTGCGAGGACATCCCCGCGTTCTCCGTGCAGTACCACCCAGAGGCCGCCGCGGGGCCCCACGACTCCGCGTACCTCTTCGACCGTTTTGTGGACATGATGGGCCGGGCCTCCCAGGGCTCCGGCTCGGAAGCAGGAGACAACTGATGCCCCGCAGGAAAGACCTCAACAGCGTCCTGGTGATCGGCTCCGGGCCCATCGTGATCGGGCAGGCCGCCGAGTTCGACTACTCCGGCACCCAGGCCCTGCGTGTGCTCAAGGACGAGGGGCTGCGCGTCATCCTGGTGAACTCCAACCCGGCCACCATCATGACCGACCCCGAGTTCGCGGACGCCACCTACGTGGAGCCCATCACCCCGGAGACGGTCGAGAAGATCATCGCCAAGGAACGGCCCGACGCCGTCCTGCCCACCCTGGGCGGGCAGACCGCCCTGAACACCGCGCTCGCCCTGGACGCCAACGGCGCCCTGGAGAAGTACGGCGTGGAGCTCATCGGCGCGGACGTGGACGCCATCAACCTGGGCGAGGACCGTGAGGCGTTCAAGGGCGTCGTCGAGCGCTGCGGCGCCGAGTCCGCGCGCTCCGTGATCGTGCACTCCATGGATGAGGCGCTCGCCGCCGCCGAGCAGCTGGGCTACCCCATGGTGGTGCGCCCGTCGTTCACCATGGGCGGGCTCGGTTCCGGGCTCGCGTACAACGAGACGGACCTGCACCGCATCGCGGGCGCCGGCATCCAGTACTCGCCCACCTCGGAGGTGCTCCTGGAGGAGTCCATCCTGGGGTGGAAGGAGTACGAGCTGGAGATGATGCGCGACGCCAACGACAACGTGGTGGTCGTGTGCTCGATCGAGAACGTGGACCCCGTGGGCGTTCACACCGGTGACTCCGTGACGGTGGCCCCCGCGCTGACCCTCACCGACCGCGAGTACCAGCGCATGCGCGACATCGCGATCGCCGTGATCCGCGAGGTGGGTGTGGACACCGGCGGGTGCAACATCCAGTTCGCCGTGGAGCCGTCCACCGGGCGCATCGTGGTGATCGAGATGAACCCCCGCGTGTCCCGCTCCTCGGCACTCGCGTCCAAGGCCACGGGCTTCCCGATCGCCAAGATCGCCACCAAGCTCTCCCTGGGCTACACGCTGGACGAGATCCCCAACGACATCACCCGCAAGACCCCGGCGAGCTTCGAGCCCACGCTGGACTACGTGGTGGTCAAGGTCCCGCGCTTCGCGTTCGAGAAGTTCCCGGCGGCGGACCCCACCCTGACCACCACCATGAAGTCGGTGGGCGAGGCCATGGCGATCGGGCGCAACTTCACGGAGGCGCTGCAGAAGGCCATGCGCTCGCTCGAGCAGAAGGGGTCCTCCTTCAGCTTCGCGCGCCCGGCCGTGGCGCCCGGCCCCAACACGGTGGCCCGGCTGGTCTCCAGGACCGAGGAGACCACCACCGAGCGGCTGCGCAACGTGCAGCGCGCGCTGCTGGCAGGCGCCACGGTGGAGCAGGTCTTCGAGGCCACGTCCATCGACCCGTGGTTCCTGGACCAGATCCAGCTGCTCAACGAGATCGCGGACATGATCCGTGAGGACCCGGACCTGCACCCGGAGACCCTGCGCGAGGCCAAGCGCCACGGCTTCTCGGACGCCCAGATCGGGGAGCTCGTGCACCTGGACGAGTCCGTGGTGCGCGGCGTGCGCCACGCCCTGGACATCCGCCCGGTCTACAAGACGGTGGACACGTGCGCCGCGGAGTTCGAGGCGTTCACCCCGTACCACTACTCCTCGTACGACCAGCAGACGGAGGTGGCCCCGCACGAGAAGCCCTCGGTGATGATCCTGGGCTCCGGTCCCAACCGGATCGGGCAGGGCATCGAGTTCGACTACTCGTGCGTGCACGCCTCCATGGTGCTGCGCGAGGCCGGGTACGAGACCGTGATGGTCAACTGCAACCCGGAGACCGTGTCCACGGACTACGACATCTCCACGCGGCTGTACTTCGAGCCGCTGACCTTCGAGGACGTCATGGAGGTCGTGGAGGCCGAGCGCCGTTCCGGCGGACTGCTGGGCGTGTTCGTGCAGCTGGGCGGTCAGACCCCGCTCAAGCTCGCGGCGGACCTCAAGGCCGCGGGGGTGCCGATCCTCGGCACGAGCCCCGAGGCCATCGACCTCGCGGAGGACCGCGGGGAGTTCGCCCGCGTGCTCACGGAAGCTGGTCTGCGCCAGCCCAAGAACGGCACGGCGTACGACTTCGAGGAGGCCAGCCGGATCGCCCACGAGATCGGCTACCCCGTGCTCGTGCGCCCCTCGTACGTGCTGGGTGGCCGCGGGATGGAGATCGTCTACGACGAGGCCTCCCTGAAGACCTACCTGGAGAACGCCACGGAGGTCAGCCCCAGCCGCCCCGCGCTGATCGACAAGTTCCTCGAGGACGCCATCGAGATCGACGTGGACGCGCTGTTCGACGGCCGCGACTGCTACGTGGGCGGGATCATGGAGCACATCGAGGAGGCCGGGATCCACTCCGGCGACTCCGCGTGCGTGCTGCCGCCCATCACCCTGGCCCCGGACGTCATCGAGCGCGTGCGCGAGGCCACCGAGGCCATTGCCCGCGGCGTGGGCGTGAAGGGTCTGATCAACCTGCAGTTCGCGCTCGCCTCGGACGTGCTGTACGTGATCGAGGCCAACCCGCGCGCCTCGCGCACGGTGCCGTTCGTCTCCAAGGCCACGGGCGTGCAGATGGCCAAGGCCGCCGCGCTGATCGGCACGGGGCGCACGGTGGCGCAGCTGCGCGCCGAGGGTGTGCTGCCCGCGGACCACGACGGCACCACGCTGCCCGAGGGCACGCCCACGGCGGTCAAGGAGGTCGTGCTGCCGTTCGCCCGGTTCCGCACGCCGGAGGGCACCGTGGTGGACTCGCTTCTCGGTCCCGAGATGCGCTCCACGGGCGAGGTCATGGGCGTGGACAAGTACTTCGACACCGCGTTCGCCAAGGCGCAGGCCGCCGCGGGCGGTCCGCTGCCCACCTCGGGATCCCTGTTCGTCTCGGTGGCGAACAAGGACAAGCGCTCCGCGGTGATCCCGGTCAAGATGTTCGCGGACCTGGGCTTCGAGATCGTCTCCACGGGCGGCACCGCGCAGGTGCTGCGCCGCAACGGCATCGAGTCCACGGTGGTGGCCAAGATCGCGGACGCCGAGGGCGACGAGCCCACCGTGGCGGACCTGATCACGGACGGGAAGATCGACCTGATCTTCAACACCCCCTCCGGCGGCCAGGCGGCGCGCGGGGACGGCTACCAGATCCGCGCGGCGGCCACCTCGGTGGGTGTCCCCATGATGACCACGGTCTCGGAGCTCGGTGCCGCGCTGCAGGCCATCACCGCGCAGCGGCAGTACTCGTGGTCCGTGACCTCCCTGCAGGAGCACGAGCAGACCCTGCGTGAGCGTGCCGCCCAGGGGGCCTCCCGTGACTGAGCCCTCCCACGGGCGCCACAGCGCACCCACCCCGCCCGACGCCGCCGTGCCCGCCATGGGCGCCCACCGCCCCACGACGCCGCCCGCGCACCGCGGCGAGCCCGCCGCGGGTTCGGGGCGCGAGCCCTTCGGGGTCCGGCTGCAGCGGGCCATGGCCGAGCGGGGGCCGCTGTGCGTGGGCATCGACCCCCACCCGGGGCTGCTCGACGCCTGGGGTCTGCCGCGCACCGCGCAGGGGCTCGAGACCTTCTCCCTGCGGGTCGTGGAGGCCGCCGCCGGCCGGGCCGCGGCGCTCAAACCGCAGGTGGCGCTGTTCGAGGCCCTCGGCTCGGCGGGCATCGCGGTGCTCGAACGCGTGCTCGCGGAGTCCACGGCCGCGGGGGTCCTCAGCATCGCGGACGCCAAGCGCGGTGACATCGGTTCCACGATGGCGGCCTACGCGACGGCGTGGCTCTCCGACGACTCGCCCCTCGCGGCGGACGCCGTGACCCTGAGCCCGTACCTGGGCTTCGAGTCGCTGCGCCCCGCGCTGGACCTGGCGCGCGCCACCGGCCGGGGGACCTTCGTGCTCGCCCTGACCTCCAACCCGGAGGGCGCCAGCGTGCAGCACGTGGGCGGTGAGGACTCCGTGGCCGCGGGCATCCTCTCCGCCGTGGCCCACGAGAACCGGGCGCCGGGCGCGCGGGGCCCCGCGGCGTCGTCGTCCGCCCAGGCATCCGGACAGGGCCCGGCACGTCACACGGACGATCGTGATCAAATCGTGACGTCGGCGGGAACGGGCGGGCTGGGCTCGTGCGGGGTGGTGATCGGAGCCACCGTGGGCGAGGCCATGAGCCGCCTCGGGATCGACCTCCGGGAGCTGAACGGGCCGGTCCTCGCTCCGGGATACGGTGCGCAGGGAGCGGACGCGGCCGCCGTCGCCTCGGTGTTCTCCCAGGTCAGGGGCACGGTGCTGGCCAACTCGTCCCGTGACGTGCTCGCTCACGGCCCGGACGTCCGTGCCCTGGGGGAGGCCGTCACGCGCTCGGCGGAGGAGCTCGCGGAGCACCTGCAGCGCGTCTGACCCCCGGCACGACCGCCCCCTGGAACGCGAGCCCCGGAGCTCGTCAGGGGACGGTCGTGCATTTACCCCCCGCAAAGTCCTCGGGTACTTTCGGTGGGAGACGGCCCCGTTCGCCACCCCCCTCTCGCGCGACCGGTCGGGCCGTCGGGCTACCACGAGGAGAGCTGGGAATGGCACTGCGGCCACTGACGGATGACGAGCGCGCCAGGGCGCGGGAGAAGGCGACGGCGGCCCGGTCCGTGCGCGCCGAGATCAAGAAGGGGCTGCGGGACGGCACCGTCTCCGTGGCCGAGGTGCTGCGCCGCGGCGACGAGGACGAGGCCGTGAGCCGCCTCAAGGTCACCGAGCTGCTGGAGTCCACCCCCGGGATCGGCAGGGTCCGCTCCGCCGCGATCATGGAGCAGATCGGCATTGCCCCCACCCGCCGCGTGCGCGGGCTGGGCCAGCACCAGCGCCGCGCGCTGGTGGAGTACCTGGACCGCTGAGGAACCACCGCGCGGGCGGTGGCTCCCGGTTGGTACAGTGACGGACGAGTTCGACCCGACCGTCGCCGCACCCCCGGAGGTATTCGTGCCCGCATCGCCCACCGTGACCGTTCTGGCCGGGCCCACGGCCGTGGGCAAGGGCACCGTGTCCACGTACGTGCGGGACCACTACCCGGACGTGTGGCTCTCCGTCTCGGCCACCACCCGCGCTCCCCGGCCTGGCGAGGTGGACGGCGTGCACTACTTCTTCGTCCGCGACGACGAGTTCGACCGCATGATCGACGAGGACGACCTTCTCGAGTGGGCCGTTGTGCACAACCTCCACCGGTACGGCACCCCGCGGCACAAGGTCGAGGAGGCGCTGGCCGCCGGGCGCAGCGTGCTGCTCGAGATCGACCTGCAGGGAGCGCGCAGCATCCGGCAGGCCATGCCCGAGGCGCAGTTCGTCTTCCTGGCCCCGCCCAGCTGGGACGAGATGGTGCACCGGCTGGTCGGCCGGGGCACCGAGACGCCCGAGCAGCAGCAGCGTCGGCTGGAAACGGCTAAACTGGAACTTGCGGCGCAGTCCGAGTTCGATCACACGGTCGTCAACGACACCGTGGAGCGCGCCGCCGCAGAGCTTGTGGCACTCATGGGGCTGCCGGGTGAGCAGGGGCGCTGAGCGCCTCGCCATCCTGGCCCACCACCGCGGAGCGCCCCGCACGCCACCGACATCTACGTCCACCACAGGAGTCATGAAGCACGTGAGCACGAACAACGAAGGCATCGTCAACCCGCCCGTCGATCGGCTGCTCGACAAGACGGATTCCAAGTACGGACTCGTGATCTTCGGGGCCCGCCGCGCCCGTCAGATCAACGCGTACTACTCGCAGTTGCACGAGGGCCTGTTCGAGTACGTGGGTCCGCTGGTGGACACCCAGCTCAACGAGAAGCCGCTGTCCATCGCGTTCCGCGAGATCGACGAGGGGCTGATCGAGGCCGACCACGTGGCCCACGCCGGGTTCACCCCCAACGGCCAGATGGTCAGCGACGAGCCCACCGCCACGGACATGTTCACCGGTGACTTCTTCGCCCAGGGCGAGGAGCAGGACTCCACCGCCATGTTCTCGGACGGCACCCAGCTGCCGGCCTCGGAGGAGACCCTCGCGCAGGACTCCGCGGAGACCGCGGAGACTGCTGTCGAGGAGACCACCGAGGACTCCGCGGAGCCCACCGAGCAGTGACTGAGCCGCACTCCGGCCACGCCCCCGTCCCCGCCCGGCCCGCGCCCCTGCGCGTGGTGCTGGGTGTGGGCGGGGGCATTGCCGCATACAAGGCCGCGCTCGTCTCCCGGCTGCTGTCCGAGGCGGGGCACCACGTGGTGCCCATGCCCACCCGGGCGGCGCTGGAGTTCGTGGGTGCGCCCACGTGGGAGGCCCTCACGGGGGAGCACGTCTCGGAGTCCGTCTTCGACCGCGTGGACACCGTGAACCACGTGGCCCAGGGCCAGGCCGCGGACCTCGTGGTGATCGCGCCGGCCACCGCGGACCTCATGGCCCGCATCGCGCACGGCCACGCGGACGACCTGCTGAGCACCACCGTGCTCGCCACGTCCGCGCCCGTGCTCCTGGCGCCGGCCATGCACACGGAGATGTGGCTCAACCCGGCCACCCAGCGCAACGTGGCCCTGCTGCGCGAGCACGGCCACACCGTGATGGAGCCCGCCACGGGCCGGCTCACCGGAACCGACAGCGGCCCTGGTCGGCTTCCCGAGCCGCAGGACATCGTCGACGCCGCACTGGCCCTTGCCGCTCGGACGGCTCCCTCCAGCGCGGGGCCCTCCGACGCCGCGTCCACCGGCTCCGCGAGCACCCCCGACGCCGCACCGTCCACCGTCGCGGCTGCGCCTGCCGGGGCCCCCACCACGGACCACGTCGGCTCCGACCCCGGGGTGCTGGCCGGACGTCGCGTGCTGGTCACCGCGGGTGGCACCCGTGAGGCTCTGGACCCCGTCCGCTTCCTCGGCAACCGCTCGTCGGGCAAGCAGGGCGTTGCCCTGGCCCGGGCGGCACGCGAAGCGGGCGCGGACGTCCACCTGATTGCGGCCCACGTGGAGACCGATCTTCCGCACGGCATGCGCACCACCCGCGTGTCCTCGGCGCGCGAGCTCGAGGAGGCAACGCTGACGGCGGCGGCCGGGAGCGACGTCGTGATCATGGCCGCGGCCGTGGCGGACTTCCGCCCGGACACCGTGGGGGAGCACAAGATGAAGAAGTCCGAGGACGGCACGGACCCCGTGATCCGGCTGGTGCGCAACCCGGACATCCTGCGCGCCGTGGTGGCGCAGCGGGATGAGCGCGGCCTGGACCAGCTCGTGGTGGGCTTCGCGGCGGAGACCGGGGACGCCGAGCACTCCGTGCTGGACTTCGCCCGCGCCAAGCTGGTCCGCAAGGGCTGCGACCTGCTGGTGCTCAACGAGGTGGGCACCGACAAGGTCTTCGGCCGGGACGAGAACGAGGTGGTCGTGCTCTCCGCCCGCGGTGCCGAGGAGGCGTCCACGCGGGGGAGCAAGGACGAGGTCGCCCGGTTCGTGGTGGAGCGCATCGCTCGGGAAGAGGGTGTCGGCGCCGCCGGGTAATGTGGTGGCGTGAGCGCATCGACTGAGCACCTGAGAATCTTCACGTCCGAGTCCGTGACCGAGGGCCATCCGGACAAGATCTGCGACCAGATCTCGGACTCCATCCTGGACGCGCTGCTCAGTGAGGACCCCCAGTCCTCCGTGGCGGTGGAGACCATGGTCACCACCGGTCTCGTGCACGTGGCCGGGGAGGTCAAGACGGACGCGTACGTGGAGATCCCGCACATCGTGCGCAAGACCCTGCTGGACATCGGCTACAACTCCGCGGTGCACGGCTTCGACGGAGAATTCTGCGGCGTGTCCATCAGCGTGGGTGAGCAGTCCAACGAGATCTACGACGGCGTCTTCAACTCCCTGGAGGAGCGCACGGGGATCGCCAAGGACCCGCGGGATGCCCAGGGTGCGGGGGACCAGGGCATCATGTTCGGCTACGCCTCGGACGAGACCGAGGCGCTCATGCCCGCTCCCATCCTCCTGGCGCACCGGCTCTCCGAGCAGCTCACGCGCGTGCGAAAGACCGCCGTGCTGCCCGAGCTGCGCCCGGACGGCAAGACCCAGGTGACCCTGGGCTACGACGGCCACACCCCCGTCTCCGTGGACACCGTGGTGGTCTCCTCCCAGCACGCGGAGAACTACGACCTCGACCAGCTCACCCGGGACATCACCACGTGCGTGATCGAGCCCGTCCTGGGCGACTCCGGCCTGGACCTCTCCGGCACGCGGATCATCGTGAACCCCGCGGGCAACTTCGTGCGCGGCGGGCCCGTGGGGGACGCCGGGCTCACCGGGCGCAAGATCATCGTGGACACCTACGGTGGCATGGCCCGCCACGGCGGTGGCGCGTTCTCCGGCAAGGACCCCTCCAAGGTGGACCGCTCCGCCGCGTACGCGATGCGCTGGGTGGCCAAGAACGTGGTGGCCGCAGGGCTCGCACGCCGCGCGGAGGTCCAGGTGGCCTACGCGATCGGCCAGGCCCACCCGGTGGGTCTGTACGTGGAGACGTTCGGCACCGAGACCGTGGATCCCGTGCGCATCGAGAACGCGATCACCGAGGTCTTCGACCTGCGTCCGCTCGCGATCATCGAGGACCTGGACCTCAAGCGGCCCATCTACGCCAAGACCGCGGCCCACGGGCACTTCGGCCGCACGGACCCCGACTTCACGTGGGAGCGCACCGACCGGGTGCAGGAGCTGCGTTCCGCCGCGGGGCTGTGACCCCCGGGCGGGACACCCCGGAGCAGGCTCCCGCAGTGGGAAACCCTCCTGGCCCGGCGGGCACCCCGGATGCAGCGGAGACCCCGGAACGCGAGCACACTCCCGGGCCGGGGGCCACCTCGGAACCGGAGAACACCTCCGGCGAGCAGCTCACGCTCGCGGGCCTTTCCCCGGCGCCGGAGCCCCGCGCCGCGCGCTCGGGTGGTTCCGCCGGCACGCGAGAGGCGGGGCCCCGCCCACGGGGCGCCGCCCTGGGCTCCGAGGGCGTGGCCGCCGAGAACCCCGTTGCCCGGGTGCTGCTGGAGGCCTACGTCCCCCACCTGGACCGGGTGTTCGACTACCGCGTGAGTGCCGCCCTGCACGAGCAGGCCGTGGTGGGGTCCAAGGTGTCCGTGATCTTCTCCGGGCGCAAGATGTCCGGGTGGGTCGTGGACAGGGTGGCGCACACCGACGTTCCGGGAGAACGGCTGCTGCCCATCCGGCGGGTGCTCTCACCGCTGCCGGTGGCCGCCCCGGAGATCGTGGACCTCGCGGAGGCCGTGGCCCAGCGCTGCGCGGGGACCGCAGCGGACGTGCTGCGCGTGGCCATCGCGCCCCGGGTGGCACGCGTGGACAAGGAGTTCGCCGCGGGGGACGCCACGCCCGCACCGGTGGAGGAACCGTCAAACGCCACCGAGGAGCAGCCGTCACCCGGGCAACAGGACAGGGAGGGCGAAGACGCCGTCGCCCCGTCGCCCGAGGTCTGGGAGCACTACGAGCACGGCCCCGAGTTCATCGCGGCGGTGGCGTCCGGGAGGCCGGTGCGCGGCGTCGTCGAGGTGCTGCCGTCCGCCGAGGACCACGACTGGGCGCGCCTGACCGCGAATGCCATGGCCACCGCGTACGCCGCCGGCCGCGGGGCTGTGGGCGTGGTGGCGGACCACAAGGCTCTAGAACGGCTCGAGACCGCGCTGCACGAGCTGGTGGGGGAGGACGCCGTGGTGCGGCTGCACGCCGGGGACGGCCCCACCCCGCGCTACCGCGGATTCCTGGAGCTCGCGCTGGGCCGCAAGCGGCTGGCCGTGGGCACGCGCTCGGCGGCCTATGCACCGGTGCAGGACCTCGCCCTGGTGTGCTGCCACGACGACGGGGACGTCAACTTCGTGGAGCAGCGCGCCCCCTACCAGCACACCCGGGACGTCCTGCTGCTGCGGGCCCAGCAGCAGAACCTGGCCGCGCTGTTCACCGGCTACGCCGTGAGCCCGGAGGCCCAGCGCCTCGTGAGCACGGGGTGGGCCGTGCGGCTGGCCCCGGACCGGACGGAGCTGCGCAGGTGCTCCCCGCGGATCGAGGCGACCTCGGACTCCTACAACACGGCCCGCGATCCGCTCGCGGCCCGCGCGCGGCTGCCGCACGAGGCGTTCCGGGTGGCGCGCGCGGCCCTCGAGAAGGGACCGGTGCTCGTGCAGGTGGCCCGCAAGGGCTACGCGCCGGTCCTCGCCTGCCAGCGGTGCCGCACACCGGCGCGCTGCCGCGCGTGCGACGGGCCGCTCGCCCTGTCCTCGGCGAACGCCGTGCCGGTGTGCACGTGGTGCGGTCGCCAGGCGCACGAGTGGAGCTGCGCGGAGTGCGGCTTCACCAGGGTGCGCCTGAGTTCCGTCGGTGCCGGGCGCACCGCCGAGGAACTCGGGAGGGCCTTCCCGCAGGTGCCTGTGATTTCGTCTTCCGAGCACACGGTCCGGGCGCGCGTGGGGTCCGCTCCCGCGCTCGTGGTGGCCACCCCCGGGGCGGAACCGGTGGCCGAGGGCGGGTACGCCGCGGCCCTGCTGCTGGACGGCAACCAGATGCTCGCCCGCCCGTGGCTGCGCGCCGAGGAGCAGACCCTGCGCCGGTGGTTCAATGCCGCCGCCCTCGTGCGCTCGGCAGAGCACGGCGGCACAGTGGTGGTCACCGCGGACCAGGACCGCGCCGTGTCCGCGCTCGTGCGCTGGGACCCCGCCGGGCACTCGGAGCGGGAGCTGCACGAGCGCCACGAGCTGGGCCTGCCCCCCGCGGTGCGCACCGCGGCGCTCACGGGTCCCCGCGGGGCGCTCGCGGCCACCCTGCGGGACCTCCAGCTGCCCGAGCGGGTGCGCGTGGTGGGGCCCGCCCCGGTCGAGAACACACCCGGCAATGGCGCTGACGTCGCGGAGAACGAGACCGGGGAGACGTCCGATGGCACTCTCGACGGGCTCGCGCGTGCGGGTTCCGCGGAGACCGCGCGCCCGGGCCGGGCGGGCGCAGGATCCGGCGAGGACCGGCCGTACCGCGCCCTGCTGTTTTTCGGGTTCGGGATCGCGCCCAAGATCACCGCGGCGTTGCGCGCGGAGAAGGCCCGGGCCTCGGCCCTGCGGGAGCACGCGCCCGTGAACGTGCGCTGCGACGTCGCCGACCTGCTCTGAACCACCCGGCGAGCCCAGCGGTCCGGGGCGGCGGCTTTCGTGTCGCCGTCCCGGAGAACGGGGAATCTGCCGCCGGATGCGGTCCCGCGGGCACCAGAAGTGCCACGAGCGAGTCCTCGGGCCATCTCCCCGGGGCGTTCAGCCGCGCTGGTGCAGCTCGCGTGCGAGGTCCAGCAGGTCCCGCGCGGAGTCCGCCCACGTGTGCTCGCGGATCCGTTCCAGCCCCGCCAGGACGCGCTGCCGGGCGAGACCCGGGTCCGTGAGCTCGCGCACCCGGGCGGCGAAGGCGGCGTCGTCGTCCACCGGGGCGTAGCCGGCGGCGTCCCCGGCGACCTCGCGGAAGATCGGCAGCTCGGAGCACACGACGGGCGCACCCTCGGCGAAGGCTTCCACGAGCGGCAGGCCGTAGCCCTCCGCGCGGGACGCCGTGACCAGCGCGGCGCACGAGGACAGCAGCTCGCGGTACTGCTCCTCGCCCACGCCGCCGTGGAAAACCACGCGGGCCCCGGCCGGCACCTGGGCCTGGAGTTCGGCGCGGCGCGCGGGGGAGATGCGCGAGAGCAGGTGCAGGGTGTGCCCGGGGAGGTGGGCCATGGCCCGCAACAGGGTCTCCACGTTCTTGTACGGCAGGAACGAGCCCATGTACACCAGGTCCGTGCCGCGGCGCGGAAGCCGGGCGAACGCCTCGTCCTCGGGGATCCCCGCCGACGGCGCCGCGTTGGCGATCACGCGCACGTCCCGCTTCGTGAGGCGGCGGGCCAGGATCTGCTGCCGGGAGGTCTGCGAGACCGTGGCCACGGCATCGGCGCGGTTGAGCGTGAGCCGCTGGGGCCACCAGGCCTTGTGGTACGCGCGCCAGCCCCACTGCACCGGCAGCGGCAGGTCGCCCGGGGGCTGCGGGTGCTCGTAGTAGATGAGATCGTGCAGCGTGAGGATCAACCGGTACCGGCGCCCCAGCGAGCCCATGGTCTGCATGGGGGAGAACACCACGTCCGGGTCGAAGCGGTTGACCGCGAGCGCCGTGAGAACCTCCGCGGGCGAGGTGACCGAGGGGCCCGTGATCGTGGCGACGTCCTCGGGCACGAACGCCCGCTGGGCGGGGTCGCTGACCAGCGCGCACAGCCGCACCCGCGGATCCTGCCGCACCTCTCGGGCGGTCGCGGCGAGCAGCTCCGCGCTGTAGCGGCTGATGCCGTCGTGGTGGTCGGTGCGGATGTAGCGGGCGTCGAAGAGCAGCTTCACCGCTCGGACTCCCCGGACAGGCCACGCGCCCGGGTCTCCCGCCGGAACTGCGCGGCGCTCGCCGCGGGGTCCACGGCGGGGAGCATGCCGGTGAGCTGGTCGGGGGTGGACACGGTGGTGTCCGCGTGGGGCAGCTGGTCGTAGCCCTCGAGGGGCTCGGGGGCGGGGGACTCCAGGAAGTCCTCGATCATCCGCGCGGCGGTCTGCGGCGCCTCGTAGTGGATCAGGTGGCCCACCCCGGGGATGATCTGCAGGCTGTGGCTGCGGATCCAGGACGCCATGGTGCGCTGGGAGTCCACAGAGCCGAGGTCGTCCAGCTCGCCCACGATCAGCAGGGTGGGCATGGTGAGCTTCATGGCCACCTCGGCCACGGTGCGGGAGATCGAGGCGTCGTAGGCCTGGGTGAGGACGTCCCGGTTGGCGAACGTGTTGAAGTACGCCTGGTGCTGGCGCAGCGCGTAGTGCTTGATCTCGGGGTCCTCGGACTTGATCATCACGTCCGTCATGAGCTTGACCACGGCGTTGGAGGACAGCAGCCGGGTGCCCAGCCGGCGGGGCATGGTGGAACCCGCGCCGTAGTACAGCCGGGTGAGCTTGGTCAGGGACTTCTGCGACCCGCTCAGCGCGGGCTGGGAGATGGGGTTGATGAGCACCAGCCGCTCCACCATGGAGGGGTGCTCGGCGGCGAAGTGCGCGGCCAGGATGGAGCCGAAGGAGTGTCCCGCGAGCACCACGCCCGTGCCGGAGTCCGGGGTCACGGCGCCGTCGGTCAGGGCGGTGATGAAGTCCCGGGTGAACCGCACGTACTCGTCCACGGAGTGCTCGCGCTGCGGGAAGGGTTCGGAGCGGCCGAAGCCGGGCAGGTCCGGGACCACCACGTGGTACTTCTCCCGCAGTGCGGTGGCGATCAGCTGCAGCCCGTGGTGGTCACCGCGGAAGCCGTGGAGCATGACCAGCAGAGGTTTGCGCTGCTTGTCCGCGTCGTAGAACCAGTACCGCACGCGGTACCCGTCCAGTACCACGCTGCGGCGTTCTGCGTAGGGGTTGTCCACCGGGCCTCCATCCGTGCGTCATCGGGCGCCCCCATGGTAGCCGGGCCCCCTGCACGCGGGCCGTGACGGCCGCTGGTCTAAACTGGGAGGGATCCCCACACATCCACGCGGGGGACCGCGCTGCCGCCCCGGAACCCCGGCCCCGGCACCCGCCCGGCCCCGTGAACCTGAAGGCGAGGCACGTGAGCGAGCACAGCACCCCGGAGGCGGGCACCGAGTACGACGTCCAGCGCATCGAGGCCACCTGGTCCGGCTACTGGGACGAGAACCGCGTCTACGCGCCCGCCGACGACGGCTCCGCGGAACGGCGCTACGTGCTCGACATGTTCCCCTACCCCTCCGGTGACCTCCACATGGGCCACGCCGAGGCGTTCGCCATGGGTGACGTGGTGGCCCGCTACTGGTGGCACCGCGGCTACGACGTGATGCACCCCGTGGGCTGGGACTCGTTCGGGCTGCCCGCGGAGAACGCCGCGATCAAGCGCGACGCCCACCCCGCGGAGTGGACCTACCGCAACATCGACACCCAGCGCGAGTCCTTCAAGCGCTACGCGATCAGCGCGGACTGGGACCGGGAGATCCACACCTCCGACCCCGAGTACTACCGCTGGACCCAGTGGCTGTTCCTGCAGTTCTACTCCCACGGGCTGGCCTACCGGAAGGACTCCCCGGTCAACTGGTGCCCCAAGGACCAGACCGTGCTGGCCAACGAGCAGGTGGTCAACGGGGCCTGCGAGCGCTGCCACACCCCCGTGACCAAGAAGTCCCTGAACCAGTGGTACTTCAAGATCACCGACTACGCCCAGCGCCTGCTGGACGACATGAGCGAGCTGGAGGGCCACTGGCCCGAGCGCGTGCTGGCCATGCAGCGCAACTGGATCGGGCGCTCCGAGGGTGCGCACGTGAACTTCGTGATCGAGGGCGCTCCCGCCGAGGGTGCCGACGCCTCGGACACCTCCGGGCGCACCGTCACCGTGTTCACCACTCGCCCGGACACCCTCTACGGCGCCACGTTCTGCGTGGTGGCCGCGGACGCACAGATCGCCCAGGACGTCGTGGCCCCCGAGCAGGCCGCGGCGCTCGCCGAGTACCGCGAGCAGGTCAAGGCGCTGTCGGACATCGAGCGGCAGTCCTCGGACCGCGAGAAGACCGGCGTGTTCCTGGGCCGCTGGGCGGTGAACCCCCTGACGGGCGAGAAGTTGCCGGTGTGGGCCTCGGACTACGTGCTCGCGGACTACGGCACGGGCGTGATCATGGCGGTGCCCGCCCACGACCAGCGTGACCTGGACTTCGCCCGCGCCTTCGACCTGCCGATCCGCACCGTGCTGGACACCGGCGAGGAGGATCCCGCGGTCTCCGGCGTCGCCGCGGTCGGGGACGGCACCCTGATCAACTCGGGTCCTCTGGACGGGCTGCCCAAGGCGGAGGCCCTGGAAAAGGCCATCGAGATCGTCACCGAGGCGGGCACCGGCGAGCGCTTCGTGAACTTCCGGCTGCGGGACTGGCTGCTGTCCCGGCAGCGTTTCTGGGGTGCCCCCATCCCGATCATCCACTGCGCCTCGTGCGGCGAGGTGCCGGTGCCCGAGGATCAGCTGCCCGTGCGGCTGCCCGAGGACCTGCGCGGTGAGCAGCTCGCGCCCAAGGGGCAGAGCCCGCTCGCGGCGGCGTCAGACTGGGTGAACGTCAGCTGCCCCGCGTGCGGTGGGGCCGCGAAGCGTGACACTGACACCATGGACACGTTCGTGGACTCGTCCTGGTACTACCTGCGCTACACGTCCCCGCAGGACGACGCCGCCCCGTTCGACCGTGCGGCGGTGGACCGCTGGCTGCCGGTGGACCAGTACGTGGGCGGTGTGGAGCACGCGATCCTGCACCTGCTGTACTCGCGGTTCTTCACCAAGGCCCTCTACGACTTCGGCCTGGTGGGTTTCACCGAGCCGTTCAAGGCGCTGCTGAACCAGGGCCAGGTGCTCAACGGCGGCAAGGCGATGTCCAAGTCCCTGGGCAACGGCGTGGACCTGGGCGAGCAGCTGGACGCCTTCGGCGTGGACGCCGTGCGCCTCACCATGGTGTTCGCGTCCCCGCCCGAGGACGACGTGGACTGGGCGGACGTCTCCCCGCAGGGCTCCCAAAAGTTCCTGGCCCGCGCGTGGCGCCTGGCCCAGGACTGCACGGCGGACCCGGCGGCGTCGTTCGCGGACGGGGACAAGGCGCTGCGCAGCGCCACGCACCGCACGGTGGCGGACGCCGAGCAGCTGCTGGACTCCGGAAAGTTCAACGTGGTCATCGCCCGCACCATGGAACTGGTGAACACGGTGCGCAAGGCCATCGACACCGGCTGCGGCCCGGCGGATCCCGCCGTGCGCGAGGCCGTGGAGGCCGTCGCGATCCTGCTGAGCCTCGTGGCGCCGTACACCGCCGAGGACATGTGGCACCTGATCGGCCACGAGGACACCGTGGTGCGCGCCCCGTGGCCCACCGTGGACCCCGCGCTGCTGGTGCAGGACACCGTGACCGCCGTGGTCCAGATCAAGGGCAAGGTCCGCGACCGCCTGGAGGTCCCCGCGGACATCACCGAGGCGGACCTGGAGGCCGCGGCCATGGCATCGGAGACGGTCCAGCGGCTGCTCGCGGACGCCACGGTGCGCAAGGTGATCGTGCGCGCTCCCAAGCTCGTGAACATCGTGGTCTGATGACCGCCCACGGTTCCCGGAGCCCGTCCCCCGACTCGCACGAGCCGGAGGGCGGGCTCCGTCCGTTCCCGGGGCTGCGCACGGACGGCAGCGCGCACGCGGGGGACGCACCCGCCCCGCCCGCCTCCCCCGCAGGAGGCCCGGACGACGACGCCGCGCCGCGCCACGCTGACGGGGGACACGGTGCTGCTGCCGGTCCTCGGGAGCACCGCGCGGGACGCGGAGCGGAAGCTGGCGTCAGTGGGGGGAGCCCCGCTCACCCGGCCGACCGGAGGAGCCTGCGCGGGGGCGGTCGCCGCAGGGTCGCGGTGGTGACCGACAGTGCCGCCGCCCCGCCGCAGGGTTGGCTCGAGGACTGGGAGGGCTCCGGCGGGTTCGCGCTCGTGGACATGCCCGTGCTCATCGGCGGGCAGCTCCACACCGAGGACGAGGCGGACCGGCTCTCCTCCCTGGTGGTCGCCCTGGCCGAGGGCCGCCCGGTCACCACCTCCCGCCCCGCCCCGGGACGGCTGCGCGCGGCCTATCGGAGCTTCGAGGAGGCAGGCTTCGAGGCCGTCGTGTCCGTGCACCTCTCGGGTGAGCTCTCCGGCACGGTGGGGGCGGCGAGGATCGCGCGGCAGGACATCGGGATCCCGGTGCGCATCGTGGACACCCGCAGCGCCGGTCTGGCGCAGGGACTGGGCGTGCGCGCGGCCCTGGGGGCGGCGGCGTCGGGAGCGGGGATCGAGGACGTCGCCCGCGCGGCCACCGAGGCGGCCGAACGGGTGCAGGTGCTGATCCAGGTGCGCTCCCTGGACACCCTGCGCCGCGGCGGGCGGGTGAACCCGACCACGGCGATGGTGGGCACCATGCTGCAGATCAAGCCGCTGCTGAGCCTGGCCGAGGGGAAGATCGTGACCGTGGAGCGCCCGGTGTCCCTGCCGCGGGCGAAGCAGCGGTTCATGACGCTCGTGGGGGAGGCGCTGGAGCACTCCGAGGCGCAGCACCCGGTGCTGTGCGTGCACCACGTGGCGGATCCGCACCGGGCGCGGGAGATCGGGGAGGTGCTCGTGGACCGCTACCGCCCGGACGCGGAGCTCGTGGTCAGCGAGCTGCCCCCGGTGCTGAGCGCCCACGTGGGGCTGGGGACGAAGGCGGCGATCGTGGAGGGGCCCACCTCCAGCCCGGTCGCGCACGGTGTGAGGGCTCCCCAGCCGGGCACCTGACTCCCGCGTGCCGCACCGGGTCCACATCGGCGCGGTGACGCCCCTGGTGGGGGAGCGCGGCGCGGTGGAGTGGGGGCATGAGTGGCATCGAGTTCAGAGGGCGGCGCAGGTTCCGGGACAGCGAGGCCACGGAGCGGTTGACCGCGCTGCTGCGCGAGAACGGCGCGGGCGGGACGTCTCAGGCGGCGCCCGGCCACCAGGATGACGAGGACGTGTCGGGCGGATCGGTCTCGCGGGCGGCCAGCATGTCGTCGGGCGCGCCGGCGGGTCACGCGGCGCACGCCTCCACCGGGACAGCGGCCAGCCACTCCAGCCCCGGGTCGCCAACCGCCCCGGAGACCGAATCCGCGGGCGACTCCGGAGACTGGTCCGACCCAGGGGGGTCCCGGCACCGCGAGGACGTGATCGTGCGCCGCCGGTTGAGCCGCCCGGCGCTCTTGCTGCTGTGCGTGGTGCTGCTCGTGGCGCTCGGTGTGGGGTGCGTGAGTCTGCTCACGGGTGGGTCGCGGGAGGACGCGGTGGTGGCCACCGCGTCCACGGGGGCTGAAGCCTCAGATGATGGCCCGGGAGACGCCGGGACCGTGTCCGCCGGGCCTTCCCGGGCAGCCAACGGACCGGGCAGCAGTACGGACCGTGGAACCGGCACCGCGAGACCTTCGGCCGGCGCAGATGGTGGTGTGGTGACCGTCCACGTGGTGGGAGAGGTCAAAGACCCCTCGGTGGTCACCCTGTCTCCCGGAGCCCGGGTCATGGACGCGGTCCAGGCCGCCGGAGGGTTTGCGCCCGGGGCCGTGAAGGACCGGATCAACCTGGCAGAGCCCGTGGTGGACGGCGCCCAGATCGTGATTCCCAACCGGTCCAACGTGGACGAGGTGCTCGCCGCCGGTGCCGCGCCGGGTGCCGGGGCACGGTCTGCCGGGCCCACTGCCGGTGGATCCGCCGCGGGCGGGACCTCTCCGGGCGGGTCCGCGGGGGCCGGAGCGCCCGGGCAAGGTGGGTCGGCCTCGGAACGGACATCCGGTACAGGGGATCAGCGCGCACCGGGCACCGGCTCCGGGGCCCTGGTGGACCTCAACACCGCCAGCCAGGCCGAGCTGGAGGAGCTGCCCAAGGTGGGGCCCGTGCTCGCGCAGCGCATCGTGGAGTTCCGCACCCAGCACGGTCCCTTCACTGCCCCGCAGCAGCTGGACGACGTCAGCGGAGTGGGCCCCGCCATGCTGGAGGCACTGCTGCCGCTGGTCACGGTGTGAGCGTGACGTGGGACCTGCGGCTGCTGCCCGTGGCGCTCGCGGTGTGGGCCTCGGCCGCCGCGACCATGGCCGCCGGGTGGGCCGGGGGCGCGGCGTGCGCGCTGATCGCCACGGTGCTGGTCCCGGTGGTGGACCGGGTGCCACAGTGGGCCCGGATGACGCGGGGGTGGGCACAGGGCGTGCGCCGGGTCGGTACCCCCGGGATCCTCGGCCGCGCGATCCGCGGCGGGACTGCACCGAGCCGTGCTCGTCGGCCCCACCGCAGCGATCGGTCTCACCGCAATGCTCAGCGCCCACTCAGCGCTCAGCCCCCTCACACCGCGCGGTCCCCGCGTTCTGCTCTGTCCCGGGGGAGTGGTGGGGCGTCACGACGCGCTCACCCCGCCCCGAACGGACGTCCCACGCCTCCACGTCCCGTCATGGCCGCCCTCGTGCTCCTCGCGGGGGCGGCGGCAGTCGTGAGCGCGCTCGCCGCCACGGCACCGGCCCGGGCGTTTCTGGACGAGCACCCGCAGGGCTCGGTCGTGCGGGTGGAGGCGAGCGTGTCCGGGACACCGTCCCCCTACACGTCCCGCTCGCTGCACGGGGAGCAGGAGGCCTCCCACGGGGTCGCGGTCACCCTGGGCGTGGCAACGGCGGACGGCGCTGCCACAGCCACCGGGCTCACCGTGTTCGCAACCCACCCCGGCTGGGAGGCCCTGGACGACGGGCAGCGCGTGAGCGCCGTCGTGACCGTGGCGAGCACCGCGACCCCCGCCCGGCTGCTCGCCCGGGCCACGTCCCCGCCCGTGACGGACGCACAGGCCGGACCCGAGCCCGGGCCGGTGGAGGCCGTCCGCGCGGACCTCACCCGCATCGCCGGGGGCTTCGGCGCCGTAAGTGCGGGCCTGGTGCCCGGCATGACCGTGGGGGACACCTCCCAGCTGCCGGACGCACTCGCCCAGAGCATGAAGGACACCGGGCTCACCCACCTCATCGCGGTGTCCGGGTCCAACTGCGCCCTGGTGATGACCCTCAGCGGGTTCACCGCACTGTCCCTCGGGGCGGGCCGGCGCACGTGCGTGAGGGTGGGTCTCGTGGCTCTCGCGGGCTTCGTGGTGCTCGTGGGCCCGGACCCGTCCGTGCTGCGCGCCGGGGTCATGGGGGCCCTGGGCGGGCTCGCCATGCTCAGCGGGCGCGCCGGGGTGAGCCTCAACGCCCTGTGCGCGGCGGTGACCGGACTGGTGCTCGCGCGCCCGGACCTGGCCACGGACATGGGCTTCGTGCTCTCCGTGCTGGCCACCGCGGGCATCGTGGTCAGCGCCCGACCCGTCACCCGTGTGCTCAGCACCCGCCTGCCCACAGTGCTCGCCGTGTGCATCGCGGTGCCGCTCGTGGCCCAGCTGTGGTGCGGGCCCGCACTGCTGCTGCTCAACCCCGACCTGCCGCTGTACTCCCTGCCCGCGAACATGGTCGCCGCACCCCTGGTGCCGGTGGTCACCGTGGCCGGACTGCTCGCGGTGTGCGTCCTGCTGACCGGGCTCCTGCTGAACCCCGTGCTGTCCTGGGCGCTGCCGGGTGCGGCGGACCCCGCCTCGTTCGCGGGCTGGGACCGCGCCGCGAGCCTGCCCGTGGGCATCGCCTCCTACCCGGCGCGCACCATCGGGTGGATCGCCGACACCTTCGCCTCCCTGCCCGGCGCGCACGTCCCCTGGCCACCCGATGTGCCGGGGTTCCTGCTGCTCACGGTCCTGACCGTCCTCGCGCTCGCCGTGCTGCACACGGTGGACGCGCGCATGCGCTGGCCGCAACCAACCGCCAGAACCGCGGATCCCACATCCGCCGAACGCCCGGTGCCGGACGCCGTGTGGCGCGCCCGCGCACACCGCCTCCGGGCACGACGCCGCCTGCTCGCCGCCACGGCATCCCTCGCCCTGGTCATGCTCCTGGTCACCGCCGTGATGTGGTGGTTTCGCCCGCCCCCGGAGTGGGAGTCGGTGGTGTGCGACGTGGGGCAGGGGGACGCCGTGCTGCACCGCACGGGGGAGCACAGTGCCGTACTCGTGGACGGTGGCCCCGACCCCCGCGCACTGACCCGGTGTCTCCGGGACGCCGACGTCACCCGCCTGGACGCGGTGATCGCCACCCACGACCACGCCGACCATGTCGCCGGGCTCGAGGGGCTCGCCGAGATCGTGGACGTGGACCGCGTCTGGTACTCCGCCGCCGGGGACACCCTGCCGGACGAGCTCACCCAGTGGGCGGACATCGCCACACGCCCCGCTCCCGGTGAGCAGCTGCACGTGGGGCCGCTCACCGTGGAGGTTCTCGCTCCCGCACCTCCGCCCACCACCCCCGATGGCACCCCGACGGCAGGCACGGCGCCGTCCGGCTCCAGTGGCAGCACGTCACCACGCCCCGCGCACCGCAAGGTCACCTCCGAGGACGAGAACAACGCCTCCCTCGTCCTGCTCCTGACCCTCGACGGCCCTGACGGCACCACCACCTGGCTCAGTGCAGGAGACCTCGAAGCGGACGGCTACCGCCGCGACCTGCGCACGTTCCCCGGAGCGCACCCACCCACCGTGGACGTCCTCAAGGTCTCCCACCACGGCGCCCGCAACGGCGGCACCGACATCATCCACGACACCCACCCGGCGCTCGCGGTGATCTCCGTGGGGGAGGACAACAGCTACGGCCACCCGCACCCCCAGACGGTTGCCGCGCTGCAGGAGGTGGGCGCGGCAGTGGCCCGCACGGACCAGAACGGCGCCCTGTGGGTGCACCGCGAAGGAGAGCGCATGGTCGTGTCCCGACGCTGAGCGGGGCAGCACCAGCAGAAATATCGCGGGGGGAAGATCTGTTGTGCACCACGAAACACCGGGCATCCGCGCCGGTCACCCCGGGGCCGTACGTCGTCAGGACACCGCTCCGGTGCGGCACGTGCGTGGCGCCCCTCGACGGAAGGACTCCCATGCGCTCCACCCTGTTCGAACCCATCACCCTCCGCGGCCTCACGGTCCGCAACCGGCTGTGGATCCCGCCCATGTGCCAGTACTCCGCGTTCGGGGAGGACGGCGTGCCCACCGACTGGCACCTCGTGCACTACGGATCGCTCACCGCCGGTGGGGCGGGGGCCGTGATGGTGGAGGCGAGCGCCGTCGTGCCCGAGGGCCGCATCAGCAACCGGGACCTGGGACTGTGGAACGACGAGCAGCAGGACGCCCTCGTGCGGATCGTGGACTTCGCCCACCAGCAGGGCGCGGCCATTGGCGTGCAGCTCGCCCACGCGGGACGCAAGGCCAGCACGGAGGCCGCCTGGGGCTCCGAGAACCCCGGCCGGTCCATCGCGCCGCAGGACGGGGGCTGGCAGACCGTGGGCCCCTCCGCTGTCGCCTTCCCTGGCCTCGCCGAGCCCGTCGCACTGGACGAGCAGGGCATCGACGACGTCGTGGCCGCGTTCGCCGCCTCGGCCCGCCGTGCCGTGGAGGCCGGCATGGACTTCGTGGAGCTCCACGGCGCCCACGGGTACCTCCTCCACGAGTTCCTCTCCCCGCTGAGCAACGAGCGCACGGACGAATACGGCGGCACCCTGGAGAACCGCGCCCGGCTGCTGCTGCGCGTCACCGACGCCGTCCGCGACGTGATCCCCAAGGACATGCCCCTGCTCGTGCGCCTCTCCGCCACCGACTGGACCGAGGGCGGGCTCACCGTCGCCGACACCTCCCGCGTCTCCGGGTGGCTCGCCGAGCACGGTGCAGACCTCATCGACGTCTCCTCCGCCGCCAACGTGCCCGCCGAGATCCCCGTGGGACCCGGCTACCAGGTGCCCCTCGCCACCGAGATCAAGACCACCGCCGGGGTGCCCGTGGCCGCGGTCGGCATGATCGACACCGCCTGGCAGGCCGAGCAGATCGTCGCCACCGGACTCGCGGACGTGGTGCTCATGGGCCGCGAAGCGCTGCGTGACCCCCACGTGGCGCTCACCGCCGCCCGTGCCCTGGGCGTGCAGGAGTTCCCGGTCCCGGGCCAGTACGAACGCGCCTACCGCCGCCCGCCCCGCACCCGCTGAGCCCGGGCGCTCGCCGGACAGCGACTTGAGCGTGATTCGGCGGTGGCCGCCGAGCACGAGAGCCAGGGCGCTCGAGGGACACGACCGGATCCGGGATGCGGAGTTGAGCGAGGAGTCCGGGGGATGCGACGTTCGAAGGACGACGGCGCGCTGCCGGGCCCCGTCCGCACCGTCCCGCGGTGTCCCGGCGTCGCCCGCCCTGCACAGGCTCTCCGGGGTGTCTGCGCCCACGGTTAGCATGGGGAGGCAGCGTCGGCGTCCCGACCCCGCACATGCCGGTGCAACGGCGCGCACGTACCCGGCCCCGGGCGGCGACGTCACCCGAGCAGTCGGCCACGATCGAGGAGCACCATGACCCCGGCACGCACGTCTTCCCGCCGCCAGGCGCCCTCGGCCCCGCAGACCTCGTGGCGTGAGGCCACACCTCAACCCCTTGTGCTGGCCTCCGGCTCGGACGAGTACATCCTGCAGCGCATCAAGGAGACGCTCCGGGACACCATCCGCGCGGACCGGGGTGCGTGCGAGGTCACGGACATCGCGGCCGGGGACTACGAGCCGGGCCAGCTCGCCGTGGTCACCAGCCCGTCCCTCTTCGACGACCCCAAGCTCGTGTGCGTCCAAGAACTTGCGGGCATGAACGAGCACCTGCTGGCGGACGCCCTGGCCTACGTGGCCAACCCGGACCCGGACGTCACCGTGCTGTGGCAGCACTCCGGGGGCACCCGCGGCAAGAAGCTGCTGGACGCCCTCAAGGAGAAGGCTCTCGTCCTGGACTGCACCCCGCCCAAGACCGACCGGGACAAGTCCTCGTTCGTCCTCGCGGAGTTCCGCGCGCAGAACAAGCGCATCGAGCCCGACGCCGCCCGCGCTCTCGCCGCTGCCGTCGGCACCTCCACCGCCGAAATGGCCGCCGCGTGCTCCCAGCTGATCGCGGACGGTCCCGTGACCGTGGATCTCGAACTTGTGGAGAAGTACTACGGCGGCCGCGTGGAGGTCACCGCGTTCCGCGTGGCAGACGCCGCCGTGGCGGGCAACGCCGAGCAGGCCCTGAAACTGTGGCGCCAGGCAGTGGACGTGGGGGTGGACCCCGTTCCCATGGTGGCCACGCTGGGCTCGAAGATGCGGCTGATCGCGCTCACGGCCGGTTCCCGCGGGGGAGCGGGGCAGATCGCCCGGGACGTCGGCGCCGCGCCGTGGCAGGTGGAGCGCGCCCAGAACGAGGCGCGCCGGTTCACCGCCCAGGACGTCACCCGGGCGCTGCAGGCCATCGCCGAGGCGGATGCCCAGGTCAAGGGGGCGTCCCGGTCCCCGTACTTCGCGGTGGAGCGCGCCATCACGGTGATCGCCACGTCCGGCCACCGCTGAGCGAGCGGCAGCACACCGCACACGACAACGGGCCCGGCACTCGCGAGGAGTGCCGGGCCCGTGTGCTCCGTCAGTGAGACGGTGTCAGCCGATTCAGATCTTGGCGACCTTCTTGGCCAGACCGGACTTCTTGTTGGCCGCGGTGTTCTTGTGCAGAACGCCCTTGGACACGGCCTTGTCGAGCTTGCGGGACGCGGTGCGCAGGGTCTCCGCAGCGGCGTCCTTGTTGCCGGACTCCACAGCGGCATCCACCTTGCGGATGAGCGTCTTGAGCTCGGACTTGTACGAGTTGTTGCGCAGGCGAGCCTTCTCGTTGGTGAGGATGCGCTTCTTCTGCGACTTGATGTTGGCCACGTGTAACTCCTAGAACGATTGCGGAAGTAGGTCAGTGAGGGCTCACGGATGGTCATCGACTGAGTTGTGAGAGTGGGGATGCTCGGTGGCAACCATCCGCTGTGCCCGACGACCAGCGCGGACACACAGCGGACTACTTTAGCAGACTGCCGCCACGAATGTCCGGCGCGGCGCGCCGGTCCGAGGGCGGGCACCGGGTGCTGTCTCGGTGCTGCGAGGACGCTGGCGGGTTCAGCGCCGCCGCGTCAGCTCCGCCGCCACGGCGTCGAACCGCGACCGGTCCAGCACCGCACCCTCACGCCGCACGTCCTCCGGCCGCACCGGGATGATCCGGTCGATCCGCGCCTCCGAGGGACGCCCGGAACGGTCCCAGCCGCCCACTCCCACGTCCACGTACGAGGGGTCGTCGTGGCGGGCGGTGTCGTGGTCCTTGGAGGTCAGCATGACGCACAGCAGGTGCTCGCCGGCGCGGTCCACGATCAGCACGGGCCGGTCCTTCCCGCGCGAGTGGTCCTCCTGGTAGCGCACCCAGGTCCACACGACCTCCCCGGGATCGGGCCGCCCGTCCGGCTTCGCGGCCCACCGCGGGTTCACGGGCCCCGTCCAGTCCCCGGGGTACGGCGAAGAGGTGCCGGGGGCGCGGGTGCCGGAGGGCGACGTCGCCGTGCCCGGCCGGGTGCTCGAGGTGCCGTTCTCGTGGGCCACGGTGGGCGGCGGCGTCGTGCCCCCGGAGCGTGACGAACGGGAGGCGGGACCGCGGGAACCCGCGTAGCGCTGGTACATGCGGACGAGGCGCAGCCCCTGGTTCAGGAGTCGAGTGATGTCGGCCATGGGGACATCGTAGGGGGACCGGTTCGCCCCCGGCCCGGGATCATGGGAAACTGGGGAGTCATCCTGAGAACGAAAGGACCGCCCGTGTCACCGTTGGCCGTCAATCCACCGGCACCTGCCTCGACCGACCCCTCGGTGATCAGGAACTTCTGCATCATCGCCCACATCGACCACGGCAAGTCCACGCTGGCGGACCGGATGCTGCAGGCCACGGGCGTGGTGACACCCCGGCAGATGAAGGCCCAGTACCTGGACCGCATGGACATCGAGCGCGAGCGCGGGATCACCATCAAGTCCCAGGCGGTGCGCATGCCGTGGAACGTGGACGGCACGGACTACGCGCTGAACATGATCGACACGCCCGGGCACGTGGACTTCACGTACGAGGTCTCCCGCTCCCTGGCCGCGTGCGAGGCCACCATCCTGCTGGTGGACGCCGCCCAGGGCATCGAGGCGCAGACGCTCGCCAACCTGTACCTCGCCATCGAGAACGACCTCACGATCATCCCGGTGCTCAACAAGATCGACCTGCCGGCCGCCCAGCCCGAGAAGTACGCCGCGGAGCTCGCCAACCTCATCGGCGTGGAGCCGGAGGAGGTCCTGAAGGTCTCCGGCAAGACGGGCGAGGGTGTCGAGGAGCTGCTGGACCGCATCGTGCGGGACGTGCCCCCGCCCCAGGGCGTGAAGGACGCGCCGTCGCGCGCCATGATCTTCGACTCCGTGTACGACACCTACCGCGGCGTGGTCACCTACGTGCGCGTGGTGGACGGCACCCTGGTGCCGCGCGAGCGGATCCAGATGATGTCCACGGGTGCCACCCACGAGATGCTCGAGATCGGTGTGATCTCCCCGGAGCCCATCCCGTCCAAGGGGCTGAGCGTGGGGGAGGTGGGCTACCTCATCACGGGTGTGAAGGACGTCCGCCAGTCCCGCGTGGGCGACACCGTGACCAACCAGCAGAAGCCCGCGCAGGAGTCCCTGGGCGGGTACGAGGATCCCAAGCCCATGGTGTTCTCGGGCCTGTTCCCCGTGGAGGGCTCCGACTACCCGGTGCTGCGCGACGCCCTGGAGAAGCTGCAGCTCAACGACGCCGCCCTGGTCTACGAGCCCGAGACCTCCGCGGCACTGGGCTTCGGCTTCCGCTGCGGCTTCCTGGGTCTGCTGCACCTGGAGATCACCCGGGACCGCCTGGAGCGCGAGTTCAACCTGGACCTGATCTCCACCGCGCCCTCGGTGTCCTACAACGTGACGCTCGAGGACCACTCCGAGGTGGAGGTCACCAACCCCTCCGAGTTCCCCGAGGGTCGGATCCTGGAGATCCGCGAGCCCATGGTCTCGGCCACCATCCTGGTGCCCTCCGAGTTCATCGGCGCGGTCATGGAGCTCTCCCAGTCCAAGCGCGGCGAGATGAAGGGCATGGACTACCTCTCCGAGGACCGCGTGGAGCTGCGCTACCGGCTGCCGCTCGCGGAGATCGTGTTCGACTTCTTCGACCAGCTCAAGTCCAAGACCCGCGGCTACGCGTCCCTGGACTGGAAGGCGGACGGCGAGCAGGCCGCGGACCTCGTCAAGGTGGATATCCTGCTGCAGGGCGAGCAGGTGGACGCGTTCAGCGCGATCACCCACAAGGACAAGGCCTACTCCTACGGCGTGCTGATGACGGGCAAGCTGCAGAAGCTCATCCCGCGCCAGCAGTACGAGGTGCCCATCCAGGCGGCCATCGGCTCGCGCATCATCGCGCGCGAGAACATCCGCGCGATCCGCAAGGACGTGCTCTCCAAGTGCTACGGCGGCGACATCTCCCGCAAGCGCAAGCTGCTGGAGAAGCAGAAGGAGGGCAAGAAGCGCATGAAGATGGTGGGCCGCGTGGAGGTCCCCCAGGAGGCCTTCGTGGCCGCACTGTCCTCGGACGAGGACAACGGCAAGGACAAGAAGAAGTAGTGCCCGCGCAACCGGAGGGCGATCCGGCTCCGGAGGACGGTGCGCTGCCCGCCGCCTCGGTGGCCCGCGCCTCGGAGCGCACCCTGAGCCTGTACGTCCACGTCCCGTTCTGCGCCGTGCGCTGCGGCTACTGCGACTTCAACACGTACACCATGGAGCAGCTCGGGGACGGCGTCTCCCGCGCGGACTACCACGCCGACGCCGCCGCGGAGGTCCGTTTCGCACGCTCGGTGCTCGACGCCGCCGGGTCACCGCCGCGGCCGCTGCACAGCGTGTTCTTCGGCGGCGGCACCCCCACCCTGCTGCCCGCCCGGGAGCTCGCGGCCATGCTGGAGCAGGCCACCGAGAGCTTCGGGCTGGCACCGGACGCGGAGGTTACGGTCGAGGCGAATCCGGACTCCGTCACGCAGGAGACCTTCGACGTCCTCGCCGCGGCCGGGGTGACCCGCGTGTCCTTCGGGATGCAGTCCGCGGTGCCGCACGTGCTCGCGGTGCTGGAACGCACGCACACCCCGGCGAACGTGCCGCGCGCCGTCGGCTGGGCCAAGGAGCGCGGGCTGGGCACGAGCGTGGACCTGATCCACGGCACTCCGGGGGAGAGTCTGCGGGACTGGGAGGTCTCCGTGGAGGCGGCGCTGGACATGGAACCGGACCACGTCTCGGCGTACTCGCTGATCATCGAGGACGGCACCAGGCTGGCCGCCCAGATCCGCCGCGGCGAGGTGCCCGAGCCGGACCCGGACGACCAGGCGGACAAGTACACGCTCGCCGATCGAATGCTGCGCGGTGCCGGGTTCGCCTGGTACGAGGTGTCCAACTGGTCGCGGGACGCGCACGGTCGCACCGCGGAGCAGAACCGCAGCGCGCACAACATCGCCTACTGGCGCAACCAGGACTGGTGGGGCATCGGCCCCGGAGCCCACTCCCACGTGGACGGGGTGCGTTGGTGGAACCTGAAGCACCCGCTGCCCTACACGAACAAGGTGCGCGCGGGGGTCTCACCCGCGGTGGGTCGCGAGACGCTGGACGCCGACACCCAGTACGTGGAGCACGTGATGCTCGGCATCCGGATCAGCGAGGGCATCCCGGTCTCGTCCCTGCGCCCGGAGGGTCGCCGTGCCGTGGCCGGACTGATTGCGGACGGCTGGCTGGACGGCCCCGCGGCCCTCGCGGGCACGGCGGTGCTCACGGATGCGGGCCGCCTGATGGCCGACGCCGTGACGCGGCGGCTGCTCGGCTGGTGACAAGGGCGGCAGGGTCGCCACGCGGCGTCGGGCACTCGTCGTGCCCACCGCAGCCGGGACGTGCCCCGAGTCAGCCGCGGTGGCCGGTGAAGCGGTCGTAGAGGTGCGTGTTGGCGCGGTACTGGTGGGGCTCGCCACGGTTGACCTTGATGCCTGCGCGCACCGACGTCACCGCCAGGAGCACCCAGGTGACGGCCGCGACCACGGAGAACACGCCGCCGACCACGGGGATCAGGGACAGCAGGATGCCGCCCAGCACGATGATGCTGGGGAGCATGGTGTAGTTGGCCGCCTCGCGGGACTCCTGCGCGGTGAACGGCCCGCGGTCCTTGAACACGCGGTGGATCACGTAGCTGGGGATCACACCCACCACGCCGCCGAGGTGGGCCAGGGTGGCCCACTGGCGGTCCTGGTTGACGTCCAGGGGCTGGGCCACCGGGTGCACGGACTCGAACGGCGCGGCGGAGTCCTGGGCGGAGGCAGAGGGCGTGGAGGCAACGTCAGTCACGAGTGGGTGTCCCTTTCAGGGGCGGTAGCCGGACCAGACGGGAGAGCGGGGGTCTGGTTCCCCCGATGATACCGGGGCCGTCTGGGAGCCTGCCACGGTGTGCGTCACACCGCGGGACCCCTGCAGCCGCCCGTGTCCGGGGACGGCTCAGCGCGCGGTGCCCTGGTCCGCGGTCAGGAAGTCGATGAGCTCCTCCACGCGGCCCAGCAGCGCAGGCTCCAGGTCCGCGTACGTGTTCACGCGCGTGAGGATCTGCTGCCACGCGCGGCCCACGTCCTGCGGGGTGCGGTGGGGCAGTCCCAATGCCTTGGCCATGCCGGTCTTCCAGTCCACGCCGCGCGGGATCACGGGCCACGCGGGGATGCCCAGCGCGGAGGGCTTCACGGCCTGCCAGATGTCCACGTAGGGGTGTCCCAGGATCAGCACGTTGTCCGCGGCACCCGGAACCCGCAGTGCCTGCTCGGCGATGCGGGACTCCTTGGAGCCGGCCACCAGATGGTCCACCAGGATCCCCAGGCGTCGCTGCGGGCCGGGGTTGAAGTCGCGGATGGCGGCGGGCAGGTCGTCGATGCCGTGCAGGGGCTCCACCACGATGCCCTCCACCGCGAGGTCGTGCCCCCAGACCTTGGCCACGAGCTCGGCGTCGTGGTAGCCCTCGACCCACACGCGGGACTCCTTGGCCACGGACGCCCTGAGGCCCTCCACCGCCACGGAGCCGGAGCGCGTGATGCGCTTGCCGGTGGGCGCGGTCCGCGGCGCCGGGGGTGTGAGCCGCACGGGTTCGCCGTCCAGCAGAAAGCCCGGCCCCAGCGGAAAGGTCTTGACCCGGCCGTGGCGGTCCTCGAGCCCCACCACGCGCATGCCGCCGATCACCTCCACGCTGACGACGGCGCCCACCCACCCGGTCTCGACGTCCTCCAGCACCATGTCGCGCGCCACCGCGACCTCGCGCGCCCTCGGCCGGGTGCGGGACACCTCGGGGCTGTCCAGGTCCTGGGGACCCCAGCCCCAGCCGGGTGCGTTCACGGGTTCCTCCTCGGTGCCGCGGGCAGATCAGCCGCGAGCGTACCAAAGCGGCCCCGGGACACCTGCGCCCTAGACTGGGGGATTAGCACTGTGACTGGATGAGTGCCAAAATTGGTGCTCGGCCACGACGGGCGCACGGCCCGTTGCTCGACACGCCACGGGAGGTGAGGACCATGGACCATCCGCGCAGGGTGCAGATCCTGCGGGCCATCGTGGAGGACTACGTCCACTCCCGCGAACCCGTGGGCTCCAAGGCGCTCGTGGAGCGCCACCGGCTTCCCGTGTCCTCGGCAACGGTGCGCAACGACATGGCGGCCCTCGAGGACGCCGGACTCATCGTGGCACCGCACACCAGCTCCGGGCGGATCCCCACCGACCAGGGCTACCGCGTGTTCGTGGACCAGATCGCCGCGGTCCAGCCGCTGAGCCCGGCCCAGCGCCGCGCCATCCAGGTGTTCCTGGAGGACGCGCAGGACATCGACGACGTCATGGAGCGCACGGTGCGCCTGCTCGCGCAGCTGACCCACCAGGCGGCGGTGATCCAGTACCCCGTGCGCACGGGCACCACCGTGCGCCACGTCGAGCTCGTGGACGTGGGCGCGGCAGTGCTGGTCATCCTCATCCCCACCTCGGGCCGCGTGGTGCAGCGGGCCGTGGAGCTGCGCACCGCGCTGGACGAGCCCCAGCTGCTGGAGCTGCGTGCCCGCGTGCTCGCCCGGGTACTGGGACAGGCGCTGGATGCCGTGCCGAGCGCCGTCGCCGGACTGGGGGAAACGCTGCCCGCGGAGCTGCGCGAGGCCGGGGACGCCGTCGGGGAGACCCTCTCCCTGCTCGCCTCGGCCACGGACGAGCACCGCCTGGTGATGGCCGGCACGGCCAACCTCGCGAGGTTCAGCGGCGACTTCCCGCAGAGCATCTCCCCGGTGCTGGAGGCCCTGGAGGAACAAGTGACCATGCTGCGGTTGTTGTCCGAGATGCAGCAGGACGAGCGCGGGGTGGCCGTGCGGATCGGCTCCGAGGAGTGCGACGACCCGCTGGCAGAAGCCTCCGTGGTGGCCACCGGCTACGGACCGCGCGCCGCCTCCAAGGTGGGCGTGGTGGGACCCACCCGCATGGACTACCCGACCACCATGGCCTCCGTGCGCGCGGTGGCCCGATACCTCTCCAGGAACCTGGGGGACTGAGCGCCGCGCCGGCGCCGCCCCGACCGAGACCACAGACCCGACGAAAGCAGAAGCGACGACATCGTGAGCGACCACTACGAAACCCTCGGCGTGAGCCGTGACGCCAGCGCCGAAGAGATCAAGCGCGCCTACCGCAAGAAGGCGCGCAAGCTGCACCCGGACGTCAACCCGTCACCGGAGGCCGCGGAGGAGTTCAAGCGCGTCTCGCACGCCAACGACGTCCTCTCGGACCCCGACAAGCGCCGGGTCTACGACGCCACGGGCAACGAGAACGGCACGGACACCGGCTTCGGCGGTGGCTTCCCGGGCTCCGGGTTCGGCTTCTCCGACATCTTCGAGACGTTCTTCCAGGGTGCGGGGGCGGGCGGCCAGCGCGGCCCGCAGTCCCGCACCCGGCAGGGCCAGGACGCACTGATCAACGTACGCATCTCCCTCAAGGACGCCGTGTTCGGGGTGGAGAAGGACATCACCGTGGACACCGCCGTGGTGTGCCCCGCGTGCGAGGGCTCCTGCTGCCAGCCCGGCACCAGCCCCACCACGTGCAGCATGTGCCGCGGCTCGGGGCACATGCAGTACCAGCGCCAGTCCATCCTGGGCATGGTCACCACTCAGGGCCCGTGCTCGCAGTGCAACGGCTTCGGCACCGTGATCGAGAGCCCGTGCCACGAGTGCTACGGCGAGGGCCGGGTGCGTGACCGTCGCCCGCTCACTGTGAAGATCCCCGCCGGCATCCAGTCCGGCAACCGCATCCGCCTGGGCGGCCAGGGCGAGGCCGGCACCGCCGGTGGGCCCAACGGCGACCTCTTCGTGGAGCTCAAGGTGGACCCGGACCCCACGTTCCACCGCGAGGGGGACGACCTCCACGCCCGGCTGCGCATCCCCATGACCGCGGCCGCCCTGGGCACCACCGTGACCCTGGAGACCTTCGACGGCACCCGCAGCGTGGCCGTGGAGCCCGGAACCCAGTCAGGTGCCACCGTGACCCTCGACGGGCTCGGCGTGACGCACCTGCGCGGCAAGGGACGCGGAAACCTGCAAGTCCACTTCGAGGTGGAGACCCCCCGCAACCTCACGGGCGAGCAGCGTGAGCTCGTGCAGCGGCTGGCGCAGCTGCGGGACGAGGAGGCCCACGACGGCACCACGGTCAACGCCACCGGCTCGGGCGGATTCTTCTCCCGGCTGCGCGGGCGGTTCAACGACCAGTGACCAACCCCGTCTTCCACCACCCCGGTGAGGGGCTCTCCCGGGCCCGTCCGGGGGAGCTCCTCGACGTGCACGGGCCCGAGGCGCGCCACGCGGTGACCGTGCGCCGGCTTCGCGCCGGCGAGCTCCTCGACCTCGTGGACGGCCACGGCACCCGCGCCACGTGCACCTTCAGGGACGGTGAGAAGGACCGGATGACCGTGGCCGTGAAGTCAGTCGCGCGTGAACCGCAGCCGCGGCCTCTGCTGAGCCTGGTGCAGGCACTGGCCAAGGGGGACCGGGACCTTCAGGCCGTCGAGTCGGCGACCGAGCTCGGGGTCTCCCGGGTGGTGCCCTGGCAGGCAGAGCGCAGCATCGTACGCCTGCGGGCCGAGCGGGCCGCCAAGACCATGGGCAAGTGGGAGTCGCTGCTGGCCACCGCGGCCAAGCAGTCCCGCAGGGCCACGTGGCCGGAACTGGCACCGTGGGTGGACACGGCCGGGCTGGCAGAGCTGATCCGTTCCGAGCCGGGCACGCTGTGGCTCGTGCTCCACGAGAGCGCGAACGTCCCGTGGTCGTCCCGCGAGGTGGCCGCCTGGGGCGAGCAGGAGCACGTGGCGGTGGTCGTCGGTCCCGAGGGCGGGATCAGCGAGCGGGAGCTCGAAGCACTGTGCGCGGCCGGCGCCCGGCCCGTGCGCCTGGGCGCCACGGTGATGCGCTCCTCCACGGCCGGTCCAGCGGCACTCGCGGCGCTGAGCGCGGTGCTGGGGCTGTGGGACTGAGGAGGACGGTTCCGGACCGTGCTCAGTCCGCGGGGGACACCGTGATCTCGTGGTCGTCCGCGATCGTGTGGCCCTGCTCGTCCGTGCCGCTCACCCGGACGGTGTAGGTCCCCGGATCCAGGTCCACGACGGTGCGCAGCTCCGTTCCTGTGGTGGGATCGGTGCCGGGCGTGGGTCCGTCCACGGTGTCGCCCTTGACGCGCCGCTCGCCCGAGGTGATCTCCCACCGGACGTTGTGCACGGAGGGCAGGATGCGGGCGAAGATCGTGAGCGGGCTGCCGGGATCCGTGCCCGTCTGGGGGTCGATGAGCCAGATGGGCGCCGCGAGCGCGGGGTCCCGCGTGAGCGGGTCGTCCAGGGTCACCGCGCCGAAGGCTCGGTACCCCGTGCGCCCGTCCACGAGGATGCGGACCTCCTTGGCGGTGGAGGAGTCCAGCAGGCCCGCGGTGACCGCGGCGGCGGAGACGGTGTAGACCATCTGCTGCAGCGCCATCCGGGCGTCCTGCTCGGAGAGCTGCGCGGTGAACGCCGCAGCCGGCAGGTCCACCGTGACGGTGCCGTCCGGGGTGACGCTGGTTCCCACGGTGTCGACCGCGGACCACAGTGTGCGGTAGTCGGGGTCGGAGGGCGCGGCCGCGGTGACGGTGAGGGCCGCGCGTGCCACGGGATCTGCGATGTCGCTCGTCACGGGGGTGCGGAACTCCCGGAGGAGGTAGTCCGACTCCTCGCCGGTGCCCACCCAGTACACGGGGGCCTGCTCCGTGGCCACACCGTCCACGGAGTCGTTGGTGCTGCCGGGCGCGGCGCCGATGCCCGGCGCGGCCGCGGACTTGTTGTCCGGGCGGTCTGCCGCATTGCCGCACGAGGAGACGCCGACGGCGAGCACGCCCGCCACCGCGAGCGCGGTGACGCGGTGCAGGATGCGGGTCGTCATGGGTTCCTCTCCGTCGCCTGGGTGCCTGTCGCAGTGGTCGTGACGGGCGGTACGACGCCGCGGGTGGCGTCGTGGACCGAGGAGACGGTGGCTGCCGTCCCCGGCCCGGCGGTGGTCGTGGTGGCGGGCGTCCCGCCGACGACACAACCTACCGGGGGAGAAACGTGCGGTGCCACCGTTGCGCGCGTGCGCACGGGACCGTTACCGGATTGCAACCCGCGGCCCCGGCCGGGCTGTGAGCGGATAGGCTGGGGGCGATGACCGAAGCACTCGAGGGCAACAACACCCTGACCACCGCATCCCGTCCCAGCCGTGAGACCACCCGTGTGAGCGTCCACATGCCGGACCGGGACACCGCCGTCCGCTGCCTGGGCCAGGCGGACACCACTCTGCGCCTGCTGGAGCAGCAGTTCCCGGCCGTGCGGATGACCGTGCGGGACCTGGACGTGGTGCTCGAGGGGCCCGTGACGGACACCCGCCTGGCGGCGTCGCTGCTCGAGGAGCTGCTGGCCATGGCGCTGCGCGGCACGGAGATCACCGAGCGCACCGTGATGCGCGTGGCCCGCATGATGCGTGACGCGCAGGACCTGCGGCCCTCGAGCGCGCTGTCCACGAGCATCCTGTCCACGCGCGGGCGCACCATCCGCCCCAAGACGGTGAACCAGAAGACCTACGTGGACGCGATCGACGAGCACACGGTGGTGTTCGGCATCGGCCCGGCGGGCACCGGCAAGACGTACCTGGCCATGGCCAAGGCCGTGCGCGCGCTGCAGGCCAAGGAGGTCAACCGGATCATCCTCACGCGGCCAGCGGTCGAGGCGGGGGAGCGGCTGGGGTTCCTGCCCGGATCGCTCAACGACAAGATCGACCCTTACCTGCGCCCGCTCTACGACGCGCTGCACGACATGATGGACCCCGAGTCCATTCCGCGGCTCATGGAGGCCGGCAGCATAGAGGTGGCACCGCTCGCCTACATGCGAGGGCGCACGCTCAACGACGCCTTCGTGATCCTGGACGAGGCCCAGAACACCACGCCCGAGCAGATGAAGATGTTCCTCACTCGACTGGGTTTCGGCTCCCGGATCGTGGTGACCGGTGACGTCACCCAGGTGGACCTCCCCGGCGCCACCAAGTCCGGGCTGCGCCAGGTCCAGCACGTGCTGGGCGGGATCGACGACATCGCGTTCTGCGAGCTGACCTCCGCGGACGTGGTGCGCCACGAGCTCGTGGGGGAGATCGTGGCCGCGTACGACCAGTTCGACACGACCAACAGGCACCGCGTGGAGCGCGCGCGGCGCAAGGAGGACCGGCGTGCCGCCCGCCCCGCCCACGGGACTGCGGAGGCCGGTCCGGGACAGGGGTCCGCGCGGTGAGCGTCGCGTTCGACCTGCCGTGGGAGACCCCCGAGGACCAGGCCGTCCTGGCGCCGTGCTGGCGCGCGGTGGACACGGCCCAGTTGAGCGCGCTCGTGGAGCTCGCCTTCCGGCGCTGGCACCTGCACCCGGACACCGAGGTCTCGATCGCCGTGGTGGACGAGGAGCAGATGGCCCAGCTGCACGAGCAGTGGCTGGAGCTGCCTGGCGCCACGGACGTGATGTCCTTCCCCATGGACGAGCTGCGGGAGGGCACCCCGGAGGAGCCCTCCCTGGGAGTGCTCGGGGACGTCGTGCTGTGCCCTCCGGTGGCGCAGCGCCAGGCGGAGGCCGCGGGGCACAGCACCGAGGACGAGCTGTGCCTGCTCACCGCCCACTCCCTGCTGCACCTGCTCGGCCACGACCACGCGGAGGAGGACGAGCGCGAGCGCATGTTCCGCGCGCAGCGCGCACTGCTCGAGGAGTTCCTCGGCCGCGACGCGCCCGTGGAGACGATGTCATGACCCCCCACCCGCCGCACCGCACCACGCACCGATCTTCCGAGGACGTCGCATGAGCCAGGACAGCACCCCCGCCGAGCAGGACTTCCGCGCCGGATTCGCGGTGTTCGTGGGCCGCCCGAACGTGGGCAAGTCCACGCTCACCAACGCCCTGGTGGGACGGAAGGTGGCCATCACCTCCAACCGCCCGCAGACCACCCGGCACACGATCCGCGGCATCGTCCACCGCCAGGACGGACAGCTGGTCCTCGTGGACACCCCCGGCCTGCACCGGCCCCGCACCCTGCTGGGTCAGCGGCTCAACGACGTGGTCGCGGAGACCCTCGGCGAGGTGGACGTGATCGGCTTCTGCGTTCCCGCCGACCAGAAGGTGGGTCCCGGGGACCGCTACATCGCGCAGCAGGTGGTTGCCGCCGTGGGGCGCACACCGGTCGTCGCGATCGTGACCAAGGCCGACCTCGTGCCGCAGGACCGGCTCATGGAGCAGCTGCTCGCGGTGAGCGAGCTGGGCCGCGAGGTCGTCACCGCGGAGCGCGCCCAGCGTGAGGCCCGCCAACGACGCCGCGACGCCGCGTCGTCGGGACGGCCCCCCTCCGCGCCGAGCCGGGATGCGGCGTCGGACGAGGACGCCGGCTGGGCCCACGTGATCCCCGTGAGCGCCGCGCACGGCTACCAGGTGGACGAGCTGGGCGAGCTGCTCGTGTCCCTCATGCCGGTTTCCCCGCCGCTGTACCCGGAGGGTGACCTCACGGACGAGCCGGAGATCACCATGATGGGCGAGCTCATCCGCGAGGCCGCCCTGGAGGGCGTGCGGGACGAGCTGCCGCACTCCCTGGCCGTGGTGGTGGACGAGGTCTCCGAGCGCGAGGGGCGCTCGCCCGAGAACCCCATGCTGGACGTGCACGCGAGCCTCTACGTGGAGCGTCCGTCCCAGAAGGCGATCGTGATCGGCAAGCGGGGGGCGCGGCTGCGCGAGATCGGCACGCGCTCCCGTGAGCAGATCGAGGCGCTGCTCGGCACCCGCATCTACCTGGACCTCCACGTCAAGGTGGCCAAGGAGTGGCAGCGGGACCCCAGGCAGCTGTCCAAGCTGGGGTTCTGACCCGGTCCGCGCCGTCCCCCGCGGGGCGCGCCGCGCCGGAGCGATCGTCGGCGCCGCGACCCCGCGAGACCAACTTCCCAGGAGTCACCGGTGGAACCCAGTCCCAGTCACCGCAGCCGCCGTGATCCCGGTGCGGCGGCGCCGTGGGCCTCCCAGCCCGCGCAGAGCGCCGCGCCGGCGGAGGAGCCGTTCGAGCTCCGTCAGACGGGACGCCACCACCGGGCCCGGGAGCACCGCTCCTCGACCCGCAGGATCGCCGTGATCCTCGTGGTCCTGGCGCTGATCAGCGTGATCGGACTGGGCGGGGTGGCGGCGCTACGGCTCACGAGCAACCTGACGTCCAGCCCGCTGGACCTCTCGGAGGATTCCGGGGCGGTGGAGGGTGGCCCGCTGGACATCCTGGTGATGGGCTCGGACACGCGCAGCGGCAAGGGCAACAGCGAGTACGGCAGCGCCGAGGACTCCGAGGGACGCACGGACGTGATGATGCTCGTGCACGTCACCGAGGCCCGGGACGCCGTGACCGTGGTGTCCTTCCCACGGGACCTCGTGGTGGACATCCCGCAGTGCACCGACCCCGAGTCCGGGAAGGTCTACCCGGCCGGGACGGACATGCTCAACAGCGCGGTGGAGCGCGGCGGCCCCGGGTGCACGGTCGCGGCCATCAACAAGCTCACCGGTGTGGACGTGGACCACTTCATGCTGGCGGACTTCAACGCCGTCACCGAGCTCTCCACCGCCGTGGGCGGCGTGGAGGTGTGCGTCAACGAGGCCGTGGACGACCCCAAGTCCGGGCTGAAGCTGCCCGCCGGCATCTCCACCGTGGAGGGGGAGCAGGCCCTCGCGTTCCTGCGCTCCCGCGCCGCGTTCGGCAACGGCGGGGACGAGGCCAGAATCCGCTCCCAGCAGGCCTTCCTGGCGTCCCTGACACGCAAGATCCAGGCGGACGGGACGCTCACCAACCTGCCGCAGCTCTACCACATCGCCGAGGTCATGACGCAGAACCTGCACGTGGACCAGGGGCTCACCTCCATTCCCGCGCTCGTGGAGATCGGGGGCACCTTCAACGGCATCGACCCGGGCAGCATCGCGTTCGTCACGGCCCCCACGCACCCGCACCCGGAGGACCCCAACCGGCTGCAGCTCGAGGAGCAGCCGGCCCAGAAGCTGTTCGCCACCCTCCAGCAGGACGTCGGGGTCACGGGCGGCACGCAGGGCTCTTCTTCCCCGTCCGCGCCGTCGCCCGCCACACCGGACGACGCCGCACCGGCGGCACCCGGTGCCGCCGCGCCGTCGAGCGCCACGCCCTCCGCGAGCGCCCCCGCGGTGGCCCCGGCCCTGGTGCCCGTGACCGTGATCAACCGCTCGGACGCGGGAGGGCGGGACGCGCAGCTCGTGTCCGTGCTGAAGAAGGCCGGCTACGAGCAGACCCGCAGCGGCCGCTCGGGCGCCCAGCTGTCAGCCACGCAGATCTTCTACCACCCGGACTGGGCGGTGGCCGCGGACGACGTCGCGCGGCTGCTCAACGTCTCCGACAGTCAGCTGGTGGCGTCCTACGAGGTCGAGGGCGTGGAGGTGGCCGTGGGGCAGGACTTCACGAGCGGGGACCGGATGACCCGGGACCAGCAGCTGCCGGACGGGCTCGACGGCCAGACGGCGGAGCAGTTCACGTGCCAGGCCACAGCGGACGGCTGACGTTGTGGTGATGCCCACCCCGGGTGGTACGTTGGATCACATGCGGACCAACGTGCAGCGACTCCTGCTTACGTGCCGCAGCGGGGCCTGACACAACGATCGACGGCCGAGCACCCGCTGCGGAGTCGCCCGGTGCCGGCCACCACGTCACAGCTCGAAAGGCCCCTCCCGTGAAGAACCTGCAGCGCCCCTCCGGCATGCCCGCCCACAAGTACACCCCGTACCAGCAGAACTTCCCGTTCGACATGTCCGACCGCACGTGGCCGGACAAGGTGGCCACCACGGCGCCGCGCTGGTGCGCCGTGGACCTGCGGGACGGCAACCAGGCCCTGATCGACCCCATGGACTCCCACCGCAAGCTGAAGATGTTCCAGCTGCTCGTGCGCATGGGCTTCAAGGAGATCGAGGTGGGCTTCCCGTCCGCGTCCCAGACCGACTTCGACTTCGTGCGCACTCTGGTGGAGGGCGGTCACATCCCGGACGACGTCTCCATCCAGGTGCTGACCCAGTCCCGGGAGCACCTGATCGAACGCACCTACGAGGCCATCGACGGCGCCAAGAACGCGATCGTTCACCTCTACAACTCCACCTCCACCCTGCAGCGGCGCGTGGTGTTCCAGCAGGACATGGACGGGATCGTGGACATCGCCCTGACCGGCGCCCGGCTGTGCCGCAAGTACGAGGAGCAGCTCAGCGGCACGAACGTGGTGTACGAGTACTCCCCGGAGTCCTACACCGGCACCGAGCTGGAGTTCGCGGCCCGGATCTGCAACGAGGTGGCCGAGACCTTCGAGATCGGCGACGGACGGCAGATGATCGTCAACCTGCCCGCCACCGTGGAGATGGCCACCCCCAACGTGTACGCGGACACCATCGAGTGGATGGGCCGTCACCTGTACCACCGGGAGGACATCATCCTGTCCCTGCACCCCCACAACGACCGCGGCACGGGTGTGGCCGCCGCGGAGCTGGGCTACCTGGCCGGGGCGGACCGGATCGAGGGGTGCCTGTTCGGCAACGGCGAGCGCACCGGCAACGTGGACCTGGTGACCCTGGGTCTGAACCTGCTGACCCAGGGAGTTGACCCGCAGATCGACTTCTCGGACATCGAGGAGATCCGCCGCACCGTGGAGCACTGCAACCAGCTGCCCGTCCCCGAGCGCAGCCCGTACGGCGGGGACCTGGTGTTCACGGCGTTCTCGGGCTCGCACCAGGACGCCATCAAGAAGGGCTTCGAGGCCATGCAGCGCGACGCCGAGCAGCAGGGCGTGGGCGTGGACGACCTCGAGTGGGCGGTGCCGTACCTGCCCATCGACCCCGAGGACGTGGGGCGCAGCTACGAGGCCGTGATCCGCGTGAACTCGCAGTCCGGCAAGGGCGGTGTGGCCTACCTGCTCAAGAGCGAGTACGGGATCGACCTGCCCCGCCGCGCCCAGATCGAGTTCTCGGGTGCCGTGCAGAAGTACACGGAGACGTCCGGTTCCGAGGTCTCGGCGCAGCAACTGTGGAAGATCTTCTCGGACGAGTACCTGCCCACCACGGATGGCACCTCCCGGTGGGGCCACTACCGCATCACCTCCATCTCCACCCACGCGGAGGACGAGGGCGGCACCGTCCTGGAGATCGGTCTGGACGTGGGCGGTGAGCACCGAGAGCGCACCGCGCAGGGCACCGGTCCCATCGACGCCCTGATCAACCTGTTCAACCAGGAGGGTGTGGACGTGCGCCTGCTCGACTACACCGAGCACACCCTGTCCGCCTCCGCGAACGCCCAGGCGGCCAGCTACGTGGAGCTGGCGGTGGGGGACCGGGTGCTGTGGGGCGCCGGCATGGACAGCAACACCACCCGCGCGTCGCTCAAGGCCGTGATCTCAGCCGTCAACCGCGCGGTGCGGGACGCCCAGGGCACCGAGCAGGACTGATCCCGGCCGTTCCCGGGTGCACAGGCACCCCGGTCCCGTCCTCGGCGAGGCCCCGGTCACGCTGGCCGGGGCCTCGCCCGTGCGGTCCACCCGGCCAGGCTGGGGCGCCGGGAGGGTGCGCGTGGTGGCACAATGGCGCGCGTGTCCCGTTCAACCTTCGCCTCGCGCAGCTACCGCGACGACGCCGTGGTGCTGCGCACCTACAAGCTGGGTGAGGCGGACCGCATCGTGATCCTGCTGAGCGCCGAGCACGGGCAGGTGCGGGCGGTGGCCAAGGGCGTGCGGCGCACCACGTCCCGCTTCGGGGCCCGTCTGGAGCCGTTCAACGTGGCCGAGGTGCAGCTGGTCCACGGGCGCACCCTGGACATCGTGTCCCAGGCCATCGGCAAGCGGTCCTACGGGGAGCGGATCGCCACCGACTACGAGCGCTACACGGCGGCGGCGGCCATGGCGGAGACGGCGGAGAAACTCACGTCGGACGACCACGACACCTCCTCCCAGCACTACCAGCTGCTCGTCGGAGCGCTCTCGGCGGTGGCCCGGGGACTTCACGAACCGGGGCGGATCCTCGATTCGTACCTGCTGCGGGCCGTCTCCCTGGCGGGGTGGACGCCGAGTTTCGTGGACTGCGCCCGCTGCGGTGCTCCCGGGCCCCACCGGTCGTTCTCCGCCGCACTCGGCGGGGCCGTGTGCCCGCAGTGCCGCCCCCCGGGCTCGGCCGCACCGAGCGACGCCACGTTCCAGCTGCTGGACGGTCTGCTGCGCGGTCACTGGCCCACCATCGACGCCGCCGATCCCCGGACGGCGCGTGCGGCGGCCGGGTTCGTGGCCACCTACGTCCAGTGGCACATGGAGCGCACCGTGCGAGCCCTGGCTCTCGTGGAGCGAGCGTGAACCTGGGACGCAGCACCGGAGGCCCCCGCAGACCGCTGACCCGCACGGGGTGGGCCGTGCCAGGTCCTAGGGTGGGGGAGTACCGACCGTCGCTCCGAGAGGACCACCGCGTGAACCGCTTCAGCCCCCCGCCGCCGCACTCCAGCGGGGAGACCGCGCCCGACATCAACCCCGCCCTTCTTCCCCAGCACGTGGCGCTCGTGATGGACGGCAACGGCAGGTGGGCCAATCAGCGGGGGCTCCCGCGCACGGAGGGCCACAGGGCCGGGGAACGGGCTCTGATGGACGTGGTGGCCGGTGCCATCGAGCTGGGCATCCCCAACGTCTCCGCATATGCCTTCTCCACGGAGAACTGGAAGCGCTCACCGTCCGAGGTGGCCTTCCTCATGAACTTCACGGGGGACGTGATGTCCCGCCAGCTGCCCACGTTCCAGGAGTGGGGGATCAGGGTCCGCTGGGCCGGGCGACGCCCGCGGCTGTGGGGCTCGGTGATCAAGCGGCTGGAGACCGCCGAGCGCGAAACGGAGGGCAATGACGTCATCACGCTGACCATGTGCGTGAACTACGGCGGCCGGGCGGAGATTGCAGACGCCGCCGCAGCCATGGCCCGTGACGCCCGTGAGGGTCTGCTCAAGCCGGGGTCCATCACGGAGGACACCGTGCAGCGGTACCTGGACGAGCCGCAGCTGCCGGACGTGGACATGTTCCTCCGGTCCTCCGGGGAGCAGCGGCTGTCCAATTTCATGCTCTGGCAGTCCGCCTACGCCGAGCTGGTGTTCCTGGACGTGCTCTGGCCGGACATGGACCGGCGGGTGCTGTGGCGAGCCGTCCAGGACTACGTGGAGCGGGACCGGCGCTACGGGGGAGCGGTGGATCAGGCGGTGAATCCGGAGGGATCCTGACGGGCTCAATGCTGGAAGTCTTCATCAAAACTTGAGCGCCAACCCGTGACACTCACCTGAAACTTGAAGCACTAAGGCACCGATCACGCCACCCAGTGGCTCCCGCGGCTCCCCGTCCGACGCAGACCGATCTCGGCCCGGAGCCCGTGTGGGAAACTGGACCCATGCGCGTGTATCCCGCCTTCTTCAAGGCCGCCTTCTCCTGGATGGATCCCGAACTTGCCCACACCCTGGGTTTCGCTGGCATCTCGCTGACCCGTCGTTGCGGACTGGGCCGCGTGCTCTCGCGGTTCACCGCCCCGGATGCCGGGAACGAGGTGACCGTGATGGGCCTGACCTTCCCCTCGCCCTTCGGGCTGGCCGCCGGCTTCGACAAGGGGGCCACGGGAGTTCACGCCCTCACCGATCTGGGCTTCGGCCACGTGGAGGTCGGCACGGTCACGGGGCATGCTCAGCCCGGCAACCCCCGCCCCCGCCTGTTCCGGCTCGTGCGGGACCGCGCTGTGGTCAACCGGATGGGCTTCAACAACGACGGAGCCCAGGCGGTGGCTCCCCGCGTGGCGGCTGCGCTGCAGAGCCTGGCGCAGGAGGCGGCCCGGACCGGGCGGCGTCGTCCCGTGGTGGGCGTGAACATCGGCAAGACCAAGGCGGTGGAGCTGGAGCACGCCACCGAGGACTACGTGCGCAGCACGCGCTTGCTGGCCCCCTACGCGGACTACCTGGTGGTCAACGTGTCCTCGCCCAACACCCCCGGGCTGCGTCAGCTCCAGGAGCTGGACTCCCTCCGGCCGTTGCTGCGTGCCGTGCGCGCCGAGGCGGACCGTGTCACCTCCCGGCGGGTGCCGCTGCTGGTGAAGATCGCCCCGGACCTGGCGGACGAGGACGTGCTCGCCGTGGCGGACCTGGCCATGGACCTCGGGCTGGACGGCATCGTGGCCACCAACACCACGATCGCCCGTGACGGGCTGGGACTGACCACGGAGCAGGACGAGGTCGTGCGCTGCGGTGCCGGTGGCCTGTCGGGTGCCCCGCTGCGTCGGCGCTCCCTCGAGGTGCTCCGGCTGCTGAAGGCGCACGTGGGGGACCGTCTGGTGCTCGTCTCGGTGGGCGGTGTCACCACGGCGGAGGACGTCGTGGAGCGCCTGGATGCTGGTGCCTCCCTCGTGCAGGGGTACACCGCGTTCCTCTACGAGGGGCCGTTCTGGGCCGCACGGATCAACAAGGGCCTGCGGCGCGCGGCCCGGCGCACCACCCGCTGATCGTCGCCGCCCCGGCGAAGGACAGGGGCCCGGACCACCACCGTGGTCCGGGCCCCTGTCGTTCGAGTTCGGGCGTCACTCGGGACGTTCGCCCCGCCGCACCTGCGGCTTGGGAAGGCGCAGCCGGCGGATCGTGAACGCTCGCATGGACGCGTACCAGCGTGTGCCCCGCTGCACGGTGCCGAACTTGCGCTGCATGGCTTTGTGCATGCGCTGGGACATGATCACGGCGTCGATGATGCTCAGCGCCACGTACCCGTACACGACCCAGATCAGGGTCATGGCCAGGGACTGCACCGGCAGGAAGAGGATGAGGAACACGAGCAGCAGGAAGATCAGCACGTACTCGCCCACGTTGAACCGGGCGTCCACCCAGTCGCGCGCGAAGCGGCGCTGGGGTCCCGCGTCCCGCGGACCCAGATAGCGCTCGTCCCCGGCGGCCATGCCGGCCTGGGCCTGCGCGCGGCGCTGGCGCTCGGCCTGCTTGGACTCCGCCTTGGCGGCCTTGCGGTCCTCGGGAACCAGGGGGCGACGACGCGCGGCCTCCTGCTCCCGGCGGGTGGGCGTGGGGCGGCCCTTGCGGCCGTCGGCGGGCTGCCCGCCGCGGTCCGGGGTCTCGGCGGCCTCGGTCACGGCCGTGGCGCGCACGGCGGTGGAACCCGTGGATTCTTCTGTCTTCCTGCGTCCAAACACCCGACCAGCCTAACGGAGTCCCGGGCGGGCTCCGCGCGTGCGACCTGCCACCTCGCGGTCGGCGCCGTTAGGCTGGGCCCATGAGCACAGACTTCACACGTCCCAGTTCCGACACCGTCGAGGCCCTCCGGGCGAGCGTGGAGAGCTCCCGCGCCACGCTGCTCGGCGAGCTCGGTGAACTCGTCGCGATTCCCGGCATCGCCTGGGACTCGTTCGACGCCGCCGACCTGGACCGCAGCGCCGAGGCCGTCGCAGCCCTCCTGCGCGGTCTGCCGTTCGACAGCGTGGAGGTGCTGCGCGTGCCGTCGCCGGACGACGCGGGCCACCCGGCCGTCGTCGCGCGCCGGGCCGCGGCTCCGGGGCACCCCACGATCCTGCTGTACGCCCACCACGACGTGCAGCCCCCGGGCAGGCGGGAGCTGTGGAACACCGAGCCCTTCGAGGCCGTGGAGAAGGACGGACGTCTGTGGGGTCGCGGCGCGGCCGACGACAAGGCCGGAGTGATGGCCCACGTCGGAGCGCTCCGGGCGTTCTTCGAGCACCACGGTGAGGAGCCCGGACTGGGAATCACCGTGTTCGTCGAGGGTGAGGAGGAGGCCGGCTCGCCCGGTTTCGAGGCCTTCCTGGCGGCCCACAAGGACAAGCTCGCCGCGGACGTCATCGTGATCGCGGACTCCGCCAACTGGGAGGTCGGCGTCCCCGCCCTGACCACCACGCTGCGCGGCGTCGTCGGTGGGATCGTGGAGATCAGCGCGCTGGACCACGCGGTGCACTCCGGCATGTTCGGCGGTCCCGTCCTGGATGCGCCCACGCTGCTGTCCCGACTGATCGCCACGCTGCACGACGACGACGGTGCCGTGGCCGTGGCCGGGCTGCTGAGCGAGGACGCCACGGACGTGGACTACGACGAGGCCCGCTTCCGCGCGGACGCCGGCGTGCTCGACGGCGTGCAGCTGGCCGGGCGCGGCTCCATCTCCTCCCGGATCTGGACCCAGCCCGCCATCTCCGTGACCGGCATCGACGTCACGGACGTGGACCACGCCTCCAACACCATCGCCGCCAGTGCCCGAGCCAAGCTCAGCCTGCGCGTGGCCCCCGGGCAGGACCCCAAGGAGGCCGCCGAGGCGCTGCGCACGCACGTGCTGGATCACGCCCCGCTCGGTGCGCACGTGACGTTCGAGGTCGAGGAGGCCGGGCCGTCGTTCCGCGCGGACGACACCGCCGTGAGCTCGCAGATCGCGCTGTGGGCCTTCGAGCAGGCCTGGGGACGTCCGGCCGTGACCGCCGGGATGGGCGGGTCGATTCCATTCACCGCCACGCTCACGGAGGCCTACCCGGACGCGCAGATCCTGATCACCGGCATCGAGGACCCGGACACGCGCGCCCACAGCGCCAACGAGTCCCTGCACATCGGGGACTTCCTGCACGCCGTGACGGCCGAGGCCCTGGTCCTCACCGCCCTCGCCGAACAGGGGCGTGGCGCCGCGGAATGATTCCGCGCACCACCGCGTTCCACCCGCAGAACCGTTGAACCGCACTCAGGGGCAGGCCCCCGGGTCGCACAGAAAGCGAGCACCATGAGCGTCACCACGGACAACGAGACCACCCAGGACCTGCCCGCCCACGAGGTCCTGCTCACCGACAACGCCGCCCAGAAGGTCCGGGACCTCCTCGAGCAGGAGGGCCGCACGGACCTGCGCCTGCGCGTCGCGGTGCAGCCCGGCGGCTGCTCCGGGCTGATCTACCAGCTGTACTTCGACGAGCGGGTCCTGGACGGGGACCACGTCCGCGACTTCGGCGGCGTGGAGGTCATCGTGGACAAGATGAGCGTCCCGTACCTCAGCGGCTCCACCGTGGACTTCGAGGACACCATCTCCAAGCAGGGCTTCTCGATCGACAACCCCAACGCGCAGGGTTCCTGCGCGTGCGGGGACAGCTTCCACTAGGACCACGCCGTCGCGAAGGGGTGCGCAGGGCCTGACGGGCCCGGCGCACCCCTTTTCCGTGCCCGCACACCTCGGCCGCGCCACCCCGTGACGCCCCCGCGCCGGCTCCACCGGGCGAGCGAAGCCCTGCCCCCGCACGCGCACGGCGCCGCCGCGTGGTCCGGGGGAGCGGGACACCGCCCCGTGGGCGGGCACGACACGGCGCGCTGACACAGTGTCAGCACATCGAGGGGGTGAGGGGTAAGCTTCCGAGGGAGAACCATTAACGGGCAACGTGTCCTCTGTGCCCACGCGCAGGACCGACGCCGAGCCCACGTACAGAAGAGGAAGGGCCGTCTGTGAGTTCGCAAACTCGAACCGGCAGCCGCCGCGGTCGGAAGCTGAAGCTCTCGGCAGTGGCAGTCCTGGCGACGATCTCGCTCACCGCGTGCTCGGAGCAGGTCGAGGTGGGCTTCCTGCCCACCGAACGTGGCACCACCGACAACGCCGATCTGATCATGGACCTGTGGATCGGCTCGTGGGTCGCGGCCCTCGCCGTCGGTCTCCTGGTGTGGGGCCTCATGCTCTGGTGCATGGTGGCCTACCGCCGGCGCAAGAACGAGACGGGCTACCCTCGCCAGCTCGCGTACAACGCACCGCTGGAGATCTTCTACACCATCGTCCCGATCGCCATGATCGTGACCCTGTTCTTCTTCTCCTTCCGCGCCCAGACCGAGATCACGGACCGCTTCGAGAACCCGGACACCAAGATCCAGGTCTACGGCAAGCAGTGGGCGTGGGACTTCAACTACGTGGACGACGACGTCCACTACCAGGGCGTCCAGGCACACCTCACCGGTGAGCCGGGCGTCGAGGAGACGCTGCCCACCCTCTACCTCCCCGCCAACAGCGAGGTGGAGCTGGAGATCACCTCCCGTGACGTCATCCACTCGTTCTGGGTTCCGGCATTCCTGGAGAAGATCGACATGATCCCGGGCCGCACCAACTACATGAGCTTCACCACCGGTCACGAAGGCACCTTCGCCGGCAAGTGCGCGGAGCTGTGCGGTGAATACCACTCGGAGATGCTCTTCAACGTGGCCGTCGTGAGCCAGGAGGAGTACGACGCCCAGATGCAGAAGCTGCGCGACGAGGGCAACACCGGCCTCGTGGGCGACGAGTACAACCGCAATCCCAATCAGAACGAAACCTCCAACAACTAGGGGATAGGCAATGTCTACGCTCGAATATTCGCGGGACGACGCGGCAGCAGCCGCACCCCGCGTTGTGCCACGCTCCAAGGGCCGGGTGATCGTCAACTGGCTCACCTCCACGGACCACAAGACGATCGGGTACATGTACCTGATCTCCTCGTTCATCTTCTTCTGCGCGGGCGGCGTCATGGCGCTGCTCATCCGTGCCGAGCTCTTTCAGCCCGGCATGCAGATCCTGGAGACCAAGGAACAGTACAACCAGCTGTTCACCATGCACGGCACGATCATGCTGCTGATGTTCGGCACCCCGCTGTTCATCGGTTTCGCCAACGTCATCGTGCCCCTGCAGCTCGGCGCACCGGATGTCGCGTTCCCGCGTCTGAACGCGCTGTCGTTCTGGTTCTTCCTGTTCGGCTCGCTGATCGCGGTGTCGGGCTTCCTCTCCCCGCAGGGCGCCGCCTCCTTCGGCTGGTTCGCCTACGCGCCCTTGAACAGCACCACGTTCAGTCCGGGTGTCGGTGGTGACCTCTGGGTCTTCGGCCTCGGACTGCAGGGCTTCGGCACCATCCTCGGTGCGGTCAACTTCATCACCACCATCGTGTGCATGCGCGCGCCCGGCATGACCATGTGGCGCATGTCCGTGTTCACCTGGACCACGCTGATCACCTCCATGCTGGTCATCATGGTCTTCCCGCCGCTGGCCTCCGCGCTGTTCGCGCTGGGCATGGACCGTCGCCTGGGTGGTCACATCTTCGACCCGGAGAACGGTGGCGCCATCCTGTGGCAGCACCTCTTCTGGTTCTTCGGTCACCCCGAGGTCTACGTGCTCGCCCTGCCGTTCTTCGGCATCGTCTCGGAGATCATTCCGGTGTTCTCCCGCAAGCCGATCTTCGGGTACAAGGGCCTGGTCTTCGCGACCATCGCCATCGCGGCCCTGTCCGTGACCGTGTGGGCGCACCACATGTACGTCACCGGTGCTGTGGCCCTCGGCTTCTTCTCCTTCATGACCATGATGATCGCGGTCCCCACCGGCGTGAAGTTCTTCAACTGGATCGGCACCATGTGGCAGGGCTCGCTCACTTTCGAGACGCCCATCCTGTGGGTGCTGGGCTTCCTGTTCACGTTCCTGTTCGGTGGTCTGACCGGCATCATCCTGGCCACCCCGCCGCTGGACTTCCACGTGTCTGACACCTACTTCGTAGTCGCGCACTTCCACTACGTGATCTTCGGAACCATCGTGTTCGGCATGTTCGCCGGCTTCTACTTCTGGTGGCCCAAGTTCACCGGCAAGATGCTCAACGAGCGAATCGGCAAGATCCACTTCTGGCTGCTGTTCGTGGGCTTCCACATGACCTTCCTGATCCAGCACTGGCTGGGCGTGGACGGCATGCCCCGCCGGTACGCGGACTACCTGCCCGAGGACGGGTTCACCTGGATGAACCAGTTCTCCACCATTGGCTCCATGCTGCTGGGCGTGTCCATGATCCCGTTCTTCTGGAATGTGTACACCACCCACCGCAATGCCAAGAAGGTGGAGGTGGACGATCCCTGGGGCTTCGGCGGTTCTCTCGAGTGGGCGACCTCCTGCCCGCCCCCGCGCCACAACTTCACCTCCCTGCCTCGGATCCGTTCCGAGCGCCCCGCGCTGGATCTCCACCACCCGGAGCTCTCCGCGTTCTCGAGCCAGCAGTATGATGCCGAGACCCCCCTGGTCGGCGGCAGCGGAAGGAACGGACGATGAGCACCACTATCAAGACCTTCCTGATGCTCGGTGTCTTCTGCACCGTGGTCGGGTTCGTATACGGCTACGTGACGGACTTCCAGGAGCTCGCGGGCTTCCCGGCTCTGCTGGCGGTCGCGGCCATGAGCTTCATGCTCGTGGTGTACCTCTGGCTCGTCCAGCGCTCCACCGGGGGCACCCTCCCGGAGGACCGCGAGGACGGCGAGATCGTGGAGATGTCGGGCGAGTACGGCGCCTTCTCCCCGTGGAGCTGGTGGCCGCTGCTTCTCGGTCTCGGTTGCGCACTGTTCGTGACTGCTCTGGCCATCGACTGGTGGATCGTGGGGCTCGCTGTTCCCGTGGCGCTGCTCGGTCTGCTCGGCCTCGTGTTCGAGCACAGCCGTGGAGACCACGCCCACTGACGGCACGCGTCTGAGGTCTACTCAAGGAGCCCGCACTGTCCCCGGACGGTGCGGGCTCCTTCATGTCCAGCGGTGGCGTCCGAACTTCGACATCCGAGATGTCCGCCGCCTGATCTCAGGGGCGGGCCCCGTGATGTCAGGACCAGCACCGAGTACGGGCGAGGCGCACCGGCACCGGTACCGAGCCATCCTCCAAGCCCCACCCGGGGACGAGGCCGTGTGAGCCCCCTGCGCCTGTAACGGGGCCCCGGATGGCAGGGCCCTCACAGAGAGGCCCGTACAGCGGCCGCGTGCCCGGGTGGAACCTCAGCGGGTCCCCGGGCCTGCACCGGGTGTCCTGCGACGGCCGGCGTTGCTCCGTGGGCCCCATCCCGCGACTGCGGGCGGTGGTCCCGAAGATCGCCTCCCTGAATCCACGTTCGTAGGATGTTGTTGCGCCCCGCAACCGCGTGCACCAGACAGCCCGTCGGGCGGTGCACAATCTCCCTCGGCAGGCTCGGCAGGCTCAGCAGGCTCAGCAGGCTCAGCAGGCTCGGCAGGCTCAGCAGGCTCAGCAGGTTCAGCAGGTCCGAAAAGCCCGGAAGGCCCGGAAGGCCTGGAAGACGGGTAAGTAGGTACTCCGGCAGACCAGTAGTGACGGATCTGTTCCCTCCGACACTCACGGGGGTGGGCCTGGCTCTCTACCGGCTTCTGCTGCCCCTGTAGCACGCTGAAAGCGCTGCGCTCCGTCCGCGGCCGGTGTTCCTGGGCGACGGCGTGCAGACGACCAAATTACCGCGGAGCAGGATCTTCCACGACCTGCGGCGCCGAGCGGGGGAGGCGCGTCAGCACACGACCGGTGGTGGAACTGCTGCGGGGAGGGCCCGTCCCAGGTGTTCATGTGTGCCCTCCGTTGACCCCTGAGTGCGTCTGCGGACCCCTGAGCCACGTAAACTCTGCCCGACTGGCGGGGGTGGGTCGCCAGGAGCGGGGAGGGAGAGAGGCCGTGGTTGTGCGGGACCGGCCCTGTGGCCGGCAGGTGCAACGTCACGACGTGAGGGCCAGCTCCGGTGAACGGGAATGCCCGCTGTCCTCCTCAACGACGCGAGGGCCAGCATTGAGGATGCATGGAGGATGCCTGTCATGTGCGCGTTCATCCGACAGTACCGCGTGTGCGAGACATGGCATCCGCGCTGGGGCGCCTTGTTGTCTCCGAGCCGAGGCTGCCGGTTGTGTCCCGACCGGCGCGCGTGGTGGTGTCCGGCCAGGGGCGCGTAGTGGTATCCAGCCCGGACGCGGTGTCAGAGCGAGGGAAGATGGCACCTGATGATGCCCCCGCGCTCCGCGGCCCCGGGTTCTTCTGGCCGCGGCAGGAGGCCTCGCCGGCAGACATCCTCGTTGACCAGACCAGCGCCTGGCCTCCGCGGGGCCATCTCAAGGAGTGCAGATGAAAAGTGGGCCCGTGGGGATCCGAAGATCTCCACGGGCCCACGGCCAAACGGCTGCTAACCCGTGCGCGGCTACTTCTCGATCTGCGCCGAGTGCGACCCGGCGCCCACGGCGACAGGCTCCGCACCGTGGTGACCGTGCGCGGCTTCGAGCTCCGCCGGGGTCACGGGGGCCACACGGTCCTCGAAGAAGAACTGGCTCAGTCGGCCGCGCATCTTCTCGGAGGACGTGATCTTGCCCTTGGCGTTCGCCCGCGCAGGCTGCACCTGTCGGTCCTCGAAGTCCACCAGCTTGTAGCGGCGGTACTCGTCGAGCGGCTCGTGGACCTCCACGAATTCACCGTGGGGCAGCGCCTGGATTCGACCGGACTCGCGGCCGTGCAGGACGATCTCGCGGTCCTTGCGCTGCAACGACAGGCAGAATCGGCGCACGATGATGAACGCCAGGATGGGGCCGAGGAAGTACAGCGCGCGCAGCCAGTAGATGACGTCGTTCACGGCCACGTGGAAGTGGGTCGCGATGAGGTCGCCGGAGGCGGCAATCATCTGAACGGCGTAGAAGGTCACGCCAGCGGCGCCCACGGCCGTGCGGAACGGCGCGTTGCGGGGGCGGTCCAGAACGTTGTGCACGCGGTCGTCGCGGGTCACCCAACGCTCGATCCAGGGCCAGGCGAACATGGCGCCGAACATCGCGGCCATGGGGATCAGCGGCAGCAGGATGGCCAGGGGGAGGACGATCCCGAAGATGTCCACCTCCCACGAGAAGGGCCACGAGCCGGGCATGAGCCGCAGGCCGCCGTCCGAGAAGCCCATGTACCAGTCGGGCTGAGAGCCCGCCTGCACGGGGGAGGGATCGTAGGGACCGTAGTTCCAGATCGCATTGATCGTGGTGGTGCCGGCCATCAGCGCCAGGATGCCGAAGACGATGAAGAAGAACCCACCGGCCTTGGCTGCGTACACGGGGCCCACGGGGAAGCCGACCACGTTGTCCTCGGTGCGGCCCGGGCCAGGGAACTGGGTGTGCTTGTGCACGACCACCATGAAGAGGTGGACCACGATCATCATGAGGATCAGCGCGGGGATGATCAGCACGTGGACGATGTACAGGCGACCGATGATCGCGTCACCCGGGAACTCGCCGCCGAACATGAACATCGAGATGTAGGTGCCCACCACGGGGATGGACTTCGCGATGGCGTCCGCGATGCGCAGGCCGTTGCCGGAGAGCACGTCGTCCGGCAGGGAGTAGCCGGAGAAGCCGGCCACAATCGCCAGGATGAACAGCACGCAGCCCACGACCCAGTTCAGCTCACGGGGGCGGCGGAACGCGCCGGTGAAGAACACGCGCAGCATGTGCACGGAGAGCGCCATGACGAAGAGCAACGCGGACCAGTGGTGCAGCTGACGCAGGAAGAGCCCACCGCGGATGTCGAAGGAGATGTCCAGGGTGGAGGCGTAGGCGCCGGACATCTCCACGCCCTGCATGGGCACGTAGCTTCCGGTGTACTCCGTGGACGTCATGGTCGGGTCGAACCACAGGGCCAGGAAGGTGCCTGACAGCAGCAGGATCACGAAGCTGTACAGCGCCACCTCGCCGAACATGAAGGACCAGTGGTCGGGGAAGACCTTGCGCCCGAACTCCTTCACGATGGAGGACCCGCCCACGCGAGTGTCCACGAAGTTGGCAATGCGTCCGGTGCGCGTGGTGGGCCGGTATTCGAAGTCAGTAGATGTGGACATCAGTTCGCCTCATCCTGCATGTCTTGGACGGCGAAACCACGCTGGGAGTAGGTGGGTCCCACGGGTTCGTGGAAGTCGCTACGGGCAACGAGGTAGCCGTCGGAATCAACGGAAATGGGCAGCTGCGGCAGGGGGCGGGATGCCGGGCCGAAGATGACCTCACACTCGTTCGTGAGGTCGAACGTGGACTGGTGGCACGGGCACAGCAGGTGGTGCGTGTGCTGCTCGTACAGGGCGATGGGGCAGCCCACGTGCGTGCAGACCTTGGAGTAGGCGAAGATGCCGTCCACGTTCCAGTCCTTGCGGTCCTCGGACACGTTGACCTGGTCCGGGTCCAGACGCATGAGGAGCACCACGGCCTTGGCCTTCTCGTCGAGGTAGCCCTCTTCGTGGCCGAGGCTCGTGAGGTTCTCGGGGATCACGTGGAACGCGGAGCCCAGGGTGACGTCCGAGGCCTTGATGGGGGTCCCGGAGGGGTCACGCACCAGGCGGACGCCCTCGTCCCACATGGTGTGGCGCAGCACCTTGAGGTCGGTCGGGCCGAGGTCCTTGAGCAGCCCCACGAAGGGGAGGGGCATCAGGACGGCCGCACCGATCAGGGTGTTGCGCAGCAGCGGACGACGCTTCACGCCGGACTCGTCGTAGATCGTGTTGAGGATGCTCTGCGCGTCAGCGCGCTGCTCCTCGGTGCGGATGTCGTGACGCATCTCCACGATCTCGTGGTCAGGCATCAGGGTGCGGGCCCAGTGGACCACGCCGATGCCGATGCCGAACATTCCGAGTGCGATGCCCAGGCCCAGCAGAAGGTTCTGCAGGCGCAGCTGGGAAGTGGGCTCGGTGTTGACCGCATCGTAGAGCGGGCCGTCCACGCGGACGCCGAAGTACCCCACGAAGAAGATCACGGATCCGATGATGGAGAGCAGGAACAGCAGCACCACCTGGTGCTCTGCCCGCTTGGCCGCCTTGGGGTCGACGTCCGTCACCCGCGGACGGTGCGGCGGAAGCCCCGGATTGTGAAAGCGGTCCTGGTCCGCGCCGTCCGAGGTGACTACCGCCCCGCTGTCGTGGGGAGTGCCATCACGATGGTCGCCCATGTGGTCCCTCATTCTTCTCTTGGTGCTGTGAATAGTGTCTTGGGTGCCGGCCGGTGGCCGACGGGTGCTCTCAGGCGGAGCGGGAGGTCAGCCAGACGGTGAAGCCGATCACCACGACCAGGCCAATGGTCCAGATGAAGAGGCCCTCGGAGACGGGGCCCAGCGAGCCGAGGCTGAAGCCGCCCACCGTGGTGTTGTTGTCGAGGGTCTTGAGGTACGTGATGACGTCCTGCTTCTCCTCGGGGGTGATGTTGGCGTCGTTGAAGACGGGCATGTTCTGCGGGCCGGTCTGCATGGCCTCGTAGATGTGCTTCTCGCTGACGCCCATGAGGGAGGGAGCGTACTTGCCGCGCGTCAGCGCGCCGCCCTGGCCCGCCGCGTTGTGGCACATGGCGCAGTTGGCGAGGAACACCTTGGCTCCGTTGGCGGAGTCGCCCTCGGCGATGTCGAGGTACTCCTCCTCGGGAACCGTGGGGCCCGCACCGAGGGACGCGACGTACGCCGCAAGCTGGTCGGTCTGCTCCTGGCTGAACTGCTCGGGCTTGACCGGGGCCTGGGGGCCCTGCATCTGCATGGGCATGCGCCCGGTGCCCACCTGGAAGTCGACGGCGGCGGCGCCGACGCCGATCAGGGACGGGCCGGTGTCGCTGCCCTGGGCCTGCATGCCGTGGCACGTGGAGCAGTTGGCCTGGAAGAGCTTCTCGCCCTCCTGGACGTCCTGAGCCGAGTAGCTGGTGGTCTCGGCCTTGGCTTCATTGGTGGTTGTGGCAACTGCGTAGAGTCCACCGGTCAGAAGCAAAGCCATGACCAGCAGCGCGAGGGCTGCCAGAGGATGGCGGCGCTTTTGTGAGAGTGCCTTCACGTCAAACGTTCCTTTTACTCGGTTCTAGATCAGGGAGGGGCGGATGGTCCGGTGATGGACTACTTGATGAAGTAGACCAGGAAGAAGAGGACGATCCAGACCACGTCGACGAAGTGCCAGTAGTAGGACACCACGATGGCCGAGGTGGCCTCGTAGTGGCCGAAGCGCTTGGCGACGAAGGCGCGGCCGATGATGAAGAGGAATGCAATCAGACCGCCGGTCACGTGGAGCGCGTGGAAGCCGGTGGTGATGTAGAAGGCAGAGCCGTAGGCGCTGGCCGAGATGGTGACGCCCTCGGCCACCAGGGAGGCGTACTCGTAGACCTGGACGGACACGAAGACGGCGCCCATGAGGAAGGTCAGCGCGAACCACTCGGTGAGTCCCCACTTGGAGAACTGGAACAGGCCGCCGGTGCGCCGGGGCTGGAGCCGCTCGGCAGCGAACACGCCGAACTGGCACGTCACGGAACTGAGCACGAGGATCAGGGTGTTGACCGACGCCATGGGGACGTTGAGCACTTCGGTGTTCTCCGCCCACACCTCGGGTGAGGTGGCGCGCAGCGTGAAGTACATGGCAAAGAGTCCGGCGAAGAACATCACTTCGGAGGACAACCACACGATGGTGCCCACGGAGGTGAGGTTGGGGCGAGTGATGCTCGCACCCACCGGTTTGGCTGGGGTATGAGTCGCAGTTGTCACAGAGACATTATGTCGCCAAAACTTCCGGCGGACCAACCATCTGGGCCTCGGGGCTCCACCGTGTCGCAGCTTCGGGCCGGCGGGGGAGGACGGTCGGGGGCCCGCTGCACCGCGCCACCGCACAGATTGCGGGTCCCCACCGGGCGGCGGAGCGCGGTCCGCAGAACGGTAGAGTCGAACGCGTGACTACCTCCAGCAGCACCGTGACACCCGCCCAGTGGCCCGATCTCCTCACCATGCTGTCCCAGGGCAGGGACCTCTCCTGGGACCAGGCCTACTGGGCCATGGACCGCATCATGGCGGGGGAGGTCCCCGACGCCGTGATCGCGGGCTTCCTCATGGCGCTGCGGACCAAGGGGGAGAGTGTCGCCGAGCTCAACGGATTGGCGGACGCCATGGTGGCTCGCGCCCACCCCATCTCGGTGCCGGGGCCGTCCCTGGACATCGTGGGAACGGGCGGGGACAGGCTCTCGAGCGTCAACATCTCCACGATGGCGGCCCTGGTGTGCGCCGGCGCGGGCGCGCGGGTGGTCAAGCACGGCAACCGTGCGTCGTCGTCCAAGTCCGGCTCCGCAGACGTGCTGGAGGTGCTGGGCGTGCAGCTGGACATGCCCCTGGACCGGGTGCGCCGCGCGGCCACCGAGGTGGGCATCACCTTCCTCTTCGCCCAGACCTTCCACCCCTCGATGCGCTTCGCGGCCACGGCCCGCAAGTCCCTGGGCGTGGCCACCGCCTTCAACTTCCTGGGCCCCCTCACGAACCCCGCGCGGGTGCGGTCGTCCGCGATCGGGGTGGCCGACGCCGCTCTGGCACCCCTGATGGCCGGCGTGTTCCGCAACCGTGGCGACCGTGCCCTGGTGTTCCGCGGAGGCGACGGGCTCGACGAGCTCACGGTCACCGCGCCGTCGGACGTGTGGGAGGTGCGCGACGGTGAGATCCAGGAGCACTCGCTGGACCCCCTGGACCTGGACATGCCCCGCGCCACCGTGGAGGACCTGCGGGGCCGGGACGCCATCTACAACGCCGGTGTGGTGCGCGATGTGCTGGACGGGGCCCCGGGACACGTGCGGCACGCCGTGCTGCTCAACGCGGCGGCAGGGCTCGTGGCCGCGGAGGAGTCGGCCGAGGGGTCGTTCATGGACCGGTTCGCGAGTGCGCTGCGCCGTGCAGAGGAGGCCGTGGACTCCGGCGCGGCCCGGGACGTCCTGGCGCGCTGGGTGGCGTTCGCCGCCGAGTGACCCGGCCCGGGGGAGTGCGCCGCCCCGGAACGACGACGCCGCCCACCCCTGACACGGGTGGGCGGCGTTTGCGTGCGGGTGAGTCTCAGTCGTCGATGCCGAGAGAGAATGCGGCGTCGAGGTCGTGCGTGCTGTAGGTGCGGAAGGCGATGTTGGTGCTGGTGGAGACCACGCCCGGCACCTTGGAGAGCTCGTCCGCGATGACGTCGGCCAGCTGCTCGTGGCGGTCCACCCGCACCATGGCGATGAGGTCCCACTCACCGGTCACGGAGTAGACCTCGGAGACCCCGCGGATGTCGGAGACCTCCTGCGCGACCTCGGGAATGCGGTCCGAGGAGGTCTTGATCAGGACGATGGCGGTGAACATGGGGTTCCTTTCCACGGGGTCGTCCCAGCCTAGCTGGGCCGTGCGGCCGAAACGCGCCCGTGCGGGCACCGCGGATGCCGACGGGACGCATGGAGTGAGGTGTCAGCGGGAGCGCAGGTGGTGGAGCAGCGCCAGCACCAGCCGGTAGCCGATGAGGAGCACCGCCAGCGTCAGCAGGCTCACCACCACGAACGGCAGCGCCGTGCCCTGGCCGGTGAGGGTGCGCAGCACCATGCCGCCCACCTCGGCGCACAGCCACACCGAGAGGCCCGTGGGGATCACCGCAGCGGGGTGACGGGTTCCTCTGCAGGCCAGCCAGCCGAGGAGCGCGCCCACGAGGAACGGCCACGCGGTCACAAGGATTCCCGAGAGGCTCTCGCCGTGGCTCGTGCGGCCGATCCCGGCGAACACGATGACCAGCAGGAGGTCAGTGGCCAGGTACGCGGGCCACCGTTCGCCCGAGCGGTGCATCTCGGGACCGGAGGAGGTCGGGGACGTGGTGAGGGATCGGTCGGCGGTGCTGTGGGGCGAGTCGGTGTCCATGATGTCGATGCTATCGCCCGCTCACTAAGTCAAGTCTGCAGTGAAACTCAAATCAAAAGGTGCAAGGCTCACGTGAGACACGAAGAAATGGCGTGCCTGTGCAGGACGGGACATTGGGGGAGTCGCACCAACCGCCTAGCCCTCGAGGGCCCGGAGCTCCGCGCGCCGTCCGCACGGAGCAGACGCCTGTGCTGCACGCTGCGCGGTGTTGGGTGACGAGTAGACCGCATCGGCGGCCTGGGGGCCCTGGGCGTGGAAGACGGTGATCATGCAATGGGTCACAGTGGAAGCCTCTCAGCCGGTGTGCCGTGGTAATCGGTGTGCTGCGGGGCGGCGCGACGCCGCATCCACGAGACTGTGACGCCGGCCATGTGGTGGGACGCGCAGTGGGACGCAGGGTCCTGGATTCCTCGCCGAGATGCAGTGCCGACCACTGGGTCCATGGTGCGCCACGGTGGCGACTGACGGTTTGTACCAGTCCTGCGGTGATGGGGCACCGCGGGCGGTCGGCAGCGCGCGTGAGTGCGCCGTCGCCTGTGGCTCGAAGGGCCGACGGGCGAAACCGGCGCACGGTTGCGGAATGCTGGGCCGGCGTGGTGCCGCATGCGACGGGCCTCACCACGGGGGCTCCAGGTGGCGTCCAATGGGTCGTCGTTCTGGGCTGTGACCCGAGATCTCACGCTGCACCCGTACAGCCGATAATGTACATTATGTAAAGTACCGCGGAACGGACGAAGGGGAACCGTCGCCCGATGACTCCCCTTCGTCCTCTGCGTTCATCCTCTGTCCGCCCGATCACGTCCCGTCGGCCGCAGACCACCCGCTCTGGCCGCCCGCCTCGGAGCACAATGCTCAGCTGCAGGCTCCCGGTTGATCACCGTGGTCAGCGTGGTCAGCGTAGTCACCGACGGGCAGCCATTCGCGGCGGTCGCCCTCGGAGTGTTTCCCTGAGGGTGACCCAGTGCCTCTCAGGCCGCAGCCACCACCGGTTCCGACGCCCCTTCCTTGCCCGTGAGCGACGACTCGTTCCTGTGGTGGCCCAGGAATGTCAGCACGATCCCCAGAGTCACCCAGGCAATCAGTGCCCACACCTGAGCGGCGATGTTCGCCTCCGGGAAGTACGAGAGATCCCGCAGCAGTGTTCCGGACAGGCCCGGCACCAGCCACTGCCCGATCTCCCCGAACGGCGCCAGGATGAACTCCTTGGGTGAGGTCAGCGCCGAGATCGGGTTGCCGATGAACATCGTGAGGATCGCACCCACGGCCAGCCCCGCTCGTCCGATGAGTGAGCTCAACCCCACGATCACCGAGGCGGTGGCGGTGATCCCCAGCCCGATGGCGGCCCAGTTGGCCAGGAAGTTGGCCTGCAGGATTCCGAACAGCCCCTGCAGGATGGCGGCCAGCACGAAACCTCCGATGACTCCGTACAGCCCCAGTGCCAGCAGGTGCTTGCGCACCCCGGTCACCAGCGTGGAGATCAGGATGCCGCCGATCATTCCGCCCATGGTCAGGGGCAGCCCTGCGATGGCCAGCCCACTCCCCTTCGGGTCGTCCTCGGACAGCGGGACCACGCCCGTGGTGGTCACCGTGGGCGGAGTGCCAGCCTGCTGCTGCGGTGTCTGCTGGCTCAGTGCCGCCATGCCCGCGGGCCCCTTGGTCGCGGCCTCCTCGACCTTCTCGAGCGCCTCCGTGGTTCCCTCGATGACCTGCTGGTCGATGCCGCGCTGCACGGTCGTGGCCATGCCGCTGAGCATCTGTGACGCCACGGGGCTCGCCGCGCTGGCCGTGAGGAACTCGGGCTGCTCCCCCAGCACGATCCCGCCGTACACCTCGCGGGTCCTGATCCCGTTGACGGCGTCCTCCCGGTGGGCCACCGGGTGCAGGTCCAGCACGTTCTCCGGCATCTTCTCGGTCACGGCGTCGATCTGCTCCTGCGTGCCGACGATCGCCACGGGCAGGTTCGCGGTGGTCGAGGTCATCGTGGGCCAGGCGAAGGCGAGCAGCACGACGGCCACCACGCCCGAGGCGATCAGGGCCGCTCTGACGCTCTTGAGCCAGTCGGGGCGCCGTCGCGGCTGCGGGGTCTGGACGTGGGACATGACCCACCCCTTTCAAAAGGAATGATTGTTCTTGGAAAGTGTGGACCCGCTCGGCTAGGCTGTCAAGAACGATCATTCGTTTTTGGAGGTGGACGTGCCCAAGGTCACGGAAGAGCACAAGGAGCAGATGCGGCGTCGGATTCAGGACGCCGCCCTGGTCTGCATCGGGCGCAAGGGCTTCTCGGCGGTGTCCATGGCGGACATCATCGCGGAGTCGGGCCTCTCGGCCGGCGCCGTGTACGTCTACTACCGGGGCAAGGACGACCTCTTCCTGGACGCGAGCCGCGGCGTGATGCGCGACCGGCTGGGGGCTCTGGACCGCCTGCACTCCCAGAGCCCGCTCCCCCACCCGGCGCGCGCCATGGCCATGGTGGTCACGGACCTGCCGGAGGGCGCCACGTTCCCCGGTCTGCCCCTGCAGGTGTGGGGCGAGTCGGTCCGCCGCCCCGAGCTGCAGGTGGCGGCGCGCGGCATCCTCGCGGAGGCGGGCAGCCACCTGCGCCGCTACCTGAGCGCGTGGCTGCGCAGCGAGCGCGGCCTGGTGGAGGACGACGCCGATCGGCTGGCCGACCGCCTCCGTCCCGCTTTCATCGGGCTGGTCCAGGGCTACATGGTGCAGGTGAGCCTCTCAGAGGATCCGAAGCAGACGCACGAGGCCTACGTGCAGGCGGTCGAGCACCTGTTGAGCGGTGTTCTGGCCCAGCCGGGCCAGGACTCCGCGCCCGCCATGGGCTGACGAGCCCGCGGGGCAGGACGTCCTGGCACGGCAGTCCCCACGCACCGAACCTGTCGCCGGGTGAAGAACCCCCCCCCGAGCTGCCCGGTGGGCCCTGCGTCCCGGACATGAACGGACCCCGGCGCCCAGGGACCATGCGGTCCGAGGGTGCCGGGGTCCGAGCCGGGGGACGCGAGGTGCGGGTCTCCCGTGCCGGGGTGGGCGTCAGAGCACCGAGCGGTAGACCTCCAGGGTCTGCTGGGCGATGGACTCCCACGAGAAGTGCTCCTCCACGCGGCGTCGCCCGGCCTGGCCCATGCGGCGAGCGCGCTCGGGGTCGGAGACCATGTCCGTGAGGGCGGCGGCGAAGTCGTCCACGAACTTCTGGGGGTCCAGGGGCGTTCCGGTGCCGTCGGTGACCTGCTCGATGGGGACCAGGGTTCCGGTCTCGCCGTCGGCGACGACCTCGGGGATGCCGCCCGTGGCGGAGGCGACCACGGCCGCGCCGCACGCCATGGCCTCGAGGTTGACGATGCCCAGGGGCTCGTACACGGAGGGGCATGCGAAGGCGGTGGCGTGGGAGAGGATCTGGATGACCTCGCGGCGCGGCAGCATCTTCTCGATGAGCACCACGCCGTCCCGTTCGCTCTTGAGCTGCTCGATCAGGGCGTTGACCTCGGCGCCGAGCTCGGGGGTGTCGGCGGCTCCGGCGCACAGCACGAGCTGCACCTCGGGCGGCAGCTGCAGGGCGGCGCGCAGCAGGTAGGGCACACCCTTCTGACGGGTCACGCGGCCCACGAACGCGACGGAGGGCCGGGCGGGGTCGATGCCGTACTCCTCGAGCACGTCCGTGGCCTCGTCCCTGTTCCACTGGGTGACGTCGATGCCGTTGTGCACGGTGCGCACGCGCTCGGGGTCCACGGCGGGGTAGGAGCGCAGGATGTCCTGGCGCATCCCCTCGGACACGGCGATGATCGCGGCGGCGGCCTCGTAGGAGGTCTTCTCCGCGAAGGAGGACACGCGGTAGCCACCGCCGAGCTGCTCGGCCTTCCACGGGCGCAGGGGCTCCAGGGAGTGGGCGGAGAGCACGTGCGGGATGTCGTACATCAGGGAGGAGAGGTGCCCGCCCATGTTGGCGTACCACGTGTGGGAGTGCACGAGGTCCGCGCCGGCGACGTCCTGGACCATGGTGAGGTCCACGCCCAGGGTCTGCACGGCGGCGTTCGCGTCACCGAGCTCAGCGGGCACCGGGTACGCCGTGACCCGTGCCCCGTGGAAGTCCGGCTCCCGGGGTTCACCGAAGCAGCGGACGTTGAGGTCCACGAGCGGTGCGAGCACGCGGGACAGCTCGGCCACGTGCACCCCCGCTCCCCCGTAGATGGCCGGCGGGAACTCTTTGCTCAGGATGTCTACTCGCACAGTGCGAGCGTACTGCACGGCTCCCGCGCACCACAGGTGTCCCTCGGGCGACGCCGCCGGTCGCCACGGCACCGCGCGTGCGCCGTCGCTGCGCCCGCGGTCCGTGCGCCCCGGTCTGCGCGACGATGGTCGCATGACGACGGCCCGTGTCGCCGGGGTCCGCCCCGCATGCCGGTCCGAGACCACCCGGCCCCGCCCCGCACTCCCGTCCGCGGCCGAGCGACCCCGGTCCTCACCCCCGCAGGGGGTGGTGTGCGCGAGGGGCACGGGCGTCGTCGTCGTGCCACCCCGGGCAGCCGGTGCCGTGGAGACGGGCGACTGGTGCCCGGCGGGGGTGAAAAGTTGCCACGAGCTCGGGTCGGTGTTGTGTCAGCCCAGGTGGAGTGGGACACAATGACGGTGAAGACCAGATGACGTCGACGCCGCGTCGCGGCCCGCGGGCCCTGACCGTCTCGGGAAGTGGAGTGCTACGTATGTCACGACAGAAGAAGGTCCTGGCGATCGTGCTGGCCGGCGGTGAGGGCAAGCGCCTGATGCCGCTCACGGAGGACCGCGCCAAGCCCGCCGTGCCGTTCGCGGGAGGCTACCGGCTGATCGACTTCGCCCTGTCCAACCTGGTGAACTCGGGGTACCTGCAGATCGTGGTGCTCACGCAGTACAAGTCCCACTCCCTGGACCGCCACCTGTCCGAGACGTGGCGGCTGTCCACGCAGCTGGGCAACTACGTGACGTCCGTGCCGGCGCAGCAGCGCCGCGGCAAGGACTGGTTCCTGGGCTCGGCCAACGCCATCTACCAGTCCATGAACCTGATCGACGACGCCGATCCGGACATCGTGGTGGTGGTGGGCGCGGACCACGTGTACCGCATGGACTTCGCGGACATGGTGGAGAAGCACATCGAGTCCGGGGCCAAGGCCACGGTGGCCGCCGTGCGCCAGCCCATGGAGATGGTCAAGTCCTTCGGCGTGATCGAGACGGACCCGCACGATCCCGCGAAGATCGCGCGCTTCGTGGAGAAGCCGGACACCACCGCTCCCCTGCCGGACGATCCCGACTCGTTCCTGGCCTCGATGGGCAACTACGTGTTCGACCGGGACGCCCTCGTGGAGGCGCTGCGCACGGACAACGAGAAGGCGGACACCCACCACGACATGGGCGGGGACATCATGCCGTACTTCTCGCAGCGCGGGGAGGCCGTGGTCTACGACTTCACGCACAACGACGTCCCGGGCTCCACGGAGCGGGACCGGCAGTACTGGCGGGACGTGGGCACCCTGGACTCCTACTACGAGTCCCACATGGACCTGATCCGCCCGCTGCCGGTGTTCAACCTCTACAACTACGACTGGCCCATCTACACGCACCAGATCATGGCGCCTCCCGCCAGGACGGTGCGCGGACCCAACGGCCAGGCGGGCGTGGCGTTCGACTCCATCGTCTCCCCCGGCGTGCTGATCACCGGCGGGCACGTGGGCTCCTCCGTGCTCTCCCCCAAGGTCAAGGTGGAGCACGACGCCCGTGTCACCGAGTCCGTGCTGATGCAGAACGTGCAGATCGGTGCCGGTGCCACCGTGCACCGCTGCATCCTGGACAAGAACGTGGTGGTCCCCCCGGGGTTCACCGTGGGCCTGGACCGGGAGCAGGACCTCGCGCGCGGGCTCACGGTCACGGAGTCCGGTCTCACGATCGCTCCCAAGAACTACCGCTTCGAGAAGTAGGCGCACAGGGCGGGCGGTGTAGCCGTGTGACCGGCGACACCGCCCCGTGCCTACACTGGGGGCATGGGAGCCAGCCTGACCAGAGAAGAAGCAGCCACGCGTGCCGAGCAGATCCGGGTGGAGGACTACCGGGTCACGGTGGACCTCTCGGGGGCGCCGAACCCCGAGAGCACGACCTTCGGCTCGGAGGTCACGGTGCGGTTCACCGCCGAGGAGGGCGCGGAGACGTTCATCGACTTCATCCACGACACGGTCACGGAGGTGGAGCTCAACGGTGCGCTCCTGGACGTGGACGACGTGGTGGACGGGGACCGGATCCGGCTGCCCGAGCTGGGCCAGGCCAACGAGCTGCGCGTGGTCGGCCGCGCGCTCTACTCGCGCTCGGGCGAGGGCCTGCACCGCTACATCGACCCGCAGGACAGCGAGGTGTACATCTACACGCAGTACGAGCCCGCGGACTGCCGCCGGGTGTTCGCGGTGTTCGAGCAGCCGGACCTCAAGGCCGCCTTCACCTTCACGGTGCTCACCCCGCGGGACTGGATCGCGGCGTCGAACGGGGAGCTGGTGGCCTCCACCCCCACCGAGGACGGCGACGTCCCGGGTGCCGTGAGCCACGAGTTCGCGCCCACGCTGCGGATCTCCTCCTACATCACCACCATCCTGGCGGGACCGTACGCCACGGTCACGGACGAGTGGCGCGGCACTGATCCCCACGGCGAGCCCGTGACCGTTCCGCTGGCGCTGCACTGCCGGCGGGCGCTCGCCGAGCACATGGACGCCGAGGAGCTGTTCACGCTCACCAAGCAGGGCCTGGACTTCTTCCCGGAGCTGTTCGGCTTTGCGTACCCGTGGGGCAAGTACGAGCAGGCGTTCGTCCCTGAGTACAACCTGGGGGCCATGGAGAACCCGGGGATGGTCACGTTCACGGAGGACTACCTGTTCCCGTCCGGTGCCACGCGCGCCCAGCTCGCGGGGCGCGCCAACACCCTGATGCACGAGATGTCCCACATGTGGTTCGGGGACCTGGTCACCATGCAGTGGTGGGACGACCTGTGGCTGAAGGAGTCCTTCGCGGAGTTCATGGGCGCGTACGCGTGCGTGCACGCCACGCAGTACACGGACGCGTGGGTCACGTTCGCGCTGGCGCGCAAGGAGTGGGCGTACCGCCAGGACCAGCTGCGCACCACGCACCCGATCGTCGCGGACATCGTGGACCTGGAGGCCGCCCGCCAGAACTTCGACGGCATCACCTACGCCAAGGGCGCCTCGGTGCTCAAGCAGCTGGTGGCCTTCGTGGGCGAGGACGCGTTCATGGACGCGTGCCGCGCCTACTTCCGCCGTTTCGCGTTCGGCAACACCAGCCTGGACGACTTCCTCGCGGTCCTGGACGAGGCGTGCGAGCACGACGTCCGCGCGTGGGCGGACCAGTGGCTGCGCACCACGGGTGTTCCGGTGCTCGCGGTCACCGCGCCAGACGACGCCGCCGCGGGCTCCCCCGCCACGCTCACCCAGCGCGCCGAGCCCCTGCGCCCCCACGTGCTGACCGTGGGGACCTACGCCCGCACCGCCGAGGGTGCGGTGGAGAACACCGCGCGCGCGGAGGTGCGCGTGCCCGCCGAGGACCGGCCCACCGAGCTCACCGGGGTGACCGGCCCGTGGGCCACCGATGCCGCGGCGGGCGACGCGGCAGCTGGCGACGCCCGTGCCAGTGGCGCTGCCGCCGAGTCCACGATGCCTGTCGGCACCGGTCCCACCGGCGAGCCTGCGGGTGGGACGACCGACGCCGTGCTGCTGGTCAACGACACCGACCTCACCTACTGCCTGGCCCACCCGGATCCGGCGTCCCTGGCCGGGCTGGTGGAGCTCGTGGGTGAGATCACCGATCCCCTGGCCCGCGCCGTGGCGCACTCGCAGCTGTGGGCCGCGGTGCGGGACGGGCGGCTGTGCCCGCGCGAGTACGTGCTCATGGTGGTCCGCCGCTGCACCACCGAGTCCCACGCCGCGATCCTCACCACGGTCCTGGACCACGCCCGCCAGGCCCTGGGCCAGTACGTGCCCGTCACGCACCGCACCGCCACGCGCCGGGCGCTGCTCGACGCCCTGGGCTCCTCCATGCTGGCCGCGGAGCCCGGCTCGGACGCGCAGCTGATCCTGGCGCGCTCCTTCGCCCGGGAGGCCGCACGGGACGGGAAGTACGCCCGGCCCATCCAGGAGTGGCTGGGCGGTGTGCACACCGTCCCCGGTCTGGAGCTCACCCCGCAGCTGCGCTGGAGCATGCTCACCGCGGTGACCGCCACCGGGCACAGCACCGTGTCCGAGCTGGAGTCCGAGCACGCCCAGGACCCCACGCGGGACGGTCACCTGGGATACCTCGAGGCGGTCGCGGCCATGCGCTCGGACCGTTCCAAGCAGCAGGCGTGGGAGCGGATCGTCTCCGGGACGCTGTCCAACGACGAGCTCAGCGCCACCATTGCCGGCTTCCAGCTCGCGGCGCCCACCGTGCTGCGCCGCTACGAGGACGTCTACTTCGAGCAGCTCACCGCGTGGTGGGCCGGGCACTCCATGGAGATCGCCACCCGCATGGTCCGCGGGCTGTTCCCGCGCGCGGTGGACGCCCAGGCGGCGTCGTCGGGCGCGGCGGGGACTCCCACCGGGGACCCGGCGGAGGCGGCCGCGCAGCATCCCGTGGTCCGTGCCGCCCGCACGTGGCTGGACGCGCACGACGACGCTCCCGCGGCCCTGCGGCGCATCGTCACCGAGCTGCTCGACGACGCCCAGCGCGCGGTGACCCTGCAGCTGATGTACCTGTCCCGCTGAGCCGGGACCGGCCATGTCCACCGAGTGGATGAACATCGATGCACCTGGATCAACGGATAGCATGAGGGCAGATCCTGCGGCGGAGGATCTGCCAGTGCTACAGCGAGGGAGACCATGACCGATTACGCGCTCAACGACCGGGGGTCCTTGGACGTCGTCACCGAGAACTTCTACGACACCGAGATCATGAGGGTGTTCGGGGGTCTCTCCGCGGGTCGCGCGCAGACGTGGAACGGCATGGCCGCCCTCGTGCCGGAGCCGGACAACCCCTTCGACCCGCGCACCGTGTCCGTGCGCGTGGGCGAGAACAAGGTGGCCCACCTGTCCTCGGAGGACGCGCACCGCTACTGGCACCCGCTCTCCCGCGTGATCGCCTCCGGCTACACCCCCGTGGTTCCCCTGCACCTTGAGGCGGAGCTGCTGCGTCAGGACGGCGTGGCGGAGGTGGACGCGCGTGCGGTGATCGACATCGCTCCCCCGGACCTGCTGTTCCCCCTGAACACCGCCCCCGCCCAGGCGGCCGTGCTGCCCCAGGGCTCCTCGATCAAGGTGCTGGACGAGCAGGACTTCGCGGAGTACCTGCACTCGATCGTGCCCGCCTCCGGCGAGGGCCGCGTGATCCTCACGCTGGAGGTCAACAAGGTGCGCAACTCCCACGGCGTCACCGTGGACACCGTGGACGTGCTCTACGAGCGCAAGCAGGTGGGGCGGCTCTCCACGCAGATGTCCCAGCAGTTCATCCCGATCATCAACCACGCCTTCGACCACGACCTGCTCACCGCGGTGTGGGGCACCATCCGAGGGTCCTCGTTCGAGGTGTCCATGACCCTGCAGGCCGCGCGCGCCTCCGAGGTCCCGGCCCAGTGGTTCACGGAGCTGCCCAACGACGTTCCCGAGCTGCTGCCCGACGCCGAGGAGTACGAGGTCCCGCCGGCCTATGTGGCCGTGGAGTCCGACCACGGGCGCAACTCCAAGAAGTGGCGCCGGGGCTTCACCGCGGCCCACCCGGAGGCCGCGGGCTCCAGCTCCGCGGCCGCCGCGGCTCGCGGATTTGCCGCGCGTCTGCGCGGTGACGCCGGACGGGCCGAGGCCACGCGCGCGGCCACCACGACTGCCCCTGACGACGCCGCCCCCGTGCGCGCGGACGGCGGGCCCGCCGAGGTCTCCCCGTCCCCGGTGCGCACCGAGGACTCGCCACGCGCCCCCCGACCCGCCAGCGGTGCGGCGTCGCGGCTGGTGAGTGGACTGAAACCCGTGGTCACCGCGCTGCTCGTGCTCACCGCGGTCCTGGTTCTCCTGGGGATCTTCATGCTGGGTGTGGAACCATTGGTCACCACGCTCGTCCTGATCGTGGCCGTGGCCACCGGATTCATGGCCATGTACCTCCACAGAACGCTGTAAGGGGCTCGTCCACCCGTATGATTTCCCGCCGCGAACGGTTCCTCCAGATCATCGAGGTCCTCACCAAGCACGGCTTCGGCTTCGCCCTGGGCGGGCTCAAGCCCCAGTGGCGGGCTCCGCTCGCGCGGGTGAAGCTCATCGACCCGCAGACCGTCCACTCGCAGCCCGAGCACCTGCGCATGGCGCTGGAGGAGCTGGGGCCCACCTTCGTGAAGCTGGGCCAGCTGACCTCCACCCGCCCGGACCTGCTGCCGCCGGGCTACGCGGAGGAGCTGCTCAAGCTCCAGGACAACACCCCGCCCATCCCCGTGGAGCAGATCCGCGCCATGATCGAGGCCGAGCCGGACACCCAGGCGGAGGAGATCCTCACCCACATGGACCCGGACCCGGTGGCCACGGGATCCATCGGCCAGGCCCACGCGGCCACCTACCAGGGCCACCAGGTGATCGTGAAGGTGCGCCGCCCCGGGGTCACGGACGAGGTCAACCGGGACCTGGAGATCCTGCAGGACATGGCCAAGTGGGTCTCCCGCTACTGGACCGCGGCCCAGGACTACGACCTCGAGGGCATCGTGGAGGAGTTCAGCACGTCCCTGTGCGACGAGCTGGACTTCCTGCAGGAGGCCAAGAACTCCCAGCGCATGGCCGAGAACTTCACGGGCCACCCGCAGATCCACATCCCGGAGATCTTCTGGGAGGCCAGCACCTCCCGGGTGCTCACCATGGAGCGGATGTTCGGCGTCAAGATCAACGACTACGCCGCGCTCGAGGCCGAGGGCATCGACCGGCACCTGCTGGCCAAGGAGGCCACGGACGCCATCTGCAAGATGGTGTTCGAGGACGGCTTCTTCCACGCGGACCCGCACCCCGGGAACCTGTTCGTGGAGCCGGACGGCCGGATCGCGATCATCGACTTCGGCATGGTGGGCAACCTCACCGAGGAGTTCCGCGACCACCTGATCACCCTTCTGCTGGGCGTGGTGCAGGACAACCCGCGGCGCGCGGCCACCGGGCTGCTGGGACTCACGGACAGCGGCACCCACGACATCTCCAAGCGGGAGATCGAGAAGGACGTGGCGGTCATGATGCGCCGCTACGCCAACAAGCCCCTGCAGGAGGTGCGGGTGGGGGCACTCATGGCGGACCTGATCTCCGTGCTGCGCCACCACAAGCTGCAGCTGCCGCGGCAGTCGGCGCTGCTGCTGCGCATGCTCGTGACCGCGGAGTCCATGGGCACGGGCCTGGACCCGGAGTTCGACCTGGTCTCCTCGGTGCAGCCGTACGCGGAGCGGTTCATCATGCACCGCCTCTCCCCCGAGATGCTGCTCAACCGGCTGCGCGCCACGGTGGAGGACGCCGTGCAGATGGGGGTGGACGTCCCCGAGTACGTGCGCCGGCTGATCGTGGTGCTCGAGCGCGGCGGGTTCGACGTGCACCTGCGCACCGACGAGCTGGAACCGCTGTTCAAGAACGGCACCAAGATCAGCCACCAGGTGGTGGCCGGCGGCGTGATCGCCGCAACCATCAACGGCACGGCGCACATCATCGCCTCGGACCCGGAACGGTGGAAGAAGTACCACACTCCCCTCATCGTGGGAGGCATGTCCACCGTGGGGGTGCTCAGCGGCTACCTGGCGGTGTCCTCCAACGTGGACCGGGTTCGCCACCTGGCCCGGCTGCTGCGCGGCAACCGCAAGAAGAGCACGGTGCGCTGAGCGCGGGGGGCGCCCGTCCGGCGTCGTCCATGCTCTGCGTGCGGTCCGAACAGAGATGGGGTGGCGGCCCACCGGCGTGGTGCCCCCGCTCCGCGAGGTGCGTGCCCGGCGTCGCCATCCCGGGCGCTGCGCGTCCGGCAGGGCTCCCGCCGGGCGTGGCTCAGATGAGGTCCTAGACCGCGTAGGCGTTCTTGGACGAGGGCACGACCTCCCACTGCTCGGCGCGCGCGGGATCCACGCGGGCGCGGGCCCGCTCCAGGTCCTCCGTGGTCAGGTAGAACGGGCCGCCGTCCGCGAAGCGCCGGAGGTGGTCCGAGGACGGAATGACCACGCGCCGCATGTAGTCCACTCCGGCGATCCGCTTCTCCAGCGTGCAGTACGCCACCCCGGGCTGCTTCAGGTTGGCCAGGATGGCCCGTATGGACTCCTGCAGGGGAAGCGTGGGGAGGATCTCCACGGCCCGGGCCTCCACGGCCCGCAGCACCTGCCCGGCCACCAGGAACTCGTAGTACTGCCCGGAGCAGCCGCTCACGTAGCGCACCTCGAGCTCCGGGTGGTTGGCGATGAAGCACGCCAGCTCCCCGACGCTGATCATCATGTCCACGAGGCGCTCCAGGACGGCGGCCGTCCTGAGGTGGTTCTTGGCCGCCGTGCGGCCACGCATCCGGGTGGAGCGTGACACCGAGGCCCGGACCTCGATCTCGAAGGCGGAGGGGCCCATCTGCATGATGGTGAAATCGTGCTGGTAGCCCTCCAGGGCGGTGGCCGATGGCTCGAACATCTGGTGGGACAGCATCTGCAGTCCCGTGAAGCTCTCCCGCATGGTGGCCTGGGGCAGCGGCAGCTGCAGTCCACCGGCGGTGCTGTAGGTGATGAGGACCGGGATCTGCGCATTGGGGGGTACTGATCCCGGAAGTGGTGGTGCCACTGTTTCTCTCCTCGAACTCGCCTGTTCGCGTAAAGTAGGTTTTGCGCAATCTAATTGCGCTCGTGATATTCGGGTGAATGTGTCACGGGTGGCGTGGAGAAAAGTCGGGAGTTACCACGTCGTACGAACCTGCATTCGTATGCACAAAAGTGTATTCCAGCACGGCTTACCCATCTCTCCTACCCGCGCGTACATCTGTACCCTCTAAGGGGGACACGTCCACCCAGATGCTGCCGGGGATGGTCGCCCTGCTCCCATAGACTGTCGGAACGTAGGGGAAGAACGGGCACCGGCGCCTCACGGCGGGTCCCGTCTCGTCCACGGGATCCAGCAAAGGATGTATTGCGTGTTCACGATCATGCCGATCTACGGCACCCGCCCGGAGGCCATCAAGATGGCGCCGATCGTCAAGGCCCTGCAGGCCAGCCCGCAGTTCGAGTGCGTGGTCACCGTGACCGGTCAGCACCGCGAGATGCTGGACCAGGTCAACGATATCTTCGACATCACCCCTGACCACGACCTGAACATCATCCAGCCGCGCCAAACCCTCAACGGCGTGCTGACCCGCACCGTGGAGGGCCTGGACGCGATCTTCGCGGAGAACGCCCCTGACGCCGTGGTGGTCCAGGGAGACACCACCACCTCCACCGCGGGTGCGATCGCCGCTTTCTACCGCGGCATTCCCGTGATCCACGCCGAGGCCGGGCTGCGGTCCTTCGACCTCTTCTCCCCCTTCCCGGAGGAGGCCAACCGCAAGATGACCTCCCAGATCACCTCCCTGCACCTGGCCCCCACCAGCACTTCCAAGGAGAACCTGCTGCGGGAGGCGCTGCCTGAGGAGGACATCGTGGTCACGGGCAACACCGTCATCGACGCGCTGCTGCACACCGTGGAGCAGAAGCTTCCGTTCTCGGACCCGCAGCTCGAGGAGATTGCCTCCTCCGGCCGGCGCGTGCTGCTGGTGACCACGCACCGTCGTGAGAACCAGGGCGAGGCGATGCGCGGCGTCGGGCGCGCACTGGCCAGGATCGCGCAGGCGGAGCCGGAGCTGACCATCGTGCTGCCCGTGCACCGCAATCCCGTGGTGCGCGAGGCCGTGCTGCCCGCCATCGAGGGGCTGCCCAACGTGGTGGTCACCGAACCGCTGGCCTACGGCGAGTTCACCCGCATGCTCTCCGTGGCCCACGTGGTCCTCACGGACTCCGGCGGGGTCCAGGAGGAGGCGCCGTCCCTGGGCAAGCCCGTGCTCGTGATGCGCGAGAACACCGAGCGCCCCGAGGCCGTGACCGCCGGGACCGTCACGCTCATCGGCACGGACGAGGAGCGGATCGTCACCGAGGTGGACCGGCTGCTCAACGACGACGCCGCCTACCGCGCGATGGCCAACGCCGTGAACCCCTACGGTGACGGCAGGGCCGCCGAGCGCACCCTGGCCGCGATCGAGCAGATGTTCGGCGTGGGGCAGCGGATCGCGGACTTCGACTCGCAGGCCTGAGCCGCCCCTCCCTCCGAAAGGACTGCTCCATGCGCATGACGGTGATCGGCACGGGCTACCTGGGCGCAACGCACGCGGTGGCCATGGCGGAGCTGGGCCACGAGGTGCTGGGCGTGGACGTGGACCGCGCCAAGATCGACAAGCTCGCGGCCGGTGAGGTCCCGTTCCACGAACCAGGTCTGCCAGAGCTGCTGAGGAAGCACGTGGCCACGGGCGCGGTGCGCTTCACCACCTCCTACGAGGAGGCCGGGGCGTTCGGGGACGTCCACTTCATCGGGGTGGGCACTCCGCAGAAGCGCACCGGTCACGCGGCGGACATGACCTACGTGGACGCCGCTGTGGAGCAGATCGCGCGGGCCGCGGACCACGACTGCGTGATCGCGGGCAAGTCCACCGTTCCGGTCGGATCGGCGGGGCGCCTGCAGGAGGCGGCCCGGGCGGCGTCGCGCTCCGGGGTGACGGTGGATCTCGCCTGGAACCCGGAGTTCCTGCGCGAGGGGCACGCGGTGGAGGACACTCTGCGCCCGGACCGCATGGTGCTGGGCGTGGAGCACGATGACGCCGGCCGGCCCACCCCGGGTGCCGAACGCGCCGAGACCGCTCTGCGCGAGGCCTACGCGCAGCAGCTGGCCGCGGACACACCGTTCATCGTGACCGACTACCAGACGGCGGAGCTCGTGAAGGTGGCGGCCAACAGCTTCCTGGCCACGAAGATCAGCTTCATCAACGCGCTGTCCGAGATCACGGAGACCGTGGGCGGGGACATCCGCACGCTGGCTGACGCCATCGGGCTGGACGACCGCATCGGACGCAAGTTCCTCAACGCCGGGGTGGGCTTCGGCGGTGGGTGCCTGCCCAAGGACATCCGCGCGCTGCGTGCCCGGGCCTCGGAGCTGGGGCTGGACCAGTCACTGCGGTTCCTGGCGGAGGTGGACGACATCAACCTGCGCCGCCGCGAGCACACCGTGCAGCTGGCCGTGCAGGAGTGCGGCGGATCGGTGCACGGCGCGCGGATCGCAGTGCTCGGAGCCGCTTTCAAACCCGAGTCCGACGACGTCCGGGACTCCCCCGCCCTGGACATCGCCGCCCGCCTGCACTCCATGGGTGCGGACGTGCGCCTCTACGACCCCCAGGCCAACGCCAACGCCGCCCAGCGCTACCCCCGCCTGGACTACGTCGACTCGCTCGACGCCGCCGTGGCCGGCGCGCAGGTGACCCTGCTGCTCACCGAGTGGCGGGAGTTCAGGGACATGGACCCCCTCCGTGTCGCCTCGCTTGTGGCAACACCCACGGTCGTCGATGGGCGAAACGTGCTGGATCCCGACGCCTGGCGGGATGCCGGGTGGCGGTATCTGGCGCTGGGGCGGCGGGGCTAGTGAGCTGGGCCCTCGGCTGACCGCCCGCGACCGTTGCGGGATCCGTCCCTTTCCCCTCGACTCCATGGAGACCACCAGTGAATTCCGTGCAGACAGATAGAAGCCTGCGCAGCATGCCCATCACTTTCCAGCATGCGCAGCGCGACAATCCAGAGGGACTCATCGTGTTCATGCCCTCGGCAGTGACAGCAGCACGACGGGCTACTGGTATGAGAACGTTCAGCCGATTCTCGTGGGCTGACGACTTTCCACGTCACGATGTCTTGGCCCTTCTCGACCCGGCACTGCCCGACCATCCAGGCATTACAGGCGCATGGTTCGTGCATCCGAACATTGACGTGGTGCACTTGATAGCCAACTTCGTGACAAAAACAGCCGCCAGCCGCGGGATCAACGAGGATGACATCTTCTTCTACGGGTCGTCGCTTGGTGGCTTTGGTGCCATTGCCGTCGCAAGTCGAATCCCTGGTTCACAGGCAGTCGCCGAGGTGCCCCAGGTAGACGTGGGTGACTGGGTGCCCGAGTCCATACAAGCAATCGAGGACATCATTCTGGGTGACTCTCTTGCCTCTCTGCGCCAGAAGTTCCCAGAGCGTCTGAATCTGCTCGCCAGGATCAAACACAGTGGCCACGTTCCGCAATTTTTTCTGGTGACGAACACATTCGACAGTCAGTTTGGCAAACAAACCCAGTTCTTCAGAGAACTAGCCGAACTCTCCACCCCCCCCCCGCACGGGGTTCGGCGAACTCATCGTCACCCAACGCGTCAAGGGGCACGCAGCATTGCCCCGGGACATCGTGACCGAAGTACTCTTCCCAACTCTGCAACTCTTCAGGAAAAGTGAACCCATCTAGTGCACCACACCCCCCGTTTCATCACTGACGCGCAGGGCACCGGATCGTTGCCCATGCAACGAATCGCCGCCTCAGGAGGCGCGGAGGTATGGGTGCGTGCCGCCAGTGGTGTGATCCCGCTGTATCTGCACCCGAAAGGTGATCTGCTCGGTTCCCCCGCCCAGCTCCTCGTGCTGCTGAACGGGGCAGTGGATCTGTCGGTCAGCGGTGGCCGACCCGTGTTCCAGCGCTCCACGTGGGCCGAGGATTTTCCGGTCCACGTGGTGAACGTCTGCGATCCTGGCACCGTGGGGCCTAACGCGCTCCCACTGGCATGGGGGCAGGTTGACACGGGGAACTGGATTGTTCCGGACGTGCTTCACGCGCTCCGGGTGATGTCCGAGTCGTTGGGTGTTCAGGGCCCTGAGGGCAGGACGTACTTCGGTTCATCCGCCGGAGGCTTTTTAGCCACCCAGATGGCCGTGCACGATATAGGCGCTCGGGCCGTGGTGAACAATGCGCAGGTAGATTGGACCCGGTGGATGGCACCCGCGGTCAAACTCGCCACGCAGAGATTGTTCGGCGGAATGTATCCCAAGACGATCAGAACGAAGCTCGCCACGCGGGCAAACTTTCTGGACGCAATCGTGGAACGCGGCCATCCTCAGAACCTCGAGTACTGGGTGAATATCGAGTCTCGGCACGACCGGACCGTTGATCTGCCGCAGATTCGCGACTTCATCCGGCGTCACCCCGAACTGTCGAAGAACTTCCTCATCCGCGTCTACACGGATGCGATAGCTGGCCACAACCCACTGGACAGGAAGACCACGGTTCGTCTGCTCAACGGATCCCTGGCGGCACAGCACTGCGAGGAGGAGTCAATGGACCACACACTGAGGTTCGATGAACCCCACCGGTCCGAATCCCTCGCTGTGCTGGATGGGATTGTCCCACAGGCCTCACCCTGACCCGCGAGGCGGCAGTCCTTGTGGCGGAGCATCTGATCTCACCGGCTCCATGGAACCGGTGGCGTCGTCGTCAAACCGTTGCGGTCCCCCGACTGTCGGTCAGCACCTCCTGCCACTGCGGATAGACCGTCATGATGTCCCATCCTCTGGCCCTGCTCATGGCGGCCCCCGACTGTTCCGCTCGAACGGCCGGGTCCTGCAACGCCATGACCGCGTCGCGCATGGGGGCACCAGATGCATAGATGTTCTCTGCGCCGAAAATGGCGTCGGCACCGGCTCGTGACCAGACCACGGGCACAGACCCGGAGGCCATGCCCTCGGCGCAGGCCAGGTGGAAGCTCTCGAAGGCACTGGGCGAGAGGATGACGCCGATTTTCCTGAGCCAAGAGCCAATGTCGGCGCCGAAGGGCTCGAAGACCACACCGCGTCTCAGCGACTCCGATTCCCGAATGCGCCGGAAGAAGTCCAGGTACAGTTGCTGCTGAAGAGGTTTCTTCCACTCGTGGGGATACTCCCACGGCATCCGTCCTCGCAGGTGCAGGACGTACCGCTCGTCAGTGGCTCGAAGATCCTCCAGAAGATCAAGAGCGCGGTCGGGTCGCTTGACGAAGGGGACGATGCCCAGGACGCCGAGATGGAACTGCGATCCCGAAAACTTGGCCCGGTGGAGGTCTGCGCAGTCGAGCGTATTGGGGATGATCCGGGCCGGTGTTGAGCGCAGAGCGGGTACGATCCGCTCGGAATCCTCGCGCTGCAGATCTGACACGTAGATCATGGTGTTGATGGCGGTGTAGTCAATCCGTGGCATCCACGCGCCGTTGACCTCGAAACGGTGCAGGCGAACCACGAGCTTCTGGTCGTTCCGCTTGTTGTGGCTGTACCACTCGACATTAGGCCCACACCACTCGCATAGGATGACGTCCGCCCACTCCAGCAATTGCTTGCTGCGCTTCTCGTCGTGCGTATGCAGCGTTCTCCAAACGTCTAGCTGCACCTCGAAACGGGCGTCTGAGCGCAGCTGGGAGAGGATCTCCCCCATGAACTTGAAGTCGTGAGATGCTACAACCACTCGAGTCCGCTGGTCCGATGCTCCCCCAACCCCGCTCGCCTCAGCTGGACGCAGAACGCCAGCACGGCCAAACGCCCTGGAGAGACGCTCGACAGTTGCCGACACGGAATAGTGGCCGGCCGCGGCGCGCACCCGTTGCACCGTGGCCGGGCGGTCCCCGTTGCTCTCGAACTTCGTGATCGCACGGACGACCTCATCGACAGTGGAGTCCTCGAGAAATAGGGGGTAGTCCTGACCGAGCAGTTCCTCGTGGATGGCGTTGCGGTTGACCACTGGGAGAACGCCCACAGCGCAGTATTCAAGGAGCTTGGTGGACAGCTCCAGGGACGCATTCAACTCGCGTGTACGCCATCCCAGCCCGTAGTCAGCGGATGCCACCGCTTCAAGAGCGGCGTCGCGTGTCATGCCCCCGAGCCACTCGACCCCTGAGGCGGGGGCGTTCGCAGCCTCCTCCAAGTCGTATCGCATGCGCACATGCCATGCAGCGTCCGAATGGTCTTTCTGGAACTTGTCTCCGATCATCCGCAAGTCGGCAGTAATCCCGCGCTCTCGCAGTCGCGAAGGCAACGCGATCATCTCTCGGGTGAGCCACGGCTTTGCGAACTTCCCGTTGTAGACCACGTGGGTGATCTCTCCGTCCCGCTTCACGGGGTGCCCCGATTCATCCTCGGCGAAGAACTCGTCGGGAATCATGGGATTAAGTAGGACACACTTTCCAGCCGCCTCCGGTGCAATGGCTTCCAGGTAGGAACGAGACTCCTCCGTCTGGCAGAAGAGACGCATGCACCGTCGGGAAATCTGCTGAAGTCGGTCGAGGGAGGTCTTAGATATTTTCGTCAGGGGATACGGCAGGTCGGTAACGTATGCCCAGAGCCTGTTCGCCACTGTCGGGTGGTAGATGGCGCGGAAGCACGCTTCCCCGCCACGCACGACAATGACGTCGGGGGCGTACTCCGCGGTGAGGTCAACAATGGTCCTAACGGCATCGTCCGGAGAGAGTGGTAAAGACTTCTCATCGGCGGTCTCCGGAATGACCGTGATTACCCCAGTGAGGCTCTGCAGTCGATTATACAGACGCTGGTCGCGGGGTTCGTCCTTCAAGGGAACAATCACGCGGCTGAATATGCGGCTCAACGTTTCAGCCATCGAGATCAGCCAGATGGAGGAGCCGTCGACGATGTTGGGGGAAACATCACCGTACAAGATCGCGGTGCCCTGAATGCTCATGCGTTTGTGCGCTCTCTCATGTAAGCGTTTAGCCGTGCAATAACTGGTAGATTTTCGTCACCGGTCCAACCGAACAGCGCACTCGACGCGGAGCTCTGATCGATGACCACATCGCACAGGGCAGCGAGATCGTTGCTGAAGATGGCCTGACAGTGGTCGTCAGCAAGGAGCACGAGCACTGTCCCGTTGGAGTGCGCCTGCCGCAGAAGATGACGGAGGGCGTCGTACCTTCGGGTGCTGGCTGCCGTGAGAGCAAGATCCCACGCGCCGCAGTGGAACTGGCTCGTCTCCATGATGAACCACGAGGCCTCCGGCGCCACTGTGAGGTGGGAGGGGGACATGGGCGACACGGTGCACACGTGACGCAGGTGCTTGAGCAACTGGTCGGACCCGATGACGTGCGCCAAGGGCGGGAGAGCGTGCTCGTCCGGCGTGAGGAGCTGGGCCAGAAGATGCTCCCGCCGAGGGTCGCTTTCGACCGAAGCCGCGTAGCGGCCTATAGCTGCGCCCCTGGATGCCGACTGGGCGGTTGCAGCGATGCCGTTGGGACGGTGCAGTTCCAGACTGCTTCGCGTGGGGGCGTTGGGAACACCCTCGAGTTGCTGCTGACTGACCTGGAGACTCTCGAGTGCCTCACGCGCTCGAGAAATCTCTCGGATCACGGGCTGAAGGTCGCGCGTGCGCACCAGGGCAGATTCGCGCCTCCCATCATCGCGCGTCCGGTACTCAGTAGTGCTCGTGTACCGAAGCAATTTGTACTTATCGTCCTGGGTAAAGACTGGGGGTTCGACCGAGACCGGACTCGCGGGCCGCTCCTGCGTACTGGAGAGCGTTACAGCGGAAACCACGAGGCACACACCCGCCGACACAAGCGCCGTAGCGAGGACCGTCCCGATGTCCGTCGTGAAAGACAGGGCCACCAGCCCCAGCAGGTAGGCGATGAACCCCAGTACGACCAGTTGGCGGCGGTAACCGTGCCGGCGGATGCGCATGTTCACTCCCTTGTGGCGCTCAGCGCCACAGCCCCTTGGTGTCCACCACGGCCTTGCCCTTCAGAGCGGTGGCCGGCAGTGCCTTGAACTCGTCGTGGTCCACGAGCAGCAGGACCACGTCCGCGCGCTCGATGGCGTCCTGGTACTCGGCGAACTCCACGTTGGACAGGCCCTGGAGGGCCTTGGGCAGCTCGGAGACGTTCGGCTCCACCGCGAGGACGGTCGCGTGGCTGACGTGCTCCGCGAGGTCCTTGGTGATGTTCATGGCAGGGGACTCGCGCAGGTCGTCAATGTTTGCCTTGAACGCGAGGCCGAGAGCCGCGATCACCGGGGAGTCGATGTGCGAGCAGGCCTCCTCGACCTGGCCGATGACCCACTTGGGCTTGCCGTCGTTGACCTCGCGCGCGGTGCGGATCAGGTTGGAGTTCTCGCGGTCCGCCGCCACGATGAACCAGGGGTCCACCGCGATGCAGTGCCCGCCCACGCCGGGGCCCGGCTGCAGGATGTTCACGCGGGGGTGGTGGTTGGCGAGCTCGATGAGTTCCCACACGTCGATCCCCAGGTTGTCGGCGATCAGCGAGAGCTCGTTGGCGAAGGCAATGTTCACGTCCCGGAAGCTGTTCTCCGTGAGCTTGGACATCTCCGCCGTGACGTCGTCCGTTTCCAGCAGCTCGCCCTTGCAGAAAGACGCGTACACCTCGCGGGCGCGGCGTGCGGCCTCCGGGGTGCGGCCGCCGATGATGCGGTCGTTGGTGATGAGCTCCTCGAGCGCCTTGCCGGGCAGGATGCGCTCGGGGCAGTAGGCGAAGTGCACCACGGGCTTGCCGTCCTCCCCGTCCAGGGAAAGATCCGGGCGCAGCTCCATGATCTTGGCGGCGAGCTTCTGGGTGGTGCGCGGCGGGGAGGTGGACTCCAGGATCACGGTCTCGTCACCGTGCAGCTGCGGGGCGATCGACTCGGCCGCGGACATGATGTAGGAGAGATCGCCCTCGTAGTTCTCCTTGAAGGGCGTGGGCACGGCGATCACGAACGCGTCCCCGTGCTGCATCTCCGTGGTGGCGGTGAGCTGGCCGCTGTTGACAGCCTTCTGCAGCTCCTCCTCCAGCCCGGGCTCCACGATGGTGACCTCACCACGCTGGATGCGCTCCACCGCGGAGGCGTTCACGTCCACGCCGTGCACACGCACACCGTGATTGGCCATCACCACGGCGGTGGGGAGTCCGATGTACCCCAGGCCCACGAACACGACTTCCAGCGGCTTGCTCATCTACGCACCTCACACAACGGGTGGCGCCTGAAGACGGAGCCACCTTTTTCCTTTGCAAATATTTGGTCCACCACGGATCATACCGTCACGTGGGCTCGATTGTCCCCAAAGAGGGCCACGGTGCCGGAGGCGAGTGCTGCGGCGTCGGACACCTGCCACGTGTGTCCGTGGGCCCCGCGGAACTGGACGAAGTTGAAGCGGTCCGCAGAGTAGATCGTGAAGCCTGCCTGCCGCACCGCCGCCAGGAACGAGGTGTCCTCCCCCGTGCTGCGGCGCTGGAACGGAATCTGGTGGAAGACCTCCCGACGCCCGGTGATCGTGGGGCCCATGACGAAGTCCGTGTAGCGGTGCTCCCGGTGCGGGAATCGCAGCAGCGTCGCATCCTGCGCCTCCACCCGCATGTAGTGGGCCTGCTTGCCCACGATGTCCGCGTTCGCGTAGGTCATGGCATCCAGGAGGTCCGCCAGGTAGCGCGGCGCGTAGTAGTCGTCGTCGTCCATCTTGGAGAGCACATCCCCGGTGGCATGCTCCACCGCCAGGTTGAGACACTCCCCCAGCGTCAACGCGGCGTCCGCGAACACGGTGGTCACCTGCAGCCCGGACCCGTGAACGGCATCGGCCACGGGGGCTGACCACGGGTCGAAGCCGTGCGTGACAAGCACCACGTCCAGCTGGACGTCCTCCTGGGCCGCGATGCCCCGCAACGCCGGGGCCACCCGCTGCGGGCGGTTGGTGCAGAGCAGAGCGGTGACGGTGGGTCGAGTCCGCGCCCTGGCCAGGTGCGGGGCCGCGAGTTCCACGACCGTCTCCACACGGTGCGTGTACGTGTGCTTCGCCCAGATCTCCCGCTGTGCGCGGTGCACCATGCGGTCCGCCAGTTCCGGGCTGCGCACGAGCGCCCGGATCACGTCCGCCGCGTGCTGCCGGTCTGACACCACGGAGAGCTGGTCCTGTGAGAAGTAGCGCCGGACGGCCTCGGAGGGAGTGGACACCACCGCGGTGCCGCACGCCGTGATCTCGAAGGTTCGCCGCGCACACATGGACGGCGAGTCCACCACGGAGTTCACGTTGAGGAACACCTTGTACGCGCGGTACGCGGTGAGCATCTGCTCGTAGTCCAGGGAGCCGACCACGTGGCGGTCCAGCGGCGCCGGGAACTGGTAGCGCTCATCCTGTCCCAGGTACCGGGAGAAGATCTCCAGACCGGTGTCCAGCTTGCGGGAGACGTCGTGCGCACCTCCCAGCAGCATGTCCATCTGCTCGCGGCGCTCGGGGAACTTGTGGGCGAAGTACATTCCACCGAAGGCCACGTCCCGGGAGTGGAAGCCCTTCTTGGGTCGCGCCGGGTTGTGGACCGCGGGCTGGGCGGCGAACGGCAGAACGCCCACGCGCTCGTGGCCGAGGTCCCGGTGGTAGTCCGGGACCTTGTTGATGTCCGTGGTGAACACCACGTCGAAGAGCCGCGCGCACTCCAGGAAGTCGTCGTAGTGCGGCGGGTCCTCCTTGTTCCAGAACACCGTGGGAACCCCGCGCTCACGGCAGTGGGCCACAAGCTCCCGTACGGAGTCCTTGACTCCCGAGGTGCCCGTCAACTGGTACTGCCACTCGTCGTGGTTGCCGTGCCACGCGGACTCCACGAACAGCAGATCCACGGGCTGGGCATCCAGTTCCGCCCGCCAGTTCGCGCGCGTCAGCTCCACCTGGTTCCACTCGTACTGGAACGCCCGCAGCGAGAAGTCGTCCAGGACCACCGCGGCGGTGATGTCCGCGCGCACGGGTTCACGGTCCGGCCACGCCTGGGGAGCGAAGCTCACGGTGCCGTCCCCGTCCTCCTGCGGCGCCACCGCGCGGTTCCCCGCGACGACGGCGCCCGCGGACGTCCCTGCGGGAAGGCTCGCCCGTCGCCGGTACGTGCGCCACTGCGAGACTCCCCCGTGGCGCAGGTGCCACAGCTGCGCCCTCAGGTCTGCTGCCTGCGGCCGCGGGGTCATGCGCGCACCTCACGCAGCTCGGTCCGCACCAGATCGCCCATCAGCTGCTCCTTGACCCGCTCGGCGGCCCGGTTGTTGCCGGCCGCGAGCTCCTTCATGAATGCCTCGTACTCCCGCGTGACGTCCCCTGGATCTCCGTCCATGAGCAGGTCCCCCTGGTCCAGCCACACCACCCGGGTGCACATCTCGCGGACCTCCGCCATGGAGTGGGACACGAACAGCACGCAGCCTGCCTGCTCACGGATCTGCGCCATGCGCGCCTGACCCCGTTCCCGGAACTGGGCGTCGCCGGTGGACAGCGCCTCGTCCAGGATGAGGATGTGCGGGTCGGTGGCCGTGGCCACGGCGAAGCGCAGCCGTGCGGCCATGCCGGAGGAGTACGCCTTCATGGGCCAGTGGATGGCCTTTCCGAGGGCGGCGATCTCCACCAGATCGGGGAGGATCTCCTCCACGTGGCGCGGGTCCATGCCCTGGGCCAGGCACCCCAGGCGGATGTTCTTCTCACCGGACAGCGCCGGCACCAGGGACACGTTCACCCCCAGCTTCACGGGAGTGTCCGTGGCGTAGACACGGCCGGTGGTGGGGTTCATCTGACCCGCCACGATGTTCATGAGCGTGGACTTCCCGGAGCCGTTGCGCCCGATGAAGCCCACGAACTCGCCCTGGTGCACCGCCAAGGTCACATCGTTGACCGCTCGGTTGCGCACCACCGGGGGCCGCCCGAGCGCCTTGCGCGCCCACCGCACTGGGGCGGCCACGGGGACCTCGTCTCCGCCGCCCGTGGAGGTGACGTTGTAGACCATGCTCACGCGGTCCATGACCACGGCCGGCTGCGCCGCCCCGACGGATGCGGGCGACGTCGCCCGCGCGTGGAGCATGCCGCCAGCCCTGCGACGCCCTCGCACGCGCTGCCCCTGCGGTGTCTGCGGTGGAGTCGGTTTCTCAGCGCTCATCCGCGTAGCTCTCCTCGTTGTACCAGAACACCAGGAACCCCACGGCCAGCACGAGAACCGATGAGCCCGTCAGCACGGCCCAGGAGGACCAGGAAGGCACCTGCGCGCGCAGCACCAGATCTCGGCTCATGGAGAGCACCTGGTAGAGCGGGTTGAAGTGGAAGAGCGCGAGGATCCGCGGATCGCTCACGAACCTGGAGGGGTCGTAGAAGATCCCGGACGAGTACATCCACAGCCTCATGACGAAGGACAGCATGTTGGCGAGGTCAGGGATCTTATATACCGCGGGTGCCAGGAGCATGCCCAGGCCCCAGTTGAAGACGGTCTGCAGCAGGAACACGGGAACCAGCAGCAGCCACGTCCAGGACACGGGCTCCAGCGGGGGGACCAGGAGCAGGAAGAACAGGATGGAGATGATCGCGTAGAACTGCGTGAGCGCATCACGCGCCACGATGGACAGAGTCAGCGCCGCCCGGGGAAACATGAATCCCCGAACCAGGGCCTTGCCCGAGATCATGGACCGGGACAGGGTCACCACGGAGCGGGAGCTGTACATGAACATGGTGAGGCCCAGCACGATGAACGCCACGAAGTTGTCGATCCCGCGTCCCGTGTCGAGGAGCAGCCCGAAGATCACGTAGAACGTCAGCCCCATGAGTACGGGGTTGAGCACGATCCACGCCTTGCCCAGGAACGTGTGGTCCTGGCTGACGGCCAGTCGCACGTGGGCGTCGTACATGATGAAGTGCCGCGATCCCCACAGGTCGCGGATGTACCTGCGCAGCGGTGGCCGGGCCCCCACGGCCTGCATGACCGAGGGGTCGAACGTCTCCACGGTGGCTCGAGGAGCCCCCGAGTACCCCTCGCCGCTTCCGGGATGCGGGTCCCCGGAGCTCTGGGCGGCGGTACTGGTCATGCGCGGTTCTCCTCGTTGGTGTGGGCTGTCCTGGGGACGCATTCAGTCAGTTCACAGTACCGCGCGGTGGCCTGCCGGGCGACGACCCGCCAGGTCCGGTGCGCGAGCACCCAGTCCTGGCCGGCCGTGGCCAACCGGGTGGCGAGCCCGGGATCTGCGGCGAACCGGTGGAGGGTCTGCGCCAGAGCGTGGGGATCCTCGGGGGGAGTCAGCAGCCCGGTTCGGCCGTGCTCCACGCTCTCCCGGAGCGCGGGGAGGTCGCTGGCCACCACGGTGGTTCCCGCAGCCATGGCCTCCACGGGCTTCAACGGGGTCACCGCACGCGTCACCGAACGGTCCTTGCGCGGGATCACGAAGGCGTCCAGCGCGGCCATGTGCACGACCGCGGCGGAACGCTCCACCCGACCCACGAACGTCACCAGATCCTCGATCCCGAGATCGTGGGCAAGCCGTTCCAGACCGGGCCGCGCCACGCCGTCGCCCACCACGCGCACCGCGAGGGAGGGAACGTCCGGCCGCAGCAGAGCCGCGGCGCGCAGCAGGTCGTCGATGCCCTCGTAGTCCACCACCGAGGTCACGGTGCCCACCACGAACGCGCCGGGGGCGAGCCCCAGGGAGGATCGAGCCGCCGCACGGGTGGGGACGGCGTCCAGGAATGCTCCTCCCACACCGTTCGGCGCGAGGTCCACCCGCACCTCCCCGCCGTGGGCTGCGTTCGCGGTGCACAGCGCCCGGAGCCGCTCGGCCATCTCGGAGCCGAGGGTCACGGCACGGTCCGAGGCCGTCACCGCCCACGCCTCCCGCCGCTGGAACCGCTTGTAGCGCGCCGAGTCCAGCGCCAGCGGCGAGCGCGTGGCGGCCCAGGTGTCCGCGAGCAGTCCCCGGACCTCGTACACCCACGGGATGCCCAGGGCGTCCGCCACGGCGGCCACGGCCAGTGCGTTGACGTAGTGGCTCGTGGTGTGCAGCACCGCTGGTCGGGTGCGCAGTGCGAGCTCCAGCAGGGCCTCGGCGTGCTGCTGGACCCGTCCCGTGGCTGTGGGTGCCAGGCGCGCCGGCAGGATCCGGTGGTGGGTGATGCCGTCCACGGTGTCTTCGTGCCGCGCGAGGATCTTGCCCACCTGGACCGGGTAGCCGGGGCGGGTCACGGCGTGCACGGTCCATCCCTCGTCCGCCAGGGCGGTCAGGTAGGAGTGTGAGCGCTGGGCGTAGCCGCTCGCGGTGTGGGGCAGCGAGTTGGTCACGGCGTACAGCACGGTGCGGGGTTCCGCCCGGTAGTCGCCCACCCGCTCGAGCCGTGGTGCGAAGTCTCCCAGAAGCTCCCGCTCCGCGCCGAGTCTTCGTTCCAGGTCCTGCTCACCGCGGGTGGTGCGTCCCGCCAGGCGCGCCTCTTCGAGGACAGCCACGGCCCTGTCCACGTCCCCGTGGAACCATCTCAGCCGGGCGTGGGTCGCCGCGGCGCCGCGCTGCTGCGCGGGCAACCTGGCCAGCAGCGTCTCGGCGAGCTCGGGATCCCCCATGGCCAGCGCCACCTCCGCGCCGCGCCGCAGTGCGCGGTACGACGACGCCGCCGCGCCCTCGCCCCGCGCGTCACCCAGCGCTCGCCGCAGCAGGGCGCGGGCGTCGTCGTCCCGGCCCAGGATGTGCAGGGCTGTGGCGCGGACGGGCAGGAGACGGACACCACGCGTGTGGTAGGCCAGGCGCGCGAGTGGAGCCACCCAGCGGCGCGGCAGCCGCCGGGAGACCTGCAGCCAGAAGACCACGGGATCGTCCGTCACGTGCTGCGCCACGGTGCGTGCGGTGAGTTGGAGGTTCGTGGTGATCTCTCCGAGGCGGCTGGTCGGTCGAGGGCTCATGCGGTCGGCCCGTTCGACTCAGCTCGTCGGGCCGACGGGGAGGACACGATCGGAGGGTGCTCCGGGCCGATGGGCGGGGTGTCCGGTGTGCGCAGGGCGCGCGCACCACGGGTGAGCAGGCGGGCCGCGCGGGCGGTCCGGGGCAGCACCCCGATCCCGCAGGGGCGGCTGAACTCCCGCACGGTGGCGCGCAGGTGCTGGTCGTAGTGAACGGAGAGGTCCGCGTAGTCCGCGTGCTGACGCACCCACTCCCGGCCGGCGCCACGGGTGACCAGGCGCGAGCGGTCTTCGGCGAGGGCACGCCAGAGTGCGGCGATCTCCTCCGGGTCCGAGGCCACGATGTCCCCCTCCCCCGCCTCCGTGAGCACGTGGGCCGCCTCCCCCCGCACCACGGCAGTGATGTGACGCCCCACGGCGAGCACCTCGTAGGTCTTGGACGGAATGGTGTCCTCGAACGACTTCCAGTCGTCCCGCAGGGAGATCACCACGGTGTCCGCGTCCCGGTAGCGGTCGAAGACCCGCTCCCGGTACTCGGGCGGGAGAAAGGTGACGCGCGCGCCGAGCGTTCGCGCCAGTCTCACCAGCTCAGGCTTCTGGCTCCCGTGGCCCACGAGCGTCAGCTCCACGGCCTCCCCGGCGAGGTGCGCCGCATGGACGAGGCGGTCCAGGGACTGGGACTCTCCGTGGTTGCCCAGGTAGAGGACGTTCAGCGCGTCCCGTTCCGCCGGCGGGGGCGGCAGCTGGGGGGTGCGTTCCAGCAGGATGCCGTTGCGCACCGTCACCACGTTGCGCACGCCCCGTTCCCGCAGGGTGCGGGCAAAGCCCTCGGTGACCGTGACCACGAGGTCCGCGCGGTTCTGCACGTGCTCCACGGCCAGGTTGATGAGAGACTTCGAGCCCCCGCGCACCAGGGACGCGTCCTCCGCCAGGTTGGGCCAGGCATCACGCATCTCCACGATCAGCGGAATGCTCTTGAGACGAGCCACCACGAGTGCCGAGGCGAGGAGGGGAAGCGAGGGAGCGGTCACCACCACCACGTCCTGGCGCCCCGTGAAGCAGCCCCGCACGGCGGACGCCGCCGCGCTGACCAGCTGGTCCAGGAGCTTGCCCGTGCGGTGGTCCCCCAGGAACAGGTAGGGCACCCGGTGGATGCGCTCCCCCAGGAACCCCGCCTGACGCCGCCACGCGCGCCCGCGCGTTTCCGCCGAGTAGTCCGGGCCGGCCCCGTAGTGGGCCACGGGACACACCACGGACACGGTCCACCCCCGGTCACGGAGGTGGCTCAGCAGGGAGTACCAGCGCCGCTGCGGCGGGGAGTGCTCGGGCCAGTAGGAGCTGGCCATGAGGAGCATCCGCAGCGGGGAGAGCTCCGCCGGGGTGCCGGCAGGTTGAGCGGACTCGTGCGGTCCGGGGGCGGACGCCGGGGGCGCGGTCGTGTTCATGGGCCTCTCGCGTGGGGGTCACGAGGTGGGAGGGGGTCACGCGTCGGGGATGATCACGGACCAGAGGGGGCGCGGGCCAGGAGGGCACGCGAGGGTGGCCGGGCGGGGAAGCATCCCCACCCGGCGCGCGGGATCACTGGCCCGACTGCCCCACGGACTTGGCGTACTGGTCCAGGGTGCCGCCCGAGATGGCCTTGCCGATCTCCTTCATGGCGGCCTCGTCCGCGATGATGATGGACTGGCCGTCCGCGGAGGTGCCCAGGCCCTGGTTGGGCACGGTGAACATGTGGATGTCACTGCTGCTCATCCCCACCATCTTGGGGGCCTGCTGCGCGATCCACCCGGCCGTGAGGCCGTCACTGACCGTGAGGTACGGGGAGATCTGCTTGACCACCTCGTTGAGCTTCATCGGGTTGGTCAGGGTGCCGGCGCTGACGAGCTCGTTGATCAGCCCCTCCAGGTATGCACGCTGGTTGCGCACGCGCTGGTAGTCGCCGTCCGGGAAGGCGTAGCGCTCCCGCACGAAGGCGAGCGCCTCCTCACCGTTCATCTCCTGGGGCCCCTTCTGGAACTGGTGGCCGTCCTGGGTGGTGAAGGACACGGGGACGTCCACCGTGACACCGCCCAGGGCGTCGGTGAGTCCCTCGAACCCGGCGAAGTCCACGAGCGCCACCTCGTCCACGCGGGTGTCGAAGTTCTGCTCGATGGTGCTCACCATGGTGGGCATCCCGCCCACGTCCAGGGCCGAGTTGATCTTGGCCTCACCGTGGCCGGGGATGTCCACCCAGGTGTCGCGCATGATGGACATCACGTACATCTCGCCGCCGTCCTCGGGGATGTGCAGCAGCATGATGGAGTCCGCGCGGGAGCCCGTGACGGTGGGGTCCTGGCCCTCGGGCCGCTTGTCGGAGCCGAGCAGCAGCACGGTGGTGCCCGCGTCCTCGGAGGAGCCCTTGGCGGGGCGGCTGGACTCCTCGGGGAACGCCGATTCCAGGTTCTGCGCGCCGTTGTCGAAGTTGCGGGCGAGGTTCCACACGAAGAACCCCGCGACCACGCCGATCACCAGGACGATGCCGAGGAGCACCAGGAGGATGTTCCTCCCGGTGTGCTTCTTGCGGGGGGTGGGCTGGTCGTCGTCGAACTCGACCGGATGTGTGGACACGTGGCTCTCCGAGGCTGGGGGGACATGACTCGCGCGAGACCCACCGGGAACCGGTGCCGCGCCCCCGTGGGACGGGGCGCGTCCTACCGGGGGCTGGCGCGGTGCGGTGAGTGCTTTCGCACATCCTAGCTACGGCACCCTGTGGATCCACTCCTCCGTGCCGAACTTGTGCTCCACGAGATTCCGGGCCGTGGCGAGTTCGCTGTCTGAGACCTTACCAACCTGGGCCCCGTAGCGTTCCGCGAACGTGCGGGTCAGGGCCGAGATCACATCCCCACGAGCCATGCCGGTCTGGCGTCGCAGCGGGTCCACGCGCTTCTTGGCGGAACGGATGCCCTTGTCCGAGATCTTCTCCTTGCCGATCCGCAGCACGTCCGTCATCTTGTCCGCGTCGATGTCGTAGCTCATGGTCACGTGGTGGACCATCCCGCCGTTGGCGAAGCGTTTCTGGGCCGCTCCCCCGATCTTGCCCTGCGGCGTGGCGATGTCGTTGAGGGGCACGTAGAACGCCTCCACCCCGAGGTCCGCGAACCCCTGCATGACCCACGCGTCCAGGAACGGGTAGGACTCCGCGAAGCTCATCCCGTCCACCAGGGTCTGGGGGATGTAGAGGGAGTACGTGATGCAGTTGCCCGCCTCCATGAACATGGCCCCGCCGCCGGAGACGCGGCGGACCACCTGCACCCCGTGGCGCCGCGCCCCCTCCGCGTCCACCTCGTTGCGCACGGACTGGAACGAGCCGATGACCACCGCGGGCTCGTCCCAGTCCCAGAACCGCAGCGTGGGCGGACGGTGGCCGGCTCCCACCTCCCTGGCGAGGACCTCGTCCAGGGCCAGGTTCTCCAGGGTGGGGCGCACCTGCGCGGGGACCACCTGCCACTCGTGGTCGCTCCAGCTCGTGGCCTTGGCCAGCGCGCGGCGCACGGCAATCACCACGGAGCGGGCGTCGAAGCCGAACAGCACGGCGTCGCGCGGCAGGGCCGCCTCGATCCTTGCCGTCATCTCCTGCGGATCGGTGTCCTCGTGCAGACCGGTGAGGGCGGCGTTGATGTCGGCGAGCGCCTCGTCGGGCTCCAGGAAGAAGTCGCCGTTGACGGAGACCTCGGCCAGCCGGTGGTCCTGGACGGTGAAGTCCGCGACCACCAGCTTCCCGCCGGGGACCTTGTACTCTCCGTGTGCGCGTGACGTGCTCATTCACTGACCTCCGCTGCGAGTGGTGGCACGGGGTGTGGTGCCGGGTGTTGCGCTCTTGTGGGGCGCCTCAACCCGTTGCCCGTGGATTCCTCTCCTGATGGTATGCACGCGTGGGTCGAATCGACCGACGTGGGCCGGAGGCGTACCATGGGCGGTTGGTGTGCTCACTCTCGAGCGCGCCGCGTCCGAGCAACGCCGTGCCTGGCAAAATCCAGGCACCTACAGAAGGTTGACACCATGAAGGCTGACATCCACCCGGATTACCACCCGGTTCTCTTCCGTGACCTCGCTTCCGGCAAGGTCATCCTGACTCGTTCCACCGCCACCTCCTCCAAGACGGAGACGTGGGAGGACGGCAACGAGTACCCGATCATCGAGGTCGAGATCTCCTCCGAGTCCCACCCGTTCTACACGGGCAAGCAGCGCATCATGGACTCCGCCGGCCGCGTGGAGCGCTTCAACCAGCGGTTCGCGAACTTCGGGAAGTCCAAGTAACCCAGGGACACTCCCCCGTCGACGCCCGGTCCACCGCACGGTGGGCCGGGCGTCGTGCTGTGCGGGCCAGTGCCTGGCCCGGCGCAGCGGATGACGACACTCGCGGAACAATCGTCACCATTTCGTGACCCTCCCCATAGGATGGGCCTGGCTCTTGTCCCCCCAGGCCCCGGCACATCCCCCCTGATCCCGTGCCGCGGTCACCGAAAGGTTCCCCCCACCCATGACGTCACGTCACTCCCGTGTGCGCCCTGAGCGCCGCGTTCCCCCCGTCACCTCCCACGTTCCCGGCGCGTCCCGTGCCGCGAAGCACGGTGCCGACGCCGCGGCGTCGCCGTTCGGTGTGCTCGGAGCCGCCGCGCGCCGCACCGTCCTGCCGCTCGCGGTCACGGCCGCTCTCGTGCTCACCGCGCAGCCGGCCAGCGCGGCCCCCGCCGAGCCTGCCTCCGGGCCGGACTCCCCCACCACGACCGTGCCCTCGGATCCCCCCACCGACTCCGACCGTGTGATCGTGAAGTTCAAGGACACCGCGGCCCCCGAGGCCAGCAAGGAGCAGGTTGTGGAGGCCGCCTCCGAGGAGGCCCTCGACGGTGCGAAGTCCCCGGACGTCACCCAGCGGGTCAAGACCACCGTGGCCCAGGCGGACGTGCTGGAGCTGGACCGTGAGCTGGACGAGGCCGAGCAGAAGGAGCTCGTGGCGCAGATCGAGGCGGACCCGGCCGTGGAGTACGCGGAGGCCGACCGCCTGGCGTCCACCTCGTGGGTTCCCAACGACGTGTACACGAACTACCAGTGGAGCCTGTGGCCCCACCAGGGCGGCGTGAACTTCACCCAGGCGTGGGACATGTCCCGCGGCAACGGCCAGACCATCGCGGTGCTGGACACCGGCATCACCTCCCACGGTGACCTCAACGGGAAGGTGGTGCCCGGCCGCGACTTCGTGAACGACACCAGCCTCTCGCGCGACGGCAACTACCGTGACTCCAATCCCCGTGACGAGGGCGACTGGAGCGGCGCGGGTGAGTGCTCGCAGTCCGCGAGGAACTCGTCCTGGCACGGCACCCACGTGGCCGGCCTTGCCGCCGGGCAGTCCAACAACGGCACCGGCATCACCGGCGCCGCACCGGGTGCCAGGATCCAGCCGGTGCGCGTGCTGGGCAAGTGCACCAACGGGTGGGTCTCGGACATCGCCGACGCCGTCGCATGGTCTGCGGGTGCCCCGGTGGCCGGAGAGCCCGCCAACCCGAACCCCGCCACGGTCATCAACCTGTCCCTGAACTACCCCGACCAGTGCGGTGCCACCATGCAGAACGCCATCAACACCGCCGTGAACCGGCGCGTGCCGGTGGTGGCCGCCGCCGGCAACTCGGCGATCAACGCCGGCGGCACCGCCCCGGCGAACTGCGCCAACACGATCGTGGTGGGCGCCGCCGACAACAACGGCAACACCGCCAGCTACTCGAACACGGGCGCCGTCGTCGACGTGCTGGCACCGGGCGGCACCAGCCAGTACCCCATGCTCTCCACGGTCAACTCGGGCACACGCGGACCGGCGGACGCCACGTACGGCAACATGATGGGCACCTCCATGGCCACCCCGCTGGTCTCCGGCACCGTGGCCCTGATGAAGCAGCGCGACCCCTCGATCACGCCCGCCCGCGTGGAGCAGATCCTGAAGTCTACCGCGAGCGGCCGGATGGGATCCCTGAACCTGAACCCGGCCGCCGCCGTCCGCGCGGTCGCCCCCGCCGGTGGCTACACCACCTCCGGTGGCATCGGCGCCAAGTGGCGCTCCACGGGCGGCGCCGCCAAATGGGGCAACCCGGTCTCGAGCGAGGCGGACGCCGCCAACGGCGGGCGCTACCAGGAGTTCTCCAAGAACGGTCGCAAGACCACCATCTACTGGAGCTCGGCCACCGGCGCCCACATCCTGGAGAACGCCACCCTGGTGGGCAAGAAGTTCATCTCCGCCGGCCGGGAGCGCGGCTACGGCTACCCCAGCACCGACGAGATCCGCATCTCCGGCGGCGCCTACCAGGTGCACCGCAAGGGCTCCGCGCAGACCAAGGTGCTGTGGAGCCCCTCCACGGGCGCCCACGCCGTGAAGGAGACCGGCGCCATCGGCAAGGCCTGGAAGCGCGCCGGACTCGAACGCGGCTGGGGCTGGCCCGCCACGGACGAGTACACCTCCAACGGTGTGGTCCACCAGCGCTTCTCCAACGGCGTGACCGCCCACTGGACCCCACAGCGCGGAGTGTGGACCACGCGCTGACGGTGCCCTCGCTGCAGCTGCGCTGACACGAACGACGGGCGGTTCCCCTCAGGGGAGCCGCCCGTCGGCGTGTCAGGAGTCGCTCGGCCGCTTCGAAAGGCCGGGCACCTATGATCTACGCGCCACGGGGCCCACCTGCCAGCACTTCGTTCAAAGAGGCTAGACCGCCGTCCTGTTCGAGAGCCCAGAACTCGAACCCGGGCACGTTGTCGACCTTCAAGAAGTGGGCGGCATCGTCCAGTGAGTCGAATTCATGCACGCCGTCGATCTGCACCGTACCGTCTGGGGTGACCACCGCATCCACCACCCACTCTGGATCCACCGGATCCAATTGGTCTCCGGGCAACAAGTAGCCCTCGTGAAACAGCTCAAGCAATGATTTGGTGCGTGTCTCCGATTCATCGCAAATCGTGAACTGACCCTCGGACGACTCAGGAGCACCTCCGCGCCCGGTTCGCCCCAGGGCATCGAACGCGTCCCGAGTCACGGCGGCGATCAGCTTTCGCCTCTCCACAAGGAACTCGTCGTAGGGCATTTCGTGCCAGTTCTGTGGCAGTGCGTGCCAGTACATCTGCTGCCTGAGCCACTGACGGTCGTTGCCTCGAGTGCTCACGAGCTCCGGCCAGTACTCCGACGGCGCCCGGTCTGAGATCCGCAGATTGGTGTGCCAGTCGGTGGGGGCGAAGTTGGCCACCTGGTTGATGCGCTTGGTATCAGTCGTCCCCAGGACAGACTCCTGGTAGTTCCGCGGGAACAGATGATGTCCCTCCATGCCCTTGACCGACGGCAGCGACGGGTCCATCCATTCCCGGACTTTCACGGGCAGCATGAACATGTCCGCGTCCAGCAGGTTCAAGGCCGCAAGATAGCACTGGTAGACCGGCGAGAGGTTGTGGCTGGAGGACACCAGCGACTGCGGGGCGTTGAACTTCCAGAAGTCGTTGGTGAGCGTGATGTCAATGGTGTGGTCCACGAGTCTGGCAAACTCGTCAGCATCGTGCTTCTCGACTGTGGCGAACATGTCGAGATCCTTCTGGATCTGGGATTCGCTGGATCCCGTGTACCGGCCGGTCAGCTGTGACATGAAGAACCACCGTGCCACGAGGATGCGCAACCGTGGCAATTCCGCCTTGAAGCGGGTGCGGCCCAGGAGAAAGATCACATAGCTCGCCACCAGATTCATGGTTGAGGTCATGCCCGATTGGGACCGGAACCCGGCAACCTGAATGGATCGGATGAACTCGGTCCAGTTGAGGCGGTCAGTGACGATTGGCAGGGCCTGGCGCAGCTTATCCAGCTCCCTCTCCTGCTTGGCCCCGTCCACCTGTCCCGTTGCCCGGTCTTTCGCCTGCAGGTTTGCGTACGCATCCAGCAGCTTCGCCCGGTTCTGGCCCAGAGCCACCATGGCACGCACCACGTGTCCCGTGGACACATCCATATAAGGATTCTTCGCGGTCCAGTCAACCCTCTTGCCCGTGAGCTCCGACGACCGTTCTGGCGACATCCGTGATCCGCGCGCGAAGTCCTCGATGACATCACGCCCTTGAGGCCAGAACACGCTGAGCCACGTGAGAATGTAGTCGTAGGACTTGAGGTTCATACCCTCGGAGTTGATGCGAACGAAGATGTCTGCGACCAGTCGCTTGTCCACGTCGTTCTGGATGTGAACCACCTCGAACTGGTACTGACGCAACCTCTCGAGTCGGGCGAACACCTCACGAAGCTTGCGCCTGCGTGCTCTGTCCAGCTCTCTTCCCGCGGCCTCAAGCCCCTCCATGAAGTCCTCCTGCGCGTCGTATGGAGAATGGAAGACGCTGGCGATGTCGTGAATCCACTCGAGAGAACGCATCGTGGCGGCCGTGGCCACTTCGAACCGCTCGGTGAATGGATGGAACGATATCGTGATGGACTTTCGCTGGTAGTTGCTGTCCTGAACCTCCAGCCCCTTCATCGCCGCGTAGAGGCTGGTCAGACGCTGCTGGCCGTCAACTATCTGGTAGACCGCGGAAACCGTGGACTCACCTGAGATCGCCCGGCTGGAATCTTGCGCCGCCACATCCCAGAACATGAGGGTGCCCACGGGGTATCCGCGGTACATGGAGTCGAAGAGATCCCGTACTTTCGTGGCGGGCCACACGAACGGGCGCTGGAGATCCGGGAGGCTGATGGATCCTTGCTGGACTCCAGAGACCAGCTGCTCGACCGGCCACGAAACGGTTTTGAAGATTGCGGACACGGTGCTCCTGTCGGTTTCCTAGCATCTGAACTCAGAACCCTATCCCGACCTGGACCGATGTTCTCCGTGTCTCGTGGCGCACTTCCAGTGAGACGCCACGTTGCACGTCAGCGCGGCCGCGTCTCCCAGAACGCCACCGCGCTCGCGGCGGCCACGTTGAGGGAGTCCACGCCGTGGCTCATGGGAATGACCACGTGACGGTCCGCGTGGTGCAGGGTTGCGGCGCCCAGGCCCTGGCCCTCGGTGCCCAAGATCAGCGCCAGCTTCTCCGGATGCTCCGCGGCCAGGGTGTCCACCGTGACGGCGTCCTCGCTCAGGGCCAGCGCCGCGGTGAGGAACCCGGCGTCCTTGACCCGCTGCAGGTCCGCGGTCCAGTGCTCCAGGCGCACCCACGGGACCTGGAACACGGTGCCCATGGAGACCCGCACCGCTCGTCGGTACAGGGGATCTGCGCAGCGCGGGGTGACGAGCACGGCGTCGACGTCCAGGGCCGCGGCGGAGCGGAAGATCGCGCCCACGTTCGTGTGGTCCACGATGTCCTCCAGGATGGCCACGCGTCGCGCCGACGCCAGCACGTTCTCCAGGGGCAGCGGCGCCGGCCGGTGCATGGCCGCCATTGCCCCGCGGTGCAGGTGGAAGCCGGTGATCTGCTCGAGCACCTCGTCCGTGCCCACGTAGACGGGCACGTCGTGAGCCTCGAGCACGTCACGGAGCCCGTCCACCCACTTCTCCGCCATGAAAAAGGAGCGTGGCCGGTGTCCGGCGTCCAGGGCACGGCGCAGCACCTTGGAGGACTCCGCGAGGTACAGCCCACGCTCGGGCTCCAGTTTTCGGCGCAGGGACACGTCCGTGAGGCTCGTGTAGTCGGCCACGCGGGGATCGGCGGGGTCGCTCAGCTGGACGAGACGCTCGGACAGGGGTGCGGGTGAGGTCACGGGTCTTCCTGGGGTGTCGGGGTCGAGGTTCGTTCCAGTGCGTGCCGCGCGTGCACCTGGACGGTGCGTGGGATCCGGGAGGGCCTGAGACGGGCCGACCCGACGCGGCGGGCTCAGAGTACGGTCGGGGGTGCGTCAGAGCAGGTTGGACACCATGTTCGCCAGGGCCACGAGCCCCAGGACCACGATCACCGTGCGCAGCACCACCGGGGACATCCGCTTGCCGATCTTCGCCCCCAGCCACGAGCCCACGGTGGAGCTCACGGCAATGAGCAGCACGACCCACCAGTTGATGCGGTCGAACGCGAGCAGGACGTAGGAGATCGCGGCCACGATGTTGACTGCGGCCACCAGGGCGTTCTTCACGGCGTTCGCAGACTGCAGCGGCGCGAGCAGGAACACGCCCAGGATGCCCACGAGCAGCACGCCCTGCGCGGCCACGAAGTACCCGCCGTAGATCCCGGCCAGGAACACGAGCACGTACAGGACCGCGGGCTGCCGGGAGCCGTCCACCTGCACGGACGACGCCGCCGTGCCCGCCTGGGCGGGGACAGCGCCGTCGGATTGGGCCGACGATGCCGCCGTGCCCCTCTCGGCGGGCACAGCGGCGTCGTGCTCCGGGGCGCCCTGAGCGGCCCCCGACGTGCTCGCCTGGCGCTCCTTGCGGGCGCGCACCACGGCTTGCAGCCGCGGCTGGAAGACCACGAACAGCAGGGCCACCACGATCAGGACCGGGGCGACCACCTCGAAGACCTCTTCGGGCAGGTGCAGCAGCAGCACGGCGCCGATCACGCCGCCCACCACCGAGCACGGCAGGAGCTTGAGCAGCGTGCGCTTGAGCCCGCGCAGCTCGCTGCGGTAGCTCCACGCCCCGGTGAGGTTGCCCGCGATCAGGCCCATGGCGTTGGACATGGACGCCGTGACCGGGGGAACCCCCATGGTCACGAGCACGGGGAACGTCACGAGGGTGCCGGAGCCCACGATCGTGTTGATCGTCCCGGCCCACAAACCGGCGACGAGGATGAGCAGGACCTGCCACCACTCGAAGCCCACGGTTCCGCCGACGCCGAAGACCTCGGCCGGCACGGACGCGGCTGACAGCGCGATCACGAGCGGCTCAGCGGGCGAACGCCGCGTACCGGTCGCCCACCTTGACGAGCTTGAGCGGCATGTCGAACGTCTCGGACAGGTTCTTCTGCGTCATCACGCGGCCCACGGGCCCCGCGGCCACCACCCGGCCCTCGCGCAGCAGCAGCGCGTGCGTGAACCCGTCCGGAACCTCCTCGAGGTGGTGGGTCACCATGACCATGGCCGGCGCGGCCTCGTCCCGGGCCAGCTCGTCCAGGCGCTGCACGAGCTTCTCGCGCCCGCCCACGTCCAGCCCGGCGGCGGGCTCGTCCAGCAGCAGCAGCTCCGGGTCCGTCATCAGCGCCCGGGCGATCAGCACGCGCTTGCGCTCCCCCTCGGAAAGCGTGCCGTAGCTGCGCTCCCGCAACTCTGTGAGTCCCCACGTGGCGAGCAGGTCCTCGGCGCGCTGGACGTCGGCGTCGTCGTACTCCTCGCGCCAGCGCCCGGTGACCCCGTAGGCCGCGGTGAGGATGACGTCCCCCACGGTCTCGGCGTGCGGGATCTGGCCGGCCAGCGGGGCGGAGCTCAGGCCGATGCGCGGACGCAGCTCGAACACGTCCACCGCGCCCAGGATCTCGTCCAGGATGTCCACCATGCCGGTGGTGGGGTGCAGCCGGGCCGCGGCGATCGACAGCAGCGTGGACTTGCCCGCCCCGTTGGGGCCCAGGATGACCCAGCGCTCGCCGTCCTGCACGGTCCAGTTCACGGAATCCAGCAGGGTCTTCGCACCGCGGACCACCGAGACGTCCGCCACTTCAAGAACTGAGCTCATGACGGCCACTCTAGTGCCCGTGACCAGCGCGTCCCCAGAGCGGCGCACCGGCGCGGGGCCACCGGACAGGACGTGCGGCTCACAGGTCCAGGAAGAAGCGCAGGGCGTCCAGGTTGGGGATGTTGATCTGCGCGTCCGCCACGTCCTGCAGGGCCGGCTTGGCACGGTAGGCCACGGAGAGTCCGGCCGCACGGGCCATGTCCACGTCGTTGGCGCCGTCGCCCACCACCAGGACGTCCTCGGGGGCGATCTCCAGTTCACGGGCCCACTGTGCGACGATCTCCGCCTTGGCGGCGCGGTCCACCACCGGCCCGCCGACGCGCCCCGTCAGCTGCCCGTCCTCCACCTCGAGGCCGTTCGCGGCCCAGCGCGTCAGCTCCAGGGAGGAGGCGAGCGGCGCGAGCACCTGCCGGAAGCCTCCGGACACGGCGGCCACCGCGTGCCCCTCCCGCAGCAGCGTGCGCACGAGCGCCTGGGCCCCCGGGGACAGCCGCACGGCACCGGCAACGTCGTCGATCACCTCTGCGGACAGGCCCGCCAGGACGGCCACCCGTTCCCGCAGGGACTGCTCGAAGTCGATCTCCCCGCGCATGGCGCGCTCGGTGATCTCCGCGACCTCCGCCTCGCGCCCGGCATGGGCGGCGAGCAGTTCGATGACCTCCTGGCGGATCAGCGTGGAGTCCACGTCCAGGACCACGAGCTTGCGGCGGGACTGCTCCGTCCACCGGGCCTCCACCACGTTGAGGTCCACCCCGGGGACGCTCTGCCGACGCGGATCCGGCTGCAGGGCGCGCCGCAGGGCGGCCAGGTCCTCGGTCTCCACCGGGATGGTCAGGGCGTTGTACCCCTCCACGTCCGCGGCCCGGTCGTCGGACGCGGTGCCGGTGACACGCACCCAGGTGGGTGAGTCCACGGTCACTCCGGCGCGCTGCAGGAGGTCCACCACGGCCTGCGTGGCTTCATCGTCCGGGGACACGGCAAGGGCGACGACGGCACAGTTCTGGGGCATGGCCGCAGTGTATCGGCCACCCGGCAGGGCGCACAAAGACCGCGGGGGGCGCTGCTCAGGCCTGGTGCCCCTCCCCTGCCCGGTGCCGGCCGGGGGTTCCCACCCGGGAGGGCCACCAGGACCGGGGCCCGATGTCCAGCACCAGGGCGGGCACCAGCAGGGAGCGCACCACCACGGTGTCCAGCAGCACCCCGACCGTGACGATGACCGCGAGCTGCACCAGGAACAGGATGGGCAGAACCGCCAGGGCGGCGAACGTGGCGGCGAGCACGATGCCCGCGGACGTGATGACCCCGCCCGTGGTGATGAGCCCGGCCAGCACGCCCGCGCGGTGCCCCGCGGTCACCACCTCCTCGCGCACGCGGCTCATGAGGAAGATGTTGTAGTCGATCCCCAGCGCCACCAGGAACACGAACCCGAACAGCGGCACCGTGGGATCCGCCTGGTTGAGGTCCAGCAGCTCGAACACCAGGGTGGAGATGCCCAGTGCCGCCAGGAAGGACAGCACCGTGGTGGCGATCAGCAGCACGGGCATCATCACGCTGCGCAGCAGCACCATAAGGATCAGCAGGATGACCACCAGGATGATGGGGATGATCACCGCACGGTCCCGTTCCGAGGCCGCAATGGTGTCCACCTGGACCGCGGTGGTGCCTCCCACGGCGGCCTCCGGAGTGATCCCGGCGAGCTCCCCGCGCAGCCGCTGCACCGCCGCCTGGGCCTCCTCGGAGTCCGAGGCGGAGGTCAGGGTGGCCTGGATCAGCACGTCCCCCTGGCTCACGGTGGGCTCCACCCCCGCGAACGGACCGCCCTGCGGAGCGGGGTACGGAAGCGTTCCGCTCGGAGAGTCGTTCGCCGCGAAGGCCACCGAGGCGACGTCGTCGTCCCCGGCAAGGTGCTGGGCCACCTCGTCGGCCTCGGACTGCGGGGCGATGACGTACACAGGGTCCCCTGAGCCGCCCGGGAAGTGCTGCTCCAGGACGGCGGTGCCGTCCCGGGCCTCGGACTCCCCCAGCACGAACTCGGACTCTGGTACGCCGCCCGCATCCAGCTGGGTGGCCCCCAGCGCGGCTACACCGAGCAGCACGGTGCACACGATCCACACCGCCCGTGACTTCCGGTCCACCAGTCGGGCCACAGCGGGCCACAGACCCTGGTGGGAGTAGGGGTCTATGGCCTGCTCGTGCGCCTCGGGGTGCTCGTCCACGCGCGGCATCCTGGGCCACAGGGCAATGCGGCCGAAGATCGCGAGCAGCGCCGGAAGCAGGGTCAGCCCGGCGAGGATCGCGAAGACCACGCCGATGGCGGTGGCGGGACCCACCCCGCGGTTGGAGGTGAGCTCCGAGAACAGCAGGCACAGCAGGCCGGCGATCACGGTGGTCCCGGAAGCCAGCACTGCGGGGACCGTGCCCTTCCACGCGATCCGCGTGGCGGTCCATCGGGACGGCGTGGTGTGCAGTGCTTCACGGAAACGGGCGGTGTAGAGCAGTCCGTAGTCGGTGGCCGCGCCGATCACGATGATCGACATGATGCCCTGCGTCTGCCCGCTCAGGGCGATCAGCCCGCGCTCCGCGAGGAAGTACACCGCGAGGATCGCGCCGCACAGCGCGGCCACGCTCGTGAGCAGCACCAGGAACGGGAGCAGGGGCGAGCGGTAGACAATCACCAGGATCACCAGCACCGCGAGCAGCGCCACCCCCAGCAGCAGCCCATCGATGCCAGCGAACGCCTCGGACAGGTCCGCCACGAGACCCGCCGGGCCGGTCACGGCCACGGTGAGTCCCTCCGGGGTGTTCTGGGCGAGCTCGTCGCGCAGCTCGGCGACCACGTCGCCCGTCTCCGCCTCGGCATCCACGAGCACGACCACCTCCACCGCGCGCCCGTCCTCGGACGGGATGGGCGGTGAGACCTCCAGGACGTCCGGCACGCCCGCGAGGTCCTGGGTGGCCGTGCCGATCGTCCCCAGCTGCGCCCGGGTGATCTCACCCTGCGACTCCATGACCACGATGGCGGGGATGCCGTCCGAGTCGCGGAACTCCCCCAGCCGGTCCTGCACCTGTGTGGCCTGCGAGTCCACGGGCAGGAAGTCCGCCTGCGAGTTGGAGGTCACGTCCGAGAGCTTCCCGAACGTGGGTCCGCCCACGCCCATGACGCCCAACCACGCGAGCACGAGCACCACGGGGATCAGCCACCGCAGCCACCCCGGTACGCCGGTGCCACCCCGTGCGCGGCCGACGCCGCGTTCCGGTGCGGATCGCTCCGCCGGGCCGGCGGCAAGGCCGTTGCCCGCGTTCTGCGCGCCCTCATCACCCACCCGCGCGGTGGCGTCCTCCGTTGCGGACAGCGGATGGCCCGTCCTGCTGCTCGGCTCTCTGGGCGGCTGGGGGCTGCTCGGCATGTCTCACCTGGGGTCTCGATGCACGGACGACCGTTCGCGCGCTGCGCTCCGGCCCTGACGACGACGCCGCGGCGCTGCGTGCCGCGGGTCACTGCCCCTCATGCTACGGGTACAGCCGGGCCCTGCCCGGGTATCCGAGCCCCTGGTTGCGAAACAGTCCGTGTGGGCCGTAGTGGGGGCATCCACCGGGGCGCCCGGGTGTCACTATGTATGAAAGCAAATACATGCTCATGCATTCGATGTGCCCTCTCGGCACATCCCTTCTCGAAAGGCCAGCCATGGCTCAGCGACCCTCCCCCGTTCTCCTGCTCACCGGTGGCGCCGTGGCGCTCGCACTGCTGTCCGGGTGTGGATCCACCACGACCTCTGCGGAGCCGGCTCCGAAGGAGAGCTCCCCCGCGTCCAGCTCGTCCACCGAGACGGTCACAGCGCCGTCCTTCGAAGCGCCCCAGCCCACGGACGCGGGCCAGACGCCGGCCGAGGAGAGCACCTCGTACATGGCGGAAGCGGAGACTCCCGCCCCGGAAATGCCCACACCGAGCCCTGCCAAGGACACGACCGGTTCGGGCTCCCAGAGCAGTGACGAAGCGGCGTCCGGCACGAGCGGCGCCACGGCCAAGGGCGGCGTGTCGCAGGACAGCGCCACCCGGAAGGCCTCCGACTACCTCGCGTTCATGGCTTTCTCCCGGAGCGGTCTGATCGAGCAGCTGGAGTACGAGGGCTTCACCACCCAGGAGGCCACAGCCGCGGTGGACAGCCTGGCCACCAACTACAACGAGCAGGCCGCCAAGAAGGCCAAGGACTACCTCCGGACGTCTGCGTTCTCCCGGAGCGGACTGATCGAACAGCTCGAGTTCGAGGGCTTCACCACCGAGCAGGCCGCCTACGGCGTGGACACCACCAACCCGGACTACATGGCGCAGGCGGCCAAGAAGGGCAAGCAGTACCTGGACATGTCCGGCTTCTCGCGCTCCGCGCTGATCGACCAGCTCGTCTTCGAGGGCTTCACCCCCGAGCAGGCGGCCCACGGAGCCACCGCGAACGGGCTCTGAGTCCGGGCACCGGCCTGCAGAGGAGCACCCAGCGAAAGAACCCCGTTCGACCAGTGGTCGAACGGGGTTCTTCTCTGTGCGCGAGGGGGGACTTGAACCCCCACCCTCTAATACGAGGACTAGCACCTCAAGCTAGCGCGTCTGCCTATTCCGCCACCCGCGCAGGTGTCTGGGCCGGTGAGATCCTGCGAACAGAACCTCCGTGGCCCTCGGCAACGACAGAAAACCTACCACAGTTCGCGGGGCCGTTCGAACCGGGCCCGCCCGGAAACGGGACGACGCCGCACGCGGGGTGCGCGTGCGGCGTCGTGGTCCGCAGAGCTCAGCCGACGAGTGCTGCGGTGCGGGTCACTTCCCGGCCTGGGCCAGGAAGTCCTCGGCCCCGCCCACGAGCTCAACGTGCCCGGACTCCACGTCCGCGGTGACCATCTTCGCGATCTCCTGCGCGAACTCGTTGACGGTGTAGAGCTTGCCCGCAGCCGCTCGACGCTCGTCCAGGGCACCCGGGCGGGCGCGGTTGAGCAGGGTGGCGGTGACGGTGCCCTCGATCATGTCCGCGGAGACCACCACGAAGCTCACGCCCTTCTCGGCCATCTCCGGGACGCGCGCGGTGAGAGTGTCCTCGCCGGCCCGCTTGGACTTCGCCACGGCCTCGTACTCCGGCATGGTCTCCACCTCGTTGATGAAGTGGGCCTGGTGGCTCGTCACGAACACCACACGACCGCCCCGGGGCAGCAGCTCCAGCGCCTCGGTGAGGGTGTCGTTCTGGGCGTCCCGGTTGAGCTTCAGCGCGTAGCCCTCGCCGAGCTCCGTCTCCATGCCGCCGGAGGCGTTGAGGATCAGCACGTCCACGCCGCCGAACTCGTCCTGCGCCGCGCGGAAGAGCCCGCCGCGGGACTCGGGGTCCGTGATGTCCGCCTGCACGGCGATCGCGCGGCCGCCCGCCTCGGTGATCTCCTTGACCACCTTGGTGGCGCGCGGAGCCTTCTGGCGGTAGTTGATCACCACGTTGGCGCCCTGGGACGCGAGGATCTTGGCCGTGTCCGCGCCCACCCCTCGCGACGACCCGGTGATGATGATGGTCTTGCCGGCGACTGAGCTCATGCTGTGACTCCTTAGCGGGGTGGATTCGTGGGGCCCGGTGCGGTGGATCAGTGACCCACTCCGAGCCCGCCGTCTACGGGGATGATAGCGCCGGAGATGTAGCGGGCGTCGTCCGAGGCCAGGAATGTCACGGCCTTGGCCACCTCCTCCACCTCTCCGAAGCGGCCGGCGGGGATCATCGAGAGGTAGTTCTCCGTTACTTCGTCGGAGAGCTCGTCCGTCATGGCGGTGTGGATGTACCCGGGAGCCACCACGTTGGCCGTGACCCCGCGGGAGCTGAGCTCCCGGGTGATGGCCCGGGCCATGCCGACGAGCCCGGCCTTGGACGCCGCGTAGTTGGTCTGCCCGGGAGCCCCGGTGTACCCCACCACGGAGGAGATGAAGACCACGCGGCCCCTCTTCAGGCGCATGAAGCCCTTGGTGGCGCGCTGCACCACGCGGAAGGCCCCGGTGAGGTTGGTGTCGATGACGTCCTGGAAGTCGGCTTCCTTCATGCGCACCAGCAGGTTGTCCTTGGTGATGCCGGCGTTCGCCACGAGCACCTCCACGGGTCCGAATTTGGCCTCGACCTCCTTGAAGGCCGCGTCCACGGAGGCGGAGTCCGTCACGTCCGCGGCCACCGTGTAGGCGCCCTCCGGCCCGTCACCGCCGGAGCGGGAGGTGATGACCACGTTGTCCCCGGCCGCCACGAAGGCCTCCGCGATGGCGCGTCCGATGCCGCGGTTGCCTCCCGTGACGAGCACGGTGCGCGCGGTTGAGGGCTTCTCAGACATGGTGGAACCTTCCGTGGAGGGAGGACGCGGCCGGGTCACCGCATCCAGGGGGGATCAGGACGTCACAGCATCCTAACCGTCCCCTGACCTGGTGGGCTCCCCCCACTTGGGACCGTACCGCAACGGTGCCACAATGGTCAGCACGCTCCCAGTCAGAGGTGGAAGCGTGACCCCCGGGGACATCCCCCAGGACATCCGCCGAAGGACCGGTTCCCATCACACGTTCCCAGCACCCCACGCACGGCTCCACCGAGGTCCACTCGATCACCTCGGCGGCGGACGCGCACACCACGGACATGTCGCACCGCATGAAGGTCTACGGCGTGCAGATGGCCCTGCGCGTGGCCTGCATCATCGGGGTCTTCCTGATCGACAACCTCACCGTGCGCGTCCTGCTGATCCTGGGGGCCGCGGTGCTGCCGTGGCTCGCGGTGATGCTCGCGAACCGCGGGGCAGACCGGTCGCAGCGCACCGGCTCCGCGTACCGGCCCCCCACGCGCACGGAGCTGCCGACCGTGGCCGAGACGCGGGACGTCTCCCCCGAGGCCGGGGACGTGGTGGTGGACGGCGAGTACACGGTGCACCACGCACCCCGGCAGCTGCCGGGCCCCGACCCCTCGGCCACGCGGCGCAACTAGGGTGGAGTGCGCCCTGCCCACCACAGGAAACCCGGAGGAACATCTCACCGTGGACTTCGATCTGCTCGGCTCGCTGGCCCCTGGCTCCACGGGGCACGACGCCGCCGCGTCCGGCCCCGCGGACAGCACACCTCACGCGGTGTGCTCCCGTCGCGGCTGCCGTGCCGCCGCACGCTGGAGCCTGGTGTGGAACAACCCCCGGGTGCACACCCCCGAGCGGCGCAAGACGTGGCTCGCGTGCGACGAGCACCGGGAGCACCTCGCGGACTTCCTGGGCCAGCGCGGCTTCCTCCAGGACGTGGAGCCGTTCGAGCAGCAGCCGACCGGCGGCGTCGAGCCCGGCGCGCCGACCACCGCGCGGGACGAGGTCCCCCGTGAGACCGCCCCGGAACCCACCGAGGGCGCGGGCGGCATCGGCCCCGCGGGGACGGAGCGGCTGGACTGATGCGCAAGTACTCCTTTCTGACCTCCCCCGCCTGGATCGGGTGGTTCGCGCTCACGTGCGTGGCCGCCGTGGTGTGCCTCTACCTGGCGCAGTGGCAGATGTCCCGCAACGACCACCTCGTGGCGGAGAACACCAGGATCACCGAGAACTACGACGCCGCGCCGTACGACGCCGCGCAGGGCACCCCGCTGTTCGCGGACTACGACGAGTCGAAGACGTGGCACCCCGTGACCCTGGAGGGCAGCTACGTGCCCGAGGACACCGTGCTGATCCGCAACCGCCCCCACGACGGCCGGGTGGGCTACGACGTGGTGGTCCCGTTCCGCACCGGCGAGGGCACGGTGGTGGCGGTGGACCGTGGCTGGATCCCCACCGACAACTCCGCGAACGGCATGCCCTCCGCCGTGCCCCCGCCGCCCGGCGGCACGGTGAGCGTCACGGTCCGGCTGCGGCCCTCCGAGGGCACCGTGGACCGCGGGGCGCCCGAGGGCCAGTCCGCGTCCATCGACCTCCCGGTGCTCGGCACCCAGTGGGGCGGGGACGTGGCCACGGAGGGCTACGGAGAGCTCGTCTCCGAGGAGCCCCCCGCCGCGAACACCCCCCAGGCCGCGGAGCGCCCCGAGGTGGACTACGGACCGCACCTGTCCTACTCCATGCAGTGGTACGCCTTCGCCGTCCTGGTGTTCGTGGCCTACGGCTACTCGGCGCGCCAGCACGTGAAGAACGAGGAGTGGGACCGCGCCTACGCGGCGGAGGTCGAGCGGCAGCTGGCCCGCTACTACGACGCCGAGGGCAACTACATCGGGGACGTGGACGAGTCCCTGGTGATCCGCCAGCTGCAGATGGCGGACGACATGCCCGCCCACCTGAAGTCGCTCTACCGACCCAAGCGCACGCGAGCGTCGTCCGTCCCCACCGCGGAGGACGAGGAGGACGCCCTGCTGGACGCGCTCGAGGCGCAGAACCGCCGGTGAGGCGAGCGGGCGGCGTCGTCCGCCCCGTGCCCACCACACCCGCAAAGGAGTTGCCGTGAAGATCACCGCCGCTGTGCTGGACGAGATCGGGCTGTCCCGTCCGTACGCCGAGTCCCGTCCACTGTCCGTGCAGGAGCTGGAGCTGGACGGCCCCGGGCCGGGCGAGCTGCTCGTGCGGATCCGTGCGGCAGGCGTGTGCCACTCGGACCTCTCCGTGGTGGACGGCAACCGGCCCCGCCCCATGCCCATGGTGCTGGGCCACGAGGCCTCGGGCATCGTGGAACAGGTGGGCGGGGGCGTCACGGACGTGGCCCCCGGGGACCAGGTGACCACCGTGTTCCTGCCGCGCTGCGAGCAGTGCGAGAACTGCGCCACGGACGGCAAGCTGCCGTGCACCCCGGGCACCGAGACCAACAGCGCCGGGCTGCTGCCCGGCTCGGCCCTGCGGCTGCACCGGGACGGGCAGGACGTGCACCACCACGTGGGGGTCTCCGGCTTCTCGTCCCACGCCGTGGTGAGCCGCCAGTCGGTCGTGCCCGTGGGGGCGGACGTACCCGCCGAGATCGCCGCCGTGGTGGGCTGCGCCGTGCTCACCGGAGGCGGTGCCGTGCTCAACGCGGGGCGCCCCTCGGACGGGGACACCGTGATGGTCGTGGGCCTGGGAGGCGTGGGCATGGCCGCGCTGCTCACCGCGCTGTCGCTGGAGAAGGGTCCCGTGATCGGCGTGGACGCAAACCCGGAGAAGCTCGCGAGGGCCACCGAACTGGGCGCCACGGCCGTGCACTCCCCGGACGAGCTCGCGGAGAACGGCGTGCGGGCCGAGGTGGTCATCGAGGCCGCAGGGCACCCGCGCGCGTTCGAGACCGCGGTGGCCGCCACGGCACCCGGGGGCATCACCGTGACGGTGGGCCTGCCCTCCCCCGACGCCCGCTCCACCATTGCCCCGCTGGGGCTCACGGCGGAGGCCCGCACGATCGTGGGCTCCTACCTGGGCTCAGCGGTTCCCGCCCGGGACATCCCCGTGTACCTGGACCTGTGGCGCGCGGGCAAGCTGCCCATCGAAGAGCTGATCTCCGAGCGGGTGGCGCTCGCGGACGTCAACGAGAGCTTCGACCGGCTCGCGGACGGCCGTGCCGTGCGCCAGGTCATCCTGTTCGAGGACTGACACCCGCCGCAGCCGTGCCGTGACGGCACGCAACGGCCCTGCGCGCGGCAAACTGGGTCTCAGGTCTGGGTCGGCCCCGAATCGCCCACCCGCACCGCCCGGGTAGATGCGCAGCGCGGTGATGACGGGCACCTGCCCGGCTCTGCAGCGGCGTCGGCCGCGCGCAGGACGGCGCTCAGGCCAGGCTGATGAGGTCCTGGTACTCCTGGCTCCACAGGTCCTCCACGCCGTCCGGGAGCATGACCACGCGCTCGGGCTCGAGCGCCTCCACGGCGCCCTCGTCGTGTGAGACGAGCACCACGGCGCCCTCGTACGTGCGCAGCGCGTTGAGGATCTCGTGGCGCGAAGCCGGGTCCAGATTGTTGGTGGGCTCGTCCAGCAGCAGCACGTTCGCCGACGACGCCACGAGGGTTGCCAGCGCCAGTCGCGTCTTCTCGCCGCCGGAGAGCACCCCGGCGGGCTTGTCCACGTCGTCGCCCTGGAACAGGAACGAGCCCAGGATGGTGCGAACCTGGGTGTCCGCGAGATCGGGCGCGGCGGACTTCATGTTCTCCAGCACCGTACGGTCCGTGTCCAGGGTGTCGTGCTCCTGGGCGAAGTAGCCGAGCTTGAGCCCGTGGCCCGCGACCACCTCACCGGTGTCCGGCTCGGCCTGGCCCGCGAGCATCCGCAGCAGAGTGGTCTTGCCCGCACCGTTGAGCCCGAGCACCACCACGCGGGAGCCCCGGTCGATCGCGAGGTCCACGTCCGTGAAGATCTCAAGCGAGCCGTAGGACTTGGACAGCCCCTGCGCGGTGAGCGGGGTCTTGCCGCAGTCCGCGGGCTTCGGGAAGCGGATGGCCGCGACCTTGTCCTGCACCCGCTCGCCCTCGATGCCCGCCATGAGGCGCTCCGCGCGGCGGATCATCTGCTGGGCGGCGGAGGCCTTGGTGGCCTTGGCGCGCATCTTGTTGGCCTGGTCCATGAGCACCCCGGCCTTCTTCTCCGCGTTCGCGCGCTCGCGCTTGCGGCGGGCCTGGTCCTGCTCGCGCTGCTGCAGGTAGTTCTTCCAGGTCATGTTGTAGACGTCCACCACGCAGCGGTTGGCGTCCAGGTACAGCACCTTGTTGACCACCATCTCCATGAGCTCCACGTCGTGGGAGATCATGAGCAGCCCGCCCTGGTAGGAGCGCAGGAACTCGCGCAGCCACACCACGGAGTCGTGGTCCAGGTGGTTGGTGGGCTCGTCCAGGAGCATGGTGTCCGCGTCCGCGAACAGGATCCGCGCGAGCTCCACGCGCCGGCGCTGACCACCCGAGAGCGTGTGCAGCGGCTGCTCCAGCACGCGCGGCGGGAGGTTGAGGTTGTTGGTGATGGTGGCGGCCTCGGACTCCGCCGCGTAGCCGCCGCCGGCCAGGAACTCGGACTCCAGGCGGTCGTAGCGGCGCATGGCCTTGGTGCGGACGGCGTCGTCCTCCGAGGCCATCTCCTCCTCGGTGCGCCGCAGCTTGGTGATCACCCCGGCGAGGTTGCGCGCGGAGAGGATGCGGTCCCGGGCCAGCTGGTCCATGTCGTCCACCTTGGGGTCCTGCGGCAGGTAGCCGATGGAACCCGAGCGTGTGACCTCACCCGCGGCGGGCAGGGTGAGCCCGGCCAGCACCTTGGTCATGGTGGTCTTCCCGGCGCCGTTGCGGCCCACCAGACCCACCTTGTCGCCCTTGTCCACGCGGAAGTTCACCTCGTCCATGAGCAGACGCGCTCCGGCGCGCAGTTCGAGGTCGGTCACGGTGATCAACGGAGCAAGGCCTTTCGTGGGACGGTGCCGCGCGCGCACGCGAGGTGGCGTGGGCGGACGGTGCGGGGCCCGGAAGAGCTCCGGGCATGCGGTCGCCCCGTGGGAGCGGGGAACCGCACCAGTCTATCCGCTCGCGCAAATCGTGGCCTGGGCCGTTCCCCCGGGACCAGCAACTAGACTGCAGCCCATGACAGAAGCCGCCCGCGCCACCCGCACCGTGACCTCCTTCGACCTCGCAAACATCGCCGTGTTCGCCGCGCTGACGTGCGTGCTCGCCCTGGTCCCCGCGATCCCCGTGGGTCCTCTGGGAGTGCCCATCACGTTGCAGACGCTCGCGGTGTTCCTCACCGGCATGGTCCTGGGCGGCTGGCGCGGCTTCCTGGCCCTCGCCCTGTACGTGGTGGTCGGTCTGCTGGGCGTCCCGGTGTTCGCCGGGTTCACGGGTGGTCCCGCGGTGCTGGCCGGCCCGTCCGCGGGCTACCTGCTGTCCTTCCCGTTCGTGGCGGGCCTCGTGGGCTGGATGTCCCACTACTTCGTGCGCGTGGAACGCGTGACCCGCCGCGAGGGATCCTCCGCCGTGGACCCCGACCGCCGCAGCGCCCTCGGCCTGAAGCTGTTCCTCGCCGGTCTCGCGGGCCTGGTGCTCTCCCACGTGATGGGCATCGTGGGCATGATGGTCAACGGTGGGCTCGCGCTGCAGGCCGCCGTGGTCGCGGACCTCGCGTACGTCCCCGGTGACGTGCTCAAGGTGGTCGTGGCCGCGCTGATCGCCGTGGCCGTGCACCGCGCGTTCCCCCGCATGGCCGGGGCGGTTCTCTGAGTGGACGGTGAGCCACGCTCCGCGCAGCACGAGTCCCTGTCCTGCGCGGACGTGACCGTCACCATGGAGGGACCCCGCGGTCCCGTGACCGTCCTGGACCGGGTCACGTGCGAGTTCACCGCGCGGCGCACCGCCGTGATCGGGCTCAACGGCTCCGGCAAGTCCACCCTGCTGCGCCTGTTCAACGCGCTGGTGACGCCGTCCTCGGGTGCGGTGCGCACGCACGGCGTGGACCCGGTGGCCTCCCCCAAGGACGCCCGGTCCCGGGTGGGGTTCGTCTTCACGGACCCCGCGTCACAGATCCTCATGCCCACCCCCGTGGAGGACATCGAGCTGTCCCTGCGCCGCCGCGTCCGCGACCGTACGGAACGCGAGGAGCAGGCCGTGCAGTGGCTGCGGCGCGTGGGCCTGGCGGACCGCGCGCACCACTCGGTGTTCGACCTCTCGGGCGGTGAGCGCCAGCTCGTGGCCCTGGCCGCGGTGCTCGCCGTGGACCCCCGCGTGCTGGTCCTGGACGAGCCCACCACCCTGCTGGACCTGCGCAACCGGCTGCGGCTGCGGGAGCTGCTGGACGGACTGCCCCAGCAGCAGCTCATCAGCACTCACGACCTGGAGCTGGCGTCCACCGCCCAGCACGTGGCGGTGGTCCACGGTGCGGGCATCATCGCCCAGGGCCCGCCGGAGGAGGTCATCCCCCGCTACCGCGCGTGGTGCGAGACGGGATTCCCGGGGGAAGCCGCGTGAGCCCCTGTCCCGGCCGAGGTGCCGTGCTGTCCGTGGACCGCGCCCGGTGAGCGGGACCGCCGCCCGCCGCGACGACCTGCTGGGCACCTACGTTCCCGGCACCTCGTGGCTGCACCGCTGTCCCCTGGGGCTCAAGGCCGCCCTGGTGCTGGGTTCCTGCCTCGCCGTGATGCTGCTGCGCTCGTGGCCGGTGTCCCTGACCGCGCTGGCCCTCACCGCCCTGATCTCCGCCACGACCGGTCTGGGGGTGCGCCGCTGGGTGGCCTCCCTGCGCCCCCTGTGGTTCCTGGTGCTGCTCCTGACCGTCTACCACGTGCTGGTCACCGGTCCCGCCCGGGCAGCGGACGTGGTGCTGTCCCTGCTGGCGGTCGTGACCCTGACCCGCCTGCTGCTGACCACCACGGAGCTGCCCCGGCTCATCGACGGGCTGGTCCGGCTGTGCTCCCCGCTGCGCCGCGTGGGCGTCGACCCCGAGCGCATCGGGCTGGCGGTCTCCCTCATGATCCGCTCCGTCCCCTGGCTCTTCGGCGTGCTCTCCTCCCTGCGGGACGCCGCCGCGGCGCGCACCGTGCGCCCCCGCCCCGTTCAGCTGGTCACCCCGGCGGTGATCGCCACCGTGGACTACGCCCACCGCACGGGCGAGGCCCTCGTGGCGCGCGGACTGGAGTGACGCGCAGACACGAGTGACACCGAGGCACCCGGGGGCCCAGGACCGTCAGCGTGGACCTATGATGCGCTCATGAGCTTCAACGACAACTCACAGCTGGACGCCGGACGGGTCCGCACCGGCGGTGGTGGCGGACGCGGCATCGCCGTGGGAGGCGGGCTGGGCGGCGTCGTCCTGCTGCTGCTCGCGGGACTGTTCTTCGGCCAGGACGGGATCGACGCCGTGACGGGCGGCACCCAGGCGCAGACCACAGGGACGCAGCAGGTCGACTCCGGGCTGGAGGATCGCTGCCGCACCGGAGCGGACGCGAACTCCGACCCCCAGTGCCGCATGGTGGCCACCGTGCAGTCCCTGGACCAGTTCTGGGGCGAGTACTACCCGCAGGCCACGGGTGAGCGGTACGTGCTGCCCGAGGTCATGCTCTTCGCGGGCTCGGCGGGCACGTCCTGCGGGCAGGCGTCCTCCGCCACGGGTCCGTTCTACTGCCCGCCGGACCAGACCGTGTACCTGGACACCGGGTTCTTCGAGCAGCTGCGCAAGGACTTCGGTGCGGACGCGGACGCCCTGGCCCAGGAGTACGTGATGGCCCACGAGGTGGGGCACCACGTGCAGAACCTGCAGGGAACCCTGGGGCGCGCCCAGCGCGATCCCCACGGTGCGGCGTCCGCGGCCGTGCGGACCGAGCTGCAGGCGGACTGCTACGGCGGACTGTGGGCCCACCACGCCGTGGAGCCGGGCGGAGCCGTGCAGCTGCAGCCCATCACGCGCGCCCAGCTCTCGGACGCGATCGAGGCGGCCGGCGCGATCGGCGACGACAGGATCCAGGAGGCCGCCCAGGGGCGGGCCAACCCGGAGTCCTTCACGCACGGGACGTCCGCCCAGCGCCAGGCCTGGTTCCTGAGCGGCTACCAGACCGGCGAGATCCGCGCGTGCAGCACGTTCTCCGCCGAGGACCTGGACCACCCGGACGCCCTGGCCTGACGCCCGTGGCAGTCAGTGGCGCCGCGCGTACTCCGCGCGCGGCAGCCACGGGGCCCGCATGGCGTGCGGGCCCAGCTCCGCCACCGATCCGGCGCCCATGAGCAGCATGGTGGTGCGGATCTGTTCCTCGAGCAGCTCGATGACCCGTGACACCCCCTGCTCTCCCCCGGCCATGAGGCCGTAGAGGTACGCGCGACCGATCAGCACGAAGTCCGCGCCCGCGCACAGGGCCGTCACCACGTCCGCGCCGGACATCACCCCGGAGTCCAGGACCAGGGGAACGTCCGGACCCACCTCGTCGCGGATCTCCGGCAGCGCGGTGAGGGAGACCGGTGCGCGGTCCAGCTGACGCCCGCCGTGGTTGGAGACCACCAGCCCGTCCGCGCCAATGCTCAGGGCGCGCCGGGCATCCTCGCGCGTGAGGATGCCCTTGACGAACAGCTGCCCGTCCCAGTTCTCCCGGATCCACGCGAGGTGCTCCAGGTTCAGTCCGGGGTCGAACATCGTGGAGATCAGCTCCGCCAGGGCACCGGAGGTGTCCGAGAGCGACGCGAACTTCAGCGAGTCCGTGGTCAGGAAGTTGAACCACCACTCCGGGCGGTAGGAGGCGTCCAGAACGGTCTTCGGCGTGATCCTGGGCGGGATGGTCATGCCGTTGCGGGTGTCCCGCAGCCGCTGACCGGGCACGGGTGTGTCCACCGTGACCAGCAGCGTGGTCGTGCCCGCGGCCTTGGCGCGCCGCAGCAGGTCCAGGGACGCATCGTGCTCACGCCAGAGGTAGAGCTGAAACCATCTCTGGGCGTCCGGAGCGGCGTCCCGGACCTCCTCGATGGAGCGGGTGCCCATGGTGGACAGGGAGAACGGGATGCCGGCGCGCCGAGCGGCGCGCACTCCCCCGATCTCGCCCTCCGAGTGCATGAAGCGGGTGAATCCCGTGGGGGCGATCCCGAACGGCAGAGCGCTGCGGGCACCCGCGATCTCCGTGCTCAGGTCCGCGGTGTCCGTGCCGTGCAGGATCCGCGGCAGCAGCTCCACGGACTCGAACGCCTCCCGGTTGCGCCGGTGGGTGATCTCCTGCCCGGCCGCGCCGTCCACGTAGTCGAAGGCCGGGCGGGGCGTACGACGCCGCGCGATCCGCCGCAGCGCCTCCACGTCCGCGGCCTTCGCGAGCCTCGCGGTGCGCCGGTCCGGATTGAAGGAGCCGAACTTCATGAGCGGTGTGAGTTCGGACAGTTGCGGCAGATGGCGTTCCATGGGGTCCTCCCGGTCGCGGATTCTCGCTCGAAACTACCAGGGCACCCAGACCAGGTTCCGCAGGGCCCCCGCGTCCGCCCCCACGGTCGGCCCGCGTGCCGTCACGTCCGGTGCGCACGGACGCCGCCGCACGCTCCGGCGTCTGCAGGGGGCGTCTGTCCCCTCGGCGAACGGCAGGAAGGGCACGATCCCTGTGGATCGTGCCCTTCCCGTGCCCCGTTTCCAGAACGGCGGCCACCGTGACCCGCGCGTGGCGGACCCGGTGGGATCAGATGTTGAAGCCCAGGGCCCTCATCTGGTCCCGGCCGTCCTCCGTGATCCGCTCCGGACCCCACGGGGGCATCCAGATCCAGTTCACGTGCCACTCGTCCACGGCGGGCGAGAGGTTCTGGGAGACCTGCTCCTCGATGACGTCCTGCAGCGGGCACGCCGCCGTGGTGAGCGTCATGTCCAGGCGCAGGGAGGCGTCGTCCTGGTACTCCAGGCCGTAGAGCAGGCCCAGGTCCACGATGTTCACGCCCAGCTCGGGGTCGATCACGTTCTTCAGCAGGTCCGTGATCTCCTCGACTGAGGCCTGGCCGTTGGGCCCGGTGGTCTCCGCCGCGGCGGTGCCGGTGGATTCGCTCATGGCGACCTCCTCAGGAAGTGGTGCGCCGGTGTCTACTTGGCAGCGGCCTGGACGTAGCGGTCGTAGCCCTCGTTCTCCAGCTGCTCCGCGAGCTCCGGACCGCCCTGGTCCACCACGCGGCCGTCGGAGAACACGTGCACGAACTGCGGCTTGATGTAGCGCAGGATGCGCGTGTAGTGCGTGATCAGCATGATGCCCGTGTTGTCCTCGGACAGCGCGCGGTTCACACCCTCGGACACGATCTTCAGCGCGTCCACGTCCAGGCCGGAGTCCGTCTCGTCCAGCAGGGCGATCTTCGGCTTGAGGATCTCCAGCTGCAGGATCTCGTGGCGCTTCTTCTCGCCGCCGGAGAAGCCCTCGTTGACGTTGCGCAGGAGCATGTCGTTGTCGATCTTCAGCTTGTCCATGGCGGTGCGGACGTCCTTGGTCCACGTGCGCAGGGAGGGTGCCTCGCCGTCGATCGCGGTCTTCGCGGAGCGCAGGAAGTTGGAGGTGGTCACGCCGGGGATCTCCACCGGGTACTGCATGGCCAGGAAGAGACCGGCGCGGGCGCGCTCGTCCACGGACATCTCCAGCACGTCCTGCCCGTCCAGGGTCACGGAGCCGGAGTCCACCTGGTACTTGGGGTGGCCGGCGATCGTGGACGCCAGCGTGGACTTGCCCGAGCCGTTGGGGCCCATGATCGCGTGCACCTCACCGGAGTTGATGGTCAGGTTCACGCCCTTGAGGATGGGCTTGGTGCTCTCGTCGTCCAGGATGACGGACGCGTGGAGGTCCTTGATCTCCAGAGTTGACATGCGGTGTTTCTCCTTGGGTCTCGTGGGCACCGGCCCGCTCTCGGGCGCGGTGCGGAATTCTCGGGTCTGACGACGGCGCTGGGCCGGGGTCTCAGCTGTCGGTGCGGGCGAGCTCGTCCTCCAGGGAAGCGCGCAGCTGCTCCTCGAGGGCCTCCACGCCCACCTGCTGGATGATCTCGAACAGGAATCCGCGGACCACCAGGCGGCGTGCCTGGTCCTCCGGGATGCCGCGGGACATGAGGTAGTACAGGTGCTCGTCGTCCAGCTGCCCCGTGGTGGAGGCGTGACCTGCACCGGCGATCAGGCCGGTCTCGATCTCCAGGTTCGGCACGGAGTCCATGCGCGGACCGTCGTTGAGGATCAGGTTGCGGTTGAGCTCGTAGGTGTCCGTGCCCTCGGCCTCGGCGCGGATCAGGACGTCGCCCACCCACACACCGTGGGCGTTCTCGCCCTGCAGCGCGGACTTGTAGTTCACGCGCGACCGGCAGCGCGGCACGGAGTGGTCCACGAACAGCCGGGACTCCAGGTGCTGGCCGTCGTCCACGAACGTGAGGCCGTACATCTCCACGTCGCCGCCGGGAGCGGTGAAGCGGGTGGACGGGGTGACGCGCACCAGGTCACCGCCCAGGCTCACGAGCACATGCTTGAACGTGGCGTCGCGGCCCAGCTTGGCCTGCTGCGAGGACGCGTGCACGGAGTCGTCCGTCCACTCCTGCAGCGAGACCACGGTGAGGTTGGCGCCGTCCGCCACCGAGAACTCGATGTTCTGGGCCAGCACGGCGGTGCCCACGTGGCGCAGCACCACGAGCGCCTTGGAGTTCGCCCCGGCGTCCACCACGATGTGCTGAGCCGCGGGTTCCTCGGACTCACCGGTGAGCGTCACGATCACGGGCTCCGCCACCTGGGCGTCGCGCGGCACGGAGATCACGGTGGCCTCGCGGAACGAGGACCACGCGTTCGCCGAGACCCGGTCCTCCGGGATGCCGGCCGAGCCCACGCGGGAGTCGTCGCGGCCCACGGAGGTGATCTGCACGGCGTCGTCCCCCGAGACGGAGACGGCGGGCGCGGGGCCCTGCAGGGCGGCGTCGTCGAGCCCGCGCAGCCGCTTGATGGGCGTGAAGCGCCAGTCCTCGAGCTTGCTGCTCAGCGGCGGGAAGTCGGCCACGTCGTAGGACGTGGTGCGGCCCGCGCGGGAGGAGTCCGGCACGCCGGAGATGTCCCCGTGCTGGGTGTGGCGGATCTCGGGCTCACCGGCCTGATTGCGGCCCTCCTGCAGGGTCTCGCCCTCCTGGCTCATGCCCGGGATGGCGACGCGGTCCTCGCCGGTGGGCACTCCGTTCACCTGCTCGTCGGCGTCCTGTGCGGCACGGGCGGTCTGATCAGTGGTGGACATATCAGCCAACGGATCCTTCCATTTGCAGTTCGATGAGACGGTTGAGCTCGAGCGCGTACTCCATGGGCAGCTCACGCGCGATCGGCTCCACGAAGCCGCGCACGATCATGGCCATGGCCTCCTCCTCGGGCATGCCGCGCTGCATGAGGTAGAACAGCTGCTCCTCGGACACGCGGGAAACAGTGGCCTCGTGGCCCATGGTGACGTCGTCCTCGCGGATGTCCACGTAGGGGTACGTGTCCGAGCGGGAGATCGTGTCCACCAGCAGGGCGTCGCACACCACGTTGGACTTGGAGTGCGTGGCGCCCTCGCGCACCTGCACGAGGCCGCGGTAGGCGGAGCGGCCGCCGTTGCGGGCCACCGACTTCGACACGATCGACGAGGACGTGTTCGGGGCGATGTGCACCATCTTGGACCCGGTGTCCTGGTGCTGGCCCTCGCCCGCGAAGGCGATGGACAGGGTCTCACCGCGCGCGTGCTCGCCGGTCATGTAGACCGCGGGGTACTTCTGGGTGACCTTGGAGCCGATGTTGCCGTCCACCCACTCCATGGTGGCGCCCTCGTGGGCGATGGCGCGCTTGGTCACCAGGTTGTACACGTTGTTGGACCAGTTCTGGATGGTCGTGTAGCGCACCCGGGCGTTCTTCTTGCAGATGATCTCCACCACGGCGGAGTGCAGCGAGTCGGTCTTGTAGATCGGCGCGGTGCAGCCCTCGATGTAGTGGACGTAGGAGTCCTCGTCCGCGATGATCAGCGTGCGCTCGAACTGGCCCATGTTCTCGGTGTTGATGCGGAAGTACGCCTGCAGCGGGATGTCCACGTGCACACCCTTGGGGACGTACACGAACGAGCCGCCGGACCACACGGCCGTGTTCAGCGCGGCGAACTTGTTGTCGCCCACGGGGATCACGGTGCCGAAGTACTCCTCGAAGAACTCGGGGTGCTCCTTCAGGGCGGTGTCCGTGTCCATGAAGATCACGCCCTGGGCCTCGAGGTCCTCGCGGATCTGGTGGTAGACCACCTCGGACTCGTACTGCGCGGCCACACCGGCCACCAGGCGGTTGCGCTCAGCCTCGGGGATGCCGAGCTTCTCGTACGTGTTGCGGATGTCCTCGGGCAGCTCCTCCCAGGAGCCCGCCTGCTGCTCCGTGGAGCGCACGAAGTACTTGATGTTGTCGAAGTCGATGCCCGACAGGTCCGCGCCCCACGTGGGCATGGGCTTGCGGTCGAAGAACTTCAGGCCCTTCAGACGCAGCTGCGTCATCCAGTCCGGCTCGCTCTTCTTGGCCGAGATGTCCCGGACCACCTCTTCGTTCACGCCGCGGCGCGCCGAGGCGCCGGCGTCGTTCTTGTCGGCCCAGCCGTACTGGTACTGGCCGATCCCCTCGAGCTCCGGGTTCATCTCCAGGATCTCGGAAATCGTGGTGTCGCCTGTCATGGTGCCCGCGGTGTCCGCGGGTTCGATGCGCTCGGTCATGACAACCCTCCCTGTCGTGCGGTTGTGTGGTTGGTGGAGTTCTTGGAACCCGCCGCGCGCAGCTGCAGCGGGACGTGTGTGGTGCAGACGTGGGCGCCCGCGGCCATGGTGGAGAGCCTGCGGACGTCGACGTCCAGCAGCTCGGCGATCATGGCGGTCTCCTGCTCGCAGAACTCGGGGTACTCGTTCGCGATGTCCTGGATGGGGCAGTGGCCCTGGCACAGCTGGGCGGAGCGCAGAGTCACGCCCTTGGGACCACGGGGGGTGACCGTGGTGTGGGACGCCACGAAGCCGTCGTGGCTCATGGCGGCGGTCAGCGCGTTGAGGCGGTCCTCCACGTCCGGACCCGCGGCCTCCACGCTGGGCCGGTAGCGCTCACGCCACCGCTCGACCTCCTCGGTCACGAACCCGTGCACGAGATCCTCACCACCCACCCGGGCCATGGTGGCCAGCGCACGGCTGGCAAGCCCCCGGTAGTCCTGCGCCAGCTGCTCGTGCCCGCCCGGTGCCACCACGTAGCGACGCGCCGGCCGACCAGCTCCCGAGGCGGTGCTGCGCACCATGGAAACCTCCACGAACTGCTCGGACTCCAGGGCGTCCAGGTGACGCCGGACGGCGGCGGGCGTGAGGCCGAGGTCCTTGGCGATCTGCGCGGCGGAGATGGGCCCGTGGGCGAGCACCAGCGAGAGCACCCGCGAGCGGGTGGTGTCATCCTGGTCCGTGCGCACCGCGCTCGTGCGGTCCGTGGCCGGTGAACTCATGCTGGGTGCAACATCCTTCGCGGCGAGTCGGGGAGGTGGCCGAGCCGGTGCAGCTCCGTGCGGCCCGGGCCCCACGGGAACTGGGTTCACCGGTGAGGCACGCAATACATAACGAGGGTATGCGGTAATCCATTCCCCGACAAACGCCCGGAGCACGCCCCGGGGAGGCGCCCACGGAGGCGCGGGCGGGAGTCCCCCACCGGGCGTCACGGCACGGGCCGTCCTAGACTGTCCGGGTGCAGACGCCCCCAGAATTTTCCTCAGTCCCCGCTGCCGCCCCCGATCCGGGGACCGCGGCCCTGCACATCAGCGACCTGGTCAAGACGTTCCCCGGGCGCGGTGAGCCCGTCCGCGCGGTCCGCGGTCTCAGCATGGCGGCCCACGCCGGGCGCGTCACGGCCCTGCTCGGGGCCAACGGCGCGGGCAAGACCACCACGCTGCAGTGCGCCCAGGGCCTCCAGCAGCCCACCTCGGGCACGGTCCGCCTGCTCGGCCAGGACCCCTGGCGGGCCTCCCCGGAGCTGCGCGCCCGCGTGGGCGTCATGCTCCAGGACGGCGGGCTCCCGCAGGCCGTGCGACCCGCAGAGCTGCTGCGCCACCTCAGCAACCTCTACGCGGACCCGGTCCCCGTGACCGAGCTGGTGGAGCGCCTCGGCATCCGGTCCTTCCTCCACACGCCCGTCCGTCGGCTCTCCGGCGGCCAGCGCCAGCGCGTGGCGCTCGCGGCGGCGCTCGTGGGCCGCCCGGACGTGCTGTTCCTGGACGAGCCGTCCGCCGGGCTGGACCCGCGCTCGCGCCAGCTCGTGTTCGACGTGGTCCAGCGCCTGCGGGACCAGGGAACCTGCATCATCCTCACCACGCACCTCATGGACGACGCCGCCCGGCTCGCCGACTACGTGTACATCGTGGACCACGGCACGGTGGCCGCCCAGGGCACCGTGGCCGACCTCGTGCGCACCGGCCGGGACTCGTCCCTGGTCATGACCATCACCGTCACGCCGGAGCAGCGTCCCGTGCTGCGCGCGGACCCGCCCTGGCGCCGCCCCGACTACGACGACGTCCGCTGGGTCGTCAAGGACCGCACCGTCACCCTTACCGGCCCGCTCGACGCCACCCGCGTCCGTGAGCTGACCGCGTGGGCCACCCGCAACGACACCCTGCCGGAGGCGCTGAGCGTGCAACCCCGTTCCCTCGAAGACGTGTTCCTGGACGTGGCCGGGAGGGATGCCCGGTGACCCCCGCAGACGCCGTCACCTCGGCACCCCACCCGGACGGGCGGCGTCGTGCCGCGTCCCTGCCCCGGCGCGTGGTGTCCCAGGCGCGCTTCGAGGCCACCACGATGCTGCGCAACGGGGAGCAGCTGCTGCTGCTCGTGATCCTGCCCGTCATGGCACTCGTGGCCCTGACCATGACCGACCTGCTGGACCCCTACCGCGTGGACGGGGCCTCCCGTGCGGACGTGGCCGTGCCCGGCATCCTGGTGCTGTGCGTGCTCTCCAGCGCCTTCTCGGGGCAGGGCATCCAGACCGGCTTCGACCGCCGCTACGGGGTGCTGCGCCAGCTCTCGACCACTCCCCTGGGACGCTCCGGTCTGATCGCGGGCAAGCTGCTCGCCGTGCTGGCCGTGCTCGCCGTGCAGTACGTGATCGTGGCGGCCGTGGCCCTCTGGCTGGGCTGGCACCCCACCGTGGCCTCCGTGCTCGGCTCCCTCCCCCTGCTCGTGCTGGTCGCCGTGGCGTTCACCGGGCTGGGCCTGCTGATCGCCGGAACCCTGCGCGCCGAGGCCACCCTGGCGGTGCTCAACGTGGTGTGGGTGGCGCTCGCCGCGGGCGGTGGTGTGCTCTTCCCCGCGTCCGCGCTGCCCGGCTGGCTCGCCGGGATCGTGTCCTGGCTGCCCTCCTCGGCCGCGGGTGAGGTGCTGCGGGAGTGCTTCCTGCACGGCCGGGTGAGTGCCGCTCCCCTGCTGGTCCTCGCCGCATGGGCGGTGGCGAGCTGGGCGGCCACCGCGCGGTGGTTCAAGTGGGTCTGACCCCCTGAGCGCGCGGTCCCGTCCAGGATGCTCCCACCGCGGGATCGCTACACTGAGGGGGACCCGTCCCCTCTGCCCCTGGATGCCCCGCCATGTCTGACACCGCTCCCCGCACCGCCGTCGATTCGTTCTGGTGGCCCAGCACCGTGACCCCCTGGGTGCGCTTCCTCGCGGTGGCGTCCCTGGTGGCCAACGCGCTGCTGATCTTCACGGGCGGTCTCGTCCGGCTGACCGGTTCCGGCCTGGGGTGCCCCACGTGGCCCCGCTGTACGCCCGACTCCTGGACGAACACGGCGGAGATGGGTGTGCACGGGATCATCGAGTTCGGCAACCGCCTGCTCACGTTCGTACTCACCGTGGTGGCGGTCCTGACGTTCCTGTCCGTGCTGAAGCTGCGCGAAGAGCACCCCAAGCTGTTCCGGCTGGCGCTGCTCCTGCTGCTCGGGATCCCCGTGCAGGCCGTGGTGGGCGGCGTGCTGGTGCACCTGGAGCTGCACCCGCTGCTCGTGGGTGCGCACTACTTCCTCTCAGCCATCATGATCGCGCTGTCCACGCTGCTGGTGCTCAACACCCGGCGCGAGGGCCTCTCGCGAGTGGCCCACGACCAGCGCCCCGGCCAGCTGCACGGCCACACCACCCTGGTGCGCGGCCTCGCGGTCGCCACGGGCGTTATCGCGGCCGTGGTGCTCTACCTCGGCACCCTGGTGACCGGCACCGGCCCCCACGCCGGGGACCAGGACAGCGCGCGGCTGGCCTTCGACTCCGTGGTCATCGCCCGCGCCCACGCGGTCCCCGTCTACCTGCTCACCCTCACGGCCGTGACGGGCATCGTGGTGACCACGGTGAAGTCCCTGCCCCGTGTGCTGCGCAACGCGTACGCCATCATGATCCTGGTGATCATGGCCCAGGGCGCCGTGGGCTACTACCAGTACTTCAACGGCGTTCCGGAGGCCGCCGTGTCCCTGCACATGGTGCTCTCGGCAGTGCTGATCTGGGCGGCCACCCGCGTGGTCTCCATCAGCTTCTACCTCGCGGACGACCACCACGAGCACGCGGCGCCCGTGGACCTGGGCGAGGCTTCACCCGCCTCCGCGCCCGCACAGCCGGTGCGCTGACCGCGCGCCTCCCCGTACGCCGTCTGCCCCCGGTCATCCCGGGGGCAGACGTTTTTCCGTCCTGTGCCGCTGGTGCACGGGCTCCCGACGCCGCCCGGCGCAGCTGGACCTCAGGCTCGCGGCCACGCGGGTGCTCATGCCCCCGACGACGTCCCGTGGCGCAGTCGCTCAGGCATCCGACGGCGCCGCGGGCCGGCCGCGCAGCTGTGCCACGGCGTCCGCGAGTGCGCGCTTGCCGCTCGAGGGAATGGGCAGCAGCGGACGCCGCGGTGCGCTCGTGCGCACGCCGCAGACCTCCGCGAGGGCGTACAGCACGGACAGGGGACGTTCGTGCCCCATGAGCTGCATGAGGGGGCGCAGCGCGGAGCTCCAGGCCGCCGCATCCTCCGCCCGGCCCTCTCTCACCGCCCGGTGGAACTCCACGAACTCCGGAGCGAGCAGGGCGGCCATCCCGCTGTGCCACGCCGCCGGTGGGTACTCCTCCACGATCAGCTGGTCCCGGCTCACACCGTGGACCGTGCCGGGTTCCGCCTGCTGGGCGAACAGCAGCTGGCGTGAGTGGAACAGCCGCCCGGAGCTCGCCGTATCCTTGAACGCCACCACGGTGTCCAGCCAGGACAGCTCCGCCGCGAGCTCCACCGGGTACGTGAACCCGGTGGTGGAGGGGTTGTTGTAGAGGCACACGGGCAGCGACACGGCCGAGGACACCGTCTCCACCTGGTCCGCGATCTCCTGCGACACGAGCGGGATGTAGCTCACGGGGCTGAGCACGAGCCCGTCCGCGCCGTTGTTCTCCGCGGCGTAGGCGTGCTGGAGAACCTCACGCGTGGTGATGGCCGAGATGCCGACTCCCACGGGGGTTCCCGAGCCGGAGGCCGCGCGGACGGCGGTGCGCACCACCTCGGACCGCTCGGCGGCGTCGAGGTAGGCGAACAGTCCCGAGGTGCCGAGCACCACGATCCCGTCCACACCGCTGCGTGCCAGCCGGGCGATGCTGCTCTCCAGGGAATCCAGGTCCAGGGCTCCGCCGGGATGCAGCGGAGTCACGGGGTAGGCGATCACACCGGAGAAGTCCATCGAGAGCATGGGCCCAGTTTAGGCGAGCACCGCGACCGAGCCGGCCGAGCGGCGTCGTCCCCGGGCACCGCAAGACGGCCGGTGGACGGGACGCACAGGAGGCAACGGACCGGACACGCCGGTCAGAGAATGGGACCGCCGAGGAACGGATCCAGGGCCACGCCCACGAACACGAACGTGATGTAGGCGATCGAGCCGTGGAAGACGTACATGGCCTGCTTGAGCGTGGGCCGCCCGGCCCGGGCCAGGCCGTAGAGCTTGTGGCAGTGGTAGGTGAACCACGCGCCGGAGAGCAGCGCGATGATCCCGTAGACCCAGCCCGCACCGCCCACGGGGATCAGCAGCAACGAGCAGATCACGGTGGCCCACGCGTACAGCACCACCTGCGCACCCACGGTCCGCGCAGTGTCCACCGCGCCCAGCATGGGAACCCCCGCGCGGGAGTAGTCCTCCGCGTACTTCATGGACAGCGGCCAGTAGTGCGGCGGGGTCCACAGGAAGATGAACGCGAAGAGCACGAACGCGGGCCACTCGAGCGTGCCGCGCACCGCGGCCCAGCCGATCAGCACGGGCATGCACCCGGCGATCCCGCCCCACACGATGTTCTGCGCGGTGCGGCGCTTGAGGATGATCGAGTAGAAGACGGCGTAGAGGGCGATGGCCACCACGCCCAGCACACCGCACAGCACGCTCACCCCGAGGGTCAGCCAGGCCACGGCCACCGCGGACAGCAGCCACGCGAACACCAGGGCCTCACGGTCGCTGACCTCTCCGGTGACCAGGGGGCGCTTGGCCGTGCGCCGCATGAGACGGTCCTCGTTGCGGTCGATGTAGCAGTTGAAGGCTCCCGCGGCGCCCGCCGCGAGGGTGCCACCCACCAGGGTGTTGAGCACGAGCCAGAAATCAGGGACGCCCTGCTGGGCGAAGAACATGGTGGGCACGGTGGCCACGAGGAGCAGCTCGATGATCCGGGGCTTGGTGAGCGCCACGTACGCCTTGAGCTTGCGGCGCGCGGTCATCGGGCCCTGGTACCCCACCGGGGCGACCTCCCCGATGCGGGTCCCGGTCACTCCGTGTCCTTGCGTCGCGGGGGATCCCGAGGAATCCGGGTGCGTCGCGGTATCGAGGTGATTCACGGAATCGATGCTCCAAAGAACGTGTGCGGCCCGCACGGGCGGGAGTCCTGCGGTGCCCGGCGCGGCACTGCGCGCGGGGACACCCGGTCAACAGTATAGCCGCCGGGATTGACACCCGGATGGCGCCCGACCCGGTGCCCGGTGGCCGTTCGCGCTCACAGCGTACGTCCCTGACGGGCACGGCCTCTCGGGACTAAGGTTGAGCGCGGAACTCGCGTTCCGCGGCACCCGGAGGCCTTGCGGCCGGTCGGGCGGCGGTTCGCATCGCACATCCCCACAGGAAAGGGGCGCGCCACCGTGCCGAACCTCGATCAACCGCTGAACTGGACCGAACAGGATGCCCGCGCCGTGGACACCGCGCGTGTCCTCGCGGCGGACGCCGTGCAGAAGGTCGGCAACGGCCACCCCGGCACGGCCATGTCCCTGGCACCCGTGGCCTACCTGCTGTTCCAGAAGGTCATGCGCCACGACCCCTCGGACGACCGCTGGACCGGGCGCGACCGGTTCATCCTCTCCCCCGGGCACACCTCGCTGACGCTCTACCTGCAGCTCTTCTTCTCGGGCTACGGCCTGGAGATGTCGGACCTGGAGTCGCTGCGCACGTGGGGCTCCAAGGTCCCGGGCCACCCCGAGTACCGGCACACCACGGGCGTGGAGATCACCACCGGACCGCTGGGCCAGGGGCTCGCCTCCTCCGTGGGCTTCGCGTACGCCCAGCGCTACACGCGCGGGCTCTTCGACGCCGACGCCGCCCAGGGCACCTCCCCGTTCGACCACCACGTGTTCGTGATCGCCTCGGACGGGGACCTCCAGGAGGGCATCACCTCCGAGGCCTCGTCCCTGGCCGGCACCCAGGAGCTGGGCAACCTGGTGGTGATCTACGACGACAACAAGATCTCCATCGAGGACGACACCAACGTGGCGTTCAACGAGGACGTGCTGGCCCGCTACGAGGCCTACGGCTGGGACACCACCCGCGTGGACTGGCGCAACGGCGGGCAGTACCAGGAGGACGTCCAGGGCCTCTACGACGCGATCGTGGCCGCCACCAAGGTCACGGACAAGCCGTCCCTGATCGCGCTCAGCACCATCATCGGCTGGCCCTCCCCCACCAAGCAGAACACCGGCGGCATCCACGGCTCCGCGCTCGGCGCGGACGAGGTCGCCGCGACCAAGAAGATCCTGGGCTTCGATCCCGAGAAGTCCTTCCAGATCGAGCCCGAGATCATGGACCACGTGCGCGAGGTCGCCCAGCGCGGCAAGGCCGAGCGCGCCGAGTGGGAGAAGTCCTTCGAGCAGTGGCGCAGCGCCCACCCGGACAAGGCGGCCCTCTACGACCGCATCAAGAACCAGGAGCTGCCCGAGGACTACCGCGCGGCGTTCCCCACGTTCCCGGCGGGCAAGGCCATGGCCACCCGCAAGGCCTCCGGGCAGGTCATCAACGCGATCGCGGACACCTTCCCCGAGCTGTGGGGCGGCTCCGCGGACCTCGCGGGCTCCAACAACACCACGATCGACTCCGCCCCGTCCTTCATCCCGGAGAAGCGCTCCACCGAGAAGTGGACGGGCTCCCCGTACGGCCGGGTGCTGCACTTCGGCATCCGTGAGCACGCGGCGGCGGCGATCGTCAACGGCATCGTGATGAGCAGCCAGACCCGCGCCTTCTCGGGGACGTTCCTCATCTTCTCCGACTACCAGCGCCCGGCCGTGCGCCTGGGTGCGCTCATGAAGGTGCCCTCCATCTACGTCTGGACCCACGACTCCATCGGTCTGGGCGAGGACGGACCCACGCACCAGCCCGTGGAGCAGCTGTCCTCGCTGCGCGCGATCCCGGGACTCGACGTCGTGCGCCCCGCGGACGCCAACGAGACCGCGGTGGCGTGGCGGACCATCCTGGAGAGCCACGAGCACCCGGCGGGCATCGCGCTCACGCGCCAGGACCTGCCCACGCTGGCCCGTGAGGACCTGCACCCGGACGCGGAGGGCGAGAAGTTCGCCTCCGCCGAGGGCGTGGCGCGCGGCGGCTACGTGCTGGCCGACAGCGAGGGCACGCCGGACGTGGTGCTGATCGGCACCGGCTCGGAGGTGCAGCTCGCACTGCAGGCCCGCGAGCAGCTCAAGGCACAGGGCGTGTCCGCCCGCGTGGTCTCCATGCCGTGCCGCGAGTGGTTCGACGCCCAGGACGCGCAGTACCGCGAGTCCGTGGTCCCCGCGGGCGTCAAGGCCCGGGTCACGGTCGAGGCCGGCATCCGGATGTCCTGGAACGACCTCCTCGGCGATGCCGGGCGGGCCGTCTCCCTGGAGCACTTCGGCGAGTCCGCGGACTACGAGACGCTCTACCGCGAGTTCGGCATCACCGCAGAGGCCGTGACGGAGGCCGCCCTGGACTCCATCGCCGCCGCGCGCTGAGCCCCACACCCCTGCACCCGTTGCGGGCGGCGGACCCGCCGCCCGCAACGGCCCCAGATTTCCCACGCGACCGGAGGACACAGACATGACCACTCCCACTCAGAAGCTCTCGGACGCCGGCGTCTCCATCTGGCTGGACGACCTCTCCCGCCAGCGGCTCACGAGCGGCAACCTGCGAGAGCTGATCGACACCAAGAACGTGGTGGGCGTGACCACCAACCCCACGATCTTCGCGGCGGCCCTCGCCGACGGCGAGTCCTACCGCGAGCAGGTGGCCGAGCTCGCCGCGGCCGGCACCTCGGTGGACGACGCCGTGTTCCGCATCACCACCGACGACGTCCGTGACGCGTGCGACCTCTTCGCCCCGATCGCCGAGGCCACGCAGGGCCAGGACGGGCGCGTGTCCATCGAGGTGGACCCGCGGCTCGCCCAGGACGCCGACGCGACCTCGACCATGGCCCAGAAGCTCTCGCAGACGATCGACCGGCCGAACGCGCTCATCAAGATCCCGGCCACGGAGAAGGGCCTGCCCTCGATCGCGGCCACGATCGCCGAGGGCATCTCGGTCAACGTGACCCTGATCTTCTCGCTCGAGCGCTACCGCAACGTCATCAACGCCTACATGGAGGGGCTGGAGAAGGCTCTCGAGAACGGCAAGGACCTCTCCACCATCCACTCCGTGGCGTCCTTCTTCGTGTCCCGCGTGGACACGGAGATCGACAAGCGCCTGGACGCCGTCGGCTCGAGTGAAGCTGCGGCACTGAAGGGGAAGGCGGGGCTCGCCAACGCCCGCCTCGCCTACCAGGTCTACGAGCAGTCCCTGGACACGGAGCGCTGGAAGCGTCTCGCGGCCGCGGGCGCCAACCCGCAGCGCCCGCTGTGGGCCTCCACGGGAGTCAAGGACCCTGAGCTGCCCGACACCCTCTACGTGACCGAGCTGGTGGCGCCGAACACCGTGAACACCATGCCGGAGAAGACCCTGGACGCCACGTTCGACCACGCGGAGGTCACCGCGGACACCGTGACCGCCACGTACGAGGAGTCGTCCCGGATCCTCGACGAGATCGGCGCGCTGGGCGTCTCCTACCAGGAGGTCGTGGAGCAGCTGGAGACCGAGGGTCTCCAGAAGTTCGACGCGTCCTGGGACGAGCTGCTCGCCACCGTGCGCACCGCGCTCGACGACGCCCGCTGAGTCCCCGCCCGGCAGCGGCCGGGCCTGCCCGTGCGCCGCGTCCCGTCGGGTTCCCCGGCAGGGCGCGGCGGACGGTCCCACGATCCACCACACCGCCAGCTCGACCAGTCCGAGGAGGCTCCCCGTGAGCTCATTGTCATTGCAGGCCGCAGGATCCGCGCGCGACGCCGTGGACACCCACGTGCCCCGTCTCGTCGCCGACAACTTCGCCTCCAAGCTCTTCGCGCAGGATCCCACGCTCTGGGGTGCCGCGGCAGAGGAGGAGGCTGCGGTCCGGCTGGGATGGACGGACGCCGCAACCGTCTCCCGTCCCCTGATCCCGGAGATCATGGAGCTGCGCGACGACTTCGCCCGCGAGGGCGTCACCCGCTTCGTGCTCGCCGGCATGGGCGGCTCCTCGCTGGCCCCCGAGGTCATCACGCGCAGCGCCGGTGTGGAGCTGTTCGTGCTGGACTCCACCGATCCCGAGATGGTCTCCACGGCCCTCCAGGACCTCGAGCACACCGCCCTGGTGGTCTCCTCGAAGTCAGGTTCCACCGTGGAGACGGACTCCGCCCGCCGCGTGTTCCTCGAGGCGTTCGAACGGGCCGGCATCGACGGCCCGTCGCGCGTCGTGGTGGTCACCGACCCGGGCTCCCCCATGGACTCGGCCTCGCGCGAGGCCGGCTACCGCAAGACCTTCAACGCCGATCCGAACGTGGGCGGCCGCTTCTCCGCGCTCACCGCCTTCGGGCTGGTTCCCTCGGGGCTCGCCGGGGTGGACGTCGCCGCGCTGCTCGACGACGCCGAGGAGGCCGCGGAGATGCTGCGCGAGGACGACGAGAACAACATCGGCCTGCAGCTGGGCGCGGCGCTCGGCGGAACCGATCCGCTGCGCGACAAGATCGTCCTGGTGAACCAGGGCGCACCGTTCGTGGGATTCGCGGACTGGGCCGAGCAGCTGATCGCGGAGTCCACCGGCAAGTCGGGCACCGGTGTCCTGCCCGTGGTGGTGGACGAGGCCGCACCCGAACTGACCTCCGGTGCGCAGGACGTGCTGGTGGTGTCCCTCGTGGACGAGGAGTCCGTGGAGACCGGCTCCGGTGACGGCGTGCGCGTGGCCGGTTCTCTCAGCGGGCTCATGCTGACCTTCGAGGTGGCCACCGCCGTGGCCGGGCGCCTGCTCGGCATCGACCCCTACAACCAGCCGGACGTGGAGTCCGCCAAGGCCGCCACGCGCGAGCTGCTGGCCTCCTCCCCCGAGCCCTCCCCGGCCGTGGCCACGGACGGGAACGTGGAGATCCGGGGCGACGAGTCCCTGCTCCACGGCGCCACCACCGTGCAGGACGCGCTCACGGCTCTGCTCGAGCAGCTCCCCGAGGACGGCTACGTGAGCGTGCAGGCCTACTTCGACCGCCTGCAGTGGACGCAGCTCGAGGCTATCCGTGACCAGCTGGCGCGGCACACCGGCCGTCCCGTGACGTTCGGCTGGGGTCCGCGCTTCCTGCACTCCACCGGGCAGTACCACAAGGGTGGGCCCGCCCAGGGCGTGTACCTGCAGATCACGGCGGCCACCGGCACGGACGTGGACATCCCCGGGATCCCCTTCACGTTCGGAGAGCTCATCAGCGCCCAGGCGGACGGGGACGCGGCCGTGCTGGGCGAGCACGACCGCCCTGTCCTGCGGCTGCGTCTCACCGACCGCGCGGCGGGAGTGGCCCAGCTGCTCGAGGCGGCGTCGGCTCTCTGACACCCGCCACCCACCAGCGACCGGACAGGAAGTCCCGTGCCTGACACCAAGAATCCCAACCCCCTGCGGGACCCGCGCGACCGGCGGCTCACGCGCGTGGCGGCGCCGTCGGCCCTCGTGCTGTTCGGCGTGACCGGCGATCTCGCCAAGAAGAAGCTGCTGCCCGCGATGTACGACCTCGCGAACCGCAGCCTGCTGCCCCCGGCGTTCTCGCTCGTGGGCTTCGGGCGGCGGGACTGGGACGACGCCCAGTTCGCGGAGTACGTCAAGGAGAACGTCACGCAGCACGCCCGCACGCCGTACAACGAGGACCTGTGGAACCAGTTCGCCTCCGGCCTGCGGTTCGTGCAGGGTGAGTTCGACGACGACGACGCCTACGACCGTCTCGCGCAGACCCTCGAGGAGCTGGACCGGGACCGGGGCACCCGCGGCAACCACGCGTTCTACCTCTCGATCCCGCCCAAGGCCTTCGAGACGGTGTGCCAGCAGCTCGCGGACCGGGACCTCGCGGACAGCGAGAACAGCACGGGCTGGCGCCGTGTGGTCATCGAGAAGCCGTTCGGTCACGACCTCGAGTCCGCGCGCGAGCTCAACGCGATCGTGGAACGCGTGTTCCGCGCGGACAGCGTCTTCCGCATCGACCACTACCTGGGCAAGGAGACGGTGCAGAACATCCTGGCGCTGCGCTTCGCCAACCAGATGTTCGAGCCGCTGTGGGACGCCCGTTCCGTGGACCACGTGCAGATCACCATGGCCGAGGAGATCGGGATCGGTTCCCGTGCGGGGTACTACGACGGCGTGGGCGCGGCCCGGGACGTGATCCAGAACCACCTGCTCCAGCTGCTCGCCCTGACCGCCATGGAGGAGCCCGCCTCGTTCAGCGCCAGCCACCTGAGGCGGGAGAAGGCCAAGGTGCTGGAGTCGGTGGTGCTGCCCGAGGACCTCGGCGAGCACTCGGCCCTGGGCCAGTACACCTCGGGGCTGCAGGGCGGGGAGTTCGTCAAGGGCTTCCACGAGGAGTCGGACATCCCGGCGGACTCGCGGACGGAGACGTTCGCTGCCCTGCGCGTGGACATCAACAATCGCCGCTGGGCCGGGGTGCCCTTCTACCTGCGGGCCGGCAAACGGCTGGGCCGCAGGGTCACGGAGATCGCCGTGGCGTTCAAGAAGTCCCCCAACCTGCTGTTCCGGGACACGGACCACGAGGAGTTCGGCCAGAACGCCATCGTGATCAGGATCCAGCCGGACGAGGGCGTGACCATCCGCTTCGGCTCCAAGGTCCCCGGCACGCAGTCGGAGATCCGGGACGTGACCATGGACTTCGGCTACGGACACGCGTTCACGGAGTCGAGCCCCGAGGCCTACGAACGGCTGATCTTCGACGTCCTGCTCGGGGAGCCGCCGCTGTTCCCCGACCACTCGGAGGTGGAGCAGTCCTGGAAGATCCTGGACCCCTTCGAGCAGTACTGGAGCGAGCACCGGGTGACCCCTGAGCCCTACGAACCGGGCTCCTGGGGCCCCGCATCGGCGCACGAGCTCATGGCTCGTGACGGACGCGTCTGGAGGCGACCGTGATAGTTGACATGGAGAACACCACCGCCGCGAGCATCGAGAAGAAGCTCAACGAGCTGCGGGACGAGAACGGCGTGGTGACCCTCGGGCGCGTGCTCACCCTCGTGATCCTGGCGCAGGCGGGGCACTCGGAGATGGCCATCGAGGCGGCCAACTACGCGAGCCACGAGCACCCCTGCCGGATCATCGTGCACGTGGCGCACTCCTCCTCGGACGAGACCCGGTTGGACGCCCAGCTGCGCATGGGCGGTGACGCCGGTGCCTCGGAGGTCATCCTCATGCACGGCTACGGCGAGCTCGCGGAGCCCACGGAGACCCTGGTCTCCGCCCTGCTGCTGCCCGACGCCCCGATCGTCGCGTGGTGGCCGCACGACTTCCCGGCGAACCCGAGCGGCAGCTCGATCGGGCGGATCGCCCACCGCCGCATCACGGACTCGTCCCGGGCCGATGAGCCGTTCGAGTCGCTCGAGCAGCTGTCCCGGCAGTACACCCCCGGGGACACGGATCTCGCGTGGACGCGCATCACCAACTGGCGCGTCCAGCTCGCCGCCGTGCTCGACCAGGTGGGCCCCGTGGACGTGCGGGAGATCATCCTCGAGGGCGCCGCGGTGGCCCCGTCCATGGTGCTGCTCGGTGTGTGGCTCTCGTGCCGGCTGGACGCGCCCGCCACGATCGTGAGCGACGACTCCCGCCGTGCCCTCGACCGGGTGTGCCTGGTCACCGAGCACGGGCCCGTGGAGCTCGACCGCCCGGGGCGCACCGTGGCCGTCCTGACCCAGCCGGGTCAGCCGCAGCAGCAGATCGCCATGCCCGTCCGCGACCTGAACGCGTGCCTGGCCGAGGAGCTGCGCCGCCTGGACGCGGACGAGATCTACGGAGAGGTCATCACTCAGGGCCTGTCCAGGGCTCGGATCACCACGCGCTCGTCGGACGAGCCCGGCGTGGAGGACCCGCTCGACGAGGCCATGGCCGAGGCGGACGACACCGGCGAATCGGCCACGGTTCCGGACGAGACCGACGGCGCGCCCGCGTTGTCGGCGCCGGGGACCTCGCCCGCCGGGGACCCCGGGTCAGGAACTCGGACCACCGGCGCAGGGGAACGGTCGTGAGGGCGCACGACCGGCCGGTCCCCCGGCTCGTGCCCCACGCGGACGACGACCGTCTGGCCGAGGACACCGCCCGGCGGATCCTGGAGGTGCTGGAACGGGCCCAGGACGAACGGGGTGAGGCAACGATCGCCCTGACGGGCGGAGGAATGGGAACCCGGGTGATCCGGGAGGTTGCCACGCACCCGGACGCCCAGCTCGTCGACTGGTCACGCGTGAACGTGTGGTGGTCGGACGAGCGTTTCCTGCCGGGCACCGATCCCGAGCGCAACGGCGTGCAGGCCGCCGACGCGTGGAACGAGTCCCTTGCGCTGACGTGGGACCGTGTCCACCCGGTGGCCGGTGCGGACGAGATCGACACGGTGGATGCCGCGGCCGCGGACTACCGGGACGAGCTGGCGGCGGCAGCCGCCGCGGAGGACTCGCTCACCGGGTTGCCGTACGTCGACCTCGCGCTGCTGAGCCTGGGCCCGGACACCCACGTGGCGTCTCTGTTCCCCGGACGGCAGGACGTGCTGCGCCACGACGAACCGGTGTTCGCCGTGACGGACTCCCCCAAGCCCCCGCCCGAGCGGGTGACCATGTCGTTGGCCACCATCAACTCGGCGGACCGTGTGTGGCTCCTCGTCTCCGGTGCCGCCAAGGCGGACGCGCTCGCGCACATCCGCCGTGGGACCTCGCCGGTGGCCGCGCCCGGGAGCGCCGTGCGGGGCATGCACGAGACCCTGTGGCTGGTCACGGAGGACGCGCTGCCAGGTGTCCCGCAGGATCCTGCGGAGGACATCGGCTGACAGTGCAGGCGGCTCCGGCGGCGGCCGGCCAGGCCGGTGCACCGCCGCAGCTCGTCACCCGCAGTCCGTGATCCCCACGTCGTCACTCCCCGGCCGTGAGGAACACAGCGCGGTGCGGTCCGAGCTGCGCCAGTCCTGAGACCCGGGCCGTGTGGGGCAGAACCCCCGAGCACGACGAAGGCCCGGACCTCAGGTCCGGGCCTTCGTCATAAGTGCGTCCACCTCGACCGCGTTGCCGGGTCGTTCCACCCCGGGGCGCCGCGCCGGGCGTGGCCGGTTGCCGGCCCGCGTGCGGTGCGCCGTGCTCAGGCGGCCGGAGGGCCGAAGCGCAGCACGAGCGCGTAGCACACGATCGACAGGGCCCACACGATGGCGAGCACCGTGGTGATGCGCACCACGTTCTTCTGGGCGGCGCCCGAGGTGTTCAGGGACTGCGTCATGCCGCCACCGAACATGTCGGAGAGCCCGCCTCCCTTGCCCTTGTTGAGCAGGACGAACATGATGCACAGGATGCTGGTCACCACGATGACGACCTGCAGGGCGATCTGGAGGATCTCCACGAATTGCCTCACTTCACGATGGCTGGGACTGCTGCGCGGGTGCCCCCGCGGCCGCGTGAGCGACTTCCGGCCCGGGGCACAGACACGGATTCTCGGGACAGTTTACAGACGGACACTGGGAAACCCCTCGCGCGAGCACGAGGGGTGCCGAACCGGCCCCGGGAAGAGCTTCCTCCCTGGTCCGCCCGCGCGCCGGTCAGCCGGTGACCAGGTGCTGCTCGAAGCGCGCGATCTTGGCGAACTCCTCCGCGTCGAGGCTCGCGCCGCCCACCAGGGCACCGTCCACGTCCGCGCCGGAGAGGATGGACGCCACGTTGGAGGACTTGACCGACCCCCCGTACAGGATGCGCGTGGCGTCGGAAAAGCCCTTGCTGTGCAGCGAGCTCAGCTCGTCACGGATGGCGTGGCACATCTCCTGCGCGTCCTCCGGCCCGGCCACCTCCCCGGTACCGATGGCCCACACGGGCTCGTACGCCACCACGAGACCCTCGAGCTCACCCTCCGAGAGCTCGGCAAGGCTCCCGCGCAGCTGCTCGAGGGTGTAGGACACGTGGTTACCGGCCTGGCGCTCCTCGAGGCCCTCCCCCACGCACAGCACCGGGGTCAGCCCGTGGCGGATGGCCGCGCGGACCTTGTCCCGGCACGTCTCGTCCGACTCCTCGTGGATGGCCCGGCGCTCCGAGTGGCCCACGAGGGCGTAGGTGCACCCGAGCTTGGCCAGGAACTGCCCGGACACGTCACCCGTGTAGGCGCCGGAGTCCTGGTCCGAGAGGTCCTGGGCACCGTAGCGGACCTGCAGCCCGTCCCCCTCCACCACGGACTGCACCGAGCGCAGGTCCGTGAAGGGCGGGAACACCGCCACCTCCACGCGCGAGAAGTCGTGCTTGGCGTCCTTGAGCGTCCAGGCGAGCTTCTGCAGCAGGGCGATGCCCTGCGTGTGGTCCATGTTCATCTTCCAGTTGCCCGCGATCAGGGGCGTGCGGTCGAAAGCACCGTTGGTCTGCGTGGTCATGCTGGTTCTCCTTCGCTGTGGGACGGACCGCCGAGGGGTGCTCAGGCTCCGAGCGCGACGACGCCCGGCAGCTCCTTGCCCTCGATAAACTCCAGGGAGGCGCCGCCCCCGGTGGAGATGTGACCGAACTGCTCGTCCCGGTACCCCAGGTTGCGCACGGCGGAGGCGGAGTCGCCGCCGCCGATCACGCTCATGGCGTCCGAGGTGGCCAGCGCCTCGGCCACGGCCTTGGTGCCTCCGGCGAACGCCGCCATCTCGAACACGCCCACGGGACCGTTCCAGAACACGGTCCTGGCCTGCCCGATCCGCTCTGCGAAGAGCTTGGCGGACTCGGGCCCGATGTCCAGACCCAGTCCGGAGTCGCCGATCGAGCCACCCTCGATGTCCGCCACGGGGCGCACCTCGTGCTCGGCGTCCTCGGCGAAGCGGGAGGCGTAGACGACGTCGACCGGCAGCACGATCTCGGTGCCCGCGCTCTCGGCCCGGTCCAGGTAGCCCTTGACCGTCTCGATCTGGTCCTTCTCCAGCAGGGAGGACCCCACGGCGTGGCCCTGGGCGGCGAGGAACGTGAACACCATGCCGCCGCCGATCAGCAGGGAGTCCGCCTTGCCGATCAGGTTGTCGATCACCGCGAGCTTGTCGGAGACCTTGGAACCGCCCATTACCACCACGAACGGGCGCTCGGGATCGGAGATCACCTTGCTCAGCACGTCCACCTCGGTCTTGACGAGGTCACCCAGGTAGCCCGGGAGCTTCTGCGCGATGTCGTACACGGAGGCGTGCTTGCGGTGAACCGCCCCGAAGGCGTCGTCCACGTAGGCGCCGTTTTCACCGGTCAGGGCCGCGAGCTCGGCCGCGAACTCGCCCCGTTCGGCGTCGTCCTTGGAGGTCTCGCGGGGATCGTAGCGGACGTTCTCCAACACGAGGATCTGACCGTCCTGCAGCGCTTCCGCCTTGGCCCGGGCGTCCTCGCCCACCACGTCGGCGGCCACCAGAACCGGCGCCTCGGAGAGCTCAGCGAGACGGTCCGCGGCCGGCTTGATCGAGTACTTGGGGTCCACGGTGCCCTTGGGGCGGCCGAGGTGGGCCATGACGATGACCCGCGCCCCGGCGTCGGCGAGCTTCTCCAGCACCGGCAGCGAGGCCCGCACGCGACCGTCGTCCGTCACGGTGGAGCCGTCCAGCGGGACGTTGAGGTCCGAACGCACCAGGACGCGGCGACCCGCGACCCCCTCCGCAATGAGATCGTCCAAAGACTTGGCCATGTCTGTCATCCCTTTCCCTGTGGTGAACGCTTGCTGACGACAATGGCGCCGGCACCCTCGGGGCACCGGCGCCACTGAGCGGTCTGTCTCAGAGCTTATCGGCCACGTAGGACACGAAGTCCACGAGGCGGATGGTGTAGCCCCACTCGTTGTCGTACCACGCGATGACCTTGACCTGGTTGTCGATCACCTTGGTCAGCGGCGCGTCGAACACGGTGGAGACGTCGTAGCCCTCGATGTCCTTGGACACCAGCGCTTCCTCGGAGTACTCGATGATGCCCTGGAAGGGGCCCTCCGCGGCCTTCTTGACGGCGGCGTTCACGGACTCGACCGTGACGTCCTCGCGGACGTCCACGGTGAGGTCCACGAGCGAGCCCGTGGGGACCGGGACGCGCACGGCGAAGCCGTCCAGCTTGCCCTTGAGCTCCGGGAGCACGAGGCCCACGGCCGCGGCGGCACCGGTGGTGGTGGGAATCATGCTCAGGGCCGCGGCGCGGGCGCGGCGCAGGTCCTTGTGCGGGGCGTCGTGCAGGCGCTGGTCGCCGGTGTACGCGTGAATGGTGGTCATCAGGCCGCGCTCGATGCCGAACTCGTCGTTGATGACCTTGGCCAGCGGGGCCAGGCAGTTGGTGGTGCAGGACGCCGCGGACACCAGGTTCATGGTGGCGGGATCGTAGCTCTCGTGGTTCACGCCGTACACGAAGGTGCCGTCCACCTCCTTGCCCGGGGCGGAGAGGACGACCTTCTTGGCGCCGGCGTCCAGGTGGGCCTGCATCTTGGGGCCGGTGGTGAACTTGCCCGTGGACTCGACCACGATGTCCACCCCGAGCTCGCCCCACGGCAGCTTGGAGGGATCGGCCTCGGCGAAGAACTTCACCTGGTGGCCGTCCACCGACATCACGTCACCGTCCAGGGTGACCTTGGAGCCCAGCCGACCCATGACGGAGTCGAACTCGAACAGGTGCTTCAAGGTCTCCGGGGCGGTGAGGTCGTTCACGGCCACCAGCTCGATGTCGTGGCCGTGGTGGGTGTACAGGGCCCGCGCGAAGCAACGGCCGATGCGTCCGAATCCGTTGATGGCAACCTTGACTGTCACTGCGTTCTCCTCTGCGTGTGGGTGTGCGGCGGACGGTGATCGCCTGGATGTGGGATCAAAACCATTCGGCATGATTCCCACACCCGGAGTGCTCGGCGACCAACGGGCCCACCTGCTCTTCCGTGTCCATTCTAGCGCGTCCGGCGTCGCGAGGACAGTGCTGCGGGGACCGACGCGCCACTTGTTCGCAAACCCCACATGAACCAACATTCACTGCGGGGTCACGGGCGGCTGGTACTATCCGCGCCGCCGCTCCCCGCCCGCCTGGGCCGCGAACTCCGTGGTGGTGGCCACGCCGAGCTCCTCCGCGCGGCGGTCGGCCATGGCCAGCAGCCGGCGGATCCGGCCCGCGATCGCGTCCTTGGTCAGCGGCGGGTCTGAAAGCCGGCCCAGCTCGTCCAGGCTCGCCTGCTTGTTGGCCACGCGCAGCCGCCCGGCCGCGCGCAGGTGCTCGGGGGCGTCCTCGCCCAGGATGTCGAGGGCGCGCTCCACCTTGGCTCCCGCCGTGACGGCGGCCTGCGCGGAACGCCGCAGGTTGGCGTCGTCGAAGTTCGCGAGCCGGTTGGCCGTGGCCCGCACCTCCTTTCGCATGCGCCGGTCCTCCCACTGGAGCAGGGCGCGGTGGGCGCCCAGGCGCGTGAGCAGCGCGGCGATCGTGTCGCCGTCGCGCACGACGACGCGGTCCACGCCGCGCACCTGCCGCGCCTTGGCGAGGACGTCCAGACGGCGCGCGGAGCCCACGAGCGCGAGGGCCGCCTCCGGTCCCGGGCACGTGAACTCCATGGCGGCCGCGCGACCGGGCTCCGTGAGGGAGCCGTGCGCCAGGAACGCGCCGCGGATCACGGCCGCGGACTCCTCCACGCTGCCGTTGACCACCGTGGGGGGCAGCCCGCGCACGGGCCGGCCGTGGGCGTCCAGCAGTCCCGTGCGCCGGGCGAGGGCCTCGCCGTCGCGGGCGACCCGCACCACCCAGGTGCGGTCCCGGCGCAGACCGCCGCCGCTGATCACCCCGAGCTCGCAGTCGTGGCCGAAGACCTCCCCCACCGTGCGTGCTGCGCGGCGTGCCACGGACTCCGTGTCCAGCTCCGCCTCCACCACGATTCGCCCGCCCACGATGTGCAGCCCGCCCGCGAAGCGCAGCAGGGCCGACAGCTCCGCCGCGCGCACCGCGGACTTGCGCACCTGCAGGTGGGCGAGTTCTTCCTTGACCGAGGCGGTCAATGCCATAGACGTCGATCTCCTTGTCGTGCTCGGGCGGGGCCGGGGCTGCCCCGGTCAGTGCTCCGCGTTCATGATCTGCTGGTAGGCCGCGGCCAGTTTGAAGGGGTTGTGCACCGAGCCGCCGTCCTTGTCCCGGAGGGAGTCCCAGTGCACCACCGCGCCGAGCTGCGCCGCGGCGGCCTCCACGTCCTTGGGGGACTCGGCCGCGGACGGGTCCGCGAGCACCACGTCCAGGCGCAGCTCCGGGGCGTAGCGTTTGAGGACCCGCAGCTGGTCCCCCGAGCCCATGCTGAGGGTCTCCGAGTCGCGGGAGAGGTTGAGCGTGACCAGCCGTTTGGCGGGAGAAGCACAGATGGCATCCCGCAGCTGAGGCAGCAGCAGGTGCGGAAGCACGGACGTGTGCCACGAGCCGGGGCCGAGCACCACCCAGGCCGCCTCCTCGATCGCGGTGACGGCCTCCGGGCACGCCTCGGCGTCTGCCGGGCAGAGACGCACGTTGCACACGTCCGCCTCCTTGGCGAGGCGCGCCTGCCCCGTGACCGTGCGCGTGACGGCCTCGGGCGGGCAGGCGACCGTGGGGCTGCTGCCCGGGGAGACGTCCCCCTCGATCACGAGCGGAGTGCAGCTCATGGGCAGCACCTGACCGCGTGCCCCGAGCAGGGCCCCCGCCCAGCGCAGTCCCTCCACGGGGTCTCCCAGCAGCTCCCACAGGGTCACGATAAGCAGGTTGCCCAGGGCGTGGTTATCCAGTCCCTCGTCCGGGTGCCCCTCGATGCTGAAGCGGTGCTGCATCACGTCGCTCCAGGTGCGGCCCCACTGGGAGTCGTCGCACAGGGCCGCCAGCGCCATCCGCAGATCGCCCGGCGGCAGCACGCCGAGGTCGTTGCGCAGCCGACCGGACGACCCGCCGTCGTCCGCGACCGTGACCACGGCGGTCAGGGCGGGGGCCAGCAGCCGCAGCGCGGAGAGGCTCGCGGAGAGCCCGTGGCCGCCGCCGAGGGCCACCACCGAGTCCGCGTCGGTCAGAGCGTCCCGGGCGGAGGGGTCCAGGGAGTGGTAGGGGTCCACGTCACGCCGGCTGCTCAGCGGCAACCGGGGCAGGGCACCCGTGGTGGGAAGTGAACTCATCGATTCCGTCATGTCTGGGGGCAGGCTACTCGCGGCCCATGTCCCGGTGCTGGATGTTGACGGTCACCCGGGGCGACTTGCTGAGCCGCCGGGCGACCTCCTCGGTGATGGCCACGGAGCGGTGCTTGCCGCCCGTGCACCCGATGGCGATGGTGGCGTAGTGCTTGCTCTCGTTGCGGTAGCCGGCGAAGACCGGTTCGAGCATGGACACGAAGCGGTCCACGAACGTCCGCGCGCCGTCGTTGCCGAAGACGTAGTCCCGCACCTCGGGGTCCTTGCCCGTGCGTGGGCGCAGGGCGGGCACCCAGTGCGGGTTGGGGATGAAGCGGACGTCCGCCACGTAGTTGGCGTCCGCCGGCACTCCGTACTTGAAGCCGAAGCTCATCACGGTGAGGCGCAGCACCACGGGCCCGCTCGTGGAGAACATGTCCGCCACGGCCTTGGTCAGGGCGTGGACGTTGAAGGACGTGGTGTCCAGCACGGAGTCCGCGGTCTCGCGCAGATCGCGCAGCAGCTCCCGCTCCGCCTTGATGCCGTCCAGGATCCGCCCGCCGGCCTGCAGCGGGTGCGGGCGGCGCTGGAGCTCGTAGCGGGACACCAGGACCTCGTCCGAGGCCTCCAGGAACAGCACCGAGAAGTCCACGCCCGAGGTCTCCAGGGCGGCCAGCGTCTCGCGCATGTCGTTGAACAGGGCCTTGCCTCGCACGTCGATCACCACGGCGAGCTTGGGCAGCGTCTGCGGGGTGCGGGAGGCCAGGTCCGCGAGGGTCCCCAGCATCTGCGGCGGCAGGTTGTCCACCACGTACCACCCGAGGTCTTCCAGGGCATGGGCCGCGGTGGAGCGGCCGGCACCGGACATCCCCGTAACGATCAGCAGCTCGGCCGTGGGGGGCTTCACCGGCTCCAGCGCGGGGGCCGAGGCATCCGGGGGTGGGGTGCTCATGGGGTGACGGACCGCCTGATCTGCCGACTGCAAGGTTCCCCTCCAGGGTAGACCAGATCAGTCGAGCAGTTCGCCCGTCTCCGTGTCGACCGCGGGCCCGGACGACGCCGCCGCCTGCCCTCCCAGGGCCTGCGCCACCTTGACGGCCAGTGCCGGTCCCACGCCCTTGACCGCGAGCATGTCCTCCGGTGCGGCGGCCCGCAGCTTCTTGACGGAGCCGAAGTGCTTGAGCAGCGCCCTCTGCTTGGCGGGGCCCAGTCCGGGGATCTCGTCCAGCGCGGAGACGGTCATGGCCTTGGAGCGCTTCTGCCGGTGGAAAGTGATGGCGAAGCGGTGGGCCTCGTCCCGGATGCGCTGCATGAGGAACAGGCCCTCGGAGGCGCGGGGCAGGATCACGGGGAACTCGTCGTCCGGGATCCAGACCTCCTCGAGGCGCTTCGCCAGGCCCACCACGTGGACGTCCGTGACGCCGAGGTCGTCCAGCGCACGCTGCGCCGCGGCCACCTGGGGAGGGCCGCCGTCCACCACCACCAGGTTGGGCGGGTACGCGAACGCGCGGGACGTGGGCTCCTCCTCCTGGGCGGCCACCTCCCCCGTGCTCACGCCCTTCTCCGCCGCACGCTTCTGCTGCTCCACGTGGCGCGAGAAGCGCCGGTGGATCACGTCGTACATGGAGGCTGTGTCGTCCCGGGCGGCGTCCCCGGTGATCGAGAACTTGCGGTACTCGGACTTGCGCGGCAGCCCGTCCTCGAACACCACCATGGACGCCACCACGTTGGTGCCCTGCACGTGGGAGATGTCGTAGCACTCGATGCGCATGAGGGCGTCCGGGAGGTCCAGGGCCTCCTGCAGCTGCTGCAGGGACGCCGAGCGCGTGGTCAGGTCCCCGGCCCGGCGGGACTTGTGCAGGGTCAGCGCCTGCCGGGCGTTCTCCGCGACCGTCTCGAGCAGCTGCGCCTTGTCCCCGCGCTGCGGGCGCTGCACCGTGACCTGGGAGCCGCGCAGCTCGCTGAGCCACCCGGCGATCTCGTCCGCCTCGTCCGGCTCCACGCTCACGTGGACAGCGCGCGGGACGGTGTCCTGGCGGTACGCGAGCTCCGAGGTGCGCCGGTGCTGACCCACCACGTCCTCGCTGCCCTGCCGCGCGCTCCGTCTGCGGCCCGACGCCGCCGGGGCCAGTTCCGAGTGCACCTCGCCGTAGACCTGCCGCAGCAGGTGGGTCATCAGCTGGGGGGTGGTGACGTCCTCCACCTTCTCCGTGATCCAGCCGCGCTGGCCCCGGATGCGTCCCCCGCGGACGTGGAACACCTGCACGGCGGCCTCCAGCTCATCCTCCGCGATCGCGAAGAAGTCCGCGTCCGTGGAGTCGGGCAGCACCACCGTGTTGCGCTCGAACACCCGCTCGAGCGCCCCGATGTCGTCGCGGCGCGCCGCGGCGGTCTCGAAGTCCATGGCCTCGGCGGCCTCGTTCATCTGACGGGTGAGCTCCCGGATGTACGGCTTGGCGTGCCCGGCCATGAAGCGGCAGAGGTCGTCCGCGAGGGCCCGGTGGTCCTCCTGGGAGATCTCGCCCACGCACGGCGCGGAGCACTTGTCGATGTAGCCCAGCAGGCACGGCCGGCCGCTGCGCTCGGCACGCTGGTACACGCCCTTGGTGCACGTGCGCACGGGAAACACCCGCAGCAGGGCGTCGAGGGAGTCCCGGATGGCCCACGCCTGGGAGTACGGGCCGAAGTAGCGGTTGCCGGGCTTCTTCTCACCGCGCGTCACCATGGCGCGCGGCACGTCCTCGGACATGGTGACCGCAAGGTACGGATAGGACTTGTCGTCCCGGTAGGCGATGTTGAACCGCGGGGCGAACTCCTTGATCCACGTGTACTCGAGCTGCAGGGACTCGAACTCGGAGCCCACCACGGTCCACTGCACCGCGGCGGCCGTGGTGACCATGGCACGGGTCTTGGGAGCGAGCTGGTGCAGCGGCGCGAAGTACGAGGACAGCCTGTTGCGCAGGTTCTTGGCCTTGCCCACGTAGATCACGCGGCCGTGCTCGTCGCGGAAGCGGTACACCCCCGGGTTGGTGGGGATGTCCTGGCGCGCCGGCCGGTAGCTGGCCGGGTCAGCCACGCCCCAGATCCCTCCCCGCGGACGGCGAGACGTTGTACACGTCCTTGCGGGGCTGGCCGGAGAGCTCCGCGATCGTGTCCATGACCTGCGCCACGAGCTCCTTGCGCATCCTGCCCGTCTGCTGCTCCCCCGCGTGGGCCACCGTGATGGGTTCGCCCACGTGCATCTCGAACTTGGCGGGGCGGATCATCGTGGCGCCCGGCGGCTGCAGCCGCTGGGTCCCGATCATTCCCACGGGGACCACGGGGGCGCCCGTGAGGTAGGCCAGGTACGCCACCCCGGAGTGGCCGCGGTACAGGTAGCCGTCCCGCGAGCGGGTGCCCTCGGGGTAGATGCCGAAGACCTTGCCCTCCCGCAGGTGCTCCACCGCGGGCTGCAGGGCCGCCACGGACTCGCTCTGCTGGCCGCGGGCCACGGGGATGATGTCTATGAACTCGAAGGCCTCGCGCATCAACTTCCCCTTGATCCCGGGGCTGTTGACGTACTCCGCCTTGGCGATGAACTTCACGCGCCGCGGCATGAACGCCGAGATGATGACCGAGTCCAGAAAGGTGAGGTGGTTGGACGCGATGATCACGGGGCCGGTCTCGGGCAGCCGGTCCAGGCCGGTGACCACGGGGCGGCACACGACACGCAGGGCCCGCGCCACCGTGGCCTTGGTCAGGTCGTACTTGGTGATCATTGCCCGTGCTCCCTAGAGGTCCGTGTACCGACTGAGCAAGTGTGCCAAATCACCAGGCTCACGGGCGAGCGCGGCACACCCCGTGTCCAGCTCGCCGGGCTGTGCGAAACCCCACCCCGCGCCCAGGCAGTCGATGCCGTGGCTGCGCGCGCCGTCGGCGTCGTAGCTGCGGTCACCGATCATGACCGTGCGCGCCGGATCCGGCGGCAGGGCACCCAGCCGACGCAGGGCCTCACCCACGATGGCGGGCTTGTCGTGCATCTGCCCGGCACCGCTCGTGGGCGGGGCGAGGTCGTCCGAGGCGCCGCTCACGGTCTCGAAGTACTCCCCCAGCCCGAACCTGGACACGACCTCCACCGCGATGTGCTCCGGCTTCTGGGTCGCCACGGCCTGGCGCACCCCGCTCGCGTGCAGCGACTGCAGGATCTCCCCGATCCCCGGATAGATGCGTGTCCGTTCGAGCCCCTCCGTGAGGTAGCCGGAACGGTAGACGGAGACCACCTGGGGGATCTGCTCCTCGGGGACGTCCGTGAAGCGCCGCAGCGACTCTCCGATGGGCGGGCCCACGAACCGCTCCAGGTTCTCGGGCGCCTCGAAGCCGCACGCCCACAGCGCCTCGGCGATGCCCTCCGTGATGGCGCCGGCCGGGTCCAGGACCGTTCCGTCCAGGTCCCACAGCACCACGGGACGCTGACCGCTCACGACGACGCCCCGTGGGCCCCGCCCTGCCCCGTGGCGGCCGCCACGGGTTCCGGGGAGCCGGCCCGGTGGGCGCTCTCACGGGCCGCCGAGTTCTCCAGCACCTCGCGCAGGAACTGCCCGGTGAAGCTGTCCTCGTTCTCGGCCACCTCCTCCGGGGTGCCCTGCGCCACCACGGTGCCGCCCCCGGAACCGCCGTTCGGTCCGAGGTCCACGATCCAGTCCGCGGATTTCACCACGTCCAGGTTGTGCTCGATGGTCATCACGCTGTTGCCCTTGTCCACGAGGCTCTGCAGCACCTTCAGCAGCTTGCGGATGTCCTCGAAGTGCAGCCCCGTGGTGGGCTCGTCCAGCACGTAGATGGTGCGGCCGTTGGAGCGCTTCTGCAGCTCGGCGGCGAGCTTCACTCGCTGCGCCTCACCGCCGGAGAGCGTGGTGGCGGGCTGGCCGAGGCGCACGTAGCCCAGACCCACCTCCACGAGGGTGTTGAGGTAGCGCGCGATCGCGGTGAAGGGCGCGAAGAACTCCGCGGCCTCCTCGATGGGCATGTCGAGCACCTCGGCGATGTTCTTGCCCTTGTAGTGCACCTCCAGGGTCTCCCGGTTGTACCGGGCGCCCTTGCACACCTCGCAGGGCACGTAGACGTCCGGGAGGAAGTTCATCTCGATCTTCAGGGTGCCGTCCCCGGAGCACGCCTCGCAGCGCCCGCCCTTGACGTTGAAGGAGAAGCGGCCCTGCTGGTAGCCGCGCACCTTGGCCTCCTGGGTCTCCGCGAACAGCTTGCGGATCCGGTCGAACACCCCGGTGTAGGTGGCGGGGTTGGAGCGCGGGGTGCGCCCGATCGGGCTCTGGTCCACGTGCACCACCTTGTCCAGGTGCTCCAGGCCGTCGATGCGCCGGTGCCGCCCGGGCACCTGCTTGGCGCCGTTGAGCTGGTTGGCCAGGCTGGTGTAGAGGATGTCGTTGACCAGCGTGGACTTGCCGGACCCGGAGACTCCGGTGACCGCCACGAAGACGCCCAGGGGGAAGTCCACCGTGAGGTTCTGGAGGTTGTTCTCCTTGGCCCCCACCACGGTGAGCTGCCGCTTGCGGTCCACCGGACGACGCCGGGCGGGCACCTCGATCAGTGACCGGCCGGTGAGGTAGTCCGCGGTGATCGACTTCCGGTTCTCGAGAAGCTGCTCGTAGGTCCCGGAGTGCACCACGTCGCCGCCGTGGATGCCCGCACCCGGGCCCACGTCCACGATCCAGTCGGCCTCGCGCATGGTGTCCTCGTCGTGCTCGACCACGATGAGCGTGTTCCCCATGTCCCGCAGCCGCAGGAGGGTGTCGATGAGGCGGCGGTTGTCACGCTGGTGCAGACCGATCGAGGGCTCGTCCAGGACGTAGAGCACCCCGACGAGTCCCGCACCGATCTGCGTGGCCAGGCGGATGCGCTGCGCCTCGCCGCCGGACAGCGTGGCCGCCGCGCGCTCGAGGTTGAGGTAGTCGAGCCCCACGTCGATCAGGAACGTCAGGCGCGCGACGATCTCCTTGAGCACCTGGTCGCCGATCTGCGCGTCACGGTCGCTGAGCTCGAGCTCCTCGAAGAACGTGAGTGACTCCCGCATGGGCAGCCGGGTGGCCTCCGCAATGCTCTTCCCGCCCACGGTCACGCCCAGAATGGTGGGGTTCAGCCGGGCACCGCCGCACGCGGGGCACGCCACCTGGCGCATGTACTGCTCGTAGCGGTCCTTGGCGTGGTCGGACTCGGTCTCCTCGTGCTTGCGCTTGATGTAGCCGTACACGCCCTCGAAGCCCTGCGAGTACTTGCGCTCGCGGCCCCACCGGTTGCGGTAGGCCACGGTGACCTTGTGGTCCTTGCCCTCGAGCACGGCCCTGCGCGCCTTGGCGGGAAGATCCTTCCACGGTGTGACCATGTCGAAGCCCACCTCCTTGCCGAGGCCCGCGAGCAGCCGGTTCCAGTACTCGCTCGTGGCCTTGCCGAGGGACCACGGGGCGATGGCGCCCTCCACGAGGGAGAGATCCGGGTTGGGCACCACGAGGTCCTCGTCCACCTCGAGCCGCGAGCCGATGCCGTCGCACTCGGGGCACGCGCCGAAGGGCGCGTTGAAGGAGAACGAGCGGGGCTCGATCTCGTCCGTCTGCAGCTCGTGCTCGTTGGGGCACGCGAGGTTCTCGGAGAACGTGCGCCGCACGTCCTGCCACGGGGACTCCTCCCCCTCGCGGGTCACGAGCTCCACGACCACGCGGCCGTCCGCGAGGTTCAGCGCGGTCTCCACGGAGTCCGTGAGCCGCTGGCGGGCATCCGGCTTGGCGGTGAGGCGGTCCACCACCACGTCGATGGTGTGCTTGTACTGCTTCTTGAGCTTCGGGGCGTCCTCGAGCTGCACGGTCTCGCCGTCCACGACGGCCCGCGCGTAGCCCTGCTGGCTCAGCTGCTGGAAGAGGTCCTGGAACTCGCCCTTGCGGCCCTTGACCACGGGCGCCAGCACCATGAAGCGGGTGCGCTCCGGCAGCTCGAGCAGCTGGTCCACGATCTGCTGGGGGGTCTGCCGGGTGATGGGCTCGCCGCACACCGGGCAGTGGGCCCGGCCGATGCGGGCCCAGAGCAGGCGCATGTAGTCGTAGATCTCGGTGATGGTGCCCACCGTGGAGCGCGGGTTGCGAGACGTGGACTTCTGGTCGATCGACACCGCCGGGGACAGCCCCTCGATGAAGTCGACGTCCGGCTTGTCCACCCGGCCCAGGAACATGCGGGCGTAGGAGGACAGGGACTCCACGTAGCGCCGCTGGCCCTCCGCGAAGATGGTGTCGAACGCGAGGGAGGACTTCCCGGATCCGGACAGACCCGTGAACACCACCATGGAGTCCCGCGGAATGGTGAGGTCCACGTTCTTGAGGTTGTGCTCGCGGGCACCCTGGACCACGATCTCCGTGAGGTCGGAGACCCCTGAGGCGCGGGTGGCGGGGGCGTGCTCCTGCGCGGTCCGTTCCGCGAGAACGGACGTGGAGGGGCGTTCGCTGGACGTTTCGTGGGTTCGCTCTGACACGGCTGCAACTCTAGTACCCGGCCCCGACACGGCAGCAGCCGCCCGGCCCCGGTGCGGGTTCACGCGCGGTGGCGAGCCCGGCCCGTGGGACGACCGGCGGCGTCGTCGGCCACCCCGCCCTGCGCGTGACGCCCGGGGCCCGAGTGCTCCGGCGCCGGGTTCTCAACGGCCACCTCCTCCGCGGCCGACGCCGCCCGGGGCGCCCGCGCGGGGCCCACGTGCTGCTCGCCGCGGCCGCGGCGCAGACCCGTGGCGTCCGGGTCGATCACGGGGATCTGCCCCGTCTCCGCACGCTGCATGCGCAGCCCGGCGGCCTCCACCGGGTCCACCTGCCGGGTCACCACGGTGATCTCGCCCGTGTCCGGGTCCACCTCCGCCACGTCCACGGTGGTGCGCAGCGGGACCTCCTTCATGAGGAGCACGCACAGCAGGGTCACGAGCGAGGCGATGCCCGCCACCAGGAACAGCAGCCCGGTGCCCGTGCCGTACGCCTCGCGCACGGCCTCGAGGGCGGAAGGGGGCAGACCCGCGAAGTCGATCGACGCGGCGTCGGGCGCGGCCGAGGCGTCGATGCCGTGCTCGGCGGCGAAGCCGGCCATCTCCGTGGTGAGGTGGCGCGTGAGCAGCGCACCGAACAGCGAGACGGCCACGGCGCCGCCCACGGTGCGGAAGAAGGCCACGGCGGAGGACGCGGAGCCCATGTCCTTGAGGCCCACGGTGTTCTGGACGGCGAGCACGAGGTTCTGGTTGAGCGTGCCCACACCCAGGCCCACCAGGCAGATGTAGACGCCCACGAGCCACGCGGGGGTGGTGTGGGTCAGCTGCGAGCCGAGGAACAGGCCCACGGCCAGGACCACGGCGCCGATCACGAGGATCCGCTTCCACCGCCCGAAGCGGGAGATCAGCTGCCCGGCGACCATCGAGCCCAGGAAGGACCCCACGACCTGCGGGAGCGTGAGCAGACCCGACTCGGTGGGGCTGTACCCCTGGCCGAGCTGGAAGTACTGGCCCAGGTACGTGGTGGAGGCGAACATCGCGGCACCCGTGGCGATCGCCGCGATGATCGCGAGCACCGTGGTGCGCTCCGTGATCACGTGCAGAGGCATGGTGGGTTCGCTCGCGCGGCGCTCGACCGCCACGAACGCGACAGCGCCCAGCACCGCCACGACAGCCAGGAGGACGGACTCCCACGAGCCCCAGTCGAAGAGCTTCCCGGCGAACGAGACCCACAGCAGCAGCGCGGACGTGGCCACGGCGAGCAGCCCCATGCCCAGGAAGTCCACCTGGGGCGTGCGGTCCCGGGTGACCTCGGGCAGGTGCAGGGTCTTCACGATCAGGATGGCCGCGAGGATGGACAGGGGAACCGGGATGAGGAAGCACCACCGCCACCCGAAGGCGTCCACGATGAGCCCGCCCAGCAGCGGACCCACGGACGTGGCCACGGCCATGACGGCGCCCATGTACCCGGCGTAGCGACCGCGCTCACGCGGCGGGATGATGGTGCCCAGGATGGTCTGGGCCAGAGCCATCAGCCCACCCATCCCCACACCCTGGATCACACGGGCCACCACGAGCATGCCGATGCTCGGTGCCAGACCCGCCGCGCCGGAGCCGATCACGAAGATCACGATGGCCATCAGCAGGAGCTTCTTCTTGTCGAAGAGATCCGCGAGCTTGCCCCACATGGGCGTGGTGACCGCGTTGGCCAGCAGGGTTCCGGTCACCGTCCAGGACAGCGCCGTCTGGTCCCCGCCCAGGTCCGCCATGATCACGGGCAGGGCGGTGCCGATGATCGTCAGCGTGACCATGGCCATGAAGAAGGCGGACAGGATGCCGGTCAGCGCCCGCAGGACGTCTCGGTGCTCCTGCTGGCTCGTGCGTGCCGGGCGCGTGCTGGGCGCGGTGTCGTGGGGTGGCGTCACGGGGTGGGCTCCTCTCCGCACCCGGTGCCGCGGGGCGCGCTGGTCTGTGGGGTTCGGGGGCGGTCGGACCACGGCGGCGAGGTCATCCGGGACATCCCGAGCGAGTCGAGGAACAGCTCGGTGATCCGGTTCAGGGACGCGCTCGCGCGCGCCGCCTCCTCCTCGCTGAGGTCCCCGAGGCGCGACACGAGGTTCTCCGCGTCCGCCCGCAGGTTGGTGTCCAGCGCGTGCCGGCCCGCCTCCGTGATGGACACGATCTGCGCGCGTCCGTCCTCGGGGTCCGGAGCGCGGGACACGAGGCCGAGCTGCTCGAGGGTGGCGAGGTGTCGGCTCAGCCCCGAGGCGCCGAGCGTGGACTCCGCCACGATGTCCTTGGCGCGCCGTCCGGGCACGCAGCTGAGCAGCGTGAGGATGTTGGTCTGCACCACGCTCAGCCCCCGGTGGGCCTCGGTGGCCTTGACCACCCTTCGGGTGGCCCGCTGCAGCTCCAGCAGGTCGCGGACCAGGTCCTCGGCGGTTTTGTGCGAGACGCCCATGCCTGTCCCCTCCGGGAGTTGGCCGGTGGGCGCACCACTCCCCATCAATTATTTGCTTCACTCAACTATATATATTCCGCCGCACGCTGTCCACCGTGTTCCCCCCTCCCCCGGGCGGCCTCCCAGGCCCCCGTGGTATTCGCCCGCACCGCTCCCGGCGCCTACACTCGTGGGCATGATCGCCACGCAGACCGAGGTCATTGAACTCGCCCGGATCACCATCCGCCGCATCTCGGTGAGCGAGATGGACAACAACGTCTACCTGCTCACCTCCAAGTCCGAGGGCACCCAGGTGCTCATCGACGCCGCCGACGACGCCCGTGCAATCGCGGGCATGGTCGCCGCCGGCTCCGGGGACTGCTCGGACTGGGGCAACCTGCAGCTGATCGTCACCACGCACTCGCACTGGGACCACGTGCGCGCGCTGGAGGCCGTGGCCACCCACGCCGAGGCCATGACCGCGTGCGGCGCCTCGGACGAGGCCGACATCGCCGTGCCCATGGACCTCACCTTCGAGAACGGTGACACCGCCGAGCTGGACGGCATCGAGCTGGAGGTTCTCGAGCTGCGCGGGCACACCCCCGGCTCGATCGCCCTGGTCTACCGGGATCCCGAGGGTCCCGCCCACATCTTCACCGGGGACTCCCTGTTCCCCGGCGGGCTGGGGAAGACGAACTCCCCCGAGGACTTCCGCCAGCTCTTCCGGGACGTCACCGAGCGCATCTTCGACCGGTTCGACGACGACACCGTGATCCACCCGGGCCACGGCGAGCCCACCACCCTGGGCGCCGAGCGGCCGCACCTGCGGGAGTGGGAAGAGCGCGGCTGGTGAGCTCACCCGCCTCGCCCGCGGATGCCACCGGCCACGACGCCGCCGCGCAGTCCTCCGCGGACCGCGCCGCCTACGTGGCGGTCCTGGTGTTCCCACTGCTCGTGCTCGCGGGCGGACTGGGCGGGTACCTGTTCGCACCGACCGTCCACCAGGCCGCGAGCTGGACCAACCCCCTGCTCGGACTCGTGATGTTCGGGATGGGGCTCACCCTGCGCCCCGCGGACTTCGCGCTGGTGGCCAGGCGGCCGGTGCCGATCGTGCTGGGGGTCCTGGCGCAGTACGTGCTCATGCCCGGGATCGCCGTGCTCGTCACGTGGGCCCTGCAGCTGCCGCCCGAGATCGCGGCCGGGGTCATCCTGGTGGGCTGCGCGCCCGGGGGCACCGCCTCCAACGTGGTGTCCTACCTGGCCCGCGGGGACGTGGCGGTGTCCGTGACCATGACCTCGATCTCCACCCTGCTGGCGCCTCTGCTCACTCCCCTGCTGACGCTGTGGCTCGCCGGCGCGTACATGCCGTTGAACGGGGCGGCCATGGCCCGCTCCATCGCCGTGGTGGTGCTGCTGCCCGTGCTCGCCGGCCTGGTGGTGCGTCTCCTGCTGCCCCGGATGATCACCCGGCTGCTGCCCGTGCTGCCGTGGCTCTCGGTGCTCGCGATCTCGGTGATCGTGGCCATCGTGGTCTCCGGGTCCGCGGAGAAGATTCTGCAGGCGGGACTGATTGTCCTGGTGGCCGTGGCGGTGCACAACGCGCTGGGCATGGCACTCGGCTGGCTCGTGGGGCGTTTGTCCGGACAGCCCGCGGCCGTCCGACGCACCACCGCGATCGAGGTGGGCATGCAGAACTCGGGGCTCGCCGCCGGGCTGGCCGCCCAGTACATGTCCCCGCTCGCCGCCCTGCCCGGTGCGGTGTTCTCGGTCTGGCACAACCTCTCCGGGGCCGTGTTCGCGCTGCTGTGCCGCCGCGCGGACGCGAAGGCCGCGCGCGGCGTCGTCGTGGACTGACGCGTCCCGTGTGGGTGTCCCCGGCGGCGGATAGGCTGGCGGGGATGAAACTCCTCGACTCCCTGGCACCAGACCTCTCCGCCCCCGGTCACCAGTACCTGCGCGGCGACTTCGCGTCCAACCCGCTGAGCGAGGACGAGATCTACGAGGGGTTCCTCGGCTGGATCGCCTCCCGGGACATGGAGCTGTACCCGGCGCAGGACGAGGCCGTGCTGGAGGTGGCCAACGGGTCCAACGTGATCCTCGCAACGCCCACGGGCTCCGGGAAGTCCACCGTGGCCGTGGCCGCGCACTTCGCCGGGCTTGCCCGGGGGCAGCGCTCCTACTACACCGCCCCCATCAAGGCGCTCGTGTCCGAGAAGTTCTTCGACCTCTGCGAGATCTTCGGGGCGGAGAACGTGGGCATGGTCACCGGGGACTCCGCCGTGAACGCGGAGGCGCCCATCGTGTGCTGCACCGCGGAGATCCTCGCGAACGTGGCGCTGCGTGAAGGCCCGGACGCGGACCTCGGCCTGGTGGTCATGGACGAGTTCCACTTCTACTCCGACCCCCAGCGCGGCTGGGCGTGGCAGGCGCCGCTCATCGAGCTGCCGCAGGCGCAGTTCCTCCTCATGAGCGCCACCCTGGGGGACGTCACCCGCATCGAGCAGCGGCTCACCGACACCACGGGCCGGGCCACGTCCCTGGTCTCTTCGGGCGAGCGGCCCATCCCGCTGCACTTCTACTACTCCGAACGGCCCATCCACGAGGAGCTGGAGGAGCTGCTCACCACACACCAGGCTCCCGTGTACGTGGTGCACTTCTCCCAGCTGGCGGCCGCGGAGCAGGCGCAGAGCCTCATGTCCGTGGACGTGCTCAGCAAGGCGGAGAAGGAACAGGTCGCGGAGCTGATCAAAGACTTCCGCTTTTCGGCGGGCTTCGGCAAGACCCTCAACCGGCTCGTGCGCCACGGGATCGGCGTGCACCACGCGGGCATGCTGCCCAAGTACCGCCGGCTCGTGGAGCAGCTGGCGCAGACCGGGCTGCTCAAGGTCATCTGCGGCACGGACACCCTGGGCGTGGGCATCAACGTGCCCATCCGCACGGTGCTGATCACCGCGCTGTCCAAGTACGACGGCCGCCGCACCCGCCGGCTCAGCGCGCGCGAGTTCCACCAGATCGCCGGCCGCGCCGGGCGGGCCGGCTACGACACCGCCGGGACCGTGGTGGTCCAGGCCCCCGAGCACGTGATCGAGAACGAGCGCGCCATGGCCAAGGCACGTGCCAAGCACGGCGACGACCAGAAGAAGCTGCGCCAGGTCCCCAGAAAAAAGGCGCCCGAGGGCTTCGTGTCGTGGAGCCGCAAGACCTTCGACCACCTCGTGGAGGCCACCCCGGAGCAGCTGAGCTCGTCCTTCGCCATCACGCACTCCATGGTGCTCAACATGCTGCAGCGCCCCGGGGACAACATTGCCGCGGGGTACCGGCTGCTCACCTCGGTGGACGAGCCCCGCGCCCGGCAGCGCGCCCTGCTGCGCCACGCCCTGTCCATCCTCAAGGAGCTGCTGCGCGCCGGGGTGGTCGTACGCCTGCCCGAACCGGACGAGACCGGGCGCCGCTACCGCCTCACCGTGGAGCTGCAGGAGAACTTCGCGCTCAACCAGCCCCTCTCCCCCTTTGCGCTCGCGGCCCTGGGCCTGCTGGACCCCGAGTCCGAGACCTATGCACTGGACGTGGTCTCGGTCATGGAGGCCACCCTGGAGAAGCCCCGCCAGGTGCTGAACATGCAGGAGAAGAAGGTCAAGGGCGAGGCGCTGGCCACCATGAAGGCCGAGGGCCTCGAGTACATGGAGCGCATGCGCGAACTGGACGAGATCACCTACCCGCAGCCGTTGAAGGAGCTGCTGGACCAGGCCTTCGAGACCTACCGGGGTTCCGCCCCGTGGGTGTCCCAGTTCGAGCTGTCCCCCAAGTCGATCGTGCGGGACATGTACGAGCGCGCCATGACTTTCGGGGACTACGTGCAGTACTACGGGCTGGCGCGCTCCGAGGGGATCCTGCTGCGCTACCTCTCGGACGCCTACAAGGCCCTTCGCCAGACGGTGCCCGTGGATGCCACCACCGAGACCCTCACGGACCTCGTGGAGTGGCTCGGCGAGAGCATCCGCCAGACCGACAACTCCCTGCTGGACGAGTGGGAGAAGCTCGCCTCCGGCGAGGAGTCCCCTTCCGGGACCAGCGCCGACTCCCTCGCGGAGCTTGTCGCGGAGCAGCCCGAGGGCGTGACCTCCAACCCGCGGGCGTTCCGTGTGATGGTGCGCAACGCGCTCTTCCAGCGCGTGGAGCTCTTCGCGCAGGAGAAGGACAAGGTGCTCGGAGCCCTGGACGAGAAGTCCGGCTGGGACCGCGACCGCTGGGCGGACGCCATGGACGCGTACTTCGACGAGTACGAGGACATCTACACCGACGCCCAGTCCCGCGGCCCCTCCCTGATCCGCATCACCGAGCATCCCGAGGGTCTGCCGGGCTTCTGGACCGTGGTGCAGGTCTTCGACGACCCCGACGGCCACCACGACTGGGGCATCAACGCGCGCATCGACCTGGCCGCCTCCGACGAGGACGGCTTTCCCGCCGTACTCGTGGACAACGTGGGTCCGGTGACGGACACGGGCCGCTGACACCCCAACCATGCAGTCAGAGATGCATCATCACCTACTATGCATGTGGGACCGCATGACCGAGAGGAGCGGCTCGTGTTTGCACTGACCGTGGACCGTCGCGACTCCCGCGCGGACGCCGAGCGGCTGGACATGCGTGAGCACCTCGACGCGTGCCGCCGGGACCTGCCCCGCCCGCTGGTGGCGTGGGACATCACCGCCGGGGACGAGCTCCAAGCCCTCTACGACGATGCCGCGGCCGCCCTGCAGGCCGCCGTCACCCTGGCCGACGACGGCTCGTGGCACGTGGGACTCGGCGTCGGAGAGGTGGACCGTCCGCTCGCCGACGCGGCGCGGGAGAACACCGGGGCGGCCTTCGTGGCGGCCCGCGAGGCGGTCCAGGCCGCAAAGGACGCCGGTGGCCCCGCCGTGCGCGGCGGCGAGTGGGCCGAACGCGCGGGCGCCCTGCTGGGTCTGCTGTGTGCCGTGCGTGCGCGCCGCACGGACTCCGGTGCCGCGGCCGTGGCCCTGGCCGAGACCGGGATGACCCAGCAGCAGATGGCCGAGCACCTGGGCATCACGCAGTCCTCCGTGTCCCGGCGCCTGGACGCCGCCCTGTGGCACCAGGAGCACGCGGCCCGTGAGGCCCTCACCGCCGTGCTGGCACTCGCGGACGGCACCGCGGCACCGCCCCGAGGTTCCCCCACCCGGACCGCCTCCCCGCGTGCCACCGCCGCCTCCGGCGGGCACGGGCGGTCCGCGCGACAGGACGCCCCCGACGAGGGCACCAACGCATCGTCCGCCCAGGGAGGCACGCGCCCATGACCCACATCCGCCCGCTCACCACCGTGGTGCTGCCCCTCGCACTGGTGCTCGTCACCGCCGCGTGGACGCTCGCGGCCGGAACCGTGCCCAGTGCGTGGGCCTTCCCCGCCCTGCTCGTGGCGGGGACCCTGTCCGGGGACCCCGTGGTCCGTGCCGTCTTCCGCTTCGCGGACCTCTCCGCCGTGCGCGCCCAGCCCTCCGAGAGTCCCTGGGCGGATTCCGAGGCCGCCGCGGAACCCGTGGATCCGCCTCTGCGCGGCGGCCTCGTGATCGGTGCGCTGGAACGCACCGCCGCCATCGCCTCGCTGCTCACCGGGATGGTCGCGGGCATCGGGGTGGTCGTGGCCGTGAAGGGCCTCGCCCGCTACGGCGAGTTCACCAACGCGCAGCAGCGGGAGCAGTTCATCATCGGCACGCTCGTGTCGCTCCTGTGGGCCGCGCTGTTCGCCGGTGCCGCCCTGTGGTGCACCACGCCACCGGGCCCGTTCCCCGGGTAGGGAACGGGCCCGGTCAGGTCTCCGTGCGGCGTCGAGCCCGGCGGGTCAGGCCGGGGCCCACGAACTAGGCGGGTGAGGAGCCGGTCCCGTTCCCGCGATCGGCAGGTGATGCCTCGTGGCCCCGGTCCCGCCGCTCGCCGTCCGGAGTGAAGTCCGGGGAAGGTGTCTGCACCGCCCCGGTCTCCGCGAACTCCCGGTGCTGGCCGCGGGCGGTCTCGAGCATGGTCCGGAACCGGGCCCGGTGCTCGATGAGCTCGTTCTTGTGCTTCTCGGACATCTTGGGGAAGTGGGCCTGCAGCTCGGCGAGCTCGGCGTCGATCCGGTTGCGCTGCTCCGCAGGGGCGTCCGCCGGAAGAGCCAGGTACTGCTCGGTGAGGTCCTGGGTCTTCTGGATCGTGCGCAGTGCCCGGCCCTTGGGGCTGTAGAGGGACGCCAGGACCGTGACCACGAGGACCGTGATGATCACCGCGAGGGACAGGCCGATGCCGATCTCCACCACGGCCACGTGCTCACCGTTGTTGATGAACGGCAGCGTGTTCTCGTGCAGCGCGTGCAGGATGAGCTTCACGCCGATGAACGCGAGGATGATCGACAGACCCCACGACAGGTAGATCAGGCGGTCCAGCAGACCGTCGATCAGGAAGTACAGCTGGCGCAGACCCATGAGGGAGAACGCGGTGGCCGTGAACACGATGTACGGCTCCTGCGTGAGCCCGAAGATCGCGGGGATCGAGTCCAGGGCGAAGAGGATGTCCGTCCCGCCGATCGCCACCATGACCAGGAGCATGGGGGTCAGGGCGCGCTTGCCGTTGTGCACGGTGAAGAGCTTGTCGCCGTCGTAGTAGTCCGTGGTGTGGAACATCTTCCGCGCCAGTCGCACCACGATGTTGTCCGCCTCGTTGGAGGCGTTCTCCGACATCTCCCCCTTGATGAGGTTGCCCGCGGTGAAGACCAGGATGAAGCCGAAGATGTAGAACACCCACGAGAACGCGTTGATGGCCGCGGCGCCCGCGAAGATGAACACGGTGCGGGCCACGAGCGCGAAGATGATGCCGAACAGCAGCACCTTCTGCTGGTCCGCCCGGGGCACCGCGAACGAGCCCATGATGATCAGGAACACGAAGAGGTTGTCCACGGACAGCGCCTTCTCCGTGACGTAGCCCCCGTAGTACTCGGCCATCATGGTGGGGCCGTCCAGCCACAGGATCACGAGGCCGAACAGCAGGGCGATGCCCACGTACACGGCGGACCAGACGGCCGCTTCCTTGATGGTGGGCTCGTGCGCCTTGCGCACGTGGAAGATGAAGTCGTAGGCCAGCAGGCCCAGGATGAAAGCAATGGTGACAGACCACTGCAGCGTGGTGATTTCCACGGTGGGAACTCCTTGTGGGTGGGGTGAACCGCACAAGTCTCTCCCCCACGCTCTGCAACCCGGGGGCGGCAGGAACGTGGTCCGTGCCCGGCCCAGCGACGGCGCTGGACGTACTGACGTGCACGGAGGTGAGGGATACTCCCTTGATCGTCACTCATCATACCGGTGACCGGCCCGTTGGCACAGGGGAAGACGGAAGACGACGACGCCCCTCCGGCACGGTACCGGAGGGGCGTCGAGGCAGACGGGTCAGTGCTGGCGGTGAGCCTCGGCCAGCCGCTCTTCCCGCAGACCGTGGGCACGCTCCAGCAGGTCGTGGTAGCGGGCCTCGGACTCGATGAGCTCGTCCCGGTACTTGGCCTTCACGGTGGGCAGCTGCTCGCGGTACTTCTTCATCTTCTCGGCCGCCTTGGTGCGCTCCTCCACGGGCGCCGACTCCGGCATCTCGAGGTAGCGCTCCGACCAGTCGCGTGCACCGTTGATGATCCGCACCGCGCGACCCTTGGGGCTGAGCAGGGACGCCAGGACCGTGAGGACCAGCACGCCCACGATCACGGCCAGGGAGAACCCGGTGGTCACCTCGACCACGTGCACCGGCTCACCGTCGTTGATGAACGACAGTGTGTTCTCGTGCAGTGCGTGCAGGATGAGCTTCACGCCGATGAAGCCCAAGATGATGGCCAGGCCCCACGAGAGGTAGATGAGCCGGTCCAGCAGACCGTCGATGAGGAAGTACAGCTGGCGCAGGCCCATGAGGGAGAACGCCGTGGCCGTGAAGACAATGTAGGTCTCCTGGGTCAGACCGAAGATCGCCGGGATCGAGTCCAGCGCGAACATGATGTCCGTGAGACCGATCGCGACCATGACCAGCAGCATGGGCGTCATCACGCGCTTGCCGTCGACCTGGGTGAAGAGCTTGTCGCCGTCGTACTCGTCCGTGGTCTTGAGGAAGCGCTTGGCCAGCCGGACCATGATGTTGTTGGCGTCGTCGTCCTCCGCGGAGTCCGTGACCTCACCCTTGACCAGGTTGCCCGCGGTGTAGATGAGGAAGAGGCCGAACACGTAGAACAGTGCGGACCAGCGGTTGATGGCGGCCGCGCCCACGAAGATGAACACCGTGCGGGCGATCAGCGCCACCACGATGCCGAACAGCAGGACCTTCTGCTGGTCCGCGCGGGGCACCTTGAAGGACGCCATGATGATGAGGAACACGAAGAGGTTGTCCACGGACAGCGCCTGCTCCGTGACAAAGCCGGCGTAGTACTCCGCCGCGTAGGTGGGCCCGTCCCAGAAGAGGATCAGCAGACCGAACAGCAGCGCGAGGGACACGTACAACCCCGTCCACATGGCCGCTTCCTTGACGGTCGGCTCGTGCGGCTTGCGGGCGTGGAAGATGAAGTCGTAGGCCAGCAGCCCCACGATCAGTGCAATGGTGAGACCCCACTGCAGACTGGAGATGTCCACGGGTACCCCTTAGGTGAGAAGACGACAGGGAACAACCCGGGTGCGGGCCGTACAGGACCGCCAGTTTACCCGACCCCCTGGTGTGGCCAGGAGGGACGTGGCCCCGCTCACGCGTGCCCGGCGTCCTTCATGCGCCGCAGCTCCTTCTTGAGGTCCGCGATCTCGTCCCGGAGCCGCCCGGCCAGCTCGAACTTCAGCTCCGCGGCGGCATTGCGCATCTGCTCGCTGAGGTCCTCGATGAGCTGGACGAGGTCCTCTGCGGGCGCCGCGGCCACCCCGTCCCGCAGCAGCTTGGACTCCGCAGCGGCCGCCGCCTGGTCCTTCTCCGAGTTCTTCCCCTTGCCGCCCTTGACGGGGGCGGTGTGGTTGTTGGCCGCGGAGCGCTGGGCCAGCAGGGTCCTGGTGTCCTCGTCCTCGCGGGCCAGCTGGTCCGTGATGTCCGCGATCTTCTTGCGCAGCGGCTGCGGATCGATCCCGTGCTCGGTGTTGTACGCCACCTGGATCTCGCGGCGCCGGTTGGTCTCCTCGATGGCCACGTCCATGGAGCGGGTGATCTTGTCCGCGTACATGTGCACCTCGCCCGAGACATTGCGGGCCGCGCGACCGATGGTCTGGATCAGGGAGGTGGTGGAGCGCAGGAAACCCTCCTTGTCCGCGTCCAGGATGGCCACCAGGGACACCTCGGGGAGGTCCAGGCCCTCACGCAGCAGGTTGATGCCCACGAGGACGTCGAACGTGCCCATGCGCAGCTCGCGCAGCAGCTCCACACGACGCAGGGTGTCCACGTCCGAGTGCAGGTACTGCACCTTGACCCCGTGCTCCATGAGGTACTCGGTGAGGTCCTCGGCCATGCGCTTGGTCAGGGTGGTCACCAGGACACGCTCGTCCCGCTCCACGCGCAGCTCGATCTGCTCCAGGAGGTCGTCGATCTGGCCCTTGGTGGGCTTCACGACCACCTGCGGGTCCACCAGCCCCGTGGGGCGGATGATCTGCTCCACCACCGAGTCCACCTTGGACATCTCGTACGGACCGGGGGTGGCGGACATGTACATGGTCTGCCCAATCCGCTCCAGGAACTCGTCCCACTTCAGCGGGCGGTTGTCCATGGCGGAGGGCAGCCGGAAGCCGTGGTCCACCAGGGTGCGCTTGCGGGACATGTCCCCCTCGTACATGCCGCCGATCTGCGGGACGGTCACGTGGGACTCGTCGATGATCAGCAGGAAGTCGTCCGGGAAGTAGTCCAGCAGACAGTGGGGGGCGGACCCGCGCGGACGGCCGTCGATGTGCAGCGAATAGTTCTCGATGCCGTTGCAGTACCCCATCTGCTCCATCATCTCGAGGTCGTACTGGGTGCGCATGCGCAGCCGCTGGGCCTCCACAAGCTTGTTCTGGGACTCGAGCTCCTGCAGCCGCTCCTGCAGCTCGTTCTGGATGGACTCGATGGCCGTGGCCATCCGTTCCGCACCGGCCACGTAGTGGGAGGCCGGGAACACGTACATCTCCTGCTCCTCGTTGATGACCTCCCCGGTGAGCGGGTGCAGGGTGTAGATGGCCTCGATCTCGTCCCCGAAGAACTCGATGCGCAGGGCGTTCTCCTCGTACATGGGGATGATCTCCACGGTGTCCCCCCGCACACGGAACGTGCCGCGGTGGAAGTCGACGTCGTTGCGCACGTACTGCATGTTCACGAACTGGCGCAGCAGGGCGTCCCGGTCCATCTCCTGGCCCACGGCCAGGGTGACCATCTGCTTGACGTACTCCTCGGGCGTGCCCAGGCCGTAGATGCAGGACACGGTGGAGACCACCACGGTGTCCCGGCGGGTCAGCAGCGCGTTGGTGGCGGAGTGCCGCAGCCGCTCCACCTCCTCGTTGATGGAGGAGTCCTTCTCGATGAAGGTGTCCGTCTGCGGGACGTAGGCCTCGGGCTGGTAGTAGTCGTAGTAGGAGACGAAGTACTCCACGGCGTTGTTCGGCAGCAGCTCCCGCAGCTCGTTGGCCAGCTGCGCCGCGAGCGTCTTGTTCTGCACGAGCAGCAGCGTGGGCCGCTGCACGGCCTCGATCAGCCAGGCCGCCGTGGCGGACTTGCCGGTGCCCGTGGCGCCCATGAGCACCACGTCCTTCTCCCCGCCCTGGATCCGCTCCGAGAGCTCCGCAATGGCCTTGGGCTGGTCCCCGGCGGGCTGGAACTCGGACACGACCTCGAACGGCGCGACCACACGGTTGATCTTCTGGGCGAGCGACATGGCACCAGGCTACGCGGGCCCTCCGACACGCACGACGACGCCGCAGGGCCGCCCGGGTGCCCCACCGCACCCGGGCGTGCACCACAGGTCGGGCTCCACCGGTCGGGCCCACCACGTTGGCCCGGCTTACCCCTGGCCACGGCGGGACAGCGGCGACCGCGGTGCGGACCCCGGCTCAGCCCGTCTGCTCCGACCACCACTCGTGCACCTGGCGCACGAGGTCCTCACGCGTACCGGAGTTGTCGAACACCGTGGTGGCCACGGCGCGGCGTTGCGCGTCCGAGGCCTGGGCGGCGATGCGGCGTCGTGCGTCGTCCGGGTCCATGCCGCGGTCGGCGACCATGCGCCGGACCCGCTCGGCCTCGGGGGCCTCAACCACCAGCACGCGGTCCATGTCCGCGTGCTGGCCGGTCTCCACGAGCAGCGGGATGTCCTGCACGAGCACGCCCCCCGGCGGGACGGCGTCCGCGAGCCGCGCGGCCTCGGCCCGCACCAGGGGGTGCATGATGGCGTTGAGCTCCGCGAGCCGAGCCTCGTCCGCGAACACGATCCCGGCCAGCGCCGCGCGGTCCAGGCGCCCGGTGGCCTTATCCACCACGGTGTCCCCGAAGTGCCCGACCACGGCCTCGTAGCCGGCTTCTCCCGGTTCCTGCAGCCGGCGCGCGATCGCGTCCGCGTCCACGACCACGGCCCCGAGGTCGGCCAGGCAGCGGGACACGGTCGACTTCCCGGAGGCGATGCCTCCCGTGAGGCCCACGCGCAGCACGTCAGTGCGTCCCGGGCGTGCGAACGGTGTCGTCATCGTCAGCGGCCTCCTTCGGTTCGTCCTCGTCGAGGACCGGGCGTACGGCGTCCTCCCAGATCTCCCGCACCTGCTCGCGGACCCGCTCGACGCCGTCGTCGTTGACGATCACACGGTCGGCGACCTCACGGGTCTCGTCGTCCGACGGGGCCTGGTCCACGATCTCCCACGCGACGTCCGCGGGCACGCCCTCGTCACGGCGCAGGCGCTGCACGCGCTCCTCCGCGGGGGCCGCGACCGCGACCACGAGGTCGAAGCGGTCCCGCTGCTCGGTCTCCAGGGGGTCCCGCAGCACCTGGACCACCACGCGGTCGGGCCCGGCCTCCCGGGCACGACGCCGCGCGGACTCCCGCATGTGCGGCAGCAGCAGCTCGTGGGCGCGGGCCCGGACGGTGTCGTTGCCCGCCATCAGCTCGTCCAGTGCCTCCATGGTGTCCGCGGCGCCCGCCCCGGGCCCCGTGGGCAGCTGCTCCCCGAAGATCCGGTCCACCTCCGCCCGCGTCTGCGTACCGGGTTCGAGCAGCTCCTGCCACATCTGCACGCTGTCGAGCATGGCCGCTCCGAGCTCCTCGAACGCGTGCGCGGCGGTGCGCTTGCCCGCCGAGGCGCCGCCCGTGAGGGCGAGCTGGAAGACCGGGCGCCCCTCCTGCTCGCGCTGCCAGTGCCACGTGCGAGGCTGGTGGGTGTCGTTCTCCGGTTCCGTGCCCACCTCGTACTCGGGACGGATCACGTACTCGGACACCGCTGAGGTGTCCTCCTGCGCCCGACGGTGGTACTCCTCCGCGGGCAGGACGCGCTTCCACTGCCGGGTGCGCATGGGCTTGGCCGTGCCCGCGTCCTGGCGCAGGGCCTGCAGCAGCATGACCGCCTGCAGCACCACGAGCAGCATCACGGGCGCCCCGATCACGATGATCACTTCCTCCAGGGCGTTGAGCCCGTTCTCGCCCGAAGTGATCAGAATGGCGGTGCACACGGCCCCGACCGCCAGCGTCCAGAAGATGCGCTGCCGCCGCGGCGCCTCGTCCTCGTGCCCGTTGGCCATGGCGTCCATGACCAGGGCGCCGGAGTCGATCGAGGTGATGAAGAAGATCGTGATCACGACCAGGGCCACGAGGGCAGTGACCCCGAAGAACGGCATCGACTGCAGGAACTGGAACAGCGCGGCCTCGGCGTTGCCCTGGGTCACGATCGTCTCCGTGAGGCCGCCCCCGGTTCCCGGTGCGCGGTCCACCAGGATCGCGTTGTAGCCGTAGATCGCCATCCACACCACCACGAACGCGGACGGCACGCCCAGCACACCCACCACGAACTGGCGGATGGTGCGCCCCCGGGAGATCTTGGCCACGAACATTCCCACGAACGGCGCCCACGTGACGGTCCACGCCCAGTAGAACACCGTCCAGTCACCGGACCACTGTCCGCCCCCGAAGGTGTCGTTGAAGAACGCCAGCGTGGGCAGCTGGTTGACGTAGCTTCCCGCGGACTCCACGATCGCGCGCATCGTGTCCATGCTGGCACCGGCCATGAGCACGAACAGCATGAGCGCGACCGCCAGGATGATGTTGCCGTACGAGAGCCGCTTCACGCCCTTCTCCATGCCCGCGAGCACGGAGGCCAGCCCCACCGCGGTGATGACCGCGATGATCGCCGCCTGGATCCAGCCGGCCACGGGGATCCCGTAAACGTAGCTCAGCCCGCTGTTGATCTGCAGAGCACCCAGGCCCACGGACACCGCCAGGCCGAACACGGTGGCCACGATGGAGAGGACGTCGATGGCCTTGCCCCACGGGCCGTGGATGCCGTCCCCGAGCAGGGGGTGGAACGCGGAGGAGACCCGCGGCGGCAGCTTGCGCTTGTACGTGAAGTAGCCGAACGCCAGACCGGGCACGGCCAGAATCGCCCACATGTGGAGACCGAAGTGGAAGTTGGCGATGTTCAGGGCCTCCACGGCGGCCTGGTCGGACCCGGGCTCCGTGCCGTACATGGGCGGGTTGGCGTAGTGGTTGATGGGCTCGGCCACGCCCCAGAACATGAGCACGGCACCCACCCCCGCGGCGAACAGCATGCCGAACCAGGTAAGTCCCGAGTACGCGGGTGCGGAGTCGTCGTCGCCCAGCCGGACCCTGCCGTAGCGGCTGACGGCCAGGCCCAGGGCGAAGATCACCAGGGAGGTCACGCTGAACGTGTAGAACCAGCCCGTCTCGTAGCGCAGCACGTGGGCCACCGCCCCGAAGACGCCGTGCACGGGCTCCGGGAAGAGCCCCATGGCCACCGTGAAGACGACGACGAGTGCGGCTGAGGCGAAGAAGATGGAGGGCGTGGTGCGCAGCCCGAGACGGTCGTGGAGGCGGTTGAGCACGGAGCGGCACTTTCAGTCGGTGGTCGGAACTCACTGGGCCACCGCGTCGGCGGCCCAGCCCACTGTAGCGGCCCTCGGCTCCCGGGCACGGGAGCACTCTGCCCCGATTCCGCGCGGGACCGCCCACCGAGAGGGATGCGATCGCGGCGACCACCCCGGACACGCACGCGACGCGACCACCCCGGCAGGCACGCCACGCGACCCGGTTCAAGAGCCCGTGCCCGGTCTCCCTAGACTGGGAGGATGTCCTCCCATCCGATCCCGGAGCGCCCCGGGGCCGACCAGGCCACCCAGGTCTCATACACGGTCCTGCGGTCCGGAGCGGCGCACACCGCGGAGCTCGAGATCAGGAAGTCACTGTTCCTGGCCGTGCTCGCCCGCGTGGACTCGGAGGACGCGGCCCGTGCGGCCATAGCCGAGGTCACGGCGCAGCACAGGGACGCCCGCCACCACTGCACCGCGTTCGTGCTGGGGCCCACGCGGGACACCACACGTTCCTCGGACGACGGGGAGCCCGCAGGCACCGCGGGCATCCCCATGCTGCAGACCCTCACGCAGTTCGCGACCCCGCAGCAGCGGATTGCGCAGGAGGCGGGAGACCTCTCGGACGTGTGCGCCGTGGTGGTCCGCTGGTTCGGCGGCGTGAAGCTCGGCGCGGGAGGTCTGGTGCGCGCCTACTCCGGGGCCGTCACGGCCGCGCTGGAGACCGCTCCCCTGGCCCGCAGGCTCCGCTGCCGGGAACTGAGCGTGACCGCACCGCACGCCGAGGCCGGGCGGATCGAGGCCGAGCTGCGGTCCCAGGACTACACCATGCTCCCCACCGGCTACGACGCCGCCCGCGCCACCCTGCACCTGCTCGTGCCAGACCACCCTGCCCAGATCGCACGGGCCCACGAGGACCTGGCCGCGGCGACCTCCGGTCACGCGGAGGTCGCGGAGGGAGCCCTCCGGTGGCAGGACGTGCCCCTGGCCTGACCGGGCGGACATGCGAGAGGTCCCGCACCCCGAATGGGGTGCGGGACCTCTCTCACGGGCGGGTTTCCCTCACGGGATCACCCACACGCTCGACTCAGTGGCCGGTGAGCTTCTCGCGCAGAGCGGCGAGGGCCTCGTCGGACGCCAGCGTGCCGGAGTCCTCGGCCGGGGCCTCGGACGAGTAGCTCGTGGGGCCGGAGGAGTGGCTCTGCGACGGGCTGGACGAGGAGGAGGACGACGAGGACGACGTGGTCGCGGCCTCGGCATCGTCCTGGATGTGCTTGCGCACCTGCTCCTTGTGCGCCTCCCACCGGGACTGGGCCTGAGCGTACTGCTCCTCCCACGCGGCGCGCTGATCCTCGTAGCCCTCGATCCACTCGTTGGTCTCGGGATCGAAGCCCTCGGGGTACTTGTAGTTGCCCTGCTCGTCGTACTCCGCGGCCATGCCGTACTGGGCGGGATCGAACTCGGTGGACTCCGGGTCCACGCCCTCGTTCGCCTGCTTCAGGGACAGCGAGATGCGGCGGCGCTCCAGGTCGATGTCGATGACCTTGACGAACAGCTCCTCGTTGACGGAGACGACCTGCTCGGCCATGTCCACGTGGCGCTGGGCCAGCTCGGAGATGTGCACCAGGCCCTCGATGCCGTCCTCGACGCGCACGAACGCACCGAACGGAACCAGCTTGGTGACCTTGCCCGGCACGACCTGACCCAGGGCGTGGGTGCGGGCGAACAGCTGCCAGGGATCCTCCTGGGTGGCCTTGAGCGACAGGGACACGCGCTCGCGGTCCATGTCCACGTCCAGGACCTCCACGGTGACTTCCTGACCGACCTCGACGACCTCGGAGGGGTGGTCGATGTGCTTCCAGGACAGCTCGGAGACGTGCACGAGGCCGTCCACGCCACCCAGGTCCACGAACGCACCGAAGTTGACGATCGAGGACACGGTGCCCGTGCGGACCTGGCCCTTCTGCAGCTGCTGCAGGAAGTTGGCGCGGACCTCGGACTGGGTCTGCTCGAGCCATGCACGGCGGGACAGGACCACGTTGTTGCGGTTCTTGTCCAGCTCGATGATCTTGGCCTCGAGCTGCTGGCCGATGTACGGCGCGAGGTCGCGGACGCGACGCATTTCCACGAGGGAGGCCGGCAGGAAGCCGCGCAGGCCGATGTCCAGGATGAGACCACCCTTGACGACCTCGATGACGGTACCGGTGACGACGCCGTCGTCCTCCTTGACCTTCTCGATGTCGCCCCAGGCGCGCTCGTACTGGGCGCGCTTCTTGGACAGGATCAGGCGACCTTCCTTGTCCTCCTTGGTGAGGACCAGAGCCTCCACCTCGTCACCCACGGCCACAACATCGTCGGGGTTGATGTCGTGCTTGATGGACAGCTCGCGAGAGGGGATGACACCTTCGGTCTTGTACCCGATGTCCAGGAGGACCTCGTCGCGGTCGACCTTGACGACGGTGCCTTCCACGAGGTCGCCGTCGTTGAAGTACTTGATGGTCGCGTCGACAGCGGCGAGGAAGTCCTCTTCGGTTCCGATGTCGTTGACGGCGACCTGCTGGGTGGTGGTGGTCATGTAGTAGGGACTCCGATGGAATTGGTGTGATGGATTGTCACTTCCGCACCCGCGCCGCGAGGGCACGGCGGAGCGGAAGAGTCGAACTTGGTGTGGGCGTGCGAAAACACGCACCGTACCAGTCTAGTGCCCGGCAGGTGCGTGTTCAAGCGGCTGAGCGTCAGAACGGGGAGATGCAGTACGGGTCCGCCGTGGTGGTCATCAGGTCCTGGAGGTCCCGCAGCGCGTCGTCGTCCCGCACCCGCAGCAGACCCGCCTGGTGCAGCGTGGACGCCTTGACCGCGCCCAGGTAGAGGGACCCGAGCAGGTCCACGGTCAGCGCGGCGTCGACCCCCTCCGGCAGCTCGACCTCCGGCATGGACGCGCCCGCCCGGTCGCTCTCGGTGCGGGGCCGGTCCCCCACCCGCGCCACGCGGGTCTCCCCGTCCGTGGTGTCGATCTCGTAGATCCCGTCCGCGAACCCCAGCGAGTCCACCACGGCGAGGGTCATCCTCCGGTGCGCGGTGTAGTGACGGGCGGACAGCGCGGCCACGGGGTCCAGGACCCGCAGCCACACCCGGTCGGTGCGCTTGTGCACGGTGTACGCAGACATGTCCACCATGCCCCACATCAGGGGATCCTCGATGGGTGCCGACTTGTAGCGCACCTCGGTGACGAGGTCCAGGTTGCACAGGAACTCCCACAGGGCGATCTGCGCCTGGGAGTCCGCGCCCACCAGGTCCACGACCTCCAGGGTTCCCTCGTAGCCCTGGGTGGGCAGGAACTTGTAGCTCACGTAGCCGTCCGGCTGACCCTGCTCGTCGTAGTGCACGGCGGTGCGGACCTCGGGCTCGGCGGCGCCGCGGTGCCAGTTCCACTGCCCCGAGACGTAGTCCCACCACTTCACGGTGCGCCGCAGCGAACCGGCGGTGGCGCGGTGGAAGCGCTCGAAGATCTGCGGGGCCAGCTCGGCAACGGCCAGGTTGTCGGCCATCTCCACCGTCCCCACGGTGGGGGCCTTGAGCTGGAGCCGGGAGTGCGCGTCCACCGTGACCTCGGCGTTGAACGTGGCGGCACCGAATCCGAACCGGCCGTAGATCGTGGCCTCGGAGGCGGTCAGCGCCGCCACCGGGAACCCGGCCTCGTGCGCCTCGGAGAGGTCCTGCGTCATGAGGCGGCGCAGCAGACCCCGCCGGGCGTGGGTGGGTCGCACGGTGACCTCGGAGATCAGCCACGCGGGGATGCTGCGGCCCTCGCCCAGCGTCAGCTCGGAGTCCCACGAGCAGAACGTGGCCACGGGACGCTCCGCACCCAGGGCCGCGGGGGGCACGGGATCCGCCGTGTACACGGAGCGCAGCCGGGTGCCCGCCTCCCGCAGGGAGCGCAGGATCCGCCGGGTGGCCTCGTCGGTGGGCTCGGCGTCGTGGAACCCCTGGTACACCGCGCGGTTCCACTGCACGGCCTCGGGGTTGTCCGCGAGCGAGCCCTCGGTCACGGTGAACCGCCGCAGCCGGTAGGTGTTGCCCCGTGCGGTGTGGGTGGTCTCGGTGGGCTGGTCCTGAGGGGGTGTCGTACTCATCGTGCTCCTTCGTTCCGTGCACCGGCCCCGGGTCCCTCCCACGACGGGGAGGAGCCGTACGGGGCCGCAGGGGTCGGGGGTGCGGGGCCCGGCAGCCGGTCCGGGCTGCCGGGCCGTTCGCGGGGGCGGGGTCAGTGCGCCGCCTGGTGCCATGTGGGCCCGGTGCCCACGTTCACGTCCAGGGGCACCGTGAGATCGGCCGCGCCGGCCATCTCGGTGCGCAGGATCTTCTCCACGGCGTCCTTCTCCCCGGGGGCCACCTCCACGATGAGCTCGTCGTGGACCTGCAGCAGAACGCGGGAGCGGAGCTCACCGTCCCGCAGCGCCCGGTCCACACCGATCATCGCCTTCTTGATGATGTCCGCCGCGGAGCCCTGGATGGGAGCGTTCAGGGCCATGCGCTCCGCGGCCTGGCGGGCCTGCCGGTTGTCGCTCGTGAGGTCCGGGAGGTAGCGGCGGCGGCCGTCGATGGTCTCGGTGTAGCCCTTGGAACGGGCCTCCTCCACGACGCCGCGCAGGAAGTCCCGCACGCCCCCGAAGCGCTCGAAGTAGCCGCTCATCATGGTCCGGGCCTCGTCCACGCCGATGTTCAGCTGCTGGGAGAGTCCGTAGGAGCTCAGCCCGTAGACCAGCCCGTAGCTCATGGCCTTGACCTTGGATCGCATCTGCGGGGTGACGTCCCCGGGGGCCACGTCGAAGACGCGGGAGCCCACGAAACGGTGCAGGTCCTCACCGCCCCGGAAGGCCTCGATCAGCCCCTCGTCCCCGGACAGGTGCGCCATGATGCGCATCTCGATCTGGGAGTAGTCCGCGGTCATCAGGCACTCGAAAGGACCCGTGGCGTCCTCCCCCACCACGAAGACGTCCCGGATGCGCTGCCCCTGCTCGGTGCGCACCGGGATGTTCTGCAGGTTGGGGCCCGTGGAGGAGAGCCGCCCGGTGGCCGCCACGGTCTGCTGGTAGGTGGTGTGGATGCGGCCGTCGTCCGCGATCGCGTCCCGCAGGCCCGCCACGATCTGCTTGAGCTTGGAGTACTCGCGCCAGTGCATCAGGGCCACCAGGAACCGGGAGCCGGGGGTGTCCGGGGAGACCTTGCCGATCAGGTCCGCCACGGCGGCGGCGTCCGTGGTGTAGCCGGTCTTGGTCTTCTTGGTCTTGGGCAGTCCCAGCTCGTCGAACATCACGGCCTGCAGCTGCTTGGTGGAACCCAGGTTGACCTCGTGGTCGAGCTGCGCCTGGGCCTGCTCGAATGCCTGGTCGATGGGGTGCTGGAGGTCCTCGAACAGGGCGTCGATTCCCGGGCGGTCCATCGCGATCCCGGTGGCCTCCATGCGGGCGAGGATCACCGCGAGCGGCATCTCGAGCTCGGTGAGCAGTCCGAGCTGCCCGTCCGCCTCCAGCAGCCCGCGCAGGTGCTCGCTGAGGTCCCGGCACGCGCGACCGAGGGTGGCCTCGCGCACCAGCACCGCCTCGCTCAGGCCGCCGAGCCTGTCCTCCTCGTCCAGGGCGAGCTCGGTCTGCCCGTGCGCATCCCCGGCGGTGTCCTCCGCCGCGGGAACCTCGACCTCGAGGTGCTGGGCCAGCTGGGCCTCCAGCTCGTAGGAGCGCAGCGCCGGCCGGAGCAGGTAGCCCGAGAGCTGGACGTCGTCCACGACCCCCGCGAGGTCGATGCCCCGCTGGATCAGCCCGTGGTAAAGGTCCTTGAGGCCGTCCACGATCTTGGGGGCCGCGGCGTCCCCGAGCCAGGACTCCACGGCGTGCGTGAGGTCCTCGTCCGCCGCCACGAGATCGACCACGGCACCCGTGTCCCCGGTGAGCACGAGCGTGGTGACCTCTTCCCCGCTGAGCGCCTTGGGGTCCGGGGACAGCCGGCGCACGACCACGGGCACTCCGTCCTCCTGGGCGGCCAGCCAGTCGGCGAACTCCTGGGCGGCGCGCACCACGGTGACGTCCGTGACGGGGGCGAGCACGGCGGCGTCGTCCGCGGGAACGTCCCCGCCGAAGGCGTCCAGCAGGCGTCCGCGCAGCTGGGAGCCGAACTCGAGCTCGTCGAACACCTCGCCCACGCGCTCGGCGTCGGCCCGCGGAAGCACCGCGGTGGACAGGTCGATGTCCAGGGGCAGGTCCGTGACCAGCCGGTTGAGCTTGCGGTTGCGCCGCACGAGGTCCTCGTTCTCGCGCAGGGCCTCCCCCTTCTTGCCGGTGATCTGCGCGGCGTGCTCCAGCAGGGACTCCACGGGGCCGTAGGCGGTGATCCACTTGGCCGCGAATCCGGGGCCCACCCCCGGGACACCCGGGAGGTTGTCCGCGGTCTCCCCCGTGAGTGCGGCGAGATCGGGGTAGTTCTGGGGTGCCACCTTGTACTTCTCGAAGACGGCGGCCGCGTCCATGCGCCGCAGGTCCGAGGGTGTGCGGCCGGGGTAGACCACGTTCACGTGGTCCGTGATCATCTGGAACGCGTCCCGGTCCCCGGAGAACACGAGGACCTCGAAGTCGTCCGCGGCGGCGCGGGAGGCCAGCGTGGCCAGGACGTCGTCCGCCTCGTAGCCCTCCATGGTGACGATCGGAACGCCCAGCGCCTCCAGGACGCGCTGGATGTTGGGAACCTGGCCGTGGAACTCCTCGGGAGTCTCGTCGCGGCCGCCCTTGTACTCTCCGTACTCCTGGGAGCGCAGCGTGGGGCCCTCGAGGTCGAAGGAGACCACCAGGTGGGTGGGCTTCTCCTCGCGCACCAGCTTGACCATGGTGTTCACGAAGCCGTAGACACCCTCCGTGTGCACTCCGTCGGAGGTCACGAATCCGGGACCGCCGCCGTACTCGGCGGCGCGCGACAGCGCGAAGAAGGCCCGGAACGCCAGGGAGTGCCCGTCGATGAGCAGCAGTCTCCGATCGGGGCGGGACACCGGCTCGGGCAGGGGCACCTGCTGCGGGGCGTCGGTCTTCTCGCCGATCACCACCGTGCGGGGCGTGCTCGGATCCTGGCTGGGCTGCTGGCTCGTCTCGGTCACGCACCCATCCTAGGGGCACCCCCGGACAGGGAGCTGGGGGACGCTCAGGCCACCTGGTTGATGATGGCCTCCGCGACCTCGCGCATGGACAGTCTGCGGTCCATGGAGGTCTTCTGGATCCAGCGGAACGCCTCGGGCTCGGACAGCCCCATCTTGGACTGCAGCAGAGACTTGGCGCGCTCCACGAGCTTGCGGGTGGCGAACTGCTCCTTCATGTCCGCGACCTCGTTCTCGAGTGCCGCGATCTCCTCGAAGCGGGACATCGCGATCTCGATCGCGGGGACCACGTCGTCCACGGTGAACGGCTTGACCACGTAGGCCATGGCCCCGGCCTCGCGGGCGCGCTCCACGAGCTCGCGCTGGCTGAAGGCGGTCAGCAGGACCACGGGGGCGATCCGGTCCGCGGCGATCTGCTCCGCGGCCGTGATGCCGTCCATCACGGGCATCTTGACGTCCATCAGCACGAGGTCCGGGCGGTGCTCGGTGGCCAGGGCCACCGCCTGCTCGCCGTTCTCGGCCTGGGCCACCACGCGGTAGCCGGCGTCCTCGAGCATCTCCACGACGTCCATGCGGATCAGGGCCTCGTCCTCGGCCACGACCACCGTCCGGGGGGCGGAACCCGTGGCACCCGCGGTCGAGGCGGTCTCCTGCTCGCCCGGCTCCTCCGCCGTGGCGGGGTCAGGGTCGGGGGTGGTCGGCATATCCGTCACGGGCACTCCTGGTCTCGAGGTGGTCACGATGTTCTCGACACCGCATCCAACCACGGGAGCGGCCCCGGCGCCCCGTGAGACACAGCACACCGCCGCGCCGGGCGGGGTCACCGGCGGAGCGCCCGGTGTCCCTGCCATGCTAGTCCCATCATGTAGGCTGTGAGCCGCACCGGCGCCTGAGCCCCCGGATCCCTCGGCGATCCGCGGCGGCTGACGCACGGTCCGGGCCCAAGTGGCGGAATTGGCAGACGCGCCGCACTCAAAATGCGGTATGGAGACATGTGTGGGTTCGAGTCCCACCTTGGGCACCACGAATCACCTGGTCAGAGCACCACGACGTACGGCCCCGTTGACGCGGGGCCGTACGTCGTTTCCGGGCGGCCGTCCGCACAGGACCCGCTCCGCCCTCCGGACCGGCACCTGCCCCCGGGCGGGCCCGGTGGGCGGTCACCACGACGACGACGCGGGGTGCCGATCCCTCGGATCCGCACCCCGCGTCGTCGTCCACGGCGCCCCGTCAGACCGGGAGCGCGCCGGTCAGCCGGTCACCGGCTCACGGCTCGCGCCAGGAACCGGACCCGCGCAGCGTCTCCCGCCACGGGCCCACACCCTCGTGCGGCTCGCGCTGCGGGGCCTCCCCCGCGTCCTGGAGGTCCCCCACCCGGTGCACCTTCACCAGGTTGGTGGACCCGGCGTGCCCTGGGGGCGAGCCGGCGCAGATCACGACCATGTCTTGCGTGTCCGCGAGGTCGTACTGCAGCAGGTGGTGGTCCACCTGTCGGGTCATCTCGTCCGTGTGCTCCACGCGGTCCACGCGGATGGGCTGCACACCCCAGAGCAGCTGCAACCAGGACTGCACGCTCTTCTCGGGCGTAAAGGCCAGGATGGGACGGTCGGGCCGCAGCCGGGAGAGCCGGCGTGCGGAGTCCCCGGACTGCGTGAAGGTGCAGATGTAGGGGACGTCCAGCTGCCGGGCGATGGTCACCGCCGCGCGGGTGACCGCGCCCCCGCGGGTCCGCGGCTCGGTGCCGAGCGGCGGCATCCGGTCCATGCCCTCGGTCTCTGTGGCCTCGATGATGCTCGCCATGGTCTCGAGCGTCTTGATGGGGTACTTGCCCACGGAGGTCTCGCCCGAGAGCATGACCGCGTCCGCGCCGTCGAGCACGGCGTTGGCGCAGTCCGAGGCCTCGGCGCGCGTGGGGCGCGGGTTGTCGATCATGGACTCCAGCACCTGGGTGGCCACGATGACCGGCTTGGCCCAGCGGCGGGCCAGCTCGATCGCACGCTTCTGGACGATCGGGACGGCCTCGAGGGGAAGCTCCACACCGAGGTCGCCGCGGGCCACCATGATGCCGTCGAACGCGTCGATGATCTCGTGCAGCGCGTCCACCGCCTGGGGCTTCTCGATCTTGGCGATCACGGGGATCTTGCGACCCTCCTCCGCCATGATCTCGTGCACCCGGGTGATGTCCTTGGCGTCCCGCACGAAGGACAGCGCGATGATGTCCACGCCGCGCTGCAGCGCCCAGCGCAGGTCCGCCTCGTCCTTGTCGCTGAGGGCAGGGACGTTGACGGCCACGCCCGGCAGGTTGATGCCCTTGTGGTCGGAGACCGGTCCGGCCACGACCACCTCGGTGGTGACGTCCGTGTCCGTGACCCCGGTGGCGCGCAGGGCCACCTTGCCGTCGTCGATCAGCAACGGGTCCCCCACGGAGACGTCCCCGGGCAGGCCCTTGTGGGTGGTGGAGCAGATCTCCCGGGTCCCGGGCACGTCCCGGACGGTGATCGTGAAGGTGTCACCGACCTCCAGCTCGTGCGGGCCGTCCGAGAAGTTGCCCAGGCGGATCTTGGGGCCCTGCAGGTCCGCGAGGATCGCCACCGTGGTGTCGAGCTCCTCGCTGGCCCGGCGGATGTTCTCGTAGGAGGCGCTGTGCACGGAGTGGTCCCCGTGGCTCATGTTCAGGCGGGCCACGTTCATGCCGGCCCGGATCGCCTGGGTGATGTTCTCGTACGAGGAGATGGCGGGGCCGATGGTGGCCACGATCTTCGCTCGACGCATGGGGTGACTCCTTCTCGAAGAACGGATGGTTGTCACACACAGCGGAAGCGGCCGGGTCACGCTGCCGATGCTGCGTGGCCGCGGCCGCTCCGCCGATGTTGCCTCCAGCCTAACAATCCCGGGCGCTCGAAGAACATGAGCCCGCTTACCAGGCGCCGCACGCTGCGTCACACCCGCCGCGCGGGGCACGACGCCGCCGGGCCGGCGTCCGCGGCTGTGGGCCGGGGACCGCCGCGGCGGGCCTCACAGGCTCAGGTCGATCGCGCGCTCCGAGGGTGCCACGGGCTCCGGCAGCCGGGTCTGGCCCGTGAGGTGGCGCTCCACGTTCGCGGCGCACGCGCGACCCTCCGCGATGGCCCAGACCACGAGCGACTGACCGCGCCCGGCGTCTCCGCACGAGAACACGCCGTCCACCTCGGTCATGTAGCTCTCGTCCCGTGCCACGTTGCCGCGACCGTCCAGCGCCACGGGCAGCTGCTCCGTGAGCTGCTCCGACTCGTTGCCCGTGAACCCGAGGGCCAGCAGCACGAGGTCAGCGGGCAGCACCTCCTCGGTCCCGGGACGGGGGCCGCGGGAGCCGTCCTCGCGGTACTCGGTCTCGGCCACGCGCAGTCCGGTGACGTGCCCGTCCTCCCCCACGAACTCCACGGTGGAGGCCAGGAAGGTGCGCTCCCCGCCCTCCTCGTGGGACGTGGAGACCTCGAAGACCTTGGGCATCATGGGCCACGGCTCCTCGTCCGCCCGGTCCACGGGCGGCTTGCGGCCGATGGCCAGCGACGTCACGGACGCGGCCCCCTGTCGCAGGGCAGTGCCGATGCAGTCGGAGCCGGTGTCCCCGCCTCCCAGCACGATCACGTGCTTGCCGCGCGCGTCCACCAGGTCCGGGACCTCGTCCCCCGCCACGTGCCTGTTGGAGCGCACCAGGTAATCCATCGCGGGGTGGATCCCGTCGAGGTCCCGCCCGGGGATCTCCAGCTCACGGGGCCGTGTGGCACCCGTGGCCACGACCACGGCGTCGTACCGCCGGCGCAGCACGTCCCACGTGATGTCCCGGCCGATCTCCACGCCCGGTCGGAAGCGCGTACCCTCCTGGCGCATGACGTCCAGTCGGCGTTCCAGCACCGACTTCTCCAGCTTGAAGTCGGGGATGCCGTAGCGCAGCAGCCCGCCGATGCGGTCGTCGCGCTCGTACACGGCCACCGTGAACCCCGCCTGCGTGAGCTGCTGGGCCGCCGCGAGCCCGGCGGGACCGGAGCCGACCACCGCGACGGTCCGGCCTACGAGCCGCTGCGGGATGCACGGCTCGATCAGGCCGTCCTCGAACGCCTTCTCCCCGATCGCGTACTCCACCTGCTTGATGGTCACGGGATCCTGGTTGATGCCCAGCACGCACGAGGACTCGCACGGCGCCGGGCAGACCCGGCCGGTGAACTCGGGGAAGTTGTTGGTGGCGTGCATCCGCTCGGACGCCTCGCCCCACTGCTCCCGCCACACCAGGTCGTTCCACTCCGGGATCAGGTTGCCCAGCGGGCACCCCTGGTGGCAGAAGGGCACGCCGCAGTCCATGCAGCGCCCGGCCTGCTGGTGGAGCACACCGGCCTCCTGGCGCTGCTGGACCTCCTTCCAGTCCATCAGGCGCACCGGGACGGGACGCTTGGGACGGTCCGCGCGCTCGCGGACGGTCAGGAAACCACGGGGATCAGCCACGTCGGGTCGCCTCCAGGATCTTGTGCCAGGTGCCGTCGCCGTCCGGGTCCTCGCCCTCGGCCTCGGCCTCGTTGCGCAGTGCCAGCACCGCGGAGTAGTCCCGCGGCAGCACCTTGGTGAAGCGGGTCAGGCTGTGCTGCGGGTCCGCGAGCAGCGTGGCGGCGAAATCGGAGCCCGTCTCCTCGCCGTGGCGCTTGAGCAGCTCCAGCACCAGCTCGCGGTCGTTGCCGTCCAGGTGCCCGAGCTGCAGGTCGCCGTTGGCACGGGCCTGCCGGTTCACATCCGTCTCGTCCAGGTCCAGCACGTAGGCCACTCCCCCGGACATGCCGGCGCCGAAGTTGCGTCCGGTCTCACCGAGCACGAGCGCGACGCCGCCGGTCATGTACTCGCAGCCGTGGTCCCCGATGCCCTCGACCACCGCGGTGGCGCCCGAGTTGCGGACCAGGAACCTCTCGCCCACCACGCCGTTGAAGAACATCTCACCGCTCGTGGCGCCGTAGCCGATCACGTTGCCCGCGATCACGTTCTCGTGGGCCGTGAAGCCCGCGTCCCGCGGTGGCCGCACCACGATCCGCCCGCCGGAGAGCCCCTTGCCGGTGTAGTCGTTGGCGTCCCCCTCGAGACGCAGCGTGATGCCGCGCGGGATGAAGGCGCCGAGCGACTGGCCCGCCTCACCGGTGAGGGTCACGTCGATCGTGTCGTCCGGCAGCTCGCGCGTGCCCAGGGCGTTCGTGACCGTGTAGCCGAGCATGGTCCCCACCGCACGGTCCGTGTTGACCACGCGTTCCTGGACCCGCACGGGCTCCGCGCGCTCGATGGCCGGTGCCGCGAGCGGGATGAGCCGGTTGTCGAAGTGCTTCTCCAGCTCGTGGTCCTGCGACGTGGTGTTGCGCAGCCCGTCCGTGACGCCCTCCGCGCGGAAGGAGTCCAGCACGGGGCTCAGGTCCAGTCCTTTGGCCTTCCAGTGCTCGACGGCCTCCCGGGTGCGCAGCACCTCCGCGTGGCCCACGGCCTCCGCGATGCTGCGGAAGCCGAGCTCCGCAAGGTGCTCGCGCACCTCCTGGGCGATGAACTCGAAGAAGTTCACCACGTGCTCCGCCTTGCCCGTGAACCGCGAGCGCAGCTCGGGGTTCTGGGTGGCCACGCCCACGGGGCACGTGTCCAGGTGGCACTTGCGCATCATGATGCAGCCCTCCACCACGAGCGGGGCGGTGGCGAAGCCGAACTCCTCGGCGCCCAGCAGGGCGGCCACGACGACGTCCCGGCCGGTCTTGAGCTGCCCGTCCGCCTGCACCACCACGCGTTCGCGCAGCCCGTTGAGCCGCAGGGTCTGCTGGGTCTCGGCGAGTCCCAGCTCCCACGGCATGCCCGCGTGCTTGAGCGAGTTCAGCGGCGCGGCGCCCGTGCCGCCGTCGTGGCCGGACACCAGCACGACGTCGGCCTTGGCCTTGGTCACGCCCGCCGCCACGGTGCCGATGCCCCGTTCCGAGACGAGCTTGACGTGCACGCGCGCCCTGGGGTTGGCGCGCTTGAGGTCGTAGACGAGCTGCGCCAGGTCCTCGATCGAGTAGATGTCGTGGTGCGGCGGCGGAGAGATCAGGGACACCCCGGGGGTGGAGTGCCGGGTGCGGGCGATCCACGGGTAGACCTTCTGGGCCATGAGCTGGCCGCCCTCACCGGGCTTGGCGCCCTGGGCCATCTTGATCTGCAGGTCGTCGGCGGAGGCCAGGTAGAGGCTCGTGACGCCGAAGCGTCCCGAGGCCACCTGCTTGATGGCGGAGCGGCGCTCGGGGTCCACGAGCCGCTCCACGTCCTCGCCGCCCTCGCCCGTGTTGGACTTCCCGCCCAGCCGGTTCATGGCGATCGCGAGGGTCTCGTGCGCCTCCATGGAGATGGAGCCGTAGCTCATGGCACCGGTGGAGAAGCGCTTGACGATCTCGCTGACGGGCTCGACCTCGTCGATATCCACCGGCTCCCGGGTGGAGGCGAAGCTCATCAGCCCGCGCAGGGACGCGATCTCCCGGGCCTGGCTGTCCACCCGCTGCGTGTAGGACTTGAAGATGTCGTAGCGCCCCGTGCGCGTGGCGTGCTGCAGCCGGAACACCGTGTGGGGGTCGAAGAGGTGGCGGGGCCCCTCGCGGCGCCAGTCGTACTCTCCGCCGGTCGCGAGGTCCCGGTGGGGCTCGGTGACGCCGTCCTCCGGGTACGCGAGCCGGTGCCGCGCCTCGGTCTCCGCGGCAATGACGTCCAGGCCCACGCCCTCGATCTGCGTGCGGGTTCCGGAGAAGTAGTCCGCCACGAGCTCGCTGGACAGCCCGAGCGCCTCGAAGGTCTGGGCACCGCAGTAGGACTGCACGGTGGAGATGCCCATCTTGGACATGATCTTCTGCACGCCCTTGCCGAGCGCCGTGATGAGGTTCGCCACGGCCTGCTCCTCGGTGACGCCGGTGACCTCACCGCGGCGCACGAGCTCCTCGGCGGACTCCATGGCCAGGTACGGGTTCACGGCGGAGGCTCCGTAGCCCAGCAGCAGCGCCACGTGGTGGACCTCCCGCACGTCCCCGGACTCCACGATCAGCGCCACCCTGGTGCGGGTGGCCGAGCGCAGCAGGTGGTGGTGCACCGCGGAGGTCAGCAGCAGGGACGGGATCGGAGCCCACGCCCCGTTGGAGTCCCGGTCCGAGATGATCACGAACTGCACACCGCGGTTGACCGCGGCGGAGACCTTCTCACAGATCTCCGCGATCCGGTCGCGCAGCGAGCGCGCGCCGTCCACGGGCCGGTAGAGCCCGCGCACGCGCAGACTCAGCGACGCGCCGTCGTCGTCCTCCAGGTGGGCGAACTGGTCCAGCTGGTCGTTGTCGATGACCGGGAAGTCCAGGCGGATCTGCCGCGTGCGGGTCTGAGCGGTGGAGAGCATGTTGGCCATGGGCCCCACGGCGCACGCCATGGAGGTCACGAGCTCTTCGCGGATGGCGTCCAGCGGGGGGTTGGTGACCTGTGCGAAGGACTGCACGAAGTAGTCGTAGAGCAGCCGCGACCGGTTGGAGAGCACGGCCACGGGGGTGTCGGTGCCCATCGCGTAGATGGGCTCGGCGCCCGCCGCGGCCATGGGGCCCACGATCATCTTGAGCTCTTCCTCGGTGTAGCCGAAGGTCTTCTGCCGCAGCCGCACGGAGTGGGCCGGGTGGCTCATGTGCTCACGCTCGGGGAGCTCGGAGACCGGCCGGACCGACTCCCGCACCCAGTCCTCCCAGGGTTTCGCGGCGGCGAGCTCCTCCTTGATCTCGGCGTCCTCCACGATCCGCCCGGCCCGGGTGTCCACGAGGAACATGGTGCCGGGTGCCACCCGGCCCTTGCGGACCACACGGCGGTCCCCCACGTCCACCACGCCCACCTCGGACGCGAAGACCACGAGGCCGTCCTCGGTCTGCCAGAAGCGCCCCGGGCGCAGCCCGTTGCGGTCCAGCACGGACCCCACGCGCACGCCGTCCGTGAACGACACGCACGCCGGCCCGTCCCACGGCTCCATGAGGGTTGAGTGGTACTCGTAGAACGCCTTGAGCCGGGGGTCCATGCTCTCGTGGTTCTGCCAGGCCTCCGGGATCAGCATCAGCATGGTCTCGGTGATCGGGCGTCCCGCGAGCTGCAGCAGCTCCGCGACCTCGTCGAGGGACTGGGAGTCGGAGGCGCCCTCGGAGCAGATCGGGTAGAGGTCCTCGGGCTGGCGGCCCAGCACGGCGCCGGACATCGAGGACTGCCGGGCGCGCATCCAGTTGCGGTTGCCCACCACGGTGTTGATCTCCCCGTTGTGCGCCAGGGTGCGCATGGGCTGGGCCAGGGGCCAGGACGGGAAGGTGTTGGTGGAGAACCGGGAGTGCACCACGGCCAGCTCGGTGGTGAAGCGGGGGTCGGAGAGGTCCGGGTAGAACGGCTCCAGCTGCGCCGTGCTCAGCATGCCCTTGTACACGAGCGTGTGGGAGGAGAAGGACGGGAAGTAGATCCCGAATTTGTTCTGGGCCCGCTTGCGCACGCGGAAGACCCGCTGGTCCAGCTCCAGCTGCGCGGCGTCCCGCTCCGACGACGCCGCACCGTCGGCGGACGGGGACGCGGCAGCGTCCGCCGCGCCCGCGGCCGCGACGAAGACCTGCACGAACGTGGGCATCACCGCGCGGGCGGAGGCCCCCACGGCATCCTCGACCACCGGGACGTCCCGCCAGCCCAGCACCGTGAGCTGCTCGGCGCGCGCGAGGTCCTCGAGAGCTGCCTTGAGCTCGGACAGGTGGGCTCCGCCGGTGGGCATGAACGCCGTGCCCACGGCGTAGGAACCGCGCGGCGGCAGTCGGAAGTCCACGCTCTGCCGCAGGAAGTCGTGCGGGATTTGGGTGAGGATGCCGGCGCCGTCGCCCGTGCCCTCGTCCCCGCCCACCGCGCCGCGGTGCTCGAGGTTGCGCAGCGCGGTCAGGGCGGCGTCCACGATGTCGTGGGACGCCGTGCCGTTCAGGGTGGCGACCACCGCGAGGCCGCACGCGTCCTTCTCGTCCTCCGCGCGGTACAGCCCCTGGTCCTGGGGCACGGCGGAGAACTGCTCGAAGGGAGAGACGACCTCCGGGCCGGGCCCGGTGGGCGCGTGGGCTGCGGGCTCGTGCTCGCGGGGCGCCGAGTGGGGCGCGTGCTGCTGACTCATGACGGAGCTCCTCACCAAGGGGTGGGCTGGTCTGGTGCGTCGACGATGCCCGGGAACACTCGGTGGGTGCGCGGCGGACGTCGTGGGATCCAGGTGACGCCTGTGTCCGCCCCGTTGCGGAAAGGATGCGGCTTCGTGGGAAGCCGTGGATCGGCACCGGTGGGAGCCCGGGGTGGCGGTTCCCACGCGGTGCTCCGGTAACGTAGCACGTTGCTCAGATCACAACCCGGCCCCACCGGGTTATCCCAGCATGTGGACACGGTCCACATGCTGGACACGGCAACGCCCCGGGTCACAGGTCGACGGATCCGGTGCCCGGGGCGGTGGCCGCGCGGGTGGGCGGTGCGCTCAGTCCGCGCTCGGCGCGGCTCCCGCCACCGTGGCGGCCGGCGTGGTGGGCCCCGTCCGCCGGGCCCGGCGCCCCAGGACGAGGAACAGCACCAGACCCCCGAGCACGATCAGCAGGGACGTCCACACGTGCACACGCACCCCGAGCACCATGAGGGCGGGGTCCACGCGCAGGAACATCTCGATGAACAGCCGCCCGACGCCGTAGTACACCATGTAGAGCGCGAAGACCCGGCCGTGGGTCACGCGCATCCGGCGCTCGGCGAGGAGCAGGAGCACCACACCCAGCAGGTCCCACAGGCTCTCGTAGAGGAACGTGGGGTGGAACAGGGTGTCCGGGGGCAGCCCCGGCGGGAAGTTGGCAGAGCTCGGGGAGATCTCCAGGCCCCAGGGCAGCGTGGTGGGTTTGCCGAAGAGCTCCTGGTTGAACCAGTTGCCCCAGCGGCCGATGGCCTGGGCGAGCAGCAGCCCCGGGGCCACGCAGTCCGCGAAGACGTGCAGCGGCAGACCGTAGCGGCGGCACACCAGCCACGCGGCGCCGGCACCGGCGGTGACCGCGCCCATGATGCCGATCCCGCCCTCCCAGATCCGCAAGACGTCCCACGGATCGGCACCCGGGCCGAAGTAGCCCATGGGGTCGGTGATGAGCACGTGGTAAGCACGGGCGCCCACGATCCCGGCGAGCACCGCCCAGAAGACGATGTCCCACAGCACGTCCGGGTCCTGCCCGCGCCGGGTCCAGCGCCGCATGGTCAGCCACACGGCCAGCGCCATGCCCAGCAGGATGCACAGCGCGTAGAAGTGGATGGTGAGGAACCCGATGTGGATGCTGCTGATCGCCGGCGAGGGGATGGACGCCGGCACCACGAGGCCCCTCACGCTCGTCCCGCGAGCTCGGCGGCCAGGCGTCCCACGGCCTCGGGACCGCCGCCCCGCAGTGCGCGCACGAGCGCCGTGCCCACGATGACACCGTCCGCGTACTCTCCGATCTCCAGCACGTGCTCGCGCGTGGAGACCCCCAGGCCCACGCACACCCGCTCCGCACCGGCCGCACGGGCACGCGCCACCACGTCCTCCGCGGCGGAGGACACGCTGTCCCGCGCACCCGTCACGCCCATCACGGACACCGCGTACACGAAGCCCGACGACGCGTGCACGGTCATGTCCATGCGCTCGCGCGTGGTGGACGGGGCCACCAGGAAGATCCGGTCCAGCCCGTGCTCCTCGGAGGCCGCGAACCACTCACCGGCCTCGTCCGGGATCAGGTCCGGGGTGATGATCCCCGCTCCCCCGGCCTCGCTCAGCCGGCGGGCGAACTCGTCCACACCGGTCTGCAGCACGGGGTTCCAGTAGGTCATGACCACGGGAACGGCATCCGTCTGCTCGGCCACGGCGCGCACCACGGTGAACACGTCCGAGACGCGGAAGCCGTTGGCCAGGGACTCGGTGGTGGCGGCCTGGATCACGGGCCCGTCCATGACGGGGTCAGAGTAGGGGATCCCGATCTCGATGACGTCCGCGCCGTTGCGCCCGAGGGCCACGGCTGCCTCGACAGACTCCGCCACCGTGGGGTACCCCGCGGGGAGGTAGCCCACGAGTGCGGGTCGGCCCTGCTCCCGGCACTGCTCGATCCTGCGGGACAGGGCGGAGTCGCCCGCCCGGGACAGGTTCTGCGGCACGATCCGCCCGGTCAGGCTCCCGGCGGTGCTCTCAGACCTCTCGGAGTTCAAGGGGTGTGCGGTGGTGCTCACAGCTGCTCGCCTTTCTGCGCGACGCGTTCCTCGTGGCTGTCGTCCGGGAGCATGTCGAACCACTCCGCGGCCGTGGCCACGTCCTTGTCGCCGCGCCCGGAGAGGGACACCACGATGATCTTCTGGGCGGCGGCCTCGGGCCCGAGCTCACCGACCCACCGGGAGGCAACCTCACGGGCGCCCGCCAGCGCGTGGCAGGACTCGATCGCGGGGATGATCCCCTCGGTGCGGCACAGCAGCCGGAACGCGTCCATGGCCTGCTGGTCCGTGACGGCCTCGTACGCCACCCGGCCGATCGAGTGCAGGTAGGAGTGCTCCGGGCCCACGGCCGGGTAGTCCAGGCCCGCGGAGATGGAGTGGGACTCCACGGTCTGGCCGTCCGTGTCCTGCATCAGGAACGTCTTCGCCCCGTGCAGCACACCCGGGCGGCCCAGGGAGATGGTCGCGGCGTGGCGGCCGGTGGACACGCCGTCGCCCCCGGCCTCGTTGCCGTAGAGCTGCACCGAGGCGTCGTCCAGGAAACCGTGGAAGATGCCGATCGCGTTGGAGCCGCCGCCCACGCACGCGGTCACGGCGTCCGGAAGGCGCCCGGCCTGCTCGAGGATCTGCGCCCGGGCCTCCTCACCGATCTGCTCGTGGAAGTAGCGCACCATGGCCGGGAACGGGTGCGGGCCGGCGGCGGTTCCCAGCAGGTAGTGGGTGGTGTCCACGGAAGCCACCCAGTCCCGCAGGGCCTCGTTGATGGCGTCCTTGAGGGTGCGCGAGCCGTTGGTCACGGCCACCACCTCGGCGCCCAGCAGGCGCATGCGCGCGACGTTCAGCGCCTGGCGCCGGGTGTCCTCCTCCCCCATGTACACCGTGCACTCCATGCCGAACAGCGCGGCGGCGGTCGCGGTGGCCACGCCGTGCTGGCCCGCGCCGGTCTCCGCGATCAGGCGGGTCTTGCCCATGCGGCGGGCCAGCAGCGCCTGCCCGAGCACGTTGTTGATCTTGTGGGAGCCGGTGTGGTTGAGGTCCTCGCGCTTGAGGAACACCCGCACGCCCAGCTCGGCGCCGAAGCGCTCGGCCTCGGTGAGCAGGGAGGGGCGGCCCGCGTAGTCCCGGCAGAGCCGCTGGAACTCCGCCTGGAACTCGTCGTCCGTGCGGGCCTTCTCGAACGTCTCCGTGAGCTCGTCGAGGGCCGCCACGAGGGACTCGGGCATCCAGCGCCCGCCGAAGTCCCCGAAGTAGGGACCCGGCGCGTTGCGCAGCGAACCGGTGTTCTCGGCGGAGTCGGCGCCGGCGGCCTGCGAGGCGGCGTGCTCCGCCTGGGCCGCGGGAGGGGTGGCCCCCTCCAGGAACTCGCCCCGTGCCAGGGCGCCCACCTCGCGGAACCGCGAGATCCGCTGGGACGGGTCCTCGGCGGTCACGAGCGCCTCCCCCGTGAGCACGGCGTTGGCCCCGTGCCCGGCGTACAGCCGCACCTGGTCCTCGCCCACGATTCCCGACTCCGCCACGAGCACCGCGTCCTGGGGCAGCCGGCGGGCCAGGCGGCCGAACGTGTCCACGTCCACCTCGAGGGTCTTGAGGTTGCGGGTGTTGACACCGATGATGCGGGCGCCGGCCGCGACCGCGCGGTCGATCTCCGCCTCCGTGTGCGTCTCCACGAGGGCGTGCATCCCCAGGTGGTGGGTGAGCTCGAGCAGCCTGGTCAGGGTGTGGTCGTCCAGCGCGGCCACGATGAGCAGCACGATGTCCGCCCCGTGGGCCCGGGCCTCCCACACCTGGTAGTCCTCCACCACGAAGTCCTTGCGCAGCACCGGGATCCCCACCGCGCGGCGCACGGCGTCGAGGTCCTCGAGGGAGCCGCCGAAGCGGCGCTGCTCGGTCAGCACGGAGATGGCGGAGGCGCCACCCCGCTCGTAGGCGGCCGCGAGGGCGGCGGGGTCCGTGATCTCGGCCAGGGCCCCCTTGGAGGGGCTGGAGCGCTTGACCTCGGCGATGACCTGCACGGCGGCGGGGTCCGAGCCCCGCAGCGCCGCCTCGGCGTCCAGCGCCGGCGTCTGCTCTGCCGCCGCGCGCTGCACCTCCTGCAGGCTCACCGCGGACCTGCGCGTCTCGAGGTCCTCCCGCACCCCCTCGATGATCTGGTCCAGCACCGTGCCGGTATCCTGCTGCGTCATGAGACTCCCTTGCCTGTCGACGGATGGGGGCGGCGCCGCCCACCCGCCACGCTGATGACGATGGCCAGCTCCCCGTGTCCAGGAGCCGGCCATCATCCGGTGACGTTCAACCTGACCGCGCCCGCGAGCGGGCGCGGGGGTCAGTGCGCGGTGGTCTTCGCCCCGCCCTTGCCGTAGCCCATGGCCTTGAGCACGCCGCCCACGACGAGGCCCACGACGATGAACCCGATGCCCACCACGGTCACGGGCACGGAGGCGTTGATGAACCCGACGCAGCCGACGATGACGCCCACGGTCATCACGGCCACGCAGGCCCACGCGGCCACGGTGTTGCCGTGCCCCACCGCGGCGGTGTGGTCCAGGATGATCTGATCGGTGTTCGACATGCGTGTCCACTCTCCCGTGCAGGTTGAGCCCAAGGCTCTCGTTGTGACGTACTCGCGTGCGGTGCGAGGCCGAGTCTTCTCCGTGCCCATTGTGCCACTACCCGGGCTCGCTCAGCGGCAGCGTCTCACGTGTTCCGCGTGGGATCCTCGCCGCGGGTCAGGGCGTCCCACGTGTCGATGTCGTCCGCGTGGTCGGCCGCCTGGGTCTCACCGGGCGGGGTGCTCGACGCGCCCGCCGCGCTCGTCGACCCCTCGTCCGTCACGTCCTGCCCGGTCGCCGCGGTGTCCTGCGGACCCGCGGCACCCGTGAGCGGCGCGCGGTCGTAGCGCTGGGTCGCACGAGCCCGCACCCGCTGGGCCACGAGCACGAGCCAGATCCCGCACAGGCCCAGCAGGACCGCCGCCGCCACGGCGGCCCAAGGCCACGCGGTCATGGCGTACTCGCCGCCGCCGCTGATCACGCCGGTCTGGGCGCCCACGGCGGGCTGGGCCGCCGCCCGCGGGTCCGCCGTGACGGCGAGCACCGCGGCCACCGCGCCCGCACCGGCGAGGACCACGACGACGCCCACGACCGTCCGCAGGATCCGCCCCCCCAGGGCGGAGGCCACCGCGGCCACGGCGGCCACGAGACCCAGGGCCGTGACGGCCGGCGCGGCGTCGGCACCCGTGACGTCCACCGTGACCGGCTGGAGGGACGTGGTGACGGCGGCGTGGATCCAGGCCTGGGTGGTGGTGCCGAACAGCGCGAGCGCGCACAGCAGCGTGCTCAGGACGGCGGGGGCGGTGCGACGCGGCAAGGTCGGCTCCTCTGGGGGTGCGGTGCGGGTGCGCTCAGGGTGCGAGCGGTCGCAGGGACTGGGCGATCAGGGCGGCGCGCAGCGGGGCGGTGGCCTTGTTGAGCGACTCCTGGGCCTCGGACTCGGGGTCGGAGTCCGCCACGATACCCCCGCCGGCCTGCACGTAGGCCCGGCCCTCGAGGAGCAGCGCGGTGCGGATGGCGATGGCCATGTCCATGTTCCCGGCGAAGTCCATGTAGCCCACCACGCCGCCGTAGACCGCGCGGCGCAGGGGCTCGTACTCGTCCAGCAGCTGCAGCGCCCGGGGCTTGGGGGCTCCGGAGAGGGTTCCCGCCGGGAAGGTGGCGGCCAGCACGTCGTAGGCCGTCACGTCCTCGCGCATCCGCGCGACCACGGTGGAGCACAGGTGCATGACGTGGCTGAAGCGCTCGATCTCCATGAACTCGCTGACGTCCACGCTGCCGGGCTCGGCCACCCTGGAGAGGTCGTTGCGCGCGAGGTCCACGAGCATGAGGTGCTCCGCGCGCTCCTTCTCGTCCGCGAGCAGGTCCTCCCCGAGCGCGAGATCCTCGTCCACGGTGGCCCCCCGTGGGCGCGATCCCGCGATCGGGTGGGTCACGGCCTGGCGCCCCGTGACCGTGACGAGGGCCTCCGGCGAGGAGCCCACGATCGAGTAGGGCCTGCCGTGGGCGTCCTCGAACGAGTAGAGGTACATGTACGGGCTCGGGTTGATCCGGCGCAGGGTGCGGTACACGTCCAGGGAGTCCGCGCCGCACGCCGTCTCGAAGCGGCGCGAGACCACCACCTGGAAGATCTCGCCGTCCACGATGGCCTGCTTGCCGCGGTCGATCGCGGACATGAACAGCTCCCGGTCCCAGGACTGCTCCACGGCGGCCTCCAGGTCCACCGGGCCGGGCGGCGCCACGGACACCGTGGTGCGCTCCAGGAGAGTGGCGAGCCGGCTCAGCATCGACTCCAGGCGCGCCACGGCGTCGTGGTAGGCCGCGTCAACGTTCTCGTCCGTGCCGTTGACGTTCACGGCGTTGGCCACCAGCAGGACCGTGCCGTCCTTGCTGTCGTGCACGGCCATGTCGGAGACCAGGTTCATGGCGAGCTCGGGGACGTGCAGGTCGTCCTCGGGCGGGTGCGGCAGCTTCTCCCAGCGACGCACCGCCTCCCAGCCCACGAACCCGACCATGCCGCTGGTGAGCGGGGGAACGCCCTCGAACGGCTCGGTGTGCAGCAGCTCCATGGTCGCTCGCAGGGCCTCGAGCGGGTCACCGTCCGTGGGTGCACCGGAGGGCGCGTCCCCGAGCCAGTGCGCCTGCCCGTCCCGAGCGGTGAGCGTGGCCACGGACCCCGCGCCCACGAACGAGTAGCGCGACCACACGCCACCCTCGGCCGCGGACTCGAGCAGGAACGTGCCCGGGCGGGCGGCACCGTCGCGCGTGACGAGCGCCCGGTAGAGGCCCACGGGGGTCAGGGCGTCCGCGAGCACGGACATCCGCACAGGAACCACGCGGCGCGTGGCCGCGTACTCGCGGAACTCCTCGAGGGTGGGGGTGATGGTGCCGAGCTCCTGCACTACTGGACCGCCTGTTCCGCGTTCAGGTTCCGCCCGTCGAAGCACGTGCGGGTACCGGTGTGACATGCCGCGCCGGTCTGGTCGACCTTCACGAGCAGGGCGTCGCCGTCGCAGTCCAGGTGCACCGAGTGCACCCGCTGGACGTGGCCGGAGGTGTCCCCCTTGCGCCAGTACTCCTGGCGCGAACGGGACCAGAACGTCACCCGGCCCTCGGTCAGGGTCCGGCGCAGGGCCTCGTCGTCCATCCAGCCGAGCATGAGCACCTCGCCGGTGTCGTGCTGCTGCACCACGGCGGCCACGAGACCCGCGGGGTCCCGTTTCAGACGGGCCGCTATCTCCTGGTCCAGGGCGGGGTGGCCGTGCGCCTCGCGGGGAGTGTCCGTGCCGGTCATCAGCGCACCTCGTGGCCCGCGGCGCGCAGGGCGTTCTTGACGTCCTCGATCGCGTGGTCCGGTCCGAAGTGGAACACCGAGGCGGCGAGCACCGCGTCCGCGCCGGCCGCGACGGCCGGGGGGAAGTGCTCGGGGGCACCCGCGCCGCCCGAGGCGATCAGCGGCACGCCCACCACGGCGCGCACGGCGGCGATCATTTCCAGGTCGAAGCCCTCCCGCGTGCCGTCCGCGTCCATCGAGTTGAGCAGGATCTCCCCCACGCCGCGCCGTTCGGCCTCCCGCGCCCAGTCCAGCGCGTCGATCCCGGTGAGGGTGCGGCCACCGCGCGTGGTGACCTCGAAGCCGGAGGCTGTGTTGCCGGTGCGGCGGGCGTCCAGCGAGAGCACGAGCACCTGGTTGCCGAAGCGCCGGGTGATCTCGTCGATCACCTCCGGTCGCGTCACCGCCGCCGTGTTGACCGACACCTTGTCCGCGCCGCACCGCAGCAGCCGGTCCACGTCCTCCGGGGTCCGCACGCCGCCGCCCACCGTCAGGGGGATGAACATCTTCTCCGCGGTGCGCGCCACCACGTCGTACATGGTGTCCCGCTCGCTCGAGGACGCCGTGACGTCCAGGAACGTGAGCTCGTCCGCACCCGCGAGGTCGTAGCGGGCCGCCAGCTCCACGGGATCGCCCGCGTCCCGCAGGTTCTCGAAGTTCACACCCTTGACCACGCGCCCGGCATCCACGTCCAGGCACGGGATCACCCGCACCGCCACACCCATCTGTGCCGCCCTTCCTCGTTCGCTCGTGCTGCTGCGCCGTGCCCGCCCCCGCCGCACAGATCGCGGCGGGGCGCTCGTCAGATCCGCGCCGCCTGGATCGGGGACACCAGGATGGCCCGGGCCCCCACCTCGTAGAGCGCGTCCATGACCTTGTTCGTGTCCGCCTTGCGGACCATCGAGCGGACCGCCACCGCCCCGTCCCGGCCCAGCGGGGAGATGGTGGGGCCCTCCATGCCGGGGGTGATCTCCACGGCCGCCGGCAGCAGCTCCTCGCGGATGTCGTAGTCCATCATCACGTACTGCCGGGCCACGAGCACGCCCTGCAGACGACGCCGCAGCACGCTCAGCCCCTCGGGCTCCGGTTCGTCCCCGCGCCGGATGAGCAGCGCCTCGGACCTCATGATCGGCTCGTCGAAGATCTCGAGTCCCGCGGCCCGCAGGGTGTTGCCGGTCTCCACCACGTCCGCGATCGCGTCCGCGACGCCCAGCCGGATGGCGGACTCCACGGCGCCGTCCAGGCGCACCACCTCGGCATCGACGCCCTGCTCGGCGAGGTGCTGCTCCAGCAGCAGCTGGTAGCTCGTGGCGATCCGCTTGCCCTGCAGGTCCTGCACCGAGGAGAACTGTCCGAGCGGACCGGCCAGGCGGAAGGTGGAGCGGGCGAAGTCCAGGCACAGCTCCTCGGCGGCGTCGGCCCCGGAGTCCAGGAGCAGGTCACGGCCCGTGATGCCGAGGTCCAGGGTGCCCCCGCCCACGTAGATGGCGATGTCACGCGGGCGCAGGTAGAAGAACTCCACCCCGTTGTCGTTGTCCACGAGCACGAGCTCGCGGCTGCTGCGCCGCTGCCGGTAGCCGGCCTCCGTGAGCATGGTGGTGGCGGACTCGGACAGCGCGCCCTTGTTGGGCACGGCGACTCTCAGCATGGGATTCCTTCCCGCGAAAGCGGACTGGGACGGTGGGGACCGGCGAGCGCGGCGGTGTGCTCACGTCGCGCGGTGCGGGCTCAGAGGTGCTTGTAGACGTCCTCGAGGGTCATGCCCTTGGCGATCATCATGACCTGGAGGTGGTAGAGCAGCTGCGAGATCTCCTCGGCGGCCTCCTCGTGGGTCTCGTGCTCGCACGCCATCCAGACCTCGGCGGCCTCCTCCACGACCTTCTTGCCGATGCCGTGCACGCCGGAGTCCAGTTCCGCCACGGTCTTGGAGCCCTCGGGGCGCTGGGCCGCCTTGGCGCTGAGTTCGGTGAAGAGGTCGTCGAAGGTTTTCACCGTTCCAGGGTAATGCGTGCGTGCAGCTCCCCCGAACGCGGGCCCCGGTCCCGCGGTGTGGCTCACCGCACGGGGCCGGGGTCGCGGTCCTCGGCGGGGTCAGCTCCCGTGCGCGGCCAGGGTGAGTGCCGTGCTCAGGGCCGCGTGGGCGGCTTCGTAACCCTTGTCCTCCTGGGAGCCCTCGAGCCCGGCGCGGTCCAGCCCCTGCTGCTCGGTGTCGCACGTGAGCAGCCCGAACCCCACGGGGGTCCCGGTGCGCACGGAGACCTCGGTGAGACCGGTGGTGGCCGCGTGGCACACGTAGTCGAAGTGCGGGGTCCCGCCGCGGATCACGACGCCGAGCGCGACCACCGCGTCCACGTCACCGGCCAGGCGGCTCGCCGCGACGGGCAGCTCGAAGCTGCCGGGGACGCGGACCTCCAGCAGCTGCCCGGTGCGGGCGTCCGCGAGCGCGCGCCGGGCGCCGCGGAGCAGCCCGTCCATGATGGTGGTGTGCCAGCTCGCGGCCACCACGGCCACGCGCAGGCCGGTGGCGTCGAGGGTCGTGGCATCGGTGGTGGGGGCTCCGTGTCCGCTCATGAGTTCTCTCCTGGTGTGAGGTGGGTGAGGTGGTGGTGCATGCGGTCGCGCTTGACGCGCAGGTAGTCGACGTTCTCGGTCCGGGCGGGCACCTGGTGGGTCACCGCTTCCACCACGGTGATCCCGAGGGCCTCGAGCTTGCTGATCTTGTCCGGGTTGTTGGTGAGCAGGCGGATCGAGGTGAGGTTCATGGCGGTGAGGATCCGCGCCGCCGCCGTGTAGTCACGAGCCTCGGCGGGCAGCCCGAGCATGGTGTTGGCGTCCACGGTGTCCGCCCCGGCGTCCTGGAGCTTGTACGCCCGCAGCTTGTTGACCAGGCCGATGCCGCGGCCCTCGTGGTTGCGCAGGTACAGCACGGTGCCGCCGTGCCTGTGAATCCGCTCGAGCGCAAGCTGCAGCTGGGGTCCGCAGTCGCAACGCCAGGACCCGAGGACGTCCCCGGTGAGGCACTCCGAGTGCAGCCGCACGAGCGGGGGCAGCGTCTCCTCGCCCGGCGGCGGGGGTGCCGTCAGCGACACGTGCTCCGTGGCGGGGGCGCCGTGGCCCTCGGGCACTCGCCACCCGATCACCGAGAAGGACCCGTGGTCCGTGGGGATCGTGACCGGTTCGGAGTGCTCCAGCACGGGGCCGGGCGCCGGAGCCGTGGCGGGGCGGTGCCCTTCCGCGGGGCCGCGCTCTTCCGAGAGGCCGTGCACTTCCGCGTGGCAGTGCTCTTGTGCCGTGCGGTGCTCTGCGGCGCTCACGCGGTGAGTCCCCGTGCCGCTCCGTCCTCGCGCGCGGCGAGCGCCTCGACCTCGTCCAGGTGGCGCACGAGGTCCGCGATGCTGATCATCACGAGGCCGTGCTCGTCCGCGAAGCGGCGCAGGGCGGGCGCGCGGCGGGGCTGGCCGGCGTCGTCGACGATCTCCGCGATGGCACCCACGGGCTCGCACCCGGCCAAGCGGGTGAGCTCGACGGCGGCCTCCGTGTGCCCCGGGCGCTCCCGCACGCCGCCGGGGACGGCCCGCAGCGGGAGGATGTGCCCGGGCCGGGTGAGATCGGACGCGGTGGTGCCGGGCAGGGCGAGCAGGCGGGTGGTCAGGGCCCGGTCCCGGGCGCTGATGCCGGTGGTGATGCCCACGCGGGCGTCGCACGTGACGGTGTAGGCGGTGCCCTTGGCGTCCTCGTTGTGCGCCGTCATGGGTGGCAGCCCCAGGGCGTCGGCCCGCTCCCCCGGCATGGGCACGCACACCACGCCCGAGCTGTGGCGCACGGTGAAGCCCATGAGCGGTTGGGTGGCGTGCTGCGCGGCGAAGACGAGGTCGCCCTCGTTCTCCCGGTCCTCGTCGTCCACGACCACCACGGCCGCGCCCGAGGCGATCGCGGCGACCGCGTCCGGCACGGAGTCGAGGCGCACCTCGTCCCCCGCGGGCGCGGCGGCGCACGCGGCCAGCCGCTCGGCGTACTTGGCGAGCACGTCCACCTCCAGGTTGACCCGGTCCCCCGGCGCACGCGTGCCCAGGGTGGTCACCCGCAGCGTCTCGGGGATCACACCCACCTCGAACCACGCCTCGTCCTCCCCGGGGCGGTTCACGGCGGTGACGGTGAGGGAGACCCCGTCCACCGCGATCGAGCCCTTCACGGCGATGTACCGCGCGAGCTCCCCCGGCACGGCCACGCGCACGGTGTCCCACCCGCTGTGCGGGGTGCGGGACACGATCCGGCCCACGCCGTCCACGTGGCCCTGGACCACGTGCCCGTCCAGGCGCTGGCCGGCCGCCGTGCAGCGTTCCACGTTCACGGTGTCGCCGTGCCGCAGCTCGCCGAGGGTGGTCAGGCGCAGGGTCTCCCCCATCACATCTGCGGTGAAGTCCGTGCCTTCGGACCCGTCAGCGGGCACGGCGGTGAGACACACACCGTTCACGGCCAGTGACCCGCCGCGCTGCAGGTCCGCCACGAGCGTGCCCGCCGTGAGGTGGAGCCGGGCGGCGTCCTGCGCCGTGCGCTCCACTCGCTGGACGATGGCCTGGGTTTCGACGATTCCTGTGAACACGAGAACTCTCCTGTGGGGGTGGTGGACCGCGCAGCGGTGCGCGGTCGGTCACGATGTCTTGGTCGGGGCGCTGACGCCGTGGCGCCGCAGCCCGAGAGCGCGGTGGGGTCCGCGTGGCGCAGAGGCTCGGGGCGCACCGCTGGTTCCGTGCGTCGTCCGCCCGGGCTGGCCGTGCGGGCATCCGCCGTGGGACCTGCGGCGTGGGACGTTGAGCGGGGGGACCCTCAGCGCGAGGCCGTCAGCGCGGGGCCCTCATGACGGTGCCGGGCGCAGGTGCCACCGCAGGTCCTCCCCCACGGCCCCCACTGCACCGTCCGGCACCCCCACGTGATCACCGCGCCACGACGACGCCGCCGCGAGCGTCCCGATGCCCAGCCCGGCCACCGAGGACGCGCCCGCGCCCAGCAGCAGGGGTGCCTGGTACAGCCGCAGCTCGTCCACGAGATCCGCCGCTAGGAAGGCCGCCGCCACGGTGGGGCCGCCCTCCACCAGGACGTGGGCCGCTCCCCGGTCCCGCAGGCGGGTGAGCGCCTCGCGGGGGTCGTGGGTGTCCAGTTGGACGAAGCGGCCGTCGGCCCCACGGATCCGGGCCGCCTCCGGCACCGGTCGGGTGGACATCACCGCGCGCAGGGGCTGCCTGGCGCAGAGCTCTCCTTCGGGGGTGCGCGCCGTGAGCGAGGGGTCGTCGCTGCGCAGCGTCCCCCCTCCCACGAGGACCGCGTCCACGCGGGTGCGCAGCTGGTGGCCCTCCGCGCGGGCCGGCGCGCCCGTGATCCACTGGCTCGTGCCGTCCACAGCGGCCACGCGGCCGTCGATGCTCTGAGCGATCTTGAGACTCACGAAGGGGCGGCGCTGCTGCTGGGCGCGCAGCCAGCGATCGTTCAGGTCCAGTGCCTCGGCGGCGAGCAGCCCGGCCCGGACCTCGACGCCGTGCTCCCGCAACCACGCGGCACCGCCGCGCGCCGCGTCCGTGGTGTCGGCCACGGCGTGCACCACCCGGCCGACTCCGGCACGCAGGATGGCCTCCGTGCACGGTCCCGTGCGGCCCGTGTGGTGGCACGGTTCGAGCGTCACGAGCAGGGTGGTGTCCCGCAGCGGGGTCCCCGCCTCCCGTGCGGCGTCTAGGACGACGACCTCGGCGTGTGCCGTTCCGGCGCCCCGGTGGTACCCCACGTGCAGGACCTCGCCCTCGGCGGACAGCAGCGCGGCGCCCACCACCGGGTTGGCGCCCCGCACCCCGCGCGCCGCAGCAGTCAGTGCCGCGTGCATCGCGGCCGTCTCCGCGGCGGTGAATCCCCGTTCCGGGCATCGGCCGGCCGCGGGGTCCGACGCCGCAGGGGCGCCTGTCGCGCGCGGTGACGTGTGTGCGCGAGCCGGGAGTCCGGCGTCGTCGTACGCATCGGGTCCCGCCGCCGGGAGGTCTGGGACGCCCGTCACGACCGGTCGTCCCCGACCGAGAGGTGCAGGTCCGGGAACCCGGTGCCGATGGTGGCCGCCTTGCGCTGGCGCGTGTTGACGCGCCACCACACGAAGAAGCCCGCCAGGGTGAAGCCGCCGTAGACCAGGTACATGATCCCCGAGGCGTAGTAGCCCGCGGAGAACAGCAGGGGCACGCCCACGATGTCCACCGCCACCCAGAAGAGCCAGAACTCGACCCAGCCCTTGGCCATCCCCCACGTGGCGAGCAGGGAACCCATGAAGATCCAGGCGTCCGCCCAGACGGGCTCGTACGACCCCAGGGCGCGGAAGATGGGCGTGAGCACGGCAGTGCCCAGCAGCAGGGCGGCGACCAGGAGCAGGCGCTGGCGGGTGTCGGCCCACTGCGGGGTCACGGCCTCCTGCGAGGCGCCCCGCGAGCGGTGCCACTGCACCCACCCGAAGACGGACACCGCGATGAACATGACCTGGCGTCCGGCCTGCCCCAGCAGGTTCACGGGATTGGGGGTCTCGAAGACCGCGCCCAGGAACACCGTGAGAAGGATGGCGTTGCCCACGATCCCCACGGGCCAGGCCCACACCTTGCGGCGCATCCCGCCCACGGCGGACAGCAGGCCGAACACGTTGCCGATCACTTCACGCCACAGGATGAAGCCGTCCCCCACGCGCAACTGCGCGTCGAACAACCAACGCAGGACCTCCACGGTGTCTCCTCTCACCCGCCACGAATCGGTGGTTCCGGGGAGCAGGAGCACGCCCACGGTCGAGACCGTGTGGCGGACGGCACCACGACAACGCCCAGGGCGGCCCACCCAGGACAGGGTGCGCCGCAGGACCGCGGTGCCCACGTGTGCCTACCATCCAGACTGTACTGTCGGCACCGGAATTCCACCGGTTCGGCCGTTCACTCCGTGGCCGCGATGCCTGCCCGCTGAAGGGCCCGGCACCACGGTCACGGTGTTCACGGTTCGCGGACTGTCACCGCCGGTTCGGAATTGCACCGACCCCGGAACACGTTGCTGGGCACAGTATGCCACGCACCTCCGACGCCACGGGCACAGGAGGTGGGGCTCGGCTCACCCGTCAGCCCATGTGGGAACGCGCGGTCTCCCGGAGGGCGGCGATCGCCGCGGCGGGGTCCTCCTTGCCGTACACGGCGGATCCCGCGACGAAGGTGTCGGCGCCCGCCTCGGCGGCGCGCACGATCGTCTCCTCGGTGATCCCACCGTCCACCTGCAGGGCCACGGTGCCCCCGTGGGCGCGCAGCGCGTCGGCCGCGCGGCGGATCTTGGGCAGGGTCACCTCTAGGAACGTCTGGCCGCCGAAGCCCGGCTCCACGGTCATCACGAGCAGCATGTCGAGCTCGGGGAGCAGGTCGAGGTACGGCTCGATCGGGGTGGCCGGACGCACCGCGAGACCCGCCTTCGCGCCCGCGGAGCGCAGCTCCCGGGCCAGCTTCACCGGGGCCGTGGCGGCCTCCGCGTGGAACGTCACGGACGCGCACCCGGCCTCCGCGTAGGCGGGAGCCCAGCGGTCCGGGTCCTCGATCATCAGGTGCAGGTCCAGCGGCACCGGCGAGACCGCCTGCAGCCGCTCGACCACGGGCAGCCCCAGGGTGAGGTTGGGGACGAAGTGGTTGTCCATCACGTCCACGTGCGCGGCATCCGCCGTGCTGATGCGCTGCAGCTCCTCGCTCAGACGGGAGAAGTCCGCGGAGAGGATGGACGGGTGGATGTCGCAGCGGGTCATGGGTTCCTCCTGGGGGAAGCGGTCTGGCGAGGGCGGTGGACAGCAGCGGTCCGGGGTCAGGCCGTGCGGCGCAGCGCGACCATGTACATCGCGTCCGTGCCGTGCACGTGCGGCCACAGCTGGACGCTCGTGCCGCCCCCGGGAAGTTCGTGGCGCACGGAGCGCGCGTCCTCCAGGGCACCCGGCAGGGCCGCCTCGACGGCCAGCGCGGCGGTGTCCAGGACCTGCACGTCAGTGCGCTTCTCCAGCAGGTCCTGGAGGACGTCGTGGGTCTCCGCGGTGTGCGGTGAGCACGTGGCGTACAGCACCACGCCGCCGGGGCGGGTGGCCGCCACCGCGGCGTCGAGCAGCTCGCGCTGGATCCCAGCGAGGTTCGCCACGTCGGACGGGGTGCGCCGCCAGCGGGCCTCCGGGCGTCGGCGCAGCGCACCCAGACCGGTGCACGGGACGTCCACGAGCACGCGGTCGAACGCGGCCTGGTGCTCCTCCGGGAGCTGCCGCGCGTCCCCGGTGCGCACCTCCCATGCCTCACGCGGCACAGGCTGCAGCGCCTGGCGCACGAGGTCGCCGCGGTGCTCGCTGACCTCGTTGGCCAGCAGGGAAGCGCCCTGCTGGTGCGCGAGCGACGCGAGCAGCGCGGCCTTGCCGCCGGGACCCGCGCAGAAGTCGGCCCAGCGACCGGAGTCCTCCGCGACCTCGGCACGGGCCAGCACACGGGCCACGAGCTGCGAGCCCGCGTCCTGGACGCGCACCACTCCCTCGCGGGCGCCGGGCACGCGGTGGACGTCTCCCCCGCCGCTGACGGCGCTGCCGGGTACGAGGTCCCCCGCGTCCGCGCCGGCCTCCAGTGCGGCGTCGAGCGAGCCGAGGCCCGGCAGGGCCACGAGGTGCACGCGCGGCGCCTCGTTGTCGGCGGCCAGCAGATCCGTGATCTCCTCGGGGTCCCGACCGTTGGCCCGCAGCGCGCGGCGCAGCGCACGGATCTCCCACACGGGGTGCGCGTAGCGGACGCTCATCCGCCGCCACTCGTCCGGCTGCTCGCTCTCGAGTGCCTCGAGCCACTGCTCCTGGGTGCGCCGGGCCACCTTGCGCAGCACCGCGTTGACGAGCCCGGCCGGGCCCTGCCCGATCTCACCGCGCACGAGCCCCACGGTGGCGTCCAGGGCCGCGTGGTCGGGCACGCGCATGGCCAGCAGCTGGTGGGCACCCAGCCGCAGGGCGTCCAGCACCGCGGGATCCAGCTGGTCCAGAGGGCGGTCCACGCACCCGGCCAGGACGGCGTCCCACGTGCCGCTCCAGCGCATGGTGCCGTAGGCCAGTTCCGTGGCGAACGCCGCGTCCCGCTTGTCGAGGCGCAGCTCCCGGACCAGGCCGGGCAGCACCAGGTTGCCGTAGGCGTCCTCGGAGTTCACCGCGCGCAGCGCCCGGAACGCCGCCAGCCGCGCCGGATCGGAGTGGCGACGCCGCTGGCCCGGGGCCTGCGCGGAGTAGGACCGTTCGTGCTGGGCACGCCGGTTGCGCTCGTGGCCCTTGGCGTTGCGGCGGGAGCTACCCGGCCCCGACCCGCCCTGTCCCTCCCGGTTCGGGCGGTCGCCGGGGCGGACCGCGGAGCCGGTCGCTCCGCCACGCCGGTCCCCCGGTCCGCGCCGTGGGTTCCCGGCCCGACCCTGGTCGGTGCCGCCGCGGGAGCGGAAGGAGTCCCGCGCCGCCCGGGGGCCGTCCTCACGGCCGCCGGAGCCACCTCGACCGGCCCGTCCTGGACGGTCCCGGCCGTCCTCCTGCCCACCCTGTCCGTGGGTGCTGCGGTCCTGACTCATACGAACGCCACCTGTTCCATGTGCTGCTTGCCACGGGCCCAGTCCAGGGCCGCCATGGGCTTCTTGCCTGCGGGCTGCACGCGGGTCAGTTCCACCGCGTAGGACCCGGTCCCGGCGAAGACCTGCCGGTCCCGGATCTCGACGTGACCCGGGGTGATCCCCGTGACCTGGGGTGCCGGCACCACGCGTTCGATCTTGACGCGCTGGCCGTCGAACTCCGTCCACGCCCCGGGCTCCGGGGTGACGCCGCGGACGTGGTGCGCCACCACCACGGCAGGCTGTGACCACGTGATCCGGGCGTCCGGGCCGGTGAGCTTGGGCGCCGCGCTGGCCTCTCCGCGCTGAGGCTCCGGGTGGAGGGCACCCGAGGCCACCCCCAGCAGGGACTCGGCGAGCAGCGGGGCCCCTGTGTGCGCGAGCCGGTCCAGGACGGTGCCGGCGGTGTCCTCCTCGGAGACCTCGTCCGTGAGGGTTCCCACCACGGGGCCGGTGTCCATCCCCTGGTCCAGCACGAACGTGGAGGCGCCCACCACGCGGTCCCCCGCCATCAGTGCTCGCTGGACGGGGGCCGCCCCGCGCCACTGCGGGAGCAGGGAGAAGTGCAGGTTGATCCAGCCGTGCTCGAACACGTCCAGCGCGGCCTGCGGCAGGAGCGCGCCGTAGGCCACGACGGCGGCAATGCTCGCGCCCGTGGCCCGCAGGGCGTCGTGCAGCTCCGGGCCCACCCGGTTGGCCTTGAGCACGGGAAGGTCCAGTTCCTCGGCCCGGCGCGCCACTGCAGACGGCGTCATGGTCTTCTTCCGACCCACGGGGGCGTCCTCGCGGGTCAGCACGGCCACCACCTGCAGCCGGGGATCCTCGTGCAGCGCCTCCAGGGGCGGGACCGCGGTGTCCGGGGTGCCCGCGTAGAGCACCTTCAACGGTTCCTGGCTCATCGGATTCCTTCCGCCCGGTGGAAGGCACTGGCTCCGCGGGCGCCGTCAGGGTGGGAGGCGGAGGACGAGCGGGCGAACGCGGAACCCCGCGCGGCGGCGTCGTGCTCCGGGCCGGTTGCGGAACCGCGGGCCGTGCGGAACGCAGCGGCACCAGAGGCCTGGGAGGAGGCGCCGGGAGCCACACCCCGGGCGCCGCGCTGCTCGTCCCGCTCCCGCGCGATCCGCTCGGTCGTGGCACGGAACGCGTCGCTGCGCAGCTGCCTCATGGCGTCCTTGCGCTCCTCACCCTCCAGGCGGTCGACGTACAGCCGGCCGAAGAGGTGGTCGGTCTCGTGCTGGAAGCAGCGGGCCAGCAGTCCCGTGGCCTCGCGGTGGACGGGATTGCCGTGCATGTCCACGCCCGTGATCGTGGCGCTGTCCCTGCGGGGGGTCTCGTACGAGAGGCCCGGCACGGACAGGCAGCCCTCGCCGCCCTCCTGCGGCTCGTCCCCCACGCTCAGCCGCGGGTTGACCACGTGGCCCTCGTCCCCGTGAATGCCCCACGTGAAGACCTGCAGCCCCACGCCCACCTGGGGGGCGGCGAGACCCACCCCGCCCACGGCGTACATGGTCTCGAGCATGTCCCGCACGAGCGTCCGGAGGGACTCGTCGAACTCCGTGACCTCCTGGGCGGGGGTCCGCAGCACCGGGTCCCCGATGGTGCGGATGCGCAGAATACTCACCGTGTGATGCTCTCCTCGCGAGGGTGGGGTGGATGTGAACAGCTCGTCTCAGTCTACGGCGGGCCCGGCCACGGTCCGGGTCTCCGGGGCCGCTCCCCCCGCCACCCGGCCCGTGGGCCGACCCTCGAGCGGCGGCGGGGCGATGCTGCGCAGCTGCGGGCCCGCCGCGTCCAGCTGCGCGGACCGTGCCCAGACCCTGGCCAGGGCGCAGAACTTGTACCAGTGCGCCGGCAAGTGCTCGGCCACCGCCTGCACGGTCAGCGCCTCGGTCTCCCCGATGGCCACGGCCATGAGCACCTCGGCATCCCCGTACGCCCAGGGCTCCCACTGCCCGGCGGCGGCGTCCACCAGGGACTCCTCCGCCTTGAGCCCGGCAACCAGCTGGGTCACCACCTTGGGATCCGGTTCCTTCACACGCCCGGTGCGGTCCGTCCCCTTGGTCTTGTAGTCGATCAGGCACACCTTGCCGCCGATCCGCGCCACCAGGTCCAGGGTCCCGGCGTAGCCCACCGTGGAGTTCCACACGGTGATCTCCGCCGCGAGCGGCTCCGGGCGGTAAAGCTGCCACCACTGGTCCGCACTGTCCGCGAACCGTGCCTCGTGGTGCTCCTCCAGGTCCGCACGGGCACGCTCCACCTGGTGGTCCCGGCCCATGGCACGCAGCGCGAGCTGCTCGCAGTAGTCGTGCACGCGGTCCCCCCGCTGCGCGGCCTGGTCCCTGTGCCGTTCAGCGGCCTTCGCGGCGTGGTTGACCAGGGCACGGCGGCGTCGGGAGTCCCGCAGGGCGTCCGGCAGCTGCGGGTCCGCGGCGAGGGCCTGGGCCGCGCTGTAGCCGTACCAGCCGCCCAGGTCGTTGGCCTCGCAGCCGATGATCGTGGTGATGGACGGAACCTCCAGGTCCCCGCCCTCCCTGCGCGCGTACATGCGACCGGTGGGCGTGGACTGGGCCAAACGGGGTTGCGTCATGGGCCCAGCGTAGGAACGGGCGCAGACACGGACACGGGGCGGACTCAACGCGGACACGAAAAAACCCGGTCCCTTCCGGGACCGGGTTTTTCGTCGTTCCGTGCGCGATACTGGGATCGAACCAGTGACCTCTTCGGTGTGAACGAAGCGCGCTACCGCTGCGCCAATCGCGCTTGCAACGTTGAAGACTCTAGAACACATGATCCGCGATCGGCAAATCCACTTCCCTCCCCCGCGTGGCCCGCGGCCGGCGACGGCGATTTGCCCGGACCCGGGCGTGTGGGTAATGTTCTTCCTCGTTGGCAACGCCCCGCAGGCCAGGCCCACCGGATGGAAACACCCGGAAGTCGCAGCAGGCGGGTAGCGCGAAAACCTGTGATACAGTTTCCGCTCGGAAGAACGGAGAACCGCAGACCAGGTTTCCGATCGACCAACAATGCGGACGTAGCTCAGCTGGTAGAGCATCACCTTGCCATGGTGAGGGTCGCGGGTTCGACTCCCGTCGTCCGCTCGCAGTTTTCGACCCTGGTCGAGACCTGAGACCTTGTCCTCCAAGGATCTGGTCCCCGGTGGGGTGGCCGAGTGGTTAGGCAGCGGCCTGCAAAGCCGTCAACGCGGGTTCGAATCCCGTCTCCACCTCGGTGCAACCACCTCGTTCAATACACTGAACATTGAGCGCGATTGGCGCAGCGGTAGCGCGCTTCCCTGACACGGAAGAGGTCACTGGTTCGATCCCAGTATCGCGCACCAGGAACAACCCCGGAACCCTGGTTCCGGGGTTTTCTCATGTCCGGGCACTCCCCCGTCACGTCCCTCTGGTGCGGGTGGGTTCTGGTGCTCCCGTGGGGCGCGGCCCTGTGGGCCGCGCCCGGATGGGAGTCACGGCGTGTCCGCGGCCTCCAGCACGCCGGCCGCCACCGCGAGGTCCTGCCAGCTCATCCCCACGCACTTGAACACACGGGGCCGGTCCTCGGCCACGAGTGCGCGTCCCGCGACCACGTCCGCGAGCGGCACGAGCGCCTCCTCCGCCAGCACCCCGTGGGCAACGGCCTGGATCACGTCCCCCGCCTCCCGCAGCGCCGTCCCGCGGTCCTCCACGACCACCTGGGCGCGGGCCATCATCGCGTCGTCCAGCTCCCGGGCTCCGGGCTCGTGGGAGCCCATGGCGACGACGCACGCCGAGTCCCGAACCAGCGTCCCGTCGAACAGCGGCTGGGACGCGGAGGTCGCACACACCACGATGTCCGCCGAGCCCACCTCGTCCGCGTCACCCGCACGGGCCGTCAGCCCGAGGGACCGCGCGTGCTCGACGGCCGCATCGACCTTCTCCTGGGACCGCCCGCACACGACCACCTCGTCGAGAGCCCGCACGTCCGCGAACGCCTCGATGTGGGACAGCGCCTGCGGGCCCGTGCCGAACACCATCAGGGTGCGGGCGTCCGGGATTGCCAGGTGGTCGGCGGCCAGTGCGGAGATCGCGGGCGTGCGCAGCGTGGTGAGCGCATTGCCCTCCATCATGGCGCGCACAGTGAGCGTGGCGGTGTCCAGTAGCAGATAGGTTGCCTGGATCCGCGGCAGGCCCCGCTGCGGATTTCCCGGGGAGACCGAGGCCACCTTGATGCCGCTCCACGGCCCCAGCACGGAGGGCATGAGCAGCATGTGGCCCTCCCCCGCCGCCACGTTGTCGCGGGCCGGATCCTCCTCGGGGCGGAAGCCGTCCTGCAGCGTCTCGGCCAGGAGCTGACGGGCGCGGCGCGGGCTCACGGCGTCGAGAATCTGCCGAGCCGTGAACCACCGCGGTGCGCGCTCGGGTGTGCTCTGCTGGGGCTGGGTCATGCGTGGATCCTCCTGACGTGGCGGGACGGGCGGGCGCGCGCTCGGCGAGCCCGGGGACGCCGCTGCCCCGCACGACCGGTCGGTCGAACGGGGCAGCGGAGCAGGGCGAGGCACGTGCGGGACGTCACGCGGCGGCGTCGTGCCCCGTGCTCACGGACGAGAACGGCGCGTCACAGCATGCAGGACACGCAGCCCTCGACCTCGGTGCCCTCCAGCGCGAGCTGGCGGATGCGCGAGTAGTACATGGTCTTGATGCCCTTGCGCCACGCGTAGATCTGGGCGCGGTTGATGTCACGCGTGGTGGCGGTGTCCTTGAAGAACAGCGTCAGCGACAGGCCCTGGTCCACGTGCTGGGTGGCCGCGGCGTACGTGTCGATGATCTTCTCGTAGCCGATCTCGTACGCGTCCTGGAAGTACTCCAGGTTCTCGTTGTCCATGAAGGGCGCCGGGTAGTAGACGCGGCCCAGCTTGCCCTCCTTGCGGATCTCGATGCGCGAGGCGATCGGGTGGATCGAGGACGTGGAGTTGTTGATGTAGGAGATGGAACCCGTGGGCGGCACGGCCTGCAGGTTCTGGTTGTACATCCCGTCCGCCATGACCTTCTCGCGCAGCTGCTTCCAGTCCTCGACCGTGGGCAGCGTGATCCCGGCCTGTGCGAACAGCTCGCGCACCCGCTGCGTGGCCGGCTCCCACGCGCGGTCGGTGTACTTGTCGAAGAACGTGCCGTTGGCGTAGTCGGACCTCTCGAAGCCCACGAAGGACTCCCCGCGCTCCTTGGCGATCAGGTTGGACGCGCGGATGGCGTGGTACGTCACCGCGTAGAAGTACATGTCGGTGAAGTCCACACCCTCCTCCGAGCCGTAGAAGATGTGCTCCTTGGCCAGGTAGCCGTGCAGGTTCATCTGACCCAGACCCACGGCGTGGGACATCTGGTTGCCGCGCCGGATCGAGGGCACCGAGTCGATGTTGGACATGTCCGAGACCGCCGTGAGGCCCCGGATGGCGGTCTCGATCGTGGCGCCGAAGTCCTCGGACTCCATGGCCATCGCGATGTTCATCGACCCCAGGTTGCAGGAGATGTCCTTGCCCACCTCGGCGTACGTGAGGTCCTCGTTGTACGTGGAGGGCTCGGAGACCTGCAGGATCTCGGAGCACAGGTTGGACATGATGATCTTGCCGTCGATCGGGTTGGCCCGGTTCACGGTGTCCTCGAACATGATGTACGGGTAGCCGGACTCGAACTGCACCTCCGCCACGGTCTGGAAGAACTCGCGGGCGTTGATCTTGCGCTTGGTGATGCGGGAGTCGTCCACCATCTCGTGGTACTTCTCGCTCACGTTCACGTCCGCGAAGGGCACGCCGTAGATGCGCTCCACGTCGTACGGGGAGAACAGGTACATGTCCTGGTTGTTCTTGGCCAGCTCGAACGTGATGTCCGGGATGACCACGCCCAGGGAGAGGGTCTTGATGCGGATCTTCTCGTCCGCGTTCTCCCGCTTGGTGTCCAGGAAGTTGAGGATGTCCGGGTGGTGCGCGTGCAGGTACACCGCACCGGCGCCCTGGCGAGCACCCAGCTGGTTCGCGTAGGAGAACGAGTCCTCGAGCAGCTTCATCACGGGGATCACACCCGAGGACTGGTTCTCGATCATCTTGATCGGAGCACCCGACTCGCGCAGGTTGCTCAGCGCGAACGCCACACCACCGCCGCGCTTGGACAGCTGCAGCGCCGAGTTGATGTTGCGCCCGATGGACTCCATGTTGTCCTCGAAGCGCACCAGGAAGCATGAGACGAGCTCGCCGCGCTGCTTCTTGCCCGCGTTGAGGAACGTGGGGGTGGCGGGCTGGAAACGACCGGAGATGATCTCCGTCACGAGCCGCTCGGCCAGCGCCTCGTCCCCGTCCGCGAGGTACAGGGACACCATCACCACGCGGTCCTCGAACCGCTCCAGGTAGCGCTGACCGTCGAAGGTCTTCAGCGTGTAGGACGTGTAGAACTTGAACGCCCCCAGGAAGGTCTGGAAGCGGAACTTGTAGCCGTACGCCTGCTTGGACAGCTTCTTGACGAACTCGAAGCTGTACTTGTCCAGCACCTCGGCCTCGTAGTACTGGTGGTCCACCAGGTACTTGAGCTTCTCCTCGAGGTCGTGGAAGAACACGGTGTTCTTGTTGACGTGCTGCAGGAAGTACTGCCGCGCCGCCTGCCGGTCCGCCTCGAACTGGATGCGGCCCTCGGCGTCGTAGAGGTTCAGCAGGGCGTTGAGCTCGTGGTAGCCCAGACCCCGGTACTGCTCCGGGCAGGTGGGATCCTCGTGGCCGGGCTCGACGCTCACTCCCGGGGTTGCGTGAATGCTTGCCAAAACTCTTCCAATCCTTGGGTGACTTTTTCGACGTCCTCGTCCGTGCCCATCAGCTCGAACTTGTAGAGCAGAGGGACCTGGCACTTGGCGGCCACCTTCTCCGCAGCCACGCAGAACAGCGGGCCGAAGTTGGTGTTGCCCGCACCGAGCACACCTGTGAGGTGCTGACGGGACGGGGCGTCGTTGAGGAACTTGACGACTTGCGGGGGAACGGAACCCGCTCCCCCGGGGCGTCCGTAGCTGGGCACTGCCAGCACGTACGGCTCCGTGATGCGGGGAGCAGGCTCAGAGGTCTTGAGGGGCAACCGGACGGATCGCACCGGAAGCTTGGCGATGAACCGGTCGGTGTTGCGTGTGACGGAGGAGAAGTACACCACCAGTGGTGCGTCCTCATCCGCCACGATCGGAATGCGATGACGTTCCCGCTCCTGCGCCTGAGCGAGAACCGAGGCCAGTGCGCTCATGCCGGGTCACTTCGATTCTTCGGGGGGGGTGTTGTGTGCTGTTTCCGATACGGGGCATCGGCGGTGCCCCGGGGACCTGGCCCGGAGACGCCGGCCCGGGAGGCCGACCGGGGCGGGACGCTGACCGGTCCGGATTCGTCTCCGGTCCGGATTTGTCTCCGGTTCGAGTCTGTGCTCTCGGAGATGCTCTTCGCCCCGGGTGGGCCCGAAGTCGCCGCCGGCCGGGGAGACGGGCCACCCGGTGACCCTCCTCCGCGAGCGTTCTCCACCGGGAGCGTCGTTCGCAGGGGCCGGGGACGCGCCCTGATCCCGCCCGGTGCCCTGATCCCGCCCGGTCCTGCGCGGGTGGCGGAACCGCGGTCTCCCGCGGCGCCGTGCGCTCAGGCGGAGAGCAGCAGAGCCAGGGAGTTGATCTTGTCCGGGCGGAAGCCGGACCAGTGGTCCGAGCCGGTCTCCACGACGGGCACCTGCTGGTAGCCCAGACCCACCACGTGGTCGTACGCGGCGGAGTCCTCGGTGACATCCACCACCGTGTAGTCGATGCCCTTCTTGGTGAGGGCGCGGTAGGTGGCGTTGCACTGGACGCACGACGGCTTGGAATACACGGTGATTGACATAGCCCATTCTCCTTGCGGGAAGTACCGATTTCTCCGGCGCTTCCGAAGCCTCGCGGTGGGTGACCGGGGCGGTGCGCCAGACGGTGGAACATCTGGATCAATACTACATCTAGTGTCGCGCGTGGGTAGGGCACCCAACATGATGTGGTCGCGTGTTCCACAGGGGCACCCGGGTTTTCCCCCGGCTTGTCCACAGGACACGAGCTCCGGGACCGCGTGATCCCGCGGTCCCGGACCCCTGAGGTGTGGACAAGAGGTGTTCCGGAAGTCACCGAAAAACTTTCCGGGCAGGGTTGCGGAGGATGCGGGAGCAGCGCAGGGAACAGCGCAGGTGGTCCGGGCGCGACCCGGCACCTCGGCCCACGGTGCGTGGGCAGCCCGGTGGTCAGAGCAGTCCGGCGTCCCGGAGCTGGTCGGAGATGGAGGCGCCGTCGTTGGCCTCGATCCACAGGACACCCTGGGGCACCGTGACCCGGTGCCGGTCGGTCACGCGCGCACCCGAGGCCAGGACGGCCTCCGTGGGCGACAGGTTGCGGATCACGATGGCCGCGACGGACTCCGGGTAGCGCTGGGCGAAACCCGAGTAGATCTGCGGATCGTGCTGGCCGTCGTCCCCGATGAGGATCCACTTCACGTGCGGGAACCTCTCGGCCAGGCGCTGCAGGTTCTGCACCTTGTGCTGGGAACCAGAGCGGAACCACCGGTCGGTGGTGGGCCCCCAGTCCGTGAGCAGGAGCGCCCCGGAGGGGTAGGCGTTGCGGGTGAGGAACCGGCGCAGCGTGGGTGCCACGTTCCACGCGCCCGTGGAGAGGTACAGGAACGGGGCGTGCGGGTGCCTGCGCCGCAGCCGGTCCATCATGGTGGACATCCCCGGGGTGGGGATGCGCGCGTGCTCGTTGGCCACGAAGGAGTTCCACGCGGCGAGCATGGGCCGCGGCAGGGCCGTGACCATCACGGTGTCGTCGACGTCGCACACCACGCCCAGGTGCTGCTGGTCCGAGACCACGGTGATCGTGGCCTCGGTGACGGTGGAGCCCTCGGCCTGCATGTAGATGGTGTGCACCCCGGGCGCCATGGAGACGTTGAGGTCCACGTCGATCACACCGCCTCTGTCCGCCACGAAGTGGAACTCGTGGTCCCCCAGCCACACGTTGACGTGGGCGAAGGCGTAGGGCACGGAGGAGAAGGAACGCCAGCCGCGGATGGACTCTGCGGCGTCGTCCGTCTCGTCCACGAGCGAGCGGGTCTTGAGCAGCACGCGACCCAGCGCGCGCACGTAGCGCGGACTGCCGTAGCCGTCGAAGGCGAGCATGGTGGGGATGTCCCCCCGCTGCACTGCCCGACCCTGGCGCCACCGCTGCAGCTTCTGGTCGAAGCGGTAGCCGACGTTGATCGCTTCTTCCGTGACCTGGTCCACGGACGGCAGCAGGTCCCCGCCACCACTGTTCTTCGCCATGGCTCACAGTGTTCCACAGGCCCGGGCGTGTACTGTCGCGCGTTTGCGCGCTCACGCTCCGTGTCATGGTGTGCCTGCCTTTCGCAGGACTCTGCCGGGTGCGGCCGCCGCCCCGTTCTCCGGTCCGTGCTCGCGGAGCCGCCGGGTGTGGCCGGGGCCCTGCTCCCGTGGTGGGCGGGACGCGGCAGGCCGGGAACCCAGCAGCGTGCGGGGGTCCGGGAGAGTCTCCGGCCGGGAGAGGTCCCACGCCCGGGCGGCCTGGATGCCGATCCCCCGCGGCCCCGTGCGCCGGGTGTGGCCGTGGACCAGCAGCAGGGTCGGGGCGAAGAGCACCTCCCCGGACTCGGCCTGGGCCTCGTCGAAGAACGTGCAGTCCACGGCCCCGGAGCCGTCGTCCAGGGAGATGAACACCACGCGTCTGCCGCTGCGCATGGGCGGGGTCATGGTGGACACCCGCACCCCGGCCACCACCACCTCGCTGCCGCTGCGCAGTCCCAGCAGGTCCTCGGCGCGGGTGGCCCCGTAGGAGCGCATGAGCTCCGCGTGGGAGTCCATCAGGTGGGCGCTGACCTCGATGTCCATGGTCTCCATCTCCGCTCTCACCCTCTCCTGCGGGGACGGCTCCGGGAGCCGGGCCGGCAGGGAGGTCAGGTCCACGTCCCCCAGGGGAAGAGCCAGTTGCTCCTCACCCGGTTGCGCCCCGCTCGCGGCTCCGCGCGCCCCGGCCGGGCGGTCCGCCCGGTCCGTGAGGAACCGCACCATGTCCGTGCGCGAGGCACGGGCCCCGGCATCGCGCAGAAGGCTGTCGAGGGCCCCGGCGGTGGCCAGTCTCTGCAGGGTCCTGCGGGAGGGACGGGCCCGGGACCGGACCTCGGCGAGGCTCCCGTACGGCTGTCCCGCCAGGAGCCGCTCGACCTCGGCGGCACTGATGCCGGTGATGGCGCCCAACGACATCCGGATCCCCCACGCCCCGTCCTGGGTGTGGGGAATTCCCGCGTCCAGGTCCCCGGAGGCCACGGTCCCGGGACGCGGGGTGACCGGCTCCACGCGGTGGCACTCCCCGCTGCGGTTGATGTCCGGGCCGAGGACGGGGATCCCCATGCGGCGGGCCTCCCCCACGAGCAGCCGCGCCGGGTACATGCCGGGGTCGTGCTCCCAGACGCCCGCCATGAAGGCCTCCGGGTGGTGGGTCTTCAACCACGCCGACTGGTATGTGGGGACCGCAAAGGCCACTCCGTGGGCCTTGCAGAACCCGAAGCTGCCGAAGGCGTGGAGGATCTCCCACACCGTGTCGACCACCGCCGGGGAGTAGCCGCGAGCGCGTGCGCCGTCCCGGAACGCGGTTTCCACGGGGCCCTCGGAGGGGGATCCGAGCAGTCGCCGCCAGACGTCCGCCTGTCCGAGTCCGCACCCGGTCATGCGGTCCATGATGCGCATGATCTGCTCGTGGTAGACGGCCACGCCGCGGGTTTCGGCGAGGATCTCCTCGAGGTCCGGGTGGGGGTAGACGGGGGTGGACCAGCCGTGCCGGGCGTTGAGGTAGGGGCGGACCATGTTGGCCTGCATGGGCCCGGGGCGGAAGAGGGAGATGTCCACGACGAGGTCGTTGAACTCCTCGGGTCCCATGGTCCCGATGAGCTCGCGCTGGCCCGGGGACTCGATCTGGAAGCACCCGAGGGTGTGGGTGGAGCTGATGAGACGGAAGGTGTCGGGGTCGTCCCGGGGCATGGTGTCGAGGTCCGGGGGTGGTTCGTGGGGGTGCAACCGGGTGATCTCGGCCACGGCGTGGGCCAGGGTGGACTGCATGCGCACGCCCAGGATGTCGAGTTTGATCAGCCCCATGGGGTCCATGTCGTGCTTGTCGTACTGGGACATGGGCAGCCCGATCCCGCTGGCCTGCACGGGGGTGCGGTCCAGCAGGGTGGTGTCGGAGAGGATCACCCCGCAGGGGTGCATGGAGATGTGGCGGGGCAGCCGGTCGAGGCGTTCGGTGAGGTCCACGAGCAGGTCCATCTGCCGGTTGTCCCTGAGCTGCTCCGCGAGGGGTGCCAGTTCGGGACGGCGGGAGATCTCCTCGCGCAGCGTGCCCCCGGGAACGCGCCACAGCTGGCCGGCCACGTGGTCCACGTCCTGGGCCCCGAGACCGAGGGCGAGCCCGGCGTCGCGGACGGCCCCGCGGGAGCGGTAGGCGTTCTGCATGCTCATGAGGGTGACCCGCCGGGCGCCGAAGCGCTCGAAGATCCGCCGGTAGACGTCGTGGCGCCGCGCGCTCTCCATGTCGATGTCGATGTCCGGGAGGTTGGGGCGCAGCGGGGAGAGGAAGCGCTCGAAGACGAGGTCGTACTCGAGGGGGTCCGCCGGGGAGATCCCGAGCAGGTGCACCACCAGGGAGGAGACCCCGGAGCCGCGCGCGGCGTGGCGCACGTCCATGGCGCTCATCAGGTCCGAGACCTCTCCCACGGTGAGGAAGTACCCGGCGAAGCCCAGCCGGGAGATGACGTCCAGCTCGCGTTCGAGACGCCCCCGCAGGGACTCTCGGTTGAGCCCGGGGACGGTGCGGTCCCAGTCCTCGCCGCCGTGCAGCCGGGCGAGACCGGCGTAGCAGCGGCGGGCGAGTTCGCGGTCCGGGTCCCCCCGCAGCCCGAGGACGGAGGCCTCGGGGATCACGGGCCTGCCCACCCCCAGGTCCTCCTGGAGGTCCAGGGCGCAGCGCTGCGCCAGGTGGTGGGTGTCCGCGAGCAGTCCCGCGGGCCCGGTGGCCCCCTGGTCCGCGGCGCTCGTGATCTCGTGGGCCAGGCGCGCCATCCGGTCACCGTCCTTGAGCCAGCCCTGGCCGTTGGGCTGCAGCACGCCGCGCTCGGCCCCGGCGAGCTCGTCGAGGGACATCAGCGTGCGGGCGGCGTCGAGGACGTCCGCGGTCACGGCCTGCCCCGGGTGGGCGTAGCGCACGGCGTTGCTGAGCACCACGGGCACTCCCGCCTGGTGCCCGATCTCGTACATGCGCACGGCGTGACCCGTGCTCAGCGGCGCACCCTGGGGTGCCAGGTGGGTGGCGGTCTCCACCACGAGGGCCCCGGGAGGCACTCGCGCCTGCCAGCGGGACAGCGCGTTCCGGGCGGCCCGGTAGTGCCGACGGGCCAGCAGCCTGCCCACGTCCGAGTCTGGCCCCACGAGCACCACGAGTCCCGGCTCCCCGCCCCGGGCGGCGCGGTGCACGTGACGGGCGATCTGCTCGGGAGTGAGGCCCACGGGGTGCGCCGCGCTGCGGTCGTGGGCGCGGTGCGCGGCCGAGACCAGCCGGCACAGGGCGGCGTACCCGGCCCCGCCGTTGTGGCCCGTGGCGAGCACGACCACGCGTCCGACCACCCGGGGCGCGACGGGGCGACGCCGCCCGGGCCCCGTCCCGAACGACGGGGCCACCCGGCGGGATGCGCTCCGTCCCCGGGACGCGGTGTCCCGCCGGGGCGCACCCCCTCCGGGGGACGCTCCGCGCACAGTTCCGGGGCCGCGGACGCCCTGCCCCTCCGAGGACCGTGGCGGTGTGGCCCCCAGCAGCGCGAGGTCCACCCCCAGCACGGGGGTGATGCCGTGGGCCCGGCAGGCCAGCACGTGCTTGACCGCACCGTAGAGACCGTCCCGGTCCGTGCAGGCCAGGATCTGGGCGTCCTGCCCGGCCGCCGTCTCCGCGAGCTCCTCGGGACGCGCCACACCGTAGTGCGCGCTGAAGGCCGAGGCCACGTGAAGGTGAGGGAACCACATGCCCATATTCGAAACTTTGTTCGAATTTTTGTCAACCACCACAGACCCGTGCGGGGCTTCCACCGCCCGGTGCCGCACGGGGGTCTCAGCAGCTGACACGGAGCAGTCCCCACTGGCCCGTGGACTGGTCCCGGGTGAGTTCGAAGGTGCGCGCCACGGCGGCGCCGGCCTCCACGGCCTGGACCCGCCAGCGCTCCCGGTCCACCGCACTGGTGGGGCTCTCGCGCGGGACGCGATCCGCCAGATCCCACCAGTTGCAGCGTTCGTACCAGTGGATCACGGGCTGCAGCACGCGCTGACCGCGGCCACGGTAGAACAGCTCACACGGATTCCCGGAGGAGTCGCAGTGCACCGAGAAATCCCCCGTGGCATCCGGCACGACAGCCTCCCCCGCACCCTCGGCCCTCGCGTCCACGAGGGTTCCGCCGATCACGGGGACCGCCTCCCACGGGTCCTCGTGGCGCTCGATCTCCACCGCGTCCAGCACCGTCATGATGGCTCACCTTCCCCAGGTATTCGAAACTTTATTCGACTCCTGAGACGGTGCCAAGGCCGTCCGACACGCATAAGCGACCGGCCCCGTCGGGGGACGGTGCGGGTGGCCTGAGCATCCCCGGCGCGGCGAGCGCGGCGCCCAGGACGCTCGACTCTCCTACCCCGGGTTCTGCCCCACCGCCGCGAACACGGCCCCGGTGGCCCGCACGAGGTCCTCCGGCGCCAGCCCCACATCGAAACCACGTCGGCCGCCGGAGACGTACACGCGCTCCAGACGACGTGCGCTCTCGTCCACGACCGTGGGGAGCGTGGTGCGCTGCCCGAGTGGGCTCACCCCGCCGAGCACGTAGCCGCTCAGCCGCTGCACGTCCCCGGGTTCGGCGAGGTGCGCCTTCTTGGCGCCCAGCGACGCGGCGACCGCCTTGAGGTCCGCCCGCGCGGAGACCGGCACCACGCACACCCCGAAGCCACCGTGGTCCAGGGCCACCACCAGGGTCTTGAAGACGCTTTCCGGGGGCAGTCCCAGGGCCTGTGCCGCCTCGTCCCCGTAGGACTCCGCCCGGGGGTCGTGCTCGTAGGGCAGTCCCTCGAACGGGATTCCCGCCGCCTCCAGGGCCCGGGTGGCCGGGGTGGCCGGTGCCGAGTGCTTCTTGGCCGCCATGAGATGTCCTCTCCGTCTCGTCCGCACCCTCCCGGACCGCGCCTCCGCCGGCGGGGCCGTTCCAGGGGCCCGGCCCGGGCCCGCATCCCGGTTCCCGTACGGCGGCGTGCCCGGTTGGGTACTGTGGTGTCACGCCCGCACCGCGGGAGGTGCAGGGCTCTGGTTCCTCGAGCCTACGACTTCCCCGCGCGCGGTCCCCTTCCACCACAGCACCACCACACCGCAGCACCACCACCCGGCAGTCACAGCTCCATCCGATTCACGGCACCACCCAGCACCACCCCCCCCC
>NZ_KV807509.1:337201-357449 GCF_001812045.1 Kocuria sp. HMSC066H03
CCCCCCCCGCACCACCCTCGCAGCACCACCGCCCCCACCCGCACCGCGGTCCGCGTCCGCCTCCCCGTCGAGACGTCCGGAGCGCGCCGCCCGCACCGCTGCTCCCCCGCCCGGCAGCCCCCGCACCGGGTCACGCGGCGGCACCCACCCCCCACGGATTCAGGAGGTCCGGGACGTTGGCCACCACCCCTCCCCCCACCACGGCCCTGGCGCGCTGGTTCACCGGCGACGCCGCCCCGCAGCGCCGTCTCGTCGTCTTCCCCCACGCCGGCGCGGGGGCCCTGTCCGGGCGGGTCTTCCAGGCCCCCGGCACGGAGGTCCTCGTCCACCGCCGCCCGGGGCGCGAGTCCCGCATGGCGGATCCCACGCCCGTGGACGTGCGCACCGGGGTGGCCGAGGCGCTCGAGCTGATGCTGCCCGTGCTCGACGCCGACGAGCTGCCCACCACCGTCCTGGGCCACTCCTTCGGGGCTCTGCTCGCCGCGGAGTTCGCCGCGGCCGTGGACCGCGAGCGTCCCGGCCGGCTGCGGCGGGTGGTGCTCTCCGCCAAGAGCGTCCCACCGGATCCCGATCCCGAACTCCGTGCCGTTCTGGAGGACGACGCCGCCCTGGCCGCGTGGCTCCAGGAGCTCGGGGGCACCCCGGAGGAGCTGCTGCGCGACCCTGATCTGCGGGCCATGGTCCTCGCCCCGCTGCGCGCGGATCTGCGGGCCTCGCTGTCCCACGACGCCGCTCCACCGCGGCTGCGCACCCCGCTGCTGCTCGTGTGCGCAGAGCAGGACCGCACGGCCTCGGCGCGGTCCATGGCCGGCTGGGCCCGGAGCACGGACGCGGAGTGCACCACGCTCACCGTCCCCGGTGGCCACCACGGCCTGCTCGAGCACCCCGAGCTGCTGCACCGGGCCCTGACTCAGACTGACGGGGGCACGAGGTGAACGCGGGAACCACCACTCTGCGGCAGCCGGTGTGGGCGGACCACCGACGCAGGGTCCCCGGAGCTCCGGCGGACCTCACCCTGCACGTGCTGCCCCTCGCGGAGTTCGCCCCCTGGGCCTTCTCGGCGTCAGGGTGTCTGAGCGAGCTCGAGCTCGCGCGGGCGGAGACCGTCCAGGAGGCCCGCGCCCGCGAACTGTTCACGGTGTCACGGGTGGCGCTGCGCCACGTCCTCGCGCACCGCCTGGGCTGCCGGCCCCACGAGGTGCCGGTGACCCACGACCCACGCACCGGCGCGCCGCGTCCGGTTCACGGCCGGGCGGCGTCGGTCTCCAGCGCGGACGACGACGCCCTCCCGGCCCCCGCCGGCAGCGTCACCGGCTCCGTGTGGGCGCCCGTGCAGCCCGTCCACTTCTCCGTGTCGCGCACCGCGGGCGTGGTCGCGCTCGTCACGGCTCAGCGCCGCGTGGGCGTGGACGTGGAACGGATCCAGAGCGACGTGGAGGCGGGTGTGCTGCTCGACGTCCTGCACCCCGCAGACCGGGAGCGGCTCGCGAGGCTGCGCGGGCGGCGTCGGGCCGCGGACGTGACCCGGACCTGGGTGCGTGTGGAGGCGCTCGTGAAGGGGTGGGAGACCGGGCTGTCGCGTGACCCCGCGGGCATCCGCATCGGCCCGGCGGCGCGCGCCGACTACGGCCACGGGTGGACCGTGAGCGACGTGCGCACCCGCTCTGCGGAGAACGCCCGGCTGGCCGTGGCGTGGCAGACGGACCCCCGCCCGGTGGGCTGAGGGTCCGTCTGCAAGTCGGCTGCGGGGCCGGCTACCGCCGGGGCGTCTGCGCCCGACGCCGAGGGGGCGCCTTCTCGGGCGGCACGACCGCGGCGGCAGCTCCCTTGGACACCCTGGTGACCAGGCGCTCGAGCGGACCGTTGCCCACGGCCTGCTGCCAGGCCACCGCGAACAGCGCGGCGACGACCACCTGCACGATGAACCAGAACCAGGGCGTGGTGTCCGTCCACACGAACGCCAGCAGCACCAGGTGGCTCACGTAGAGCGTGAGGGTCATCGAGCCCATGGCGCCCAGCCAGGTCAGCCACTTGCCGATCACGCGGCACAGCAGCAGGAACGCGCCGAGGGCCACCATGGCCAGACCGGCGCTCTCCAGCAGCGCGAACGGGGTGTTGGTGTGCGGCCCGGAGAGCAGCAGCCACAGGTAGGACGTGTCCGGCAGCTGGGGGTCCGGACCGTAGACCTGGATGTTCCACACGTCGTCAGAGGTCATCCACGGAGTGGCCTCGATCAGGGCGTTCTCCAGCTCGAAGCGCATGAGCATCAGCATGGAGATCCCACGGGCCGCGGCCGCGACCACAGCGCCCACGATCACGAGCACCACCTGCACCCGGTCCCGGGACAGCGGCAGCCGGCCCAGGGCCATGCCCAGGCAGATGAACGTCATCCACGGCAGGGCGGGGTACGTTCCCGTGAGGAACAGCTCAGCCAGGACGGCCCCCGGATCGGTGAGCAGCTCGGCGAACCCGGGGTTGCCGTACACGTGCGCGGGCAGGACGGACAGGGACCACTGCATCACGAAGGGCATCACCACGGCGAAGACCGCCGAGGACACCAGCAGCCACCGCACGCTCAGCAGCGTGAACGGTATGGCCACCAGGAACATCAGGCCGTAGTAGATGAGGATGTTGTAGACCGGCAGCTCCAGCAGGTTGATGCTCAGCCCGATGAGGAACAGCACCAGCGCGCGCACCAGGATGGACACCCGTGCCCGCGCGCCGTCCCGGCCACGCCGCGGGTTGCGCCCCCCGGTCATGAACGCCAGGCTCACCCCGGCGAGGGTCGCGAACAGTGCCGCGGAGTGCCCCGCGAACAGCCGCCACTCCAGGGAGGGATTGCCCTCCACGTCCGCGACCGCGGGCAGCACGTGCACCGCGATCATGCCCACCAGGGCGAAGCCCCGGGCCACGTCCACACCCATGATGCGCCGCGTGGTGCGGCGCCCGTCCGCGCTGGACACGTTGCGGGTGGCCGCCCCCTGGCGCGGGGCGGAGGTGGAACGCGGGGGTGCGGTGACCACCGGGGTGGCCGAGGTCCACAGTCCGCTCTCCGCGGCGGTGCGGCCCTCGTCCCCGCGGTCCCCGAGCCACACCTCGCGCGGCGGGCGGGGTCCGGGCTGGGGCCGCTGCCCGGGAGGCAGATCCCCCTCGGCCACGTTCTCGTTCATGCTCTGCTGCGTCATTCGGTGGCTCCCTGGTGCTCAACGGCGCGGTCCCCGGCGGGGAGCGCGGTCGGTGCGGGGGCCGTGGCGGTGGACCCCGTGCTGTGCTGCGTGATGGTCTCGGGTCCCGACGCCGCGGCGTGGGATCCCCGGCGCGTGGCGGGGGCCGCGGTGGGCAGCACCTGCGCGCTGACCACCTGGTCCCCCGGTTCGAGGTGGCGGATGGGGTTGCCGCCCCAGTTGCCGTCCGAGGGCACGGTCTCCTGGCGCATGACCAGGGATCCCGGTGCCACGGTGGTGCGCTCCTCGATCGTGGCGCCCGGCAGCACGAAGCTGTTGGGGCCCAGTGTGGAGCCCCGCCGCATGGTCACGGGCTCCATGCGCATGATCCGGTCGTGGAACAGGTGGGTCTGCAGGACCGTGCCGCGGTTGACGGACACGTTGTCCTCGAGGCGCACCAGGTCGAACTCGGGCAGCCACCAGGTCTCGCACCACACGCCGCGGCCGATGTGCGCTCCCATCAGCCGGGCCCACACGTTGAACAGGGGCGAGCCCACGCTCAGGCGGATCATGGAGGGCACGGCCAGGGACTCGGCGAACACGTCCGTGAGCTCGTTGCGCCACACGAAGGAGCTGAACAGCGGGCGCTCGCTCTCGCGGAAGCGACCCATCAGGGCCCACTTCACGAGCACCGGCACCAGGCACGCCACGGTGCTGGCCACGGTGAGCACCACACCGGACCAGGCGAAGGCGGCGATCACACCGCTCCACCCCATCCCGTGGGACATGTAGATGTCCGTGAGCACGTACACGATCACCAGGTCCAGCCACGCCGAGACCATGGCGGGCAGGAAGCGGAAGAGCTCCACGAACGCCCGCGCCGCCTTGAGCCGCCGCTGCGGCTGGAACGTGGACTCGGCATCCGCCTCCGTCTTGGCGCGCGCGATCGGCGCCGCAGTGCGGCCCAGCCAGGAGGACCCGGCCGGTGCGCGGTGGGGTGCGGAGCTGAGCACGGCCACCAGTGCGTCCGCGGGCAGGTCCCGGTCCGGTCCCACGATCCCGGAGTTGCCCACGAAAGTGCGCTCACCGATCACGGACGTGCCGATGTGCAACCAGCCGAAGCCCGCGCGGTGGGACGTCACCAGGGCGTGGTCGGCGAGGAACGAGCCGTCCTTCAGCGTGGTGAGGTGCGGGATGGTCTCCGCGGTGGAGATCTCCACGTTGCGCCCCACCTTGGCACCGAGCAGCCGCATGAACCACGGGGTGATGCACGAGGCGTAGATCGGGTAGGTGGAGATCAGCGTGCGCTGCATGAGCGTCTCGGTGAGCCACATGGCCCACCCCACCGGTCCGTTCTGGGGGAAGTACCCGGGGACGATCATTCCGGACACCAGGCGCACCAGGCCCACCACGAGCAGCAGCCACACCACGGCCGTGACCACGGTGAACACCGGAACCCACACGGCCACGATCGGGAACACGACCTCGTACTCCTGGATGGTGACCACGCGGGTGAGCACGATCAGCGCACCGGGAATCAGCGCCAGGAAGGGCAGCAGCCCCACCAGGACCGCGCCTCCGGAGAACGCCAGGTGGCTGGTGAGCGCCCCCCAGGTGCGCATCCCGCCCGTGACCTCCGGGGAGTCCTCCGGCCAGGTGGTTCCGGCGTTGCCGTGGTGGCGCAGGGGCGAGCCGCCCCACAGCTCCCCCGCGGGCACCGCGCGGCTCACGTGGGATCCCGGCAGCACCTCGGCACCGGCACCCACGTGCATCCCGGGATCCACCAGGGTGCGGGTGCCCACGCGTGCGTGCTCCCCGATCTCGATCGCGCCCACGTGGAAGACGTCGCCGTCCAGCCAGTAGCCGGAGAGGTCCGCCTCGAACTCCACGGTGGCGTGGTCCCCCACGCGCACCAGGCCGGTGACCGGCGGGGTGTTGTAGAGGTGGGCGTCCCTGCCCACCGTGTTGCCGAACAGCCGGTGCAGGGTGCGTGCCATGGGTGTGCCGGTGAGGACGTCGTACTTGTTGTAGACCACCACGCGTTCGGCGGCCCACACCCTCAGGTGGTTCCAGCTCCCCCGCGGGTAGTGCCCGGGCTTGAGACCGGCGGTGAGCGCACGCACGGTGGCCGCGCCCACGAGCACGCGTCCCGGCAGCGAGAACATCACGAGCCAGCCCACGACCAGGGGCAGCAGTGGCGGGGTGGGCACCCACCCGGCGTCGGCGACGACCGCGAGCAGCCACACCACGATCAGCGAGCCGAGGACGTAGCGGAAGCCGTTGAGCACGTTCAGCGCCAGGATGAAGGCCCCCTGGAACCAGCCGGCGGCCGCGGGAACGGGGTCCGGATCGCGCTTGACGTCGTGGGACTCCCCGAGCGTGGCCAGGTAGCCCGCCATGGACTCGAGGGTGGGGTGGGCGTAGATCTTGGCGATCTCCGTGTCCGGGTGGCTCCGGCGCAGCGCCGAGACCAGACGCGCGAGGGCCACCGAGCTGCCGCCCATCGCGAAGAAGTCGCTGTCCGCGGCGAACGGCAGAGGCCCGAGCTGGTCCGCCCACAGCTCCGCGAGCCACGCGAGGTCGCCCTCGAGGGGCGCGGAGCCGTCGTCGTTGGTGGTGGGCAGGGGCCACGGCAGGGCCTTGCGGTCCACCTTGCCGGAGGTCTTCATGGGCAGCTCGTCCATGAGGCACAGCGCGGGGACCATCCCTCCCGGGAGCCGCTCCACGAGCCAGCGGCGCGCCTCCGAGAGGTCCACGGACCCCTCGTCCTCGGGCACCAGGTAGCCCGCGATCACGCTGCCGCCGCCCGGTGTGGAGTGCACGGCGCACGCGCCCAGCTTCACGCCGGGCACCTGGGTCATCTGCGTGTCGATCTCGCCGAGCTCGATGCGTCGGCCCGAGACCTTGACCTGGTCGTCGGCGCGGCCCGCGAAGACGATGCCCTCGGGGTCCGCGCGCACCACGTCACCGGAGCGGTAGGCGCGCTCCCACCCGAGCGACTCCAGCGGGGCGTACTTCTCGGCGTCCTTGGCGGGGTCCAGGTAGCGGCCCAGGCCCACGCCGCCGATGATCAGCTCACCGGTCTCGCCCCAGGCCACGGGCTCACCCTGGGAGTCCACGACGGCGAGCTCCCACCCGGGCACGGCGAGGCCGATGCGGATGGGCGCCTCGCCGGTCAGCAGGGCGCCGGTGGCGATCACGGTGGCCTCGGTGGGGCCGTAGGTGTTCCACACCTCACGCCCGGGACGCACGAGGTGCTTCGTGAGCTCCAGGGGGCACGCCTCGCCCCCGAAGATGAGCAGCCGCACGCGGTCCAGGGCCTCGCTGGGCCACAGGGAGGCCAGCGTGGGCACGGTGGAGACGGCGGTGATCTGCTTGTCCACGATCCACTGGCCGAGGTCCGGGCCGGAGCGCACGATGCTCCGGGGCGCGGGCACCAGGGTGGCGCCGTGGCGCCAGGCCAGCCACATCTCCTCGCACGAGGCGTCGAACGCCACGGACAGCCCCGCCATCACGCGGTCGCCGGGCCCGAGCGGGCGGCGCTGGAGGTACATCTGGGCCTCCGCGTCCACGAGGGCCGCGGCGGAGCGGTGGCTGATGGCCACACCCTTCGGCTTGCCCGTGGAGCCCGAGGTGAAGATGATCCAGGCGTCGTCCCGCGTGCGCGGGGTCTCCGTCCGCTCGCCCGTGGAGACGGCCGTGCGGCGCGTCAGTTCGAGACCCTCCCCGAAGACGGCGGCCACACCGGCCTCCTCCCACACCGTGTGGGCCCGCTCGTCGGGGTCGTCCCAGTCCACCGGCACGTAGGCCGCGCCCGCGAACAGCGTGGCCAGGATGGCCACGTAGAGGTCCGCCCCGCCGGAGGGAACGCGAATGCCGACCCGGTCACCGCGCCCCACGCCCATGTCCCACAGGCGCTGGACGTGGACCTCGATCCGGTCCTCGAGCTCTCCGTAGGGGACGGACTCGTGCTCGTCCTCGAGGGCGATCGCGTCCGGGAACTGCGCGACCGTGTCGAGGACGATGTCCACCAGGGTGCGCGGAGCCGGTGGTTCCTCCACCGGATAGACCGCTCTGTCGGGGGCTGCGCCCCGTGGGGCGCCGGCCTCGTGGGCCTCGCCGCTGAGATTGTGGCTGTCCACTGCTGTTGTGCTCCCCCTCGCTAAGGACCAGTGGCGCAGGAGGAGACGGACGTGAGCCTCGGTTAGGTCGCGTCCGCGCGGGTGTTCGGATCAAGCCGCCCGGGTCCCCCGACCCTGACGGCGGCGCGACATCCCGTGAACGCGCCGTGGTGCCCAGCGTTGACATCCCCCTGCCGGCCCAGTGTGTGAGGCCAGAATACGGGAGGGGTCGTGGGCGGTCCAATACTCGGACCATTGCATGGAGTTGTCCGGAGATGCCCTGACGGCTCCCCGGAGCGCGGTGCTCGTCCGGGCCCGGGAGCCCGCCCCGGCGTCATCCCGGGGACGGTGCGGAAGAGCTTTCCGCCGTGAGGAGCTCGTCCAGGATGGCGGCGTCGGGCATGTCGAAGTGGTCGTGGCCCGGCAGGATCTCCAGGCGCGTGCGGGTGAACCCCCGCTGCTCGTAGAAGTCCTGCCCCTCGGTCGCCGCGCCCACGGCGTCGAAATCGGCCTCGGGGTCGGTGCCCGTGTCCTGGGATCCTGTGAACCACCACAGCCGCATGTCCCGCTTCTGCTGCTCCGTGGCCCGCGTGCCCAGGGACTCCGGGGCTCCGCCACCGCCCACCATGACGGCACCGCCCGTGACGAGGTTCCGCGCACTCGCCAGCACCCCGTAGCTGAGCATCTCCGCACCGCCGGAGTAGCCCATCCACGTCACCTGCCCGGGGTCCACGGGAGTCGTCCCGAGCAGCTCGTCCTCGGTGAGGGCGCGCAGCCACGCGAGATTGGTCCTGAGGTCCTGCCACCAGGTGCGCTCCCCCCTGCTGTCCGGTGACAGCGGCACGGCGAGCAGCGCGTTGTGGGAGGCGGCCACGGCCGCGAGGCACGTGCTCCGCCCGCCCGGTTCGTAGAACTCGGCCCCGCCGTCCCCGTGCAGGTCCACGACGAGTCCCACGGGGCGGGTGGTGTCCACCCCGCCGTCGATCAGGTGGTAGCTGCTGGTCACCCCGCGGTCCGTGAAGGACCGGTCCAGGCGGCCGAAGGCCCCGGCCTGCGTTTGGTCCTCCCCGGTGTCCCCCGTGGCACGGGTGACCGTGTGCGGATGGGCTCTGGGATCGTCTGCGGAGAGACCGTAGCGCGTGCAGTCGGTGGTGGGGATCTCCGCGGCACGGAAGGGGTTCACCACGAGGAGCACCGCTGCGGCCACGAGCACTGCCACCACCAGGAACACGGCGGCGGCCACGGCCACGGGACGCCACCCGGGAGCAGAAGAGCCCTGCCGGGGCCAGGTTTTGGGCATGGCGGTCATCGTACTCCGCGGATGCCGCGCCACCGGACCGGGGCCTCGCCGGCCCGGTACGACGCCGCGAGGCCGCCCCCGCAGGCACCTCGGCGCCGCCTCCCCGGACCTCGTGCCGTGCCCGGCGCCAGCCCCCACGGCCGCCCAGAAGCCGCGCACGGCCCTGAGCGGCTCCGGCGCGAGGTGTTCAGTGCATGGTCAGGGATTCTGCCACGGCAGGCCCTGGTGCATGGGCGGCGCCGAGGACTCCGGGAGCCCACCCCCGGTCCCGCACCCGCACGGTGCGGCGTGGCCGCGCGGTCTCGGCTCGCCTGCCGTGCCACGGTGCCGGGTTCTCGGAGTCTCCGTGGCCTGGCGAGCCGGGTTCTCGGAGTTTTCGTGGCCTGGCGCGCCGGAGGGCTGGTGGGACGAGGGTGTCGGTGGCCGGCGGCCGGTGGGTCGGCGCTGTCCTCGGGCGGCCCGGCCGCTGTCTAGGGTGGGAGCATGACGGCTCCCTCCCCCGCCGGGCACCCTCCCGAGCCCCCCTCTCCTGGCCGCCCGCTCCGGCTGGGTCTGGCCTTCCACGGTGACCCCTTCGACCCCGCGTCGTGGTCCGGCACGCCCCGCGGCATCGGGCAGGCGCTGCGGGCCCAGGGTCACGACGTCGTGGGGCTCAGTGCTCGCGCCGGCGAACCCGTGGACGCCACGGTGCAGCGGGTTCTGGCCGCCCCTCGGATGCTCCCGCGGATCGGCGCGGTCCGACGCGGCCAGCCGCTGCCGGAGGCCGTGGACCATGCCAAGTCCGCCGCGCGGATCGGCGCAGAGTACCGCGCGCTCGGGACGTTGCTGATTTTGTACGGGATCGCTCGCGCGGGCCACCTGGACGCGGTGCTGCGCCTCGGTACGTCCTTCGAGGTCCGCCACCCGAGAGTCATCACCTTCGAGGACCTCACGGTCCCCCAGGCCATCGAGGCCGGGGAACTGGAGTGGGGCCGGGTGGGTTCCTGGACCCGCCGGATGCGGCTGCGGGCCCAGGGCAGGGCGTTCAGGGATGCGACCGCGTGCTGCACGGCCACGCCGTGGACGGCCCGTTCGGTGGTCGAGGACTTCGGGACGGACCCCGGCACGGTCTTCCCCGTGGGACTCGGCGCCAACCACGTGCCGGGGCCCGTGGGGCCGGAACCGGACCGGGCGGCGTCGTTCGGAAAGGACTGGAGCTCGCCCCGCTTCCTGTTCGTGGGCAAGGCGTGGGAGGACAAGAACGGTCCCACGCTGCTCGCGGCGTTCGCACGGCTGCGCGAGAGCCACCCGGACGCGCGGCTGGACCTCGTGGGCAACCACCCCCGCGTGGATCTCCCGGGCGTGACCGGGCACGGTTTCCTGCGCACGGACGACCCCGACCAGCAGCGCCGGCTCGCCGCGCTCTACGCGCGCGCCACGTGCCTCGTGGTGCCCACCACGTTCGAGCCCGCCGGCATCGTGCATGTGGAGGCCGCCGCGGCCGGGGTCCCCAGCATCGGCTCCGCACGCGGCGGGGCGGCGGACATGATCGGTCCCGCCGGGCTCACGGTGGCCCCGGGGAGCGTCCCGGAGCTCGTCGCGGCCATGGACCGCATGGCCGATCCAGAGACGGCCCGCCGCATGGGCGAGGCAGGGCTCGAGCGGGCCCGGCTGTTCACGTGGGACCTCGTGGCGCACCGCATGCTTCAGGCCGGCGGTCTGGAACCGTACGACGACGCCGCCTGGCGGGGTCTCTTCCCGGCCTGAGGCTTCCCGCATCCTCGTGGCACGCCGCGCCACCTGATGTTCCGCGGCACGCGAGCCCACAGGCCCTCCGAGGCACCCGGGCCCACGCTGGTGCCCTGCGGGGCCGCCGGCTGCGCCCCCGGTGCCGGTCCAAGGCGACCGGACACCGGTGGTGGCCCGCGCCGGGGCCGTGCACTGCGGTTCCGTTCGCCCTCAAGAGTGGTTCATGATCGCGGGCAGCGGGTCCTCGAGGTCGAACAGCAGGCTCAGCACGGAGTCCCCGGAGACGGGCACGTGGTCGGACCAGGTGAGCGTCAGACCGTGCTCCGCGAAGTACCCCTCCGGGTTCTCCACCATGTAGGCGCGGCCACCGGATCCCGCGTAGTACTCGTCCCCTCCCACGGCCCTGACCTGCTCGATGAGCCGGTCGGTGGCCCGTTGCCGCGGCGGGTCCGTGAACAGCAGCGGGGTGGTGATGCCCAGCTCGTCCCGGATCATGTGGATCAGCTGCAGGTTGACCTCGTCCAAGGCGCTGCCCGTGAAACCCCGGATGCGTTCCACGAGCGCCGGCCCCCGGTTCGCCCACTGCGGGGCACCGCGGTAGCGGCTCGTGATGACCCGCGCAAGGTTCTCCTGCCACCCGGCCATGACCTGCACGTCCGTGATCGGCACGAGTGCGGGCTTGCCCACGAGCCGGTGGGATGCCCACGTGCCCCGCATCCGCACGCGGCGCTGGTAGCCCTGCTTCTGGAACTGGTCGTGCCGGGAGACGATGAACGCGTCCGAGACCGCCATCTTGTACCAGAAGCCCGAGTAGGGCAGCAGGTCCGGCTGGTGGATGGTGACCCGCATCAGCGCACGTGCCTGACGAGCGCGTACTGCTCCGCGTACGCCACCCCACGGACCCGCCCCAGTCCGGCGGCGAGGTCCTTGATCGCGGTGATCGGGTGGTTCTCCCCCGGGATCTCGGACTCGTAGCAGCGGCACGCCCGGGCCTTGCGCTCGGCCTGCTCCTCGCTCAGGGGCTCGAAGGTGTTCCAGCGCAGGTCGCTCGGGTAGAGGTTCACGTCGTACACGGCCACGTCGTAGACCAGCACGGACGGGGCGGACCAGTGCTCCGGGGACATGGACAGCCGGGCGGTGCGCATCCCGGCCTCGTAGACGGATATGTGGTCCTGGTGCAGGGAGGGGAACGGCAGGTACAGCTCGTCCGGTCGCAGCTGCGCACAGATGACGTCCAGCTGCCGGACGAGAGCGGGCATGTCCGCTCCCACGGCGCCGTCCGGCAGGTTCAGCTCGCGGGTCCGCTCGACCCCCAGGACCTCCATGGCGCTGCGGAACTCACGGCTGCGGGTCTCGTCCCCGGCCGCCACGACCACCACGGTGCACTCGTCCGGGAACTTGGCCAGCAGCCCTCCGCAGCCCATGCTCTCGTCGTCCATGTGCGGGGCTATGACCAGGCGTTCCATCGGGCAGTGCTCCAGGGGTGGGGGGCGTTGGTCGGTTCCGGGACCGGACCCATGCTACCCATCCGTCGCCACCGGCCCGCGGCTGCGGGACGCTGATCTGCCCCGAGCACGAAAAATCCCCCCACCGTTTCCGGTGAGGGGATTTCCCTTGGTGGTGGAGGTAGTCCGACAGTGCTCTAACCTTGCCCCATCCCTAGAGTTGGCCGCTTCCTCGCATCGAGCGATCCGTCGTCGGCGCGGGTCAGCGGCAGTGTCGCCGGGTCCCACGCGGCCGCTCCCTCGTCCGGTTCCGAGGCTGACGCCGGAGATGCTGGATGAGGCGGAGCGGAGGTACAACACTGGCGAGACCCTACGCCAGATCGCGGACGATCTAGGCGTGAGCAGGCAGCGCCTCGCCGAGCACCTGCGCGGGCGTGGGGTCGCGATCCGAGGTCAAGGGCCATCACCGGAACAGGTGCTCGAGATGGCCCTCCGCTATGAACAGGGCGAATCTCTGGCGACCGTAGGTGCCCGAGTCGGTTTCAACGCGGGCACTGTGCGCACGCACCTACTGCGTGATGGTGTATCGCTTCGGGACCCTCACGGACGAGTGCGGTAGGCCACGTTACCTCGACAGGATCGATCACAGTCGCCTAGAAAAAGTAAGGTACTTGGCTGATCGGTCAGCGTCGCGCGGGAGAGCGATGCCCGGCAGCATGGGCGCGGGAGTCCGCGTGTCGGCGCGCGTCCGGGCTCGCAAACATGGGAATCTGGAAGATGATCTCCGGCTGGAGGTCTGGATGCGGAGAATCGGAACCAACGAAGGGAGCGGCAGTGCCACGAGTACCTGAGGAGGTTCGTCGAGTCAAAGTCGACTCGCTGGCTCTTGACCTGAGCAACTTCCGCTTCGCTGTCGATCAGAGCAATGAGTCTCTTGCCTTCAACTACCTGTTCGAGGAGTACGACGTACTTGGGATGGCACGTTCTCTTCTACGAGAGGGCTACACCACAAACGAGCTTCCTCTAGTCGTCGAGGAAAATAGTCGTTTTGTAGTACTGGAAGCAAATCGGCGAGTGAGTGCACTCCGCGCCCTTCGCGATCCTTCACTTGCTCCGGCGTATCGACAGAGAATTGAGGCGTTACTGAAAAGGCATCAGGAGGACGCCGACGAGTTGCCTGACGAAATATATGTCACGGTATTTCCTGATCGGAAGACTGCCGCCCCCATTTTGGCACGCCAGCATATCGGTGAGGACAAAAAGAGGTGGGGCCTCGACGAGCAAGCGAAGTTCGTTCTTGCCCAGCTCACCGATGAGGTTGACGTCAAGTACCTGAAAGAGACGCTGACTGGAATTAAAGACGTGGTTCGCCTTATCCGCATGGGGCGAGTCCGCGAAGCCCTCTTGTCGACGAATTTTACAGACGCAGACATTGCCGCATTCGCGGCTGGGCAAGAGTTGAAGATGTCCGTCTTCGAGTACGCATACCGTAGCCGAGAGATTCAGCCGCTTATGGGCTTTTCCTTCGACCAGGATGGAAACGTTACATCTCGACCTGAAAGTCCCGGTCAGATCGCAGTTCTCGAACGTGTCCTCCGCGGATTTCAGAGCGGGGAACTCAGTACACGTCGCGTGCTCGACAACAAGAAGGGAGACGCATACAAGGAACTAGTTGAAGAGTTGAAAGCAATTCTTGACCCACCCACTCAAAGTGAGGTCAGTACGTCAACGCCAAGTAGCTCAACGCCGGTTGACGACACCCCAAGCGGAGCGAACACAGACCCGCATGGTTCCGGTACCGCGAAGCAGCCCTCTTCCCCCTCGTCCAATTCTGAGACCACTACAGATGGACAACAACCTCAGCGCGGACCTAATCACCCAGACACGCGTGACAAGCTTTCGCTACAAGGCATCGACCAACTCCCCGTTCCCGAGGCGTTCGCCGCGAGGTTGCACGAGCTTCGTTCTATTAGCCTGAAGTCGCATCCCACTGCGGCCACAATGCTTTTGCGCTCTGTGATCGAGGCAGCAATCAAGGAACACTTTGCGCAACGAGGCACGACGGTAAGCGGTGAACTTGGGCGTGCTGTAGACGCGGTTTTCCGAGCCTACCCAAAGGAACGCCAGATCTCTCAGGCGGTGCAACTACTGAAAAATGCACGCGGACCGATTGCTGGTTCGGGCGAGTGGTTTAACGCTCCTACGCACTCCATGCACGTAACCATTACCGCGCCAGAGATCCATCAAGCATGGCGCGAGATGCTTCCGTTGCTTCGCTTCCTTTTGAGCCCTGCACAGCCTGCCACCCCTTGATGAGGGCTTCAGCGACTCTTGGAGAAGCGATCATGAGTTCGTCCGTGAAACCTGGGTGGCGCGCAGAGTAATTTAGCTCATACCTACTCTGAAAATAATCCGCATACAGGTTCTCGATGAGCGGCGATACGTCGTAGGTCATCACCCAATGAGCGCCGTCTATACGTTGTACCGTGCGGGCCAACGCCTCGTGATCACGAGCGTCGAAAGCGTTTAGATAGAGCTGCGATCCTGCACGCACGTAAGGTGGGTCAATGTACATGAATGTTGTTGGATCGCTCCCGTACTCACGTATCACCGTTCGCCCATCAAGGTCTGTGACAGTGATTGCGTCTGCAAGAACCCCGATTTCTGAGACTCTATCTGCGAGTTTCTCCCGATTGAAACGCGCGTCGATCTTGTAGTTTCCCTGTTGCGCCAATCCACCGATAACACCGCCACGGAGCACGCCAGAGCGATTTGTGCGATTGAGATAGAAGAAGGAGAATCCCAGGGCGAGATGGTCGTCCGTTTTACCGGCCCTGTATATCTCACGCTGTCGTTTCCACTCATCAATATTTAGAGGCGTCTCGACGATGAGGCGCGTGAAGTCGTCCGTCTGTTCTGTTACTGATCTCCAAAAAGCGTAGACGGCCGAGTCGAAGTCATTGATTACGAGACGCTTTACGAGTCCTTGCCGTAGCAGAGCAATACCTGCTCCAGCACCGCCAGCGTAGGGCTCAACATAGCATGCATCGGTGATGTCAAGTTCGCCAATTAGGTCCGCGAAAAGCCCCGCTAGCGCGGCCTTTCCGCCTGGATAGCGAAGTGGGGAGAGTGTCCCGTATCTCCTAGTGGCCCGGATGCTCAAGTGCTCCATCAAACAACCACCTTAGCTGCCCGGAATGCGGCAACTCTGCAGCGAGTAGAGCAAAACCGCGCATCCTTCCGAGCAACAACATGCGCTTGGCACTGCTGGCATGTGATCAGTTGACCTCGTCGACGCATCCGTTCTTGACGGATTTGCTTGGCCCACTGACGCAACTGCTCCTCAGTCGCCGTTGTCACGTCTTCCATGTAACGGATCATACACGTTACCAGCTGCCATCGTACAGCGGACGTGATTTCGCTCGCCACATGGTTCTTGCCGCGACCGTGAGCTGAGCAGGCGGCGATCCGGGTGCATGGAGAGGCGGTCACTGAGGGTTGGCCGCATAGTTCGTGCAGAGTTGACCTCAGTACGAGGCGTCATGCTTTGTGGCACATCTCGGGGCTGTAGAACAGCGAAAGGCCCCACTCTCAACCCGGTGAGAGTGGGCCTTGTCGATGGGGCGGGAACGGGTCAGGGTTCGCGATGCCCGCCAGGGAGCGGATCGTCGTGCCGTTCCTGGAACTCGGCGTAGGCCTGTTTGATTCCGACGAAGATTGCGTCGCGCCCGTTGGTGGTCTTCTCCTTCGTGACGTGGATCGTCACTCCGGCCTCCTGGAGTCGCTGCACCGTGGCGAGGTGCTCGTTGATCTTCTCCCCGAGTCGCTCGAGGTCGTTAACGATGACCGCGCTGACATCGTCCTGTTGGACGGCTTCGAGCATGGCATCGAGGCCGTGGCCGGTGCGCCCGATGTCGTAGTAGGAGCCGGTGACCGTCAGACCGAGCTCGCTCGCGTACTGGCGGCAGGCGGTCTCCTGATCGGCCAGCCACTTCTCGTTGTGGACCGCGCTGCGCCGGTAGATCACCGTGTTCATGATGCGCCTCCCGCCAGAGCCGGCTCCGCGTCGGCCTGCTCGCTCGACGCTGCGGCGTCGCGGCGGGCGTTGCGGCGCTGGACGTGCTCGCGGTGCCGGACGCGGGCGAGGGCGATGAGGCTCATCGGGCCAAGCCAGAGCATTTTGAGCGCGTTCCACGCGCACAGCAGGACGACCAGGTGGAGCCATCCCCACTCCGAGCCGGCCTGGTCGATGACATCGCTCAGGAGCTTGACGACGGCGATATAGGGCGCGGCGAGCAGCATCGCGGGAACACCCCACTTGAGTCCGCGGCGGGTGTAGACGGCATCGCGGATGCGGTTCGTCGGGAAGAACCGGCGGGTCTCTTCCAGGTTCTGGGCGGTGTTCTCGCTCTGGCGCCAGCGGCGTCGGACGCGGTCGCTGAGGAACATTGCGGGCCTCCTTCAACACGGTCGAATGATCGAAGCGGCGTGTTGGTGGTGGCCCCGCGGAAGGGGGCGATCCCGAAAGACCCTACAGATTGGAAGCCTGCGCTTCGTCTTCGAGTTTACGCCGGAGTCGCGCCAAGTGAAAGGTCTCCCCGCTGCTCCGGGTGCACCTGCTCGGTAATGCCTGCGAGTGGAAGGACCCGATCATGGTTTCTCTGGCTGACTACGCCGGCGATGAGCGGACGGCCCGCGTGATGCTCTCGATGATCGTCGAGCCCAATGACGCCAAGATCGGTCGCCTGCTGCGACGCGAAGGCGGCATCGAGACCCTCCGCCTGCTCGACGCCGGCGGGCCGATGCCCGGCCTCCGGGCCGAGGAAGCGACGATCCTGCACCACACCGCTCAGCAGTTCGGCTCGCGCGACAGCTTCAAGGACGATCTGGCCCACGCCCTCGACGGCTCATATACGCCGCTGGTCCCTGGCGACGCGCCCTGGCCCGTCTCGGTCGACGAGCTGGGTGATCGCGCCCCCTACGTACTGTGGGCGAGAGGGGCGACCTCATTCCTCGCGACCCGGAGCGATGCGCGAGTCACGATCACCGGGTCTCGGGCCGCGACTGCATACGGGGATCATGTCGCCGGGGAGCTCGCCGCGGATGCGTCGATGACCGAGCAGATCGTCGTCTCCGGCGGCGCCTACGGTATCGACGGCGCAGCACATCACGGGGCGCTCGCAGCCGATGGTGACACCATCGCGGTCATGGTCGGCGGCCCGGACCGCCTCTATCCCGCGGGGCACCGCGACATGCTCGAACGGGTCGGCGATCTGGGGATGCTGCTGAGCGAAATGCCTCCCGGCTCGGCCCCGACGCGGCACCGGTTCATCGCCCGCGGCCGGCTCCTCGCGGCACTGTCCTCGGCGACGGTGATCGTGGAAGCCGGGGCACGATCCGGCGCGCTGAACGTCGCCCGCGAAGCGAACTCCCTCGGCCGGGGCGTCGGGGCAGTGCCCGGCTCGATCACGTCCGCGGCGAGCACCGGCACGCATCTGCTGCTGCGTGAAGGCACCGCCACCCTCGTGACCGGCTCGCACGATGTCGCCGCCCTCACCACCAGCCGGCAGCAGGCACCAGCACGAGACCAGGGCCTGACCACCGGGCAGGACCTCGATGCTCTCGACCAGGAGCGGCCCGGCCGTTCCCTCTGATCGAAGGTTCGTCGCTCAGAGCGTGCGCCCCTGCCGGGCCTCGATGGTGAGGTCCGGCTGTTCGGTGTCCGGGGTCTGCTGGCTGAGCTGCTTCGCTCGGCTCAGCGCGGCCTGGGCGCGGGCGGCGTCGATCTTCTGCGTCTCCGACCCGGCTACGGCGCCGAGCGGGTGGTCGTCGGTGATCTGGTAGCGGTCGCGGTACGCGGCAACGACCTGCCCGAACCTGCGCCATCGCTGCGCGGCGCGTGCCTCCCCTGGTTTCGCGCCGAGCGCGGTCGTCCACGGTGCGGCCTCGTCCGTGTCCCGGTCGAAGACCGCGGCGGCGCGGCGCTCGATCAGCTCCTGCCGCTCCACCAGTGTGCGGTGCATCTCGGGGTCGGTGACTCCTGCGGCGTATGGGATGAGGCCGGCGATGAGCTGCGGCGCCTGCCGCGTGCGGCCGGAGCCGGCAAGCCTGGTCGTGGCGCGGGCGACGCGGTGATGCAGGACGGAGGCGATGTCGTCGGCATCCTCGAATCCCCGCGCCGCCACCAGACGCGGGAGCAGGTCGTCGAGGTCGTAGCGGTTCGCCTCCGCGCGGCGCAGCTCGGTCGACAGGGCGCCGTAGGCATCGGAGCCGAGCACGAGATCGACCTGCCCCTCCGTGAGGCCGGCGATCTCCAGGAGGGTGGCCCAGCGGTCGTGCTGGCCGGCCTGGGCGATGGTCTCGTACTCCGCGGCGAGCTGCCCGATCGAGCCCCAGCGTTCCTGCTCAGCGGTGATGGTCTCGTGCGCGGACAGCTCCGCGCCGACGTGCTGCAGCACCCCGTAAAGGACGCTTCGGGAGGTGGCGTCGGGGTTGTCGGAGGGATGCGGGGCGACATGCTCGGTATCGGCGGTGTCGGTGGCGACGTAGGCGTGGTTCCCGTGGCGGCCGCGGGTCATCGCGACGTAGAAGTTCTCCCGCGTCGTCGTCGCCGTGGTGACCACGTGCGAGGTGTCGACGGTGATGCCTTGGGCGCGGTGCGCGGTGATCGCGTAGCCGAGGTTCGGTAAACGCACTCACCTGTGAATGTTGGCCTGTGCGCAGTTCCAGCCTACTGATGTCACCGGATACGCGGGGCGTAGATTGTGGGCGAGACCAGCGGCGGGGGGCGGCGTCCCCGCCTCCGCGTAGCAGCACGCCAGAGCAGTCGACAACGACCTGTCATCGTCGACGGCCGCGACGATGGGCAGTAGGTACTTGTACCCGTCGCGTGCGCTCAAGATCCGCATCGACACCGTAGTGCCAAGTCAGGTGCACTCCCGGGATGCGTTCCATTGGTGAAACCGAGCTGCTGCGAGACAACCTACGTCGATGATTTGTACAGCCGCAGCTGACCCGATGCCGCTCGTGGTCGAGCACGTCGGATCGATTCAGAACGACTTATACTTGGCCAGAACCCGCAGTCTTGTTAGGAGCCGGATGTCCCCAGTCCGCCCTGCGTTCCCAATCACGTGGAAACAGGAACTGACCGGCTACTCATGGGAGTTGCAGACAACCGGTGGATCGGACGCAGCCGTTTTTCGGTTGACGTCTCCAGACGGAGACGTCCTCTTTGTTAAGACGGAACCAGTCAGATGTTTGGGCGAACTCCCGGGTGAGGCGGCGCGCCTGAGATGGCTGACGACAACGGGAGTGCCCTGTGCCCGCGTGCTCGACGAAATCACTTCTACAGGGCGGCATTGGTTGTTGCTCGACGACGTTCCCGGCAACGACCTGTCCTCCGCTCCGATTGAACCTGCGGCAAAGGCCCGGATCGCGGCTAAGGCGTTGCGCCGGCTGCACACTCTGATGACGGACAGCTGCCCTTTCGACCACCGTGTCTCTCACCGCATCGAGCAGGCCCGTGCCCGTTGGGAGTCGGGCCTAGTCGACACTAATGATTTCGACGATGAACACCGTGACCGCGACCCAAGCGAACTGCTCGCGATGCTTCAAGGGCTTCGTCCCGTTCATGAAGATCTCGTTGTTACGCATGGGGATGCATGCCTGTCCAACTTGATTGTGGACGAGGACCGCTTCTCTGGCTTCATCGACTGCGGGCGGTTGGGAGTTGCCGACCGTCACCAGGACCTCGCGCTAGCAACGCGGGACATAGCCGAGCAACTCGGCCAATCATGGGTGCCCTTATTCCTCGACCAGTATGGGATCGAGGACCTCGACCCGGCACGGACACGGTTCTACCGGCTCATGGACGAGTTCTTCTGAGGGTTCGCTGCAAAAACAAGCCGATCCAGACGCGGCTACTTCTGCTCGCGCACGGGGCACCTTCCTTCGCGTAGTAGTGGATCAGCGGCGTCGAGAGCCAGCGCGGTCGGCGTCTGCGGCCGCGAACGAGTACAGAAGGTACTTGTATCCGTCGCCGGCGCTCATCATCCGCATCGAGACCGTCATGCGCAGTAGGTGAGCGAACATCGCGCGCTGCTTTGCCGTCATTGCGGACATGCTGTGTTTGGTCAGTATTGGTCGTGAGGTCGCGTAGGGCACGTGAAGGACGGTCGACGCGAGATGATAGAGGCATGTCGTCTCCCTCGATGCCACTGACCGGATTGCTTTCCGATTGCTCGGTGTGGGCGCGCGTCACCGACGGCGAGTCAGGCGCGATTGTGCTGCGTCACGTGTCCGGGGAACGGTTCGCCAAGGTCGTCTCCGTTGCTGATGCGCACACGTTAGAAGGCGAGCGCGATCGGATCGAGTGGCTGTCGACCACCGGGATTCCCGGCCCCAGCGTGCTCGACTGGCGCATCACCGAGCACGGCGCCTGCCTCATCACCAGCGCCGTCGCGGGCGTCCCGGCTGACCGGCTCGACCCGG
>NZ_KV807509.1:357549-418782 GCF_001812045.1 Kocuria sp. HMSC066H03
ACAGCACCCATTGCGTTGACCGGTTGAATCCGCCAAGTGGATGGCGCACGACGAGTTCTTGTTGATCGAGCGACACCTCATCGAAGAGGTAGACGTCGGGGTTCATGAACCCGGTGAGGAGCAGTCCGCCGGGCCGGAGGACACGGAACGCCTCCGCCCAGACCGGAGCGAGGTCGGGGCAGAACACGTTCGACACGGGGTTGACGATGATGTCGAATGCGTCGTCGTTAAAAGCGCTGAGGTCGCGCATGTCGCCCAGAACAGTGTGAATCTCGAGCCCCTCACGTGTGGCGACCTCGTCGTCACGGGCAAGTTGCTTGGGAGAGTTGTCGAACACCGTTACGGTCGCGCCCGCGGCTGCGAGGATAGGCCCCTGCTGACCTCCACCAGAAGCGAGGCAGAGTACGCGAACGCCGACCAACTCGGCGGGAAACCAATCGCGCGGCGTCGGTTCATGGCCGATGAGGACCACGGACCAGTCGCCCTCGCGTGCGCGTTCGATGCTGTGAGTGCCGACCGGTCGCGACCATTCGATATCGCTGTCGACGAGACGATCCCAGGCGAGGCGGTTATGTGCAACTGGGTCTAGGTCTTCTCCCCTGACGGCCGGCTCTAACACGCCGCTGGGACGCTCCCTTGCGTTGGGGGCCATCGAGTCGGGCCGATCAGTCATCTCGAAGCGCAGACGGAGAGATGCTAGGGCTTGTCATTCTCAACGTCCCCCTGGTGCCGTAGGTCGTATCAAGGTGACTGAGCTACTCGTCATATTGGCCGTATCGTCATGGAATCCGACTGAGCGGTAGTAGTGGATCGCGTCCTCGTTCGAGCGTTGAATCACGGCGCGGATGCGCTGTACTCCGTTTTCTCCTGCGATGGCTGCGGTCGCATGTGACAGGCTCCGACCAATGCCCGAGCCTCTCGCACGGTCAGTAACGAACGTGGCGATGTCCGCCATGTCGTGCGGCAGGTCCGCATGGAAGCGTTCAAGGGCCTGGAAGCCGAGGAACCCCTCATCGGTGTCTGCCAGGAGGCAGCTGATGCAGTGGGGGCCGGTGATGAACCATTCCGCGAGCTCGGGGCCGGACAGCGGAGTATCGATCGCGGTCTTTCCGCCTTCGGCAATGATGCTGTTCAGTATGCGGGCCAACTCTTCAGCGTCGTCGATTTCAGCCTGACGGATGTGCATGCAACCACCCTAATTCCAGGCTGTAGTTCCTCGGATCACCCGTCCGGGTGATTCGGTCTCACCCGAGTGAGCGATGATATGAGCCGCCGCCCGCGGAAGAGTGGACGGCATGAACACCACCGCTCTTGCTTCTGCAGGGGAATCAAGGATGGTTGAAAGTCTTCGCTTCACGCTGGCATCCACGCTGAGTTTCGACTCCTGCGCAGTGCTTCACACCTACAACTCTGCTGACCGGCCATCGCAGGCTGGCTCTCGCTGAAATAAAGAAAGGAAGATCAGATGTCGTTCCAGGCATATCTAGACACCATTGAAGACAAAACCGGCCTCACGCCGCGTCAGCTTCTCGACATCGCCAAGAGTCGCGGCTACGACGCACCCGAGGTTAAGGCAACCGTCATCCTCGAATGGCTCAAAGACGACTACGGACTTGGCCGCGGCCACGGAATGGCGCTTGTCCATGTCATCAAGAAAGGGGCGCGCATCGACAGCAGACACGTCGGCACCACCGGATCGCACCGCGACGAATCCGACATGCTCTGGCTCGATGGCAAAGCGAGCAAACCGCAGTGATCACGATCGTCGACCGAAGCGCCCTGCAACTTCCTGGTTCACCCACCTCACGGTTCGAAGGAGCCGACCACAGCGCCGATGTGTCGATGTTCTGGGTTCATACTCCACCGGGGAAAGGCCCAGATTTTCATTGGCACCCCTACACCGAGACATGGGTGGTGCTCCAGGGGGAGGTCCGGATCGAGGCAGGCGACGAACAGTTGCTGGCGCAGACCGGCAACATCGTGACCGTCCCGGCAAACACCAACCATCGATTCTGGAACGTCGGGAGAGCAGAACTGGAAATGCTCTGCATACACGCCTCTCCGACCATCATCCAAGAGTTCGTCACACCGCCACCCTCGCCTCGACAGCGCTCGACGCCGAGGAATCTGGAAGAGGGTGACCATCGTGACAACCTTGGGCGCGCCTCCGCTTGGACCCACCAGCACGCCGCTGGTAGTCCGTGATCAGAGGGCGGATAAACCTTCAGGCCCAGTTGCGACGACCGCGACAAAAGTCGTGTTCAACATTTCAGGTTGGGCTCAGGTGCATTCATCGTCAGAACAAATCTGCCTGGAGCCCGGGAGCATCTTGACGATCCCGGCTGAGGTGGAATGCCGAGGCTTCCCCACCGGGCATGCGCGCACGGTGACGTTCTACTTCCATCCCGATTATCTGGCTGATCAACTGCGATGGCTGCCTGCCGCGCATCCCCTCGTCCACCACATCCACCACGCACTGCACGGCGATCCTAAGTTGCGCACTCTGCAACTTGCCAGCGCCGCGGTACGCAAGCTCGCGCCGCTACTCGTACGCTTGGCGCACCCCACAGACATCGTAGGAGACCTTGCGAAGTTATCGATGGCCTTCGATGTGTTCGATGCGGTCGGTCGGCTCAGCGGCGTGCACGCTGGAAATGACGACCCTTGGAGAACGGCCCCACGTCGTGAGGTAGCCAGAGCCATCTCACTGTTACGCGCGGATGTGAGCCGGGCCTGGAGGATCGATGAGCTCGCCCGAGAGATCGTATTGTCCCCGTCGCATCTGGCTCGGCTGTTTCGTACCCAGGTTGGTGTCTCACCAGCGGAGTTTCTTCGGCAGCTTCGAGCGGACAGGATGGCGGAGGTGCTCGCAACGACGAGCTTGACTGTGGGTCAAGCTGGAGCGGTCGTGGGTTGGAATGATATGGCGATGGCATCCCGTTCGTTCAAACAGCGGTACGGCGTGCCGCCGAGCGTCTACGCGAACCTGTATCGCAGATCGACAGCAGTTCCTTCGGTCATGCCAGAGACGGTCCGTTGAGCCACAGGCATGATGACAAGGACGCCCTCAGGGGCTCGGTCGTTGATAGCCAATCGTGTGTGGAGGTATGAGCGCACCGGGAATCAGCGAAGCCAGATCGACTCCGGGTGACGGATTCGAGTGAGCAAGCGCAGGCGGCCGGAATCTGGCGCTGGGATTGTGTCGCGGTATAGCCGTCTGCATGGCGCGTACCTGCTGAGTGATCCTGTTCGTCGCACACGAAGGCGAACAGGCCCCAAACAGCAGGGAGCCACCGCCATGCCAGACCGCACACCGCCGCCCCCTCCGCGGCTCGCCGAACTCCCCGCCCCGGTCATCGCCGAGGGACGGGCTACCGTATACCTCGGCGACGCCGTCGAACTCCTCCCGCTCCTGCCTGAGGCGAGCATCGACGCGCTGGTGACGGACCCGCCCTATGGGTTGAGCTTCAACGGTCACTCCTGGGACGACGCGTCCGGGTTCCGAGAATCCCTCCCGCACATGGACACGTCTGCAATGAGTGCACCGGAAGTGTTCGAAGCGTGGTGCACAGCGTGGGCTGCGGGGGCATTGCACGCACTACAAGCCGGGCGCGCATGTTGCAGCGTTCGGTGGTGCACGCACGTGGCATCGCATGGTGCGCGGAATCGAGAATGCAGGGTTCGAGATCCGTGACCAGATTGCGTGGCTGCACACCCGGTATGCCGAAGAGCATGGACCTCGCGCACGCGATCGACAAGCACCACGGTGCATACCGCACCGACCGCATCGTGCAGACCACCGACCATGATGGGGTATTCAACGCAACCCGCACCGTCCTATCCAAAGGTACCCCGGTCACCGGCAACGCCCAGCGATGGGACGGCTGGGGTACCGCGTTGCGGCCCGCGTTTGAACCGATCATCATCGCCCGGAAACCGCTCGAAGGAACCGTCGTCCGCAACGTCCTCGATCACGGACGGGAATGCTGAAGCCTTGGTTGACTCCGGGACTGCTTTGATCTGATCGATCGGGGCGGGAAGGATGAAGTCATGCCGGTGAAGTTTTCAGAGGAGTTCAAGCGCGACGCGGTCGCTCTGGTGCTCACGCAGGGGATGCCGCAGAAGCAGGTCTGCGCGGACATGGGGGTCTCGAAGTCTGCGTTGCAGGCGTGGGTGCGCAACGCCGAGCTCGCCGGTCGCGGGATCGCGCCCGCAGCATCGGGCGACATAGCAGGGCAGCGTGAGCAGGCGAAGATGCTCAAGCGGATCCGCGAGTTGGAGATGGAGAACGAGATCCTCCGGAAGGCTGCGGCGTATCTGTCGCAAGCGAATCTGCGGATCGGGTCCGCGTCCCCAAAATAGTGTTCCCGCTCGTCCGTGAACTGGCCGCGGCCGGCACTCGTTCCGGAGTGTCGGTCGCGGTGGCGTGCAGGATCCTTGGCTTCTCGAAGCAGGCGTATTACCAGTGGCTGCGCAAGCCACTCAGCGATCGCGACTGGGACGAGGCGCATCTGATCAACGCCGCGCGGGACGTGTGGGACGAGGGCCGCTGCCAGGGGTACCGGCTCATCGCGGACGAGCTCATCGACGACGGCTGGGACGTGTCGGAACGCCGCGTCTGGCGGGTGTGCTCGCAGGAAGGCATGTTCTCGGCCGCGCACCGCCGCAAGGGCCGGAGGAAGCATCGCCGGCCGGGTCCTGCCGTGCACGACGACCTCGTGAATCGGGAGTTCACCGCGGATGCTCCGAACCGGTTGTGGCTGACCGACATTACCGAACACCGAACCGGTGAGGGCAAGGTGTATCTGTGCGCCGTCAAGGACGTGTTCAGCAACCGGATCGTGGGCTACTCGATTAGCGACAGGATGAAAGCCCGCCTGGCCGTCGACGCGCTCAAGGACGCCGTCGGACGCCGCGGGAACCCGGCCGGAGTGATCGTGCATTCGGACCGGGGCAGTCAATTCCGCAGCCGCAGATTCCGGCGCACGCTGCGTCGCCACAAGCTCCGTGGATCGATGGGGAGAGTGGGCGCGTGCGCGGACAACGCAGCAATGGAGAACTGGTTCAGCCTGCTGCAGAAGAACGTCCTCAACCAGCAGCAATGGGCCACCCGCGAAGACCTCCGCCTCGCGATCGTGTACTGGATCGAAGCCCGCTACCACCGACGCCGCCGTCAACGAAGACTCGGGAAGTTGACCCCCATCGAGTTCGAGACCATCATGAAAGACCCCGCCTGCCTGGCGGGATAAGGAAACGAGTCAACCAAAGGCTCAGCATTCCCGACCTCTCGCCACGCGTGCACGCACTCAAAGACCTCTCGACCCTCACGACTCTGGCGGATCGGTGTGGGGAGGTGCATCAGAGCTATTCCGACTTCGTCATGCTCGGCGCTCTCCTCGCCGCGCGAGGCTCCGAGATCTCAGGCCTCCAAGTCGGCGACATCGACTGGGATCAACGCATCGTCACGATCCGCCGCCAAACCTACCCCGGCGCGGGGAGGCCTCGTCACCAAACAAACCAAGGGCCGAGACATCCGCCACGTCCCCATCCTGCAGGCCCTCACACCCGTACTGGAACGACTCACCCACGACCGCGAGCCCAGCGAGCGGCTACTGACTGGCCCTCGCGGTGGGGTCCTCACCACAGCATCGGTGCGGGATGCGACGAAGTGGGACCAGCTCGTCACCGAGCTCGAGCTACCCAGCCTCACCCGGCACGGACTCCGCCACACGGGGGCAACCTGGCTCGCCGACGCAGGCATCCCACTCCACGTCCTCCAAGGCATCCTCGGCCACAAATCAATCGAGACAACCCGCGGGTACCTCCACCCCGACACCAGGCACCTCACCGACGCTGCCGCACGCGCCAACGCGTTCCTCGACGGACACGAAAACCCCGACCGCGACAGCCCCGCTACGTCCAATCGAGCGACGGCACCTCGGCGATGACAAGGCTGCCGATCGCGGCCCAAAACGGGCTCCAGGTCCCGGCCAGGTCCCGGCTCGTCACAATGGCCGCAATCGAAGGGTTCAGGAGAGCATCAGCACCTGCGGTCGGATGCTTCCATAAACCCCTCCGAAAAGGACAACAGAAACGACGAAGCCCAGGTGAGAAACCTGCTCTCACCTGGGCTTTTCTGTCGGGCTGACAGGATTTGAACCTGCGACCCCTTGACCCCCAGGCGTCCAGACGGCTCCGGTCTGCCCGGATTCCGCGTGATTCCGGGCGTCAGATCATGCAGAACACGTCACGGGATGCATGGATTGCATGATTCTGGTCCCCTTCTGGTCCCCCTCGTAGGCAAGCTCAGTTCGCGGCCAGAGCCGCGAGAGGCGCTACGGCGGCGTGGAACCTGTTGCCCACGAGCAGCACGACGATCTTGTGTCTGGCTCTGGAAAAGACCACGTAGAGGAGCCGACTTGTTGTGGGGAACGGTTCCGATTCGTAGCCCATGAAGTCTCCCTCCCGCAACACCACGACGGTTGCGTCGGCCTCGCGTCCCTTCGTCTGGTAGAGGTTCATTAGTTGAACCTCTCGCGGGCTCAGCGCCGAGTCCGTGAGCGCCGCGTAACTCGCCTCACGAGCTTCCGCACAGATCGCTGCAACCATCTGACGGTCATCGCGGGCGCTGCTCGTGCGTGCCGCTCGCGCGTACATCACCGAGAGCAGGGTGGCTGCTTGCTGCCAGGCGCCCGACTTCTGCGGTAGTCCGAGCGCGTCGTGTGCCGTCGCCGCTACCTCGATTACCTCCCGAATGGACCCCGCCTCGGAGAGACGCTCTCGAAGAGCGCTCAGGCGAGCTTGCAGGGTCGTGGGGCCTGAACCGTTCATCACCTGGTACGCGATGGGGGGCGCCTTCTGCCCACGTTGCGCGCTCGTCAGGAACACGGCTATCGCTTCGAGAACAATTCCCCAGGTGCCATCGCCGGTGTGGAATCGCGCCATCGCTGTCTGGGCGTCGAGAGCGGCGGCGAGCGCGTCACTGAGACCAGCAACTTCATGTTCGATCCCGGCGGCTTCAAGTGCATCCGAGAGAGCCGCGAGCATGTCGTTATGGTGCGTGAATACTGCCACGCCCATATCTTCCGCGGCCAACTCGCTAACGACCCGTGCGACCTGACTGGTCTCGTCGGAGAGTGGTATTCCGTCTTGGATGACCAGTCTTTCGTCCTGGATGGCGGCCGCGATGGCCTCTGAGCCGAACAGGCGTCCCCTGATGGCGTTGGCGACGGCCGGGATGATCCCGGAGGGGTCTCGGAAGGAGGTTTCTGGCAGCAGGATGGTGTTCTCTGTCCCAGCGGCCGAGCAGGCTTCATCGATGCGCTCCACTCTGACGCCGTCTTCGGCGAGGAACGTGTAGATGCACTGGTTCGGGTCGCCGAGCAGTATCAACCTGCTGTCGCGGGCAATCAGCTGAAGGAGGTCTTGCTGCGCATCGCCGGTGTCCTGAAACTCGTCGACGATTACGAGGCCCCATCGGGTGCGAAGGTGTTCTGCGACAGCAGGTGCGGCCTGAGCGATTTCAAGTGTGAGCGGGATGAGCCTGCTGTATCCGATCTCGTGCTGGGCCAGCCCGAGCTTCTCGCGAGCGGGGCTGACGAGGACGGCGTCGCCGTGTCCGACCAGATTCCCGAATCTCCGGACCACGGAGAACGCGAGCGAGTGGAACGTCATGATGTCCACCTGGGAGCCTCGGCGGCCGAGAATCTCATTTGCGCGGGAGGCGATGCGCGCCACCGAGGAACGAGAGAACGAGAGGAACAGGACCCGATCGTGGGGTTCGCTTTCTGCTACTCGTTCAAGATGGGCGTGAGCTGCGGCGAGCGCGCTGGTCGTCTTTCCGACACCCGCTCCGCCGAGCACGACAGTGAGTTCGGCCTGCGTCGCTACGACTCGCTGCTGCTCCGGGTTCTGCGGGGCGAATGTCATGGCAGATCAGGGATGTCGATGCGTCCGAGCGTATCGCCGCAGACTGCTTCGATCGCGGACCGCGCGATCGGCGGCTGTCGTGTCAGTGCGTGAGCCCAGGCTGCCCCTAGCCCCTGCTTCTTGATCACTTTCGTCGCGATGAGGTGGTCCGCGATGTCGTCGTCGCCGAGATCGGGTGGCAGGGCAGGCATGCCGAAGTCTTCCAGGGTCTCGACCGTCTCTCGGAGCTGATCTCCAGGTACGCCGCGGATGAGCGCGGCCTCCACGGCGGTGCGAGTGGGAAGCACGACGAGTTGTTCGACCATTCCTGCAAGGACTCCGACTGCTGGATCTTCGTGTCCTGGCTTGTCATTGTCGACGATCGCTCGGACGTGGAATCCGAGTTCAAGGGCGATCTCGGCAATGGCTGGGAGCCGGGTAACTCCTCCGTCTGACCCTGGCGGGGCGACCAGGCGGATGCCGTTAGCGGGGAGGCTGTGGTGCGGTTCGTTCGTCTTCCGGAAGAGCCGCGACGCGAGCGCGCCGTACCCCTCGACATCGAGCGGCCCCTCCAGGAGGACAACGGTTCTCGCGCTCAGCGCTGCGAGAAGCTGCTCCAGGATGAGCCTCCGGTTGACTCGGCCCGTCTTGTCCGTGACTGCAGAGAGCTGGTGCTGTCGTCTCTCGCCGTGGCTGACCGTGAGCCGAACCAGCTCACCGGGATCGAATGCTCGTACTACCTCAGGACGGCGCGTTGTGAGGATCGCTTGCCCTGCCGTTACGTGGATGAGCCGCGCCATGTGTTCAGATGAAGATGCGTCAAGGCGATCTCCAAAGTCATCGCCGATGATGACGACGCCTGATTGTGCATCTCGCGCGGCTGCGATGGCTTCAGCGGCCGAGAGCACACTCTCGAGAGTCGACCCCTGGGAACGGACGGGAAGGGCCCCGGCCGCACCCATCGAGATCGCTGGTTGAAGCGCTCTGAGGAGGGCAGCCATAGAACCGTCATCCGCCAGAAAACTGATGTCGGCGGAGTCATCGATACCGAAGAGAGCCTGCGGTCCGGAATCAATTACCTTATCCAGAACGCTAGTGACCACCTCCGTCTCAGAGAACGACCCGGTTGCAGCATGGACGGCCGAATCCAGATCGGTGAGGGCGCTGTCCAGGCCACCAGGATCGGCATCAGCAAGGAGTGCTCTCAGGACTCCCTCTGCCCGCAGCTGGAGAGCCGGCGCACTGTCAACGAACTGGACAGGCAGAGACTCACGCTCGATCCGGCTCGCCTTCTTGAACACACCGGCAGCGGGATCACTTCGCGCCGGGTAATCCACCCAGTGCTCACCGGTGTCCGTATCGAGGTCATATCGTGCGCGATAGCACAGACGTACGCCCAGAACCGCGTCGCCCGCGTTGCTTGGCGTGGCGATCTCCCCGGTTGCCCGGTCGAACGTTTCCAGATTCTCGCTGAGAAGAGTTTCTACGTCCTCCCCGAGGTCGAGGAGAGTCACCTCTACCTCCGTCAAGGACTCTTCATCGCCGTCAGCAGGTCGGTAGACGTCGAGAGGATTCACGCGGGACCGAGTACTGCGGGCGTCGAGAACCCGGCGCAGGGCCTCGACGATGTCAGTGCGGCCCGCCTGCGGCTCACCTGCAAGCACCATGTTCTCTGGCACCACGAGCGCTGCATGGCGATAACCCCGGAAGCGTCCGATACGGATGCGCGCGACCCTCATTGGCTACTCCTTGCATACCCCCCCCCGATGCAAGCTGAGCGCTCGGCTCGCAACGGGACGATGAGCGTGAATCAACGGACCTTCTCCCGCTCGGAACCGGCGGCTCCCATGCCTATCGTCCCACGGACTGTGGTCAGTACCAGGCGGCGACGCACCATGGCCGTCCCGTGAGACACGCGACGACAGGTTCCGTACAAGCGTCCGAAGCGGCAGCTCGGCCTCGTTCCGTCTGGTTCCGCAGTTCAGGCGACCCACGCGGCGTCGCCGGCATGCTGAGTGATTTGCATGACCGTGGTCCCGTGCCTGGGCGCCTGCCCGCGTCGAGAACTGTCACGGCGTCACGGGCGCCTATGGCAACCAGTTCGTGCGTTCGCGCATCAGCGGAGCTCCGGTTGATGCGCCTCGACGTGTCTCAGCCCGATCGCGAAACCGCGCGGCTACGGTTAGGACTGAACGACAGCTCTCGTCCGTTCGGCACCGAGGGCGTAGATCGCCGGACGAATCATCGAGACGAGGCTGGACATGGCTTACGAGCAGCTACCCATCGTGGAGGTCGAACTGAGCCGGCTCCTGCTCGACCTGGAGAACTACCGCATCCCGACGCGTCGCGACGATGAAGCCGGAGCCTTGAAGTATCTGTTCGCTTCCGAGGACGTCCTCGGCGCGGCGCGGCTGATCCTCCGCGACGGCTACTTCGACAACGAGGTGCCGATCGTGATCGCGGCGGAGTCACGGGACGAGCCGCCTTCGTACATCGTCCTGGAAGGCAACCGGCGCGTCAGCGCACTCAAGGCTCTCTACGACCCGACGATCGTGCCTGGTCACGAAGCCGAGGTTCGCTCACTGCTCAAGCGGTACGCAGTCGAGGCAGAGAACCTCCCCGAGCGAATCCGCGTGATCGTGGCGACTGATCGCGCGACCGCCGCCCCGCACGTTGCCCGACTGCACACTGGCATCTCCAAGAAGCGGTGGAGCCGCGACCAACAAGCAACCTTCTACTACTCACTCGTGGACGACCAGACGACTGTGGAGGACGTCAAGGCGCAGTACCCCGATGTCGAGGTCGCAAGGTTCATGAAGATGGCTGTGATGCGACGCTTCCTTGCCGCTGCGCCATTCTCCGATCACACCCTCCGGCAGTACGCCGCCAGCGACGACTTGGCGATGTCGGCCTTTGAGTACGCGTACCGAAGTAAGGACATCGCGGCTGCGATCGGGGTGGAGTTCGATAGAGACGGCATGTTGCTTCCTCGGTCCTCAACTCCCGAAAAGATCGCGTCGGAACTTCCAAAGAAGAAGCTCGGTGCATTGGAGTATCTAGTCGGGGAGTTTCGCGCTGGAAGGCTCAACACCCGCTCTCCGGAGCTCAAGAAGCGTGATGACGCCTACCAGCCGTTCGTGGACCGTCTCAACGGTGTACCCACTACAGCAACGCCGACACCATCACCCGCCGCGCCCGCACCACCGACTCCGCCTGGACCGTCGCAAGGTGGCAGCCACGGAATGCCTCCAAGCGGTCCCGGCAGCGCGACCGGCGGGGCAACGCCACCCCAGCCGGAGCCTCCGAGCGGAGCAGGAAGCCGTGGACCGAACCATCCAGACACAAAGGACACGCTCGATCTGTCTGGCCTCGACTACGAGAACGCACCACTGAACCTCAAACTGCGCTACTTCGAGCTACGACGGATCAACCTGGGAAACTTGCCTATCGCGTCCGCGATCCTATTGCGCTCTGTTCTCGAAGCCACCATCAAAGTCCATTTCGAGGGCTCCGCAACGCCCGCGACAGGCGAGTTGAGTGCGGTTTTCAAAGTGGTCGCGCAAACCTATGGCTCGGAGAAGACTCTCAAATCGACCATCGGCGCCATACAGTCGGGAAACGCCCACAAACATGGCTCTATCCAGTGGTTCAATCTCATCGCGCACAGCGCAGATGCGTCAGTGACCGCAGAGGACGTTCGGCAGGCGTGGAAGGTGGTCAATCCGCTGCTCAGGCGCTTGTTGCGTCCGCCATTACAGTCTGCCCCTGCAACGCCTTGACCACACCGGCGACCGCGGGCGATGCAACGAGCAGTTCTTCGGCCTGCCCCGGATACCGCGCGGAGTAGGTCAGCTCCAAGCGGCATTGGAAGTGCTCGCGATACAGCTTCTCAATCAGTGGAGCCGTGTCATACGTCATGAGCCAGTGCGCCTTCTCAACCGTATTGACGATCGCCGCGAGGGCTGTGTGATCGCGCCCGTCGAACGCGTTGAGGTAGAGCTGAGACCCTGCCTGAACATAGGGCGGATCGATGTACATAAATGCTCGATCGTCCTGAGCGTAACGCTGGATCACTGTCCTGCCGTCAAGGTCTGAGACCGTGATCTGATCGGCCAGGCCTCCGATCGCAGTCAATCGTTCGATGAGCGTTTCACGATTGAAGCGGGCGTCAATCTTGTATCTCCCTTCCTGCCGCTGACCGCCGATAACTCCGGCATTCAGAATCCCTGAACGATTGGTCCTGTTCAGAAAGAAGAAGGCGAACCCGAGGCGGAGTGAATCTCGCTCATCGCGCGATCTGTATATCTCTCGCTGCTTCTGCCATTCAGCGATCGTGAGTGGGACGGACGCAACCATTTCAACGAAGTTGGCATTGTCTCCGACCGCAGATTTCCAGAAGGCGTACACCGCAGGGTCAATGTCGTTGACAACCAGTTCTTCGACAATGCCCTCGCGGAGCAACGCAATCCCAGCTCCCACGCCACCGGCATATGGCTCGATATAGCGTGCGCGCTCGACCCTGAGGGCATCGATGATGTCGCCAAAGAAGCCAGCGAGCGCCGCCTTTCCTCCCGGATAGCGGAGCGGCGAGAGCGTTCCGTACCGACGTGACGCGACAACCCGCAGCGTGTCACTCATCAGGACTCCTTCCCTGCTCGATGCGCGGCGACTCGGCAGCGAGCCGAGCAGAAGCGCGCATCACCTCGACCGAGGAACGCCTGATCGCAGCGCTCGCAGTTACGCCACGCCTTACGGCGACGTAGCCGCTCATGACGCAGCGCTCGATCAACGTCAGTGAGGCCCGCGTCGCTGAGGCTCGTGAGGTCCTGCATGTAACGGATACTACTCGTAACGACATCACAGAGCCATCGACACGCCGAATCGATGCGGTACACCGCGAAGGGACGCGCCAACCGAATGCGACTGTGTCGTGGTCAGTGCCTTACGGCGCGGTGGGCTCGCCTGCGCGTCACCGCGAGGACGGCACCGGTTGCCGTTCGCGACGCTCCCCCGCACGGACACTTATGAGCTGGATCAGACTGACGGGGCCGATCCAGAGGAACCTGAAGGCGTTCCAGACCAACAGCAGGACCAGCAGGTAGAGCCAGCCGGGGCCGCCGTCGTTGATGATCGTGGTGCAGATCGCCGCGGCGTAGAAGTAGACCCCGGCGAGCAGCATCGCGGGGACGCCCCACTTCAGGCCGCGCCGTGTGCGGATCGCGTTGAGCAGCAGATTCGTGGGTGCGTAGCGGAGTACGCCATAGCCTCGTGCGCTGAGCGCCACGCACGTCCGGAGCATTGCGGGCCTCATTCCTCGTCATAGCGCGACGGTGTTCCGTCGTGGAGGCGGCTATGAACCGAGTGCCCGCGAGGGGCCGTCCCGAAGGACCCGCGTAGTTTACTGAATCTGCCTCGCTACCGAGTCTACGACTGACTCGCGACAGAGGGAACCCCGGCGGCAGCCGGGCGTGTACCTCGTCGGTGACCTTGGAGCGGAAGGGACACCGATCATGGCGACGTTGGCGGAGCAGGTGCAGGGTGAGCGGATGGCGCGGATCGCCTTGTCGATGATCGCCGAACCTAACGACCCGGCCACCGGCCACGTCCTCACCCGTCACGGCGGGGTCGAGACGCTGCGGCTGATCGAGTCCGACGACGAGGTGCCCGGCCTGGCCCGCGCCGACGCACTGATGTGGCGCGAACGACTGACGGCGCGGGTCACGCCCGGTCTGCTGGATCAGATGGCTCAGGCGGAGCGCCACGGGTTCGGCACGCTCATCCCGGCGGACAAGGAATGGCCCGCCGGCCTGAACAACCTGGGCGAGCGTGCGCCGTACCTGCTGTGGACGCGCGGCGCGGCCTCGTTCTTGACGACGCCGCTGAGCGATCGGGCCACGATCACGGGCGCTCGCGCTGCGACCCCCTACGGCGAGCACGTCGCCGGCGAGCTGGCGATGGGCCTGGCTGATGAAGAACGGGTCGTCGTCTCCGGTGGTGCCTACGGGATCGAAGGCGCCGCGCACAAGAGCGTGCTCGCCGCGAGCGGTCAGACGATCGCGGTCCTGACCGGCGGGCTGGATCGCCCCTACCCGGCCGGGCACAGTGAGCTGCTGAGTCGCATTGGGGATGTCGGGCTGTTGGTGAGCGAGCTGCCGCCGGGAGCCGCACCGACCAGGTATAGGTTCCTTGCTCGCAACCGCCTGCTGGCGGCGCTCTCGGGTCTAACCGTGATCCCCGAGGCCAGCCCTCGGTCCGGGTCGATGACCACTGTCATCGCCGCACGCGAACTCGGCCGGGGCGTGGGCGCGGTGCCCGGCCCGGTGACCAGCGTCGCCAGTGCCGGACCGAACGAACTCATCAAGCAAGGCTTCGCCGTGCTCGTCACTCAGCCGAGCGACGTGATCGCTCTGCTCGATTCCAACGCCCCAAACCGCGTTGTTGCGCGATCGGAGCTTGGACGGGACCTCGGCTACCGGTGGCCGTCTTCGGGCGCACCGGGACCCTCGCTCTGACTTCCGTCACCCCGCATCAAGGTGTTGTAGTTTGGGCACCGAGGTGTCGGCGATGCTTCTCCGGTAGTCTTGACGGCATGGGATCGCCTGAATCAGACAGAGCGGGGCTACCGGTACACCGGTAGCCCGTGATGCTGGCGTTTTCCCTCATCCTCTTCTCGCGTGCGCTCCTTGGCGTCGCGTCTGTGTGAGCTTGCGCATCCGAAACACCGGTCGTGCCATACGCACCCGTACCCGCTCTCTCATGTTTCGGAAGCACACTTATGCCCTTCTTGTTGTATCTGCTCGCCCTGGCTGTCTTCGCCCAGGGAACCTCCGAGTTCGTCCTGGCCGGCCTGCTGCCGGCGATCGCCGCTGAGCTCGGCGTGTCGCTGAGCCAAGCCGGTCTGCTGACCTCCGCGTTCGCGGTCGGCATGGTCATTGGCGCACCCGCGATGGCCGCCGGTGGCCGGAGACTGTCGCCGCGGTGGACGATGACCGGGTTCCTCGCCATCTTCGTGATCGCCCACATCATCGGGGCGCTCACCGACTCCTTCACAGTCCTCCTGCTGACCCGGTTCGTCGCCGCCCTCGCGAACGCCGGGTTCCTCGCCGTGGCCTTGTCGACGGTCGGTCGGATCGTGGCCGCCGGCCAGCGCGCCCGCGCTCTGGCCGTGATCCTCGGCGGCACCACCCTCGCACTCATCGCCGGCGTCCCCCTCGGCGCTCTCGTCGGCGAGATGCTGGGGTGGCGTATGACGCTGTGGGCGATCGCCGTCATCTGTCTGCCCGCGCTGGCGGCCGTGCTTGTGGCGACGCCGACCCGGACCGAGCCCGGTGCCACAGCCACCACCCCGGCGACACTTGGCGCCGAACTGTCGGTACTGCGCCGGAGACCGCTGCAGCTCGCTGTCACCTTGGCGGTCCTGGTCAACGCAGCGACATTCTGCACATTCACCTACCTGGCGGTGATCGCTACCCAACCGGCGGGCGCAAGCGAGGCTGCGATTCCCGGGCTCCTGGCACTGTTCGGGATCGGTGCCTTTCTCGGCGTCACCGTGGCCGGCCGGCTCGGGGACCGTCACTGGCGTCCGTTGCTCGGGCTCGCGAGTCCCATCCTGCTCGTCGGCTGGGTCACGCTCGGCCTCGCGCCCGTCAGTCCCGCCCTGCTGTGGACGCTCGCATTCACGCAAGGCGCTTTGTCCTTCGCCGTCGGCAGCACCTTGATCGCGCGGATCATGGCCGAAGCGGAATCGGCTCCAACCATGTCCGGGGCATACTCCACCGCAGCACTCAACATCGGAGCGATCATCGGCCCCATCGCGGGCGGCCTTGCCCTCCACCTCGTCGGAACCCACGGCATCGCCCTGACCAGCGCAGCACTCGTCGGCCTCGCGCTGCTCCTGTGGTTGCGCAGCGCAAACCAGCGCCAAGGAACCGGCATGTAGGACCGACCACGGAACGAAGACCCGGCACCGACGGGGTTCGACAGCACGATGTCACCTCTTCACGGCGGATCACTCTGGTTCGAGCCAGTCGTAGCTCGAACCAGAGTGATCCGCGCAGCCGTCGCGCCTCTGGCATTCAACTGCGTGACCGTGACGGTCGTTCGCGACGGCAGCGCGATCTTGCTCAGCGAGTTCGGACAGAAACCGATCAACGTAGGCGACGTGATCCTGCTGGCCGCGAACACGCTTTGTGGCGGGGAATCGGAAGAGCAGGTGACCGTCACGACGATCTGCGCGGACACCGACTATGTGATCGACCAGGTGTTCTGGCAGCATGTCGGCCTATTGCAGGATCGACTGGACGCGCAAGACTTCGCCGCCACCATCTATACCGAGCCCGCGCAGATACTTCGCCTCGGTGAAGGTCGGGCCGGTGCGCTCGAGCCCTGGCTGGATGAGCTGGTGGCACTCAGCACTGAGCACCGGCCGGTCGAGAACTTCTACCGGGTGCAGGCGTTGTGGTTCTCCATCGCACACGTGATCGCGCCGTTCATCAGAACGTCGGATACGCGCCTGTCATCGACGCAACGAGCGACGACGTGGCCGGCGGTTCCGCGCGTTCGCCGGTTCTCCCCACTACGGCGAGAGGCACGAAGAGGCGCTGAACTGCTGCGGAGCGATCCAGTTCGGCATTGGTCGGTGGGCGACCTCGCCGCCGAACTGCATCTGTCGAAGTCGCAGGTTGGCCGACTGTTCGTGGATGCCTACGGCAAGTCACCGATCGCCTATCTGACGATGCTACGGACGGAACGGATGGCGCGCCTCATCCGCACGACAGACGATCCGATTTCGATGATCGCCCGCAAGGTCGGCTGGGGCGATCCTGACTTCGCGGCACGTCAGTTCCGCCGCAGCATCGGCGTGACGCCCCGCAAGTACCGCTCGATGATTCACGACCGTGCAGCGCAGATGGTTGGCTGACGGCGGTCTTAAAGGCTCGGCCCCTGCCGCACCACGACGTTCGTCCGGTGTTGCTCCGCCGGTGCGTTGTCGGCAGCGATGGCTTGGGCGCGGTTGAGGGCGGCGCGGGCGCGGATGGAGTCGATCTTCTGACTGGTGTTTTCTGGTTCGGTGCCGAGCGGGGTGCTGGTGTCGGTGATCTGATAGCGGTCGCGGTAGGCCGCGACTGTGCGAGCAGCGCGCCACCATGCCGCCTGTTGCTTCTTGTCCTTCGGCACCGTGCCGAGCTTCGCTACCCACGGCTCCTTATCGCTGAGGGCACCGCGGAGCACGCCGTCGGCGCGGGCTTCGATCAGCTCGTGGCGCTCGTCCAGGGCTTGCCGCATGTCCTCGGTCATCTGCCCGCCAGCGTGCGGGATCAATCCGACGATCAGCCTCGGGGACTTGCGAGTGCGGCCTGAGCCAGCGGGCCGGACGGTGGCGCGCGCGACGCGGGCGTGCAGGACGGAGGCGATATCGTCGGCATCGTCCAGGCTCCGCGCGGCGACCAAACGCGGGAGCAGCGCGTCGAGGTCGTGATGGTTGGCCTCGGCGTAGCGCAGCTCGGCCGACAGCGCGCCGTAGGCGTCGGAGCCGAGCACGTCTTCGATCTGCTCGACCGTGAGCCCGGACGCGGCGAGCAAGGTCGCCCAGCGATCGTGCTGAGCGGCTTGCGCGATGGTGTCGTACTCGGCCGCGAGTTGGGCGATCGAGCCCCAGCGGTCTTGCTCGGCGGCGATCGTCTCGTGCGCGGACAGCTCGGCACCGATGTGCTGCAACACGCCGTAGAGGATCGAGCGGGCGGTGATGTTCGGGTTGTCGCCGGGATGCGGCACCGCGTGTTCGACGTCTTCTCGGCCGACGGCGACGTAGGCGTGGTTGCTGTGGGCGCCGCGGGTCATGGAGACGTAGAAGTTCTCCCGCGTGGTGGTGGCGGTGACAACCGCGTGCGCGGTGTCGGTGGTCACGCCCTGGGCGCGGTGCGCAGTGATCGCGTAGCCGAGGTCCAGGTGCTCGGCCACGTAGTCGGCCGGCAGGACGATCCCGCCGCCGAACCTGCGTCCGGCCGGGCGGATGCTGACCGACCCGTCCTCCCGAACCCCGGTGACGATCCAGCGGGCGCCGTTGCGGACCCACGTTCGGCCGTTACGGAGCCGCCGGTCGTTCTCGCGGGTGATGACCAGATCGCCCTCCGAGACCGCGGTGCCGTCGCGCAGCGGCAGTTCGCGGGTGGGATTCACGGTGCCGTCGATGATCCGATCCGCCCGCGCCCTGGCGTTCAGCTCGGTGACGGTCGCGTGGGTCTCGGTGACCAGGATCGACGCGCGCCCGGCGGCAAGATCACGTCGCCATGCGGTGTAGGCGGCGTCGATCATCGCTTCCTCATCGCCCCCGGTGATCCGGCCGTGCTCGATCAGGGTGTCGATCGCCTCGGCGCGTCCGTGGCGGAGCTGGAGCGAAGTGGTCTTCTCCCACTCGTTGGTGAAGCGGTGCAGATCGGTCAGCTCGGGGGCGTCGTCGCGATCGTGCACGAGCATCGCGAAGCTGCCGCCGGCGCCGGGTGATTGGAGCTGGCCCCAGTCGCCGACCAGGAGGACTTTCGCGCCGGCCTTCTCGGCTTCACGGGTGAGCCGATCCAGCGACATCGTTCCGGCCAGGCTCGCCTCGTCGATGATGACGAGCTGCCCGGCCGTGAACGTAGTCCCGTACATGATGTGGTTCTGCCACCACTTCGCCGTGTTCTCGGTAGCGATGCCGAGGTCATCGGCAAGGACCTGCGCGGCGACCGCCGAGGGGGCGAGCCCGATCACCGAGCCGGCGCCGTGCTCCTTCTCCCACGCCCGCCGGAGCCCGTTCATCGCTGTCGTCTTCCCGGCCCCAGCCGGACCGACCAGCACGTCCACGACACGACCGGAGACCGCGATCGCGGCAAGGGCCGCGGCCTGATCCTCGCCGAGCACCCGGCCGCGCGCGTCGGGCCTGCGGGCGATCCTCTCGACCGTCTCCAACGGCACCACCTGCCCGGAGGTGTCAGCGGCGCGTGTCAGGAGTCGGTCTTCGGCGGCCAGCAGGGCTTCGGAGGAGAACAGGGTCGAGGCGTGCGGGCGGAACCGGGAGGTGCCGTCCATGCGGCGGAACTGCAACGGGCTCGACGCCAGCTCCGGCGGCGTCAGCCGCAGCGAAGCGTGCTCGGCGGCATCGACCACGAGCCCGGTGATCGCCTCCCGGTCCTGGATGCTGGCGAACCGCCACCCCATCAACTGCCGGGATGCTTCGGCGTGCAGGTTCCAGCGGGTCCAGGTCGAGCGCTTCTCACCGACCGTCTCCATCACGGTCTGCCCGACCTCGCGCACTACATCCAGTGGCACGTCGTCGGCGCGCAGCACTCGCCGTGGTGCCTGTGCGTTCGCCGTCGTGAGGGTGCGCGCCCAGCCGTTCGCTTCCCGGCGCAGCACCCGGCCGGCGCGCTGTCGCCACTCGGCGGTGAGATCGGCCAGCGAGCGGACCTCCTTCTCCGGCCTCGTGGCGAGTGTCGCCTGTGCCCGCAGTTTCAGCACCGTTCGGGATGAGGGCTGCCTGCCGTGCTTGGCGACGTACTCCGCGATGAGGCGGTCTTTCTCGGCCTCGATGTGCCGTGACCGGGTGGAGAACTCGGCCACGAGTTCGTCGGGCACACCCTCGATTTCCCATGCCGGGTTCCGGTCCCTGCCACGTTCGCGGGCCTCCCACTCGACGCCGAGGACACGGGTGAGCTGATCGGCCAGAGCGGCGTTGTAGAGCTCGGAGACCGCGACGACCACCGCGTGCATCGGGCGGCCCGCGAGGGTCCGCCAACGCCCGTCCTGCACGGTCAGGACCTTGTTGCTGATGACGACGTGGGTGTGCAACTGCGGGTCGCCGGCGCGGCTGTCGTAGTGATCGAACGCCGCGGCCACGACTCCGGCGACATCGACGTGCGCAACCGCGCCGTCCGGGCCGGTTGCACCGACGCGGGTTGCGGCAACCTCGCGTTCGAGGAACGCAACCAGCTCTGCAACCGCCGCATGATGGGCGTCCGCGATCAGGGCTTGGGTGCCGGCGTCGGCAACCGCCCAGATCGTGGAGACCGACTTCGGCACGCTGAACGTGAAGTCGTAACCGGCTACCGCGCGGCGGGTGCCGCGCTCGGCTTCCTCCGCCTCGATCGCAGCTACTTCCTGCGCTCGAGTCGCCGGCCCCAACTCGGGGTCGAGGGCGTCGACGCGCTGCTTGATCCGTTCTCCGATTGACGCGAACTGCTGGTAGGAGCGGCCCAGCGGCTCGCCCGTGATCGGGTCATGGCCCATCCCGATCAACAGCGCGAGCTGAGCTTCTGAGACCTGCGCTCGCTCGACCAGCTCGCCGTGCCCGAGCTGGCCCAGCCCCGAGCCCACCCAGAAGCCCGGCGGCGTCCCCGCCTCCGCGTAGTAGCGGGTCAGCGGCGTGCTCAGGCTCCGGTCGCCGTCGCCCGCGGCGATGGACTTCAACAGGTACTTGTACCCATCGCCCGCGCTCATCACGCGCATCGAAACCGTCACCTGGGCTGCTCCTTCCGCCGGCGTTCGGAGGGCAGGTGAGCCCGCGAGCCCGATCGCATCCAATGCGACTCGGGACGGCTCGCGCCTCGTCTGAAAGACGTGTGGCCTCTTACGACGTGGTTCCGTACGCCGTCGCGGAAGCTGTTCGGATTCGCCGATTCCGCCGCGGTCACCGACCGCACAGGGGTCGGGCACGACAAGGCCATCACGGTGCTGCGCGAGGTCGAGCAGCACGCCTGGGTGCGGCAAGATGCGTTGCCGCCCTCGAAAGTTGTTCGCACGCGCGAGTCCTCAGCGAGCTCGACACGCTGACCACCGCCCTCGCCCCGCTGATCGCGCGACTCACCGCCGTGCTCACGAGGTTCGCCGGATACGACACCCGCTTCGACGCAGCGCTCGGCCACGCGCACGCCAAGCAGAGCGAATGGGTAGGCCGAGGCGGCATCGACGCCTGACACCTTATCTGGTTCTAGCTCCACAAGGATCTCGTCGCCCGCTCAGCATCGACCGCCGAGCACCGACTCTTGCCGCCATCGGAGTTCCTCACTCACGCGGTTCGGGTGCTGCCCTTCGTGTGCGCGGGCACGAGTGGCGCCTTCGCGTCGGGGACGGCCTGTCGCGACGGTGATCGTCGCGGACAGGACCTGCCATCCACCTGCAGAGGGACGTCACTTCAGGGCGTGACTGACTGGGTCACGTGGCGCGATCGGTTCCGATTACGGATCGAGCGGCCACGAGGGGCACGAGGTTTGCATGCGCGTCGGCGGGTGCCACCCGGGACGCGGATCTTCTCGACGACGGTCAGCGGGCCATTCATTGGCGAGAACTCGATGCGGCCTCCCCTGCTGGTGTCCGGTTGCTCTCTGTGCTCACCTGCGCCCCTGAGACGGTGTTTCAGCCTTCGCGCAGCAGCGAAGCGGCCATTGCCAGGAGCACGACGACGAGGAGGGCGACGTAAGCCCACGCATGAGCCCGGTCGGGGATACGAGGAGGGCGGCGGCGCAGGAGCACGATGATCGGGATCGCGCCGGCGAGGAGGAGCGCGGCGGCGCCGAGGTCGACGATGCCCACACCGAACACCGCGCCGTCCGTGTTCGTCGTGTGGCGTGCGAGGAGGAACACGGCAGCGGCGGGGATGCTGATGGCGAGGGTGAGCGGGTTCGCGAGCGCGGCGGCGTGCCCCATGGGCAGGCCGCCGCGGCGTAGGAGCGGGACGGTCATGACGCTGCCGCCGACGCCGAGGAACGACGCGACCGCGCCGATCGGGGCGCCGCACGCGGTCGGGATCCGGCGCTGCGACGTATCGTCGTGCGTAAGGCCTACGGGTCGGAGGAATCCGGGGCGGACGAGCACGTCGATGATCGTGACCGCGACGTAGATCAGGAAGCCCCATGACGGCACCTCTGCCGGGACCGCCATCGCAGTGAGGGCGCCGACCAGGCCACCTGCGGCGAGGAGGCCGAGGAGCGCTCCACGGCCTCGGAGCCGGGCGAGGACCACGCGGGGCGTGGCCGTGGTGGCGACCGCGGCGTTGACGACCATGACGATCGCGGACGTCGCCACAGCGACCGTGCCCGCCGCAGAGCCGAGCGCGGCGTCGGCCCAGACGATGACAGGGACAGTGACGAACCCGCCTCCGAAGCCGAACAGGACTGTGGTCAGGCCAGTGAGAACACCGATGAGAACAAGGACGAGAACGGTCACTGAACCCATTCCACCGGCTTTCCGCCATGCCCGCATTCGATTGCCGGACGAGAAATATCGAGTTTCAGCCGGTAGTCTGGTCGGGTGCGGAACGTGACGCTGGCCGAGGTCGATGCACTGCCGGTTGCGGTGTTGCCGATCGCCACCGTGTATCCACCCGATTATTTGTTGGGGTGGCATGAACACCGGAGGGCGCAGTTCCTCTACGCCGCGACGGGGACGATGCTCGTCGAGACCGATCATGGCGCCTGGACCGTTCCGGGCGAGCGGGCCGTGCTCATCCCTCCCGACACGCGACATCAGGTGCGGATGGTCGACGTGGAGACCAACAGTCTCTACATCGACGCCACCGCGGTGCCGTGGTGGCCCGCCGAGTGCCGGGTCGTCGAGGTCACCCCGCTCCTGCGAGAACTGCTGCTGGCCGCGTCGGACATCGACCCCCGCGGCGGACTCGACGGTCGCGACGAGGCGTTACTGAAGCTGATCCTGCACGAGACGTCCCGACTCAACGAGGTACCGCTGCACGTCCCGATCCCTCACACGGCAGCCCTGGCCGGGCTCTGCCGCCACTACCTTGCCGACCCCGACCTGGCGGTCGACAACCGCGTATGGGCACGCGAAGCCGGGATGAGCGAACGCACCTTCACGCGCCGCTTCCGGGAAGAGGCCGAAATGAGCCCGGCCGCATGGCGTTCACGTGCCCGGCTCCTCGCGGCGATCCCACTGCTGCGCCACCAGAGCGTCACCGACGTCGCTGCGCGACTCGGTTACGCCACTCCGGCAGCCTTCTCCTACGCCTTCACTCGCGCCTTCCATTCATCCCCCTCAAGCCTGCGCGCGCCTTGACGCGGCACCGACCGGCTTTGCGCCCGCCATCGGATGGCCGCGGCACGCCATGGTCGCGGACGCCCATCACCGTCACGGATCCCCGTCTCGGCCGCGCCGCACATGCGATACGGCCGCGGCGCGCCCAAGAGCCGGAGAAGCGCCCGGGAGGAGCGCAGGAGGCTGCGACATGTCCGCGCGCGTTCAAGCCCGAGTAGCACAGCCTTCCTTGCTTCCACGAGAACAGCTCGTGGCAAGAACATGGGGGCGTCGCCACGGCAGAGGACAGGCGACAGGAACGGGCCGGCACCGTGCTCACGGGACTGCGCCAACCGATATTGCGGTCCTCGGGCGCGGCTAGGCTCCTTCGTGGGGCCTATAGCGTGAGGTCGAGGATCGCTTGCCGCGCCCCCTGCACGGCAAGGGAACCCATCCGGACGTCTGGGCGGCGGGGCTTCCCGCGCCAATGGGAGAATCCCAGTCACAGGGAAGGAGGGGGATGGATCGGACGAAGCAGACCCGCTCGCCTGCCGACGGCGAGCATCCGCACGGCGACAGGAAGCGCCGTCGGTGGCTGATGCCCGCCGTCTGGGTGATGGTGCCACTGCTCGCGATCGCCGGCGTCGTCACCCTCGTCGAGACGACGACCAGCCCAGCCGGGACGCGGCCGTCGAACGCGATCGCCACCGGAGAGATCGTCGGAGGCAGGCATGTCGCGGTTCTCGCGTACGAGACCGACACCTTCCCGCACGTCGACCTTTTCCGCATCGGCTCGATCGGCTACAGCGTGCAGGCCATCGCGTTCGACCTCGAAACCGGGGAGCGCCTGTGGGACACGATGCTCTCCAACGACTTCCCGTCGATCGGGGCCGAGGCCCTCGCCGTGGGCGGCGGCTACGCCTACGTCCGCATGGACGACGGGCTGGTGATCCTCGATGCCGTGACGGGCGGCGTCGTGGCCCGCGACGAGCAGGTACCGGGGCTGGAGGACGACTACGTCGCCTCACGCACCTCGTACGCCTATGACGAGCCATCCCGGCAGGTCGTGCTGCGAGACCGGGACGACGCCGTCCTCGCCATCCCCGTCGGCTCTGTCACCGCGAAGCCTGCGCCGGCGGAGGTCTCGCTCCGCTGGGAGGGCGAGCTCACCGCCAGCGAGCCCGATCGGTTCCTGTACTCGCAGACGATGGAAGACGCCACGAACTACAAGGCTCGGCTGCCGGGACCGGAGCCGGAGCCCGACCCGCTGACCGGCATCGTGCCCGACACCAACATGCTGCACGCCTCCTGGGCGCCCGACGACGCCTGGACCGCGAACATCGTGCTCGACCCGAGCACCGGATACGCAGCCGGCTCCGACCAGGGGTTCGCGGTGTCCGAGGCCCACGACGGCGGCAGGTACACCTACCAGGTCGCCGACCTCGAGACCCGAACGGCGCAGGCGCGGCTCGATGTCCCGTCCGGCGCGGGGATCGACACCGTCACGGTCGACGCGGCCGGATACGTCGTGATGACGGTCCCCAATGCGGATCAGCAAGGCCTCCTCGTCATCGCCACCGCCGACTCCATCCGCGCGTCGGTGATCGGCGAACGGGGATGGCTCGGGTGGTGACCCGAGCTGCTTCAGCTCGGGAATGAATGGCGCGACCTCGATCGCCCCTCGAACGGCCTGTCCGAGCGCGAGGCAGCGGCGGAGACGGCGTCAAGGGATGACAGCGACTCTCGTGTGCGCACGTCATTGAGGCGACGAGGGTATCGGTCCATCAGCCGCCCGGCCACCCCCGTTCACCATCGGGGCTCGGAGCCGACCTCGTGATCGCCGCATCGGACGCAATCCAGCGCTGAGCGCAGGACCGACAGCGGGAATCGGACAAGCGCCATGCCCGGCTCAAGGTGCGGGTTGACTCAGATCTAGACTTCATGACACCATTTCGATTATCGAAGTATCCAACCATCGAACGAGTGGAGTGTGGGATGCGTGCGGTGATCGTGGGCGGAGGTATCGCGGGTCCGGCGACGGCGATGGCGTTGCAGGCTGTGGGGATCGAACCCCTTCTGCTGGATGCGAACCCGGCCGACAGGGGCGAGGTCGGGTCGTGGTTCACTATCGCGGCCAACGGTGTCGCCGCGCTCGATGAGATCGGGGCGCTGGAGCAGGTTCGCGGGCTCGGGGTCCCCACCGTTCGGAACGTCATGGCGAGCGCATCGGGACGCCCCCTCGGCATCATCCCCCTGGGAGCCGCACGCGAGGACGGCATGGTGGCGCTGTCGTTCAAGCGAACGCGACTGGCCGCAGCCCTGACGGACCTGGCACGGCAGCGGGGCATCGAGGTGCGCTCACAGTCACGCGTGACCGGCGCATCCACGGACGATCGCGGAGCCAGCGTCACACTGGAATCAGGCGAGACGATCGCCGGGGACCTCGTGCTCGGGGCCGATGGGATCAACTCGGTGGTACGTTCCGCGATCGACCCACAAGCGCCGACGAGGCGTTACATGGGGCTGGCCAACTTCGGCGGGATCACGGAGAGCACCGCGCTCGCGGCAAGCCTGGAACCAGGCGCGTGGCGACTGGTCTTCGGCAGGCGCGCGTTCTTCGGCGCACTGCCGACCCCGGCCGGTGATGTCGTATGGTTCGTCAACGTCCCACGACAGCCCGTCTCACGCCAGGAACGGGCCACCACTCCCCCGGCGGTCTGGCAGACGTTGCTCGCCGACCTCGCCGCCGCGGACCCCGGCCCGTTCCACGACCTCATCACCACCGGCCGACTCGAACTCGCCGGCGACAACACCTACGACCTGCCCCACGTCCCCACCTGGCACCGAGGACGCCTCGGACTCGTCGGTGACGCGATCCACGCGCCCGCCCCGAGCTCAGGCCAAGGCGCCTCGATGGCACTGGAAGATGCCGTCGTCCTCGCCTCCTGTCTCCACACGGAGACCACGCCCGAACGTGCATTCACCACCTTCGAAGAGCAGCGGCGCCGCCGGGTCGAACGCATCGTCGCCGAAGGAGCACGCTCAAGCAGCTCCAAGACAGTCGGCTCCATGCAACGCATCGTCCAAGACGCCATCCTGCGCATCGTCTTCCAGCGCATCGCCACACGAGACACGCAGGCCTGGATCACCGACCACCGCGTCACCCTCCCCGCTGGCGTCACACGACCCTGACGTCGCTACAGTCGCCCCGAACTGGATCGCGATAGCCGACGCCGTCGCATTTCACGAAACCTGGCTCCGTTCGACGCACCCACTCCTAGGCAGGGTGTGCGGAGGACGCGACCTGAAACCTGTCAGGCCTTAGCGCGCTCTTATTGGTCGCATTGCTGATCGGAGGAACATATTGCCTCACGCCCCCATCGGATACCTGATAGGCAGCGTAGTCACCGCCGCAATCACGTATCTATCGTTGTGGCCCCGACCGACCAACGGACCGCGAGCTACACCGACGTCAGTACTCGCCATGGCGGGCAGTGAACTGCCGCACATCTTCCTCCTCCTGAATGCCACGTCAACAACGTTGGCAATTACGGAGGGCGCGCCCTTCTCGATCGTCGGGGGCGTGGCGCTGGCGCTTTCGTCGCTGGCCGCGATCGGGCAGGTCGCCGTGATCGTCTTGGCGAGCCGTGGACGAGCCGCCATCTCTGACTCATTGGCTGCCGCTTATGGCGACGTCGGTCTGTCACGATCACCGGGTTGGCGGCATTGGCTGCGCGCCGCGCTGGCCCCGGCACGCCTCCGTCGGCGCAGCGTGGAACGGACTAGCGCCATCCGCTATGGCCCCGACCGGGCAGCACACCTCCTCGATCTCTATCGTGCACGTGATCTGAAAGCCGCCAAGGGCTTCGTCATCCACTTCCATGGCGGGGGCTTCTTTAGCGGCCGCCGAAGCAAAGAGGCGCGCCTGTTGATGGAACAACTGGCAGCAGCGGGCTGGATCGGCATCAGCGCCGACTATCGCCTCGAACCCGCGGTGTTCCCCGACCAGGTAGTCGACGCGAAACGGGTGCTTGCCTGGACACGGGAGCACGCCAGAGACTACGGGGCTGATCCTGAGACCGTCGTTCTCGTCGGAGGGTCCGCCGGTGCTCATATCGCGACGATCTGCGCTCTTACTGCGGGCGACCCACGGTTCCAGCCGGGGTTCGAAGACGCCGATACGAGAGTGTCGGCCGTCATCGGGTTGTACGGGTACTACGGTCCCGCGCCAACACGCGGACTGCCCTCCGCGCCCGAAGACTACCTCAGCGAGGCAACCGGAAGAACCTCGTCAGTCGACATACCGCCGACCCTGATCGTTCACGGCGACCGCGATCCCATGGTCGCCCCGGCAATGGCGCGGAGGATGGCCGAGCAGTTGCGCGATGCCTCGGCCGATCAGGTCGTCTACGTCGAGCTACCCGGGGGGCACCACACCTTGGACCGGTTCGATTCACTACGCTGCTCAGCCTTGACTGACGGCGTTAATGACTTTCTGCAGCGAGCTTTGGGGTGACCAACAGGCCACTGCAGGCTCAGAAGCGCCTAAGGGATGTCCTTCGCGGTGTCACTTCGCCACAGAGCGAGGGCATCGAGCCGCGCCAGGCCGAGGTTCGCTCTCTCAATGAGGTCGTCGCTCGGAATGCTCCGCTAGCCGCCGCTGATCCGGATGAGATATCAGACATCATGGACACGCCCATGCTCATGTGGCTTCTGGTGCCGGGATGCTGTCGGTGAGCAGGTGCGCGAGCAGCAGTTTGATGACGAGCAGCGGCGCGATCCAGGCCAGCGCGTCCTCCGTCGGCGCGGTCACGACGGTCCACGTGATCAACGCGGCGGCGCAGGCGAAAGCCACTGGCCGACGGAGCGCGAGCGGCGTCGAGGTGATCAGCAGCGCAGATACGACCAGGCCCAGGTAGAGGACGGCGCTTGCCGACCAGGACTGTGCGGGGAAGAGCAGCGCGACGACGAACGGGTGCACGTGCGCTGCGACGAACAGCACGGAGCGCCGTCGCCAGTGCGGGCCGTGATGGAAGCGTCGTGCCGCTGCCCGCGTGGCGTTGACGACGACACCGCCGGCGATGTCGAATCCGAGCACGGCGAGGACGAGCACGTGCGCGGCCCCGTATCCGGAGACGATTCCGCCCGTTGTCGCAGCCGCAGCTCCCATCAGGGCAGCACCGTATCCGAGCGCGAGCTCCGGCCTCGTCGCGTGTGGCGCGACGAGCAGCGCGTTGACTCGCCCGAGCGCGGAGAGTCTGTCGTTCATGATGCGTTGGGCCCTTCGTCGTGGGCCGCGAATTCGGTTCTCCGGCGGTTCAACCACTCCTGAAACTCCGTCTCCGAGCGGACGGCATCCTGGATGACGGCTTCATAGACCAGGTATCCGGGGACGGGGTCATCGCCTGTGCCACGCGTTCGGACCGAGCGCTTCAGGGCCAGGATGGCCCCGCGGGATTCGTCGGTTACGAGTGGTGCGAAGCGGCGGAGGTGCTCGAGGTCGGGTTGGCGTTCGGGCTCGCCGACGAACCACAGATCCGCGGTCCACAGCTTCTCGCGCGGCGACATGATCTCCAGCCCCAGGTAGTAGCCGTCCGGGTATCGCGGGTCGGTGTTCCATCGGCCGGTGTCGTCCCGGATCACGACCTGCCGCACGTCTTCGTGCGAAGCGAGTTCCGCCCCCAGAGAGGTGATGCGTCCGATGGTCTCCTCGTTCAGCGCCACGCACGAGGTGGTGATGTCGATGTCCCGCCGATCGATCACGCCCAGGCCGGCGGCGCCGACCACGACCGGAGCGCCGACGCTCTCCAGCCGGCGCCACAGGCCAAGGCGCTCACACATCGCCCATGCCTCCTGGTCGAGCCGCCTCGCCCGCTCCAGCAGGTGCTCATCCTGGTGATCCGCCACCGCTCTACGCTTTTCGTGCACGCCGGTCAGCTCTTGGCGGGGGCGAGGGCGAGGGTCGCGCCCATGCCGACGAGCATCCCGCCGCCGGTCGCGCGCATCGTCGACAGCCGGCGCGGCGAGGTCGCGAACCACTGACGCGCCGCGGAGGCCACCAGGGCCCAGCACGCATCGCAGGCGAATGCGATCGCCGTGAACACGAGCCCCAGGATCGCCATCTGCACCGCGACGGGCCCGTTTTCCGGACTGACGAACTGCGGCAGCACCGCCACGAAGAACACGATTGTCTTCGGATTCGTCACACCGACGATGAATCCCTCCCGCAGCACGCTCCACGACGACGCGCCCTGCCTGGAAGCGGTCATCGCGCCGGTGTCCACGCGCCGATGCCGGATCGCCTGCACTCCCAGATACACGAGATAGCCCGCCCCCAGCAGCTTGACCACCAGGAACACCACCGCGGACTGCGCGACGACTGCACCAAGCCCCACCGACACCAGGAGTACAAGAGGCAAACCGCCGAGCTCGTTGCCGAGCACACTCAACAGTCCGCCCCGCCGGCCCAGCGCCAGGGAACGGCCGATGACGAACAGCACGCTCGGCCCCGGCACCACGATCAGCACCAAGGACATCACGGCGAACGCTACAAGCGCCTGCATATCCGGCATTTACTTCTCCTCTACTTGTCCTCGCCCCGCGCGACGTCTTCGATGCGGCGGGGCTGTCATCTCACGGGCGAGCGTCCCGGGGTCCGCTGCCACTCGCCGAGTGTGTTCTTCTGCATTGTTCGCCATCGCGGACAGGAGCCGTTCGAAGGCGAGGATCTGCTCGGCGTCGAACTCCTCCAGAAGCCGGTGCCCATCCTGCACGAGGGGTCCGTACATCCTCCAGAGGACCTCCTGCCCCTCCGGAGTCAACTCGACCAAGACCTTCCGACGGTCCGCCGGTGCCGGCCCACGACGCACGAAACCGCGACGGGACAGGCGATCGACCAGCGTGGTCGTCCCCGCAGGCCGCAGCCCAACAGCCTTCGCCAACTCGCCCGAGGACATTGCGCCGTCCGTCAGCCAGTCCAGACACCGCAGCTCCGTCGCCCCAAGACCCAATGTGCGACCGACCGCGTCATCGAAGGCTTGCACCACCCGTTGATACTGCTGAACAGCGACGCCGAAAGCCTCCGCAGCCTCTTCTCGCGACGAGCCCACCCCAGCCTCCTTCGACTGACGAATCTTTCGACGATCATAGTATCGGAGGGCGCTGCATGACGTGAAGGAGTCGTCACGTTCGCTTGGTCCGCCGAGTCGTCAGCGAAGCGGACGGACGTCCCGGCCATTCAACTAGACGGACACCAGCGCTGCACGACTGTCGGGTCATGAGTCTGCTCGTCGGAGTTTCATGGTGACGAGGCGCGTGCTGATGTCGAATGCGATTAGCAATGTGCTCGCGGCCCTGACCGACCTCCGGAACGAGGCAAGGTAGATCGCCAGTCAGCTCCGCTATCGCACCGCATCCCCGATTCCACAGCTTCGTCCTCGTCCACGAACGTACATGAGCTGCCGGGAACGTCGTCGACCCTGGCGCGAACGTGGCGATGTCACTCGGGGCCGGGGCCATCAGCGGTGGCGTCGTCAACGCTCGACTCGCCAAAGAGGACACAGACACTGCCCTCGCCACGCCTGCGCGGGTGTCCTGACCGCGCACGCGGGCAGCGGCGGGGACCAGTGACGCTATCGGGGCACCTATTGCTGTGGGAGGGTGAGGATCTCGGCGCCATGGTCGGTGATCGCGATGGTGTGCTCGGTGTGGGCGGTGCGGCATCCGGTTGCGCTGCGCAGCGTCCACCCGTCGTCCGGGTCGGTGATGAGCCGGTCGGTATCGGCCATCACCCACGGCTCCAAGGCCAGCAGCAGCCCGGGCCGCAGCCGGTATCCTCGCCCGGGTCGTCCCTTGTTGGACACGTGCGGGTCCTGGTGCATCGTCGATCCGATGCCGTGACCACCGAACTCGGTATTGATCAGGTAGCCGGCGCCCGACAGCACCTGCTCGATCGCGTGCGAGAGGTCCCCCAGCCGCAACCCCGCCGCGGCAACATGAATCGCGGCCACCAGCGCCCGTTCGGTGGCGTCGATCATCGCGACGTCCTGCGGGTTGCGGGTGTCGCCGACGATGAAGCTGATCGCGGCGTCCGCCGCGACCCCGTCCTTGATGACCGCGAGGTCGAGGGTGAGCAGGTCCCCATCCGCGAGGCGGTAGTCGCGTGGCATGCCGTGCAGCACGGCGTCGTTGACGGCGGTGCAGATGTAGTGCCCAAAGGGACCGCGCCCGAACGAGGGCGCATAGTCGACGTAGCATGAGGTCGCACCGGCAGCATCGATCATCTCCCGCGCCCACTGGTCAACCTGGAGCAGGTTCGTCCCGACCCGGCAGCGGGCCTTGAGGCGCTGGAGAACGTCGCCGACGATGCGGCCTGTGACTCGCGCCCGGTCCAGCTCGCTCGGAGTGAGGATCTCGATCATCCGGCACCTTCCCGCCAGGTCTCCAATACTTATACCGGTACGACTATACCGTGATTAGTATTGGTGACATGGTCAGATTGCCGCTCACTCGCGAGGACGTCAAACGCGGGCAGCGGCTCGGAGAACTACTCCGTGTCGCGCGCGGTCCACGTTCAATCCTTGACGTCGCGATCGAGGCGGGGATCTCCCCCGAGACGTTGCGCAAGATCGAGACCGGCAGGGTCGCCACACCAGCGTTTCCCACCGTTGCCGCGGTCGCCATCGTGCTCGGCCTGTCCCTCGACGACCTCTGGGCCCAGATCAGCACACCCCACGGATCACCTCCGGAGGCGCTGACGTCAGCGGCGGTGTTGGCTTCGCGCTAACGACACCGCGCGCGGACCTGCTCACCCGCGGTGTTCACCGGGTCGCCTCGTCGTTGTCGTATGGCGGACGGCCGGAGAATGTTGCGCGGTACTCGCTGGGAGAGACTCGGGTGGCGCGGCGGAACTGGTCGCGGAAGGCGCTGGGGCTGCTGAAGCCGACCTGTCGGGCGATGCGCTCGATGCTGTGGTCGGTGGTCTCCAGCAGCTCCTGCGCGTGCCGGATGCGCACACCGGTGACCCATTCCATGGGGGCCTGCCCGGTCTCCTGGTGAAAACGTCGGGTCAGAGTACGGATGCTCGTGTGGGCTGCTGTTGCGATGTCGGCGAGCGTGAGCGGACGGTGGGCGTTCTCCTCGATCCACACGAGCACGTCCTCCAGCGTGGCGGTGCGGTAGGTGGGCGGATTCCGGACGATGAACTGCGCCTGCCCTCCTGTGCGGTGCAGCGGCGCGACCGCCAACCGTGACGCGTGGGCGGCGACCGCTGCACCGAAGTCCCGACGGATCATGTGCAGGCACAGGTCCAGCCCTGCGGCCGCACCCGCCGAAGTGAGCACCTGCCCATTGTCGGTGTAGAGCACATCCGGCTCCACGATCACCCGCGGGAACCGTCGTGCGAGCAGATCGGTGGCGAGCCAGTGGGTCGTCGCGCGCTGCCCATCGAGGAGCCCTGCGTCTGCGAGCACGAACGCCCCCACGCAGATCGAAGCGATGCGCGTCCCCGCCGCCGCTGCCGCACGGAGCGCGTCCGCGACGCCGTCCGGGAGCGGCGCGGCCGCGTCGTTGCGCCCTGGAACCATGATCGTGTCCGCTCGCTCCAGCGCTTCGAGACCCACGCTCGTGGCGATCTGGAGGGGGCCCGCGTCGACCGTGGGCGCCGTCCCGGCGACGATCACCCGATACGCCAGGCGCCCGTCCGGGAGCGTCACACGACCAAACGTCTCCACTGCGGTGGCCAGATCGAACGCGATCACATCAGGAAGAGCGAGCGCGACGACGGTGTACATACCGTGCATCCTACAGATATTCAAGCGCGAGATTGACGTTCAGAACGCGTGGCCAGATTTCGGCGATCATTGGCCATCGGGCCGATTGTGCCCGATCGGAACAGGCCGGAGACTCGATAGCGTCGCCGCCGTTTCCGCCAACGCAAGGGAGTTCCCGTGTCGATGTCCGTGCAGATCGTGCTGTTCGACGGGTTTGATCCGCTCGATGTGATCGCGCCGTTCGAGGTGTTCGTCGCAGGCAGCGAGTACTTCCTCGACAACGCACTCGACATCACTCTGGTCAGCGCCGAAGGGGCGCGCGATGTCGTCTCCGGCTCGCAGGGCCTCAGGCTCCGCGCGACGGCGGCGCTCGATCCCCACCGGCCGGGGATCGTGCTCGTGCCCGGTGCATCCGGGCCGGTTGACGGCGACCCCGACGAGGGCGCCGAGACGATCCCGGTCCTTTTGGCACGGTTCGCGGCGACCGGGGCGATCCCGCTCATCGCCAACGCGATGCGCGACCCCGACGTCCTGGTCACGGCAGTGTGCGGCGGCTCGCTCGCGCTAGCGATGGGCGGACTCTGCGAGGGCCGCAACGTCGTCACCCACACCCTCGGAATGCCACTGCTGGAGGCGACCGGCGCGACAGCGGTCAACGCCCGCGTCGTCGACGACGGCGACCTCGTCACCGCCGGCGGCGTCACCTCCGGGCTCGACCTGGCGCTCTACCTCTTAGAACGGCACTTCGGACCCCGGATCGCCCACGCTGTCGAGGAACTCTTCGAGTACGAGCGACGCGGCACCGTCTGGCGCGCCGCCGGCAAGGCCCCTGCCACGGTGCCCGAAGCCCCCACGCCGTGAGCATCCGGACCTGAGAACGAAAGGAACACCAAAGCGAATGAACCCCATCTGCGGTGACTGGCGACTGAGGATGAAAACTCCCATCGGGACCATCGAAGCCAACTACCACTTCGAAGAACATGACGGTTCGGTCACCGGGACGGCGCACGGCGCGGGCGAAGCAGTCCCCCTGACCGACCTTGAGACGGAAGACACCCCGGATGGCCAGCACGCCACGTGGAGACAGCAGATCACCAAGCCCCTCCGGCTCAACCTCGAATACGACGTCACCATCACCGGCGACAGCCTCACCGGGGTATCCCGAGCCGGACGGTTGCCGCAAACCCACGTCACCGGAGAGCGGGTCACCCGATGAGCGCCTTCCTGCTGTCTGTCCACGTCCTCGCCGCAATCCTCACCATCGGGCCCGTCGCGATCGCCGCGAGCATGTTCCCCCGGTTCGCCCGGCTCGCACTGGCATCCCCGGACGATCCCCGAAAGGCCGCGGTGGCACGCATCCTGCACCGCGTCACCCGCGTCTACAGCGTGATCGCCGTCCTGGTGCCCGTGTTCGGGCTGGCCACAGCGGCGAGCATCGGCGTCCTCGGCGACGCGTGGCTGATCGCGTCGATGATCCTCACCGCGATCGCCGCGGTCCTGCTCATCGCCTTCATCCTGCCCAGACAGTCACGCCTCGTCCGCGCTCTCGACCCCGACGCAGCCGATCCGGCCCAGCCCTCGCTCGACCGGATCCCGGGGAGCCTAAGCATGGTCACCGGGATCTTCAACGTGGTGTGGGCCATCGTCGTCGTCCTCATGATCTACCGGCCGGGATCGACCACGGGAGTCGGGCTATGAGTCCACGCCGCATGCTCCAGATCGCGGGGACGGCTGAACTGGTCACCCTCATCCTCATGCTCGCCAACATGCTCACCGTGCATGCACCCGCGATCTCGCAGATTCTCGGGCCGCTGCACGGCCTGGCGTACATGGCCACCGTCATCACCGCGATCCTCGTCCGCGGTGACCGACACATCGTCTGGGTGCTCTCCCTCATCCCCGGCATCGGCGGACTCCTCGCCGCCCGCTCCGCCTCCCCCCAGCAACTCGATCGGCACATCCTCGACGAGGACGTGTAGCTCGGCCTGCGCCGGGGGCGGGATCAGCCGGTCGACGGCATGGTCACGACGGGCGCGCGCCGTACGAGAGGCATCAGACGGCCGCGACGCACCAGTCAGCTCATCGAATCCTCTACGAAGGCTGGGGATCTGGCTCGCTCAACGCAACGACTAGATCAACGCAGTCACTGTCACCTTGTGGTGGGGATCGCCCCCTCAACGCCGAAAACCTCCTCGGCGAACCTCTCCCCGAGAAGCCGGTGGGTGGCCGCATCAGGGTGGAGGTCGTCTGGGAGTGGATGTGACTGTGCATCGCTCGCCCCGTAAAGGGCCATTCCGTCGAGTTGGAAAAGGTTCGGGTCGGACGCGGAACGGTCGTGAACTACCCGGTCGATGTCAGCGCGGATCGTGGCGAGATCAAGCTTTCCACTTCGGACCTCCGCTGGATCGCCGGCAGCGACGAATCTCGTCTCTCCCCGGGAGAGCGCGTCAGGGTCGAACGCTCCGGACCCGGGTGTGTGTTCGAAGATCGGGCTCCACAGCGGGGTGACCAGCAGCAAAGGCGTGTCGGGGTGACCGTCCCGGATCACGTCGAGGAAGCCATGGAGTGCCGGGGCGAAAGCGCGACGGCGCATGAGATCCGCGTTGACGATGTTGATCCCCACTTTCACGGAGATCAAGTCGGCGGGCAGATCCCGTATCGTTCGTGCGACGAACGGGTCCAGTAGGGCACTGCCACCGAAGCCCAGGTTCGTGAGTTCTACGCCTCCGAGACGCGCGGCAACCGCCGTCCAGATGGTGGCCGCGCTGGCTGCGTTAGATCCCTGGCTGATCGAGGACCCGTAATGAACCCATGTTGGAGCTGGCCGGTGCGCCGGAGCGAGCGGCTCGTCTGCGTCAATGGAGATCAGCTCGACTGACTCCGAATACGGCAGCCATATCTCGACCAGACGTTCCACGCCACCGGACACGCCGAGCTCAAAGGTCAGCTCTTCCGGCTCGGCCTCTGAGCGGGTGATCTCGCCAGTGGTGAGGTCACGAAGGATCTGAACCGCGCTCGAAAGCGAGGCCGAGGCGACGAGTTCCCCGTCGACGAGTACATCGAACACGCCCGGCGCACGCAGCGGAACGCCGACGTAACCGAAACGTTCAGCGCGAGCCACAAGTGTCACGCGTGTCGCGGCAGATCGAAAAACGATTCGTACTCCCGCGGGCTGCGCTTCGACCAACTCGAGTTGCGCGTCTGCTTGACGTCGAGCCCATTCAGGCAGACGATGCGGACGAACCCCGGTCTCTGTGCGCTCGATCTCGACAGCACCACGAACAAGTTCGTGGAAACTCTCAGTTATGAACTTATGAACTCAGATGTGCAAACACGCCTCCATGTCACGGTAGCGAGCGATGCGGATCCGGATGTGCTCGAACGCCTGTGGGTTATGTTCAGTCACGATCTCTCCCAGTACAACCACGCGCTACCCGACCACGACGGGCGGTTCCGCCAAGAAAGGCTTGACGCCGCCCTCGGCGGCGAGGCAGGTTGGGCTGCCCGACTGATCCATCTCGGCGGTTCACCTGTGGGCTTCGCCGGGCTACGAGCACTGGACAGCTCGCCCCACGTCATCAACAGCTTCTTTCCCGTCCACGGGGCCCGGCGACGAGGCATTGGAACGCTCACCGTCAAGTGCATTGTGGAGGAGTTTCCTGGACGCTGGTCCGTCGCTTTCCAGGACACCAATGAGCCTGCGGCAGCGTTCTGGCAGCGCGTGTGCAACTCGATCGACCCCGCCGCTATGAAAGAGCATCGTCCAGTGCCAGGTCGCCCCGAGCTCCGACCGGACACGTGGATCGAGTTCACTGTCAGGGGGTGAGACAGTATCGACCGCGACTCTGCTACAGCACCTCCGGGCAGGAAATCCACCAGACCGGTGCTCCGACCTGGAACCTCGGTGGCGAGGGTGGTACGGACTGCACGCCAGTTCGGGTGTTGACGTCATTCAACCAAGGTCGATCCCTGACTGCTAGCTCACATCCGCGGTGATTGGATGTCCGCTCGTGTGTGAGGGCTCGGAGTGTGGGTTCTGCACGGGGGCGGTGGAGCTTCTGACCGACGTCGTCGGTATCCGGGCTGAGTGGATCGATGCTCGTTATGACGCAGTGGTCTCACTGAGCTGCGATCACACGCTTCTCGCCCATGCCGCCCCGATCTCAGACATGTCGGAGTAGTCGGCGATCGTGCTCGGACTCGCTTGGCGGCAAACGACAACCTCTCAAGCTCAAGCGCCTGAAGTGGGTGAACTGGGCCTGGCTACTTTCCCGTCGCACTATACGCATCGAGGAACGCTTGGACGGCGGTGACCACGAAGAGTTCCCGCTCGTTGTCGGGCGGCAACTCGCTGGGGATGAACAGTGCCCGGTCCTGGGCGGGGGCAAGCACGAGGTAGGCGAAGTGCGCAGCCGCGACCCGAAGGTCACGCACAGCGAGAAGTCCCGCGTCGGCGTACGGTTCGAGGCTGTCCCTGATGACGTCGATGCCTCCGGCCGGCGCTTGCTCGTAGTATCGCCGGGCGAGATCGGGGAACTGCTCGGTCTCGGCGATAATGAGTCGACGCAGCGACAGCACTTGCGTGCTCAGGACTGCATCGAGATACACGCGCGCCACGGTGCACAGCCGGGCCTCGAGTTCGTCGTGCGTCGTCGCGGGTGTGTCGCCGAACGCGGCCGTCAGCGCGGAGATCACGGCCTGGGCGTTGGCGGTGACCCCTTCGATGATCTCCCGGAACAGCCGTTCCTTGTCGGTGAACTGCTTGTAGACGGTCTGCTTCGACACGCCCGCCTGCGATGCCAGCTCGTCCATGCTCGTGCCGCGGAACCCGTTTCGCAAGAATAGCTCCGTAGCGGTGCTCAGGATCGCCTGGCGCTTCTCGGCGGTGCGCCCCGGGCCGTGCTCTTCTCTCGCTCCGCTCATGTCAGGATGGTACTGGACAGTCTAGTTCTGTGTCATCTACCATGATGACATGTCACGAGATCCGTCCGTCTTCGATCGCAGTGCCGCGGTCACTCGGAGCCTTCTCGGTTGGGGCGTCGTCGCCGGCCCGTTCTACGTCGTGGTGAGCCTCGTCCTCGGGCTCACTAGGCCCGGCTTCGACTTCACCCGGCACGCGCTGAGTCTGCTGGCGCTCGGAGAGCACGGATGGATGCAGCGCGTCAACCTGGTCCTCACGGGGCTCATGGTCCTCGCCGCTGCCTACGGCACCCTTCGCGCGCTCCGTTCCGGCCGCGGACTCGCGATCGGTGTCCTGACCGGTGCCTACGGGCTGTGCCTCGTTCTCAGCGCGGCGTTCCTCCCGGACCCGTCGGCAGGGTTCCCGCCGGGGCAGACGGGCGACCAGGGCACGACCGCCGGTATCCTCCATCTGCTGTTCGGTGGTATCGGTTTCGTCTGTCTCGCAGCGGCCGCGTTCGCCTATGCGAGATGGGTCTCGGCGCGCGGCGAGATGCGCCAGTCGCGACTCGGCTTCTGGTGCGCGATCGTCATCCTCGGAGGCTTCATCGGCGGCGCGGCCCTGGCGCGGGCACCCATCGGGGTCCTGCTGTTGTGGGTGTGCGTGCTCGCCGGTTGGCTCTGGCTCGCCCTGGCGTCCGCACGCCTGTATGCGCTGGTCCCGCATCCTGTGATCGCCGAGCGAGATGAAGCTCAGGGGGCGTCATGACTGTCTTTCGAACCGTTCTCGAAGCCACGGGCGGCAACAACGTCGGCATCGTCGTCCCGGAGGACATCGTGCTCGCCTTCGAGCGCGGCAAGCGTGTCCCCGTTCGCGTGACGATCGACGGCGATTACACGTACAGCACCACAGTGGGAGTGATGCGAGGGCGCTACCTCGTCTCGTTCAACGCCGAAACACGCAAGCGAACAGGACGCGGAGCTGGCGACGAGGTCGAAGTGGAACTGGCCATCGACCCGAAACGATAGGAGGGCGTGCTCATGAGCAGGGTCATCTTCATGTGCGGCCCGGCCGGTTCGGGGAAGTCAACCGTGGCCCGCCAGCTCGAAGAGGGCGGCATGGCGCGGCTGTCCTTCGACCAAGAGGCATGGCGTCGCGGCATCCGGTCGATGCCGTTGCCGACAGAACTCTACCGGGAGATCGAGGCCGGGCTCCGCGCCCGCTTGACCGCGCTCGTCACCGCGGGCACGGATGTCGTCCTGGACTTCTCGTTCTGGTCGCGGCGGGAACGCGAGAAGTGGCGCAGCCTGGTCAGGCCGCTCGGCGTGGAGCCCGAGACGATCTACCTCGCCACACCGCGCGAGGTCGCGCTGGAGAGGGTGCGCGCCCGCCGGACCGACGAGGCAGACGCATATCAGCTCGACCCCGATCTCGCGGCGGCCTACTTCGACAACTTCGAACCGCCGACCCCGGACGAGGGCCCGCTGACCGTCATCTCGTGACCGGCAGCGCGCTCAGCGTGAGCCGTGCGTGGGCGGTAGCGAGGACGGTCGCGAGCAGCCAGAGGATGATGCCGAGCACGAGCTGGATGCCGCCGAGTCCCGCCGCGGTGCCCCAGCTGGTCACCGGTTCGCCCAGGAATTGGACATGGTCGGCGAGCATGGGCGTCCACCACAGCGCGCCGGCGAGGATCGTGACGAGGACGATGCCGACACCGCCGAGGGCCAGTAGGCCGAGGAGGATGCCGAAGACTGCCTGCATGACAAGCCAGCCCAGTTCCCGCCGGGTACTGGGATCTTGGACCTGACGACGAAGTACACCCCAGCCACTGCCTTCGTGGGGCGAGTGCGGCTCGGGGGCCGCTCGTCCCAGCAGCCGTGCGGCGGCACTCTGATGCCATGTGGCCCAGGCGTGCAGTGCGCGTAGCGCGGCGGGGAGGAGCACGAGGCCGATGCCGAGCAGGCACAGCAGCGCGCAGAGCAGCAGCACCGGCAGGAACACGAGGCTGACCAGCCCGGTGAACAGGTTCAGCAGGGCGTAGGCGCTTCGGCGGCCGAGGCCCGCGATCTGTCTGTTCATTCGATGATTCTCCGTTCGTTCGAGATGAGAGGTGCCAGGGTTTTCGGCCGTGCTCAGGCGATGTCTCGCCGTAGCGGGAGAGCGAAGGCGATAGCTGCGGCGACGGCCGCATACATGAAGAGCACGAGCGCGCCGACCCACGGGCTGAGGATGCTCGGCCCAGACAAGTGCAGCTGGGCGCTCATGGCGTCGGTGAGGAAGGTGAAACCGACCAGGCTCGCTGTTGCCCCGCCGGGCAGCAGCGGGTAGGCGGTGTTGATTCCGGGGACGAGCATGATCATCGGCTCGATGAGGTAGAACCAGCCCAGCACGATCCCGGCAGCGAGCGGGAGTTGCGGGTGATGGCTCCGACCGCGACGCCGATGGCCGTGTAAGCGACGGCGGCGAGGGCGACGCCGGCGAGATCGCGGGCGAGATCGGCCGGTGCGAGTCCGAGCGGCGTCCCGCTGATGCCGGCATGGAGCAGCAGCACGGCTCCCGTCGACGCCGCCAGGAGGATGCCGTAGCCGAGACCGGCGAATGCGTAGACGAGCAGTTTCGCGACGAGAACTGTTCCGCGTCGGGGGGCGGTGATGAAGGTGGTGACGATGGTCCGGTGCTGATACTCGCCAGCGACGGCGAAGACGCCCAGCAGAGCGGGCAGGAACAGTGTCAGCCCGGCGATCCCGAGCACGATCTGCACCCCTTCTGGCGTGTCCAGGCCGGGCATGGGAGGAGTGGCGTTCTCCGGCCCCACGATCGAGATCACCGCGGGGAAGAAGGCACCAGCCGCGAGCGCAATCACGGCCGCCCATGCGGGGATCCTGGTTCCGAACAGCCGGCGCAGCTCGCCGGTGATCACGCGTTTCATCGGCGCACCTCTCCTTCGCCTCCGGTTCGGCTCCCGGTCGATGTCAGCGTCAGGAAGACGTCTTCGAGAGAGCGCTGCCCGCCGTCGGTCAGATCGCCGAGTGAGCCGCGCCTGATGGTTCGTCCCCGGTCGATCAGGATGACGTCGTCGACGATCTGCTCGACCTCGGACAGGACGTGACTGGCCAGCAGCACGGCCCCGCCCCGATCCGCGAAATCCCGCAAGAACCCGCGCAGCCACGCGATTCCCGCGGGGTCGAGCCCGTTGGCCGGTTCATCGAGAATCAGGATGCTTGGGTCCCCGAGCAGCGCGGTGGCCACCGACAGGCGCTGCCGCATACCGAGGGAGAACGTTCTGACGCGCCGCCGAGCGAACGCGTCGGTCCCCAGGAGTGCCGAGACGGTCTCCACGCGCTCGTCGTCATGCCCGCCGAGGGCCGCGTGGACTCGGAGGTGCTGCCGGGCCGTCAGTGAGGGCTGCAGGCCGCCACCGTCGATGACAGCACCCACCCGGGCGGTCGGGTCCGGCAAGTCCACGTACCGGCTGCCGCCGATGACCGCCGTGCCCTCGTCCGGACGGATGAGTCCCAGCAACATGCGAAGCGTCGTGCTCTTCCCGGCACCGTTCGGCCCCAACAGGCCCGTGACCCGGCCATGGGTCACAGTGAGCGAGATCCCCTCCACGGCAGACACCGAGCCGAAGCGCTTCGTGAGCCGATCCGCCTCGACGGCAACGCCGTTCACGCCCTGGCTCCTACGGCCAGGAGAGCCGCCACCTCGTGCGCGTCGGGCGCGCTCACCAACACCTCGGAGAACCCCTCAGCGCCGCCGGGAGCGCACGACAGTCTCAGCGTCGGCATGCCTCGGCGCATCGCAAGCAGACGACGGGTCCCATCGAGGCCCACCCAGATGCCGACCTTGAGCATCCCGGACACGACCACCCCTCCGTGACGCAACCCCAGACCCCTGGTCACCCATTCGTCGGAGGCCGTGACCGCGAAAAGCGCCGACCTCTGGACGGTCAGCGCAGGACGGCGTGTCGCCATCGCCTCCCATCCGCTCATCCGGATGGTGACGTACTGCGCCTGGACGTCGATCGTGGCCATGTTGCCTCCCTCGTTCTCGCCCTCTAGTGTTCTCTATATTGCAACTATTCGCAAGTTTGCGACTGATAGGAGTTGGATGAGTGGCGAGTTGAACTCATTCGAAGCGCTGTTCCATCCGGTACGACTGCGCATCTTGCAGGCAGTGGCCTCTCGAAGAGTCACAGTCTCAGAGCTGGCGGCTCTCGTCGAAGGAGTCGCCGCCACGACGGTGTACCGACATGTGAATACGCTCATCGCCAGCGGCGTGCTCACGGTCATACCAAAGCGCTCTCGCCACGGTTCACCCCAACGCGAACTCGCTCTCTCGGAGGACGGCGCGCGTCCTCCTGACATCAACACGATCCATCCTTCGCCCACTCACGAGAGCCAGCGGGCGTTCGTGGTGTTCCTTGCGCGTTTAGCCTCCGAGTTCGACCGCCTTATCGAATCCACGAAGGGGTCCGTTACACCGGACTTCGGTTACAGCCAGACCTTGCTGTACGTCACCGATGAGGACCTTCGGCACATTCGGGAATGCCTCCGTGAGCTTCTGAGACCTCACCTTCGACCGCGAACCGGGCGAGAGGCACGAACGACTCTGGGAATGGTGCTGATACCGGACGATGGGCCGGCGAGCCGCATGGAAGCGCCCGATGCTGCAACACACTGACGAGTCACGAGTACCGAGCACTCCATGGGCATCGACATGACGAACGGCTATCCGAAAAGCCTGCAAGCCTGGCTCGCCGCATCCTTCGGGCTAGAACTCGGGTTGGCGGTTCTCGCGTTCGCGATGACGTGGACGGCGTCGGCCTATGGCCCTGACACTGCATCCGCGGTGCTCACGCTGACCGTGGCTCCGGCCGTGGTGCTCGGGCTGCTGGGCGGATTGCTCGCCGATCGAGTCGGACCGCGCAGAACGATGATCGTCAGCAGCCTGGGGCTGGTCGCCATTTCCGTGGTCCTGGCGGCCGTGGCGTGGAGCAGCGGAACGTCTCCTGCGTTGCTGTTCGTCATCGCGGCATCGATGGGAACCGCGTCCGCTTTCTTCCGCCCAGCCTCTGCCGTGTTCGCGCGGCTGTTCGTCGCTGACCGTGAGCTGGGCACGGCGATGGCTCGCGTGGGAATGGCAGGTCAGCTGGCGCGCACCATAGGCCCGCCGCTCGGCGGATTCCTGATCGGCATGCTGACGCTTGCCGGAGTGGCCTGGATCGGGGCTGCGGGTGCAGCGGTGATGCTGTGCGTCCTTCTGTTGATCCGCGTCCCCCGTCGGGTTCAGCCGTCAGATGTTCGACTCGGCGTCCGCGGCATTCTCGATGCGATGAGCGCCGTGCGATCGAGAAAGGACGTTCCGGCGCTTCTCGCGTCAGTGGCGATCATTGCGGGTGCGGTCATCCCCGTCGTCGCCCTCGGTATCCCTCTCGCCGCGCGGGAGCGAGGATGGTCGGCGGGCGAGGCGGGTCTGATCGAGGCCGGGTGGATCGCAGGCGGGCTCGTCTGCACGGCGTGGTTCGGTTGGAAGGGAACGCTGACCAACGCCTGGAAGCCCATGTTCGTCGGCCCGATCATCATCGCCTTGGGCCTCGGTCTGCTCGCGATCGCACCGAGGTGGGAGGTCGCGGTGTCGTCCACGGTCCTCGTCGGCGCGGGCGTCGTCCTGTTCACTGCTCACGCGTTCCCGACATACCTGCTCCTGGCACCGGCCACTATGTTGTCGCGGTTTCAGAGTCTGCTGCTGTTTGTACAGCAAGCTCCGCAGCTCGTCGTGGCGCCGCTGGTCGGATTCGCCGGGGAGGCTTTCGGCATGGGGGCCGTCATCGGGGCGTTCGGTGCGCTCGCGCTCCCAGCATCGCTTCTCGTGGCCTCGAATCGGAGTCTGCGGGACTTCCGGTTGTAAGGACTGCCGCATGGACGACGCCCGGCGAGACCCGATGCTTGCCGAGCGCCTCGCAGCGGGTACGAGGAGATGGCCTACGCGGGCCAGGTGCGGGGGTATCGCTTGGCGATCTTCTTATGCTGGCGGTGGATGTCGCGGCGCTCAGCCGGCGTGAGATGGTCTTCCATCACGATGCCATTGATGTGGTCGGTCTCGTGCTGCAGGCACCGTGCGAGGGTTCCGGTTCCGGCGACCTTGATGGGCTCACCGAACTGGTTATAGCCGTGGCATACGGCAAAACCGGGGCGAGAGACCGGCAGGTATGCGCCGGGAAGCGAGAGGCAGCCCTCTCCAAGGATTTCTTCTTCCGGCTCTGCGGCGAGCGCGATCGTGGGGTTGCAGACGAGGCCCCGGCGCTCACGGCCAAAGGCGTCGTGGCATTCGTAGACGAACACGGCAAGGTCCACGCCGATCTGCGGTGCAGCCAGACCGGCGCCGTCCGCGGCGGTGTTCGTGGCGAACATATCGCAGAGCAGGTTCCACAGATCGGGGCCAAAGTCTGTGACCCGTCTGGCCGGCCGATGTAGCACATCATCTTCGCCCCACCGGACGATCGGACGGGCCGAGCCCAGAGACATGAGCTGTTCCAGAGGCATATCGAGTGGCTCCTCTTCATCTCGGGTAGTCGCCATTCTCATGGCGGCAACCGTGGTGCGTCAGTCGTCCTGGCTCGTACTTTCCGGGATAAGGAGCGTCGCCAGGCTGACTCTATATTCGTCAAGACCGCCGCGCGAGCGGAGATAGGGTTCGAGAACGGCCCTGAGCTGCTCCTGGACGTCGCCGAGATCGTCTTCAGTCAGGTGCAGGATGGTCTGCCCGTAACCGAACAACGGCATCGCCGCTTCATCGTCGCGTGCGATGAAACGGTCGAACTCGGCCGCCTGATGAGCAAGGAACACGGTGAACGCCTGCCGATGCTGCTCCTCGGACATCTGCGCGGCGTCCTCGGCGTTCATCTGTGCCGCATCTTCGACGAGCGCGAGCGTGCGCTCCACCGCCCCACGCACCCGTCGTTCGGACACGATCGTCAACACCCCGGCATCCAGGAGGGTGTTGACATGCCGATAGACAGTTGCAGCAGCGACATCATCGAAGAGTCCGGCAAGCTCCGCGGTGGTCATGGTCCGTCCTGTCATCGCTTGCAGAATCCGCAACCTCAGCGGGTGCAGGATCAGTTCGAGCGTCGACGCTTGGGCCGCCATACGACGGACAGATGAGCCAGACTGGCCGGTTACGGGGTCACGAGTTTCGCGGTTTGCCATCAGGTTCCCACGGTTCGCAGACTAGCGATTAGTTGCATAAGCGATAATATTAGCGAATCGACCCAATCGAAGCAAGGAAGATGCATGACCACCCCCCACGCGGATCCTGGCAGCGCCCCGGGCGGTCTCGCCCGACGAGTGGCCCGCGTGACGTTGCAGTTCCATCCCGACTGGCCGTATCGCGACGGTCTGGTCATCGAGTCGATGGTGCACGATGGCAGGTATCGGTCGCAGTTCGAGACCCGTACAAGCAACGGTGGGTTGACCGCGCATCCGGGTGGTGATCGATTCCGGTGGGAAAGCCGGCTCTTCGCGGGGCAATACGACAGCCTCCCCGCTCACACGCGGCCGGTCTACGGTGCCTGGAACCGGAGGGGAGACCTCTATGGCGGTTCGCCGAGGTTCGGGTCCGCATACTTCCGCCTCACGCCAGAAGCGACAGCCTGGTCGACCTTCTGCTTCCCCGACAGCGTCCACGACCCCACCGAAGTGGGCGGGGAGGTCGAACTGCCACGGCTCGTGCAACTCGCCGACCAGGGAGGTCAGGACTGTCTCGATGACTACATCGAAGCCCACGTCCACAGGCCCGTGTTCTTCGCCACGCATGTCGAGGCGCTCGTACTCGACCCCTGCCATCGCGACGGAGTCGTTCGCGAGTACGCAGAGCAGCTCGGCTGCCCTATCGAGTTCCATCACGGATTCCGCGTCGACACCGCTCGGTTGGACCGAGACTACCGAGGCGAGGAGCCAGTACGGCTCGCCCAGAGCCTGGCGCGCACGTTGACGCCCGATCGCCTTGCCGAGGCCGCACGCAGCGGCAAGCAGGATCCGCAGACCGTGAAGTACGCGTGGCACCTGCTCGCACGCTTCGGGCGAAAGGGCAGTGAACGTTGAGAGCGCTGACGCTCGTTCGGATCGCACTACGAGGATTAGAATTCGCTCTCCCTGGAGCGCAACTTTCAGCTCTTGGTGAGTGTGAGCGCGGACTTCATCGTCAGATGGAGGCAGTAAGTTCACTCTTTAGCTGGTCCAGCATGCGAGCAGGGTACCGACAAGATCACACGTAAGCGCTCGGACAACAACCTACTAGCCAAGGGCGCGGAAGTAGCTCAGAAATTCGGAGGCATTTCCGGAGGGTGCAACTCCAACCCCTCGCCTTCGGAAGATGAATCCGGCTCTGACGAGGGCACGTTGTGACGCCGAGTTCTCTGGCACGGTTCGAGCGGTAAGTTCCTGCAGTCCACTTTCTCGGGCGAATCGGACGGCGAGATTCAGGGCGGCAATGCTCAACCCTGACCCACGGTAGGCAGGGTGAATCCAGAAGCCGACTTCCCCCAACTGTTCGGTGATATTAAAGATAACGAGACTGCCTGCGAATGCGTCAGTGAAGCTGTCTGCGATTGCAAGAACTCCCAGATCGCCACGAGTCAGGCCGGGAACTGCCTCCCGTACGATCATCTTCTTGACCGACGTGGGCGTGTATTCCGATTCTGGAAGGTGCCCGTACTTGCGCACGACTGGATCGGCGGCGCCTTCAGCGAAGGCGATGGCGTCACCGGACTCAATCGCACGCAGTCGTACGTTCTGATTTTCGAGTGGGAGTAATGATGCGTCAAGCATGAAAACTGCCTTAGGTCAAATATGGGTACGTGAGGTTTTGTGACTATCGCTGGCAGGCCGGGCGACGCTCGTTAGGTTCGCACTGGCAGACGTGGAGTTCGCATCGCGTCTGCGCCCCTTCAGCTCTTGGCGGGCGTGAGCGCCAGTGTGGCCCCCATGCCGATGAGCACACCGCCGCCGACGCCGCGCATGGTGGCCATACGTCGCGGTGAGGTGGCGAGCCAGCGCCGAGCCGCCGAGGCGATCAGCACCCAGCACGCGTCGCAGCAGAACGCGATCACAGTGAACACGAGGCCCAGGATTATCATCTGGATCGGCACGCCTCCGGTGCCTCGATTCACGAACTGCGGAAGGACGGCGACGAAGAACACGATCGTCTTGGGGTTGGTCACGCCCACGACGATCCCCTGCAGCAGTGTGCGCCAGGACGAGACATGACGGTCGACCTCGGCAGCACCCAGCGTCAGACCCATCTTCCTTTGACGGATCGCCTGAACTCCCAGGTAGACGAGATACCCGGCGCCCAAGAGCTTGACGGCGAGGAACGCCGGAGCCGAGTAAGCGACGAGATTGCCCACGCCGGCGGCGACCAGCAGCACCAGGGGGATCCCTCCAAGTTCGTTTCCGAGCACGCTCAGCAAGCCGCCGCGCTTACCGAGCGCCAACGAACGCCCGATTACGAACAGCACGCTCGGCCCCGGGATCACGATCAACGCGAACGACATCAGAGCGAACCCCGCGACTGCCTGTAGGTCCAACCGACTACTCCTTCGTGTCTAGCCCTGGACTAACGCGGGACCCACGTCCGGATGCAAGGCCATGCACGGAGCGGGCAGTGTCGGCGGGAGGCGATCGCCGCTGGCAGCGATGATAGGAGCGAACCACCCCTACCCTTCTCTCTCTTGCGATTGGTTGCATACTCGATAATAATATGGCCATGGTGCGGAGGAGGCAACCCGACAGCAACCCGGCTCGGCGAGCGCGTACTGCTCCTGCCTCTTCAGCTTCGCGCGTCGCGTCGGCGAGGAACCGCGTCGTCCCCGCACATGCAAACGTTCTAGGCGACATATGGCGCCTATAGTCTGCCCCTTTCGTACACGAGATGTCGTGCCGAACAAGGGGCGCGAGGTTACGCGATCTCGTCCACCAGAGTTACCCCGTTTAGAGGCAGTCGGCTCGTCGCAGATCACTCTCGTTGTCACGTTCACGGCGCAGCGAATGCCGGGGTTCTGCCCGTCGTTCGTAAGGTTCCCCAGCTGCGGTGGCACGCGTTGACCGGAGAGAGTCGCCCTTTGGAGGCTCATCGCAAACGAGGGTGTAGCTGGGGTCTGAATCCGCCGGTTTCCAGTAGCGAGCGGGTGATGTAGTTGGTCAGGTTCCGGAAGCCGAGGGCTGAGCCGCGGAGGTGTTCGAGCCGGCCGTTGATCGCCTCTGTCGGGGCGTTGCTGGTGCCGGGCTGGTCGAAGTAGGCGAGGATGTCAGCGGCGCGTCGTGCCAGAGTGCGGCCGAGTCTGCGCAGCTCGGTCAGGGCGGTCGGGACGCCGCGGCGCAGCGAGTCGATCACGGTTTGGAGTGCGTGCTTCCCGGCGGGCCTGTCGGGGTCGCGGTAGGCGGCGACGATGTGCTGGTAGACGGACCAGGTGACCTCGACGATCACGTGCTGCTCGTCAGCGGCGAACGCAGCGTCGATCCGGGCGCGCTGCCGATCGGTGAGGAACGCCTCACCGGTGTGCAGAGCACGGCGGATCCCATAGAGCGGGTCGCCGGCATGGCCGCGGTGTCCGAGCGTGGCCTGCTGGACGCGCTGCCTGGCGTGGTCGAGGCTGTCGCCGGCGAGGTGAGGTCGGCCCGGGGCGCGGTGTCAGCCGTTTCGGCTGGTCCGTTTCCCCGGGCCGCCTCCCGAACCGGACGTGCGGCTTGCACCGCATCCGGCTCTCCACGAGTCCGTGCCGCAGGTCAGACGGTCACGGTCCAGGGCGTGGGGATGTTGCCTCGGTATCGGTAACGGGTGACCGTCACCTTGCCGGGGTCGAACAGCACCATCTCCTGATCGCGTGGCCACCACCCGGTGGTGGAGTAGCGGCGACGCAGTTGCTTCCAGTTGGCTTTCCGGTGTTTCCGGCGGAGCCAGCCGATCACGCGCCACCAGGTGTAGTTACGGAGTGACCGAACGCGTGCTTGGAGACCGCGTGCTGGAAGTAGGCCGTCCATCCCCGCAAGGCCATGTTGAGCCTGCGGAGGACATCTGCCAGGGGGTGGTTCGTTCCTTGCCTGCTGATTGTCTTCACTTTCTGCCGAATCGACGCGACGGCCTTTCTGGACGGGAAGGTGTAGACGTACCAGTTGTTGGTGCCCGGCTTCCGGTGCCGCTGGATGCGGAATCCGAGGAAGTCGAACCCCTCGTCGATATGGACCACATGCGTTTTCTCTTCCGATAGCCGCAGCCCGACCATGGTCAGGACGTCGGCGACCTGCTCGCGTAGCGCCTCGGCGTGCTCTCTCGTGCCGGAGACCAGCACGACAAAATCATCGGCGTAACGCACCAGCCGGAACACCGGCAGGCCGTTGCGGCGACGACGTGAGCGATCCACCCGCGTTGGAGAGGTTTCCTCCCAGAGGGCGGGCGAAATGCTCATCGAGCACTTCCAGAGCGATGTTCGCCAGCAGCGGGGAGAGAATCCCGCCTTGCGGTGTGCCGGTGTTCGACTCGCGGTGCACCTGGTCTTCACCGAGGATGCCCGCTTTCAAGAACGACTTCACCAGGCCCAGGACGCGCCGGTCGCCGATACGGCGACGGACACGGCCCATCAACGCGGTGTGGTCGATCTCATCGAAACACGCCTTGATGTCCCCTTCGAAAACCCACTCGTAGGAGCGGGACGCGAACATCTGGATCTCCGATACCGCGTCCATCGCCCGCCGTCTGGGACGGAACCCATACGAGGACGGATGGAAATCGGCTTCGAAGACCGGCTCCAGCACCAACACCAGACACGCTTGGACCACCCGGTCAGCGATCGTCGGTATGCCCAGCCGCCGGAACTTTCCCGGCGATTTCGGGATCAGCCGTTCCCTGACCGGCGACGGTGAGAACACCCCCGCCTTGACCTGCATTCGCAGATCGGTGAGGAAGTGCTCCACCTGCCCTTCGGCCTCGATGCGGCGGGCGGTGAGCCCATCGATCCCGGCCGAACGCGCCCCGGTGTTCCGGGCGACCCGTTCCCACGCGATAAGCATGAATGACGGGTCGACCACGAGGTTGAACAAGTCATCGAACCGGGCCGTGGCATCCCGTTCCGACCATCGGTGCAGCTTGGTCTGCATCCCCAGTACCCGCGCCCTGGCCTCATCGAGACCAGGCCACGATGCGCCCGTCTTCACCGGCGGCCTCCTGGCATTACAGCACGTTCGCTGCGGACTCGCTGCCGCCCTTCGCCGCGACCATATCGGTCGTGTGGACGGCTTTCCCGTCCTCGGACTACTACGGCGGCTCCGCCCCCTCCCGCACCCAACAGGCGACGACGGCCCTGCCCGCCGAACCGCTGGCTGCGGAACGGGGAGGGCAGGCGCGGGAGGGTTCCCATGTTCACTGTGTGACGGTCGGCAGGGGCGGTATCCAGCTCTTCTCCGGCAGCATCGCTGCGAGTACGCCGCAGACATTCCTCGTAGCCTCCCGAGACAGCATCCATAACCATCCCGAAAGTCGCCTCCCCGTGAATCCGTTCGGCGTGCACTGCGACCCGGCCCACATCCACCAGGTTGGAGCCGGTTCCACAATTACGGAGGGTCAACCACTGGTTCACTCTCGTTATACCTTCCTGCCTCGTTTGCCGGACCCGACCCATCTGGTAGTACTGGATCGTCCCGGCTTTGTCAGGGCTGCTTCCCACCCTTCCCAGCGTCTCCTGGGTCAGGCTGCCCTCAACTTCAACCCAGCCGCTGCGACGACCAGGCGATGGAGGTCTCTCACCCCCATCCGCACACACAGCGCCTCATGGCGCACCTGGACGACGTGGAACGGGTCCATGACCTCCACCGCATCCGGCAGAGCCTCCGCCGCCGCGGTCTTGAACCCGGTGAACCCGTCCATCGCGACGACCTCGATCCCGGCGCGGAAGCCTGACGACTGCTGTGCCAGCCAGGCGGCGAACACGGCCTTCGAGCGACCTTCGACCATGTCCAGCAGCCGCGATGGGCCCGTCCCGTCGCGCACCGGCGTCAGGTCGATGATCACGGTCACGAACCGATCGCCGAGCCGGGTGTGCCGCCAGGCGTGCTCATCGACGCCGATCACCGTGACGTCATCGAAGCGGGTCGGGTCTTCGATCAGTCGACGGCGGCCCTCGGCAAGGACCGCGGTGTTCGCAGTGTGCCAGCCGACGCCGAGATGATCCGCGACCCGCGCGACGGTGAGGTGGTCGACCACGAGCGCGCTCAGCGCCCATCGCAGCGCGCACCACGCGACAGCTTCGATCTGGGCTCGGCCGCCATCGTCAGGTCCTGCCGCCAGAGGCGGCCGCAGCCCAAGCACCGGTAGCGGCGTACTCGCACCAAGAGCGTGGTCGGGCGCATCCCGAACGGCACATGCGCGAGCCTGCGGACCACGCTCCCGCGCGGGATCCCCTCGGCCCCGCAGCGGGAGCACCAGCCGTCTGGCTCAACAGCCCGGCATTCGACGACCGCCCGATCGGGCTCGATCACCTGTCGCATCGCGACGAGCCCGAGTTCGTCGAGACCGCAGAACGCGGACAGGTCAGCAGGGACGAAGGTAGCGTGGGGCACGTCGAGGTCTTTCGGCTGGAAGGCGTAGGAACCTCCATCGTCGGAAGACCTCGACCCCTACCCGGGCAACGACGCGCTACCCGCCGCTACACCCTCGTTTGCGATGAGCCGATAAGCCTCGCGACGCGCGACCAGGTGCACTGATACGACCTACAGCGCCTTTACCATTACCTCATCACCGTCCGTCCGCCGAGTCCAAGAAGGTACTCCACGTTGTCCTCAACACCACAATCCGCTGGTTGGAATGAACCAGAGCGACTCTGCATCAGACTCAGGCCGCATCAAGTGATCAAATCCGAGTTCAGGAGAATGAGGCTGTGGCGGGCTCGGCGGCACGCATGCCGATGCCGAGCAGGGAGAGGACGAGGAGCGTGACCGCGCCCGCGAAGATCGCGATGTCGGCGACGTTTCCGATGAACCAGTTGCCGTACGCGATGAAGTCGACCACGTGTCCTCGCGCGAACCCTGGTGCGCGAAACAAGCGGTCACCGAGATGTGTCACCGCCCCGCCGAGCAGGAGACCCCAGGCAACCGCCCACGCGATCGAGCGAGTGCGATACGCAGCTACAGACACGCCAATGGCAGCCAGACCGGCGATGACCGCAAAGACCCAGGTGAAATCCTCACCGATCGAGAAGGCAGCGCCGGGGTTGTAGTCGAGTTGGAGCCCGAGGAGATCGCCGAGCATAGGAACGCGCCGACTTGTCGATAGTTGCGTCTCGGCCCACAACTTCGAGAGTTGGTCGGCGACAATCGTGACCACTGCTACAGCCGCGGTGATGAGCGGCGCCCAGCGCGTCAGGGCGCGAGGGCGCCGATCCTGCGATGACATGGACGCGGCCTGCCCGGCCCGCCGATCACGCGCCGGAATCCCGGAATCAGGTGAACTGTCGGACATACGTCGATCCTCTCAATCCGAGTCCGGAAGTTTTTCTCGCCTGGACCGAACGCTCATAGGCCAGATCGGTTTCGACCGAGTGTCGCCACAGCAAGACCGACATCAGGCCCCCCATGCGTCGCCGGCGAGTTCACGAAGCGCCGCGATGTGCCGGTCGAACGCCCGCCGGCCCTCGGCGGTCAGCGATACCGACGTGGTCAGTCGGGCATCACTTCGCGCGACGGACGGGGCCTTCTTGGTGACCACGTATCCTGCATCCATCAACCCGCCAATGGTCTTCGAGAGGCTCGCGTCGCTGAGCAGGAGCACGTCCCGCAATACGGCGAAGTCAGCCTGATCAACGACGCGCAGCGCCGAGCACAACCGCAGCCTGTTCGGCGCGTGAATCGCGGCATCGAACAACGGCTCAGGCCGCACGCCGCACATCCCAGGCGAACGCCCGGCCGTCGACCACCACGAACAGCCACATGACAGCGAACCCCAGAGCAGCCACGGCGGCGACCGCCAAGGGCATGCCGGCTCCTTCGAAGAGGGACGCGACACCGTACAAGACGACCATGCTGCCCATCGTGACGGTGAGCGCGCCCGCGCTCGCCGGGCCGACGAGGCCACGCCTGCCGACGCCGACGACGCGTCGCCGGAGACTCTCCAGAGCGAAGCCCAAGCCGATTCCGAGAACCAACAGGGCCGACTTCACCCAGACCACATCGATCATGGGCGTCAACAACAGCCCCGCAACAAGGACGCCGCACAGGAACCCGTACCAGATCGGTGCCCTCATCAGGCCGCCGAGTCGCTCCCTGTCCGCATCCAGCGCTCGCAACTCCGACGCCGCAGTCTCCGGGCGCCCGGACGACGAAGAAACATTTTCCATATGAGAAAGCGTGTCACTTTCGCCCTAGGAAAGCAAACTGGCTCTTCACAATCGAGGATGTGCTCGCGGTATGAGCCCGCCGGCTGAGAGTAGTGATCTGGCGATGTCGTTGGTCAGGCTGCGGGAGCCGAGGGCGCTGCCGCGGAGGCGTTCGAGTCGGCCGTGGATCGCTTCGACCGGGCCGTTAGAGGTTCCGGGGTGGTCGAAGTAGGCGAGTACATGAGTGGCCGCTACCCGCGCCCGGCCATCAGGCGTCTCTCGTATCGTCGGCTCGGCACGAGGACGGGGCCATCCGATCCTTCGGCCGCATAGATCAGGGGACCGGCATCCCGCCATCCCTCGCGCTCGTAGAAGCGGCGGGCGCGGGCGTTGCCAGAGACGACTGCCAGCCACCCGTCCGACCACCCGCCCGACGCGATTCGCTCCTCCGCATCCCGCAGCAATGCGATCGCGATGCCCGTGCCACGCGCCCGCCCGTCGACGAACAGCTCCTCGACCTCATTGCCTGCGACCGTGGCGAATCCGACCACGCGGTCTCCTTGTTCGGCGACGACGGTGCGGGGCACCCGCCGCGCGGCACGCGGGACGAACGACTCAGGGGTGCGGATCTCCTCGAGTGCGGCGTCGACGTGACCGGCGTGACCGTCGCGCCAGGCGGCCGCCCAGATGGCGCTGACGATCGGGACGTCCTCCTCCGTCATCGGGCGCAGCACGGTGGTCGTCATCGCGGGGAGCCCATGCCGGTGACCGCGACGAACACGGCGGCGGCGAGGAAGATCACCTGCAGCACGGTGCGCAAAGGAAGCGGCGTCGTCGGCGCCGCAGGGTGATCGACGCCGTGCGCGGCACGCACGTTCGCGGGGAACATCGCGACGAGGAGCGCAGCGAGGCAGATGGCCGCGGCGACACGCGTCGGCGGCAGGAGCAGGCCAAACGCTCCCAGCATCTCCAGCGCGCCCGTGACGGTGACGACGGCCTTCGGGTGCGGAACCCAGGCGGGCACGATCGCGATCAGCCCGTCGCGCCGCGGCTGCACCCAATGAGAGATCGCGGTCACCGTGAACATCGCCGCGAGTCCTATCGCGAGGGCGGCGGACCAGGAGTCCAGGTAGCCGAGCCCGAGCGCGCCGACTCCCCGTGCCGCCAGGGTGATCACGATCAGGATGATCAGTGGAACCATCATGCGCCTTTCATCTAGTCGTCGTATAGATCATGGCGCCCGACACGCGATGTTGTCAATGTCTAGATCCGTGGTTAGGATGCCGCTCATGGTGGACACGTATCATCACGGTCGGCTCCGGCAGCAGGTGCTGGCGAGCGCCGCGGAGGAGGTCGCCCGGAGCGGACCGGAGACGCTGTCCCTGCGGGAGCTTGCGCGCCGCGCCGGCGTGACTCACGGTGCTCCGGCACATCACTTCGGCTCGCGGCGGGGACTGTTCACGGCGTTGGCGACGGAGGGCTTCGAGGCGCTGGCCGATGCTCTGGCGCCGTCCGTCGCCCGTGGCGACTTCGTCGAGACGGCGGTGGAGTACGTGCGATTCGCGCTGAGCAAGCCGGGGCACTACGCGGTCATGTTTCGGCCGGAGCTGCTGGAGGACACCCCGGGCCTCCGCGAGCAGCGTGATCGTGCGGCGGCAGCTCTGGCGTCCGGAACGGCGAGTCTGCCCGAAGGACGCGTCGGGATACCCGTGGAACAGGCCCGCCACGCCGCGTGGGCTCTCGTCCATGGCCTCGCATCTCTCGTCCTTGCCGGAGCTCTTGCGGACGCCGATCCGCTCGCGCTCACCCGAGCCGGCGCCCAGCAACTGTTCGGATCTCCTGCGGGTGACGAGCACCCGCACCCGCGAAAGGCGGACGAGTGACACGGATCGTCTACTACACCTCGACGTCCTTGGATGGCTATCTCGCCGACGCGGACAACTCCCTCGACTGGCTCTTCGCGGTCGACGGCGGTCAGGATGCCATCGCCGAAGGCCAGGCGTTCGTGTCCGGCGTGACCGTGCAGGTGGAAGGCTCCACCACCTACCGCTGGCTGATCGAACACGAAGATCTCCTCGCGCACCCCGAGAAATGGCAGGAGTTCTACGGCGACCGCAGGACGTTCGTCTTCACCACCCGGACGGACCTGCCCGTCGTTCCCGGCGCGGACATCACCTTCGTCAACGGCCCGCCGGCGGACCACCTCGACCGCATCCTCACGGCAGCCGGCGACGGCGACATCTGGATCATCGGTGGCGGCGCGCTCGCCGCGGAGTTCGCGAAGATCGGCCGCCTCAACGAGATCCATCTCTCCATCGCACCGGTCACCCTAGGTTCCGGTGCACCGCTGCTCCCCGGAGGCTTCGACTCGGCCCGTCTCCGGCTCACCGACGCCCACCCGACCGGCCAGTTCATCGTCGCGAAATACATGGTGCTCGACGACGACGGCGGTCGCGGCGCTGGGCCGCCCACTCCTCCAGGCGAGCGCGGATAGGGAGGACGAGGCTGATCGGGCCCATGATGAGGAACTTGAGAGCGTTCCAGGAGAACAGGAACACGAAAAGGTTCAGCCACCCGGGGCCGCCGTCCTCGATCAGCGCGATGCAGTAGTTCGCGGGGAGGAAGTAGGGCACGGCGAGGAGCATCGCGGGGATGCCCCGTTTCAGGCCGCGGCGGGTGCGGATCGCGTCGAGTGCGATGTTGGTGGGCATGTAGCGCAGCAGGTAGTAGCGGGCGTGGTCGCTGAGCACCCAGAGCAGCCGGGTCATGGCGTGTCCTCTCGTGGCACGGTCGGGTGACGAGACGGTGCGTAGAGAGTGGCCCGAGGGCCTGTCCACGAGGGACGCCAGATCAAGGAGGAATCTGCCTCGCCCCCAGAGTACGTCCCCAGCGACATCCGTAAGAGATGCTCTCACTCGTTCGGGTGGCGCTCACGCACCTGTCCGGCACACACGGAAGGGAGCCGGCATGGTCACGATCACTTCTCTCGCCATGGACGAACGCTCCGCACGGGTCGCCCTGGCTGCGACCTTGGAGCCCGACGACGCGGTGACCGGCCGACTCATCGCTGCGGTCGGCGCCGTCGAGACAGTCCGCCTGGCAGACGGTACCGGCGCGTTCCCGAAGAAGGGCGATGCGATCGAGGCCGGGCTGTGGCGCAACAAGGTCGCCGCACGCTTGGATGCTCGCACGGTCACGCAAGCACTCTCGGAGAGCGACCGTCTCAGGCTGCGCATCCTCATCCGCGGCGACGACGATTGGCCGCCCTCGCTGGATGACCTGGGCGACCGGGCTCCGACTGTCCTGTGGGTGCGCGGCGCGTCCTCGTTCCTCACCGCGCCGCTGAGCGATCGTGTGACGATCACCGGAGCGCGCGCAGCCACGAGCTATGGCGAGCACGTTACGGGCGAGCTCGCCTCCGATTTGACCGATGCCGAGCGGATCATCGTGGCCGGCGGCGCCTACGGCATCGACGCCGCCGCACAGCGAGCCGCGCTCGCTTCTGGTGGGCAGACTCTCGCCGTGATGGTCGGCGGCTTGGATCGGCTCTACCCCTCCGGCAACCGAGAGCTGCTGGAACGAGTCGGAGACCTCGGGCTGCTCGCCAGCGAGATGCCGCCCGGCGCGACGCCGACCAAGTGGCGGTTCCTCGCCCGCAACCGCATCCTCGGCGCGCTCTCGGGGGCGACCGTCGTCGTGGAAGCTGGCTACCGCTCCGGCTCCCTCAACGTCGCCGCCCGCACCGCGCAGCTCGGGCGCCCGGTCGGCGCAGTCCCCGGTCCGGTGACCAGCGTGTCCAGTGCCGGCACGCACCGGCTGTTGCGCGAAGGCATCGCGTCCTTTATCACCGGTGCCACAGACGTCACCGCGCTCCTCGACCCACCTACACGCGGTAGCGGGCAGGCGGTCGAGCGTGAAGCGGACATCGCTCGGCCTCCTCATCGGCAGGGGCGCGTTCTGTAGCTCGACGGCGCGCATCGAGCCGAGATTGCATGACCGCTCGGTGCGAAGATGAAGGCATGTGTGCGACGAATCTGTAGGCGGTGAACGCCGCCGCCTTCACGCCTGAGTTCGAACGGTTCACCGCCGAGCAGATCGGCGTCGCACCGCAGGTCTCCGAGCTTCGGATCGCGTCGAGCCGCGTGCGCGGCAGCTCGATCGTGTTCACGCTGACTCAGCGCATGTGCGACTGCGACTCCCTGATCGGACGAGGCAGCGACGACCCCGTTGACCGCGAAGTAGCAGCCGAAGACTGGCTGACCTGGCTCCGTGAACTGCCGACCCAGGTTCCGCATGTCAGCCGTCTGGCCGTCCTTCGGGCATGGAACCCGCAAGACGATGACGTGGCTCCCCGGCATGCGAAAGGCGTGACGATCAGCGAGGTGACTGAGCAGGTGCTCCGCGGACTGAAGGACAACTCACTGTTGACCATCGACTACCCGCGTGCCGCCTGAGCGCCCTGATCCCGCGAACAGCACCGACTACAACGACGGTCCGACTCGCTGTGCTCCCATGCGGCGCGGGCGTTCCTGCTCGGGCTGCTCGGCCTGGGCGAGGTTCTTAGCCCGATCGAGCGCGGCACGGGCGCGGGCGGCGTCGAGCTTCTGCGCCTCGGTCTCGGCGGGTGCCCCGAGCGGCGCGGGTCCGGTGATGCCATAGCGGTCGCGATAGGCGGCGACAGTGCGCGCGGTGTACCTCCAGGCCTGGGCCGCCCGCGCCTGCTTCGGTGGGGGGCCGAGTTTCGTGATCCACTCGTGCTTCTCGGTGAGCGCGGTGTCGAGGAGAGCTTCTGCGCGGGTCTCGATGAGGTTGCGCCGCTCTGTCAGCGCCCGCCGCATCTCGGACGGCATGGCGCCGGCGGCTTCGGGGACGAGGCCCGCGATCAAACGCGGTGCCTTGCGGGCGCGACCGGCACCTGCCGGGCGCGCAATCGCGCGGGCAACGCGGTAGTGCAGGACCGCGGCGATGTCGTCGGCGTCCCCGAACCCGCGTGCTCCCACGAGGCGCGGCAGCAGGGTCTCGACGTCGTGCTGGTTCGCCTCTGCCCGCCGCAGCTCGGCGGTCAATGCGCCGAATGCGGGTGATGCGATCGCGTCGTCTGCGTCGTCGCCGCTGAGCCCACAGGAGCGGATGAGCGCGGCCCATCGGTCGTGCTGTGCGGCGGCGGCCAGGGTCTCGTACTCAGCGGCGAGCTGAGCGATTGAGGCCCAGGCGTCCTGCTCGGCGGTGATCGTCTCATGCGCGGACAGCTCGGCGCCGACGTGCTGCAGCACCCCGAACAACACTGACCGGGCGGACACATCCTCGTTGTCACCGGGGTGCGGGCCGTCGTGAGCGGGGTCAGGCTTGTCGACGGCGACGTAGGCGATGTTCTCCTCACGGCCTCTTGTCATGGCGACGTAGAACGTCTCTCTGGTCATCGACGCATCCACCAGGACGTGCGAGGAGTCCACGGTGATGCCCTGTGCCCGGTAGGAGGTGACGGCGTAGCCGAGGTCGAGGTGTTCGCCCGCGTACTCGGCCGGGACCACGACCGAGGCGCCCCACGTGCGCCCGGCGCGGCGGAGGGTGAGGGCGCCGTCTTCGCGAACTTCGGTGACTGTCCATCTGTCGCCGTTGCGGACCCAGGAGCGGCCTGCGCGCAGGCGGCGGTCGTTGCGGCGCGTGATGACGGTATCCCCGGCTGCGGCACGGGTGCCGTCGTGCAGTTCGACCTCACGGCGGGCGTTCACGGTGCGGTCGAGGATCAGATCGGCCCGCGCCTGGTTGTTGAGCGCCTGAACGGACTCGTTCGAGTCGGTCACGAGGACGCTCGCGCGCCCGGCGAGGGTGTCGGAGCGCCAGGCGGTGTAGGCGGCGTCGATCATCTCCTCGGTCTCCCCGCCGGTCACGCGGTCGTGTTCGGTGTAGGTGTCGATGATGTCGGTGCGGCCGTGCCGCAGGGCGAGGGATGCGGTCTTCTCCCACAGGTTGACGAACCGGTGCACGTCGACCAGCTCCGGGGTGTCGTCGTGGTCGTGGACGAGGAGGGAGAACGCGCCGCCGGCGGTGACGGACTGGAGTTGGGCGTGATCCCCGACCAGCAGGACCTTCGCCCCGGCCTCGGCCGCAAGGGCCGTGATGCGGTCGAGGGAGAGCGTGCCCGCCAGTGACGCCTCGTCGACGATGACGAGCTGCCCCTTGCGGAACGTCTCGCGGGTGCGGTCGTGGGTGTCGAGCCACTTGGCGGTGTTCTCGGTGGGGATGCCGAGGTCATCGGCCAGGACCTGCGCGGCGACTGCGGACGGCGCGAGCCCGACCACGCTGCCGTGCCCGTGCTCGTGCTCCCATGCCCGTCGCAATGCCGACATCGCCGTCGTCTTCCCCGCACCGGCCGGGCCGACCAGTACGTCGACCATCCGGCCCGAGACCGCGATCTTCGTCAACACGGCCGCCTGGTCATCACTGAGCATCCGGCCCTTGCTGTCGGGCCGCTTCGTGATTCGTTCGACGCTGGTCAGCGGCACCGTCGGCGCTGTGGTGGTGCGGGCGCGCTCGAGGAGGCGGTCTTCGGCGGCCAGCAGCGCCTCGGAGGAGAACAGCGCGGAGTGTTTCGGACGGAACACGCTCGTGCCGTCCGGCCGGCGGAACGCCGCCGGGCTCGACGCGAGCTCCGGCGGGGTCAGGCGCAGCGACGCGGCTTCGGCGGCGTCTACGATCAGGCCGACGACGGCTTCTCGGTCCTCGATCGACGCGAACCGGTAACTCATCGTCTGCCGCGCCGCCTCGGCCGTGAGGTTCCAGCGATGCCAGGTGGAGCGCTTCTCACCGACCGCAGCCACGACGTCTGCCCCGAGCGAGGCGATCACGTCCAGCGGCATGTCGTCGGCGCGCAGCAGCAGCGGCTCCTCGTTCGCGGTCACGCCGCGCGCCCATGAGGTTGCGTCCACCCCGAGCACCCGCCCGGCCCGTTCCCGCCACGAGGAGGTGAGTTCGGCCAGGGACCGCACCTCCTTCTCCGGCCGGGTGGTGAGCGTGGCCTGGGCGCGGAGCTTCATGATCGTTGCCGGCGACGGCCGCCGCCCATGCTCAGCCACGTAGTTCTCGATGAGCCGGTCGGTCTCGGCGTCGATGTGCCGGGCACGGGTGGAGAACTCCTTGACCAGCGCCTCCGGCACCCCGGTGATCGCCCATGCGGGGTTCCGGTCGCGGCGCCTGTCGCGGGCCTCCCACGAGACGCCGAGCATCCGGGTGAGGTGGTCCGCGAAGACGGCCTCGTGAAGCTCGGAGAGCGCGACGACAGCAGCGTGCATCGGCCGCCCGTCCAGGGCCCGCCATTTGCCGTCGAGGACGGTTTGCACCTTGTTGCTGATGACGACGTGCGTGTGCAGGTGCGGGTCGCCCGCCCGGGAGTCGTAGTGATCGAACGCCGTGGCGATGAGCCCTGCGACGTCGACCTGTGCAACCGCGCCGTCGCGTCCGGTTGCGCCCGTGCGGGTGGCTGCAACCTCCCGCTCCATGAACGCAACCACCTCCGCAACCGCCGCATGATGCGCATCCGCGATCAGCGTCTGCGTCCCGGCATCCGCGACCGCCCAGAGCACGCTTGCGGACTTCGGGATGCTGAACGTGAAGTCGAACCCCGCAACCGCCCGTCGCGCCCCACGCTCGGCCTCCTCCGTCTCGATCGCCGCGACCGCTTCTGCGCGTGAGACTGGCCCGAGGGATGGATCGAGTTCCCCAGTGCGTGCCTCGATCCGCTCGGCCACGGTTCGGTACTCGGGGTACGCGCGGCCAAGCGGTTCCCCGGTGATGGGGTCACGGCCCATACCGACGAGGAGCTGGAGCTGGGCTTCGGAGACCTGATCGCCCACGCTGATCCGCGCGCCGCCGAGTGTGGCGACTCCGGCGCCGAGCCAGCGACCCGGCGGGGTGCCCTCGGCGTTGTAGTAGCGCGTCAGCGGGGTGGACAGCGATCGGTCGCCGTCGCCGGCCGCGACAGTGCGCAGCAGGTACTTGTAGCCGTTACCCGCGCTCATCACCCGCATCGAGACCGTCATACGCAGTAGGTGAGCGCACGGCACGCACGCTGCTTTGCCGTCGTTGCGAGGAAATGGGCTTGGTCGACATTGGTCGTGAGGCCGCGCAGGGCACGTGAAGGACGGTCGATGCGAGATGATGGAGGCATGTCGTCTCCCTCGGTGCCACTGACCGGATTGCTCTCGGATAGCTCGGTGTGGACGCGCGTCACCGACGGCGAGTCAGGCGCGATTACGCTGCGTCACGTGTCCGGGGAACGGTTCGCCAAG
>NZ_KV807509.1:418882-419243 GCF_001812045.1 Kocuria sp. HMSC066H03
TCGATCACCGACACCCTGGTCCGGCTGCACAGCATCCCCGCCAGCACGTGCCCGTACGGCAGAACGCTGGACGAGATGATCACGCTGGCCCGCGCGACCGTCGTCGAGAACCGGGTCCACCCCGAGTTCCGGCCCCAGCACCTCATCGAGACCCCGCCCGCGGTGATCCTCGAAAGCTTGGAACGCGACCTCCCTTCCCGCCAGGAACAAGAGGACGCCGACAGGGTAGTCTGCCACGGAGACTTCTGCCTCCCCAACATCCTTATTGACCCTGATACCTCGCTCGTGGCCGGGCTCATCGACCTCGGCCGACTCGGACAGGCAGATCCCTACGCCGACATCGCGCTCCTGCTGGCGAACG
>NZ_KV807509.1:419343-419761 GCF_001812045.1 Kocuria sp. HMSC066H03
GTCGCGGGCGTCCCGGCTGACCGGCTCGACCCGGCCCATCTCGCTCAGGCATGGCCGTCGATCACCGACACCCTGGTCCGGCTGCACAGCACTCCTGCCAGCACGTGTCCGTACGGCAGGACGCTGCACGAGATGACGGCGCTAGCCCGCGCGACCGTCGCCGAGAACCGGGTCCACACCGAGTTCCTGCCCCAGCACCTCATCGACACCCCGCCCGCAGTGATCCTCGAAAGCTTGGAACGCGACCTCCCGTCCCGCCAGGAACAAGAGGACGCCGACAGGGTGGTCTGCCACGGAGACTTCTGCCTCCCCAACATCCTTATCGACCCCGATACCTCGCTGGTCGCCGGGCTCATCGACCTCGGCCGACTCGGACAAGCAGACCCCTACGCCGACATCGCGCTCCTGCTGGCGAACG
>NZ_KV807509.1:419861-447701 GCF_001812045.1 Kocuria sp. HMSC066H03
GGCGGATCACGACTTCGCCTCCCGGTACGGCATCACCCTCGACCCCGACCGCCTGGACTTCTACCTACGACTCGACCCGCTGACCTGGTAGACCATGCTCGGCGTACGCTGAATCCGAAGAAACAAGCCAATCAGGACCAGACTACTTTTGCTCTCCTACGGGGTGCCCTCGGCGTTGTAGTAGCGCGTCAGCGGGGTGGACAGCGACCTGTCGCCGTCGCTGGCCGCGACTGTGCGCAGCAGGTACTTGTAACCGTCGCCGGCCGACATCACGCGCATCGAGACCGTCACCCAGGCCGCCCTTCTCCGTCTGCTCACAAGGTGAGCAGCGGCCCGCTGACGGCGGGCTCAACCTCGATCTGCAAGAGGCGTGATGGCTCGGGGAGCCGACGGCTGAGGACGGGACTGTCCGATAAACGGTGTGTGAGGTCCGGCGGTTTCAGTGATTGGTTCTCTCGAACCGTCCGGCGAAGGTGATCGCGAACGCGTTGAGTGCGGGCTTCCACCTGATCCTCCAGCGTGCCCGGCCACCGCCGGTGGGGTCAAGCGACCGGGTCACGAGGTAGAGGCACTTCAGCGCCGCGGCCTCGTTCGGGAAGTGCCCACGGGTGCGCACCGCGCGCCGGTAGCGGGCGTTGATCGACTCGATCGCATTAGTCGTGCAGATCACCTTCCGGATCTCGACGTCGTACTCGAGGAACGGCACGAACTCCGCCCAGGCGTTCTCCCATAGCTGCACGATCGCTGGATACCGCCCACCCCGCTCGGCCGCGAACTCCGTGAACCGGTCCTTCGCTGCGGCCTCGCTGGGCGCCGTGTAGACGGGGCGGAGGCTCTTCACGATCGCGTCGCGGTGCTGCCGGCCGGCGTAGCGGAAACTGTTGCGGATCAGGTGCACGATGCACTGCTGCACCACCGTCCGCTCCCACGTGGTGTTGATCGCTTCAGGCAGCCCCTTCAGCCCGTCGCAGACGGCAATGAACACGTCCTCGAAACCCCGGTTCTTCAGCTCGGTGAACACCTGCGGCCAGAACCTCGCGCCTTCCGCGCCGTCACCGGCCCAGATTCCGAGGATGTCCCGTTCCCCGTTCATGGTGACGCCCATGACGACGTAGTACGGGGTGTTGCGGACCTGCCCGTCGCGGACCTTCACGACGATCGCGTCGACGAAGATCACCGGGTAGATCGGATCCAGCGGTCGTGAGGACCATTCCGCGAGCTCGCCGGCCACCTTCTCGGTGATCCGGCTGATCGTGTCCTTGGAGACCTTCGCCTCGTAGACCTCGTCGAAGTGCGCCGCGATCTCCCCGGTCGTGAGCCCGCGGGCGCTGAGGGAGAGGACGATCTGATCGATCCCGTCCAGGCGACGCTTGCGCTTGGGGACGATCACCGGCTCGAACGACCCATCCCGGTCCCGCGGCACCTCGATCTCAACGGGACCGATCTCGGTGAGCACCGTCTTCGTCCGGGTGCCGTTGCGCATGTTCGACCCGGCAGGCGTCCCGCCATGCTGGTGCCCGAGATGCTCGGCCAGCTCCGCGTTCAACGCCGTCTCGAGGACATTCTTCGTGAGTTGATTCAGCAGCCCACCCGGGCCTACCAAACTCACGCCCTGCTTCCTCGCCTGCGCGAGCAATCGCTCGGCAAGATCCTTCTGATCGATGATCTCTCCCGTCACGGGATCGATCATCGTGTCATCCAACAACTCGGTCGTGTCAGCCACGGCCATCTCCTTTCGGATCAGGCCGGACCCCACACACCGTTATTCAGACAGTCCCGCTCCCGCTGCTCGTTGCGACCTCATCCTGCACCGGGGATGGTTGCCCCGCCCGCTCGCAGCCTCGCCTCGAGGAGATAGGCAAGTCGTGCCGCGGCAGAAGCGTGTTGTTCACGGTGGTGGGCGACCAGGCGGTACCGTGTGGCGGTCTCAGTCGGAGCTTGCAAGCCGGTGACGATCTTGAGCTGCTTCGGGTGGGCGAGGTAGTGCTCGGCCATATCGTTGGCGAGTCGGTCCACCCTAGGATCATCGGGTTCCCAATTGATGACCTCTGCGCTTCGTCTGGTCAGTTCGACGAAACGCGGATCCTCAAGCGCCTGCTCCACGTCAGTGAGGTACTCGTCGAACTTGTCGGGAATCAGCGCACGTGCAAGCACGAAGGACTCTTGAGCTGTCTTCAAGTCGTGGGAGGAGAAGCCGAGCGTGGGCATTCCACGGAGCATCGCCACCGCCCGGTCGGGGAGGAGCATATGGTCACCTGAGGTGAGCTTTCTCAGCATTCGGCGTTGGGACGTCAGCTCGGCGATCCGTGCGGTGAGGCGACGTTCGACGGTATCGAGCTCCGCCATCATTGCGTCCTTGTCGGAGTCGAGGAGTTGCCGGATCTCGCCTAATGGGACGCCGGCGGCCGCCAGGGTTCTGGATTGCACGAGCTTCAGGAGTTCTGCGGAACCGTAGCGTCGGTAGCCGGAACGATCACGTGGTGGCTCGTCGAGGACCCCGAGCTTGTGATAGTGCCGGATCGTCTTGATCGTGACTCCGGCGAATGCTGCGGCCTGCCCGATCGTCACCCCTGCAGTCATGTGCTCAACTATGCTCCGATCTATCTCCGAGAAGGACTTCACGCACAGCGGCGGCGATCGCCTGCGGGTCTTTGCGCAGGATCTGGGTGTGGTTGCTGTCGACCTTCGAGCTGACCCGCAGATTCGGCTTCTTCCGGAGGACAGGGTCTAGTGATGAACGCATCTGAGCCATGTCGTCGGCTTCTCCGCCAAGGCTCGAACCGGAACCGAGGACGTACCGCACCGGGCAGGTCAGGCGTTCCAACACCGGTTCGAGATTCGCGCTGATCTCGTTAATCTCAATGTTCACCTCAGCGTGCTGCGCAGCACTCATCGACGCAGAGAGCCCGAAAGGACGAACGAGCGGCAGAAAAGGACGCATGCGCCGCCAGATGCGTTCGATCTCCTCGCGCCCGGTCTCACCGGTGAAGCCCCAAGGCACGCCGCCGTCGACGGCGACAACGCCGGCGACACGATCCGGGTGACGATCTGCCCAATGCACGGCCAAAGCTGCCCCGTAGGACCAACCGACCAGGATGGGGTTCTCCACCCGCGTCGCCTCGAGTACGACATCCACGTCACGCAGACACGCCTCGAAGGAGTAGTCAGCCGATCGTTTTGACCTGCCACGAGCTCGCTCGTCAAAGGTGATATGTCGCCACTTCGGTCCGAGATCCGCGATGACGTGTCGCCACGTACGTTGGCTGGCATATGAGCCATTCAGGTAGACGACCGGGCGCCCGGAGCCGCCTGTATCCGTTACCGCGAGAGCAGTGTCATCAACGGGCACCATTCCAGCCCAAGGAGAATTGGTCATACGCTGCACCTTGCACCTTGACCTCAGGTCAAGGTCAAGGACTACGTTGCTTGCGCTACTGACTGGCGGTTCCCAGCGCTTCGGGGGTCAGGCTCAACGCCTGGGTGATCGACATGATGTCTTGGTATTCGCGCCACTGCTGGATCTTGCCGTCACGGACCCGGAGGACGGCGATGAACGTGGCGGACGCGGGGGCTCCTGTCGTCGTGACCGTCCCGGTAAGCGCGTACTCCACGACAAGGACCTCGGGGTCGGTTGTCTCAATGGTGGCGCCTTCCCGGAACTCCTCGAATCTGATCGGCAACGGACGTTTTGCATAGAACTCCAGCCAGGCCTCACGCCCCTCGTGGCGTCGCATCCCGGGCGGGGAGAACGGAGTCTCGACAACGACGTCATCGGCCAGGAGCTCGGCGGGGAGCAGCGTCGGGTCGTCCTCACGGAGAACAGCCGCCTGCATCCGTCGATATACCTCAAGGGGTGTTGTGCCCGTCATTGATGCCTCCCAGATTTAAGGTGAGTGTAACTCGACTTCACGATAGTGAGTGTGACTCACTTTTGGCAAGAAGGTGACCGATGAACACGACTGCACGACCGACTCGGGCCGATGCGAGGCGCAACCGCGCACAGATTCTGGAGGCTGCCCAGGCGGTGTTCACGGAACAGGGGGCATCTGCGACGACCGAATCCGTCGCTGCTCGAGCCGGAGTAGCGATCGGCACCGTGTTCCGCCACTTTCCGAAGAAGTCGGATCTACTCTCGGCTGTGGTGATGGATTTGCAGGATCAACTCGCTGTCGAGGCTGATCGTCTTGCCCGCGATGAGGATCCCTCTACGGCCCTCTTCACGTTCTGCTCGCTCATCATGTCTGGCTGCGCCGCCAACCGCGACGTCTTCCAGCGGTTGGCCGAAACCGGGGTCCACGTCCGCGTAAGCGATGCCCTGACGCGCATGCGCGCTGCAATCGATGACCTTCTCTCAAAAGCCCACGGCGAGCATGCCGTGCGCGCTGACCTCTGCTCCGACGAGTTGATCGCGCTGCTCGCGGCAGTAGGCCAGCAAGCCATCGCCGACGACTGGGGAGAGCGGTTCCGCGGACGCGTGTTGGACATCCTCTTCAGCGGCTTACGACCGCCAGAAGTATGCCCTAAGGGGCCGTAAGGGGCTGGCAGAGACCTGAATCATCCGTTCGCCCGCGGCGGGAGCTGACGTTCTGTTCTTTGAGTCCCTGATCGAGGACATCTTCACCGCTGGGGACGCTACGCCCGCGCCATTGCCCGATGGGAACACATAACCGGACGCCCCGCCCCAGACCCAGCGATCCTGAGCGACGACGCGGGACCTCGGCCGGCGCCGGACTTCGTGGAATGGCTGATGGGCCTCCCGCCGGGGTGGGTCACCGATCCGAACCTCGCACTCAGTTACACACAGCAACTCGCCGCACTCGGCAACGGTGTCCTACCAGCACAAGCCGCTACCGCACTACGTGATCTTCTCCAGGATGCCCGTTAGCCGGTGAAGGGTTCAGCACGGTCCCCAAGAGTTCAGGTGGCAAGGTATCGGTCCATGTAATCGGAGGCTATGGCACGGGCCTGCTGCACAGTGATGGCATTGGTTGAGATCAAGCTGCCCAAGCCGTGGGAGAGGGCCATGACTTCGTAGGCGTGCGCTATGGCCGCGGGATCCGGTTCGTCTATCTGCGACGCAAGGCTGGACGCGAGCCGTTCCAGATGTCCTCGGTAGATGGCGCCCATGCCGTCCGGGTCGGAGGCCGATAGCTGCTCCAACGAGACTCCGAGGCGGTGGAAGGCCCGGCTTTGTTCGTCGTGTGGTAGTGCCGCGTCGAAGAACGCCCGCAGAGGAGCGTCCCGTGTCCCGGACGCGGAATCCAAAGCCTGTTGCCAATGTTGCACGCTGCGTTCGGACATGGCTTGCAGGACAGTCGTGAGTAGCTCGTTCTTTGACTTGCCGTAGTACTGCACCAGCCGCAGTGAGACACCAGCCTCAACGGCCACGTTCCGCATCGACACCGCTTCGACTCCGCCGCGTGACAACAGCCTCTCGGCGGCTTCAATGATTGTCGTGCGTCGATCCAGATCGTCCATGGTCGTCACACCCCCTCTCCCTTGATACAGTTGTATCATGATACGCGTGTACCAACGAGGGGTGACGACACCAAGGCTCGTGCTGTGGGTAAGTTGCGTCGCTCAGCTGATGGTGGTCCTAGATGCGTCCGTGATGAACGTCGCGGTGCCATCGGTACGCGAGGATCTGGCGCTCTCGGCGGTTGGCACATCGTGGATCGTGCTCGCATACACCCTCGGCTTCGCTGGGCTGATCCTTGCAGGCGCTCGACTTGCCGACGTTCTCGGCGCTGCGCGGACGCTGTTGGGGGGCGTGCTCGTGTTCACGATCGCGAGCGTGGTGGGCGGCCTGGCGGTGGGAGGCGGGATGCTCATCGCAGCGCGCGCGGTTCAAGGAGTCGCAGCCGCGGTGTTGTCACCCGCAACGTTCTCCTTGCTGACGATCTGGTTTCCCGAAGGACGAGCCCGAGTCCGTGCCGTCGCGATCTGGACAGGCGCGAGTCTGGCCGGTGGGGGCCTCGGGAACATCGTCAGCGGAGTCCTGACCGAGTATGTGTCCTGGCGTGCCGTGCTTCTCATCAATCTCCCGATCGGAGCTGCGGTCGCCGCTGCCGCCTACGTACTCACACGTGCAAAGCGGCAGGTCGTGCGGGGCCGCGTCGGTGTGCTGGGCTCGGCGCTGGTCACGGGCGCGTTTACCGCTGCGGCTTACGCGGCTTCAAGTGCCGGTGACGAGAACCTAGCCAACACCACGCCAGTGGCCGCCTGTGTCAGTGGCGTCTTGTTCATGGCACTCGTCGTGCAGCAACGGATGACGCGTGTGCCGCTGGTGCCGCCACGGCTATGGCGCAACCGAGCAGTGCTCACGGGCAACGCAGCCACACTCCTCACAGGCGCCTGCTTCCAAGTCGCAGTGTGGTACTTCCTGACCTTCCTCATGCAGCGGGACATGGGGTACCCAGCAGCAGCCACCGGGCTTGGCTTCTTACCGCTGACCGGAGTGATGCTCGTGGTGAGCACATGGGTCGCTCCCCGGCTCCTCGACCGGTACCCGATCCGGTTCCTTGTAGCGACGGGCTCAGTGATCGCAGCACTCGGGTTCCTGGCCCAGTGGCTGATACCTGTTGCCAACTACCCGGTGACGGTCTTGCTGCCGTCGATCATCATCGGACTCGGTGGCGGTCTGCTCAACACACCTCTGGCGACCGCCGTCACCCAAGGCATCGACAACCGCGACGCCGGCGCAGCGTCCGGGCTCATGAACACCGCCAAACAGTTTGGTGGAGCCATCGGTCTGGCAACGCTCGCCACATTCACGCCGATCTCGGACTATCAAAGCCCGTTCGCAATGATGGCCGTGCTGATTGTCGCCGCTGGCCTTGCTGGTCTCCTCATTCCTAGAGTCACGGTCGAAAGTGTCTCTCGCTCCGGCGAGTGATCATGTCCGGACCCAATGAACGGTGAGCGCGACACCGCGCGTCTGCCCGATGTCCGGCGGCGGCACCTCACTCGCGGCGAACGGCGCGGATTTCAGCCCGATCCGGGCGTTCACAAGAACGGCGTACCGGCCCGTTGACCCGGTTGCGTTCGACTGGATCAAACTCGCTTTCGTGCGCGACGGTTCAGCAATACTACTGAGCGAGTTCGGTAAGCGACCGGTCCGATTTGGTGATGTCGTCTTGCTCAGCGCAAATGTGCTCTGCGGGATTGAGCCGGAGGGCCACATCACGGCCACCGTTGTCTATGCCGACGCGGACTATGTGGTTGATCAGGTGTTCTGGCAGCACGCGAGTGTGTTGCGTGATCGACTCGACGCGGCGGAGTTCGCGTCAACGATCTACACCGAGCCAGCGCAGATCCTCCGACTTGGCGAGGATCGAGCCGGCATGCTCATGCCGTGGCTGGACGAGCTGGTCGCGTTGAGCGTCGAGAGCCGACCCGTGGAATCCTTCTACCGGATGCAAGCCCTATGGTTCAGCGTCGCCCATGTCATCGCGCCGTTCATCAAGACCTCTCAGGTCCGCACAAGCTCGACACAGCGCGCTACGGCATGGCCGACCTCACCTCGGATTCGACGGTTCAGTCCCCTTCGCGCCGAAGCGCGCAGGGCTGCTGACCTGCTCCACGCTGCACCCGAACGTCGGTGGTCCGTGACCGACCTTGCCAACGAAGTCCATCTGTCTAGGTCACAGGTCGGACGCTTGTTCGTGGAAGCCTTCGGCAAGTCGCCCATCGCGTATCTGACGATGCTGCGCACCGAACGGATGGCGGCGCTCCTACGTTCGTCAGATGCGCCGATCGCGGTGATCGCTCAGGAGGTGGGTTGGAGCGATCCTGATTTCGCCGCCCGCCAGTTCCGTCGTCGCGTGGGTGTCACCCCGAGTGACTACAGGACGCTGAGCCGCGTGCGGGCGCAAGCGACCGGGTGAAACGCGCATCCGCCCCGACGAAAACCGCAGGCTCGACCCGAGAACCGTCCGCGCTTCGCTCCGATCCGGTAGTTCGGTAGAGACTCGTCGGGTACATCGCGGAGCCTGGCGGTCCGAAGCATCGTTCCGTCGTCCGTCTCGTCTTCCTGATTCTCCCGGCGTACCTCGTGGTCGCACGGTTGCTCCCTTTCGGAGTGGCCCTGGCGGAGGGAGGTCAGACGATGGCTGTGAACGAGGACAAGCAGGCGGCGCGGCAAGCGACGCTCGATGCGCTGGAAGAACGCATCGTGCGCTCGGTCGAGGAACTGGTGTCGGGCGATGACTGGCGGCGTGCGATCGAGTTCGCGGCGAGGTTCCGTACCCGCTCGTTCAACAACACACTACTGATCTGGGCGCAGCACCTGGAAGCCTACGAGCAGGGCCGGGTGCCGACGCCGACGCCGACCTGGGTCGCCGGGTACGGCGACTGGCGGAAGATGGGCCGCTGGCCGGAGAAGGACGGCGGCTATCGGATTCGCGGTCCGGTCAAGGCTAGGTTCGCGTCAGCGACCCCGCGCGATTCGGCGTCCTGGCGGCGGCTGGGGAAGTGGGAGAAGCCCCGACCCGGCGAGGTCGTGCGTCGCCGGATCGTCAACGTCGTCCCGGCGTACGTGTGGGACGTATCGAGGACGCACGGAGCACCGCTTCCCGAGCTGCCACGTCCGAGGCTGCTGGAAGGCGAAGCTCCCGCTGGTCTGTGGGAGGGGCTGACCGGGCAGGTGGAGTCGCTGGGGTTCGAGGTGCTGCGGATGCCGCGCGACCGCATCGAGCGGGGCGCGAACGGCTGCACGGATTTCGAGACCCGGCAGGTGATGGTCTGCGCGGACATGGATCCTGCCGCGCGGGTCAAGACTCTCGCGCACGAGCTGGCGCATGTCCGGCTGGATGGCCCGAACCAGCGGGACGACGCCCGCGAGCATCGCGGGATCAGTGAGGTGCGGGCCGAGTCGGTCGCGCTGATGATCGCCGCCGCGCATGGCATGGACACGAGTGACTACACGATCCCGTATGTCGCCGGCTGGGCGGCCAACGTCGACGGGAAAGACCCCGTGGCGGTCGTGCGCGCTACGGGTGAGCAGGTGCGCAGCACCGCATTCGACGTTCTCGACAAGCTCGACACGCCGCAGCTCGGCAACGGCAATCCGTTGTCCCTGCGGGTCGGTGGCCCGGAGCGTACGTCGCAGTCTCAGGAGACGCCAGAGCAGGCCGTGCGCCGGGTGGAGCCGCTGCCGGAACGGGAGACGCCGGCGGCCTCGGTCGGCTCGGGACGGGGGCTGTGATGGTCGCCCCCGCCACGGCTGCCGCCGTGTTTGGTCAGCTCGACGGGACGCCGCTGCCGGTCGCGGCGGGTGAGCTGGCGCGGGCCGGGGTGCCGGTGTTCCCTTGCGCGCCGGCCGGGAAGCGGCCGATCCCGGAGCGTGGGTTCCATGAGGCCAGCGTCGATCTGGACCGGGTTGAGGGGTGGTGGCGGTCGCGGCCGACTGCGAACATCGGCATCCCGACCGGCGCCGTCTCGGGGCTGGTTGTGATCGACGTGGATGTGCATGGGGTCAACGGGTATGCCGCCTATGCGCGGGCGGCGCGGGCCGGGTTGATCCCCGAGCCAGTGGCGGTCGTGCGCACACCCACCGGCGGCCAGCACGCCTACTTCCCAGCCGACCCGAACCAGGCGCAACGGTCCTGGCAGGCCGGGAAGGTCGGCATCGACTGTCGCGGGGACGGCGGCTACATCATCGCCCCGCCCTCGCTGCTGCGGCTCGACGGCGTGCGCACCCCGTACCGAGTCGAGCAGGTCGCGGCCGGTGCTGCCCGGCCGATAGATGCGGGCCGGCTGCGGGATTTTCTTGATCCTCGGCCCGCGCCCCGGCCGCGCCTCGGCGGGCCGGTGCGGCGGGAGGACGCGGAGCGGCTGGCAACGTGGCTGGGCCGGCAGGCCACCGACCGCAACCTCAAACTGTTCTGGGCCTCCTGCCGGTTGGCCGAGGGCGGGGTGCCGCTCACGGATGCCTTGGACGCGATGGTGACGGCCGCGCAGTCGGACTTCGGGGAGTGGGAAATTGCCCGCACCGTCTACAGCGCCTATCGCAGCGTCGGCGCCGGAGCCCGGCGGGACCGTCCCGCCGCATCGCATTCGGGCGAGGTCGCTCGCGGGTCCGTGCAGCAGCGGGCGCCCGCCACGCGGGGGCTGTCATGAAGGAGCTACGCGGCCGCCGGTGGGCGGTCATCACCTCGGTCGCCGGGACGGTGTTCATCGCTGCCGGCGCGTTCTGGTTGTCGTTCACGTCCCTGGCCGACCTTGCCCGTCGCTCCGGGATCGGGGTCGGGCAGGCGTGGGCGTGGCCGCTGATCGTCGATGGCGTGATCGTGGTCTCCACGGTCGCCGTCGTTGCCCTCGCCGGTGAGCGGGCGGCGTGGTATCCGTGGGCGTTGCTGGTCGGCGGTGCCGCGGTGTCGGTAACGGCGAACTCGCTGCACGCGGTGGTCGCGGCCGACGCCGACGTGCCCGGCCCGCTCGCGGCTGCGGTCGCTGCCGTGCCGCCGGTCGTGTTGCTGGCGATCACGCATCTGACCGTCGTGCTGACCCGCGCCACCGCACGCCCCGCTATCGCGCTCGAGGGGCCGCCGGCGGTCGAGCCGATCACCGCCCAGCCGCAGAGCGAGACGGCATCTCTCGACCCGCCACCTACGGCGGCAGGCGTCACCGCTGCGGACGCGGACGGCGGGGCGGATCGTCGGGCGCTGGCGGCAGAGCTGCGAGAGCAGGACTGGTCGAACAAGGCCATCGCCCGGCACCTGGGCGTGCATCCCTCGACGGTGGGCCGCTGGCTGCCTCGTGCTCACCAGTCCGATGAGGCGGACCCGTCCGGGTCGCAGCCCGAGATGGAAGGAGTCCTGCCATGAACGACGAGGACCGGATGCGGGAGCAGCATCGCTCTGAGCCCGAGCCGCTGCCCCCTGCGCGGAACGACCCGGACCCGGCCGAGGCTATCGAAGCCGTGGGGACGCCGGATGCGGTCAAGGTCGCCGAGTCCCGCAAGGCCGCGAAGGAGAAGCTGGCGCGGGTACGGGGCCGGGGCGTGGATTGGGTGCGCCCTACCGACCTGATCGCCCAAGGCGGCGGCGCGCTGTCCCGCCGGGGTATCGACCGGACCGCCGAGATGAACCGGAATGTTCGCGTCCCGATTGAGCAGGGCGCCCGCTGGGTCGCCGAGCGAGCCAAGCGTCTGCCGCCTCTGAGCGCGTTCGGCCGTCGCGGGGGCGCCGAGCAGGGACCGCGCCGCTCCGCGGTCGGGATGAGGTAGCCGGGTGGTGATGAGTCGTGGGCGCCAACTCCACAAAGGCGAGACCCGCAGTCGTCTGCGGGTGCACCTCGCCGTCGGGAGGTGCCCAGACCATGACCAACGACACCAGCACCATGAGCGAGACCAGCGGCCAACCGGCTGAGGAATACCGCACCAGCGAGGGCCTGCGTGCCCTGCTGAAACGGCTGCACGCCGCCGGTAGCGGCGCCTGGGAGCACGACCCGGTAGCGGCAGAGCTGATGGCGTTCGCGGCCGAGAAATACGCCGCGCTAGCGCACAAGCACCGGCTCGACCCGTGGGAGGCCGCGTCGGCGGCGTTCGACGTGATGCGCACCAAGGCCGCCCGCACCGCCGATGACCCGTGGGCGGTCATCACGCACGCGGTGAGGATCACCTGCATCGCCGAAGAACGCGGCCAAGGGCTGCTGTGCTCGACCCACCAGGCACGCCGACCCCGCTACTCGATCTTCCACGACCCCGAACGCCTCTCCGACCGCGAGAACGTCCTGAGCGACTACCACCCCGCGTTCCAGATCAAAGACGCCCACGACCGCGACGACACCCCGGAGCAGACACCGGCCGAGCCGGCGGCAACCACAGCGGCGTCGGCGGTCGAGGACGCGATCACACTGTTGATGCTGCTGGACTGGCCCGAAGGCACGGCACGCTCGGCGGTGGAGCACGTCTGCGTGGCACTGACCCGCGTCGGGAACCGGCACACCGCCTACGAGACGTTGCGACGCGACAAGCATGCCATAGCCCTGATCGACCTTCCGGGACGCTCCTGGGCGGTGCTGCTGCGCGCCCTGCTCGGCTGCCCGGACCCGGCGCTCGCGCCGACCGGCGCGGGACGCGGCGTGCTGTTGCGGCTTCTGATCGGCGAGACGCTGCCGGTGCTGCTGCGCGATGACGACCTCGTGCTCACCCTCTCCCTGGCTGCACCGGGCATCAGCAAGCGGGGTGCGATGAAGGCGCGGGGTGCGGGATGAGCGCACCGGCCGGGCACATCGAGCTGGAGCGGGCGGTGGACTCCATCACTATCGGCCAGCGGCACCGCACGGACTTGGGCGACATCGACGCGCTCGCGGCATCGATCGACCGGGACGGTCTGTTGCAGCCGCCGACGATCACCCCGGACGGGGTGCTGGTGTGCGGGGCGCGCCGGATGGCGGCGATCAAGAAGCTCGGCTGGCGCCGCGTCAGCGTGTGGGTCCGTAGCGGTATCTCGGACCGGCTGGGGCATCTGCTGGCCGAGCAGGACGACAACCAGCTCCACAAGCCGCTCACCCCAATCGAGGCTGCCGCCTTGTACCGGGAGATCAAGGCACTCATGGCCGAGGACGCCGCCCGCCGCAAGGCCAAGACCCAGTTCCAAGACGGCCACGAGCCAGGAAAGCATGGTCCCGCCGATTCAGCGGGACCATCGGATCAGCACCAGCTCGGGGACGCTCGCACGCAGGCGGCGCGGATGGTGACCGGCTCGGCGTCCTACAGCCGGCTGGAACAGATCGGCTACCTGCAACACCTGGTCGATGACCCGAACACCCCAGAGGCGATCCGCGTCCAGGCACGCGATGGGCTGGCGCAGATCGAGGTCGGCGCGGCGGTCAACCCGATCTTCCAGCGCCTGCGCGACACCCAAGCCGAGGTCGACAGCGAGCGGGACCGGCAGTTGCACGAGCTGGCCGACGAAGCCCTGGCCCGCGTCCACGCCGCCAAGACCAGCAAAGCCACGAAGCCGGCCACGCCGAAGCGTCGACCAGCCGCCGAGGACGAGGGGCCGGCGCGGTACCCGGTGCGGGCGTTCGTGCTGACCTGGGCCGACCTGGAAGGGTGGTGGACCCACTACGCCGTGGACGAGCTGGCTGTCGAGCTCACCGATGAGCAGGCCGAGGCGTTCTTCGCCGCCGTCGAGGGCACCACCGAGTTCGCAGACAAGCTCCGTACCGCCCGCACCACCGTCGCTGAGTCGGCGGGCCGGCCGCTGCTGCGCGTCCTCTGATCCGCGCCGCCGCCGTCGCTCTCGTCGTTCGGGGCGGCGAGCACCTGGCGATATGAAGACGAATCCCGCCTCCTGGTCCCGTGGCCGCCTGATCGCCGTGATCGCCGCCGGCCTCGTCCTGCTGATCCTGGTCGGCATCGGCGTCTACGGGCTCATCGCCGGCCCGCAACGACCGACCGCATCCGATCTCGGACCAGATCCCACGGTCACTGCGCCGGGCGAGACCGGGCCGGACAGGTCGCGGCTGCCGCAGGTCGCGCCGTCCAGTGATCCTGACGAGTTTGCCCGCAACGTTGCCGAGGCCTTGTTCGCGTGGGATACCGGCTCGGGGCTGATGCCGTTGGACTACACCAGCGTGATCCTCGCGGTGGGCGATCCGTCCGGCACTGAGCAGGCGGGCCTCGCCTCCGACATCGCGTCCTATCTGCCCTCGCGTGAGGCGTGGATCGAGCTGCGCAAGTACGCCACCACCCAGCACCTCACGATCGAGTCCTCGTTCGTGCCCGAGGCATGGGATCAGGCGGTCGAGCAGGCTCAGCCCGGCCAGCTCCCGCCCGGTGCGACCGCGGTCACGATCGAAGGAACCCGGCACCGCGAGGGCGTTTGGAACGGCGAACCCGTCACGAGCGAACACCCCGTGGCCTTCACCGTGTTCTTGGCCTGCCCGTCCCCGGCGCCGGAGTTCCGTACCGGCCTGTGTCATGTGCTGCGCCTGTCGCAGCTCGACAACCCGCTGCGATGACAGAAGGCACGTCGTGGTCAAGAAGCTCCTCATCCTCGGGCTCGCCTTCGTCCTGTTCGGCCCTGCCTGTGTCCTGTTAGCGATCGGTGTGCTGATGAATCCAGCCGCGGCGAACTGCGCCGTCCCCGGCGGCAGCGTCACCGTGGGCGACGTTCCTGACTCGTTGACCGTCACCACGCAGGACGGCACCACGTTCACGCTGAACCGGCAGCAGCTCACGCACGCGGCCACGATCATCATGGTCGGCGGCGGCATCGAGGGCGTGGGCCGGCCCGGTATCAAGATCGCGCTGATGGCCGCGCTCACCGAGAGCACCCTTCGCCAGCTCGCCAACACGGGCGCTTACCCCGAGTCCGCGAACTATCCCAACGACGGCAACGGTGGCGACCACGACTCCCTCGGCTTGTTTCAGATGCGCCCGCAATCCGGGTGGGGAACCGTCGCGGAGCTGATGGACACGAACTATCAGGCCCGCGCGTTCTACGGCGGACCCGATGGCCCGAACTACCCCTCGCCGCGGGGCCTGCTGGACATTCCCGGCTGGGCGCAGATGGACCCCGGAGAGGCCGCGCAGGCCGTCGAGGTCAGTGCCTACCCTGACCGCTACCGCAACTACGAGCCCGTCGCCGAACGCATCCTTGACGCTCTCACCGGCGCGACGGCTGCGGCTGGCCCGGCCGCCGCTCCGGTGGTGGCGGGTCCGGTTGCGGAGTCCTCGCGGGTCGTGTTCCCGCTTCCCGAGGAAACCTGGGTGCTCACCAGCGAGTTCGGGCCGCGCATCCATCCGATCACCGGGGAGCCGTCGTTCCACACCGGCACCGACTTCGCCGCACCGGACGGCACACCCATCCTCGCCGCCGCGGACGGTACCGTGACCGTGGCCGAGTTCTCCGGCGGCTACGGCGGGCTCATCGTCATCGAGCACCAGATCGACGGGCAGACCGTGGCGACCGCCTACGCGCATATGTGGCAGTCCGGCATCCACGTCGCGGCCGGAGACCGTGTGACCGCGGGTCAGCACATCGGCGATGTCGGCAGCTCCGGCAACAGCACAGGACCGCACCTGCACTTCGAGGTCAGGCCCGGCGGCACCAGCGGCGAGGCCCTCGACGCGGCCAAGTGGCTCAACGACCACAACGCGGCTGACCTCCCCGAAGCCACGGTCGGCAGCCCCGCCGGATGCGACACCAGCGGCACCGCGGGCGCGCCAGCCCCGCTGGACGGCGACCCCGACCAGATGGTCGATGACCCCACCAGCTCGGGGCTGATCACCGCGCGCATGGCGCACGTCATGGCCCAGGCTCGCGCCGCCTTCCCCGACACCTCGTGGGCGTGCTACTCGCCGCGTCCCGGCACCGTCTCCGAACACCCGCTGGGCCGCGCCTGTGACGTGACATTCGGCAACGCCATCGGCCAGTACCCGACGCCAGCGCAGCTCGAAGCCGGATGGGCGCTCACGAACTGGCTCAAAGACCACGCCGAGGTCTTGGGCCTGGAGTACCTGATCTGGCAAGGCCAGATATGGTCCCTCGCCCGCGACGCCGAAGGCTGGCGCCCCTACAACGGCGGCGGGATGCACGACCCCGGCAACGTGACCGGCGGGCACTTCGACCACCTGCACATCACCGTCCAAACCGGCGGTATGTGATGGACGTGTTCCCCGACTTCGACGGGCTGGGCGGCATCGGCGATCTGAAACAGGTCATCGGCGCCCTGCTGACGATCGTGCTGATCGTCGCGGTGCTCATGGTGATCGTCTCCGCGATCTGCTGGGCGTTCGGCGCCTCGCACGGCAACCCCGCCCTCGCCTCCAAAGGCAGGGTCGGGGTGCTGGTCGGCATCGGCGCCGCCGCGCTCGCTGGCGCCGGAGTGGCGTGGGTGAACTGGCTCATCGCCCTCGGCAACCAGCTCTGACCCGCACCGAGTGAAGGCCCGCCCGTGGGCGGGTCTTCCTCATGCCCTCACGCGCTGGCCGGGTGTCCAGTCGCTCTCCGGGCTACCTCACCGCTACCAAGCCATCCGCTCAGCGAGGGAGTAACCGCCGTGATCGACATCGACCCCAACAGCTCGGGATTGCCCGGCATCGAACAGCTCCGCACCATCGTCGGCGCGGTGATGACGGTCGGCCTGATCCTGTCCGTCTTGGCCTTGATCGTGAGCGCGATCGTGTGGGCCTACGGCGCCAACAGCTCGAACCCGCACCTGGCGGGCAGGGGCAAGCTGGGCGTCCTCATCTCCTGCGGTGCCGCGGTGATCTGCGGTGCGGCGGTGACGCTCGTGAACTTCTTCTGGAACGTCGGCCAGGCCGTATAGGGCCACCGGTCACAGCAGGAGATTCGTGATGGGTGTCTGCGACGTTCCCGTGATTTCGACCGTCTGCGACGTGGCCGGCGAGGCCGCCGCGACGGTCGTGGCCGCCCCGTTCGACTGGCTCGCCCAGGCGATGGGCGGCGCGGCCGGCTGGCTGATCGAAGCGATGTGGGCCGTGTTCGACACGACCACGCTGGTCGATGTCCAAACGGACGGATTCACCAGCGTCTACAACCTGATCTTCGGCATCGGCGTCTTCCTCGTCCTCATCTTCTTCTGCCTACAACTCATCACCGGGCTGATACGCCGAGACCCGACCGCCCTGTCTCGCGCGGCGCTCGGCGCGGCCAAGTCGGTGCTGGGCGCGTTCGTGGTCGTCACGCTGACCGCGCTCGCCCTGGAAATCGTGGACCAGCTCTGCATCGGCATCATCCAGGCCTCCGGCGAGACCACCGGGACGATGGGCGACAAGATCATCCTGCTCGCCGCCGGGCTCAGCGGCATCAACATCGCCGCGCCCGGCGTCGGCGCGATCGTCACGATCTTCCTGGCCGGGCTGATGATCGCCGCCGTCGCGATCGTCTGGTTCAGCCTGCTGATCCGCAAGGCGCTGCTGTTGGTCGGCGTGGTGCTGGCGCCGATCGCGTTCGCCGGCGCCTCCTGGGACGCCACCAAAGGCTGGATCGGGAAATGGGCCGCGTTCGTGATCGCCCTCATCATCAGCAAGCTCGTGCTCGTCGTCATCTTCTTGCTGGCGATCACGCAGATCGCCACCCCGATCGAGCTGGACATCGCCGCCGTCACCGAACCGATCACCGGCATCGTGCTCATGGGCATCGCCGCGTTCGCGCCGTACATGGTCTACCGCTTCGTCTCCTTCGTCGGCTTCGACCTGTACCAGCAGATGGGCACCGAGCAGGAGGCCAAGAACGCGCTCAACCGCCCCGTCCCGATCCCATCCAAGCCCCAAGGCGGTGGTGAGCCCAAGAAAGTCCTGGATGACCCCAAAGGCGGGGGCGAGCCGGGAGGCGGATCGGGGGGCACACCACCGCCTCGCTCGCCCACGCCGGCACCCGCACCGGCCGCGGCCGGCGGGGGTAGCGCGGCCGGTGGCGGAGCTGCTGCTGGCGCCGGAGCGGGTGCCGCGGCTGGCCCGCTGGCGGCGGTCGTGGTCGGCGCGAAGGTCGCCAAGAACGCCGCCGAAGCCGGGCCGAAGGCCGGGCACGCGGTGGCCGGTCAGGCCGAGACCGCCGCGGACGCCGCGAGCGGGGAGAACGGCGGCACCCCGCCGCCGTCGCAGACGCCCCCGCCGTCCACGCCGCAGCCGAGGACGCCCACGGAGCCGTCCAACCCCACGGCATCGCCGCGGGGCAAGGAGTGACCGCCCATGCCCACCACTGAACAGAAGACACCCGGTAGCGAGCTGACGCCGATGAAGTTCAGCAGACTCACCCGCCGGGGCGTGCTGCTGGGGCTCTCGGTCGCACAGCTCGTCACCCTCGGTATCGGCGGCCTGAGTCTGCTGGCCGCGTTCTACGGCGGTGCCGGGATGCTGCTGGCCTACACCGCCCCGGTCTGGCTGCTCGCCGTGGTGCTGACCTGGGTGCCCATCGCCGGGCGGCCGATGGTCGAATGGCTCCCGGTCGCCTGCTGGTGGCTGTGGCGCTCCACCTGCGGGCAACTGCTCTACCGGCGGCGGATCGTCAAGCCCCGCCCGGCCGGGAGTCTCGCGCTGCCCGGCGACATGGCCCGGCTGCGGGAGCACCTGGACCCCGAGACCGGGGCGTGCATGATCCACGACCCCCGCCAGGCGACCTTGACGGTCGTGACGGAAGTGACCCATCCGGCATTCATCTTGCTCGACGCCGGCGAGCAAGAGCGCCGCGTCACCTCATGGGGACGGGTGCTCGCCACGGTCTGCCGCTCGGGGAGGATCGCGACCCTGCAAGTGCTCGAACGGACCCTGCCGGACTCAGGTAGCGGGCTGGCGGAGTGGTGGGCCGAGCACGGCACCGACGACGGCTCCTGGGCCGCGACCACCTACCGCGAGCTGATCGAACGGGCCGGCCCCGCCGGGGAAAGGCACGCCACCACGGTCAGCCTCTCCCTGGACATGAAGGTCGCGGCTCGACAGATCAGGACCGCCGGCGGCGGCATCCGCGGTGCCGCCGCGGTGCTCCGTCAGGAGATGGCGACCCTGACCGCGGCGCTGCGGTCTGCGGACCTGACCCCATCGGGGTGGCTCGGCCCCGGTCAGGTCGCGGTCATCCTCCGCTCGGCGTACGACCCGGCCGTGGCCGCGACCTTGGAGCGCCACGGGCGGCTCGGGCAGGAACTCGCCGCCGCCGGCCCGGTCGCGGTCACCGAGACCTGGGGCAACCTGCGCACCGACTCCGCGTGGCACACCGTGCTGTGGGTCTCGGAATGGCCCCGCAGCCTCGTCTATCCGGGGTTCCTCGCCCCGGTGCTGCTGTCCACCGGCATCCAACGGTCGGTGTCGCTGATCTACACCCCGATGCGCTCGGACCAGGCGGCCCGTGACATCCGCAAGAAGAAGGTCGAACACATCTCGGATGCGGCCCAGCGCGCCCGGATCGGGCAGATCGAGGACGCGGCCCAGACCGCGGAGTACCTGGACGTGCTGCAACAGGAAGCCGACCTGACCGCCGGCCACGGCGTGCTGCGCGTCTCCGGTCTCATCTCCGTCTCCGCCCCCAGCCTCGACGAGCTTGAAGCCGCGGTCGCCGCGATCGAACAAGCCTCGATCCAAGCCTCCTGCGAGACCCGAAGGCTCGTCGGCCAGCAAGCTGTCGCGTTCACGGCGGCCGCGCTGCCGCTGTGCCGCACGGTGTGACCGGCGCGCTCACCTGGCAGGCATCCCACCCTCGTTGAAGGAGGCCCGTGATGCCGACATACACGAACCCGACCAGCGATGCCAGCGATGCCTACGAGGCGTTGCGCGGTCTGGCTCACGCCAGCCGTAGCTTCGAGGACCCGTCCGAGACCTACGTCGTGATCGGTGAGCTGTTGGGCGGGCTGCGATCGCTGCGGCAGGTGCTCGACCAGCTCGCCGCCGCCCATCTGAGCCGGCAGCATCACGTCACCGACGAGTCCCGCGAGTACAGCGGCGGTGCGGCCGAGGCGCTGGCCGCAGCGGATGAGCTGCACCAGGCCGGCACGCTCATCGACCAGGCCGACGACCGCCTCAGCGCGGCCATGACCCACTCGGGCCGGATCGTGTGGAACCCGCAGGACCGGATGGTGGAGCGGTGGGTCGGCGTCGTGTTCCTCCAAGGTGAGGAAGCCGACCGGGTGATCGACCTCATCGACGCCCACGGGGTCGAGGCGGGGATCGAGCATCTGTCGGCGTGGGACTACGGCGAGGAGACCACGAACGCCGCCTTGGAGAACGGCGACGTTCACGACACCGCCCCGGTCTATCCCAGTGACCGGCAGGCCGAGACCGGCGACTACGCGATGACCTACAACCCGATGGCCGGGCACGTCGCCCTGTACCGGCGGCACCTGATCCGCGCCGAGGACGCCATCGACAAAGAAGCAGGGGCGCACGTCCCGGCCCGCCGCCCGACGACAGGCCGTGAGCGAGAGACGGCCGGGCGGCGTAGCGCCGTCCGTGACGGGGGCTGGTTCGAGCATCCCGGCGTTGCCGCGGTCAAGCAGGCCCGCGGGCTGTCGCTCTGACGTAGCCGCCGCCGAGACGCGTCGGCGCGCACCTGCCCGCCATGAACAGCACAGACCCCGCCGCTCCGATGTCCCGGCAAGCGGGGACGCTCACCTTGACCGTCTGGCCGGACTCGCCGCTGGGCGAGCACCAGCGATACGCCTACCGCATCGAGGACACCGCGACCGGGCAGACGATCGACGGCCGGGACCTGTTCACCGGCGCTGGCGCCCCGGTCGCCCTGGACCGCGCGATGCGCGACCTCGCCGCCTACCTGACCGCGGCCGGCGACGCACGGCAGTACGCCATCGACAACCCCGGCAGCGGGCCCGAGCACGAGGGCCTGTTTCCCGGATGGGTCGCTGAGGCCGCTCGTCAGAACGCGGACGCGCTGGCCCTGCTCGGCATCGAGGACCCGCCGCAGCCCAAGCCGGGCATGCCACGGCAGCCTCGCCCGGCGCCGGACTCGTCATGGTTCGACCGTCCCATCGGCGGTTGGGTCTCCGGGACGCGGGGGCGGTCGTTGTGAGCCGGGGCGAGAAGCTGCATACCGCTGTCCTCGTCGCTCCCGCCTCGGAGCGGCGTCGGCTGCGCAAGCAGCGGCGGCAAGCCGCCGCCCGCCTCGTCGCCGAGCAGCGTCACGTCGAGAAGGAAGCGGCCCAGGCCAAGGCCGCCGCCGAACGGGCCGAGCGCCGCGCCACGATCTACCTGCCCGCCGCCGGCGAGTCCGGCCCGGCGGCGCTGAGGACACCGGGCCGGTTCCGGGTGCCCCGGCATCAGGACACCAGCGCCGTGCTTGCCGGGCAGTACCCGTTCCTGGCCGAAGCCGGGCTCGGAGCCGCGGGAATCTTAATCGGCCAAGACCTCTACAGTGGCTCATCGTTCGTGTACGACCCGTGGGAGTTGTACCGCAGGGGCATCATCACCGCGCCGAACCTGATCCTCGCCGGGATCGTCGGCTCCGGGAAATCCTCGCTCGCCAAGAGCCTCTACACCCGCAGCCTGCCCTTCGGGTACCGCGTCTATGTCCCCGGCGACCCCAAAGGCGAGCACTCCGGCGTCGCGGAAGCAGTCGGCGGGAAAGCGATCATCCTCGGGCACGGGATGGGCAACAGGCTCAACCCATTGGATGAGGGCTACCGGCCCGGCGGCCTGTCCGACCAGGAGTGGGCCACCACCCTCGCCGCGCGACGCCGCGATCTGCTCGGAGCCTTAACCGAGACGGTGCTGGATCGGCGGTTGGCGCCGTTGGAGCACACCGCGATCGACACCGCCCTGGCCGGCGCGGTCCGCGACACGGACGTGCCGATCCTGCCGATGGTGGTCGACCGGCTGCTGCGCCCCGACCCTGCCGACGACCCGGACGGCCGGCTCACCGAGGACGGCCGCCAGGTCGGCCACGCCCTGCGCCGCCTGGTAGCCGGGGACCTGGCCGGCCTGTTCGACGGGCCGAGCACCGTCAGGTTCGACCCGTCCCTGCCGATGGTCAGCCTCGACCTCTCGCGCGTCAGCGAGAACAGCACGCTGATTTCGGTGCTGATGACCTGCTCATCCGCATGGATGGAAGCCGCCCTGCTCGACCCCAACGGGGGCCGCAGATGGGTCGTCTACGACGAGGCATGGCGGCTCATGTCCCACCCGGCGCTCCTGCGCAGAATGGACGCGCACTGGCGGCTCGCGAGACACTACGGGCTGGCAAATCTGCTCGTGTTCCACAAGCTCACCGACTTGGAGAACGTCGGCGATGCTGGATCGGCGAACCGGGCGCTGGCGAACAGCCTGCTGGCGAACGCGGAGACCCGGATCGTCTACCGGCAGGAAACCGATCAGCTCGGCCCCACCGCCGTCGCGCTCGGGCTGACCGGCACCGAACGCCGCCTGCTGCCCGGACTCGGCACCGGGCAAGGGCTCTGGCGGATCAAGGACCGGGCCTTCGTCGTGCAGCACCAACTCCACCCCGCCGAGCTGGCTGCATTCGACACCACCGCCCGCATGACCGGCAAAGGCTAGAAGCTCGCCGGGTTCCTGAACGTTCGTCGGGATTCCTGACGGTTCATCGGTCGGACTGACGGTTCTTCGGGATCGCTGAACGGTTCCTCCCGGAGTCGTGACCGGCCCGGCCGGGAACCCCCGTGCGTCCAGCGGCCCTCGACTGTTGTCGGTGGGTGCGGGTGCACCTGGCGGCATGAGGAAACCCGAGCCGCAGCCTGAGCCTGTCCCGGTCTCCATTCCGCTCGTCGTGCTCGATGTGCGCGAGGACGGCACCGTGACCGTCACCGTCGACGGGAAACGGTTGGACCCCGACCCTTTCGCGCCGCCGTGGCGGCGTTCCTCGTTTGGGCAGATCATCGACCGGGCCACGAACGACCGGACGACACCGGCCAGGGTCGAGGTCCGCGAAGCGGATGGCACGACCTTCACCGACATCATCGCCGCCCGTCGTCGGCGTTCCCGTCCCCAGCCCGAACCGGAACCGGAGGCGCCGGCCGGGCCGGTGTTCCACACCGTCGAGGGCGAGGGGTTCGTTCCCGGCGAGGACGTGGCGGTCGCCGTTGTCACCGGGCACACCGACGCCGCCCACACCGGCACCGCGCGCGCCCTCATCGACCCGGCCGGAGTCAGTGTTGACCAGACCGGCGGGGTCATCGAGGTCATCCTGTTCGGCCGCGTCTCCGGCACCACGATCATCCGGCGACTGCCGTGAACGAGCAGGGCCGGCAGACCGGCTCATTCGGGGACGAGCTGACCAACGCCGCGATGATCGGGCTGGTCGTCCTGTTCGGCGTCGCGCTGATCCTGCGCGCCGCTGGATCGGTGGCCGCATTCCTGACCGGCACACCGCAGCCGGCCGGCGATCCCGCCTCCGGGGTCGGAGTGCTGTTCCGCCCCGGCGAACCCGCCGCGGCGCTCGACGCGGACGGCCTGAACCCGGTCGTCTACTGGATCGTCGCCGGGCTGCTGCTCGCCGTCCTCGTGACCGGCGGGCTATGGGCGTGGCTGCGGCTGCGCCGCCACACCCACCGGATCGAAGCCGACCCGCGCCGCATGGCCGGAATCGCCACCCGGCACGAAGTCGCCGCCGCTGCGTCCGAGAAGGCGCTGCTGCGCCGCGCGGGAAACCTGCGCCCCGGTCTGAGCGACCCACGGCCGCAGGACGTGGGCTACCGGCTCGGCACCTCCAAGGGCACCGGCGTGTGGGCCTCGGTCGAGGACTCGATCATGGTCATCGGCCCGCCCCGCTCCGGGAAGGGCCTGCATCTGGTGATCCCGGCCATCCTCGACGCGCCCGGCGCCGTCGTCGTCACCTCGACCAGACCGGACAACCTCACCGCGACCATGCGCGCCCGCCGCCGGATCGGCCCCGTCGCGATCTTCGACCCGCAACACTTGGCCGAGGGCCTGCCCGCCGGTCTGCGCTGGTCACCGATCCGGGGCTGCGAGTCGCCACAGACGGCGATGATCCGCGCCACCGGGCTCGCCGCCGGCACCGGCCTGTCCGCCGGCGGCGTCGACGGCGGAGGCTTCTGGGAAGGCAAGACACGCGCCGCGCTCCAAGCCCTGCTGCACGCGGCAGCGATCGACCACCGCCCGCCCGCCGAGCTGTTCCGATGGACCCTCGACCCGACAGCGGCCGCTGACGCGGTGGCGATCCTGACCGGCTCCACCCAGGCGGCAACCGGGTGGGCCGAGTCCCTGGAAGCGATGATCGACTCCGACCCCCGCACCCGCGACTCCATCTGGCAGGGCGTCTCCCTGGCACTCGGCTCGCTGGCCGACCCGCGCGTGCTCGATGCCGTATCACCCGGCCCCGGTGAGGGCTTCGACCCCGAAGCGTTCATCCGCGACCGGGGCACGATGTTCATGCTGGCAACCGGGTCCGGTGCGGGAGCCAGCGCCGCGCTGGTCGCCGCGCTCGTAGAAGACCTCATCGAGACCGCCCGCCGCCTGGCCGCACGATCAGCCGGTGCCCGGCTCGATCCGCCGATGCTGCTGGCCTTGGACGAGATAGCCAACCTCTCGCCGTTGCCCTCCCTGCCGACGCTCATGGCCGAAGGCGGCGGCTCAGGGATCACCACCATGCCGGTGCTCCAATCGCTCGCGCAGGCGCGGGACAAGTGGAACGAGCACCAGGCGAACGCCATCTGGGACGCCTCCATCGTCAAGGTCATCCTCGGCGGCGCATCCAACAGCCGCGACTTGCAAGACCTGAGCGCCTTGGCCGGCGAACGCGACGAATACACCGACTCCGTGACGCTCGGTGACCACGGCAGCCGCTCCAACCAGCGCTCCGTGCGCCGGGTGCCGATCTTCCCGCCCGACCGCATCCGCCGGCTCCCGTTCGGGACCGGGATCGTGCTGCTGCGCTCTGCGCCACCGATCGTCACCGACCTGCACCCCTGGCCCAAGCGCCCCGACGCCAGCCAGCTCACCGCCGACCGTGCCGAGATCGAAACCCTGCTCCGTCGCTCCGACACCTGAACGCCGGTCGCAGCAAGGAGCACCTGCCCGCCACAACGGCCCGGCACGAACCGGCGCCGGAGAGCAGACAGGAGCACAGCATGTCCGACGAACCCCGCGGCGACGCCACGATGAACGACGTTCCCGACTCGGATGTGGATCAGATGGACGACGACGGCTACGACGAGCCGTTGATCGCCGAGCCGCCGCACCCGATCAACTGGAACCTGCTGAGTGCCGAGGACGCCGAGGCCGAGTGGTTGGAGCTCAACCGCTGGGTGGACTGGCTGCGCCACACCTACGGGCTCCCCGCCTCCGTGATCCCGCCTGCGTGGCACATGCACCCCGAGCTGCTGTGGGAGCTGAGCGCGCTGCACCTGCACTGGCTCTGCGCCTACGACCCCGACCAGAACGGCAGTGCGCCGCTCGGTTGGCACCGCGACTTCGCCGACGCCCGCCAGCGGCTCCGCGAATGGGTCGCCGCCTGCGGCACCCGGCTCGACCACGACCGCCCCACCAGGCAGACCGTCTGGCCCGGTGAGGAACCCGGCGACCCGATCGAGGACATCCCGATCACCGACCGCGACGCCGAGTTCGTGGAGTTCGTCATGGCCGACGTCCAGGCCCGCCGCGAGGCCGAGGAAGCGTTCTACCGCGACCTCGACCCGGACACCGGAGAGATGTCGTGAGCGACAAGACCGAGGCACTGGTCGTCTCGCCGTTGCTGGACAGCCGGGAGGTCGCGGCGTACTTGAAGGTCTCGGAGTCCACGCTGTCGCGGTGGCGCTCCGCAGGCACCGGGCCGCCGTTCCTGCGGCTTGGCGGGATCGCCCGGTACCGGCTCGATGCCGTGGATCGCTGGCTGGCTGAACTGGAACACGACCATGCCTCGGAGGGCTGAGCCGCAGCCGACCGCCGAGCCCAAGCCGGTGCCGCCGATCGGGGTGAAGGTCTCCACGGACATGGAGCGGCGCTCCTATGGCATCCGTGCCCGCGCCCGGTGGACCGACCCGACCACCAAGCGGCGTGTCATCCGCTCAGAAATCGTGCGGGACGAGGCGGCGGCGCACGAGTTCTTCGACCAGCTCCGCAACTCATCGACCAAGGGCATGGACGTGTCCATGACGCTGCTGGAGTTCGTCACCTCCATCGGGGACAGGTGGGCGCGGGGCCTGGACCCGACCTCCACGGGCGAGACCTACGGGTACGGGTTGAAGCTGCGCGTGCTGCCGGCGCTTGGGCATCTGCCGGTCACCCAGATCACCGCCGGGATCATCGACCGCACCATCGATGGGTGGGAACAGCGTCACGGGGCGTCGACCATCAAGAACACCATCGCCCCACTGGTCCGCGTGCTTGACGAAGCCGTGCGGGACGGGCTGATCCAGATCAACCCTGCGAAGAACCGCGCCAAGCGGAGCCTGAACCGCAACGCCTTCCGCGGCCAGTCCGCCGAGCAGTCCTCGCCGCGGGCGCACGCGATCCCGGACATGAAGACCCTCAACCGCCTCGCCAGCGCGTGCGGGAAGATCCATCAGTCCTACAGCGACTTCGTGATGCTCGCCGCGCTGCTCGCCGCACGGTCCTCGGAGGTGTCCGGGCTACAGGTCGGGGACGTGGACTACGGCAAGAACCTCGTCGTGATCCGCCGACAGGTGTTCCCCGGCAAAGGTGGCCTGGTCACCAAGCCGACCAAGAGCCGCAAAGAACGCCGCGTGCCGATCCTCGAACCCCTGCGGCCCGTACTGGAACGCCTTACCGAGGGCAAGCAGCCCGAGGACTCGTTGCTGGTCGGGCCGAAGGGCGGCTACCTCACCACCGCGACCGTCCGCGACGCCACCAACTGGAACGGCGTCGTCGCGAAGCTCGGACTGCCGGACCTCACCCGGCACGGCCTGCGCCACACCGGGGCGACCTGGATGGCCGACGCAGGCATCCCGTTGCACGTCCTCCAAGACATCCTCGGGCACGCCTCGATGGAGACCACCCGCGGCTATCTCCACCCCGATGACCGTCACCTCGCCTCCGCCGCCGAGCAGGCCAACGCGTTCCTCTCCGTCGCCGGACAGCGCAAGCACGCCCGTCAGGGTCGAGTGATATGACAACGGTCTGCGCCCGAGGGCGTGGTTTTCACCCTCTCCCAGATGCGTCGGTGCGGGGCCACGGGCTTATGTACTCGGTCCCCGCGATCCGCCCATAGGAACTGGCGTGCTGTCTCACAAGCCTGGAGAGTGGATCACGTGGGAAGGCCACTTCTGACATCTCCGGGACTGCTACCGACCCGTCGCCACCTTCTCGAAGTTGACGGATCGATCGTCTGCTCACCTCGTCATGACGGTCCCGCGGGTGGGGATTCTCGCCTAGAAACCAGAAGTGTCCTGCAACCTGATCTGCCGCTTGGAGATCCTCGGCAGTTCCGTCGTGGTCGGCGGTTTCGGCGTTGAGACGCTCTTTGACTCCTTGGCTGTAGGTGCGGAGTTCCAGTGAGGCGATCGCAATGGCATAGAGCAGTACCAACTCGCTCGCGTAGTGGTCGTAGTGAGGCGACGCTCCGTCTAGGTGACGGCCATACAGCCGTACGTCGCTGTTCGTAACAGGGTGCGCGTAGCTGGAGAGAAATCTGTAGTGGACGCTGAGTCGCCCGGAGTCGGCAGCGTCGATGAGTCCGTTCTCTTCGAGGTTCTCCAAGAGCGCGGACCACCTGAGGTACACAAGCCAGCGAGCTTCGTTCTCACTAGCGCGACGTCGTAGTTCATCTTTGGTGAGGAAGCCGTCATCCTCTTGGTCAGCGGGCTTTCCTAGAAGACCGTCGTACTCGTCGATCAGGAAGTAGTAGATACTCAGCTTTTCCTGGGTGCCGTGCTCATCAGGAGCCGAGAGTACTCCCCGCCATCGGATGGTCACGTCACCCTTCTTTGTGCGGGTCCAAGTGTGGATGTTGGCCGCCTAATCGGCGCCTGCCGCTCGATCCCGCTGCCACTCTTCCCAGGTCTCATCTGAAACCGAACGCATGCGCTCCACATACGTGTCGCCGAGAAAGACCAACCAGTCGAAGGCTGCGTGTTCAAGACTGAACCGTCCCCGGTTTGATGCCGCTTCCTTTCGAGTCTGGAAGGAAGATGTTGATCATGCCGAAGAGGATTCCGGAGGAGACGAAGCAGCGCGCAATCAGGCTCGTGCTCGATCATCTCGATGAGTACCCCAACCTGACGGCTGCGTGCGGAGCTGTCTCGGCCCGCTTGGGATTCGGGACGGAGTCGCTGCGCCGCTGGGTGCGGCAGGCGCAGGTCGACGCTGGCGACCGGCAGGGCGTCACGACGAGCGAATCGGAGCGGATCCGCCGACTCGAGCGGGAGAATCGTGAGCTGCGCGAGGCGAACGCGATGGCGGATTCAACCGGTGGTCGCAACGAGTTCCGC
>NZ_KV807509.1:447801-731430 GCF_001812045.1 Kocuria sp. HMSC066H03
GGCGGATCACGACTTCGCCTCCCGGTACGGCATCGCCCTTGACCCCGACCGCCTGGACTTCTACCTTCGACTCGACCCGCTGACCTGGTAGACCATGCCCGGCGTACGCAGAATCCGCAGAAGGAAGCCGTCCGGCTCCAAAGGCAATAAGGAGATTGTCCGAAGCGCCAGGGTCACGGCCAACGAGTCGACCGCGGTTGCATCTCTGGGTGCCTTGCTACGATTGCCAGGTGAGTGAACGGCAGAAAGACGTTTTCCTTGACTCTGGCAGGGTGACATTTCGTCGGGGCCTGCCGAGTGATGACTTGGTGCTCGGTGACATTGATGGTTCCTTCGTCACCGACACCATTTTCGAGGTGCGGCCTTCTGCCAACGGGTTTACTCTCAACGAGAAGAGTGTCTCCTCTCCGATCGTCAAGAGGTTTCCTCTTGGCGAAGACACCGACGTTGAGGATGTCGAGGAGTCAGCGCGATTTGTTGCCGTTAACGCGCACGGGACCCCCTGCGGGTTTATTGACGTGGTTTTCGAGGTGTGGAATCGACGAGTCGTGATAGCGGATTTGGAACTCTCCCCTCAGTATCGTCGGAGAGGGCTGGGACGAGAACTGGTTGGCCTCGCTGCTAACTACGGGCGTGAACTGAACGCACGAACCTTGTGGTTGGAAGTCACTAACATCAACGCACCGGCCATCCGCGCGTATCTCCGCATGGGGTTTAAGTTTTGCGGTTTGGATACCTCTCTGTATCGCGGAACTGCATCAGAAGGCGAGGTTGCAGTATTCATGAGCCGAAACCTACCAGGTTAGTGATTCTTGCGGGCCGAAAGGCCATCACGCAGATCACGTTTCCTCTGAGGGTGCGGCGCTGCTGAAATACGTCCTCGTGCTCTGACTTGACGCTCCGTTTGGTTTCTTTCCCACAGGAATCAGGGATGCATTGCTGTTCGAAACAAGATGGCAAGTCCGATCACTCTGTCTCGACGGGTGAGTAACGTTTCGAGGTCACGAAATCGGCCAGTAGCTGTGCGCAGGCTTCGGGATATCGTGCAGTGGTATCGATCTCAATGTCGTACACGACCCCGTCATGAACACGCGAGGCTTGTAAGCGTGCCATGCCCGGTACGCGGTCGCCGCGAGAACATTCACGGGCCGCGGCAACTTCTGGATCGCAGCGCACTCCTACCCACAGCATCGGCACCCCATCAAATGCTGACTGTAGACGCCGTTGCCCCTCACCTCCGGAAAGCAGCACCTCGTCAAGAATGATGTTGGCACCCAAGTGCGCCAGCGTATGCAGTGCCGAGTACCAAGCGCGTTCCAGCCGTTTGTACTGCTCCGTCACCACGACAGTGCCATCAGGGCCGTAGCTGATTCCGGACTTCAGGCTGTCGCCCCGGCCGGGTAACGCTTCGATGAACGTATCCACCCCAAAGGTCAGCCAGGTTCCGGGAAGGGATTCCTGCAGTGCTCGTGCGATAGACGTCTTTCCCGAACTTGATCCGCCGTTGAGCACGATCACTTGCGCCTCCGGTTCCCGTGCGTTCACCCGTCGAGGCCTGCTACCTCCCTCGGCCGAGCGGTCTCGCCGCTCAGTGCGGCGAGCAGGGTTGGCGTTCATTTGGGAAGGTGGTAATCGAACCAGAGTCGGTGGGTTCCGTCGGGGTCGACGGCGATCCCCCCGTCGCCTGAGATTCCACTCAGTTCGCCGGTGCCGCTGGAGGGGATGATGGCGAAGGATTCTGCGCTCCGATCTTCACCTGCTGTCGTCGCTGAGTGCGTGAAGTTGAAAGTTCCCCACCGGTGGTGAAGCGATCCCTCGAAAGATTCCATTGCAACGTATCCGCCGATATTGCTCGCTGGGTCGAGTGCGTAGGTGAACAGCGTCGTCGAACGTCCAGTGATGTCTCCGGCGAAGCGCTTCTCCATTGTCGCGACGGCTACCGGTGTGCCAGTTTCGGGTCCGGCGTCCAAGGGTGGCTCGATGGGAGTGAATGCTTCCACTGTGAAGGTTCCTGTTGCTCGCATGATTCTCCTTTGATGGGTTATGGGCGTTTAGAAGTGCTCCACTGACGGAGTGGCGAATTGAGCTCGCCGACTTGCACCTCGTTTGGCTTCGGAGGATACCGACATTTCAGAGGTTCGTGACGTTAAGAGCGTTGAGAGTTCGATCGGTGTTTTCGTCATTTCAGGTCGCGTTTCAACGTCACAAATATTGCGAGGAGCCCGGCGATTCCCGCGTAAGCAAGCAGTATCACGGCTCCCATGAGAGGAGACGCCAGCGAGGCCGGGCTGAGTGAGGTCTGCTCGGCGAGAGTGTCGGTGAGGAAGGAGAAGCTCGTCAGCGAGGCTGTGGCTCCGCCTGGCATGAAGGGGTATAGCTTGTTCACGCCGGGGAGCATCATGAGTACGAACTCGATGAAGTAGAAGTATCCGAGCACGATGCCGATGGCGATGAGTTGGTTGCGGGCGAGCGCTCCGATACTTACCCCTAACACCATGTACACGGCCGCTGCGAGGGCGAGTTGGAGTAGCGGCAGGATGATCTCGCCAACAGGCACCGGAATCGTCACTCCTCGTGCTGCTGCTCCTGCGAAGAGTGCTGCACCGGATGCGATCGAGGAGGCGAGCCCATATGTTAGGCCGAGCAGGGTGTAGACGACGAGTTTCGCACCAAGCACCTGCCCCCGCCTTGGCACTGCGAGGAACGTGGTGCCAATAGTTCGGTGCCGGTACTCGGAGGTGATGGCGATGGTGCCGATGAGCGCGGGGATGAACAACAGCACCGTGGGAAGCCCGAGAACGATCGCGACGCCATCCGGGGTATCGAGCCCGGGCATTGGCGGGGTCGCGTTCTCCGGCCCAATGAATGCGAGTGTGCCTGTCAGGAGTGCGCCGCAGGCTGCTGCGAGGAGGATCGTCCAAAGCGCGAGACGAAGAGTGAGCAGTTTGATGAGCTCGCCGCGGATCACACTCATCATTGGTTTCCTCCCTGTGTCGCGCGAAGGAACACGTCCTCAAGGGATGCGCCTGACGAGCGAATATCGGTGAGAGAGGCGGCTCGCCTCACCCGCCCCTTATCGATGAGTACGACATCGTCCACGGTGTGCTCGACCTCACCGAGCACGTGGCTGGACAACAAGACGGTGCGCCCTGATCTCGCGAACTCTTGGAGGAACGTTCTCAGCCAAACGATACCCCCCGGGTCTAAGCCATTGGAGGGTTCATCGAGCACGAGGATCTCCGGGTCGCCCAGAAGCGCCGTCGCAAGCGAGAGCCGCTGGCGCATTCCGGTCGAGAACGTGCCGATGCGACGGTCAGCGAAAGCGGTCGCGCCCACCTGTTCGAGCACCGCTTCGATTCGTGTCCGAGAAAGCCCGGACAGCGCACTGTAAGTGAGCAAGTGCTGCCTGGCGGTCATCCTCGGATGCGCGCCCGCAATATCCACCACCGCCCCGACAATGCGTGCCGGGTGGGGGTGATCTCGATAGCGCTTTCCCTGCACAAGTGCCGTTCCTCTGGACGGTCGGGTCAGACCTAGCAGTATGCGTAGCGTCGTCGTTTTCCCTGCACCGTTCGGGCCCAGGAAGCCCGTGACCCGGCCTGACGCCGCTATGAACGCCGCGTCCGATACTGCGTCAACAGCACCGAAGCTCTTACGAAGACCCTGGATCTCAATCGGCGCACGGCTCATCGTGCGACGCCTGCCTGAATGTTGCGCGCGATGCTCTCCGCGTCATCGGTGCTGAGGAGGATCTCGTCGAACCCGGTCTCGTCACGAACCGTGTGAAGGCGAAGGAGGGGCATGCCCCGTTTCATCGACACCAGTCGCCGGACACCCGAGGGGTGAGTGAAGGTGCCGAGCTTGCGATAGCCGGACACGACGAAACCAGAACGAATGCCGAGTACTTCTGAAGACCAGCCAGGCTCAACGCGAGCCGACCGGACCGCAGCTAACGGAACGTGCAGGAAGCTTCGCCCGACCACCAGGGACTCCCAGCCAGGGAAGCGCACGTCAACGCCAGCCATGCCATAGGTCGTCTGCGTCATCGCGCTCTCCTCTGCTTCAATGGGTGGTACATCAATGAGAACATTATCACAGTGATAACGGTTAGGGGTAGAGCCATGGTTGCAGAGCGTCCGGTCGCCGACCTCGTGCTCCACCCTGTTCGCATGAAGATCATTCAACAAATCGGCCGCCGCAATATGACCACCGCTCAGCTCCGCAAAGCACTGCCGGAAGTGAAGCAGGCCACGCTGTACCGGCACGTCGCGGCCCTGCTTGATGCCGAAATCTTGGCGGTCGTCGACGAACGACAGGTGCGGGGTGCCATCGAGCGTACGCTCGCACTCGGGGAGCGCATGGCCCACGTCGGCCATGAGGAGATGCAGGCGATGGACACTCTGCGGTTGCGGTCGGCATTCGCAATGTTCGTCAGCGACCTTTCAAATGATTTCGAAGAGGTTCTCGAAGACGGACGCACAGACTTGCGCGGATTCCTCGGGTTCGCACGTGCACCGCTCTACCTCGACACGCAAGACCTTGAGAAACTTCAAACAGAGTTCATGGAAGTACTCACGCCCTACCTCCAACGACGCGATGACGCACAACGTCGCATCAGCCTCGCCACCATCCTCATCCCCGACGCCGACGACTAAACTCTCAGCCCGGTTGCATTACGCCGACGTGAACACTCGCCGGACAAACGACCCACATGGCGCGTGCGCACCGTGAGAGTTATGCCACAGGTGCCGGATCCGTCAGCGTCCGTGAGCAAGCCCTCCGGTGCGCACTAGACGATGGGCGGCTGGAGTGTCTCCCATTCGTCTAACCGGTCGTCGGCTTCGCTCATTCGACAATAGTCGTGAGGATCTCGCGCCCAACCTCTATGGCTTGCTTTTCAGTTGTGTCGATACGCAACTCATCAGTGAAGCCAGCTCGGTCGAGAATACCTGCCAGCCCCGCGTGACGCTGTAGATGCCGGTGCAGGATCACTTTATCGTCCGCGTGCCGCCTGGTCAGACGCGAGATCGCCGCATCGGGTGTCGTTGTCAGCCGGACATGCAACAGCCTTCTCGAGGCGAACGCCCCAGAAGCGCGGCGCAACTCTTCCAGTGACTCGACAACTGTTGCGACCACAATCACGCGGGCACCCGCGCGCCGGAAGTTCGAGGCGATTGCCTGCATGTTCTCCAGCGCCAGTGCGGTCCCAAAAGGGTCACCAGGCGGCGCAGGCCACGATCGGCGCAACCAGTCCACATCGATGACTGCGCCAGGAATACCGCATCGCTCCAACTCGCCGCCGAGCCTCTCGGCAGTGGTTGTCTTCCCCGTGCCAACGCTGCCATTGATCAAGACAGTGTCGAACGTTACGTTAAGCGCTTTCCAACGGTATCAGTCGTCAGTGCGCGAGCTGACTCCAGGCGGATCGGGGGACAGCATAGCGCAGCCGGCAGCAGCGGTGTCCAGCCGACATGGTGACCGCTCACTCAGACTGGCCTCCCACTACGTCGAGGAAGATACCCGTAGGGGAGCAAACATAGCTACGTCTTAACCTTTTGGTTTGCCGTGCACCAGCCTAGCTTGAGCGCAGTCAACGGCGTGGGAGTTGAACTGAGCTCGACCCCTCGCGCTACGAATCTCAACCTAGCGTTCTGCCGCATGAAATCAACGATCTACGGCATCTGGCCTGTGGATAACTCCACCGCGATACCCCGACCTACAGGTTGCTTAGCACTTCCGTTAGCACTTTTCGCGTCGCGGGCGACGCCTTCGCCCGGCCCGAGATCTGAAGCGGATGATGGACCGCTGCGACGACAGACGGACGGTGACTCCGTAATGGCAGGCAAACGCAGTTACGGATGACTCTGGGCTGTTCCATCCGAGGCGTCTGGTGATGACCGCGATAGTGAGGTCGGTCTCGCCTAGTAGACGCGCCATTTCGATGATGCGGAACTTCGTCAGGTAAGCCAACGGCATCATCTTGCAGGCGTCCCTGAAGACGCGGCTCGCCTGAGCGATCGACGGGTGATGTCGCCGCGGAGCAGCGTGAGGCGCCGCCATCTGCGCTACGGCCAGTCCGCACGACGATCCGTGAATCGGTTCAAGAGAGGTATTCCGCTGCCCAACTGGAAAGAGTGGTGGGCGTCGTCGTCGCGTAGGTACGTGGATTCTCGGGAGTGAAGTCATCCCTGATCCCGGCGGCCATCATCACGATTGCCTCGATCTGGGCCTTGGGCAGGCCGAATTCGCCGAGCACGGATCGGACGTTATCGTCGCTGAGCTGAAGCGCTGACACGGGCGCGTCTAGCGTGGTCGAAAGGATCGCCGCGGCTTGTGTGAACGACAGGTCTTCGGGGCCGTGGACTGCCTGAACCTCGCGACCACTCCACGTTCGGGAGAGCAGGCGCCCTACTGCGACCGTAGCGATGTCGGCGGGAGCGACCCACGCGATCGGGCGCTCGATGTCCATCGCTGTGCTCAGGACACCTCCGCGGATCGAGTCGATGTCCATGAGTAGGTTCGTGAAGAAGTACCCGCATCGCAAATGCGCGACCGAAGCGCCGCTGGCTTCCAACTCCAACTCGGTTGCGGCGAGGCCGTCAATTTCTCCGACACCGTGCCGCTTCTCGGCTCCTACGCTGGACTGGAACACCACTCGCTCGATTCGATTGGTCTCGATTGCGGTGCGGATGTTGCGTGCGGCGAGGGAGTGCGCTGCGAGCGGGTCGCTGTCCGTCGCGGTCGGGCTGACCCAGTACACCGCTTCGAGCCCTCGGGTCGCCTCGACAACAGTAGGTTCGTTCCAGGCGTCCAACATAGCAATATCGACGTAGTCCGCGATGCTCTGATCCAGCTTGTTCGGGTTGCGAACCAAAGCCCGCGGGCGTTCTCCCGCCTGCACGAGCAGACGGAGGACATGCGCCCCAACGTGTCCGTTCGGCGTCATTACCCCTATCGTCATGTCTCCACTCCTTACGTCGGTTCACTTCGACGCTAACAGGAGATGTGGTCTGATTCTGACCGCATCTTTAGGATGATGTCATGGCCGATGTCACTGAGAGAATGCTGCGCCTGCTCGCCACATTGCAGAGTGGGCAGGCGTTCACCGGGGAGGAACTATCGGCACGCCTGGAGGTGAGCCCGAGGACGCTACGGCGAGACGTCGAGCGGCTACGAGGATATGGGTACCCAGTGACTACGCGGCCAGGTCCAGGAGGTCACTACCAACTCGCCGCAGGGCAGCGGGTGCCTCCGCTCGTGCTCGATGACGAGGAGACTATTGCTGCAGTAATCAGCTTGGCCACCCTCGCCACGAACGCTCCTGCGCAGCCAGGAACTCTCGGCGACGCCGCCAGTCGTGCGTATGGAAAGATCGATGCACTCTTACCGGCACGACTACGACGCAGAGCCTTGACCCTGCGCATGAGTGTCGAAGCGGAACGGCGCATCGCGCCGAGCGTTCACGCGGTGGCACTCGGAAGTATCGGGGATGCCGTCGCCGCTCAAGAGATCGTCACGTTCGGCTATGTTGATGCGCGCGAGAACGTCAGCAGGCGCCGAGTGGAACCGCACCGCCAGGTCTATATCGAACTGCGCTGGTACCTGCTGGGGTGGGATCTTGATCGCGAGGACTGGCGTATCTTCCGCACCGACCGTATCAGCGAGTTCCACAGCACGGGAACGCGGTACGAGCCAAGGCCGCTCCCTGCCGACAGTGCTGTGGCATACCTGCGATCCGGGCTCGGCGAGACCTTCCACAGGGTGCGCATCACCATCGACGCCCCAATAGCCGCCGTCGCTGACGCCCTCCGGCACGAAGATGCCCGACTGAGCTCGGTGAACCACACCCGCACCGAGGCCTTACTCGCACTCGACTCGTGGCAACGACTCCTGCCAGCACTGAGCTACCTCGACTCGAACTTCCGAATCGAAGCCCCACCCGACATGGCAACCGACATCACACAGTTCGCCAGCCGACTCACCGCAGCCGTCCAAGCTCACGACTAGCTAGCCATCCACCCCTGTTCTTCTGAATGGACGCAGGCTACGTCCAAGTCTTAGGAGGTGACGGGTCAGAACCCGATTCCGCGCTCACGCGGCGAATCTGGGCCTTGACGCGAGGATGGTTCGGGCGAAGAGGTCCGCCGTTGACGCTGTTCGGCTTGTTGCTGCGCGCGCGCTCGCCCGACGCGTTTGCTCTCGATGAGTTTGGCGGCATCGTTCACCGGGAGGCTGCGGAGTTTCTCACTCTCGGTACGAAGCATGGCTGCGCGTGCGCGGGCGTCGCGGGCGTTACGGTGTGGGTTGAGGGCGTGCATCCCGTAGTGGTGTGCGCGAGCGTTCTCAGGCCCGTACTCGTGGGCCAAGAGCGCCAGGCGCTCGTTGCGGTGACGTTCACCGGTCGCGGTTCGTTCGATGCGCGCAGCCTTTACAGCTTGGGCGGCTTCGCTTACGCGGGGATCGGCTTCTGCTCGCCGTTCTGCGACCTGTGCAGCCCAATCGGGTAGTGCGCTGGGGGTTCGTGGCGGTTCAGCCTCCCACGCATCGCGAAGATGTGTTCGGATGGTTGCTGCTTGGTCGCTCACAGCACGGTGCTCGTCGCGAGCCTTGCGTCGCCCGAACCGCCCAACAGTGGCGAGGCGCGCGCTCGCCGTCCTCTCTTCCTCGACGCTGGCAAGGTGTGCCTCGCCGTCGCGTTCGGCTTGCTCCGCGAGAGGCGCGGTGACCTCGGCACGCACCCGCGCCGCTTCTTCCTCGACCTGACGAAGCACAGCGGCGTCCTTCTCCTTCTCGACCGTGTGTGCGGCTAGTTGGGCGTCGAGCCTGTTCGCGGTCTGCTCCCACCGCTCAGCCGCTCGTTCGGCACGCTGGGCCTCCCTGTCGAGTCGGACGAGTTCTTCGGTGACGCGCCGGATCGGGCCGTTTTTGACGATGCCGCGTACTGCTTCGACGGACTGTGCGGTGGCATGGTCGAGGCCGCGGTCGGCGGGGTCACGCTTCACCGCATCAACGAACTGCGCCCGCGCATCCGCCATGTCCTCGGCAATGACATGCAACCGGTTGTGCTCGCGGCCTCGTGTCATACCGACGTAGACGCCTGCTGCGCTCGACGCCGCTGTGAGCATCGTGTGTGAGACGTTGACGGTTGCGCCTTGGACGCCATACGCAGTCGCGGCATAGGACAGGTGCGCGTATTCGCTCACGTACTCAGGCGGGAGGGCGACGGTGCGCGGGTTTCTGCGCCCGCTGCCGGTTTCGCGGGCGTACACGGTACCGTCGTCGGTGACGTGCTGGACGATCCACTGTTGCCGGTTCGCCACGCCAAGCGCGGTGTCGTTCTTCCGCGTCTGGATCAGATCCCCCCGACCGATAGGCAGTTCATCGCTGCCAGTCGCTGTGATCGTGTCATCGACCTCACCACGCTCGACCCGTCCTGTGCGGATGCGCTCGTTCAGGGCAGCGGCTTCGTCGTTCGAGGCGACCGTAATCGCATCACCTTGGGCAGCGTGCTCCGTGATGTGGTCGCGGGCCTGCTCCTCGTCCAGGTGCAGCGTCACCAGCCCCATCGCGGTGAGCCGGTCGAACACGTCGCCGGGGTTCTCACGGTCGCGCATCGTCAACGTGAGGGCCGCGTATGCAGTGTTAGCGAACCGGTGCAGTTCAGTCATATCGTAGGTGCGGCCTCTGATCTGGGCGGCCATGTCGAGCACACCACCCCGGCCGACGGCGGGCAACTGGGCGCGGTCGCCGACGAGCGCGATAGTTGCGCCTGCCTCGGCGGTCACAGTGAGGAGGGCGTGGGCGGTGTCTTGGTCGAGCATCCCAGCCTCGTCCACAATCACCCGTTCACCCCGCGACAGCAGCGCATCCCTTGGCGAGCCGGTGAAGGTTCGCCCGGTGTCGGGGTCAACGTCGCCGGGCGTGAGGCGTGTCCATACGCCATCGGAGTTCCATCGCCATCCGTGCGCGTGCACGAGCGCCGCAACGCTCGTGGCGGGGACGCTGAGTTCTTCATGCGCGACCTGCGCTGCGCGCAGCGTCGGTGCAACCACCCGCGACGCCCGGCCATGCTCGGCGGCGATGGTGATCGCGGTGCGCAACATCGTCGTCTTCCCACTCCCCGCCGCACCCTCCACGATCACCAAAGGGGCGGTCGAGGCAACCGCCGCAGCCGCGAGGGTCTGTCCTTCATCGAGTCCAGCCGTTCGCGCGGCTTCGGTCACGTCGGGATGCTCCGGCTCCCGATCCGGTGTCGCGGCGGTGAGCTGGTCGCGGAGTGCGGTTTCGGCGGCGACCACGGTGAGGCTGGTCAGGTGCGCGACGTGCCCCGGCGTTGCGGCCTCCGGCGGGAGGATCGAGAAGCAATCCGAGACCGCAAGCTCGGTCGCCATCGTGATGAACTCGCGCAGTTCGGCGGGGGTTGCTTGCACGCCGTGTTCGGTGGTGATGCGGGTGACGTGCTCCTGCACTGTGTGTGTCGTCCATGTTGATGATGCGGCGGCGCAGCGATCCAGCGCCCGCGATGCAACCTCCTGCACGGCAAGATCATCCACCTGCACCGGGTGCTGCACGGTGATGGGTCGAGGTGCAGCGGGGTCGTATCCGGCATCGGCGAGTTCCTGCACCCACCACTGCTCGTTCTTCAGATCGGCGGGCTTCTTCCCTGGCCGCTGGTGTGTCCAGGCGATGCCCTGCAATCTGGCCGTCATCACCGGGCCCAGTACCTCCCCGGGGTGGTCGGTTTCCCATTCGGCTGCGAGCCGGTCAAGGTTGCGTCTGATCTGCGCTGATCGCTTTGACATGACACCGTTGAACGGCTGTAACTCCGTCACATCACCGGAGAAGGGATCGAGGGTCAGGCCGTGGTCTGCGAGGGTCTGAGCGAGCTGTGGGTGTGCGGCGATGACCGCTGTGCCGAGGGCGCGGATCGCACCCTGCTGCTTGAACAACGCCGCCGTATCGAGCGCCCTCCACTTCCCAGCCGCCCACACCCGAGTACCGATCTGCATATGAATATGCCGGTGCGGGTCACCCGCCCGCGATGTCTTGTGCCGGATGCCGACGACCTGCATGTGCTTGATAGGTACAACCTCCCGCGCGTCACGAGGCCCGACCCTGGTGACGGAGTGTTGACCCAACCAGCGGCGTATCTCTGCCAAGGCGTCCTGCTGAGCCGCATTGAGGGTTTCGGAGACGTCGGGATGCAGCGCGGCGGCGACCGACAGGGACTTGGGCGCGTTGATCGTCATTTCGGCGAACAATGGCGACCCCTTCGTGCCCTCGGTGGCCGCGCGCGGGGTGCCCATCGACTCACCGGCGTCGGGGTTGATCCAGTCCACCCACCCCTCATACTCATCGGCAGTCAGAGAACGGGTAGCGGTGACCTCGCCGCGCTCGTCGAGCACCGCGTACTCGGCTACGGCGTCGTCCGCGCCGAGGTAATACTCGTCCGCGCGGGAGCGGTCAGCCTCGACATAGCGGCGAGCGGCAGCTCCGCTGCCGCGGAACAGGATCACCCCGCCCTTCATCTCGGCCTCCCTCATGAGTCGTCTCATGAGAGAGGTGCGCACGCCCCACCAACGGTGGCATACGTGCATCACTGCTTGTTGGCGGGAGAAGGTTGTGGCGGTCATTTACGTACGTGTTAGCCTGTATGTATGAGACGTTCGGTTGAGGACGCGGAGCATACGCGTCTGTCGCTGTGTGAGGCGGCGTTGATGGCCTTCGAGGAGAAGGGGTGGCGGGGGGCAACGTTCGAGGCGATCTCAGAACAGGCGGGAGTGACCCGCGGTGCGTTGCATCATCACTTCCGAGACAAGGCCACGCTCCTGCGCGATGCCCTCGCATGGGGCTGGGGTGAGTATGCCGACCGACTGTTCCCGTCCGAGGTGACCCCGGACGCAGCCACCGGGCTGGTCCGCCTGCTGTCGGAGTACGTGCGCCTATTGAGTGCTGATCCGTTGTTCAGGGCGCTGGCGTCTTCGACGGTGCTGGTCGCACCGCAGGCGTTCGATGACGCTTCGGAGAAGGGGGCCGGTCTGGATGTCTGGCACGCCCGCCTGAGCGAGCTGATCGCTGCCGACACTTCCGTGACGACCGCCCTGCCTCCCGCGCAGATCGCGGGCTTGGCGCTCGTCCTGCTTCAGGGGCTCACCGTGACCGCGGTGACCCGCCCACAAGACCTTCCACAATCCCCACACCTTGAAAGCGCGGTCGCCGCGCTGGTTCGGGGGTTGATCTCCTAGAAAGACCACTCATTTCCATGACAACTCCACACACCGCCCCTGCCGGGGGCACCACTCCCACGCGCGCGCTGGTCGTATCGTCCGCCGCGCTGTTCACCGACATGCTCGTGCACGGCCTCGCCGTCCCAGTTCTCCCGCTCCTGCCCTCCGTCGTTGAAGTGGGGCCGGAGGCAACCGGGATCCTGTTCTCCTCGTACGCAGCGGCGATGATCATCGCAACGCTGTTCGCCGGGCGCATCGTGGACCGGTACGGCCCCCGCACACCGCTGCTGATCGGCCTGGTGGGGCTTGCGGCGGCGACGCTGCTGTTCGCCACCGGCGGCCCGTACTGGCTGCTACTCGTCGCCCGCCTCGCCCAAGGCATCGCGGGTGGCATGTCGTGGGTCGCAGCCCTCTCGCTGATCGCGGCCACCACCCCGATGGAAAAGCGCGGCCAGTCGATGGGTATCGCACTGTCCACCATTACCCTCGGTGTGCTGATCGGTCCGCCGTTGGCCGGGTTTCTGGTCGAGCACTTCGGCACCGCATCTCCGTTTCTGTTCGCTGCCGCGGTCGCACTGGCCGATGGAGTGTTGCGGATCGTGCTCGTGAAGGACTCGCCCCGCGTCACCGATGACACGGCGGGGCCGCTCGCGGTACTCAAAGTGCCGGGGTCATTCTCTATCGTTCTCGCCGTCGCGGTCGGCGCGGCAGTGCTCTCTGGCATCGAGCCGGTGCTCCCGGTCCATTTGGGGGCAAGTTCGCTGACGATCGGGTTGCTGTTCGGGCTCGCTGCGCTCGCCTCGATCATCGCGAACCCCATCGTCGGTCGCCTGGTGTCCACCGCATCACCCAGGCTGCTCGTCGGTGCGGGGGTCGTCGCGGTCACCGCCGCACTCGTGGTGACCGGGTTCGCCACCGAATTGTGGCAGACCTGCATCGGCATGATCCTCCTCGGAGCGTCCTCGGCACTGCTGCTGGCCCCGGCCACCACGCTCATCAGCGAACAGGGATACAAGTCCACGCCACCGACGCTCGGCGGCTCATTCGCGCTCTACAACCTCGCCTACGCCGCAGGACTCGCGGGCGGCCCACTCCTCACCGGCATCAGCACCGGACAGTGGGGCTTCACCAGCGCGATGGTCATCACCGCCGCCATGCTCGCTGTGATCGGCGGGGCAGCCCTCGCGCGGCTCCCACAGGCAGCACGACAAGCCGAATAGCCCATCGGATCAGCAATCGGGCGGAACCACTGCGGGCCTGTCGTCCGCAGACGGTTCCGCCCGATTGCTGGATCGCATACCCGACTCGAGGGGTGACAGGACAGTACTTCTGCTGACGAACGGCAGGCGTAGCTGGCGCACTAACGCCTGTCTTGATTTGGGTTCCGGTGCCGCACCTCCCTTGTGGGAGGCGTCACCGTGGACGAACACACCTCACCCGCTACCAACGATGCTGCGGGAACGACTGGCTCGACCAGCAGCAGCTTCGAGAGCCCAGAAGTTCTACGTTCCCTCCTCATCCGGTTACACGACGCCGGGCCGGGCGCATGGCGGGGTGAGCCTGAAGCCGCCGACCTCATGCGCTATACGGCGATCAAGTACCGACCACTTGCACGTAAGCATGGCTTGGATGCTTGGGCGGTGGCGTCCGCCGCGTTCGAGGTGATGCTCGCGCCCTCGACCAGGAACGCTGTCAACCCGTGGGCGGTGGTGACGCGTGCTGTGCAGATCACCTGTCACGCGGAGACTCGTGCCGCTGGGATGCTGACCTCTGCCAGCAAGGTGCGTCACACCGCTCGGATCGCCGGGTTTCACGATGCTGTGCGGTTTGCCGAGCGTGAGCGCTTGGCTGACTACCATCCGGCGTTCACGCACCATGATGACGGCGACGCGGACGAGAGCGAGCACGAGGCGCGGGTGGCCGCGATGCTCTCTGCCACGGTCACGCTATTAGAGTCTGCGGGCTGGGATGCTGCGCTCGTTGCCGAGTGCGTCGAACATGTGGCCTACCGGCTTGCCGATCTGTCTTCTCGGCAGCGCGGCGTTGAGGTACTGCGCCGTGACCACGCGATCCCGATACTGCTCGGCATACCGCCCCGCTCGTGGTCTGCGCTGTTGCGGATCGTGCTCGGGCACCCTGACCCGAAGCATGCGGGCACTCCGATGGGTGATGGTGTGCTGCTGCGATTACTGAACGGCGAAACGCTGGACAGTCTGCGCGACGATGAGGCACTGTTGAAGATGATCTACGCCGCGAACCCCGCCGAGCGCGCCGCGCCTTGATTTGGGGGTGGGACTCCGCACCTAACGGTATGAGCACCTACACCGAAACCCCCGCTGCTACGTCCACCGCCCCCACACCATCACCTGACGCCACGCTCGGCGCGCGACTCGCCGCTGCTTCGCGGCACGCACAGGGCCTCGCTACCGCCGTGAACGATCCTGCGGTATTGGCCAAACTGCGCGGACTCTGCACCGCCCCGCGCTCCATGCGCGCGTCCGTCGCGGAGAAACGCGACGGCCCCGCACCCTGAACGACTCAGAGCTGCGGGGCCGGTCACGCGCGATCCGATCTATGCGCGCCAGACGAACTCGACCCGGCGTGCGAGCACTGCCGCACGGTGCGCATCGCGGCGCACATGGAACGCCTCGGTGCTCTCGTTGCGGCGCTTGGGCACGGCGGTCATCATGTCCGCTGGGTGCGCATGCACGAGCACTGATTGCAGGATCAGGCTCGCCGCCTGGTACTGCCACATCGGGGTACGCCCCTCCCACTCAGCCGCGACCGTGGTCATGTCGATGTTGAGCCCCGCGTGCTGCTCGGGCAGCGTCGCCGCATGCTCGCGCCGGGTCGCCTCGATGCGCTCCGCGATCCTCGCGCGTTGCCGCACCCACATGGCTTTGTCGATCAGACCGTCGTAGTAGTCATCATCGAGCCGTCCCAGACGCTCCCGATCCTGGTCGAGCGTCGCTGCGAGCCCGATCCGTGCCGCAAGGTCGCTCCCGGAGGTTCGCTGTTTCGGGGGGTGGAGGGTGATCTGCTCGAACGTCGCGAGCACTGCTTCTTCGACAAGCTTGGCGATTTCGGCGGAGCGAATCGAACGGGTGCACCCTCCTGGGGTTGGCTGTAAGCACTGGTATACGCCACCCCGGTGAATCATCGCTGTGCCGCACAGTGAGCAGCGGATGAGCCCCGAGAACGGATACATCCGCACCGCGGCACCGCTGCCGGGTTGGTGGAAGTTTCGGGCCTTCTTCCGCGCGTCGAGGACATCGGAGACTTGCTGCCAGGTGTCCTCGTCCACAAGCGCGGGCCACGCCGCTTTCACCTGCATCTTCGAGGTTCGCGCGCGGCTTCCGTCCGGCATGACGGGCCGGTACTCGCGCACTCCCTTGTTGGAGGGGTTGTAGAGCACCATCTTGAGCGTGCGATCCGACCAGGCGCATCCGTGGGTGGTGAGGATGCCGCGCTGGTTCCAGTCCTTGCGTATGCGGTACAGGGAGTCACCGGCGAGCACTCGTTGGTACATCTCGACCACCAATGGCCCGGTCACCGGATCAATCAGAAGCGCGCCTGCCTCTGCCCGGTACCCGAATGGCACCCTACCGCCGTGCCAGGCCCCCTCGATAGCCTGCTGCTTCGCTGCCCGTGCGACACGGCGGGCGGTGTCAGCCGACGACTTGTTCGCCATCGCGACCAGCACCCTGGCCATCGCCACATCAGAATCCGTATCCAACCTGAGCGAGCCGGTGACAGAGCGGACGGTGAACCCTCCGAGCACCTTCGCGTCGATGAGGTCTTCCAAATCTCTGGGGTCGCGCACCGCCCGATCAAGGTCGTACGCGATCATCACCTGCGCCTGACCGTCCACGAGGTGTTTCAGCATGGCGCGGAACTGCGGACGAACAACCCGCCGCACCCGCTCACCCGACGGGAGCGTGATCGTGCGCTGCTTGAACGCCGATGTGTCATTCTCACGGAACACCGCCGCGACTTCCCACCCGTGGGCGGCGGCGTAGGCGCGGCAATCGGCCTCCTGCCGATCCACGCCGCGCTCGGTGCCCTCGGGGTCGTCACTGATCCTGACGTACACCACTGCACGCAACGGCTTTGTGCTCGGTTTCTGCTCGTTGTGGCCCATTTCTCGGCCCCGCCTTCCTACTCGTGTGAGAGGTAGGTGCGTTTACAGAACCTCGGCTACCCGAGCTCGACCTGCTCGGCCACATACGGGGCCGGGAGCACCATCGACCCGCCGAATCGTCGCCCGTCGGGGCGGACGGTGATCGACCCGTCCTCGCCCACGGCCGTGACCGTCCACCGGTCGCCGTTGCGCACCCATGCTCTGCCGTTCTTCGAGCGCAGATGTCGGTTGTTCTCGCGCGTGATGACCAGATCGCCCTTCGATGCGCTCGTGCCGTCATGCAGGAAGGCCTCACGTCCGGGGGTGATGGTGCCGTCGAGGATGAGGTCGGCGCGGGCACGCTCGTTGAGCTGGGTCACCGTCTCCCGCGTCTCCGCGACCAGGATCGACGCCCTCCCCTTCTGGGAGTCGTGGCGCCAGGCGGCGTAGGCGGCATCGACCATCGTCTCCTGCTGTCCTCCGCGGACCCGGCCGTGCTCGATGAGGGCGTCGATCGCGCTCGAGCGGCCGTGGTGCAGGTTCAGAGAGTTCGCCTTCTCCCACGACGCCGAGAAGCGATGTACATCGGTGAGCTCGGGGGCGTCGTCGCGGTCGTGCACGAGCATCCCGAACGCCCCGCCCGCGTCGACGGCTTGGAGCTGCGACCAGTCACCGACCAGGAGGACTTTCGCGCCGGCTTCTTCTGCCACGGTGGTGATGCGGTCGAGGGAGCCGGTGCCGGCCAGCGATGCCTCGTCGAGGATCACGAGCTGTCCCTGCTCGAAGGTGCGACCCTGATGAAGATGCAGCTGCCACCAGCGGGCGGTGTTGTCGGTGGCGATGCCGAGCTCCTCGCCGAGGACCTGCGCGGCCGTCTCCGACGGGGCGAGGCCGACCACCGAGCCGGAACCGTGTTCCTTCTCCCACGCCCGCTTCAAGGCGCTCATCGCCGTGGTCTTGCCCGCACCGGCGGGCCCGACCAGGACATCCACGACCCGGCCGGAGACGGCGATCCGTGTGAGCGCCTCGGCCTGATCCGGTCCGAGCCGGCGCCCTTCAGCGTCGGGCTTGCCGGCGATCTTCTCCACGGTTGCAAGCTCGATCGTCGGCCCGGTCATGGTGTGGGAGCGGTCGAGGAGGCGGTCTTCGGCGGCCAGCAGCTCCTCGGTCGAATACAGGATCGCCCCGGTGTGGCGGAAGCGGCTCGACCCATCCGGGCGGCGGAACAACAACGGGCTCGACGCCAGCTCCGGGGGCGTCAGCCGCAGCGACGCTTGTTCGGCGACATCGGTGACCATCCCCGTGATCGCCTCGCGATCCTCCGCGGTCGCGAACCTGATGCCCATGAGCTGGCGGCTCGCTTCGGCGTGCAGGTTCCAGCGCCGCCACGTCGACCGCTTCTCACCCACCACCTCGACCACGGAGCGGCCGAGGTCGGCGATCGTGTCCAGCGGCACGTCATCGGCCCGCAACAGCGCCGCCTGCTCCGCGTGCGTTGAGACGGTGCGTGCCCAGCCGGTCGCATCCTCGCCCAGCAGTCCGGTGGCGCGGGTACGCCAGTCGGCGGTGAGGTCCGCGAGGGAGTGCACCTGCTTCGCCGGCCGGGTCGCGAGCGTCGCCTGCGCTCGGAGCTTCAAGACTGTCTTCGAGGACGGCTGGCGGCCGTGCCTGTGGACGTAGGCGTCGATCAGCCGGGTCTTCTCCTCCTCGATCTGCCGGGTACGAGAGGAGAACTCCGTCACCAGCTCCTCCGGCACCGGCGCGAGCTCCCACGCCGGGTTCCGATCCCGGCCCCGCTCCCGCGCTTCCCACTCGATGCCGAACGTGCCCGTGATCCGGTCGGCCAACGTCGCGTTGTACAACTCAGACAGGGCGACGATCGAGGCGTGCACGGGCCGCCCGGCGAGCGTGCGCCACTTCTGATCCTGCACGGTCAGGACCTTGTTGCTCACCACGACGTGCGTATGCAACTGGGGATCGGAGCTGCGCGAGTCGTAGTGGTCGAACGCGGTCGCCAAGACGCCGGCGACATCGACGTGGGCGACCGCCCCCTCGGGGCCTGCCGCGCCGACGCGCGTGGTCGCGACCTCGCGTTCGAGGAACGCGATCACCTCGGCAACCGCCTGATGATGCGCGTCCGCAATCAGCGATTGCGTGCCCGCGTCCGCAACCCCCCACAGCGCGGACAGCGACTTCGGTACTGAGAACGTCAGATCGTAGCCGGCGACCGCACGGCGGGTGCCGCGCTCGGCCTCCTCCGCCTCGATCGCCGCGACCTGCTCGGCACGAGAGACCGGCCCGAGCTCCGGATCGAGATCCGCGACGCGCTTGTCGACGCGCTCCTGCACGCTCGCGTACTGCCGATATGCCTCTCCCAACGCCTCGCCCGTGATCGGGTCGCGGCCCATCCCGACCAAGAGCTGGAGCTGCGCCTCGGAGACCTGGCCACCGGCGGCGAGCTCCCCGCCACCAAGGAACGGCAGACCCGACCCCATCCAGAAACCGGGAGGTGTTCCCTCCTCCGTGTAATACCTCGTCAACGGCGTCGAGAGATCACGATCACCATCACCCGCGGCGACAGTGCGCAGGAGGTACTGGTAGCCGTCGCCGGCCGACATCACCCGCATCGAGACCGTCATAGCGACGAGGTGAGCCGTCGGCATCTCGCATCTCGACGCTATCGAATCCAGCACTGTCAACTTAGGTTGACGCGGCGGGCCTCGCTTGAAAGACGTGTGGCAACTCGTGACGGGGTTCGGAGATCTCCGAAGCACGGGGCAGATGACGGCCTGGCTCTTCGGTTCGAACGGCGGCGCGGCGAGTACATCGGCAGAGGCCTGGCTGGCTGGTTCGTGATGGTCGTGCACCTGGCAGGTGATCAGCCGACACAGGGCTCAGCACAGGGCTTCTGGGTCGGGTTCACCGACCTGCCGGAGCCGTCATGCCAGCCTCAACGCCGCCACTCGATCCCCGTCCGATCCGGATCGGATCGCTGTTCAGCGGATGCGGGGGCCTCGACCTCGCCGTCGAACACGCCACCGGCGGCGAGACCGTCTGGTTCTCTGAACTCAACGAGCCCGTCGCTCGCGTATTCGCCCATCACTGGCCTCGCACCCCGAACCTCGGCGACATCACCACTGTCAACTGGAACCAGGTGACGCCGGTCGATGTGCTGTGCGGAGGGTTCCCATGCGAGGACGTCTCGACCGTCGGCAAGCAGGCGTGCCTCGCACCCGGTCCTCGTTCCGGTCGCGTCTAGCCGAAGCCATCGACGCGCTGCAACCCCGGCAGCTCGTGATCGAGAACGAGCGCGGCCTGCGCTCGGTAAGCGCGATACGTCGGAAGATGCAAGGAGCAACCGATGATGAACGCAACCCCGCAATCCTCCCGCAACCCGGGCGATCCGGGCCCCGCAACGTGGAGTCTGAGAGGCGACGTGGCCCTACCGCTTCGTGTTAGGCTGGAGAAGTGAGTTTTCCTGAGTCAGACACGGTAGGGCTGCCGGTGCGCCGGTAGCCCAGATGCTCGATCCGCCTCGCAGTTGTAGCCGCGCTCCTGCTGAGAGCAGCCACGCTGAGTCCTCGCGCATCCGAAGCACCGGTAGTGCCGTCACGCACTGTCCACTACCTCTTGTCTTTCGGAAGGCTGACTCATGCCTGCTCTCCTGTATCTCCTCGCCCTGGCGGTGTTCGCCCAGGGAACATCTGAATTCGTTGTCGCCGGTCTGCTTCCCGGCATCTCCCATGACCTGGGCGTTCCGCTCGGACAAGCCGGTCTGCTGACCTCCGCGTTCGCGATCGGCATGATCGTGGGAGCCCCCACGATGGCAGCGATCAGCCGCAGGCTCTCACCTCGGTGGACGCTCACGGGCTTTCTCGCGGTCTTCATCGTGGTGCACATCGTCGGAGCGCTGACCGACGATTTCGGCGTGCTCTTCGCGACACGGATTCTCGCGGCGCTGGCCAACGCCGGGTTCCTCGCCGTGACGCTGTCCACGGTCTCGCGCATCGTCGCTGCCGATCGTCAGGCACGCGCCCTGTCGGTCATCCTCGCCGGAACGACCGTGGCGCTGATCGCCGGGGTTCCGGCCGGGGCGTTCATCGGGGCGGCACTGGGGTGGCGGGCCACGCTCGGCGTCATCGCCGTGGTCTGCCTGCCCGCGCTGATCGCCGTAGTCATCGCCACCCCGACACGGCCCGGCGAGTCTGCTCCGGCATCTCACGACCAGTCGCTCGTGCGAGAGCTGCGCACGCTGCGGACCAGGCCCGTCCAACTGGCCGTGGGCCTGGCGGTTCTGGTCAACGCGGCCACGTTCTGCTCGTTCACCTATCTCGCTGTGATCGCCTCCGGCCCGGCTGCGCTCACCGAGACGCAGATCCCTCTGCTGCTGGCGCTGTTCGGCATCGGCGCCTTCGGAGGCGTCATGCTCGCGGGCAAGTACGCCGATGCGCACTGGACACGAGTGATCAGCATCAGCGGCCCCATGTTGGTGGCCGGGTGGGTGCTGTTCGTGCTGACTGTCGGGCATCCGGTCGGGGTGTGGGTGCTGGCGCTGGTGCAGGGTGCGGTGTCGTTCGCGCTCGGGAGCACGGCGATCACTCGTGTCGTCGCATCGGCGCGTGAGGCTCCCACGATGGGCGGGTCGTTCGCCACCGCTGCGCTGAACGTGGGAGCGGTGATCGGCCCGGTCGCAGGCGGTCTCGCCGTCGAGTCGATGGGCGTACGCGGGCCGCTGCTTGCGAGCGCTGTGTTCGCGTTGCTCGCGGTCGCGCTCTGGACAGTGACACAGATCACTGACCGAGTGAAACTCGCTGCGACGCGTGGATAGGCGCCACGACACTTCGTCCAGTCCCGGCACTGGCACAGCATGAGGCAATCCGAACGAGTGCGGCCCGCCGGCAGGAGATTCGTGCCGGTCCACGCCAACACCCGCACCATCCACCGGCCCGTCGGACCCGTCGCGTACGACTGCGTGAAACTCATCGTCGTGCGTGACGGGTCGGCGATCCTGTTCAGCGAGTTCGGCGAACGCCCGATCAACGTTGGCGACGTGGTCCTACTGGCCGCGAACGTGCTCTGCGGATCGGAGCCCGAAGGGCACGTCACGGTCTCCACGATCTACGCCGACGCCGACTACGTGCTCGACCAACTGTTCTGGCAGCACGCCGATCTGCTGTGCGACCGGCTCGACACGCAAGCCCTGGCCGACACGATCTACACCGAACCAGCTCAGATACTTCGACTCGGTGACGACCGCGCCGGGATGCTCTTGCCATGGGTGGACGAGCTGGTCGCCCTCACCACGGATGGGATCGCCCGGGATCGGTTCCACCGGGCGCAGGCGTTGTGGTTCTCGATCATCGACCAGGTGTCGCCGTTCATCGAGGTGTCGCCTCATCGGATCGCACCGAACCCGCGTGCCCAGGTCCGGCCGACGTTGCCGCGGAATCGCCGGTTCGCACCGTTACGGGCCGAGGCTCGTCAGGTCGAGGCACTGTTGCGCGGCGATGTCGCGCATGACTGGAACCTGGCGGAACTGGCCGGCACAGTGCATCTGTCGTCCAAGCAACTCAGCCGGGTGTTCGTGGAAGCGTTCGGAAAGACCCCGTTGGCGTATCTGACGATGCTGCGCGTGCAGGAGATGAGCCGCCAACTACGCGAGCCTGAGGTATCGATCGCGGAGGCCGGTCGCCAGGTCGGGTGGCGCTCCCGGAACCGTGCGACGGAGGCGTTTCGAGAGCATGCGGGGATCACTCCGGCCCGGTACCGGCAGATGCAGCGGGTGCCCGTAAACGGGACATCTGGGCCCGCGTAAAAGACGTCATCATCGGGGGCTTCGCCCGCGGACTCGGCGGGGCTGCTATCCGGTTGTTCTACGTCAGGCGCACACGATGTTCCTGATGGCCAACCTACTGACCGTTTTGTTCGCTGACCGTCTCGACACTCCGGGTTCTCCTGGCGCACCTCGCAGGTGCAGGATCGACCGCCATCGTGGTGGCCGGTCCCGCCGGGAGGAGGCCGGATCATGGCGACGAGGGAGGAAGCCCGACAGGCTCGGGAGGCGAAGCTCGACGAGCTGCACGCCCGTCTGACCGGTGCGGTCGAGCAGCTGGTCACGGGTGACGATTGGGCGGCGGCGCTCCGGTTCGCGGCCCGGTTCCGGTCGCGGTCGTTCAACAACACGCTGCTGATCTGGGTGCAGCACGCCGCTGCGTTCGCCGAGGGGCGGGTACCGGAGCCGTTCCCGTCATATGTCGCTGGCTACAAGCAGTGGCAGCAGCTCGGCCGTCAGGTCGAGAAGGGCCAGGGCGGGTATCAGATCCTTGCCCCGGTCACGGGCCGGTTCGCCTCATCGCAGCCGGCGGACCCGGAGTCGTGGCGGCGCCTGAACCGGGGCGAGAAACCGAAACCGGGCGAGGTCGTGCGCACCCGCATGGTCGGGGTCCGTCCCGCCTACGTGTGGGACGCCTCGCAGACCAGTGGTGATCCGATCCCGGAACCTCCCTCGCCGACCCTCTTGGAGGGCGAGGCTCCGGCGGGGTTGTGGGAGGGGTTGGCGTCGCAGGTGCGGGCGACGGGGTTCGAGCTGCTGGTGGTGCCGCATGAGGGCATGATCCACGGCGCGAACGGCATGACCGACTTCGACGCGAAGCAGGTCGCCGTGCGGGAGAACATGGACCCCGCCGCGCGGGTGAAGACCCTCGCGCACGAGCTCGCGCATGTGCTGATGCACGACCCGGATGCCGAGGATGCGCGGGCCCATCGTGGGATCGGTGAGGTCGAGGCCGAATCGGTCGCGCTGATGGTCGGTGCTGCGCACGGAATGGACACCAGCGAGTACACGATCCCGTACGTGTCGAGCTGGGCGACTCGCGTCGACGGGAAAGAACCGGTCGAGATCGTGCAGGCCACCGGCGAACGGGTCCGCAAGACCGCCGCCGGGATTCTCGACCAGCTCGACACGATCCAGGTGGGCGACGGCACTCCACCCGGCCTGCAGAAGAACCCACCGACGATGGACGCCGCCAAGGCGAAAGCACCGGCGCGGGTCTCTCCGTCGCCTCAGACCGAGCGTGACTCCGAGCGAGTGCCGGTCGGGCGGGGGTTGTGATGACCGGCCCGACGGCGTTCACGACCGTGCTCTTGCGGATGAACGAGACCTGGCCGCTTCCGGAGGCGGCGCGAGCGTTCGCAGCGGCGGGGGTGTCGGTGTTCCCATGCGCGCCAGGCGGGAAGCGTCCGCTAATCCGTGACGGACGCGGATTCCGTGACGCCACCACTGATCTCGCGCAGGTCGAGGCGTGGTGGTCGCGGGCGCCGGCGGCGAACATCGGCATCCCGACCGGTGCTGTCTCCGGGGTCGTGGTGGTCGATGTCGATGTGCACGGCCCCGTCAACGGGTACGAGCAGTTCGCTCGCGCCGACCGCGCCGGCCTCGTGGACGGCTGGGAGGTGCTGGCGAGGTCGCCGTCGGGCGGCATGCACGCCTACTACCCAGCCTCTGATGGTGGGGGGCAGCGGTCGTGGCAGGCGGCCCGGGCGGGGATCGACTTCCGCGGCGACGGCGGCTACATCATCGCCCCACCCTCCCGCCGCATCATCGACGGCCACCCCGTGCCGTATGTCGTGGAGACCTTCGCGACCGGCCGGGGTAGCCCGGTGGATGCCGTCGGGTTGCGGGAGTTTCTCGACCCGAGACCGGCACCTGTCGCACGTCCGGCACACACGAGAGCGGATCGGCCGTTGGAGGTGTCGCGGTTGGCGGCGTGGATGTCCCGGCGGCAGGAGGGCGAACGCAACCACGGCCTGTTCTGGGCGGCGTGCAAGCTCGCCGAGCACCAGGTCGCCCCGTCCGATGCGCTCGACGTGCTCACCGCAGCTGCCGGGCATGCCGGGTTGAGCGAACGCGAAGCGGTCACCACGATCCGCTCCGCCTATCGGACCGTTCACGGTGGTTCCCGAGGCAGCCCAACGTCGGCCGCATCCTCGCCGTCGCGGTTCACAGCGCCGGAGGCGGCGGCGTCGCGGGTTCGGGTGCGGGGGTTGTGATGGTCGGCCAGGCGCGGTGGGGGTGGGCGGTCGTCTCGGCGGCGACCGGCACGATCGGGATCGCGGCCGGCGCGTTCTGGCTGTCCTTCATCGCGTTGGCCGATCTCGCTGCCCGCTCCGGGATCACGGCCGAGCAGGCGTGGGTGTGGCCGCTGCTTGTCGATGGGCTGATCGTCGTCGCCACGGTCGCGGTCGTCGCTCTCGACCGGCACCGGGCGGCGTGGTATCCGTGGGCGCTGCTGATCGCCGGCGCCTTGGTGTCGGTGACGGCGAACGCCGCGCACGCTCTGGTCGCCGCGGATGCGACCGTGCCCGGCATCCTCGCGGGCATTGTCGCCGCGGTGCCGCCGCTGGTGCTGCTTGCCTCCACCCACCTCACCGTCGTCTTGATCCGCTCCACAGCCCCTGCACCCGCGACCTCGATGCGCTGGGAGATCGCGGCAGAGCTTCCGGAGTCATCGGCCTTCCACGCAGCAGCGACATCACCGCCAGGCCTGTCGAGCGCTACCGACCTGACCACTGACGAGACCCCGAGTCCGGAGGTCCCGGATGCAGCCGTCCCATCGAGGGATGCCGCGGCTGTGCGGACGGTTCACATCGACCTGCCGAACGTGCCGGACCCGCTCGAGAAGCCGGACAGCTCTGGGTCGTCACTTCCTCGGCTGGGGCGGCGAGAGCGTGCTCTGGCGTTGCGAGATGCCGGGTGGTCGAACAAGAAGATCGCCGCCGACATCGGTGTGCACGCCTCCACGGTCGGGCGCTGGTTCGCACGCCTGCCCGACACCACGACGACACCGCCACCGGAGGGTGACCCTCTCCCAGCGGCGGTCTCCTCTACGTCTGCGGCCAACCCGGCCGGAGCGCTCACGGAAGGAACACCATCATGAACACCGACCACAGCCACCACCAGAACCCCGTGCCGGACGGTCACGCCGAAGCGGCGGCCGCAGAGGTACCGGACGCACGCACGAATGCGGGCGAGCGTGTGGTGCCGGAAGCAGTCCAGGCCGCCGACATCCACCGCACCGATGACGCCGAAGCGCTGGCCGAGGGCGGCATGGCGGCGCGAGCTCGGGGTGTGGATTGGGTGCGCCCGTCCGATCTGCTGGCACGCGGGACGGGACGGGTGGCCCGGTCCGCGATCGACTTCCAGGCACACCTGGCCGAGCAAGCCCGTAGCGGCCTCCGTGCTGGGGCGTCGCGGTTGGGTGAGCGGGCGCGGCGGCTGCCGCCGGTGACGGCGTTCGGGCGCGGCCCGGCCGGGCGGTCGGGGGCCGAGCGCGATGCGGTCGGGATGAGCTGATGGCGGTGCATGAGCATGTCCACCATCACGGCCCCGATGTCGTGGGACGAGGTGCGCACCTGCTGTGCAGGAGGTGCCCTCACCATGACATCCACCCAGAACACCAACGATCCGCACCCGCACTCGATGGCACCGGCACAGCCAACTGAGCCGACGTCCGAGACCCGGACTGCGGAGGATTTCACAACCAGCGCCGGGCTGCGCGCCCTGCTGAACCGGCTCCACGCCGCCGGCCCCGGCGCGTGGTCGGCCGATCCGATCGCGCAGGAGCTGATGCGGTACGCCGCCGACAAGTACGCCGCCCTGGCCCGCAAGCATCATCTGGACCCGTGGGAGGCGGCATCGGCCGCGTTCGATGTGATGCGCACCCCGTCCGCGCGGCGGGCGAGCGATCCGTGGGCGGTGGTGACGCGGGCAGTGCAGATCACCTGCATCGCCGAAGACCGCGCCCAGGGCCTGCTCTGCTCAGTGCACCAAGCCCGGCGCCCGCACGTGTCGGTCTTCCACGACGCCGAACGATTCTCCGACCGGGAGAACCCGCTCACCGACTACCACCCAGCGTTCCAGATCCCCGCCACCGAACCCGACCTCGACCACACCGGTGCGGTCGAGGTGCCGGCCGCGTCGACGTCGGCGACCACCGCGGTCGATGAGACGGTTCGGCTGTTCGTTCTCCTCGGCTGGGCCGAGCCGGTGGCGCGGCAGAGCATCGAGCACGTCTGCGGCGTGCTGGCCCGGACGGGGGCGCGGCATACAACGTTCGAGAACCTGCGCCGCGACACGTACGCCCGCCACCTCTTCGACCTGCCGAAAACGTCCTGGTCGGGCCTGCTGAAAGTGCTGCTCGGCAACCCGCACCCCGCCGCCACGGGCACGAGCGCGGGCCGGGGCGTGCTGCTGCGGCTGCTGATCGGCGAAACCCTGGAGCTGCTGCTGCGCGACGACGACCTCGTGCTCACCATCGCCCTGGCCGCCCCATCCCGGATGCGGGAATGAGCAGTGTGGTGAGTGGTCATGAGCGTGGAGATGGAACGCACCGTCGACTCGATCCAGGTCGGCGCCCGGCACCGCACCGAGATCGGCGACCTCGACGACCTGGTGACCTCGATCCGCGAACGCGGCCTGCTCCAGCCGATCACCGTCACCCCGACCGGGGTGCTGGTCTGCGGGGCGCGCCGCCTCGCCGCGATCAAACAGCTCGGCTGGCGGACAGTCAACGTGTGGGTGCGGCCCGGGATCTCGACCCAGTTGGAGCATGTGCTGGCCGAGCACGACGACCACACCCTCGCCAAGCCCCTCACCCAGCTCGAAGCCGCCACCCTCTACCGCGAGTTGAAGACCCTGCTGGCCGAGGACGCGAAGCAGCGTGAGACAGCGACCCGATTCAGCACCGAGAATCAGCCGGGAACTGACGGGGGTGCAAATTTTGCACCCCCGTCAGCGGGCCCGGTCGGCAAGTCGCGACAGCAGGCTGCCGGCATGATCCCGGGCGGTGCTTCGCACACGACCTTGGAGAAGATCAGCTACCTCCAACAGCACGCCACCGACGAGACCCTGCCCGACACGGTGCGCAAGCAACTCGGCACTGAGTTGGCCGCGATCGAGGAGGGCGGGCCCGTGCAGCCGGCTTACGAGCGCGCCCGCGCCTTGATCGAGCAGCACCACGCCGACCGCGACGCACACCTGGACGATCTCGCCCGGGCGGCGCTGGCCCGGGCGCAGCAGGCCAAGTCGAAGAACAAGAAGAAGACCCCAACCCTGCCGAGCACACCTCTTGAGGGGGTGTGGCCGACGCGACGATTCGTGCTCATCTGGGACGAGCTCGACTCCTGGTGGACCCACTACGACGCCGACACCCTCGCCGCAGAGCTCACCCCGGAACAGGTCACCGCATTCCTCGCCGTCGTCGATGGCAGCGTCGCGTTCGCCGACCGGCTCCGTGCCGCCCTCGAAACCCCCGACACCGACACCACCGACGCCGACGCCGCCACTGACGGGGCAGCCGATGACGGGGCCGGGGTGCGGCACCTGCGCGCCCTCTGACCACCGCCGCGCTTCTGCTCGGGGTGCTGGGCGCACCTGGCGGGTATGAAGACTTCACGTGCTCCCTCGCCGCGCCGCCGCCTGATCGTCGTCATCGCCGCCGGCGTCGTGTTCCTGCTGCTGGCCGGGGTCGGCACCTATGGCCTGATCACCGGCCCCCACACCGCCCCGACTCCGAATCCCGGCGAGCCCGGAGCCGCCGCGACCGCACCACCGGATGGCGGCACGCCACCGGCCCGGATTCCGCCGGTGCCGCACAGCAGCGATCCGGAGGAGTTCGCGCGCGGGTTCGCCGAAGCCCTGTTCGCCTGGGACACCAGCTCGGGGTTTATGCCGCTGGACTACACGACCGTGCTCCTGGATGCCGGCGACCCGACCGGGACAGAACAAGCTGGCCTCGCCGCGGACATCGCCCTGTATCTGCCGACCCGAGACGCGTGGACCCGGCTGCGGGAGTACGGCACGACCCAGCACCTCACGATCGACACCGCGACCGTCCCCGACGCCTGGGATGACGCCGTCGCGCAGGCGCGACCGGGGCAGCTCGCCCCCGGTACGACCGCGTACACGATCGACGGCACCCGGCACCGCGACGGCATCTGGAACAACGAACCCGTCACCAGTGACCACGAGGTCGCGTTCACGATCTTCCTCCGCTGCCCACCCGAGCCCACACCCAGCCCGAGCCCGAGCGGAAAGCCGGGCACGACTGCGGGTGATGAGCGACCGGCCGGGTGTCAGGTGCTGCGGCTGTCGCAGCTGGACAACCCCCTGCGGTAACCGGCCGGTGCTCTGATGATGAAGAAACTCGCGGTGGTGGCGATCCTGCTCCTGCTGCTCGGTCCCACGATCGGCCTCGTCGCGGTGGGGCTGCTGATGAATCCTGCCGCCACGACCTCCTGCACGGTCGACGGTGGGGTCACGGTCGGGGATGTGCCCGACTCGTTGACGGTGACCACCCGTGACGGGGAGACGTTCACGCTGAACAAGCAGCAGCTCACCCATGCCGCGACGATCATCGAGATCGGCTCCGGGATCGACGGGGTGAACCGGGACGGCCTGCACATCGCGCTCATGGCCGCACTGACCGAGTCCACGCTGCAGCAGCTCGCGAACACCGGCGCCTACCCCCAATCCGGCGACTACCCAAACGATGGCGATGGCAGCGATCACGACAGTCTGGGTCTGTTCCAGATGCGGCCGCAGTCCGGGTGGGGCACCGTCGAAGAGCTCATGGACCCGGAATTCCAGGTGCGGGCGTTCTTCGGCGGCCCGGACGGCCCGAACTACCCGTCCCCGCGGGGACTGCTCGACATCCCCGGCTGGGAACAGCTCGGCCACGGCGAGGCCGCGCAGGCTGTCGAAGTGTCCGACTATCCCGACCGGTACGACAACTATGCCCCCGTCGCGACCACCATCCTCGACACCCTCAGCAGCGGCAGCGGTGCCGTTCCGGTGCTCAACGCATCGGCGCCGACAGGGTCGTCGCGGGTGGTGTTCCCGCTGCCGGAGGGCACCTGGGTGAAGACGAGCGATTTCGGGCCGCGGGTGCACCCGATCACCGGCGACCCCGAAGGGTTCCACACCGGCCTCGATCTCGCCGCCCCGGACGGCACCCCGATCCTCGCCGCCGCGGACGGCACCGTCACCGTCGCCGAGTTCTCCGGCGGCTACGGCGGACTCATCGTCATCGAACACCACCTCGACGGGCAGACCGTCGCGACCGCGTACGGGCACATGTGGGAGCACGGCATCCACGTGCAGCCCGGCGACACCGTGACCGCCGGGCAGCACATCGGCGACGTCGGCTCCTCGGGCATGTCCACCGGCGCGCATCTGCACTTCGAGGTCCGCCCCGGCGGCACCACCAACGAAGCCATCGACCCGGCGAAGTGGCTCAACGACCACGCCGCCGCCGACCTCCCCGAAGCCGACACCGGCCCGCCCGAGGACTGCACCACCGTCGCGCCCGGTAGCGCGCCGGACCCGTTCGACGACAGCAACCCGGACCAGCTCGTGGACGACCCCACCAGCGACGGGCAGATCACCGCCCGCGCCCTCCACCTCTACCAGCAGGCCACCGCCGCGTTCCCCGACACCGGCTGGGCCTGCTACTCACCCCGCCCCGGATCGACATCGGAGCACCCGTTGGGGCGGGCCTGCGACATCACCTTCGGCAACCCGATCGGGCAGCGCCCGACCCCCGCACAGCTGGCCGCGGGGCAGCAGACCGTGGACTGGATGCAGGAACACGCCCAGCTCCTCGGCGTCGAGTACCTGATCTGGCAAGGCGAAATCTGGTCCCTCGCCCGCAACGACGAAGGCTGGCGCCCCTACAACGGCGGCGGCATGCACGACCCCGGTGATGTGACCGGAGGACACTACGACCACCTCCACGTCACCGTGAAAACGGGGGCCGCCTGATGGACGTGTTCCCCGACTTCGGCAGCCTCGGCGGCATCGGCGACCTGAAACAGGTCATCGGCGCGGCACTGATGATCGTGCTCATCATCGCCGTGCTGATGATGATCGTCTCCGCGATCATCTGGGCCATCGCCACCTCCACCGGCAACTACTCCGCCGCCGGGAAAGGCCGCGCCGGCGTCCTCATCGCTCTCGGCGCCGCGATCCTCGCTGGCGCGGGCGTCGCGTGGGTGAACTGGCTCATCAGCCTCGGCGGCCAGCTCTAGGCAGGTTCTGACTCCGGCTCGGAGTCGTCGCCACGGTCGATGGTGCACTGATCGAGGATGCGTGCCAGGTAGCTGTAGGCGGCGAGGCGTTCCATCGCCTCTTGCTCGCTCAGTTCGGCCCGCGTGTGGGTGGTCACGTTGCGGACCGTGAGGTTCAAGCCGGTCGCGAGCCCGTTGAGTGCTTTCGCCAGAGGCTCCAGTCCGCCACGCATGCTTCGAACCGTTTTGTCGCCGTCCTCACCGGGCCAGCGAAGCTTCGGCTTCTCCGGTTCCGCCTGTCCCGGTGAGAGCGTCTGCTGCCAGAAGACACTGTCGTCGACGTTGTTGCGGCCCAGTTTCTGCTTCCAGTGGATCGTCAACCCTTCTGAGGCTTCACGCACGGCGACGCGGTACTGATGCGTCGTCCAATGCGCCGCGGCGCCGGCCCAGACGACCTGATGGAACTGTGCGGGAGCGAACTTCGGCAGGTCGGAGTCGGCGGCGGCGGCCGAGTCGATGATCATCGCGTCGAGGCGGCCTTTGACGTTCGCCGTGGTCATGCGGACATCGCGCGGTGCGAGCGGTGCTTTCGGTGCCGACATGAACGACCAGTTCGAGATCGGGTCAATCATTCCGAGCCCGGCGACAGCGATGTAGGCCCCGGTGACGGCAACGGCCCGCGCAGCCAGGCCAGCGGCCTCGGCGACATCGAGTTCAAGGCGACGAACAGCATCGGCGTCCTGTCCTTCCTTGGCCCACACCGTCGGAAAGAGCCCGCGGGACTCCAGGTGGCTCGACTCGACCTGAGTCGCCATCCACGCCTCGAACGCGGCCTCGAACCGCTCCACCGCGTCCCGGAGCCGTGAGAGGTAGTCCTCGCTGTACTCGTTGCTCAACCCGTCTCCTTACCGCCTAGATCCCGACGACCTCAGCGTATCGGCGGCCACGGACATCCCACGGGCATCGGTGTGCACCTGGCCGGCAGAACCATCCTTCCGCCCGCGTTTTGAGGAGTTTTGCTGTGATCGACATCGACCCCAATGGCACCGGTCTTCCCGGTATCGAACAGCTGCGCACGATCGTGGGCGCGGTGATGACCGTCGGCCTGATCCTGGCCGTGCTCGCCCTGATCGTCTCGGCGATCGTGTGGGCGTACGGCTCGAACTCCTCCAACCCGCACCTGTCCGGCCGCGGGAAGCTCGGCGTGCTGATCTCCTGCGGTGCCGCGGTGATCTGCGGTGCCGCGGTGACGCTGGTGAACTTCTTCTGGAACGTCGGCCAGGCCGTCTAACCACCGTCTATCTTCTCGTGCCTTCGGAAGGGAGGTGGTCGTGATGGGCGTGTGCGACATCCCCGTCATCTCAACGGTCTGCGACACCGCCGGTGAAGCTGCCGCCAGCCTGATCTCGGCGCCGTTCGACTGGCTCGCCCAAGCCCTCGGCGGGGCGGCCGGCTGGCTGATCGAGACCATGTGGACCGTGTTCGATACGACCACCCTGGTCGATCTCACCGGCGACGGCTACGTGTCGGTCTACAACCTCGTGTTCGGCATCGCGGTGTTCGTCACGCTGCTGTTCTTCTGCTTCCAGCTCATCCTCGGCCTCATCCGCCGCGACCCCGGAGCCCTCACCCGAGCCGCCCTCGGCACCGGCAAAGCGATCCTCGGCAGCTTCGTGGTGATCACGTTGACGACACTCGCGCTCGAGATCGTCGACCAGCTGTGCATCGGGATCGTCCAGGCCTCGGGCGAGACCACCGAGACGATGGGCGACAAGATCGCCCTGCTTGCCGCCGGCCTGGCCGGGATCAACATCAGCGCCCCCGGCGTCGGCGCGGTCATCTCGATCTTCCTGGCCGGGCTGATGATCGCCGCGGTCGCGATCGTCTGGTTCTCCCTGTTGATCCGCAAGGCGCTGATCCTGATCGTGGTGATCCTCGCGCCGCTGGCGTTCTCCGGGTCCGCGTGGGACATCTCCCGGTCATGGGTCGGGAAGTGGGCGGCGTTCCTGCTCGCGCTGATCGTGTCCAAGCTCGTGCTGGTGCTGGTGTTCCTCATCGCGATCACACAGATGGCGACCCCGATCGAGGCCGACCTGCAGGCGGTGACCGAGCCGATCACAGGGATCGTGATGCTCGCGATCGCCGCGTTCGCCCCCTACATGGTGTACCGGCTGATCTCGTTCCTCGGGTTCGACATCTACAACCAGATGGGCACCGAGCAAGACGCCAAACAGGCCATGAACCGGCCCGTCCCAATGCCCAACAAGCCGCAGGGCGGGCAGCCGAAGAAGGTCCTGGACGGCGACGGCGGGGACGGACCTTCCGGCGGCGGGAGCGGCGGTGCCGGTGGCGGGCCGCCTCCACCACCGCCCGGCGGAGGCGCTGCCCCTGCCGCAGGTGCGGGAGCCGGCGCGGGTGCGGGTGGTGCTGCCGCGGCGGGCCCGGCAGCGGCGGTGGTGCTGGGGGCGGAGGTCGTGAAGGAAGCCGCGACCGCGGGCCCCGAAGCCGGGGCCGAGATCGGCGGGCAGGCCGAAGCCGCCGCCGACGGCGCGAACCAGAACACACCCACCAGCGACGGAACCGGGCAGGCCCCGCCGCCGGCGACGCCGGCACCGTCCGCGCCGAACCCGCCGCCATCCGGCGGGCCGGTCAACGAGACCCCCGACTACGGGAAGGAGTGAGCCGACGTGAGCAGCGAAACCAGCAGGAGCGTCGGCGAGGTGGTGCCGGTGAAATTTTCCCGGCTCTCCCGCCGCGGCATCATCCTCGGCCTGTCCACCACCCAACTGATCACCCTCGGCATCGGCGTCCTCACTCTGGTCGGCGCGTTCTACGCCGGCGGCGGGATGCTCCTCGCCTACACCGCCCCCGTCTGGGCGCTCTCCGCCGCGCTCACCTGGATTCCCGTTGCGGGCCGTCCGGTCGTGGAATGGGTCCCGGTCGTGGCGTGGTGGGGGTGGCGGGCCACCGGCGGGCAACTGCTGTACCGGCGGCGGATCGTCGCCCCACGCCCCGCCGGCACCCTCGCCCTGCCCGGCGACATGGCCCGCCTGCGCGAGTACACCGACCCCGAGACCGGGGCCGGCATGATCCACGACCCCCACCACGCCACCCTCACCGTCGTGTGTGAGGTGTCGCATCCGGCGTTCGTGCTCCTCGACCCCGGCGGGCAGGAACGCCGCGTCACCTCCTGGGGGCGGGTGCTGGCGACGGTGTGCCGGTCTGGCCGGATCGCGACCCTCCAAGTCCTCGAACGCACCCTCCCGGACTCCGGCACCGGTCTCGCGGAATGGTGGGCCGAACACGGCACCGCCGACGACTCGTGGGCTGCCACCACCTACGCCGAGCTCATCGGCCGGGCCGGCCCGGCAGGGGAACGCCACGCCACCACCATCAGCCTGTCGCTGGACATGAAGGCCGCGGTCCGGCAGATCCGCACCGCCGGCGGCCACCTGCGCGGCGCCTCCGCCGTGCTCCGGCAAGAGATGAGCACGCTCACCGCAGCCCTCCGCGCGGCCGATTTGGCCCCGTCGGGGTGGCTCACCCCGGGAAAGATCGCCGTCATTCTTCGGTCGGCGTACGACCCGGCGATCGCGCCCACCCTGGAACGGCACGGCGAACTCGGCCAGTCACTCGCGACCGCGGGACCGGTTGCAGTCACTGAGACCTGGTCCGGGCTGCGCACCGACACCGGGCATCACGCGGTGCTGTGGATCAGCGAATGGCCCCGCTCGATGGTGTATCCCGGGTTCCTCGCCCCGGTCCTGCTCTCCACCGGCATCCAGCGGGCGTTCTCGCTGCTGTACACGCCGTTGCGGACCGATCAGGCGGTGCGCGACATCCGCAAGAAGAAAGTCGAGCACATCTCGGATGCGGCGCAGCGGCGCAAGATCGGGCAGATCGAGGACGCCTCCCAGACCGCCGAATACACCGACGTGCTGCAGCAGGAAGCCGACCTCACTTCCGGCCACGGCCTCCTGCGCGTCACCGGCCTCATCTCCATCTCCGCGCCCACGGTCGAGGAGTTGGATGCGGCGGTGTCGCAGATCGAGCAGGCCGCGATCCAAGCCTCCTGCGAGACCCGCCGCCTCGTCGGCCAGCAAGCCGCCGCCTTCACCGCGGCCGCGCTGCCGCTGTGCCGGAAGCTCTGAGCCGGACGGTTACGGCACGACGTGGACGAGGACGGCCTGGGCGGGGTCGAGGCCTGCTCCGGCTGCGAGGGTCGGGAGCTCGGCACCGTCGAGGCCGGCGAGTTCGAGTGCGGCTTGGCCGGCAAGGTGCGCGGACTGCACGGACTGGCCGTTGGCGATGGAGGCATAGAACTGGGCGGCGAACACGATCGCGTCGCCGTCGGCGATGGTGTCGGACATGCCGATCGCGAACGGGACCCCGCCGTCGACCAGGTTGTCGATCTGCGCGGCCGAGTTGCAGGCGTTGAGGAGCACCAGCACGGGCGGGTCATCGGTCGCGGCGATCGCGCGTGCGAACGTTGCCGCCATCACGATCTGCCCGTCTTTGTGTGGGGCGTCGATGTCGCGTTCGAACACGATCAGGTCTTCGTTGCTATGTCCGGAGAAGTGCACGATGTGCGGGCGGAACTTCGTGATCCCGTCCAGTAGATCAGCGGTGGTCGCGGCGGGCCGTACGTCGAGGTCGATGAGATCGCGGTGCAGGGCGGACTCCACGGCGGTGCGAATACGTTTCTGCTCCCGCCCGATCCGCAGCTCACCGTCGGTGGAGGACCCGAGCAGCAGCACGCGCAGCTTCTCCGGCTTCGGCGCCCGTACCGTGCGGACGACATCATTCATGGTGGCCTCGTTCCTGGTCAGTCGCGTGTTCAACGCGGCACGATCAGCTGCAGCACGGCGGTCGGCCTGTTGCTGATCCCGACGCCGCTTGCGTTCCGCTGCGGCCTCCTCCGACCGTTCCGCTTGCGAGAGGCGGGTCTGAAGGGTGCGTTCTTCCTTGGCGTATCCGCTGGCCTTGGTCTGCCACCGGTTCGCTTCCTTACCCGCGGTCGCCGCCTCGTTGTCCCGGCGGTTCGCCTCGCTGGTCTTGGACTTCACCGTGGTCGGGCTCTTCGACTTTGCCGCCGCCTGCCGAGCCTTGTCCGCATCGGCGCGGTTGTTCGACTCCTTGATCCGGTACTCGCCGGCCTTCTTCTCCGCGTCCGTCCGCTGCTTGCGCTTCTGCTCAAGCTGCCGGCGCACCTGATCTGCACTCAACTCTGACCGTCCTTCAACTGCTCGCTCTCTGTGATCACCATAAGAGTGACCACCGACATGCGAGGCTGAGCGCACCTCCTGGGCACACCGCAACCAGGAGGAGCATCATGCCCACGTTCTACTATCCCGCCGCTGACGCCGCAGAGGCGTCCGAAGCGTTGCGGGGGCTCGCGCACGCGACCCGCAGCTTCGAGCATCCCGAAGACTTGTACCCGGTGATCGGGGACCTCATCTCCGGGGTCCGGTCGCTGCAGCAGGTGCTCGACCAGCTCGCGAACGCGCATATCACCCATCACACCCGCGCATCCGATGACAACGGCAACGTGCTCCTCGGGGCGTCGACCGCGCTCGACACCGCTGACAAGCTCCATGAAGCCGCTACCGCGCTGGAGGTGGTGCAGGACCGGATCAACGCCGCCTCCGCGCTTGCCGGCCGGATCGCCTGGCCTGTCCCGAGCGTTGACGGAGCGCAGGTGGATACCGGCCGGCGCTGGATTTCGGTGGTGTTCCTCCAAGGCGAGGACGCCGACCAGGTGCTCGATCTCATCGACCGTGACGGTATCGACGCCGCACTCACACACTTGCAGGGGTGGGACTACGGTGAGGAGACCACCGGGGCGGCGCTCGAGAACGGGCACGTCTACGACCTCGACGAACTTCCGACCGGCCCGCTGGATCGAGAAGCCTCCAGCGACGGGTACCGGATGGTCTACAACCCGCAGATGGGGCACGTCGCTCTGTACCGGCAGCACACCATCCCCGCTGAGGACCGGTTCGACACCAGCCCGGTGCCGGCATCGGCCGCAGCCAGCGGCATCGGCCCACTCGACAACGATGCCTCCACCAGCAGTGCGGGTGTGCCGGCGCGGTGGGTGGAGGTCACGCGGGCGACCGGTGCGGCGGCGGATCGGGTGTTCGGCATCCTGACTACGCTCGGGCATGTCGATGCGATCGACCACCTCGCCCAGTGGGACCACGGCGATGACGGGCCGATACTCGATGCGCTTCCGACCGCCCCCGGCGTCCAGATGCTCGAATCCGGGAAGTACGCGCTCGCCATCGACACCGCCCGCCGCGAGTTCGCCCTGTACCGTCACGACGCCCCTGCCCGGCCGTCACGGGGTGCAGGACGCAACGGCCCGGAGCTGCTGGTGTCCAACTCATCACCCGGCACGGCGACGCCGTCTCGGGATCGGAAGGAATCCGGCCGGTCGGGTGGGGCATCGTGGTTCGCCCATCCCGGTGTCGAGGCGGTCAAGCGGGAGCGGGGGCTGGGACGGTGACCCGGACCGAGCGGGAGACCCTGCACACCTCCGTCCTCGTCGCCCCCGCCGCGGAACGCCGGCGCCTGCGCAAGCAGCGCCGCCGGACCGCCGCGAAGCTGCAGGCCAACCGCCGCCAACGCGAGATGGCTGCAGCGAAAGCGAAAGCCGAAGCTGAGCGTGCCGAACGGCGTGCGCAGCAGTACCTCCCGGCGGCAGGTGAAGTAGGGCCGGCGGCGCTGCGGTCGCCGGGCCGGTTCCGGGTGCCGCGGCATCAGGACACCTCCGCCACGCTCGGGGCGCAGTACCCGTTCCTCGCCGAGGGCGGCCTCGGCGCCCACGGCGCGTTCGTCGGGCAAGACCTCTACTCCGGCGGCTCGTTCGTGTACGACCCGTGGGTGCTGTACCAGCGGGGCATGATCACCGCCCCGAACCTCGTCATCGCCGGCATCGTCGGCTCCGGCAAATCCTCCCTCATCAAGAGTCTCTATACGAGGTCGTTGCCGTTCGGACGCCGCGTCTACGTCCCCGGCGACCCGAAAGGCGAACACACCGCGGTCGCCGAAGCCGTCGGCGGGCGAGCGATCGTCCTCGGCCACGGGCTGCGCACCCGCCTGAACCCGCTCGATGAGGGCTACCGGCCCTCCGGGCTGTCGGATGCCGAGTGGGCCTCCATGGTCGCCTCCCGACGGCGCGACCTCATCGGCGCCCTCACCGAAACCGTGCTGACCCGGCCGATGAGCCCGTTGGAGCACACCGCGATCGACACCGCCCTGTCGGCGACGGTACGAGAGAACACCGTGCCGATCCTGCCAATGATCGTCGACCACCTCCTCAACCCCTCAGACGATCCCGACGGCCGATTGGCAGAGGATGGGCGGATGGTCGGGCACGCGTTGCGCCGCCTCGTCGGCGGTGACCTGTCCGGCCTGTTCGACGGGCCCTCGACCGAGCAGTTCGACCCGACCCTGCCGATGGTGTCGCTCGACCTGTCCCGGGTGACCGAGAACTCCACGCTGATCTCGGTGCTGATGACCTGCTCCAGCGCGTGGATGGAAGCAGCGCTCCTGGACCCGGCGGGCGGGCAGCGGTGGTGCATCTACGACGAGGCCTGGCGACTCATGTCCCAACCGGCACTGCTGAAGCGGATGGATGCGCACTGGCGGCTCGCCCGCGCCTACGGCATCAGTAACGCCCTCATCTTCCACAAACTCTCCGACATGGAAAACGTCGGCGATGAGGGCTCCGCCATGCGCGCGCTGGCGAACTCGCTGCTCGCGAACGCGGAGACCAGGATCATCCTGCGGCAGGAATCCGACCAGCTCGGCACCACCGCCAAATCCCTCGGCCTCACCAGCACCGAACGGTCCCTGCTCCCGACGCTTGGGACGGGGCAGGCGCTGTGGCGGATCAAGGAACGCGCGTTCGTCGTCCAGCACCAGCTGCACCCTGCTGAGCTGGAACTGTTCGACACCACCGCCCGCATGGGCTGAGCCGCTCGGTGGGGTGTGGGCGCACCTGCGGGGTATGAACAAGCACAGCGTCCCCGAATCCGATTCGTCTCCCGTCGATCTGCCGCTGGTCGTGCTCACCGTCTCCTTGGACGGGACGATGACCGCGACCATCGACGGCGTCGAGTACGAGCCCGGGCCGGGTGAGGGTGAGGCGGCGTGGACGCGGGCGTCGTTCCCGCAGATCATCGACCACGCCAGCTGCGACCGGACCCGGGCGATCCGGGTCGAGGTGCACGAGGTCGACGGGAGCACCTTCACCGAGGTTCTCGCCGCCCGACCTCGCCGCCCCGCACCTCAGCCGGAAGTGTCAGAGCCGGTGGTGGAGTCGCGGGCAGCCCGGCGCAGACGGGCCGAGCCGGTGCTGGTGGAGATCACCGGGGACGGGTTCGTGCCCGGTGAGGACATCTCCTGCGCGCTGATCCTCACTCGCACCGACGCCGCCCCGGACGGCACCGCCCGCGCCCTGCTCGACACCAACCAGCTCACCGCCGGCGCGGACGGCACGGTACTGCTGGTCGGGCATGTCTCCGGCCGGGTCGTCACGAGGAGCCTGGCGTGAGCAGTCCGCAGGGCCGGCAGGCCGGCAGCTTCGGCGACGAGCTGACCAACACCCTGATGATCGGCCTGGTCGCCCTGTTCGGCCTCGCCCTCATCCTCCGCGCCGCCGGCTCGGTCACCGCGTTCCTCACCGGCACGACCCAACCCACCTCCGGACCGGGCGCCGGGGTCGCTGTCCTGTTCCGTCCCGGCGACCCTGCCGGAGCGCTCGATGCGCCGGGACTGAACCCGGTCGTCTACTGGATCGTCACCGCCCTGCTCCTTGGCGTGCTGGGTGCCGGAGTCGGGTGGGTGTGGATGCGGCTGCGCCGGCACACCCGCGCCGTGGAGCTCGACCCGAGGAACGCGGCCGGCGTCGCAACTCGTCACGACGTGCACACCACCGCCTCCGAAACCGCGCTGCTCCGCCGAGCCGGCAGCCTACGGCCGTCCCTAGAACATCCAGCCGCAGCGGATGTCGGGTACCGGCTCGGAACCTCGGAAGGCCGGTCGGTGTGGGCGTCGGTCGAAGACTCGCTGCTGCTGATCGGCCCACCCCGCTCCGGGAAAGGCCTGCACGTCGTGATCCCCGCGATCCTCGACGCCCCCGGCGCCGTCGTCACCACCTCCACCCGACCGGACAACCTCACCGCCACCCTCCGCGCGAGGGAGAAGATCGGCCCGGTCGCCGTGTTCGACCCCCAGCATCTCGCCGAAGGCGTCCCGGCGGGGATGCGCTGGTCGCCCGTGCGCGGGTGTGAGGACCCGTTGACGGCGATGATCCGCGCCACCGGCCTCGCCTCCGCGACCGGTTTGTCCGCGGGCGGGGTCGAATCCGGCGGATTCTGGGAAGGCAAAACGAGAGTCGCAGTCCAAGCACTGCTCCATGCGGCCGCGCTTGACCACCGGACACCCGCCGAGCTGTTCCGGTGGACCCTCGACCCGACCGCCGCCCACGAGGCCGTCGCGATCCTCACCAGCAACCCCAACGCCGCGACCGGGTGGGCGGACTCGTTGGAATCGATGCTCGACGCCGACCCCCGTACCCGCGACTCCATCTGGCAAGGCGTCAGCCTCGCACTCAACGCGCTCGCTGATCCGCGGGTGCTCGACGCCGTGTCCCCGTCCGAGGGTGAGGGGTTCGATCCGGAGTCGTTCATCCGGAACCGCGGCACGCTCTACCTCCTGGCGACTGGTGCCGGGGCCGGCGCATCCGCCGCGCTCGTTGCCGCGCTCGTCGAAGACCTCGTCGAGACGGCCCGGCGACTCGCGGCCCGGTCGCCTGGCGCGCGGCTGGACCCGCCGCTGCTGCTCGCGCTGGATGAGATCGGGAACCTCGCCCCGCTCCCGTCGCTGCCGACGTTGATGGCCGAAGGCGGCGGCACCGGGATCACGACCATGCCGGTGCTGCAGTCCCTCGCCCAAGCCCGCGACAAGTGGTCGGAGAACCAGGCCGGCGCGATCTGGGACGCCTCGATCGTGAAGATCATCCTCGGCGGAGCCTCGAACTCGAAGGACTTGCAGGATCTGTCCACGCTGATCGGGGAACGTGACGACCTCACCGACACCGTGACTCTCGGCGACCACGGCTCCCGCTCCAGCCAGCGCTCCGTCCGCCGGATCGCGATCTTCCCACCCGACCGCATCCGCCGCCTCCCCTTCGGCACCGCCATCGTCCTGCTGCGCGCCGCACCACCGATCGTCACCGACCTCCAAACCTGGCCATCCCGCACAGACGCCGCCCAGCTCACCAGCGACCGGACCGAGATCGAACGCCTCCTGGAACGCCCCGCACCGGGCAGGGAGTAGTGCCCGGCTGCTGGGTGTCGTCGTGCACCTGCCTGCCACAGCGGCCGCACGTCTGAAGCGGCCCCGGCACCAAGGGAGCAGGAACCATGAGCACGCAGCCACAGCACCAGACAGCGGACCAGGGGGCGCCGGCACCGGAGATGGAGAAGGCGTTCTACGGGTTCGTCGCCTCCGACCCGAAGCTGACCTATCACGACGGGAAGCCGCGCCTGTACTTCAAGGCCGGGCAGGAGCACTACCGGTACGGACCCGATGGGTCACGGACCAAGCTGCCGACGACGTTCCATGATGTCGTCGCGTTCAAGGGCGCCGCGATCCACGGCAGTCAGAAGCTCGCGAAGCTGGACTGGTTCATGGGGCTGGGCCACGACAAGCCGAACACCAACCCGGCCACGGGAGTCGAAGAGGTCGAGTTCATCGCGAACCGGTTCGGTCACGACATCGCCCGGATGAACTACGAGATAGACACGCCCCGCCGTATATCGCAGCTCGCCAACCAGGCCGAGCAGAACCGCTCAGCCGGGTTCAATGGTCCCGCCGTCGAGCAGCCGAGCCGCGACCGTGCCGCCCGGACGCTGTGAGGGCTGGTGAACGACATGGCATCCCACGACGATGACTGGCCGAGCCCGGATGCGGACGGGTTCGACCCCGCCGGGCGGGGAGATGATGTGCCTGAGCAGTTGCGGCCGGTGAACTGGAACCTGCTACTCGCGCACGACCTGGAACAGGAATGGCTCGCCCTGAACCGGTGGGTCGAATGGCTGCGCCACACCTACGCCCTCCCGGCATCGGTGATCCCGCCGTACTGGCACCGCCACCCCGAGCTGCAATGGGAGCTGTCCGCGCTGCATCTGCACTGGCTCGCCGCCTACGACCCAGACCAGGATGCCTCCGCCCCGCACGGCTGGCACCGCGACTTCGCCGCGACCCGAGACCGTCTGCGGGACTGGGTCGCCACCGCCGGCACCCGCCTCGACCGCGACCGGCCCAGCAGGCAGACCGCATGGCCCGGCGAACCTCCGGCACCATCGGTCGATGAGACGCCGATCATCGACCGGCGCGCCGACTTCGTCGCGTTCGTGATCGAGCAAGTCGCCCGCCGGCAAGCGGCCGAAGACGCCTTCTACGCCCAGCTCGACGAGCACCACCCCGACCGCGAGCAGTGACCGGTAGTGATGATCATGGTGCGCAACTATCAACGCAAGACCCAACGCCCGGCAGCCGACCGTAACCTGCGGGTCGTGTTCACCGACCGGGACCGCATCGACGCTGAGAAGGTCGCCGAAGTCCTCATCCGCGTCGCCCTGCGCCACGCCGACACGAGCACCCCGGCCGGCCGCGCCGGCACTTCCCTCCGGCACCTGCTGAACGCCGACCGGTAGAATCAACTTGTACGCCCATCACGGGCGCTACCGGTTCGACCCCACCCGTCGCCCGAACCCTTCGCGGTTCGGCAGGCCTTCCCACCCGTTCTTGTGACAGCCCTACGGCGCCCGCACACTCATCCCGATCCTCTCGGGGTGAGTGAGAGCCCGAAAGGCAGTCACGATCATGACGCTCCTCAACCTCCCTACCGGCCTGGACATGCAGGCCCTGCGTTCTCTCGCCGGGCAGCTCGCCCAGACGACCGACGTGCCGCTGACCGACGGCAAGGTCCCCGCGATCTCCTACCTGCGGGTCTCCACCAAGGACCAGGCCACCCGCAACGGGCTCGAAGAAGGCCTGTCCATCCCCGCGCAGCGCGAGGCCGCAGCGCGGAAGGCCGATCAGCTCGGCGCGGTCATCGTCAAGGAGTTCATCGAACCAGGCGAGTCCGCGAAGACCGCGCAGCGCAAAGCGCTGCAGAAGATGCTGGACTACCTCGCGCACAACCCGGTCCGGTACTGCATCATCAACAAGGTCGACCGGATCGCACGCAACCGGCTCGATGACGCGATCATCCACGCCACGCTCCGCCAAGCCGGTGTCACGCTCGTGTCCGTCACCGAGAACATCGACGAGTCCCCCTCCGGGATGCTCATGCACGGCATCATGGCCTCGATCGCGGAGTTCTACTCCCTGAACCTCGCCCAGGAAGTCACCAAGGGCCTCGTGCAGAAAGCGACGATCGGCGGCACCCCGCACAAGGCACCCATCGGATACCTCAACGTGCGCACGACCGACGGGCTCGGGCACGAGGTCCGCACCATCGAGACCGACCCCGACCGAGCCGACCTGATCCGCTACGCGTTCACCGGGTATGCGACCGGCAACTACTCCCTCGCGACGCTGGCGACAGAGCTGGAAACCCGAGGCCTCGCCACCCGGCCCACGCCGACGTTCCCCGCCCGGCCGGTCACGACGAAACTGCTGCACAAGATCCTCACCAACCCGTACTACCAGGGCATCGTCACCTTCCGAGACGTCACCTACCCCGGCACACATGAGCCGCTCGTGACCCCGGAGACGTTCGAGCAGGTGCAGGCAATCCTGCGACAGAACCACCTGGTCGGCGACAAGCCGCAGAAGTACGACCACTACCTCAAAGGCACGATCTACTGCGCCTGCGGGAAACGGCTCATGTTCGAACGCCCCCGCAACCACCAGGGCGTCACCTACGACTACTTCACCTGCACCGGACGCCGGCTCAAGAAGAACGATTGCCGCCGCACCTCGCTCCTGGCCTGCCACGTCGAAGACCGGATCGAAGCCGCCTACCAGCGCATCAGCATCACCGACGACGACGCAGCCCGGATCAAAGACGTCCTGTGGCAGGTGTTCGACGCCCTTGCCGCATCGTCCAGCGACGAACGCGCCAGCCTCACCACCCAGAAGACCAAGCTCGAAGCCGAACAGGTCAAGCTCCTGCAAGCTCACTACGCCGACGCGATCACCATCGACCTGCTCAAGACCGAGCAAGACCGCATCCGCGCCAGCCTGCACGCCATCACCACCCGGCTCGACGAACTGGCGACAACCTACGACAAAGCCAAGGTCGGACTCGACACGATCCTGTCCATCCTCACCGACCTCGGAGACCTCTACGCCAAGGCCGAACCAGCCGAACGACGGATGCTCAACCAGGCCCTGTTCGACCGCATCACCCTCGAAGACGACGACACCGCGACCATCACACCCAAGCAGGCCATCGCCACGATCCTCGCCAGCGATCCCAGCCCCCACAACGAACAAACCCTGCCCCGCGATCACGCGGGGCAGGGTTCGAACGTTTCCGATTACGTGGAGCTAAGGGGACTCGAACCCCTGACCCCCTGCATGCCATGCAGGTGCGCTACCAGCTGCGCCATAGCCCCGTGCTTCCGGCGAAACTTTACCACGCTTCCATCACTGCCCGTTCACCCGGATTCTTCCTCCGGGCCACCGTGCGGCGGCGTCTGCGTTTCCGGTTTCCCCGTCAACTACTCGACCATCCTAGACAGGATGCGAGGGCACGCGCAAATCAGTGGGAGGCGGCTCAGCCGACCCGCGTGGCGGTGTTGTCGCCGGCGCCCGGAGTGGCACCGGCGGGTGCCTCCGGCAGCTGCACGTCGATGGCGGGGCTGTCCCCCCAGAGGCGCTCGAGCGCGTAGAACGCCCGGTCCTCGTCGTGGAGCACGTGGATCACGGCGTCGCCGAAGTCGAGCAGCACCCAGCGGCCCTCGCCCTTGCCCTCGCGGCGCAGGGGGCGGCGGTCGAAGCGCTCGATCAGCGCCTCCTCCACGGCGTCCACCACGGCGGAGACCTGGCGCTCGTTGGGTGCGGACGCGACCATGAAGACGTCCGTGATGGCCAGGCTCTCGGACACGTCGAAGGCCACGATGTTCTCGGCCTTCTTCTGGTCCGCGGCCGCGGCGGCGGCGCGCACGAGGGCGGTGGATTCGGTGGTGGCAGTCACAGGAGTGTGCTGTCCTTTCTGGTGGTTCTAGAGGATGAACATGACGAGGACGACCGCCAGGGCGGCGAGCACCACGAGCAGCAGGGTGATCAGCACCTTGGGCGCCGCGGTGCCCCGGGTGTACTCCTTGGGTTCGAGCAGCTCGAGACCCTCGGCGTCCACGGCGCGCACCGGCCCGGCGGGAGCCGGGTCGTCCGCAGCGCGGTCGGCGGACTCCGACGATGCCGAGGGAGCGTGCTCGTCGCCGGCCGCCTCCGTGTCCTGGTCGACGCGATCGCCGTCGCGGAGCCCCTCCTCGGGGCTGCCGTGCTCCGCCGGAGTCCCGCGGTCGTGGTCGTGGTCGGACCGGGCGGTGCCGTCCGAGGTCCGCTGCGCACCGGTGGTGGGCTCCTCGGCGGGCGGCGGAGACGGGATCGCAGGGATCTGCGTGGTCACCGGACCGTAGTGCACCGCGGAGGCGGGCAGGGAGGCGGGATCCGCCACGCGCGATCCCAGATCCATCCCGCCGGCCGTGGCCTGCGCCGCACCCGGGAACGTGATGGTGAAGTACTCGCTGCCGGCCGGCTCCGACGCGGCAGGAGCGGCTCCCCGCCCGGGTGTCCCACCCCCGGGGTTCGTCTCCCCCGGCGTGGTGGACTGAGCTGCGGCCGCGCGGTCGGCGTCCCGCCGGTCCTGCTCGTTAGCCGCGGCTGCACGCAGGGCCAGCTCGGCGAGCCGATGCTGCTTCGCGAGCAGGGCGTCGTCCACCTGCTCGCCCCCGTTCTGCGCCGGCATCTCCTGCAGCTGCCGCGCGTGCTCGGCCATCTCACGCTGCAGCCGCGCGAGCCGGCGGGGCCCGAGGGGCTTGACGGCGTTCTCCTGCGGCGGCGTGTCCAGCTCGATCATGGGCGCGGGCGGCGAGAGCCGCTCGTGCTCACCCGTGGCCGGGTGGGAGGCCCAGGGGCACTCGGGGGACTCGGGGGACTCGTCGTCGTGCTTGTCGGGGGGTGTGCTCACGAGGGGCTCCTCTGGCCCGGGCGTGACGGCCCGGGCGGATCCGTGGGGGCGGAACGGGACGGGGCGGCGTCGGGCGCCCCGCAGGGACTCGTGTCCGCGACGGGGCCCGCGTCCGACGCCGGCGCGTGGCCGGACGTGCTGCTGGGAGCGGTCCCGCTGCAGTAGAGACCGTACTTGTTGATGTACTGCACCACGCCGTCCGGCACGAGGTACCAGACCGGCTTGCCCGTGGCCACCCGGGCGCGGCAGTCCGTGGAGGAGATCGCCATGGCCGGGACGTTCAGCAGGGACACGCTCTCCGATCCCACGGGGGCGGAGAGCACGTGCCCGGGGCGGGTCACGCCCACGAACCGGGCCAGGCGCCACAGCTCCTCGGCGCCCTTCCACGTGAGGATCTCCGCCATGGCGTCCGCGCCCGTGATGAAGAACAGCTCGGCGTCCGGGCGCTGCGCGTGCAGGTCCCGCAGCGTGTCGATCGTGTACGTGGGCCCGTGACGGTCCACGTCCACGCGGGACACGGTGAAGCGGGGGTTCGACGCCGTGGCCACCACCGTCATGAGGTAGCGGTGCTCGGCGTCCGTGACGTCCTGCCCCGCCTTCTGCCACGGCTCACCCGTGGGCACGAAGACGACCTCGTCCAGGTCGAAGACCGCCGCGACCTCCGAGGCGGCCACGAGGTGCCCGTGGTGGATGGGGTCGAACGTGCCGCCCATGACCCCCAGCCGGGTCCTGCCCGGGATGCGCGGGGGAATGGTCAGCTCCGTCTCGGCCGTGACCACCGGGGCACTCGTGGGATTCACTCCAGGCGGTCCGGTGTCAGTGGCGCGGTGCGGCGTGCACGCTGTCGAGCATGGCCTGCTCGTCCGCGGGCAGCTGCGAGGGATCGTGGTACTCCCCGACCACGGGGGCCTTGCCGCGGGAGGAGAAGGACATGGCGGCCAGCAGGCTCACCACGAAGAGCACGAACGCCACGATGCCGAACACCGGCGCCATGGAGAGCAGCTCCTCGTTCACGTGGTGGGCTCCCTCGGAGGCCACGAGGGTGGCGTTGGACAGCAGGTGCAGCGAGCTCATGCGTTTCCCTTCTCGGACCGGCGGCGCCGGTGGTGTGGTGCGGCGGACGTCTGTCGCGCCACGTCCGTTCCATGGTACGTCTCAGGGGCGCACGTGACCGTCACCCTGGACCACCCACTTGGTGGTGGTCAGCTCCTCCAGGCCCATGGGGCCGCGCGCGTGCATCTTCTGCGTGGAGATCCCGATCTCCGCACCGAGTCCCAGCTGGCCGCCGTCCGTGAACCGCGTGGACGCGTTGACCATGACCGCGGCGGAGTCCACCTCGGCGGTGAACCGCTCGGCGTTGGCGAGGTCGTTGGTGATGATCGCCTCGGTGTGGCCCGTGGAGTAGCGGCGGATGTGCTCGATTGCCGCGTCCAACGAGTCCACCACCTTCACCGCCATGTCCATGTCCAGGTACTCGGTGGCCCAGTCCTCGTCCGTGGCCTTGAGGTGGTCCGAGCCCGGGGGCAGCAGCGCGGCGGCGCGGTCGTCCACGTGCAGGGTCACGCCGGCCTTGTCGAGTGCGGCGAGGACCTCCTTGCCGGTCTCCTGCGCGTCCGCGTGAAGCAGGAGGGTCTCCGCGGAGTTGCACGTGGAGGTGCGGTGGGTCTTGGAGTTGACCACCAGCCGGGTGGCCGTCTCCGCGGCAGCGGAGGCGTCCACGAGCACGTGCACGTTGCCCTCGCCGGTCTCGATCACGGGCACCGTGGCGTTCGTGACCACGGACTGGATCAGGCCGCGCCCGCCGCGCGGGATGAGCACGTCCACCTTGTCGCGGGCACCCATCAGGGCGTTGGCGCCGTCCCGGCCGTAGTCGTCCACGGTCTGGACGCAGTCCACGGGCAGCTTGGCGTCCGCGAGGGCGTCCCGCAGGACACCCACGAGGGCCCGGTTGGAGTCGAACGCCGCAGAGCCGCCCCGCAGCAGCACGGCGTTGCCGGACTTCACGGCGATCCCGGCGATGTCCACGGTCACGTTGGGGCGGGCCTCGTAGATCACACCCACCACGCCCATGGGCACGCGCACCTGGCGCATCCGCAGCCCGTTCGCGAGGGTCTGACCACGCACCACGGAGCCCACCGGGTCCGGCAGCGCGGCCAGCTCGCGCAGCGCGTCCGCGAGTCCCGTGATGCGCGCGGCGTCCAGCTTGAGGCGGTCCAGCAGCGCCGCGGAGGTGCCGGCCTCGCGACCGCGCTCCAGGTCCCGGGCGTTGGCCTCGAGGATCACGTCGCGGCGCGACTCGATGCGGTCCGCCATGAGGTGCAGCGCCCGGTCCTTCCAGGCACGCGGTGCCCTGGCGAGCGTGCGCGCGGCCACGCGGGCGTCGTCGGCCATCAGGCCCACCCCGGTGACGGGATCGTCCCCGAACGTCTCCTGGGCGGTCAGTACGGACGTGTTCTCGGCCATGGTTCCTCCTGCGGGTGTGTGGCGGGCGGTGCGGTCGGTGTCGTACGGCTCCGGCGGCTGCGGTGTCCGGAAGCGGACGGCGGGCCCGGGCAGGACAGTGCCCCTCGCTCTGCCGCCGCGGGTCTCCGGTGTCAGCCCGGGGCGCTCACGTGAGCTTGGTGCGGGCCGAGCGGGGGCGCAGGTTCACGAGGTTGTCCACGTGCACGAGCTCGCGCGCGTAGTCCTCCCCGAACTCCTCCCCCAGCTCGTAGGTGCGCTTGCCGAGCATCCCGGGGATCTCGTCCGAGCCGTAGTTCACGAGCCCGTGGCCCACCTCGGTGCCGGTCGAGTCCACCATGGACACGGGGTCTCCCGCGCTGAAGGTGCCCTCCACCGCGGTGACCCCCGCCGCGAGCAGGGAGCGCCGGCCTCGGATGGCCTCCACGGCGCCGTCGTCCAGGGTGAGGGTGCCCTTGATGTCCGCGAGGTGCGCGAGCCACAGAAGGCGCACGTTGCGCCGCCCGCCAGTGGTGGCGAACCACGTGCCCACGTCGTCCCCGGCCAGCGCGCTCTCGATGTTCGCCGCGGAGGTCACGAGCGCCGGGATGCCCGACGCCGCCGCGATGCGCGCGGCCTGCACCTTGGTCACCATCCCGCCGGAGCCCACTCCGGCGCGGCCCACGGTGCCGATCTCCACGCCCTCGAGGTCCGCGATGGGGTCCGTGACGGTGGGGATGCGCTCGCCGCCGTCCTTGGGCGGGCGGGTGTAGAGCGCGTCCACGTCCGAGAGCAGCAGCAGCGCGTCGGCCTTGATCAGGTGCGCCACGAGTGCCGCGATCCGGTCGTTGTCGCCGAACTTGATCTCGTGGGTGGCCACGGCGTCGTTCTCGTTGACGATCGGCAGGATCCCCAGGTCCAGCAGCCGCTCGATCTGGCGGTGCGCGTTCTTGTACTGCGAGTGGCGCATGAGGTCCTCGGCGGTCACGAGCACCTGCCCCACCGTGACGTCGTAGCGCGCGAAGTGCTCGGTGTAGCGGGAGATGAGCAGACCTTGACCCACCGACGCCGCGGCCTGCTTGGTCGCGAGGTCCTTGGGCCGCCTGGACAGCCCCAGGGGCTGGAGCCCGGCGGTGATCGCGCCCGAGGACACGAACACCACCTCCACGCCCTGGGCCTTGATGCGCCCGAGGGCGTCCACGATGGAGCGCAGCGCGTTCTCGTCGATCGAGTTCTCGATGGAGGTCAGGGACGAGGAGCCCACCTTCACGACCACGCGCCGCGCCTTGGGCAGCTCCTCGCGGCTCTCGATGGCCGAGCGCCGGTTCTTGCCGCGGCTCTCAGTGCTGAGCTGGATCGCGGACTTCGAGGCCTGCTGCTCCACGGCGGAGACGTCGATGGTCTCGGTGGGGGTCTTCTCGTGGTGGGTCACTTCTCGTTCGTCTCCTTCGTCTCGGACGTGCGGCGGCGATCTCGTGCGTCCACGGACTCGGTCCAGATCCCGGCGCGGCGCTCCTGCTCGAGCTCCGCGCGGGCCTCGGACTTCGCGTCCATGCGGTCGTAGAACTGTTCCCGCTTCTCGCGGCGGGTGGGTCGGGAGGTCTCCTCGAGGCGCAGGTCCGAACCGCGGGGTCCGCCCAGCAGCTCGGCGCCGCCCACCATGGTGGGCTCCCAGTCGAAGACCACGCCGTTCTCCTCGGGTCCGATCAGCACGGCGTTGCCCGGCTTGGCACCGATCCGGAACAGCTCGTCCTCGATGCCCAGCTTGGCGAAGCGGTCCGCGAGGTAGCCCACGGCCTCGTCGTTGTTGAAGTCCGTCTGCAGCACCCAGCGCTCGGGCTTCTCGCCCCGCACGTGGTACAGCGGCTCCTCGGCGCGGTCCTCGCGGGTGATCACGAACTCGTGGCGGTCCTTGCCACGACGCCGCCGCGCGGGCTCGGGCTGCAGCACCGGCACGGTGCGGCGTCGCTCCTCGCGCTCCTCCTCCTGGGCCCGTGCCTCGGAGACCAGGCGAGCCATGGCGAAGCTCAGCTCCCGCAGCCCCTCGTGGGAGGCCGTGGAGATCTCGAACACCGGGTAGCCGCGCTCCTCGAGCTCGGTGCGCACGAAGTCAGCGAGCTCCCGGGCCTCGGGCACGTCCACCTTGTTGAGCACCACCAGGCGGGGCCGCTCCGTGAGAGGAATGGTGGACGGGTCGTCGTCCTCGATGTCCTGCGCGTAGTGGGCGAGCTCCGCCTCCAGCGCGTCGAGGTCGCTCATCGGGTCGCGGCCCGGTTCCAGGGTGGCGCAGTCGATCACGTGCACCAGGGCGGCGCAGCGCTCCACGTGGCGCAGGAACTCCAGGCCGAGTCCCTTGCCCTCGGACGCGCCCGGGATCAGACCGGGAACGTCCGCCACGGTGAAGCGCGTGTCGCCGGCCTGGACCACACCCAGGTTGGGGACCAGCGTGGTGAAGGGGTAGTCGGCGATCTTGGGCCGCGCGGCACTCATCGCGGCGATCAGGCTGGACTTGCCGGCGGAGGGGAAGCCCACGAGCGCGATGTCCGCAATGGACTTCAGCTCCAGCTCCACCTCCTGCTCCTCACCCGGGGTGCCGAGCAGCGCGAAACCGGGAGCCTTGCGCTTGGGGGACGCGAGCGCCGCGTTGCCACGCCCGCCCATGCCGCCGGAGGCCAGCACGTACTCGCTGCCCTCACCCAGCAGGTCCGCGAGCACATTGCCCTCGCGGTCCTTGACCACGGTGCCGTCCGGCACGGAGAGCACGAGATCCTGGCCCTTGAAGCCGTGGCGCATGTCTCCCTTGCCGGGCTCCCCGTTGGGGGCCTTCTGGTGCGGGGCGTGGTGGAAGCCCAGCAGGGTGGTGGACTGCCCGTCCACCCGCAGGATCACGGAGCCGCCGTCCCCGCCGTTGCCGCCGTCCGGGCCACCGAGCGGCTTGAACTTCTCGCGCTTGACGGAGACGCAACCGTGGCCGCCGTTGCCGCCCGTGGCGTGGACGATGACTCGATCAACAAAACTGGCCACGTGGCTCCTCGGATTCTGGGGTCCCCCGCGCGGGGCAGGGAGACGGGGCTGTCCTGAAAAGACTAGAGGGTGAGCGCGTGACGCGCCCACCCTCCAGTGGTCGCCGTCACGCTGCGGTGACGGCGGGTGGACCCTGGGGTCCGGAAGAACTGACTACTCGGCGGTCTGGATGTTGACCACGCGGCGGCCACGACGGGTGCCGAACTCGACGACACCGGCGGCCAGGGCGAACAGGGTGTCGTCCTTGCCGCGGCCCATGTTCAGACCCGGGTGGAAGTGGGTTCCACGCTGGCGGACGATGATCTCGCCGGCGTTGACGGACTGGCCGCCGAAGCGCTTGACACCCAGGTACTGGGCGTTGGAGTCACGGCCGTTGCGAGTGGAGCTCGCACCCTTCTTGTGTGCCATGGTGTGTGCCTACCTTCGTTGGAAATGTATGGGGGACCGGGAAATCAGGCGTCGATGCCGGTGATCTTGACCGTGGTCAGCTCAGCCCGGAAGCCCTGGCGCTTCTTGTAGCCGGTCTTGTTCTTGTACTTCATGATCGAGATCTTGGGACCGCGCAGGTCCTCGATGATCTCGGCCGTGACCTTGACGTCGGCCAGGGTCTTGGAGTCGGAGGTGACCTTGTCCCCATCGACCAGCAGCAGCGCAGGAAGCTCTACGGTGCTGCCTGCCTCGCCGGCGACGCGGTCAAGGGTCACGAGGTCTCCAACGGAAACCTTCTCCTGGCGGCCGCCTGCGCGGACAATCGCGTACACCACTTGGGAACTCACTTCTCTCGACATCTATGGACTGCGTGTAAAGGTCGGGTGGGCTCCTGCCGGACTGCGAATGTCGAGACATCACGCCGCGGTGGTCTGTGACCGACCCGCTCTCTGCGTGGCTGTCGCACCGAGAACAGGAAGTTCACCCGAGTGTGCCGTGTCCGGGCGCATGAAAACCACTATGCGCACACCGGTGTCCGGCACCGACAGTCCAGACTACCCGATCCCCGGAAGTCACGCCACTCGCGGGCTCTCCGCCGTGCGGGATCAGCCCTCCTGGCGTGCGGTGGCAGCCGAGGTCTGTGCGAAGAACTCGAGCTCCAGGTGGCACGCGCGCAGGAACGCGCGGCGCATGGCCTCGCGCGTGGCGGTGTCCGCCTGCTCGGCGGCGCGGTCCACGGCGGCACGGGCCACCTCCGTGGCGGCGTGGAACTGCGGGTCGTCGTAGGTCTCGAGCCAGTCCGCGAACGGGTGCCCCTGCAGCCCCGTGCGGCGCGCCCGCTCCGTGAGCTCCGCCCCCACGTGCGCGTAGAGCCAGTAGCACGGCAGGACCGCGGCGGCACCCACCGCGAACCCGTCCTGCCCCGTGCGGGCGAGCAGGAAGTCCGCGTACGCGCTCGTGGTCCCGGAGGGCTGTTGCGGGGCGCGCCCGTCCAGCCGCGCGCGGTGCAGTGCGGACTCCCCCGTGACCACAGCGGCCGCCGCCCTGGCGAAGAACTCCCGGGTGCTCTCCTCGGGGGCCGCCGCCGCGAGCAGCGCGAGGGCCCGCGAGTAGGCGTCCAGGTACTGCATGTCCTGGTCCAGGTAGCGCTCGAACTCGTCCCGCTCCAGCGTGCCGTCCCCCAGCCCCACCACGAAGGGCAGGACCGCGATCTGCTCGCGGATCGGCGCGCTCGCCTCCCAGAGCTCGTCGGTGAAGCGTGTGCCGGGATCCTCGGTGCCCCCGCACGACGCCGCCGCGTCACCACGCGCGGACACGTCCCCCGCCGCGGCCTGCAGTGCGTGCCCGGCCGCCACGGCCCTCTGTGCCGGGGAGGCAGTGTGGACAGCGCCGTCTGCCGGGGAGACAGCGGGAGCGGCGTCGTCGTCCTCCCCGCACGCCGCCGCCACGAAGGCGGGGTCCGTGACGAGGTCCTGGACGTGGTGGAAGTGGTGGACCGGGCCGTTGCCGTGGCCCACGTGCAGGGAGTCCGCAGCGCGCAGCGCACCGCGAAGCCAGCGGCGGGCGGTGTCGATCCCCTGTGCCCAGTCCCCCGTGCGCGCCACGACCGTGGCCACCGCGGACGACAGCGAGCACCCGGTCCCGTGGGTGTTGCGCGTAGCCACTCTCGTCCCCGAGTACTGGGCCACGGGCTCGGTCTGGCCCGGGACCACGAGGGCGTCCGGGGTGGACTCCCCGCTCAGGTGCCCGCCCTTGACCAGCACGCGCGTGCCGAAGGTCTCCGCCACGGCCCGGCCCTGCTCGAGCGCCTCGTCCCACGTGGTGGCCACGGGCCGCTCCGCGAGCACGGCGAGCTCGGGCAGGTTGGGGGTGATCAGGTCCGCGTGGTGCAGGATGCCGCGCAGCGCGTCCTCGGCGTCGGATGCGAGCAGACGCCCCCCGGCGGTGGCCACCATGACGGGGTCGATCACGACCACGGGCGCACGGTGGGCCGCGAGCCACGCCCCCACCGTCTCGATGACGTCCACCGAGCCGAGCATCCCGACCTTCACGGCATCCAGCTCCACGTCCTGCGCCACGGCGTCCAGCTGCGCCTGCAGCACGGACACGGGTGGGGTGTGGACCGCCACCACGCCCTGCGTGTTCTGCGCGACCACCGCAGTGACCACGCTCAGCCCGAAGCCGCCCATGGCGGCGATGGACTTCAGGTCCGCGGCGTGCCCGGCACCACCCGTGGGGTCGGTGCCGGCGATCGAGAGGACGCGGGGGGCGGGGACAGAAGGCGTGGGGTTCACGACATTCCCTTCGCTAGTACGAGCTAGATCAGGTTCTACGGGTGTGTTCTCAGCCGCCGTGCGGCACCCCGTGCACGTGGTCCCGATCATGCCACAGGAGCGCCCGGACGAGTCCGAGCGCTCCTGTGGTGGGTGGTCCCCCGCGGCCCTCCCAGGAGGGCCGCGGGGGGCGTCAGTCCCCCTTGGGGGTCATCGTGATGTCCCGGGCGCTCACGCCCACACCCACGATGGTGGGCTGGCCGTCCGAGGAGGCCGAGCCCACGGGCGCGGCCGCGGCGGTGAACCGCGTGGCCGAGCGCTCGGCGGCGTCGTACTCACGGGTCTCCACGCTTCCGGCACCCGGTGCGGCCGTGGGAGCCACGGCGCGGCGGGAACCGCGGCGGCGCCTGGCAGGAGCGGCGTCCGTGGTGGACGCGGCGGGCTGTGCCGTCGTGGCGCGCCGGGACGGGTCCGACTGTCCAGCCCCGCCCTCGGACGGCGACTGCTTCTGGGCGTCCCGCTCCGGCGCGGAGCCCTCGGGCTGCTCGGACCGGGTCTGCTCGGCGTCGGACGACGCGGCGCCGTTGCCGCGACCCCGGCCGCGCTGGCCCGCGGAGCGTCCCCCGCGGCCCTTCGAGCCCTCGCCGCCCCGCCGTCCGGAGCCGCGACCGGACCCGGTGCGGTCCTGCGACGCGTCCTCGCCGGAGTCCTCGGCCGAGAAGGCCGCGGAGAGCGAGTCCAGGGTGAGCGCCTCCTGCTCCGCGCGCTCGTCCTTCTGCCCCTGGGGGAGCTCGATGACCTCACCGTGGATCGTCAGGCTGGACCCGGCGTCACCCGCGGCGTGCTCGCCGCGGGGTTCGGAGGCACCGTTCCCACCGTTCTCGGTGGCGGTGTCCTCGCCCTGGTTCCCGCGACCGCGGCTGCGCTTGCCGCGGCGCTTCTTCCGACGCCGCCCGCTCTCGGAGTCCGCCGAACCGTGCTCGGACGCCTGCTCCGGGCCCTGGTTCCCGTGCTCCGCGTGCTGGCCGGTCGAGTCCTTGTGCTCGGCTCCGCCGCGGGAGGCGCCCTGGGCGTCGTCGTCCTCGTGGGAGGAGGCGGCCGCGATGTTCGCGAACGCCGTGCGGGCGGCCTCGTCCCGGGCCTGCTGCTGGTCGTCCGCGCCACCCCGGTTGTTGGACCGGGGCTTGTCCTGCGGCTGGTTCTGCTTCTGCCGCGAGCGCTTGCGCTCGTTGCGGTTGCCGCCGCGGTGGTCCGGCGCGGTGGCCGTGGAGCGACCCTTGAGGGGGTGGTCGTGGACAACGACGCCGCGGCCCGCGCACTCCTCGCACGGCTCCGAGAAGACCTCGAGCAGGCCGGTGCCCATGCGCTTGCGCGTCATCTGCACGAGACCCAGGGAGGTCACCTCCGCCACCTGGTGCTTGGTGCGGTCACGGCCCAGGCACTCCACGAGCCGGCGCAGCACGAGGTCCCGGTTGGACTCCAGGACCATGTCGATGAAGTCCACCACGATGATTCCGCCGATGTCCCGCAGCCGCAGCTGGCGCACGATCTCCTCGGCGGCCTCGAGGTTGTTCTTGGTGACGGTCTCCTCGAGGTTGCCGCCGGAACCGGTGAACTTGCCCGTGTTGACGTCCACCACGGTCATGGCCTCGGTGCGGTCGATCACGAGCGAGCCGCCGGAGGGCAGGAACACCTTGCGCTCCAGCGCCTTCTGGATCTGCTCCTCCACGCGCATGTGCTCGAAGAGGTCCTCGTCCTCGGTCCAGCGCTGCAGCCGGTCCAGCAGGTCCGGGGCCACGTAGGTCACGTAGGCCTCGATGTTGTCCCACGCCTGCTCGCCCTGGACCACCATGGCGGTGAAGTCCTCGTTGAACACGTCCCGGACGGTCTTGATGGTGAGGTCCGGCTCGGCGTAGAGCAGCTCCGGGGCGAGGGTCTTGGTGGAGCCCGCCTTCTCCTGGATCTGCTCCCACTGCGAGCGCAGCCGGTTGATGTCGTTGGTCAGCTCGGTCTCGGACGCCCCCTCGGCGGCGGTGCGCACGATCACGCCCGCGCCCTCGGGCAGCCGGTCCTTGAGGATCTTCTTGAGCCGCTGGCGCTCGACGTCCGGGAGCTTGCGGGAGATCCCGGTCATGGAGCCGCCGGGCACGTACACGAGGTAGCGCCCGGGCAGGGAGACCTGGCTGGTGAGCCGGGCGCCCTTGTGGCCCACAGGGTCCTTGGTGACCTGCACGAGCACGGTGTCCCCGGACTTCAGGGCGTTCTCGATCTTGCGGGGCTTGTGCCCCATCTCGGCGGCGTCCCAGTCCACCTCGCCGGCGTAGAGCACGGCGTTGCGCCCGCGGCCGATGTCCACGAACGCGGCCTCCATGGACGGCAGCACGTTCTGCACCTTGCCCACGTACACGTTGCCGATCAGTGAGTCCTGCGTGGTGTGGGAGACGAAGTGCTCCGCGAGGATGCCGTCCTCGAGCACGCCGATCTGGATCCGGTCCTCCTTCTGGCGGACCAGCATCTTACGCTCCACGGACTCGCGGCGGGCCAGGAACTCGGCCTCGGTGATCACGTGGCGGCGGCGGCCGAACTGGCGGGACTCGCGGCGGCGCTGGCGCTTGGCCTCGAGGCGCGTGGAGCCCTTGACCCCGGTGACCTCGTCGCTGCTGGTGCCCTCGGACGCACCGCGCGGGGCGCGCACCCGGGTCACGGAGCCGTCGGAGTCGTCCACGAGCTCCATGTCCTCGTCACCACGACGACGCCGTCGGCGCCGCTTGCTCGACACGCTCGCGTCGTCGTCCTCGTCGCGGTCCCCGCGGGCGGCCTCCCGCTCCTGGGCGGCCTCGCGCAGCCGGGCCTTCTGGGCCTCGGCGGCACGGCGGATCTCGTCCGGGTCCGGCGCCCGGAACAGCAGGGACGCGCCCGGGCCGAAGGCCCCGAAGTCCTGCTGCGTGGGGGGCTCGGTGCCCTCCGCCGCCGGGGCGTCCTCGGCGGCGGGTGAGTCGGTGCTGTCGGCGGCGGCGGCGTCCTCGGACGCGGCGTCCTGCGGCTCGGGGGCCGAGGAGGCGGCGTCCTCGTCCGAGCTGCTGCCCGCTGACTGCGCGGCGGCCGCGGCCCCGGTGTCCGGTGCCGTGGTGGACTCCTCCGGCGGCGTGACGGGCGCCGTGGGGAGCTCTCCGGCATCGATGGCGGCCGCGATGGCGATGGCGTCGCTCGTGCCGTCGACCGGGGCCGCGGTGGCCTCCTCCTCGGAGGTGGCGTGCGGTGCCTCGGCGTCCGGGGCCGCCGCCTCGCCGCTCGTGGCGGCCGGGTCCGACGCGTGGGCCGTGTCGGCCGGTGCGTCCCCGTCCGTGGTGGGCGAGGTGCGGGTGCCCTGCGGGTCCTGCACGTCCTGGGCGGCGGGCTCGGTGCCCTGCGCGGCGGCGGGCTGCGCGGCGGCGTCGTCCTGCGGCGACGCGGTGGGGGCCTCACCCGTGGCGGACCCGGGGGTCAGTGCGGAGGTGTCCTGTTCAGGTTCCATGTGAAGTTGTGCTCCTGCTCGGGGCACCGTCCGCACCCGGGCCCGAGGTGTGCTCGGTCGGTCGAGCCGGTGTTCTCCACACGGCCGCCGGAAGTCGGTGTCGTACCCGCGGGCGCGGCATGTGTCACGCGCGCCGTCCGCGGGCCGGCGGATGCCCGAGTCGCTGGGTCCGTGGGACCGCGAACTTGAACCGGTGCGGACGCGCTCGATCCTGTGAGAGCCGCGGGTCCGCTCCGATGGTGGTCGGTGCTCCTGCCGGGTCGGTGTCCTCGCGTGCGGGCGAGGGCCGACCACTGGCAGTATCTCACAGTCCTCGCCTGTTACCGCACATCCGGGTGGTCCACGCCACAGCCCGGCCGGTCGCGTCCCGGCCCACCTCGGGGTGCCCGCGATCCGCCCTGCACCGCGCCCGTCCATGCCCGTGGTCTACGATCGGGCGCGTGAGCTCTGCATCCCGACCCTCCCCCGCCGCCCCCTCCGACAGCCACGCCACGGCCTCCGACCGCCCCGCTGCCGACGCCGCCGTGGCACCCGTGACGCGCCCCGACCGCACGTGGGCCGTGCTGACGGTGGTCCTCTCGCTCGTGGGCTTCGCGGCATCGGCCACGCTCGTGGCGGAGCGGCTGGCCATCTTCCAGGACGCCGGGCACCGCGCGAGCTGCGACCTCAACGCGTGGCTGTCGTGCGGGACCGTGATGCGCACTCCCCAGGCGGAGCTGTTCGGCTTCCCCAACCCGCTGATCGGCATCGTGGCCTACGCCGTGGTGCTCGCGGTGGCCGTGGGCGTGCTCGCGGGGGCGCGCTTCGCCCGCTGGTTCTGGTGGCTGCTGTGGGCGGGAATCGCGGCGGGGTCCGTGTTCACCCTGTGGCTGTGGTGGCAGACCACGTTCCGGATCAACGCCCTGTGCCTCTACTGCATGGTCGTGTGGTGCGCGCAGACCTACCTGCTCGCCCACACGAGCGCCCGGATGCGCCGCGCGGGAATGCTCGGCGGTGCCGCCCGGGAGAGCGCAGGCTCCACGGCCTGGGCCTGGCTGCTCGGCACGGGGGTGCTCGTGGTCGTCTTCGGTGTGATCGCGGTGCGCTTCTCCACCGTGATCTTCGCCTGACACCCGCCCTGCCGGACCACGAGAACGGCGCGTGCCGAGCCCGGGAGCTCGACACGCGCCGTGGTCGTGCGGTAGCTCAGGCGAACCAGATGCCGATCTCGCGCTCGGCGGACTCCGGAGAGTCCGAGCCGTGCACGAGGTTCTTCTGGACCTTCTCGCCCCAGTCCCGGCCCAGGTCCCCGCGGATGGTGCCCGGGGCGGCCGTGGTGGGCTCGGTGGCCCCGGCGAGGCTGCGGAAGCCCTCGATCACGCGGTCGCCCTCGACCACCGCGGCGACCACCGGGCCCGAGAGCATGAACTGCACGAGCGGCTCGAAGAACGGCTTGCCCTGGTGCTCCGCGTAGTGCTGCTCCAGGATCTCCCGGGTGGCGTGCACCAGCTTGAGCTCGGCCAGGGTGTAGCCCTTGGCCTCGATGCGGGCGAGGATCTGGCCGGTCAGGCCGCGCTCGACGCCGTCCGGTTTGACGAGGACGAGAGTGCGCTGCGACATGGGGTCTCCTTGCGGTAGAGGTGGGGTGGACGGGCCGTACGAGGGCCGGTCACCGGGTTCCGGGTCGAGCCTAGCGAACGCGGCGGGCGCGTGCGGACCGCGCGCCGCGCCCGCTCACGGCAGGGGGTGCTCCGCCTCCCAGCGGCGCTGTTCCTCCGCGCGCTGCACGTTATCGCGGTCCATGCGTGCGCCCTTGACCACGGCGTACCACCACGCCAGCGCGCACAGCGCCCCGATCACGAACATTGCGGGCACCAGGAAACCGGTGGCGATCAGCACGAGCTGCAGCACCCATCCGGCCGCGTAGCCCCACGGCCTGCGCAGCACCGCGCACAGCAGGACAAACAGCAGCGCGAGCACCGCCGCGCCGCCCATGAGCCACAGCTTGTGCGCGGTGCTCCAGTCCCGGGCCAGCAGCCCGAAGGCGGTGAGGGCCGCGAAGAACACGATGAACGCCTCGATGCTCAGCACGCTCGAGGCGAACATGGTCTTGACGGACCGCGGCTTCTTGGTCTGCCCGGGGCGCCACTCGCGCTGGGCCTTGGTCATGCGGGCCATGCGGCTCCTTCCAGGGGTGCGGACAGCAGGGGTGCGGTCGAGGGGTCACAGGCCGAGCAGCGCACGGGCCTCACCCACCACGGTGATGGAGCCGGTGACGAGCACCGCGCCGTCGAACTGCTCACGGGCGGCGGCGTCCTGGATGGCGGCGGAGCACGCGTCGTCGAGACGTTCGGCCACGTGCACGGCGTCCTCGTCGAAGCCCATGTCAACGGCGATCTCCGCGAGCTCCGCCGGGGGCACCGCCCGCGGGGAGTGGGACGCGGTGCACCACAGCTCCAGATCGAACTCGTGGTACTCGTCCGCGAGCACCCGCATCATGGTCTCCACGTCCTTGTCCCCCAGCACCCCGACCACCAGGTTGAGCTTGCTGAACGTGAACCCCTCGCGCACGGCCGCGGCGGAGGCCACGAGCCCGTGCGGGTTGTGGGCGGCGTCGAGGACCACGGGCGGAGCCTTGCGCGCGAGCTCGAGGCGACCGGGCGAGGACACCGCGCCCAGACCCTCGCTCACGAGCTCGGGGTTCAGCGGCTTCTCGCCACCGCCGAGCAGCGCCTCCACCGCGGCAATCGCGACCGCCGCGTTCTGCGCCTGGTGCGCGCCGAACAGCGGGAGCATCACGTCCGGGTACTCGCCCGCGAGGCCCTGGACGGTGATGACCTGCCCGCCCACGGCGGTGGTGCGCGCGGTCACGGAAAACTCCACGCCCTCGAAGCGGAAGGGGACTCCCAGCTCCTGCGCGCGTTCGAGCAGCACCTGGGCCGCACCCGGCTGCTGGGCGGAGCTCACGAGGAACCCGCCCGGCTTGACGATCCCGGCCTTCTCGCGGGCGATGTCCTCCACGGTGTCGCCGAGGATGTCCGTGTGGTCCAGGTCGATGGGCGTGACCACGGAGACCGCGGCGTCCGCCACGGTGGTGGCGTCCCACGAGCCGCCGATCCCGACCTCCAGGACCATCACGTCCACGGGCTCGTCCGCGAACACCGCGAACGCCAGCACCGTGAGGGTCTCGAAGTACGTCAGGCGCGGGGCCCCCTCGCCCTCCAGGTGACGGTCCACGAGGTCCAGGTACGGGGCGATCTCCGTGTAGATCCGAACGAAGGTCTCGTCGGAGACGGGCTCGCCGTCGATGCTGATCCGCTCGGTCACGCGCTCCAGGTGCGGGCTCGTGTAGCGGCCCACCCGCAGGTCGTGGGCGAGCAGCAGGGACTCGACCATGCGCGCCGTCGACGTCTTGCCGTTGGTCCCGGTCACCTGCACCACGGGGGCGCTGCGGTGCGGGTCCCCCAGCGCGGAGACCGCGAGCTGCATGGCGTCCAGGCGCGGCGCCATCCTGTGCTCCGGCGCCCGGGCCAGCAGCCCCTGGTAGATCTCCTCGACGGACGCGAAGTTCTCGTGCTCGGTGGCGCCGCTCATGCGTCCACCACCGCCACGGTGACGTCCAGGTTCGTGGCCTCCACCAGCTCCAGCTCCCGGGTGAGGGTCTCCCCCTGCACGAGCTCGCGGTGCGCGCCCACCGCGGCCAGCGTCGCGGCGTCGGCGTGGAGCGTGGTGCGGATCCGGTCCGAGACCACCAGCCCAGCGTCCTTGCGGGCCTGCTGGATCGCACGGACCATGTCCCGGGCCACGCCCTCGGCGCGCAGCTCGTCGGTCAGCTCGGTGTCCAGCACCAGGAAACCGCCGCCGGGCAGCACGGTGACGGCGCGCGCGGAGGACCCCGCGGCGTCGTCGACCACCGTGACCAGCTCGTACTCGCCCTCCTCCAGCGCCACCGAGCCGGCGACGACGCCGCCGTCCTCGGCCACGGACCAGTCGCCCGCCTTGGTGGCCCTGATGACCTGCTGCACCTGCTTGCCGAGCCGGGGACCGGCGGCGCGCGCGTTGACCTTGAGTTCCTGGGAGATGCCGTAGTCGGCGGCCGAGACCTCGTCCGTGTCCACCAGCGTGACGGACTTGAGGTTCAGCTCGTCCGCGACGATCTCCTGGAACGTGCCCGCGAGCGCCTGCGCCCCGGGCACGGCCACGGTCATGCCGGCGAGCGGCTGGCGCACGCGCAGGCTGCTGGCCTTGCGGAGTGCTGAGCCCGCGGAGCAGATGGCGCGCGTGCGCTCCATGGCGGTGAGCAGGGCCTCGTCCCGCGGGAACAGGGAGGCGTCGGGCCAGTCGGTCAGGTGCACCGAGCGCCCGCCGGTGAGCCCGCGCCAGATCTCCTCGGTGACCAGCGGCAGCAGCGGGGCGGCCACGCGGCACACGGTCTCGAGGCACGTGTAGAGCACGTCGAACGCCTCGGTGTCCTCCTCGAAGAAGCGCTCGCGGGACCGGCGCACGTACCAGTTGGTGAGCGTGTCCATGTAGGCGCGCAGGCGTTCGGCGGCGGCCCAGATGTCGTACTCGTCGAAGAGCCGCTTGGCGTCCGTCACCAGGGCGCCGGTCTCGGCCAGGATGTAGCGGTCCATCACGTGCTCGGCCTCGTACCGCGCCTGGGCGTCGTAGCCCTCTCCCCCGCGGGCGGCGTTCGTGTAGAGCCCGAAGAAGTGGTAGACGTTCCACAGCGGCAGGATCATCTGCCGCACGCCGTCACGGATGCCCTGCTCGGTCACCACCAGGTTCCCGCCGCGCAGGATGGGCGAGGACATCAGGAACCAGCGCATGGCGTCCGAGCCGTCCCGGTCCAGGACCTCGTTGACGTCCGGGTAGTTGCGCAGGGACTTGGACATCTTCTGCCCGTCCGAGCCCAGCACGATCCCGTGGGAGATCACGTTGCGGAACGCCGGGCGGTCGAACAGCGCGGTGGCCAGGATGTGCAGCGTGTAGAACCAGCCGCGGGTCTGGCCGATGTACTCCACGATGAAGTCACCGGGGTTGTGGGTCTCGAACCACTCACGGTTCTCCATGGGGTAGTGCACCTGCGCGTAGGGCATGGACCCGGAGTCGAACCACACGTCCAGCACCTCGGGAACGCGGCGCATCACGGACTTACCCGTGGGGTCGTCCGGGTTGGGGCGGGTCAGCTCGTCGATCCACGGCCGGTGCAGGTCCACCTCGCCGGCGGCGTTGCGGGGCAGGCGCCCGAAGTCCGCCTCCAGCTCCGCGAGGGAGCCGTAGACGTCGCGGCGCGGGTGGTTGGGATCGTCCGACTCCCACACGGGGATGGGCGAGCCCCAGTAGCGGTTGCGGGAGATGGACCAGTCCCGGGCGTTCTCGAGCCACTTGCCAAACTGACCGTCCTTGACGTTGCCGGGGATCCAGTTGATCTGCTGGTTCAGCTCCAGCATGCGGTCCTTGATGGCCGTGACGCTCACGAACCACGAGGACACCGCGCGGTAGATCAGGGGATTCCGGCAGCGCCAGCAGTGCGGGTAGGAGTGCTCGTAGGAGGCCTCGCGCAGCAGCGCGCCGCGGGCCCGCAGATCCCGGATCACGGTGCGCGCCACCTCCTTGTCGAACACGTTGTGCCCGGCGAGCTCCGCGAGCGGCGCCCCGGCGGCCAGGGACTCGTTCGTGAAGAGGTCGTAGAAGCGCCCGCCCTCGTCCACGGAGAGCACCACGGGGATCTCGTGCTCGGCGCACACCTGCTGGTCGTCCTCGCCGTAGGCGGGAGCCTGGTGCACGATGCCCGTGCCGTCCGTGGTGGTCACGTAGTCCGCCACGAGGATCTGCCAGGCCTGGGCGGTGCCGAAGCGCTCGTCGTCGGTGAAGTAGTCCCACAGCGGGGCGTAGCGGATGCCCGCGAGCTGCTCGCCCGTGTAGTGGGCGGTCACGGCCTCGCGCACGGCGGCGGCCGGGTCCTCGGCGTCACCGTAGCCGAGGTCCTTGGCGTAGCTGCCCGCGAGTTCGGCGGCCACGAGGAAGCGGCGTCCGGCCAGGTCCCCAGCACCGGGCACCAGCACGTAGTCGATGGCGGGGCCCACCGCGAGGGCCTCGTTGGTGGGCAGGGTCCAGGGCGTGGTGGTCCACGCGATGGCCTCCGCGCCCGCCAGCTCGGCGGCGACCTCCGGGTGCGCGGCCCACGAGGTGTCCTCGGAGAGCCGGAACGCCACGGTCACGGAGGTGTCCTGGCGCATCTGGTAGACGTCGTCGTCCATGCGCAGCTCGTGGTTGGACAGCGGCGTCTCGTCCTTCCAGCAGTACGGCAGCACGCGGTAGCCGGAGTAGACCAGGCCCTTGTCGTCCAGGGCCTTGAACGCGCCGATCACGGACTCCATGTACTCCGGGTTCAGCGTCTTGTAGTCGTTGTCGAAGTCCACCCAGCGGGCCTGGCGGGTCACGTAGTCCTGCCACTCGGAGGCGTACTTCATCACGGAGGCGCGGCAGGCGTCGTTGAACGTGTCGATGCCCATGGCCTCGATGTCCTGCTTGTCGGTCATCCCGAGCTGCTTCATGGCCTCGAGCTCCGCGGGCAGCCCGTGGGTGTCCCAGCCGAAGCGGCGCTCCACGCGGCGCCCCTGCTGCGTCTGGTAGCGAGCCACGAGGTCCTTGACGTAGCCGGTGAGAAGGTGCCCGTAGTGCGGCAGACCGTTGGCGAAGGGCGGGCCGTCGTAGAAGACGAACTCGTTGGAGCCGTCCGTGCCGCTGTCGCGCTGGTCGATGCTCGCCTGGAAGGTGTCGTCACGTTTCCAGTAGTCGAGGACGCGCTCCTCGACCGCGGGCAGACGCGGGGCCGCGGGGACGCCCTGGGCGTCGGGGTCGGTGCTCGCCTTGGGGTACACGAATGAGTCGGTCACGGTGCTCCATCCTGAGGTGCCGGTGGTTCAGGATGCGAGGACGCCCTGGCGCACGGGGCGCCGGTGGCGCGGTACCACCTCGCTTGTCCGCCACGCCGCCGGGGATGCCGACGACGCCGCGAGCCGCTCATTGGGGGCTGTCACGGACCCGAGTCGTCCGGTTCTACTGAGGCCCGCACGGGCCGGTTCTTCCGGAAGGGCTCCCCGGTGATGGCCGGATCAGCGCCCGCGCGCACGAGACGCACCCGCCCATGATAGCGCGCCGGGCGGCGTCGTCCACGTCCGTCCTCTGCCTGGGGGCGGCGGGCGATCCGCAGGACGGGGTTGCTCCGCCCAGGAGACGGCAGCCGCAGCTGCTCCCGGGTGCCGCCCGCAGCAGGACACGGTCGCGGTCAGGGCCGCGGGTCGGTGCGCCCGAGGGCGGCGACCCGGCCCACGAGGATCACAGCCGGGGCCCGCACCCCTCGCTCCTCGGCCGTGCGCGCGACGTCCGCCAACGGCGCGAGCGTGGTGCGCTGCGTGGGCGTCCAGCCCCGTTCCACCACAGCCACGGGCAGGTCCCGGGGGTAGCGCGCGGCGAGCAGCGTCTCCGCTGTCCGCGCGAGGCCGCGCACCCCCATCATGAGGATCAGCGTGTGGCCCTCGCGGTACGGGACGTGGCGCAGCTCCTCGTGGGCGGTGATGACCGTGAAGCCGTGGGCCATGTCCCGGTGCGTCACGGGGATCCCGGCGGCCGCGGGCACGGAGATCGCGGAGGTGACTCCCGGAACCACCTCGGTGGCGATCCCGTGGGCGTGGCAGAACTCCACCTCCTCCCCGCCGCGGCCGAACACGTACGGGTCCCCGCCCTTGAGCCGCACCACCCGGCGCCCCGCCCGGGCCTGGTCCACGAGCGTCTGGTTGATCCGGTCCTGCGTGACCTTGTGGTAGCCGGCGCGCTTGCCCACGTCGATGATCTCCGCGTGCTCCGCGAGCGCCGGGAGCAGGTCCGTGGGGCCCAGCCGGTCGGCGACCACCACGTCCGCGCCGGCCAGAAGGTGGCGGCCCCGCACCGTGAGGAGCCCGGGGTCGCCCGGTCCACCGCCCACGAGGGCCACGGTTCCCGGCTGCTGGGCGTCCGGTTCGAGGTGGTCGCTGGACCGGGAGCCGAGCTGAGCAGGGACGTCGCCGATGCGTGCCTCGTCAGTCTGGTCAATGCGGGGACCCGGCGCCACACGGCCGCCCTGGTGCGGGGAGGGGCCCGCGGAGCTGGGGAGTGCGGGCCCGTCGGTCCCTCCTGGCGACGAGGCGCCCTCCCGCGAGCGCCGCGCCCTGACCGGGATCTCCCCGGTCTCCAGGCGTGCCGCGATCCACGCGGTGACGGCCTTGGCACGCCGTGGGTCCCCGCCCGCGTTGACGGCCACGGTGACCCCGTGGGCCCGCGTCACGGCCGGGACCCACGCGCTGGACGCGGCGGCGTCGCCACCCGTGACGCAGAAGACCCGGTGCTGCTCGGCGGTGCGGGTCACGAGGTCCTGGACGGCGGGCGAGTCCGTGTGGGCCAGCACGAGCCACGCCCCGGCCACGTCCTCAGGGCGGAAGCCCCGGCGGTGCCACGTCAGCTCCCCGGCCTCCGCGAGTGCCCGCAGGTCCTCGTGGGCGCCCGGCGCCACGAGCTCGACGGCCGCACCCTCGGTGAGCAGCGCGGGCACCCGCCGCGCGGCCACCGGCCCGGCACCCACCACGAGCACCCGGCGGCCGGAGAGGTTCAGACCCAGGGGGTAGGTCATGGGCGGGGCACTCCTGAGCGACGGCGGAACGGAAACCGCCATGCTACGTGCGGGTCCGTGGCCCCGTACCCCGGCCGTCACGGGGCGTCACACTCCCCGGACGGGCCTCACTCGGTCGCGGCACCCTGCTTCCAGTAGCCCATGAACGAGATGTCCGCCTTGGGCACCCCGCCGCTGACGCACATCCGGCGCATGGACTTCACGGCCGAGGACTCCGCCGCGAGGAACCAGTACGTGCCGCGGCCCTCGGGGCGCGCCGTGGCCCACACGAACTCGGACTCGTCCTGCCAGGACGCCAGCTCCGTGTGGCCCACCGCCCAGTACCGGCGGGCGTGCTCCGCGAGCCGCTCCCACAGCCACAGCTCCAGGGCCAGGTTGCGCTCGCGGGCGCCGCGCGGCAGCCAGGCCCAGACCAGCTCGGTGCCGCCGTCCAGGACCACGCGGTGGGCGCCGGGCTCGTCGCACGACGCCGCCCGGGCCAGTGCCCGCGGACCCGCACCCGGGACAGCGTCGGCCTCCTCGGGGACCTCCACGGCCACGGTGATGGAGCGCGGGGGCTCGTACGCCCCGCCCGCCGGGCGGTTGACCCGAACCCGCTGCTCCACGCCGTCCACGATCGCGGAGATCGCGGGCAGTGCCGTCTCGTCCCCCGCGATCACCACGTCCTGGCCGGCCGCACGGCCGTCATCCCATGCGGCCCACCACGCGGAGTCGCCGGAGGGTACGAGCAGCCGCGCGGAGTCCCCTGCGCGGACCGTGTCGCCCCACGCGGCACCCGGGCCCATGCCGTGCTCGGCGTCCCCGTGCAGCACCACGTCGATCGCGAGCTCCGGCACCCGCTGCCCCGCGAGCTCCACCGTGGTGGCGTCCCGCACGGTGTAGGTGCGCATCCATCCAGCCTCCTCACGCGGGGCGGCCATGAACTCGCGGCGCCAGCGGGCCATGTCGGCGACATCCACGTCCACCGCTCCACCGGCGGGCGGGATGAGCAGCTTGACGTAGGAGTCCGCCCGGGGCCCGGGGCCCTGCTCACCCCACGGCATGGTCCTCAGCTGCTCCCCCGCCACGTGCACCCGCACGAGGTGCTCGCTGAGCTCCTCGCGCCGGGTCACCGTGGCGTCCACGCACGCCAGCTGGGTCATGCGGGCACCTCCCCGTTCTCCTCGTTCTCGTCCCGGGCGTCCGGGTACGGCCGGGCCGTACCGGTCCGTGGCCCGGACGTGGGTCCGGCCGCCGTCCGAGCCGCCGATCCGACCGTGGCATCCGCCGGGGTCTCGGCCCCCGCAATTCCCGGGGCACGCGACCGGCCCGCCGACAGCGGGATCACCACGCGGGCGTCGGTCACGGGATCGTGCAGCACGCGGGCGTCCATGTCGAACACGCGACCGACCACCTCGTCGGTCATGACCTCCTCCGCCCCGCCGCGGGCCACCACCTGGCCGGCCTTCATGGCCACGAGCACGTCCGCGTAGCGCGCGGCCAGGGACAGCTCGTGCAGCACCATCACCAAGGTGATCCCCCGGGCACGCTGCAGCTCGCACAGGATGTCCAGGATCTCCACCTGGCGGGCGATGTCCAGGTAGGTGGTGGGCTCGTCCAGCAGCAGCACCTCGGTCTGCTGGGCCAGGGCCAGGGCGATCCACACGCGCTGTCGCTGGCCTCCGGAGAGGTCGGTCACGTGGCGGTCCATGAGATCGCGCAGACCGGTGAGCTCGAGCGCCTCGGCCACGGCGGCGTCGTCCTCCGCGCGCCAGCGCCCGAAGGCACCGCGGTGCGGGTGGCGACCGCGCGAGACCAGCTCCCGCACGCTCACCCCCTCCGGCGCCACGGGGTCCTGCGGCAGGAAGCCCACCGTCTGCGCAAAACGGGTGCGGTGCCAGCCGCGGACGTCCTCCCCGCCCACGAGCACCTCTCCGGCGGTGGGGGTCAGCTGGCGCGCGCACGTGCGGAGCAGCGTGGACTTGCCGCAGCCGTTGGCGCCCACGAGCGCCGTGACGCGCCCCGCTGGGAACGTGACGTCCACGTCCGTGAGCACGGGTGCGCCGCGGTAGCCGGCACGCAGTCCGCGCACGGCCACCTCGGACGACGCCGCCCGGACGGTCCGCGCGGCGCTCGCCGCTTCTGCGGGCCGGGCCTCGTGCCGCGGGCTCGCCGCGGTGTCCCTGAGCTCGTCCTCGGGGCTCATGCCTCCGCCTTTCCTCGTCCGATGAGCAGCCACAGCAGCGCGGGGGCGCCGGCAGCCGCGGTGACCACGCCCACGGGCAGCGCCAGGTTGGGCAGCGCCTCGGCGGCCACGTAGTCCGAGACGACCATGAGCACCGCACCCACGAGGGCCGCGTGGTGCGCGTGCCCGGCGCCGCCACCGATGCCGCGCGCGATGGGTGCGGCCATGAAGGACACGAACGCCACGGGCCCCACGGTGGCCGCGGCCACCGCCACCAGGGTCACCGCGAGGGCGAGCGCGATGAGCCTCACGCTCTGCACCCGCACGCCCAACCCAGCGGCGAGCGCATCCCCGGTGCCGAGGGCGTCCACGGCGGGCGTGAGCACCGCGCACAGGGGCAGCAGCACGAGCAGGCAGAGCCCCACCTGCGCGATGTCCTGCCACGAGGCGGCATTGAGCGAACCGGTGAGCCACTGCATCGCGTCCTGCGCGGCGTAGATGTCTGCACGGGTGAGCACGCCGTTGATGGCCGCCCCGGTGAGGGCACCCCCGGCCACACCGGTGAGCACGAGCTTGCCGATGCTGGCATGCGTGCCCCCGGCGGCGAGGATGACCGCCAGCATCAGACCGAAGCCACCCGCCAGCGCGCTGACCGTCACCGCGGCCCCGGAGAGTCCCGCGGTGATCGCCACCACCGCACCGAGTCCCGCGCCGGAGGAGACGCCCATGATGTCCGGGGAGGCCAGCGGGTTGCGCAGCACGCGCTGGAACAGGTGGCCCGCGAGTCCGAAGGCGGTGCCCGTGAGGATTCCCAGGACCGTGCGGGGCAGGGTGATCTGCCACACGATGTAGTCCGCCGGGCCGTCGTAGTCGTGGGCCAGCACCGCGAGCAGGTCCGGAACCGCCACCACGTACTTGCCGAGCGCGATGCGGGCGAAGGACGCCACGGCCAGCACGAGCAGCAGCAGGAGGGTGACCCTCCGGGTGCGGCGACGCGTGCGGGTCCGTCCCGCGCGGACGGCGTCGACCGTCTCCGCGCGGGACGGGAGCTGCAGCGCTGCGCTCATGCCGCCACCGTCCTACCGCGCAGCACGGCCACGAGGGCAGGGGCGCCGATCACGACCAGGGCGATCCCCACCTGGATCTCCCGGTCTGGGACCAGCACGCGCGCCACGACGTCCGCGAGCAGTACGATGGCCGGTCCCGCGAGCAGGCACGCCGGGATCACCCGCCGGTAGGAGACACCCACCACCGCGCGCACGGCGTGGGGCACGAGCAGCCCGGAGAACACGAGCGGGCCCACCAGCGCGGTGGACGTGCCCGCCAGCAGCACCACGGCCACACCGACCAGTCCGCGGGTCAGGGCCGGGTGGGTTCCGAGCCCCCGGCCCAGGGCGTCCCCGAGCGTGAGGGTGTCCAGGGAGCGGGCCAGGCACCAGCCGAGCACCAGACCCGCGACGACCACCGGGGTGGCCACCACCAGGAAGGTGCCGTCCGGGCGGGTGAGCTCCCCCACCTGCCAGCGCCGGAAGGTGTCGAACGTGGCCTGGTGGCTCAGCAGGATCGCGCTCGTGAGCGCGGTGAGCCCCGCGGACACGGCCGCACCCGTGAGGGCCAGCGTCACGGGACGCGCCCCGCCGCGGGCGGCAGTGGCCAGCCCGTACACCGCGACCATGGCCACGGCCGAGCCCAGCGCGGCCAGCCACAGCTGGTTCGCCACACCCGACAGTCCGAACAGCGCGCCGCCTGTCACCACCGCGAACGCGGCACCGGCCGTGAGCCCCAGAATTCCCGGATCGCCGAGCGGGTTGCGGGTGGCTCCCTGCAGCAGGGCACCCGCCACGGACAGGGCCGCTCCGGTGAGCACCCCGGCGGCGGTGCGCCACACGCGGGACTCCACCACGGCGCCGTCGAGCGGGGGCACACCCGGCACAGCGCCGGGATCACCGCCGAAGACCTGCGGCACCACACGCCACGTGCTCGCGAGGTCGATCGGGCGGGAGCCGCACGAGATCGAGAGGACCACCGCCACGAGGAGGACGACCGCCATGACGAGCCAGGGCAGGACCCTGCGCCCCGGGCGCCCCGCAGAGGAGATGCGCGGGGCGTGGGCACCGGCGGTGTCCGCGGCGCCGGAGCGTGTGAGGGGGGTGCTGGCGGGCACGGAGGCTAGGCCCCCAGGGCGTTCTTGATCGCCGGGACGTGGGTGTCCAAGGCGCGCGGCAGGGACAGCGGCGAGGACGAGTAGCCCGAGAGCACGTCCTGCTTGGTCGTCAGGAACAGCCCGTGGCCGGCGGCAATCGCCGGGATGGTCTTGAGCACGGAGTCGGTGCGGAACTTTTCCGCCTGCGCCTCGTCCTCGGCGGCGGCCACGAAGAGGTCGCTCGTGAGCTCGTCCGCGCGCTCCTTGGGCCACTCGCGCCAGAACTCCTTCTCGGAGACGTTCTTGGTGACCACGGGCGCCAGGGTCAGGCCGAGCTCGGTGAAGAAGCGGGGGCGGCCGTCCGAGGGGCCGTAGAAGCCGAGGGCCTGGGAGACGTCCCCGTAGATGAAGCTCTTGCCCTTGGCGTCCCCGAGCTCCTCGGAGCGGGTGCGGATGAGCTCCTCGGTCTGGGAGATCAGCTCGTCACCGGCCTGGGAGCGCCCCAGGGCCTTGGCGGTGAGCCGTTGCATGTCCTGCCACGAGTTCACCCACGGGCCCGTGGGGTAGGCCACCGTGGGGGCGATCTTGGTCAGGCGCCCGTACTCTTCCGCGGTGAGCCCGGAGTTCACGGCGATGATCAGGTCCGGGCTGAGCTGGGCGATCTCGGTGAAGTTCACGCCGTCGGACTCGTCGATGGTCTTGGGCGCCGTCCCGCCCAGCTCGGAGACCTTGGCGTCGAACCAGTCGGTGGAGCCCTTGTCGTTGCCGCCCCACGCCACCTTGGTCATGCCCACGGGAACCACGCCGAGTGCGGCCACGAAGTCCTGGGTGTTGCTCGCACCCACGCACACCACGCGCTCGGGGGCGTTCTCCACGGTGGTGGACCCCAGGGCGTGCTTCACGGTCACGGGGAACGTGTCGGTGGGCGTGGAGGACGTCGAGGCACCCGGTGCGGCGTCCGAGCCGCCGCCGTCCCGGGATCCGGTGGAGCACGCCGCAAGCCCCATCAGGGAGGCCACGGCCAGGCCGGATCCGAGCAGGGAGCGGCGGCTGAGCTGACGACGGGTCTGGGAGGGGTCGCTGGACATGGCTCTCCTCGAGCGGTGAATTTGATAAGGCTTGCCTAACCTAATTCACCCGCTTGAAAACCCGCAAGTGGGCTGACCACACCGGTGCGCACGTTCCCCGCATCGGCGCGGAACCACCGGTCAGGAGGTGGTGCGGATCACCTTGTGCGGTGCCGCCTGGGCCACGGGCTTGAGGGTCAGCGTGTCGATGTTCACGTGGTGCGGCAGCTCCACCGCGAACGCACAGACCTCCGCGACGTCCTCCCCGGTAAGCGGCTCGGCCACGCCCGCGTAGACCTTCTCCGCGGCGGTCCGGTCCCCGCCCAGTCGGTTGAGGGAGAACTCGGGGGTGTGCACGAGCCCGGGCGCGATCTCGACCACCCTCACGTTGTGCTCGGCCTCCTCGAGCCGCAGCGCCTCGGTCATCGCGCGCTCGGCGTACTTGGCGGCGTTGTACCCGGCACCGCCCTCGTACGCACGGATCGCGGCCAGGGAGGTGAGGTTCAGCACCGTGCCCCGTCCGTTGGCGCGCAGCGCGGGCAGGAACGCGCGGGTCACCCGCAGGGTGCCCAGCACGTTGACCTCGTACATCCACTGCCAGCCCTCGGGGTCCGCGTCCGCCACGGAGTCCGTGCCGCGCGCCCCGCCGGAGATGTTGAGCACCGCGTCCACGGTCCCCTGCTCGGTGAGCACGCGGTCCCGCAGCGCGTCCACCTGACCCTGGTCGGTCACGTCCGTGGGCGCGGAGATCGCCCCGGTCTGCTCCGCGAGTTCGGCGAGCCGCTCCTCGCGCCGGGCCACGGCGTACACCGTCCACCCGCTCGCGCGCAGCCGCCGCACCGTGGCCTCGCCGATCCCCGTGCTCGCACCCGAGACCACCGCCACCTTGCCCGTCCCCGCGGTGCCGGGGGTGCCGTATGCCGATTCCGTGTTCTGCGTCATGCCCCGCAGTCTACGGAGCACGACGCCGCACGGCCGGGTCTCGGTGCCCGCGTGCGTTCCCGGGCCGGGTGCCGGGCAACGTCTCGCTGGTGCGTGGACCCGGCGGTGGGGACGGGCCCTGACGCGCACCGGTGACCGGGCGGCGTCGTCCCCCGGGGATTCGAAGCGGGGAAAAACCCCGTGAGAGACTGGGCGCATGGCACACGAGATGACGGGTACAGACACGCCCGAGACCCCCGACCACGCAGCGACCACCGCCACGGTGAGCGTTCCGGATAAGCCGGCCCTGGAGGGCCTGGAGGAGAAGTACGCCGCGCAGTGGCGCGAGAACGGGACCTACGCGTTCCGCGAGGACACGGACCGGGAGTCCGTGTACTCCATCGACACTCCCCCGCCCACGGCGTCCGGCTCCCTGCACGTGGGGCACATGTTCTCCTACACGCAGACGGACGTGATCGCCCGCTTCCAGCGCATGAGCGGCAAGAACGTGTTCTACCCGCTGGGCTGGGACGACAACGGCCTGCCCACCGAGCGCCGCGTACAGAACTACTACGGCGTGCGCTGCGAGCCCGGCCGCCCGTACGTGGAGGGCTACCGCCCGCCCGAGAAGCCCGCCAAGAACCAGCGGGACTGGGACGTGGTCTCCCGCCAGAACTTCATCGAGCTGTGCGAGGAGCTCGCCGTGGAGGACGAGAAGGTCTTCGAGCACCTGTTCTCCACGCTGGGCCTGTCCGTGGACTGGAACCGCACCTACCGCACGATCGACGCGCACTCCCGCAAGGTCTCACAGCTCGCGTTCCTCAAGGACTACGAGGCCGGCAACGCCTACATGGCCGAGGCACCCACCATGTGGGACGTCACGTTCCGCACCGCGGTGGCCCAGGCCGAGTTGGAGGACCGGGAGCGCGAGGGCGCCTACCACCGGGTCTCGTTCCACCGCCCGGACGGCGAGAAGGTCTTCATCGAGACCACCCGCCCCGAGCTGCTGCCCGCGTGCGTGGCCCTGGTGGCCCACCCGGACGACGAGCGCTACCAGCACCTTTTCGGCACCACCGTGCGCTCCCCACTGTTCGACGTGGAGGTGGAGGTGCGTGCCCACGCCCTGGCCAAGCCGGACAAGGGCTCGGGCATCGCCATGATCTGCACGTTCGGCGACCTCACGGACGTGACGTGGTGGCGTGAGCTGGACCTGCCCACGCGGGCCCTGATCGGACGCGACGGCCGTTTCCAGGCCGAGCAGCCCGAGTGGATCGCGGACGGCACCCCCGCCGAGCGCTACGCGGAGGTGGCCGGCAAGACCGTGTTCTCCGCGCAGAAGGCCGTGGTGGACATGCTGCGCGAGTCCGGGGACCTGGACGGCGAGCCGAAGAAGATCATGCACCCCGTGAACTTCTACGAGAAGGGCGACAAGCCCCTCGAGGTGGTCACCTCCCGCCAGTGGTACATCCGCAACGGTGGCCGGGACGCCGAGCGCCGCGACGTGCTGATCCAGCGCGGCCGCGAGATGGCCTGGCACCCCTCGTTCATGCGCTCCCGCTACGAGAACTGGATCGAGGGCCTCAACGGGGACTGGCTGATCTCCCGCCAGCGCTTCTTCGGCGTGCCCTTCCCGGTCTGGTACCCGCTGGACGCCTCCGGGGAGCCGGACTACGAGCACCCCGTGCTGCCCTCCCCCGAGCAGCTGCCGGTGGACCCCGCCGCGGACACCGCCCCGGGCTACACCGAGGAGCAGCGGGACCAGCCCGGCGGGTTCATGGCGGACCCGGACGTTCTGGACACGTGGGCCACCTCCTCCCTGACCCCGCAGATCGCCACGGGATGGGGCGTGGACGAGGAGCTGCACGCCAAGACGTTCCCCATGGACCTGCGCCCGCAGGGCCACGACATCATCCGCACGTGGCTGTTCTCCACCGTGGTGCGCGCCGAGACGCTGGCTGGTTCCGTGCCGTGGACCAACACGGCGCTGTCCGGGTGGATCCTGGACCCGGACCGCAAGAAGATGTCCAAGTCCAAGGGCAACGTGGTGGTCCCCACGGACGTGCTCGAGAAGTACGGCGCGGACGCCGTGCGCTACTGGGCGGCCTCGGCACGCCTGGGAGCGGACACCGCGTACGACGAGGGGCAGATGAAGATCGGGCGCCGCCTGGCCATCAAGCTGCTCAACGCCTCCAAGTTCGTGCTGGCCCAGGGCGTCACCGAGGCCTCCGTGCTGGGCTCCGGCACGGACGCCTCCGTGGTGACCAACGGCCTGGACCGCTCTCTGCTGGCCCAGCTGTCCACGGTGGTGGAGCGCGCCACCGCCGCGTTCCGCGAGTACGAGTACGCCCGGGCGCTGCAGCTGATCGAGTCCTTCTTCTGGACGTTCACGGACGACTACGTGGAGCTCGTGAAGGACCGCGCCTACGGTTCCCGCGGGCAGGAGGCTCAGTCGTCCGTGCACGCGGCCCTGGCCACCACCCTGGATACCGTGCTGCGGCTCTTCGCGCCGTTCATCCCGTTCGCCACCGAGGAGGTCTGGTCCTGGTGGCGCACCGGATCGGTGCACCGTGCGTCCTGGCCCGTGACCGACGGCTACGCCGGTCTTGCGGCCGAGGGCGACCCCGAGGTGCTCACCGTGGTGGGCGAGGCCCTGTCCGGGCTGCGCAAGTCCAAGTCCGAGGCCAAGGTCAAGCAGCGCACCGCGGTGCTCTTCGCCACCGTCAGCGCACCCGCGGCCCAGTTGGAGCAGCTGCGGGCCGGGCTCGACGACCTCAAGGCCGCGGGCAATGCCGCGGACCTCACGCTCTCCCCCGCCGAGGGTGAGCTCAGCGTGAGCGGCGTGGAGCTGGAGCAGACCGAGGAGGCCTGACCCGGTTCCCCGGAGAAACACAACGGCGGGCCCCGGACATCGTCCGGGGCCCGCCGTCTACGGAACGGGTCGGAGGCCTCAGCTGAAGTCGGGGCCCTTCTCGCGGCCGCGCTTGAGCTCGTAGAACCCCGGGTAGGAGGCCAGCGCCAGCGCACCGTCCCAGACCTTCCCGGCCTCTTCGCCCTTGGGCGCGGGGGTGAACACGGGGCCGAAAAAGCCGACGCCGTTGACGGCGATCACGGGCGTGCCGATGTCCTTGCCCGCGACGGCCCGGGCCTCGTCCGTGGAGGCGCGCAGGGCGGCGTCGTAGTCCGTGGAGTCCTCGGCGGACGCGAGCTCCGCGGGCAGCCCGACCTCCGCGAGGGACTCGGTGATGATCTGCTCCAGGCTGTCCATCCCGCGGGGGTGGCGGCGCGTGCCCATGGCGTCGTAGAGCTTCTTGCGGTACTCGTCCCCGTGCTGCTGCGCGGCCGCCTCGACCACGCGCACGAGCCACATGGACTCGTCGTGGCCGTGGTGGTGGTTGTCCGGGTTGTCCTCGTTGAGGATGCCCAGGGAGATGATCTTCCAGTCCACCTCCACGTCACGGACGCGCACGACCTCCTCCATCCAGCGGGAGGTCATCCATGCCCACGGGCACAGGGGGTCGAACCAGAAGTCGACGTGCTGCTTCTCAGCCATGAGAGTTCCTTTCGTTGGTTCGTGCGGCGTGTCACGCTGACTTGTGACGACGCCGCTCGGCCTCGATCATCTCGTGCGTGAAGATCTCGGGGTCCGCGATCTTGGCCACGGCGTCCTCGGTCACGAGCACGGCGGCGATGTCGTCCCGGCCCGGGAGGTCGAACATGACGGGCATGAGGATGTCCTCGAGGATGGCCCGTAGTCCGCGGGCACCGGTGCCGCGCTCGAGCGCGAGCTTCGCGATGGCCTCCAGCGCCTGGGGGTCGAAGGTGAGCTCCACGCCGTCCAGCTGGAAGAGCTTGCGGTACTGCTTGACCAGCGCGTTGCGCGGTTCGGTGAGGATCCGCACCATGTCCGCCACCGAGAGCTTGGACAGCGTGGTCACCACGGGCAGGCGGCCGATGAACTCGGGGATCAGGCCGAACTTCAACAGGTCCTCGGGCTGGACCTGCCCGGCGATGTCCACCTCGGTGGTGTCCTTGATGGGCGCGCCGAAGCCGATGCCCTTCTTGCCGGTGCGCTGCTGCACGATCTCCTCGAGACCGGCGAACGCACCGGCCACGATGAACAGCACGTTGGTGGTGTCCAGGTGCAGGAACTCCTGCTGGGGGTGCTTGCGCCCGCCCTGCGGGGGCACCGACGCCACGGTGCCCTCGAGAATTTTCAGGAGCGCCTGCTGGACCCCTTCGCCCGATACGTCACGCGTGATCGAGGGGTTCTCCGATTTACGAGAAATCTTGTCGATCTCGTCAATGTAAATAATCCCCTGCTCCGCTTTCTTGAGATCGAAATCAGCGGCCTGGATGAGCTTGAGGAGAATATTCTCGACATCTTCACCGACATACCCGGCTTCCGTCAGGGACGTGGCGTCCGCGACCGCGAACGGCACGTCCAGCTTCTTGGCCAGCGACTGCGCGAGGTAGGTCTTGCCCGAGCCCGTGGGGCCCACGAGGAGGATGTTGGACTTGGCCACCTCGATGGCCTCTTCTTCCCCCTCCGCTCCAGCAATCGCGAGCGTGTGCCCGGAGACCCCGGCGCGGATGCGCTTGTAGTGGTTGTACACCGCCACGGCCAGCGCCCGCTTGGCGGGTTCCTGGCCGATCACGTACTCCTGGAGGTGGTCGTAGATCTGCTGGGGGCGCGGGAGCTCCGTCTGGTCCGTCTCCGGGACCTCGGTGAGCTCCTCCTCGATGATCTCGTTGCACAGCTCGATGCACTCGTCGCAGATGTAGACGCGCGGGCCCGCAATGAGCTTGCGCACCTGCTTCTGGCTCTTGCCACAGAAGGAGCATTTGAGCAGGTCAACGCTCTCTCCGATGCGCGCCATGTGTCAGCCTCACAGTTCGTCGTGGCGGGTGCTGGGACCACTCTAGGCGAGGGGCGGGCGGTGCACCCAATCACCACCGCGGTGTCATGGGCACCCCGCCGGCGCTCGAACGGGACGCGGCCACGGCGGGCACCGGGTGCCCACCGTGGCCGCGTTCCACGCCGTGACAGACCGCGTCAGGCCTGGGTCACCGTGGAGGGCTTGTTGATCTTGCGGGAGTCCAGGACCTGGTCGATGATCCCGTACTCCTGCGCCTCCTTGGCGGTGAGGATCTTGTCGCGCTCGATGTCGCGGTTGATCTCCTCAACGTTCTTGCTGGTGTGCAGCGCCATGGTCTCCTCGAGCCACGTGCGCATGCGCATGATCTCGTTGGCCTGGATCTCGATGTCCGAGGCCTGGCCGCCGCCCTGGCCCTCCATGGCGGGCTGGTGGATCAGCACGCGGGCGTTCGGCAGCGCGAGGCGCTTGCCCGGGGTGCCGCCGGCCAGCAGCACGGACGCCGCCGACGCCGCCTGGCCCAGGCACACGGTCTGGATCTCCGGGCGGATGTACTGCATGGTGTCGTAGATGGCCGTCATGGCCGTGAACGAGCCGCCCGGGGAATTGATGTACATGGTGATGTCCCGGTCCGGGTCCTGGGACTCCAGCACGAGCAGCTGCGCCATGATGTCGTCCGCCGAGGTGTCGTCCACCTGGACGCCCAGGAAGATGATGCGGTCCTCGAACAGCTTGGTGTAGGGGTTCTGGCGGCGGTAGCCGTACGGGGTGCGTTCCTCGAAGTCGGGGATCACGTAGCGGCTGGTGGGCAGCTGCGGTGCAGTGGCGTGAGGGAGGTTCATGAATCCGTCCTGAGAAGTCTGTGGGTGTGTCGTGGCGGGGCGGGGCGCGACTACTGCGCGTCCTTCATGGTCCCGCCGCCGCCGGTCACGTTGCTCGCGGACTGCGCGATGTGGTCGAAGAAGCCGTACTCCAGGGCACGCTGGGCGTCGAACCAGTTGTCGCGGTCGTTGTCGCGCAGGATGGTCTCCAGCGTCTGCCCGGTCTGCTCGGCGGTGAGCTCCGCGAGGCGCTGCTTCATGGAGAGGATCAGCTCCGCCTGCACGCGGATGTCCGAGGCCGTGCCGCCCATGCCGCCCGAGGGCTGGTGCATGAGGATGCGGGCATTGGGGGTCGCGTAGCGCTTGCCCTTGGTCCCGGAGGAGAGCAGGAACTGCCCCATGGACGCCGCCAGACCGGTGGCCACGGTGACCACGTCGTTGGGGATCAGCTGCATGGTGTCGTAGATGGCCATGCCCGCGGTCACGGAGCCACCCGGGGAGTTGATGTACAGGAAGATGTCCGCCTCGGGGTCCTCGGCGGAGAGCAGCAGCATCTGCGAGCAGATGAGGTTGGCGTTGGTGTCCTTCACCTCGGAGCCCAGCCAGATGATGCGCTCCTTGAGCAGACGGTTATAGACGTAGTCGTCCTGACCGCCCGGCGCCATGTCCTCCATGCGCGGAGAGGCCGGTGCGGCACCGTACGGCTGGTGGGGAGTGGAGGTCATGAATGCCCTCTTTCTTCTGGAAGGGTCGCCGCGGCTCGCCGGACGAGCGCGGGGCCCACGTACATTTCCTGAGTCAGAAGCGTAGTGCTCACCGTGTCCACCCAGCCCCAGATCCCGGGGCTGTTCGCTGGTGGCGCATGGTGGCACGCCCACGGCGAAACGCCGCGGCCGCCCCCGGTGAAGGGGCGGCCGCGGCGTCGTCTCACGCGTGCTCCGCCGGGGCGGAGTGGAGGATCACTCGCTGTCGGAGGCCTCGGCGTCCTCGTCCGCGGTGCCCACGAAGGAGGACAGGTCCACGGTGTTGCCCTTGGTGTCGGTGACCTTGGCGGTCTCCAGAACCTTGGCCAGCGCCTTGCGGCGGCGGACCTCGCCCACCATCATCCCGGCCTGGCCGGAACCGTCGAGCATCTGCGCGAACTGGTTCGGGTCCATGCCGTACTGCTGGGACATGGAGATGATGTAGTCGATCAGCTCGGACTGCTCCACGCCGACCTCTTCGGCCTCGGCCACGGCGTCCAGAATGATCTCGTTGCGGAACGCGGTCTCCGCGTTCTTGCGGACCTCGGCGCGGTGCTCCTCGGTGTCGTGGCCCGGCTCCGCGGAGGCCTGGGCCTGCTCGGAGTCGAAGTGCTGGGAGATCTGGTCCTCGATGACCTTCTCGGGCACGGGGACCTCGATGAGCTCCACGAGCTTGTCCAGGACCTTGTCGCGGGCCTCGATGCCCTGCTCCACCACGGCGGACTCGGCGGCCTGCTTCTTCAGGTCCTCCTTGAGCTCGGCAATGGTGTCGAACTCGGAGGCCAGCTGGGCGAACTCGTCGTCGGCCTCGGGCAGCTCGCGCTCCTTGACGGCGGTGACCTTGACCTTCACGGTGGCCTCGGCGCCGGAGTGCTCGCCACCGGCCAGGGTGGTCTCGAAGGTGGCGTCCTCGCCCGCCGAGAGACCAGTCACGGCCTCGTCGATGCCCTCGAGCATGGTGCCGGAGCCCACCTCGTAGGAGAGGTCGTTGGCGGCGTCGACCTCGTCGCCGTCCACCAGGGCCTGCAGGTCCAGGGTCACGTGGTCACCCTCGACCGCGGGGCGGTCCACGGACTTGAGGGTGCCGAAGCGGGCGCGCAGCTCGTCCAGGGCCTTCTGCTCGTCCTCGGCGGTGGCCTCGCGAGCCTCCACCTCCACCTCGAGGCCCTTGTAGTCGGGCAGCTCGATCTCGGGGCGGATGGCCACGGAGATCTCCACCTTGGTGTCGGCCTCGCGGTCGTTCTCCTCGGGCTTGGAGAGCACCTCCACCTGCGGCTGGGAGAGCGGGGTCAGCTCGTTCTCCGTGAGGGCCTGCTGGTAGAAGTTGTTGAGGCCCTCGTTCAGGGCGTTCTCCACCACGAAGTCGAAGCCCACGCGCTGGTCGATGAGCTTGGAGGGCGTCTTGCCCTTGCGGAAGCCGGGGATCTGGATCTGGTTGGCCAGCTCCTTGTAGGTCTCCTGCACGAAGGGCTTCAGATCCGCGTACGCGATGTCAATCGTGATCTTCGCCTCGGTGGGGTTGAGTTTCTCGACGGCGCTCTTCACTTCCGCTGTACTCCTGGGGTCGTTGGGTGCTTACGGCAACGGACCGGGGTCGGTCCGGTGGGTCGACGGGCGCTGCAGCACGGGTGCTGCGGTGCCCAGACGTCGGGGTGACAGGACTCGAACCTGCGATCTCCTGCTCCCAAAGCAGGCGCGCTAGCCACTGCGCTACACCCCGTGGTCGCGAGCTCGCCAGGCGGGCCGCGGGATCCCGCGCGAGCGCGGGACGAGGGCGCCGGACCACTCGGAGCGGGCCGACAACGTTCCACTCTATCGTGTCGCGGGGCCACGCCCGGAAATCGGGGCCCGGGACCGCGGGCGAGTGGAAGGCGGGGAGGGCCTCGTGTACTCTTTTCACGTCACCGGGGGCGTAGCTCAATGGTAGAGCCCCAGTCTTCCAAACTGGCTACGCGGGTTCGATTCCCGTCGCCCCCTCCAGACCCACCGAGAACCCCGCAGCGCCCGGCGTTGCGGGGTTCTCCGCATTTTGACGACGCCGCACGGTCACCGCAGCGGGCCGGCTGAGCTCCCCGAGTTTCCGGGCGTCCCCGACCTCAGGCCTGACAGCTCGGGCACCAGTACAGGCCTCGACCGTTGAGGTCCTTCTTCAGCACGGTGGCCCCGCACCGAAGGCACGGCTTCCCGTGGCGGTGGTAGACGTAGTTGGCGTGCTCGGGCCAGGCCTCGGCCTCGGACAGCCCGGGGCGGTCTACGGGATCCGTGGTGATGATCCTGCCCACCCGCACACCCACGGCCATGAGGGCCACGTTCTCCTCCCACAGCCCCAGCAGGTCCTCCCGCGTGAGCGAGGTGCCCGGGGTCATGGGGTCCACTCCGCGGCGGAAGAGGGACTCGGCCCGGAAGATGTTGCCGATCCCCGCCACCACGTGCTGCTCCATCAGCAGCACCCCAATGGGCCGTCGAGACCTCCCCGCGGCGGCGACGAACGGCTCGGGGTCGGCCTGCGGATCCAGCGGGTCCGGACCGAGCTTCGCCTCGGCGGCCGCGGCCTCCTCGGGGGTCTCGGCCACGCACAGCGCGGGGCCGCGCAGATCAGCCCAGCCGTGCTCCCCCGCGAGCCGGACCCGCACCGCACCCACGGGGGCCTCGGGGACCACCCGCCCGGCGTCGTCGTGGGCCACGGGGGCCGCCGCGGAGCCGGACTCGCGCTCCCCCAGCCGGCGCGGCGCGCCGATCGACGACGCCGCCGCGAACGTCTCGTCCCCCGCGAAGCTCCACGCGCCGTAGATGCCCAGGTGCGAGCGCAGCACGATGACGTGCGCGGGGTCATCCGGCGCGGCGAAGTCCAGGTAGAGGTGCTTGCCGTGGGCCCTGGAGCGCGTCAGCACGCGGCCGTCCAGCAGCGCGGCACCGGCGGAGAAGCGCCCCTGGGGACTGCTCACCCGCAGCTGCTGCCCCTCGAAGAGGTCGGACAGCTGGCGCGCGAGGCGGTGGACGGAGTGGCCCTCGGGCACGGGTGCGGGCCCGCTCAGTTCGCGGTGAAGGGGCGCGCGGTGACCGCGGACAGCTTGCCCGCGATGTCCCCGGTGCGCTCGTACTCGCCCAGCTGGGCGATGCGGCGGACGTGGCGCTCGTCGCCCGAGAACGGCTCCGCGAGGAAGGTGAGGGCGAGCCCGAGCGCCTCCTCGAACTCGTGCTGACGTCCACCCAGCGCCATCACCTGGGCGTCGTTGTGCTCCCGGGCGAGCTTGGCGGTGTCCTGGTTCCACACGAGCGCGGCGCGGATGCCCTCCACCGTATTGGCCGCCATCTGCTCACCGTTGCCGGAACCACCCAGCACGATCCCCAGGGAGTCCAGGCCGTTCTCCCGGTCCTCCTTGACGCCCAGGGCGGCGCTGATGCAGAACGCGGGGTAGTCGTCCGCGGCGTCGTACTCCACCGGCCCGTGGTCGATCATCTCGTACCCGTGCTCGGTGAGCTTCTCCATGAGGTGGTGCGAGAGCTCGAGGCCGGCGTGGTCGGTGGCGATGTGCACGCGCATGGGTGTCAGCAACTCCTGGCTTGGCGTGGGCGGTGCGCCGGGCGGCGCCCGCGGGGTCGGTGTGTGACCCCCACTGTATCGCCGCCTTCCCACACCCTCGGGCCGGGCGGCCGGTGTCCGCCACGCGCTGCCCGCCTGATGCGTGGGGATGTGTGGCGGCTGTCATAATGACTGAATGCGCCGCGTGCGCATGGACTTGTCGTCGAGGAGAGGAACGCCGTCGTGCCCGGAACCAACCTGACCCGAGCGGAGGCCGCCGAGCGCGCCAAGGTCGTCTCGGTGCAGTCGTACCGAGTGGAGCTGGACCTCACCGAGGACCCCCGGACCTTCCGCGCGCGCACCACGGTGGCGTTCACCGCCGAGCCGGGGACGAGCACGTTCATCGACGCGATCACCGCCTCGGTGGAGTCCGTCACCCTCAACGGTGCGTCCCTCGACCCCGCCGAGGTCAGCGACGGCGAGCGCATCCAGCTCCCGGGGCTCGCGGCGCAGAACGAGCTGGTGGTCGAGTCCACCATGCACTACATGAACACGGGCGAGGGCCTGCACCGCTTCGTGGATCCGGCCGACGGCCAGGTGTACCTCTACTCGCAGTTCGAGGTCGCGGACACGCGCCGGATGTTCCCGGTGTTCGAGCAGCCGGACCTCAAGGCCACGTTCCAGTTCTGCGTGACGGCCCCCGCTGAGTGGGCCGTGGTGTCCAACCAGCCCAGCCCCGAGCCCGTGGCGGTCTCCGAGGGCGTGGCCCGCTGGGACTTCTCCCCCACGCCCGTGATGTCCTGCTACGTGACCGCGCTGATCGCCGGCCCGTACCTCAGCACCCACGACAGCCTGGTCTCCTCCGACGGCCGCACCGTCGAGCTGGGGCTGTACGCACGGCGCTCCCTGTTCGAGCACATGGACGCCGAGGAGATGTTCGAGGTCACCAAGCAGGGCTTCGAGTTCTTCGAGTCCCAGTTCGACACCCCCTACCCGTTCGAGAAGTACGACCAGCTCTTCGTGCCCCAGTTCAACGCGGGCGCCATGGAGAACGCGGGTGCGGTCACGTTTGTGGAGTCCTACATCTTCCGCTCCAAGCCTGCCCAGGCTCTCGTGGAACGCCGCGCCATCACTGTGCTCCACGAGCTCGCGCACATGTGGTTCGGGGACCTGGTGACCATGCGCTGGTGGAACGACCTGTGGCTCAACGAGTCCTTCGCGGAGTACATGTCCACCCTGGCGTGCGCGCAGAACACGCAGTACACCAACGCCTGGACCACGTTCGTGGCCGGGGAGAAGTCCTGGGGCTACGCGCAGGACCAGCTGCCCACCACGCACCCCATCAAGGCCGAGATCCCGGACCTCGAGGCCGTGCTCGTGAACTTCGACGGCATCACCTACGCCAAGGGCGCCTCCGTGCTCAAGCAGCTGGTCGCGTGGGTGGGCCAGAAGGAGTTCATGGCCGGGCTCAAGCGGTACTTCGACAAGCACGCGTGGTCCAACACCGAGCTCTCCGACCTCATGGTGGAGCTCGAGGCCGCGAGCGGGCGGGACCTGACCGACTGGTCCGAGCGCTGGCTCGAGACCGCCGGGGTGAACACCCTGGTCCCCCGCGTGGAGACCGACGACGACGGTGTGATCACCTCCTTCGCGATCGAGCAGATCGGCCAGGAGGGCCACCCCACCCTCCGCCCCCACCGCGTGGCCGTGGGCTTCTACGACCACCACGAGGACACCGGACGGCTCACCCGCACGTTCCGCGTGGAGCTGGACGTGGACGGCGAGCTCACCGAGGTCCCCCAGCTCGTGGGCCGGGAGCGCCCGGACCTGGTGCTGCTCAACGACGACGACCTCGCCTACGCCAAGATCCGCCTGGACGAGTGCTCCCTGGCCACCGCCATGACCCACCTCGGGGACTTCGAGGAGTCCCTGCCCCGCTCGCTCGTGTGGGCCGCGGCCTGGGACTCCGTGCACGACGGCGTGAGCCCCGCGAGCGACTACGTGGACCTGGTGCTGTCCAACGTGGGCCACGAGACCGACTCCACGGCCGTGCAGGTGCAGCTGCGCCAGCTGGACACCGCCCTGGACCGCTACCTCGCCCCGGAGCACGCGGACGAGGTGCGTGCACGGGCCGCGGACACCCTGTGGGACCTCACGGCGGCGGCTGCGGCGGGCTCCGACCACCAGTGGCAGTTCTTCCGCGCCTTCCTGCGCCGCGCCTGCACCGAGGCGCAGGTCGACCGCGTGGCGGGCTTCTCCCGCGGCGAGGGAGTGCCCGAGGGCGTCGAGCTGGACACCGACACGCGCTGGGCAGTGCTCACGGCGCTCGTGGCCGCGGGCCGCGCTGGGACCGACGAGATCGAGGCGGCCCTGCGCGAGGACAACACCGAGACCGGCGCGATCGCCGCCGCAACCGCCCGCGCCGCCGTGCCCACCCCCGAGGCGAAGGCCGAGACCTGGCGTCTGGTCGTGGAGCAGGGTGCCCTGCCCAACTCCCAGCAGCAGGCCGCGATCGCCGGCTTCTTCCGGGTGCACGACGACGCCCTGCTCACCCCGTACGCCGCCCGCTACTTCGCGGAGGTCACCGGCGTGTGGCGTGAGCGCACCCACGAGCTGGCACAGCAGATCGCCGTGGGGCTCTTCCCCCGCAGCGCCACGCAGGAGACCGTGGACTCCGCCCAGGATTTCCTGGACGAGCTGGACCCCGCCCACAGCGGTCTGCGCCGGATCGTGCTGGAGCGTCAGGACGCCGCGCGCCGGGGTGTCCGCGCCCAGCAGGTCGACGCCGCCCGGGCCGAGCACCCCGCCGACAGTTCGGACTCCGAGCAGTGAGCCCCGACCCCGATCCCGCACGGGAACCGCACCCCACCGGCCCCGGACCCCTGTCCCCGGACGCGGCCGCCCCGAGCGGACGGCGCACGTTCACGCTCGGAGCGGTCGGTTCCCGGTCCGCCGGGCCGTCCGTGACCCAGCCACCGCAGCAGGTGGGGGACGCTCGGGAGGCGGCCGAGGCGGCGTCGTCGGACTCCTTCTACGCGCAGGTGGGCGGGCACGAGACGTTCGAGAAGCTCACCCGCGAGTTCTACGCGCGCGTGGCCGAGGACCCGGACTTCAAGGCCCTGTACCCGGAGCAGGACCTCGGCCCGGCCGAGGAGCGGCTGCGGATGTTCCTGGAGCAGTACTGGGGCGGGCCCACCACGTACTCGGAGCAGCGGGGCCACCCCCGGCTGCGGATGCGCCACGCCCCGTTCCCCGTGGACACGTGGGCGCGCGAGACCTGGCTGCGGCACATGCGCGCGGCCATGGACACCCTGGAGCTGTCCCCGCTGCACGACGGCATCATGTGGGACTACTTCGACCGCGCCGCCCACGCCATGGTCAACCGCCCGGGCTGAGATCCGGGCGCGTCCTCGGACGGGCAGGCCGTGCGGCCGCCCGGCAGAGCGCAGCGGGCCGCACTCGGGAACTGCTCCCGGGTGCGGCCCGCTTTCGTGGGGTCCTCCGCTGCCGTGAACGGCTCAGCGGGGCAGCTTGACGAGCACGTGTCCCGCGCCCGTGCTCAGCCGGGCCCACTGCCCCGTCTGCTCCACGGCCACCCGCACCACGGGCTCCGAGGACGGGAGGAAGCCCAGCACGTCCAGGGCGAAGGCGGCGCCGTCGGGAATTTCCGGGCCGTCCAACGGGCCCCAGTCCGAGGACGCGCCCCACACACGGGAGCGCACCTTCTGCACCACGGCCGCGCCGGAGTCCGCCGGGACGGTGTCCGCCACGGTCTGGATCCCCCGCCGGGCCACCTCGTGCACGCGGTGGGCCGCCACGGAACCCACGGCGCTCCAGCCGGTGCGCGGTGCCACGATCCCGGCCCACGCGGCCGAGACCTGCTGCGGCGGGGCGCTGAGCCACACCGTCTCCTCGCCAGCGGACGGGGGCTCACCCGCGACCCGCGCCAACCGGTCCGTGACGGCGGACGCCGCCACGGTGAGGTCCAGCTCGGAGGACTCGGCCAGACGCATGGTCCGCAGCCCCAGCACCACGGGGGCGGTGTCCAACAGGCCCGCGGGGTGGATCACCGAGACCCACACCGCGAGCACACGGTCCAGGCCCTGCAGCCGGACGGCGGCCTGCGGGTCCACGGAGCGGGCGCGGCTCAGGTAGGTGGCCAGGTCCGCGGCGTCCTGCCGGTCGAGCAGCGCGAAGCCCTCCGCCCCGGGATCTCGGGGGGCGCTCATTGCCCGTGGGAGTACTTGACGTCGTCCTCGAGCGAGGCCAGCAGCGCGCGGTGGTCCTCCGAAAGCTTCACGCTCTTGCCCGACTCGGGGTCCATGACCACGATCACGGACTCCCCCTCCGCGTACACGTGGGAGCCGTCCTCCTCCTGCAGCCGGTAGGAGATGGTGAAGGAGGAACCGCCGATGCGCGAGATCCACGTGCGCACGTACACCGGGTCCATGCGGAAGAACAGCTGCTCCTTGTAGTCCACGCTCTGGTGGGCCACCACCGTGCGCAGCTCCCCCACGGACTCCCGGAACGTGGTGTCCTCGGGGATCCCGTGGTCCGGGTCCTTCGCGATCGGCGAGGCGGTGAGCCGCACGCGCGCGTCCTCGAAGTAGCGCAGCATGGTCACGTTGTTGATGTGGCCGTACTGGTCCTGGTCGAAGAATCGCATCTGCACGGGAACGTCGAGGGAAGTCATGCGTCCATCACACCACATCCACCGCCCGGTTTAGAGTGGGCCCATGACTTTGGATCCGACGCAAGACCCCGTGGAAGCCCTCATCCGCATGCTCGATCTCGCCGACGGCGGCGGTGCGCGCACCACGGAGGACATCTTCGTGGGTCGCACCATCACCACCCCCCGCGCCCGCGTGTACGGGGGGCAGGTGCTCGCGCAGGCCTCGATGGCGGCCATGCGCACCGTGGACCCGGGCCGGGCGATCCACTCGCTGCACGCGTACTTCCTGCGCGGCGGGGATATCGAGCTGCCCATCACCTTCGGGGTGGAGCGTGTGCGGGACGGACGCTCCTTCTCCGCGCGCCGTGTCCACGCCTACCAGGAGGGCAAGACCATCCTGTCGATGATCGCGTCCTTCCAGGAGCCCGCCGAGGGTCTGGAGCACCAGGACCAGATGCCGGAGAACGTCCCGGACCCGGAGACCCTTCCGTCCCTGCGGGAGACCATGGGTGCCCTCGACATCCCCGAGGCGCGCGCCCAGGCGTTCGAGCGCCCCTTCGACATGCGCTACATCACCGAGCCGCTGTTCCTGCCGTGGCAGGGGTCGCAGGACTCCTACAACGCCGTGTGGGTCAAGGCCCTCGCGCCGCTGCCGGACGACCCGCAGATCCACCGTGCCGCCCTGGCGTACGTCTCCGACTACACGATGATGGAGCCCATCCTGCGCCGCCACGGCCGCTCCTGGGGCGAGCGCGGCATGAACGTGGCCTCCCTGGACCACGCCATGTGGTGGCACCGCTTCGCGCGCGCTGACGAGTGGATCCTCTACACCCAGACCTCCCCGAGCGCGTCCTCCGCGCGCGGGCTGTCCATCGGGAAGATGTTCACGCGGGACGGCACCATGATCGCCACCACCGTGCAGGAGGGCATGATGCGCCTGCCCGAGTTCCACTGAGCCGCACCGCGCACGGAACGACGACGCCGCAGGGGTGACCCTGCGGCGTCGTCGTTCGTCCGGTGCGGTAACCGTTACTCCGCGGTGCGGCCCGCGCGGGGTCGGCCGCCAGCGGTGCCGCGCGAGAACGCCCCTCCAGCGGTGCGGCCCGCGCACGGTGGGCCAGCAGCGGCGCGGACGGCTGCGGCGTCGGTCAGCGCCTCGCGGAGAGCAGCGGGTGCGTCCGGCACGCCACCACGCCGGCCACGGCAACGAGCAGGCCGAAGACCAGGGCCGTGCCGTAGCCCCCGGCGCCGGCGATGAACAGCCCCGCCGAGGCGCCGATCGTCCCGCCCAGCATGGAGATCGAGCTCAGCAGGGTGAAGTCCGCGCCCGCGTGACCGGGGCGCGCGATCCCCAGGTTGACCGCGTAGATGCCGGTGTTCATCACGGTGTAGCCCGCGAGCACGCAGCACGCGCCCACGATGCCCAGCAGCACCTGCATGCCGTGGGCGAGCTCTGCCCCGGACCAGACCACGGGCACGAAGCAGATTCCGCCGAGGAGCTGGATGGCCGCGCCGATCAGCAGGGTGGCGCCGCGGCCACGGGTTCGGCACAGCCGGCCACCCATCAGGGCGGCCGCGAGAGCGGGTGCCGCGGCGACCACCGAGGTCACGGTGCCGATGAAGCCCAGCGACCACCCGGCGTCCACGAGCGCGGGCGTGACGAGCGACCACACGGCCGCCGAGCCGAGGGCCACGAGCGGAACCGCCACGAGTGCCCACCGCTTGCCTCCGGGCACGGACAGCACGCCGAACATCCGGGACAGGGCCGCGGGACGCGCCTCCAGGGGCGCGTACTCCTGCTCCCGGTGGCGCAGCACGGGGACCATGGCCACCGCGGTGCAGGCCGCGAGCATCACGACCGCCGCGCGCCAGCCCCACGCGTCGTAGACGAGCAGCGCCAGGCCACCGCCCACCACGGTGCCGATGTAGCTGGCCCCCACCTGGACGCCCGCACCGAGATCGTGCTGCTCGGGCTCGAGCCCGCGCACGGACAGCGCGTCCGCGGCGATGTCCTGGGTGGCGGAGAACAGCACGAAGGCCGCGGCCAGCAGGATGATCACGCCGAGACCGTCCTGAGGGTCCGAGAACACCGCCATGGCCAGCAGGGACAGCACCATGAGCGGCTGCAGCACGAGCAGCCACGTGCGGTAATGCCCCCGGGAGCGCGCCGGGGACCAGCGGTCCAGCAGGGGCGCCCACAGGAACTTCAGCGGCCACACGAGCGCGAGCAGCTGCAGCATGCCCAGGGTTCCGAGGTCCGTGCCGCCGTCCCGCAGGATGCCCACCAGCCCGGTGGAGAGGAACGAGGCCCCGATGAACTGCGTGGTGTACAGGGCCCACAGCAGCAGCCAGAAGGGCCGGTTCCCGGAACGCACCGCTGCCACGGGCTCGGGGGCTGTCAGGGTGCTCATGCGTTCCTCCAGTAGGCGGTGGCGTCGATGTGGGTGCGCGGAACCCCGTAGTGGGAGCGCAGGGTAGTGCTCAGCCGCCGGTTCTCCGAGGCCTCCACAGCGATCCAGAACCGGTCCTGCGCGGTGGGACGGTGGGCGTCCCAGTCCGCGAGCACGGCATCCGCCATGGTGGCTCCCTCCCCGTCGTGGCGCACCCGGCGCACCGTGTGGTGGGGTGCGGCGGCGAGCGGGAGGTCCTCGTCCTGCGCGTTGCGGTAGCCGAACCACACCTCCACGTCCTGGGACTCCAGTGCGGGGAGCATCGCGTTGACCGCCGGCAGGCTCGCCGGGTCCCCCACGATCACGGTCCGGCCGCTGAAGGCGGCGTCGAGGGACGGAGAGGGGGACTCCGCGGAGGCGCGGCGCGGCGCGCGCTTGGGCTGCCACGGCGGGGTGCTGCCCAGCAGGGAGGCCCGGATGGTGTCCCCGGGCGCGCACGTGCGGGCCCAGTCGGAGGCCGCACCCTCGTGCAGCGCGAACTCCATGTCGAAGAGGCCCTGATCCGGACGGGGATTGATCACGGTGAACGCCCGCTGGTGGTCCTTCCCCTCGGACATGAACCACAGTCGCAGCCACAGGGTGGGGAACGGGGTGTGCCGGGCCAGAAAGCCCTCGTCCCGCACGGTGATGCGCGTGTAGGTGTCGCTCACGTCCTCGCGGGCGACGACGTTCAGCACGGTCTCCGAGGCCCCGAGCGCGCGCACGGCCAGTCGTTCCCAGTGGGGCATGGGGTGTTTCTCCTTGCTCGGCGGGCGTGTCCGCGCGGCGGTCCTGGGGGCCTCCGCACCCGTGGCCTGCGTGGCTCCAGCCGCCCGGCGCGGATCAGGTCCAGGGTGCTCGCCCCGTTCCTGCCCACCGCGCCCGGCGCCGTGACCGCGAGTGCACATCGACATGTTCTTAGGTTAGCCTAACCTGTCGTGGAATAGGATACCGATTCGTATCCTATTACGCCTGACGAGTGCACCCCACGGAAAGAAGCCACGTTTCATGAGCTCACCCCTGCTGCACCAGGACACCGTCGCGGACCTCGTGAGGGACGTCACCACGGCCGCGGCCGCCGGCGCCGCGCGCATGGCCTCGGCCGAGCAGCCCCACGAGCCGGCGACCCACGCCCAGATCGCCGCGGACCTCGCGCACGTGGACCTCGACTCGCCCCTGCCGGACTTCGACGCCGCCGTGGACGAGCTGGACCGCACGTGGCTGCGCCACGCGGTGTGGTTCCACCACCCGCGCACCCTCGCCCACCTCAACTGCCCGGTGGCCGTGCCCGCCGTGGCCGCCGAGACGCTGGCCGCCGCGGTCAACGTGTCCCTGGACACGTGGGACCAGTCCAAGGCCGCCACCGTCATGGAGCGGCAGCTGCTCGCGTGGACCGCCGGGCGCATCGGCTTCCCCGAGGGCGCGGACGGCATGTTCACCCCGGGCGGCACCACCTCCAACCTGCAGGCCCTGATGCTGGCCCGCGACGAGTGCCTCGAACGCTCCGCGCTCGTTCCGGGAGCGGCCCCGCGACCGGTGCGGGCGGCGTCGTTGCGGATCCTGGCCAGCGCGGAGAGCCACTTCTCCGTGGTCACCGCGGCGCACGTGCTCGGCCTGGACGACGACTGCGTGGTCCCCGTGCCCGTGGACGACCGCGGGATGCTGTCCGTGCCCGCCCTGCGGCGCGTGGTCGCCGACCTCGAGGCGCAGTCGCTCACCCCGATGGCCGTGGTGGCCACCGCGGGGACCACGGACCGCGGGGTCATCGACCCCCTGCCGGAGCTCGCCGAGCTGTGCACGGCGCAGGGGATCTGGCTGCACGTGGACGCCGCCTACGGCGGAGGGCTGCTGGTCTCCCCCGCCCACCGGGACCTGCTCGCGGGGATCGAGGGCGCGGACTCCGTCACGGTGGACTTCCACAAGACTTGGTTCCAGCCGGTCAGCTGCTCCGCGGTGCTCGTGCGGGACGGGCGCACGCTGCGCCACTGCACGCACCACGCCGCGTACCTCAACCCCGCGGACACCCCCGAGCCCAACCAGGTGGACCGCTCCCTGCAGACCACTCGCCGCTTCGACGCGCTCAAGCTGTGGGTCACGCTGCGCACCCTGGGCCCGGACGCGATCGGTCGGCTGCTGGACACCGTGATCGACCTCGCCGCACGCACGGCGGACGGACTGCGAACGGACCCCCGCTTCGAGCTGGTGTGCGAGCCGTCCCTGAGCACGGTGCTCTTCCGGTGGCTGCCCCCGGCCCGGGAGGACGGGCCGGAGGACCCCGACCGCTGGGTCCGCGCGATCCGCCGCGCGGTGTGGGACACGGGCCGCGCCACCGTTGCCGAGACGGAGATCGAGGGCCGCCCGTGCCTGAAGCTCACCCTGCTGAACCCCGAGACCACCGACGAGGACGTCCGGGCTGTCCTGGACCTGGTCCACGAGACCGCCCTGTCCCTGCTGACCCGCGAGCACACCGGAAAGGCCTGCGCATGAACCCCCGAGACACCGCTCCCGCCGCACCCCGCCCCACGGCGACCACGGACCGGGGCACCCCGGAGGACCCCCTGGACCTGCTGTGCGTGGGCGTGGGCCCGTTCGGTCTGGGGCTGGCGTGCCTGGCCGACCCCCTGGCCGACGTGCGCGCCGCGTTCCTGGACGCCGCCGACGGCTTCGACTGGCACCCCGGGCTGCTCTTCGAGGACGCCACCCTGCAGGTCCCGTTCCTCGCGGACCTGGTGACCATGGCGGATCCCACGTCCCGCTTCTCGTTCCTGCAGTGGCTCAAGGAAACGGGCCAGCTGTACCCGTTCTACGTGCGGGAGTCCTTCTACCCGCTGCGGCGGGACTACAACGCCTACTGCCGCTGGGCCGCCGAGCGGGTGCGCGGCGTGTACTGGGGCCACCGGGTCACGGGGGTCACCCGGCCGGCCGGGGAGGGCCCGTGGCGCGTGGAGGTCGAGTCGCACGGCGAGCGCCGCGCGTGGTGGACCCGTCACCTCGTGGTGGGCACCGGCACGGTCCCCCAGCTGCCCGCGCAGCTCTCGGAGGTCTCCGGATCCACGGTGCACGCGGGTGAGTACCTCGCGCGGCGTGAGGACCTGGTGGGCCGGGAGCACGTGAGCGTGGTGGGCTCGGGACAGTCCGCGGCGGAGGTGTTCCTGGACCTGCTCACCACCCCGGACGGTCCCGCGGTGGACTGGATCACACGCTCGCCGCGCTTCTACCCCATGGAGTACTCCAAGCTCTCCCTGGAGCTGACCTCCCCGGACTACCTGGACCACTTCCGGTCCCTCCCGGAGGCCGAGCGGGACCGGCTCAACGCGTCCCAGCCGCAGCTGCACCGCGGGATCTCGGACGAGACGATCGAGGCGGTCCACGAGGCCCTCTACGTCCGCCGGGGTGATCCCCGAGCCGCGCCCGTGCGGCTCGTGGCGGCCACCGAGCTCACGGGCGCGTGGCACGAGGGCGGGCGCACGGTGCTGCAGTGGCGCAACACCGAGAACCACCGGGTGCGCGAGACGGTCACGGACGCCGTGGTGGCCGCCACCGGCTACCGCCCGGCGGCCCTGGACTGGCTCGAGCCGGTGCGCGAGCAGCTCACCCTGGACTCGGCGGGGCGGCTGAGCCCCGAGCGCCACCACCGGGCCAGCGCGGATGGCACCGTGCACGTCCTCAACCACGGCGAGCACACGCACGCCCTCACCGCACCGGACCTGGGCATGGGTGCGCTGCGCAACGCCCACGTCCTGGCGCACGTGACGGGCCGGGAGCCCTACGCGACCGAGGCGCACACCACGTTCCAGAGCTTCGGGATGATCCCCCAGGCCCCCGCGGTCCCCCGCGTGGACCCGTCCCGGTGGCACGACGGCGCCCTGACGCTCCGCACGCAGGGGCGCACGTTCTCGCTGCGGCCGGTGGACGTGGACGCGGACCTGCCGCTGCTCCACGAGTGGCTCAGCGCGCCGCGCGCCCACGCGTGGGAACTCGTGGGCGCGGCCCCGGAGGAGGTGGCCCGCGAGTACCGCCGGATGGCCGCGGCTCCCGGTGAGGACGCCTGGCTCGTGAGCGAGCACGGTGAGCCGCTGGCCCTGCTCGAGACCTACGACCCCGCCCGCAGCCCGCTCGCCGCGGTCTGGCCCGTGCGCGACGGGGACGCCGGTCTGCACCTCTTCGTCGCCGCCTCCACCCGCCCCGTCCCCGGCACCACGCGCGCCGTGATGGCCGCGTCCCTCCGGTTCCTGTTCTCGGACCCGTCGGTGCAGCGGGTGCTCGTGGAGCCGGACCTGCGCAACGAGAAGATCCGCGCGATCAACCGGTGGGCGGGGTTCCGGGAGGTCGGCGAGTGCCCGTTGCCGGGAAAGACGGCGTGCGTGAGCGTCGTCGACCGCGCGGACCCTGCACCCTGGAAGGACGGGGAGGACGACGCCGCCCGCGAGCGCCGCGCCGCGCAACCCTCCCCGGGCGACGACGTCAGGAACTCGCCCGCTGCCGGCGGCCCGCGCCCCACGGCCGCAGACGGCCGCGAGCGATGCGCTGCACCGCACTCCCCGGGCGTCAGAAACCCTGGAGCGGAGGATGCGCCCGCACCCAGCGGTCCCCGTCCCACGGCCGCCACCGCCCGGGACGGTTCAGCGCCGACCCCGCAGGAGCGGACCACGCCCTCCACGGCAACCACCCGGCTGCCCGCCGAGCACCGCAGCCCGGAGGTGACCCGATGACGGGCCTCGTGGAGCGGCAGCACCCGACCGACGGCGCCCGGCGCACCGCGCCGCACCCTACGCGGGTGCCCGGCCTGGACCGGGAGACGGCCCGTGCACTGAAGCGGGACGTGCTCGCCAAGATGTTCTCCGAGTTCAGCCACGAGCGGATGCTGACCCCCGAACCTTGCGGTGACGGGTGGACGGTGGCCGACGCCTCGGGCGCACCGCGCTGGTACTTCGAGGCCACCCGGCACCCCCTCGAGCACTGGGAGGTGGACCCGGACTCGGTGCGCCGCATCGACCCCGGGCACGGGCCGGACGGCCGCACCCGCGAACGCGGTGGTGCAGCGGTGCCGGGACCGGGCGTCGTCGTGCCCGCGGCCGCCAGCGGCCGGGAGGCGGACGGCGCCGAGCCGGACGCCCAGCAGGCCGTGCTGGACCTCCAGGACGTGCTGGGGCTCAACGACGAGATGCTGCCGCTGTACCTGGAGGACCTCTCCGCGACCATGTTCTCGATGGCGCGGCGTCGTGCGGCTCCCGCGCCCACCGCGGCGCAGCTGGCCCACAGCGAGCTGCCCGAGGTGGAGCGCTTCCTGGACCGCGGGCACCCGGGGTTCGTCGCGAGCTCCGGCCGCGTGGGCCTGGGCGCCGCGGAGGCCGAGGCCTGGGCGCCGGAAGCCGCCGAGCCCACCGCGCTGACATGGCTGGCCGCGCGCCGGTCCCTGTGCACCGTGTCCCTGGGCGTGGAACTGGATGACGAGGAGCACGTGCGCCGTCACCTCACGGCCGGTGAGCGCGAGCGCTTCCGAGCCGTGCTCCGCGATGCCGGTGAGGACCCGGACGACTACACGGTGATCCCGGTGCACCCCTGGCAGTGGGAGCACCGCATCCTGCCGGGGATGCTCCCGGACGTGCTGCGCCGGGACCTGGTCCTGCTGGGCGAGGGTGACCACCTCTGGCGGGCGCAGCAGTCCCTGCGCACGTTCCTGGACGTGACCGACCCGCACCGGGACTACGCCAAGACCGCGATGGGCGTGCACAGCATGGGTTTTCTGCGGGGCCTGTCCCCCGCGTACATGCGCACGATGCCCGCGATCAGCGACTGGCTGCACGCGATCACCCAGGAGGACGAGTTCCTCCGCGAGCGCGGCATCCGGGTGCTGCGGGAGCACGCCTCGGTGGGCTACACCGGGGACGCGCACCACCGCAGCGGGGTGCGCTCGGACCACACCAAGCAGCTGGCTGCGCTGTGGCGCGAGTCCCCGCTGCCCCTGCTGGCCCCGGACGAGCACGCCGCGAGCCTGGCCGGGGTGCTGCACACGGACCGTGCCGGGTGTCCGCTGGCCGGTGCGTGGATCGAGCGCTCGGGAGCCTCGCCGGAGGCCTGGGTCCGTGCGCTGCTGGACGTGTACCTCGTGCCGGTGGCCCACCTGCTGCTGTCCCAGGACACGGCCATGATGCCCCACAGCGAGAACGTGATCCTGCGGCTGCGCGACGGCTTCCCCGTGGGGGCGTTCTGGAAGGACCTCGGCGAGGAGGTCGCCGTGCTCAGCAACCGTCCGCTGCCCGAGGGCATCGAGCGCATTCGGGCCGTCACCGATCCCGAGGAGCGTGAACTCGCGGTCCACACGGACGTGCTCGACGGCGTGCTGCGCCACCTGGCCGTGCTGCTGCACACCACCGGCATCCTGGACGAGACGCAGTTCTGGGGGATCGCCGCCCAGTCCCTGGACGAGCACCGCGAGCGGTTCCCCGAGCACTGGCGGGAGCTGGACCTGTTCCGGGAGAGCTTCGCGCACTCGTGCCTGAACCGGCTCCAGCTGCGCAACCCGCAGCGGATGGTGGACCTCACGAACCAGTCGGAGTCCTTGACCTATGCCGGCCGACTGGAGAACCCGCTGGCCACGTTCCGCAACCACGCCCGAGGAGGAGTTCGATGATCGAGGGACCGGGGTGGCGCGTCTTCCGCGACCCGGCCGGAGTGCCGCACGTCCAGGCCGATGACCTCACCGCACTGGCCCGCGGCCACGGGTACGTCACCGGCCTGGACCGCGCATGGCACGCCGAGGTGCTGCGCCGCCGGGCCGAGGCCCGTTCCGCCGAGCTGCTGGGCCCGGACGCGTTCGACGCGGACGCGCTGAGCTTCGCCGCGGACGTCGTGGGCACCGCGCGGCGCTGGTGGGAGGCGGCGTCGGCGCCGGACCGGGAGTTCTTCGCCGCCTATGCGCGCGGGATCTCCGAGGCGCTCGCGCGGGTCTGGGCAGAGACCCCCGAGGTGCGCGAGGCGGGTCTGACCGAGGAGCCCCCGCGCCCGTGGGATTCGTGGACGCCGATCGCCGTGCACCTGGACGCCCACCTGCTCACCGGCAGCCTCCCCGAGCAGCTGTGGCGGCGCCGCGTGCGGCGCGTGCTCGGCGAGGCGTGGGTTCCCGTGCTGGACGCGGAGTCCCCCGCGGCCGCCGGCTCCAGTGCGTGGCTCGTGCCCGGGGAGCTCTCCGTGAGCGGCGCGCCGCTGCTCGCCGCGGACCCCCACCGGGTCGTCGAGGAGTCCGGGCCGTACCAGCCCGTGTCCCTCTCCGCCCCGGGGCTCCGTGTGCGCGGTCTGGCTCTCGTGGGGCTGCCGGGTGTGCCGCACTTCGGGCGCACCGAGACGGCCGCGTGGGCGATCACCGCGGCCATGACCGTGACCGAGACGCTCACCGAGCTGCCCGTCGAGGCCCGGGACGGCGCGTGGCACGTCACGGACTCGGGTGAGCCGCTCGTCGCCCGCAGCACCGTGCTGCGCTCCCGCGACGGCGTGGAGCGCACCGTCACCGTGCGTTCCTGCGCAACAGGCTTCGTGCTGCCGGGCACCGACGCAGAGGAGTCCCTGCTCGACGAGGCCGCCCCCGGCTCCACCGCGACCGTCACCGTGGTTTCCCCCACCCCCGTGCCGGAGCCCTCCCGGGCGCTCGCTGCGTGCCGTGAGCTGCTCGGCGCACGCACCGCGGACGACGTGGTGGCCGCGCAGTCCGGGTGGGCGGTGCCGTGCAACGACGTCCTCGCGGCGGACGCACACGGGGCGTGCCGTCACACAGTGGCCGGGGCGTTCCTCGGGGCCGCGGAACCGCCCCGGGCGCTGCACGGGATCACGGTGCGGGCGAACCAGCGCCCGTCGGACGCCGAGGGCTCGGCGGCCCGACTCGCGTGCGCCTCCCCGCACCGCGCGGACCGGGCCACCGCCCTGCTGGACGCCGCCGTGGCCGCGCACGGGGTCGTGCGCCACGAGGACCTGCTGTCCGCGCAGCTGGACACCGCCGCACCGCACTGGCCGCGGCTGCTGCGGAGTCTCTTCGTCGAGCCGGTGCGGTCCACGGAGGGGACGTCCGCCGAGGACTCGCCCGCCGTCGTCTCGCCGGCCGCTGACTCGCCCGGTGCGGCCCGCCCCGGTGCGCCCGGGCGACGGCTGTCCCACACGGCCTCCTGGGTGCGCGCCCGGCTGCTCGCGTGGGACGGGGACATGTCCGCCGGCTCCACGACGGCCTCGTGGTTCGGGGTGTGGCGCGACGCGTTCGTGCAGGAGCTCGTGGCGAGCACCGACCTGTCCGCGCTCTCGGCGCCCACGGGCATGCCCGCCCTGTGGGATCCGTTCCTGCACGGCACCGGGCGCGTGGGGCTCGCCGTGGAGAACATCGTGCGCCGAGCGCCGGCCCTGGGTGTGGACGTCACCGGGTGCGCGCTGGCCGCCGTGGAACGGGTGGCCGAGGAGCACCTCGGGCCCGCCGGATCCGTGCTGCCGCCGTGGGGAACCCTGCACGCCTTCACCCCGTGGCGCGCCGACCCCGCCATGACACCCGCCCAGCCCGTGCCCGTGGGCGGGGACACCGACTGCCTGCTCGCGGCCGGCACCCTGCCCGGCACGGGCCCCGCGTGCCTGCGCGTGCCCGCGGCCCGGGTGCTGTGGGACCTCGCCGACCCGGCGGCGTCGTGGTGGATCACCCCCGATCCCGTGGACCGCGGCCGGCTGGACGAGGCGCCCGTGCACCGCTGGGCGCGCGGCGAGACGGACCAGGCGCTGCCGTTCGTGCCCGCGGGCGCCGTGGGCACTACGGGCGGCGTGATCGACCTGGGCACCCTTCCCGGGGATTCACAGGACACGGCGGGCCACGCTTCTGGACCTCACGCACGGCTGCGCCCCGTGGATCCCGCGCACGACGCCGCCGTGATCCACGAGTGGGTCAGCACACCCCGCGCGCGCTTCTGGGGCATGACCGGGCTCAGCCGTGAGCAGGTCGAGGAGGTCTACGCGTACCTGGCCGACTCCCCCACCCACCACGCGTGGCTCCTGGAGCTCGACGGCGCCCCCGCCGGGATCTTCCAGAGCTACGAGCCGCACGCCGATCCCGTGGGTGCCGCCTACCGGGTGGAGCCCGGGGACCTCGGGGTCCACGTGCTGCTGGCTCCCACGGAGCACCGCACTCCCGGGCTCACCGGGGCGTTCGGACGGCGCGTGCTCGAGCAGATCGCCCGCCACGGCACCGCGCGGCGCATCGTGGCCGAGCCGGACGTCTCCAACGACCGCGCCCTCACCCGGCTGGAGGCCACCGGCTTCGAGCTCGGCCCCGCCATCGACCTGCCGGGCAAGACCGGGCGGCTCGCGTTCCTGAGGCTGGACGGCGGATCGGCCTCCGGGTGACGTGACGGGCGCGCGGACCCGTGGGAGCGGCGTCGGGGCGCGCGGCAAGGCCCCCGGTCACCGCCGCATGCGTGCGGGCGGTGACCGGGGGCCTCGTGGTGCGGGCGGGCCGACCGGACGGCTCAGTCGCGCGTGAGGCGGCGGTGCGTGAGGCGCTTGGGGCGAGCGGCCTCGGCGCCCAGGCGCTCCACCTTGTTCTCCTCGTACGCCTCGAAGTTGCCCTCGAACCAGTACCAGTTGTCCGGGTTCTCCTCGGTGCCCTCCCACGCGAGGATGTGGGTGGCCACGCGGTCCAGGAACCACCGGTCGTGGGAGACCACCACGGCGCAGCCGGGGAACTCGAGCAGGGCGTTCTCGAGCGAACCGAGGGTCTCCACGTCGAGGTCGTTGGTGGGCTCGTCCAGCAGCAGCAGGTTGCCGCCCTGCTTGAGGGTCAGGGCCAGGTTCAGGCGGTTGCGCTCACCGCCGGAGAGCACACCGGCCTTCTTCTGCTGGTCCGGGCCCTTGAAGCCGAAGGCGGAGACGTACGCGCGGGACGGCATCTCCACCTTGCCCACGTTGATGTAGTCCAGCCCGTCCGAGACGACCTCCCAGAGGGTCTTCTCCGGATCCAGGTTGGCGCGGCCCTGGTCCACGTAGGAGATCTGCACGGAGTCGCCCACCTTGAGCTCGCCGCCGTCCAGCTCCTCGAGGCCCACGATGGTCTTGAACAGCGTGGACTTGCCCACGCCGTTGGGGCCGATCACGCCCACGATGCCGTTGCGCGGCAGCGAGAACGAGAGGCCGTCAATGAGGGAGCGGTCGCCGAAGCCCTTCTTGAGGTCGCTGGCCTCGATGACCTGGTTGCCCAGACGCGGTCCCGGAGGGATCTGGATCTCCTCGAAGTCCAGCTTCCTGGTCTTCTCGGCCTCGGCCGCCATCTCCTCGTAGCGGGCCAGACGGGACTTGGACTTGGTCTGACGGCCCTTGGCGTTGGAGCGCACCCACTCGAGCTCGTCCTTGAGGCGCTTGGCCTGCTTGGCGTCCTTCTTGCCCTGGACCTCCATGCGCTTGGCCTTGGTGTCCAGGTAGGTGGAGTAGTTGCCCTCGTACGGGTAGAGGCGACCGCGGTCCACCTCGCAGATCCACTCCGCCACGTGGTCCAGGAAGTACCGGTCGTGGGTCACGGCCAGCACGGCACCGGGGTAGCTCGCGAGGTGCTGCTCGAGCCACAGCACGGACTCGGCGTCCAGGTGGTTGGTGGGCTCGTCCAGCAGCAGCAGGTCCGGCTTCTCCAGCAGCAGCTTGCACAGTGCCACGCGGCGGCGCTCACCACCGGAGAGCACCTTGACGTCCGCGTCCGGCGGGGGGCAGCGCAGGGCGTCCATCGCCTGCTCGAGCTGCGAGTCGAGATCCCACGCGTTCGCGGCGTCGATCTCCTCCTGCAGCTTGCCCATCTCCTCCATGAGGGCGTCGAAGTCGGCGTCCGGCTCGGCCATCTCCGCGGAGATCTCGTTGAAGCGGTCGAGCTTGGACTTGATCTCGCCCACGCCCTCCTCCACGTTGCCGAGGACCGTCTTCTCCTCGTTCAACGGGGGCTCCTGCAGCAGGATGCCCACGGAGTAGCCGGGGCTCAGCCGGGCCTCACCGTTGGAGGGCTGGTCCAGCCCCGCCATGATCTTCAGGATGGTCGACTTGCCCGCGCCGTTCGGGCCCACGACGCCGATCTTGGCGCCCGGGAAGAACGACATGGTGACGTCGTCCAGGATGACCTTGTCGCCCACCTTCTTGCGGGCCTTGTTCATGGTGTAGATAAATTCCGCCATGCCCTCCAGGCTACCGCGCCGCCGTGCCCCCGCGAGCCACGATTCCCGCAAGGGGCACGGCGGTGTGGCCGGTGCCACGGCACGCCCCGGCCCTCACGAGGCAGCCGCCGCGGACGCCCCCTCCTCGCTCTTCGAGGTCTCCCGCGCGGAATCCTCGCCGGAACCGCCGGAGCCGTTCGCAGCGGCGTCGTGATCGTCCTGCTCGCCCAGGCCGTCGAACGTGTGGTCGTCCTTGTCCACCGCGATCAGCGCACCCGAGGCGAGGTCCACGAACCCGTCCTCACCGAGGCCCAGGGACTGGGCGTCCCGGTACCGGGCGGCCCCGCCCGGCTGCGCCTCACCGCGCACGACGTCGCTCGTCCCCTCCTCGGGGCCCTCCCCGGCATCCTCCCGGGACTGCCCCGTCCCGGGGTTCTCCGCGCGTGGACCCCGGCCACCGGATCGGGAGAAGTTCGCGGTGCCGAAGCTGAGGTCGTGGCCCACGGCCGCGGCGTCCACCTGGACCACGGTGCGCGGCCCGGTCTCCGACTGCCACTCGTTGATGCCCAGCTTGCCAGTGACCACCACGGGGTGCCCGCAGCGGACGCTCGCCATGACGTGCATGGCCAGGGAGCGGAAGCAGCGCACGGTGTACCAGTTGGTGGACGTGTCGTGCCATGTGCCGGTGGCGGCGTCGAACCGGCGGGTGGTGGTGGCCAGGCGGAACCGGGCGACCATGGTGCCGTCCTCGAACAGGCGGGACTCCGGGTCCTTGCCCACGAATCCGCGCAGGGTGATGAGTTCGCTCATGAGGTGCTCCTCGTCTCAGACGTGAGGTGTCGGTGCGGATCCCCCGGCGCTGACTGCCGTGCTCCGGTGGACTCGCCCGGCCCCGGTGCGGGGCTGCCCCCACTGTGGATCGCCACCGCGCCGGTGCCGCGGCGGGAACCGGAACTGGGGAGCGCTCCGGCGGGGACGACGTCCAGGTCGCGGTTGTGCAGTGCGGACGGCGCGGTGCCTGCACGGATGACGTCCTCGCGTTGCTAAACTGAGTCGTCGCTTCGCGGCCCGCCCCAGTAGCTCAGTGGATAGAGCAGGAGCCTTCTAATCTCTTGGTCGGGGGTTCGACTCCCTCCTGGGGCACCACGAAACGCCTGGTCAGAGGGGCGTTGAATCGGCCTCGTTGACACGGGGCCGGTTTCCGTTGACGCGGCCCTGTTCTTGGCCCGCCCCCGGCGTTCGTTCACAAGTCGAACCTCGGGGAGCACCCCGCCCCAGGGCAGTCGTGGCCACGCGCAGCATCCGCAGGGGTGGAGCACCACGGTCCGGTCAGTGCCACGATGGCCTCACACCGTCAGCGACGAGAGGCTCCGCCATGACCACCTCCCAGCACGTCCACACCTCCTCCACCCCGGAGAGCTTTCTCACCCCGGCCATGCGCGCCCTCGAGAACGCGCGGGCCCTGGACCCGGTGGTCCGCGCCGCGGACGTCCTCTCCTCGGTGGCCACGGTCAACGAGAGCGTCCGCGAGCTGCTGCGGGGCAAGCGGCTGGGGCATGCGCTGCACCCGCTGCTCATCGAGGTCCCCATGGGCACGTGGCTGAGCGCGCTCGCCCTGGACGTTCTGGGCGGGCCGGACGAGCGCCGCGCGGCGCGGCTGCTCACGGGTGTCGGCGTGCTGTCGGCGGTGCCCTCCGCGCTCACCGGGTGGGCCGAGTACTCCGGGCTCCAGCAGCGCGACCGGCGCGTGACCGTGGTCCACGCCGGCGCCAACGGCGTCGCCACCGGACTGCAGGCCGGCTCGTGGCTCGCTCGACGCTCTGGGCGTCACGGCATGGGCCGCGTGCTCGCCGTGGGGGCCATGTCCGCCGCGGGTCTTGGCGGGTACCTGGGCGGTCACCTCTCGGTGTCGCGCCAGGTGGGTTCGCGGGACGTCGCCTACCAGGACGGCACCAACGGCCGTCTCTGAGACCGGATTGACTCGCCGGCCGGCGTGACGCTTCCTGGAACGGCCCCGGGGCCCACCACCCGAGGCGCCGGGTGAAGAAGACTCCGTCGAACCCCTCGTGGTGGTGTCGAGCGGTCCCGAGGTACCCGTGGCGCGGTAGTGCCGCGGGTTCTCGGTCATAGCCGTGGTCCGTGCGAGGCCTCATCCGTGGCGTCCGCCCCGGTGGGGACGTGCAGCGGCGTCGTCCCTCAGTGGCCGTAGAACAGCCGCTCGAAGACCGAACGGGACTGCCGGGTGATGCGCAGGTAGTCCTCCTCCAGCTGCGTGGCGGAGCCGGGTTCGTAGCCGATCCAGCGGGCCACGGCCTCGAGGTCCGCCCGCCTGGAGGGCACCGAGTCCGAGGCGCGGCCCGAGCGCAGCACGTTGCCGTTGCGGATGTCCGTGGCGAGCTTCCACGCGTGCTCCAGGATCGAGGCGTCCTCGGGCCCCACGAGCTCCGCCGCGACCGCCGCGTGCAGGGCGGGCAGCGTGGACGTGGTGCGCAGCTCGGGAACCTCGTGACCGTGTCGCAGCTGCAGCAGCTGCACGAGCCACTCCACGTCCGAGAGCCCGCCGCGGCCGAGCTTGACCTGCCGCAGCGGGTCCGCGCCGCGCGGCATGCGCTCGCTCTCCACCCGGGCCTTCATGCGGCGGATGTCCACGAGCTGACGGTCCGTGAACTCGGCCGGGTAGCGGTGGCGGTCCACCACGCGGAAGAACGCGCGGGCCACGTCCTCGGAACCGGCCATGAACCGGGCGCGGGTGAGGGCCTGGAACTCCCAGGTCTCACCCCATCGCTCGTAGTACTCCGCGTAGGAGGCCACCGAGCGCACCTTCGCGCCCGAGCGTCCCTCCGGACGCAGGTCGTTGTCGATCTCCAGCACCCGTTCGGCCTGGATGGGCGGCGTGCACGGCTGCTTGAGCAGCTTGACCATGCGGTTCAGCACGGCCTCCGCCGCGGTCTGCGTTTCCCTCGCGTCCGCCCCCTCGACGGGCTCGTAGGCGTACACCACGTCCGCGTCCGAGCCGAAGCCGATCTCCCGCCCGCCCTGGCGGCCCATGGCCACCACCAGCAGCTTTGCGGGCAGCTCGCCCTCGTGCTCGGCCTCGTACTCCTTCTGGGCCAGGTGCAGCGCGGCCATCACGGTGGCCTGGTCCACGTCGGAGAGTCCCGCCACCGTGGTCTCCACGTCGGCGACGCCGCTCGTGTCCGCGAGCGCGATCCGCAGCTGCTCGCGCCGCCGGATCTGCCGGACGGCCCGGATGGCCTCGTCCGGGTCCCGGTGCCGTGTGAGCTGCGAGCGCATCTCCACCCCCAGGTCCTCCAGGCTGCGAGTGGCCAGCAGGGAGTCGTCCCCCAGCCAGGCGGTGGACTCCGGGGAGACTTCCAGCAGGTCGGAGACGTAGCGGGAGCTGGAGAGGATGCTGCACAGCCGTTCCGCGGCGGCGTTGGAGTCCCGCAGCAGGCGCAGGAACCACGGGGTGGTGCCCAGGGACTCGCACACCCGGCGCAGGTTCAGCAGACCGGCGTCCGGGTCCACGCCCTCGGCGAGCCAGTCGAGCAGGACCGGCAGCAGGGTCCGCAGGATCTCGGCCCGCCGGCTGACGCCACGGGACAGCGCCTCGATGTGCCGCATTGCGGCCCGGGTGTCCTGGTAGCCCAGCGCCGCCAGGCGGTCACGCGCCGAGTCCGTGGTGAGGGTGGTGTCCGCCGGGGCGTTCGCGAGCGCCGCAAGCATCGGGCGGTAGAAGATCCGCTCGTGCATCGAGCGCACGCTGCGCTTGAGCCCCGACCACTGCTCCACGAGCTTGGCCGCGGTGGGGTGGCTGCCCTCCGTGGCGCCGTCGATCGAGCGGGCGATCACCGCCAGCTCCCGCTCGTCGCGGGGCATCAGGTGGGTGCGGCGCAGCCGGAAGAGCTGGATCCGGTGCTCCAGCAGCCGCAGCCACCGGTAGTTGCGCCCGAACTCCTCGGCGTCCTTGCGCCCGATGTACCCGCCCGAGGACAGGGCCGCGAGCGAGTCCGTGGTGGCCCGCGTCCGCACCGTCTCGTCGCCGCGACCGTGCACGAGCTGCAGCAGCTGCACGGTGAACTCCACGTCCCGCAGCCCGCCGGGCCCGAGCTTGATCTGGCGGTCCCGGTCCGCCTCGGGGATGTTCTCCGTGACGCGGCGTCGCATGGCCTGCACGGACTCCACGAAGCCCTCGCGCTCCGCGGAGGACCAGATGAAGGGGGCGATCGCGTCCTCGTAGCGCTCCCCCAGCTCACGGTCCCCGGCCACGCACCGGGCCTTGAGCAGGGCCTGGAACTCCCAGGACTTCGCCCAGCGTTTGTAGTAGCGCACGTGGGAGTCCAGTGTGCGCACCAGCGGCCCGTCCTTGCCCTCGGGGCGCAGGTTCGCGTCCACCTCCCACAGGGCGGGTTCCGGACCGGTGGCCATCATGGCCTGGGCGAGCTGGTGCGCGAGCTCCGTGGCGATCTCGGTGGCCGTGTTCTCGTCGGGCACCTCTCCGGACTCCGCCGCGCGGGTCTCCATGACGTGCACGACGTCCACGTCCGAGATGTAGTTCAGCTCGCGCGCGCCGCACTTGCCCATGCCGATCACGGCCAGACGCACCTGCTCCACCAGCGCGGGGTCCCAGCGCTCGTGGGCCTGGGCACGGGCCACGGCCAGTCCCGCCTCGAGCGCTGCCCCCGCCAGGTCCGCGAGCTGGCGGCCCACGGCGGGCATGTACGCCACCGGGTCCAGGGCGCCCACGTCCCGTATGGCCACCCGCGCGAGACCCCGGCGGTAGGCCACGCGCAGCGCCTTCTGCGCCTCCTGGCCCGTCACGGTGGCCACGGGTGTCTCCGCGTCCGGATCCGCGCCCACGGACTCGAGCAGCTGGCGGCGCAGTGCGTCCGGCTGCTCGGCGCCCGGCTGGTCCTCGGGGCGAATGTCCAGCAGGTCGAGGTTCTCGGGAGCGCGCAGCAGGAACTCACCGAGCGCCTCGGAGGCCCCCAGCAGCCGGAACATCGTCTCGGAGTCCGCGGGATCCCCGGTCACGCGCCGGGCCACCTCCGGGTGCTGCTCGATCAGCCGCACGATCAGCTGCAGCGCCACGTCCGGCGACGCCGCGTGGGCCAGCCCCTCGAGCAGCCGCGGCAGGTCCACGGCGTCGAGCTCGGGGAAGCCCAGCCACCGCCGCGCGTTGGTCACGTCCGCGAAGCCCACGCCGATCAGCTGCTTCGCGGAGATCGTCTCCGCGCGCTCCTTGGCCGTGGCGCCCTGTCCCGCGGTTCCCCCGCTCCCGATGCCCACTGTCGGCGCCTACAGGATGCCCAGGTTGGTGCGCAGCTCGTACGGGGAGACCTCCTGGCGGTACTGGTCCCAGTCGCGGCGCTTGTTGCGCAGGAAGTACTCGAAGACCTGCTCCCCCAGCAGCTCGGCCATGAACTCGGACTCCTCGGTGAGCCCGATGGCGTCGTGCAGGCTGGACGGCAGGGGTTTGTGCCCCACGGCCCGGCGCTCGGCGCTGCTCATGGAGAATACGTCGTCCATCTCCACGGGCGGCAGCTCGTACTCGTTCTCGATCCCCTTGAGCCCCGCACCGATGAGCGCGGCGTAGGAGAGGTACGGGTTCGTGGCGGAGTCGATGCCGCGGTACTCGATGCGCGAGGACTGCACCTTGTCCGGCTTGTAGAGGGGCACGCGCACCAGGGCGGAACGGTTGTTGTGGCCCCAGGACATGTAGGAGGGCGCCTCGTCCCCGGCCCACAGCCGCTTGTACGAGTTCACGAACTGGTTGGTCACGGAGGTGAACTCCGGCGCGTGGCGCAGCAGCCCGGCGATGAAGTGGCGGCCGGTGTCCGAGAGCCGGAACTCCGCCCCGGCCTCGTAGAACGCGTTGGTGTCCCCCTCGAACAGGGAGAAGTGCGTGTGCATCCCGGAACCGGGGTGGCGCGAGAACGGCTTGGGCATGAACGTGGCGTAGCTGCCCTGGGACAGGGCCACCTCCCGGACCACGGTGCGGAACGTCATGATGTTGTCCGCGGTCTGCAGGGCGTCCGCGTAGCGCAGGTCGATCTCGTTCTGACCCGGCCCCGCCTCGTGGTGGGAGAACTCCACGGAGATCCCCACGGCCTCCAGCATGCTCACCGCGCGGCGCCGGAAGTCCTGGACCACGCCGCCGGGGACGTGGTCGAAGTAGCCCTCGTAGTCCACGGGCACGGGCTCCCCCGTGCGGGGGTCCAGCTCCGGGGAGCGCAGCAGGTAGAACTCGATCTCCGGCGCGGTGTAGCACGTGAACCCCATGTCGGAGGCCTTGGCGAGCACCCGCTTGAGCACGCCCCGGGGATCCGCGGCGGAGGGCTCACCGTCCGGGGTCTTGAGGTCGCAGAACATGCGGGACGTGGGCTCGTCCTCGCCGCGCCACGGCAGCAGCTGGAACGTGGAGGGGTCCGGCTGCAGCAGCATGTCCGACTCGAACACCCGGGACAGTCCCTCGATCGAGGAGCCGTCGAAGCCGAGACCTTCCTCGAACGCGGACTCCACCTCCGCCGGGGCCAGCGCGATGGACTTCAGGGTGCCCACGACGTCCGTGAACCAGAGCCGCACGAAGCGCACGTCCCGGTCCTCGATGGTGCGGAGAACGAATTCCTGCTGACGGTCCATGGGTCCACCTCGGATTCCTCGGGGCTGCGGCACAGCGGTTCACGAGCTCGGTGTCCGGGTGCGCGCACCCGACGGAGCCAGCCCCCACTGTATCGGCCCGCGCCGACATCCCGGTCAGAGCGCCCCGAGCTCGGTGCCCGCCTCGTCGAAGCCGCCCGGTGCGGGGTCGTCCTGGCACCCACCAGCCGAAGAACCCGGGTGTTCCGGGCCGAGGCACGCGGCCGGGGAACCCGGGGTTTCCAGGCCCACGGACGCGGCCGGGGAATCCCGCCCCGCGCGGCGGTGCCGCGGGGTGCGGGAGGTGGTCGACCGGCGTCGTGCGCCCCGCGGATCCCGGCCGCGACGCCGTCCCGACGGCCGGTAGGCTGGAGCGATGACCGACTCCCAGCCCGTTCCCGGGACCCCCGCGACACCCGCCCTCGCCGACGTCAAGCGCGTGCGCACCGTGCACCTGCGGCGCGCCAAGGACGCGGGCGAGAAGTTCTCGATGCTCACCAGCTACGACGTCCTCACCGCCGGGATCTTCGACCGCTCCGGCGTGGACGTGCTGCTCGTGGGCGACTCGCTGGGCAACACCGTGCTGGGCCACGAGAGCACGCTCCCGGTCACGCTGGAGGACATGGTCGTGTTCGCGGCGGCGGTGGTGCGAGGCGTGCAGCGGGCGCTCGTGGTGGTGGACCTGCCGTTCGGCTCCTACGAGGAGTCCCCCGCCCAGGCCGTGCGCAGCGCCGCGCGGATCATGAAGGAGACCGGCGCGCACGCCGTCAAGCTCGAGGGCGGTGAGGCCGTGGCGGAGCACATCGCCGCGGTGGTCCGCGCGGGGATCCCGGTCATGGGGCACGTGGGCTTCACCCCGCAGTCGGAGCACGCGCTGGGCGGCTTCCGCATCCAGGGCCGCGGTGGGGCCGCTGAACAGCTGCTCCGGGACGCCCGCGCCGTCCAGGACGCCGGCTGCTTCGCCGTGGTGCTGGAGATGGTGTCGGCGGACGCCGCCACCGCGGTGGAGGACGCGCTGGAGATCCCCACCGTGGGCATCGGCGCGGGGAACGTGACCACCGGGCAGGTGCTCGTGTGGCAGGACATGCTGGGGCTGCGCACCGGGCACATGCCGCGGTTCGTGCGCCAGTACGCCGATCTCGCGCGGGTCGCGGGCGACGCCGTGTCCGCCTACGTGGCGGACGTGCGCTCGGGAGCGTTCCCCGCGGAGGAGCACACCTACCGCGGGTGACGACGCCGCCCGCCCCCTCTCGGGCTCAGTCGCCCTGGAACGCGGCGTCCTCGTCGTCCCACCGCTTGGTGTTCTCCGCGGCGTGCTCCAGTGCCCTGGCCGCTTCCTCGCGCGTGGCGTAGGGGCCCATGAGCTTGCGGTAGTCGTCCTGCGGGCCCTCCTCCACCTGCTTGGTGTAGAGGTTGAACCAGTACTCGGCCATCTGCTGCCTCTCTCTCCGGCGCGGCGCGCCGTCTGCCCGCCGGGAGGCGGGTCGCGAACACCCGGGCGGAACGAGCCCGGGACCCAAGGCTTAGGCTAGTTGCTGAACCAGGTCCCCGGGAGGCACCGACGCCCCGGATCACACCAGTCCACCGCCGCAGGAGGCATCGACCCATCGTGACCAGTCACAACCTCGCCCCAGCACCCGGATCCACCGCCCCGACCGGCGCGCTGCGCCCCGGCTCGCTCTCCCCGCTGCGGCCCGTGCCGCGCGGCATCGAGCGCCCCGAGTACGTGGGGCGGACCGAGCCGGACGAGGGCAGCGCGTCCAACGTCTACACCCCGGAGGAGGTCGAGCTGGTGCGCGAGGCCGGGCAGATCGCGGCGCGCGCCCTGCAGGCCGCGGGTGCCGAGGCGAAGCCGGGGGTCACCACGGACGAGCTGGACCGGATCGCCCACGAGTACATGTGCGACCACGGGGCCTACCCCTCCTGCCTGGAGTACCGCGGTTTCCCCAAGTCCATCTGCACGTCTCTCAACGAGGTCATCTGTCACGGCATCCCGGACTCCACGGTGCTCGAGGACGGGGACATCATCAACCTGGACGTGACCGCCTACAAGAACGGGATGCACGGGGACACCAACGCCATGTTCTTGGTGGGGGACGTGGACGAGGACTCGCGGCTGCTCGTCGAGCGCACGCTCGAAGCCACCAACCGCGCCATCAAGGCCGTCCGCCCTGGTCGCGAGATCAACGTGATCGGCCGGGTCATCGAGAAGTACGCCCAGCGCTTCGGCTACGGCGTGGTGCGGGACTTCACCGGCCACGGCGTGGGGCGCGAGTTCCACACCGGGCTGATCGTCCCGCACTACGACGCCGCCCCGTCCTACAGCACCGAGATGGTCCCCGGGATGATCTTCACGATCGAGCCCATGCTGACCCTGGGAACCATTGCGTGGGACCAGTGGGAGGACGACTGGACCATCACCACGCACGACCGCATGCGCACCGCGCAGTACGAGCACACCATGGTCGTGACCGAGGACGGCGTGGAGATCCTCACCCTCCCGTGATCCGCGCACGTCGGCCCGTAAACTCGAAGGCACGGGGCGAGCGGGAGAACTCCGCCGCCCCGGAACAGCGTCAGACCGTGAACCGAAGGGACCGTTCATGAGCTCAGGTACTCCGCAGGGTGTCGTCTCGCAGTACGGCATTGGAATCGACATTGGTGGTACCGGCACCAAGGGCGGGATCGTGGATCTCGCCACCGGCCAGCTCGTGGGCGAGCGCTTCCGCATCCCCACGCCGCACCCGGCCACCCCGGAGGCGGTGGCGGACGTGGTGCGCCAGATCGTGGACGAGCTGCAGTCCCGGCCGGAGGCCCCGGCACCGGACAGCAACGTGGGCATCGTGTTCCCCGCGATCATCAAGAACGGCGTGGCCCTGTCCGCCGCGAACGTGGACAAGTCCTGGATCAACACGGACGTGGACGCACTGATGACCGAGACCCTGGGTCGCGAGGTCGAGGCGCTCAACGACGCCGACGGCGCCGGTCTCGCCGAGGCGCACTACGGCGCCGGCAAGGGCAAGGAGGGGCTGGTCATGGTGATCACCCTGGGCACCGGCATCGGCTCGGCCATGATCCTCAACGGTCAGCTCGTGCCCAACGCTGAGCTCGGCCACCTGGAGATCGACGGCCACGACGCCGAGACCCGCGCCTCCGCGGCCGCGCGCGAGCGCGAGCAGCTGCCCTGGAAGAAGTGGGCGACCAAGCGGCTCCAGCGCTACTTCTCCCACGTGGAGTTCCTGTTCTCCCCGTCGCTGTTCGTCATCGGCGGCGGCGTGTCCAAGAACTCGGAGAAGTTCCTCCCCTACCTCGAGCTGCGCACGCCGGTGGAGATCGCCGCCCTGCGCAACAACGCGGGCATCGTGGGTGCGGCCCTGTGGGCCCAGCAGTGCCGCGGCGCCCAGGCCGCCAAGCCGGTCATCGACCCCGTCGACTGAGCACCCGGTGAACCCCGAAGGCCCCGCGTCCTCACGGATGCGGGGCCTTCAGGGTCGGTGCCGCCGCCGTGCGGACACGGAACGGGCACTGCAGACAGAGCGAGACCCCGATGACGTCCGCGGCTTCCCCTCCGCAGACCCCCGGGGTCTCGTGGTTCGAGTCTATGCGCTCCTCCGGGCGGGGGCAAGCACCGGATTCAGGGCACCAGCAGGGATGCGAGATCCGTGAGGAACTCCCCCACCTGGGCATCCACCTTGAGCGTGGCCAGCTCGTCCGCGCCGGTCACCCCGTGGTTGACGATCACCACGGGCTTGCCCTCCCGGGCTGCCTGCCTGACGTAGCGTCTGCCCGAGTTCACCGTGAGGGAGCTGCCGGCCACCAGCAGGGCGTCCGCGTGCGTCACCATCCGTCGGGCCAGCGCCACGTTCAGTGCCGTGGCGTTCTCCCCGAAGAACACGACGTCCGGCTTCAGCACCCCCCTGGCAGACCGGGCAGTCCCAGACCCGGAACCCCGCGGTGTGCTCCACGGTGGCATCGGCGTCCGGGGCGTACTCCACGTCCGCCGCGGAGTCCATGCCGTCGTAGAAGCCGGGGTTGAGCTCGTCGAGGTAGCGCGAGACCTCCTCCCGGGGGAAGCGCGAGCGGCACGAGGTGCACACGACCCACGCGTAGGTCCCGTGCAGGTCCACGACCGCGACTGATCCCGCCTTCTGGTGCAGACGGTCGATGTTCTGGGTGATGATCCCGTCCACGGCGCCTGCCGTCTCCAGGGTGGCCAGAGCCGTGTGCGCCGCTGACGGCTCGGCTCGCGCCACGAAGTGCCAGCCGAACTGGTTGCGCGCCCAGTAGTGGCGGCGGTTGCCCACGTCCGCCATGAACTCCTGGTAGGTCATGGGGTTGCGGGGTTTCGCATCGGGTCCCCGGTAGTCGGGAATTCCGGAGGACGTGCTGACCCCGGCCCCCGTGAGGACGGCGATCCTGCGCCCCACGAGCAGCTCGTGGACGGGACGCAGCCCCGCGCGGGCGTCCAGGGCATGGGGGTCCGGGAACAGGTCCCGGTCCACGGGCGTGCCGTACCCGGCACGCAGCACCCGCGCCGGCATCTCAGGACCGGGGGAGGTTCTCGAGGACGGTGCGCAACCGCTCCCACGAGCGGGACTCGGTCATGTCCGCGGCACTGACGTCCCGGACCACGCCCTGGGAGTCCACCGTGATCGTGTGCCGCCGGGCGCACCCCTCCTGCTCGTCGAACACGCCGTAGCGTCGCGCCACCTCACCGTGGGGCCAGTGGTCCGAGAGCATCTCGAAGTCGTAGGACTCCTGCCGGGCGAAGGCGTCGAGACAGTGGTGGCTGTCCGTGGACACGCACAGCACCGTGGCACCGAACTCCTCGAACGTGTCGGTGTGGTCCTGCAGGTGGCACAGCTCGTCCGTGCAGATGGGCGAGAACGCGAACGGGAAGAACACCAGCACCACCGGCGCACCCCGGAACTGCGCGAGCGTGCGGATCTCGCCGTCCCTGTTGGTCAGCGAGAAGTTCGGTGCTGCGGATCCGATGTCGCTCATGTCGTCCTTTCCCACGGCGCGGCCGGCGGGTGGCCGGGCACCTCAGAAGTTGCGCTTGGGGGCCAGTCGCGAGACGGTCCAGTCGGAGGAGACACGCGCCGCACTGGTGACGTGGAGGCCTGCGGTCGAGGCGGCCTCCTGGATATCGGCGGGAGAGACGTGGTCCTCGCGGCCGGCCTTGGGGGTCAGGAGCCAGACCACGCCGCCGTCGTCGAGGGTGGTCTGCACGTCCACGAGCTCGTCCACGAGATCACCGTCGCCGTCGCGCCACCACAGCACTACGGCGTCCACGACCTCCTGCGCGTCCTCGTCGAACAGCTCAGAGCCGATGGCCGCCTCGATCCGCTCCCGCAGGTCCGCATCGACGTCGTCGTCGTAGCCGAACTCCTGGACGTAGTCGCCGTCCTTCAGGTTCAGCTGCTCCGCAATGCTCTCCTCGGGGGCTTTCGCCTCGCTCACCGTGTCTCTCCTTCTCAGCTGTGTCGTGCGGGTCCCCGGTTGACCGCCGGTCGGCGGTCCGGGCCCGTACCCACCGTGACGGGAGCGTCGACGGTGCGTAATAAAGACAACACTGGTTTAGCGCCACGTTCAAGCCACGGCGCGGGCCCGCCACCAAATCACCACGGGTTGCGCTGTCCTCCGGGGACGGCCAGGAGAGTGGCGATGCAGAGATGTGACGCGCAGAACGCCGCCGGGGCAATCCCCCGGGCCGTAGCCTGTGACACCATGAAAGGACCACGGGGGCGGACACGTCTCCGTCCACCCGACGCCTGACACACCGCTCCGCCACCGGGCACCCCGAGCACACGGAGCTGACGATAGAGAGGTTCTCGTGTCTTCCGACAGCAATCACCACATTCTGAGTGGCTTGACGAACAATCTCCAGGACGCGGACGCGCAGGAGACGCAGGAGTGGATCGAGTCCTTCGACGCGCTGATCCAGGCCCAGGGCACGGCGCGGGCGCAGTACATCATGCGCGCCCTGCTGCAGCACGCCGGCACGCACTCCGTGGGTGTCCCCATGGTCACCACCTCCGACTACGTCAACACCATCCCCGTGGACCAGGAGCCCGAGTTCCCCGGTGACGAGGAGATCGAGCGCCGCTACCGTGCCTTCCTGCGCTGGAACGCGGCCGTCATGGTCCACCGCGCGCAGCGCCCCAACGTCGGAGTGGGCGGTCACATCTCCTCCTACGCCGGCGTGGCCACCCTCTACGAAGTGGGCCTGAACCACTTCTTCCGCGGTCCCGAGCACCCCGGTGGCGGCGACCAGGTGTTCTTCCAGGGCCACTCCTCCCCCGGCAACTACGCCCGTGCGTACCTAGAGGGCCGCCTCACGGAAGAGCAGCTGGACGGGTTCCGTCAGGAGAAGACCAAGGCCCCGAACGGCCTGCCCTCCTACCCCCACCCGCGCAGCCTGCCCGACTTCTGGCAGTTCCCCACCGTGTCCATGGGCATCGGGCCCATGAATGCCGTGTACCAGGCGCAGTTCAACCGCTACCTGCACAACCGCGGGATCAAGGACACCTCCGAGCAGCACGTCTGGGCGTTCCTCGGCGACGGTGAGATGGACGAGCCCGAGTCGCGTGGTGTGCTGCAGCTCGCGGCCAACGACAAGCTGGACAACCTGACCTTCGTGGTCAACTGCAACCTGCAGCGTCTCGACGGCCCCGTGCGCGGCAACGGCAAGATCATCCAGGAGCTGGAGGCGTTCTTCCGGGGTGCCGGCTGGAACGTCATCAAGGTCGTGTGGGGCCGCGAGTGGGACGCCCTGCTCGAGGCTGACCACACCGGTGAGCTCGTGCGCATCATGAACGAGACCCTGGACGGCGACTACCAGACCTTCAAGGCGGAGTCCGGCGGCTTCGTGCGCGACCACTTCTTCGCCCGGTCCGCGGCCACCAAGGAGCTCGTGGCGGACTACACCGACGAGCAGATCTGGAACCTCAAGCGCGGCGCCCACGACTACAACAAGGTCTACGCGGCGTACAAGGCGGCGCTGGAGCACAAGGGCCAGCCCACCGTGATCCTGGCCCAGGGCATCAAGGGCTACGGCCTGGGCCCGCACTTCGAGGCGCGCAACGCCACCCACCAGATGAAGAAGCTCACGCTGGAGGATCTCAAGGCCTTCCGCGACCACCTGCGCATTCCCATCACGGACGAGCAGCTGGAGTCCGATCTCTACAACGCCCCGTACTACCACCCGGGCCCGGACTCCCCCGAGATCAAGTACATGCTGGAGCGCCGCAAGGAGCTGGGCGGCTTCGTCCCGGACCGTCCGCACCCCCAGAAGGAGATCACGCTGCCCTCGGAGCGCGCCTACGCCTCCGGCAAGAAGGGCTCGGGCAAGCAGATGGCGGCCACCACCATGGCCTTCGTGCGCATCCTCAAGGACCTGATGCGCGAGAAGGACTTCGGTCACCGCATCGTGCCGATCATCCCCGACGAGGCCCGCACCTTCGGCATGGACTCGTTCTTCCCCACGGCCAAGATCTACAACCCCAACGGGCAGAACTACCTCTCCGTGGACCGCGAGCTGATGCTCGCGTACAAGGAGTCGGCCCAGGGTGTGATCCTGCACCCCGGGATCAACGAGGCCGGCGCCACCGCGGCCTTCACCGCGGCGGGCACGTCCTATGCGACCCACGGCGAGACCATGATCCCGGTCTACATCTTCTACTCGATGTTCGGGTTCCAGCGCACGGGTGACGAGTTCTGGGCGGCTGCGGACCAGATGGCCCGCGGTTTCGTGATCGGCGCCACCGCAGGACGCACGACCCTGACCGGTGAGGGCCTGCAGCACGCGGACGGGCACTCCCCCCTGCTGGCCGCGACCAACCCCGCCGTGATCCACTACGACCCCGCCTACGGCTACGAGATCGCGCACATCGTCAAGCGAGGCCTCGAGCACATGTACGGCACGGGCGACGAGGACCACAACGTCATGTACTACCTCACGGTGTACAACGAGCCCATCCACCAGCCCGCGGAGCCCGAGAACGTGGACGTTGACGGCATCGTCAACGGCATCTACCTGCTCAAGCCGGCGGAGACCGAGGGCCCGCGCGCCCAGCTGCTCGCCTCCGGCGTGGGTGTCCCGTGGGCGCTCGAGGCCCAGCAGATCCTCGCCGACGAGTGGGGCGTCTCCGCAGACGTGTGGTCCGTGACCTCCTGGACCAACCTCCGTCGTGACGCCATGGCTGCCGAGCAGGACGCGTTCCTGGACCCCGAGTCCGGGGCCCGCACGCCGTACATCACCCAGGCGCTGGCCGGGGCCACGGGTCCCGTGGTCGCCACGAGCGACTACGCCTCCCAGCTGCCGGACTCCGTGCGGCAGTACGTCCCCAACGACTGGGCCTCCCTGGGCGCCGACGGTTTCGGGTTCGCCGACACCCGGGCCGGTGCCCGCCGGTTCTTCACCATCGACGCCCACTCGATGGTGGTGCGGACCCTGGAGATGCTCGCCAAGCGCGGCGAGATCGACTGGTCCGCCCCGGCCGAGGCGCTCACCCGGTACAAGCTCACGGACCCCGCTGCCGGCACCTCCGGCAACGCCGGGGGCGACGCCTGAGCCGTCCCGCATCACCGACCCACCGCCCCCGCGCCCCTCACGGCGCGGGGGCGGCGTCGTTCCGGTGCGGGCCCGAGCCCGGGGCGCGGCCGGCGCTGGGCCCCGGGCTCGGGGAACCGTGCAGGGCATCGACTACCCTCGTCTCATGCCCACCGACGCCTCCGGGTCCGCGCCCCGCAAGCCCCGCACCTCCCGCCGGGTGACGTGGCCCCTGCGCGGTCGGCAGCAGGCCGCACCGCACCCCAGGACCCTGGAGAACCTCAAGGCCAACCTCGGGCAGGTCTCCACGGTGGCGGTTCAGCGGCTCGCGAGCACCCTGCCGTGGTTCTCGCAGCTGCGCCCGGACGAGAGGTCCGAGCTGGGCCTGCTGGCGCAGCGCGGCATCGCGTCCTTCGTGCGCTGGTACGAGAACCCCAAGGAGCCGGTGTGGGTGCTCACGGAGATCTTCAAGCAGGCCCCCACGGAGCTAACCCGGTCCATCACCCTGCAGAACGCCCTGCAGGTGCTGCGGATCGTCGTGGACGTCGTGGAGGAGAAGGTTCCCGAGCTCGCGCAGCACAACGACGAGGTGGCACTGCGCGAGGCCGTGCTGCGGTTCTCCCGCGAGGTCGCGTTCGCCGCCGCGGACGTCTACGCCAAGGCTGCCGAGAACCGCGGATCGTGGGACGCCCGCCTCGAGTCCCTCGTGGTGGACGGCATCCTGCGGGGCGACCACTCGGACAACCTGCGCTCCCGGGTCTCGGCGCTGGGTTGGACGGACCGGGGGGACGTGACCGTGGTGGTGGGACGCGCGCCGAGCACCAACGGGCCCGCCGGCGTGGAACGGATCCGCCGCGTCGTCGAGCGCCACGCGGCGGAGTGCCTGGTGGCCATCCAGACCGACCGGCTGGTCCTCGTCCTGGGTGGTCTCAAGGACGGGGCCCGGTCCCTGTCCCGGCTCGCGAGCGTGTTCGGGGAGGGTCCCGTGGTCCACGGTCCCCCCGTGGCCACCGTGTTCGAGGCCAAGGAGTCGGCGGACCGCGCCAACGCGGGACTTCGAGCGGTGGCGGCCTGGCCCCAGGCACCCCGCCCCACGGATTCCGAGGACCTGTGGCCCGAGCGGGCCATCAGCGGGGACCCGCTGGCGCTCACCGCCATGGTCGACGCCGTCTGGGAGCCGCTGTCCGCCTCCTCCACCGGCCTGGTGGACACCCTCACCACCTACCTCAGCGTGGGACACTCCCTGGAGGCCACGGCGCGCGAGCTCTTCGTCCACGCGAACACCGTGCGGTACCGGCTCCGGCGCGTCAGCGACATCACCGGCTGGGACCCCCTGCTCCCCCGGGACGCCTTCGTGCTGCACTGCGCCCTGCTCGCGGGGCGGCTGTCGAGCACCGACTGACATCGGCTTGTAGGGAAGCCACAAATCCCCCTGCCCGGCTTGGTGCGGCCCGGTGTGCCGCGAGGGCCCCCTGACTTGGTGGAATGAACGGGTGATTGCACTCGTCTGCCCCGGTCAGGGGTCACAGAAACCAGGATTCCTCACCGAGTGGCTGGCCGTGCCGGGCGTTCCCGAGCACCTCGCGCAGCTCTCCGACGCCGCCGGGCTGGACCTCGCGCACTACGGCACCGAGGCCGACGAGGACACCATCAAGGACACCGCGGTGGCCCAGCCGCTGATCGTCGCCGCAGGACTGCTCGCCGGGCGGCTGATCGCCCCGCAGCTCGAGGGACGCTCCGACGTGGTGCTCGCCGGGCACTCGGTCGGTGAGATCACGGCTGCGGCCCTGGCTGGCGTGCTGACCGAGGCTGAGGCCATGCGCTTCGTCCGGGTCCGCGCCACCGAGATGGCCGCCGCCGCCGCGGCAACCCCCACGGGCATGGCCGCCGTCCTCGGCGGCACCCCGGAGGACGTGGCCGCCGCCGTCTCCGCCGTGGGCGCCACGGCCGCGAACGCCAACGGGGGCGGTCAGGTGGTAGCAGCAGGAACCATCGAGCAGCTCGACGCTCTCGCCGAGAACCCGCCCACCCGCGCCAAGGTGGTCAGGCTCAAGGTGGCCGGCGCCTTCCACACGGAGCACATGGCCCCCGCACTGCAGCCACTGCGGACCCTCGTTCCCGAGCTCTCCCCCCAGGATCCTGAGCACGCGCTGCTGAGCAACCACGACGGCGCCCGCACCACCAGTGGCGCGGCGTTCCTGGACTCCCTCGTGGAGCAGGTGTGCCGCCCCGTGCGCTGGGACGCCTGCATGGCAACCCTCTCGGACATGGACGTCACGCAGATCGTGGAGCTGCCGCCCGCCGGAACCCTCGTGGGACTGGCCAAGAGGGGCCTCAAGGGTGTCCCCGCAACGGCGGTCAACACCCCGCAGGACCTGGACCAGGTGCGGAGTACGCTGGCCTGAAAAGGGTGGTGATCCACCCGCACTCGCTGAGATCCGCACCATCGAAGGAGTCGGCCTCCCGTGGCGACCATCAAACAGAACATTCCCCACGCCCACACGCGCATCCTGGGCATCGGCGCCTACCGGCCGTCGGAGATCGTGACCAACGACGACGTCTGCCAGTGGATCGACTCCTCGGACGAGTGGATCGTCAAGCGCACCGGCATCCACACCCGTCACCGTGCCCCGGCTGACGTGTCGGTCCTGGACATGGCGGAGCACGCGGCACGCGAGGCGCTCGAGAACTCCGGCCTCACCGGTGACCAGCTGAGCACGATCATCGTCTCCACGGTGTCCTTCCCCTACCTCACCCCGTCCCTGGCCGCGAAGCTCGCGGACCGGCTCGGGGCCACGCCCGCCGCGGCGTACGACGTCTCCGCGGCGTGCGCGGGGTACTGCTACGGAATCGCGCAGGCGGATGCGCTCGTGCGCTCCGGTGACTCCACCAACGTGCTCGTGATCGGCGTGGAGAAGCTCTCCGACGTTATCGACAACTCGGAGCGCTCCATCTCCTTCCTGCTCGGCGACGGCGCCGGGGCCGTGGTGATCGGCCCCTCGGACGTCCCCGGGATCGGTCCGTCGGTGTGGGGCTCGGACGGTTCCAAGTGGGACGCCATCCGCATGACCCACCCGCTCACCGACATCCGCGCCGTCGAACGCGGGGGTCAGCGCAGCTTCGCCAAGGATCTCGTGGATCCCGAGACCGGTGAGATGGACCCGGACGCCACCATGTGGCCCACGCTGCGCCAGGACGGGCCGACCGTGTTTCGCTGGGCCTCCTGGGAGGGTGCTCGCGTGGCCCAGGAGGCCCTGGACGCCTCCGGTCTAGCCCCGGAGGACCTCGCCGCGTTCGTGCCGCACCAGGCCAACATGCGGATCATCGACCAGATGGCCAAGGTGCTCAAGCTCCCCGAGTCCGTGATCGTTGCCCGGGACATCGCCGAGGCCGGCAACACCTCCGCGGCCTCCATCCCCCTGGCAACTCACCGTCTGCTCGCGGAGCACCCGGAACTGTCCGGCAAGCCCTCGCTGCAGATCGGCTTCGGGGCCGGTCTGGTGTACGGCGCACAGGTGGTGCTCCTGCCCTGATCCAGTCCCCGGGGTGTCGTAGGGTTAGACCGCACACCTCTTGTCCACGGGCCGCCCGAGCGATCGGGCGCTCCGAGCGGGGGTTCCACCGAAACCCCGTGGTCACGAAGAACGGTTGCGTTGCGCGACCTCAACGAAAGGAAGCCGAAATGGCGAGCAAAGACGAAATCCTGGCCGGCCTGGCAGAGATCGTGAACGAAGAGACCGGCCTCGAGACCGAAGCCGTGCAGCTCGACAAGTCCTTCACCGAGGACCTCGACATCGACTCGATCTCCATGATGACCATCGTGGTCAACGCCGAGGAGAAGTTCGACGTCACCATTCCCGACGAAGAGGTCAAGAACCTCAAGACCGTCGAGGACGCCGTCAACTTCATCGACAACGCCCAGGCCTGATGCCCGGGCGAGCGGTGGCGCACCCCCTGTGCAGGAGGTGCGCCACCGCCGTCACGCCAGGTGGCTGGACAGCAGCAGCTCCTGGAACACCTGCGATTTTGGACACGAGGAAGTGCAGAACATGTCCCGCAAAGTAGTCGTCACCGGCCTGGGTGCCATCACGCCCATCGGTGGGAACGTCCAGGAGACCTGGAAGAACGCCCTCCAGGGCGTCTCGGGCGTTCACGCCCTCGAAGAGGACTGGGTCGAAGAGTACGACCTCCCCGTCCGCATCGGCGCGCAGTGCCCCAAGCCCGCGGAGGACGTCGTGTCCCGCGTGCAGGCCAAGCGTCTGGACCCTTCCGGCCAGCTGTCGGTGGCCGCGGCCCGCGAGGCCTGGACCGACGCCGGGTTCTCCGGCAAGGACGCGGACTCCAGCGACGACGTCGACCCGTTGCGTCTCGGCGTTGCCTTCGGCACGGGCATCGGTGGTGTATGGACCCTCCTGGACGGGTGGGACACCATGCGCACCAAGGGGCACCGCCGTGTCAAGCCCATGACGGTTCCCATGCTCATGCCCAACGGCAACGCCTCCTCCGTGAGCATGGAGTTCAAGGCCCGTGCCTGCGCCATCACACCCGTGTCAGCCTGTGCCTCCGGGACCGAGGCCTTCTTCCAGGGTCTGCAGCTGATCCGCTCCGGCAAGGCGGACGTGATGATCGTGGGGGGCGCCGAGAGCGCCATCCACCCCATGAACATGGCCGCCTTCAACTCCATGCAGGCGCTGTCCCGCCGAAACGACGAGCCCGAGCGGGCCTCCCGCCCCTTCGACATGGACCGTGACGGATTCGTCATGGGCGAGGGCGCTGGTGCGGTGATCCTCGAGTCCGAGGAGCACGCCAAGGCGCGTGGCGCCCGGATCTACGCCGAGCTGGCCGGTGCCGGGCTCAGCTCGGACGCGTTCCACATCACTGCTCCGGCCACCGGTGAGGCTGGCGGCCCCGCCCGTGCCCTGCGGGAGGCCATGGAATCCGGGGACTTCACCCCCGCGGACGTCAAGCACGTCAACGCCCACGCCACGTCCACCCCCGTGGGCGACGTGCCCGAGGCGAGTGCCCTGCGTGTGGCGTTCGGGGACGCCGTGGACCAGATGGCCGTGTCCGCCACCAAGTCGATGACCGGCCACCTGCTCGGCGGATCGGGCGCCGTGGAGGGTGTCCTGGCCGTCCTCGCCCTGACCGAGCGGCTGGCGCCCTGCACCATCAACCTGGAGAACCAGGATCCGCGCATCGACCTGGACGTGGTCACCACGGCGCGGGAGCTGCCAACCGGTGACATGGTCGCCATCTCCAACTCTTTCGGGTTCGGCGGTCACAACTCCGTCGCCGCGTTCCGATCCGTGTGACGGCGCCCCGGGCGCCCTTTCGGGGTCAGGAAGCGCGCCCATGACAGAGCTCCGGTGCTCCCCGCTGCGGGGAACACCGGGGCTCTGTTGTTGTCAGGCCTGCGCCGCGCGGTCGGGCGGGGGCTGGGCGCCCCGGTTCGCGGTGAGGAACAAAGGAACTGCGGCGCCCCACACCGGTCCTTCCGGAGGGATCAGAACCCCCAGGTCATGGATTGCACCACCTCACCAGAGACGGCCCCCGCCACTGCGCCGTGGTGGGGGGCAGCGCGCGCTGCGGACGGAGGTGCGGCTGCGCTGCCCGGGAGGCGTGTGTGCAGGTGGTCGGGCGTGCCCTCGATCAGCCCACGCGGTGGAGCCAGCGCACGGGGGCGCCCTCGGCCGCGTGGCGGAACGGTTCGAGCTCTTCGTCCCAGGCCTCACCCAGCGCAAGCGAGAGCTCCTCCACCACGGCGGCGGGGTCTCCCCCGGCCGCCTCGAAGGCGTAGCGGATCCGGTCCTCACTCACGCAGATGTTCCCGGCGACGTCCGTGGTGGCGTGGAAGATGCCCAGGTCCGGGGTGAAGGACCACCGGGACCCGTCACTGCCCTGGCTGGCGTTCTCGGTCACCTCGAAGCGCACCCGGCCCAGGGTGCGAAGGGCGGACGCGAGAAGCGCACCGGTGCCCGCACGGCCGGACCACTCGAGTTCGGTGCGGACGCAACCCGGCTCGGCGTTCTGCGGGGTCCACTCGAGATCCGTCCGCCGATGCGACACGGATTCCAGTGCCCACTGGATGTGGGGGCAGAGCGCCTGGGGCGCGGAGTGCACGTAGAGCACTCCGCGCGTGGTGGGTGAAGACATAGCCTGTTCCTCCGTCGTGTAGGTACGTCTTCCCCAACGTCCTGCTCGGAGGTTCAGCGCTGCCAGCCCGGCGCCGTGATGCAGTTGAAACGAGCGAGGTGACGTCCGCCACGGATTCGAGGCCGGGGCGAACTTCCGCACTCTGGTTCATTGTCCAGCAGGGCCCACCCACGGTCAACCTGGTGGGCACTGCGAGCTCGAATGTCAAGCTCGGGGGTGAGCCTGTGAATACGCCTTTCGGAGCCGATCGACGGACACATGGGTGTAGATCTGCGTGGTGGCCACGGTGGCGTGGCCCAGGAGCTCCTGCACGCTGCGCAGGTCCGCTCCCCCGTCCAGCAGGTGGGTGGCCGCGCTGTGCCGCAGGCTGTGGGGGCCGCGGGCGCCGGTGTCCGGAACGGTGTCGAGCGCCCTCGCGACGACCCCCCGGGCTACGCGCGGATCGATGCGCGCCCCTCGAGCCCCGAGGAACAGGGCATCAGCGGCGCGCGGCCCTGCCAGGGCCGGCCTCCGGTGCTCCCAGAGAGCGAGTGCTTCCCCCGCCCTCTGTCCGTAGGGCACTCGCCGTTGTCTGTTCCCCTTGCCCGTCACGGTGAGCACGTGCTGCGTGCGGTCGAGGTGGGCACGGTCCGCCCCCACCAGCTCGCCGATGCGCGCACCCGTGGCGTAGAGCAGCTCCAGCAGGGCCCAGTCCCGCGCGGCCAGCGCGGCAGCCCTTTCGTCCTCGTGCTCCCCCAGCGCCGTGTCCGCGAGAGTCTCCAGCATGGTGGACAGTGCGGTGGCTCCGACGACCTCCGGCAGGTGGCGGGCGGGGCGGGGGCCTTTGAGCCCGGCGGCCGGATCGTGACGCAGGCCCTGGGTGTCCACGGCCCAGCGGAAGAACGTGTGCACAGCGGCGATGCCCCGGGTGATCGAGCTGCGAGCCAGTCCCCGCTGGTGCCGGTCGGCGAGCCAGCCGCGCAGGGCGTCCCTGTCCAGCAGGTCGATGTCGTCGATGCCCGTCCCATGCATCCAGCGCGACAGGTCCGCGATGTCGGTGGTGTAGGCCCGAACCGTGTTGTCGCTGCGCGAGCGCTCGAGTCCGAGATGGGCACGGAATCCTGGCAGGTAGTGATCGAGCGGCCCGGGTTCCGTGCTCGTCGCCGGGGACGTCCGCTCGGCGGCGTCGACGGACCGGGACGCGCGCGTCTGGGGAGCGGATCTCCCGTTCGTGGCTGCTCGTCCCACCGCGACGGTGCGCTCGACCGCCGAGGGACGTCCGCCAGCGGGTGTGCGTCCGCCCGGGGCGGGAGGTCCGCCAGCGGGTGTGCGCCCGTCCGTGAGGGTGCGTCCGTCAGCGGGGGTCTCGTCCTGGCCGGCCATGCTGGGAGCCTACCCGTCGCCACCCCAGGAGCGAGTCCGTGGCCAGGCCGCGCTCCCGGAGAGTGGCCAGACCGGCGAGGACGTCCCCCGGCGCCAGCCCCGAGACGCGGCAGAGCGACGAGGGATCCGCATCGCGGTGCAGGGGCAGGGCGTCGAAGAGGCGCAGCAGCTGGGGGTCCAGGTCGTCCTCGGGACGACGGTCCAGACCGCTCGCGCCTGGGTGGGTCTCGTCGGGCGGGGTGCCCAGCGGTGCCACGAGCTCGAGAACCTCGCTCCCGTTGCTGACGAGCACCGCGTGGTCCTCCCGCACGAGGCGGTGGCACCCCGCCGAGCTGCCCACGAGCACGTCACCGGGCACGGCCGCCACCTCCCGGGAGAGCCCCGCGGCGTGCCGCGCCGTGTTCAGGGATCCCGAGCGCCATGCGGCCTCCGTGACCACAGTGGCGCACGTGAGGGCCGCGATGATCCGGTTGCGCTGAAGAAACCTGTACCGGGTGGGAGCGCACCCGAAAGGCACCTCGCTCAGCAGCAGGCCGCGCTGGCAGATCCGCCCGAGCAGCTCGGCGTTACCCGCGGGGTAGAACCGGTCCACGCCGCAGGCCAGGACCGCCACGGTGGCCCCGGGCCCCGCAGCCGTCTGCAATGCCGTGGTGTGCGCCTCGGCGTCGATCCCGAAGGCGCCCCCGGACACCACGCACCGGTCGGCCGCCACCAGCTCCTGGGCGATGCCCCTCGTCACGGCGGCACCGTACGCGCTGGCGTTGCGGGACCCCACCACGGCCACGCTGCCCCGGAGACGTCCCAGAAGCGCCCGGTCTCCGCGTCCCCACAGCACGATCGGCTGCTGCAGCCCCAGATCAGCGAGCTGTCCGGGCCAGTCCGGGTCCTCCGGAATCACCGTCCAGGCACCGACGCGCAGGGCGTGGCGCTGCTCCACGTCCGTCGCGGGGACCGGCAACCTGGACCGCCAGGCCTCGAAGCGGGCGGTCAGGTCGGGAGTCCGGGAACCCGGAAGCCACTCCTGCGTCGCCTTGTGCAGCACGGAGCGCAGGGCGCGAGTGGGTTCCTGCAGCTCGGTGATGCTCCGCCACAGCACCTGGGGCCCGAGCGCGCGCAGCAGAAGCAGTCCGGCCGTGTCGCTCGGTTCGATGATGCGGGCCAGACGAGTGCGGCACGCCCTCACGTCCTCCGTGGAATCGGCCGGGTGCTGGAAATCTGCAGCGTTCTGGCTGAACTGGTCGCCGGTCATGTCGTCACCGTGGTCTTGAAGTAGAGGGCCAGTTGAACGTGCTCGCGGGTGGGCACCACCGCGCCGTCGAGGTCCGCGAGGGTCCACGCCACGCGCAGGACCTTCACGAATCCCCGTGCCGTGAGTGCCCTGCGCTCCATGGCGGCCCTCAATGGTTCCACCGCGTCCGCACCCGGGGAAAGTCTGCGGCGCAGCAGCGCCCCGGGGACGCTGGCATTCAGTCGGCAGCCCAGAGAACGCAGCCGTTCCTGCTGGGCGCCCCGGGCCTGCGCGACCCGCTGCGCCACGGTCGCGCTGCTCTCGGGAGCATCCCCCGACACCGCGCTGAGCTCGTGGTAGGTCACCGCGGGCACTCGCAGCTGCACGTCCACCCTGTCCAGCAGCGGACCCGAGAGTTTCCCGAAGTAGCGGCGGCGCTGCACGGAGCTGCACGTGCACGCCTGTCCGGTGCCGCCCGCGTGCCCGCAGGCGCAGGGGTTGGCGGCCAGCACGAGCTGGAACGCGGCGGGATACTGCGCCACGGACTGGGCCCTCGCGATCGTGACCGTGCCGGACTCGAGGGGTTGTCGCAGAGCGTCCAGCACCCTGCGGTCGAACTCGGGCGCCTCGTCCAGGAAGAGCACGCCACGATGGGCCAGGGAGATGGCACCGGGCCGAGGCATGCCGCTGCCTCCCCCGCACATGGCGGGCATGGTGGTCCCGTGGTGCGGGGCCTGAAAAGGTGGCCGCCTGATCAGGGCCGAGCACCCGGAATCTCCACGGAGGGAGTGGACCGAGGTGACCTCGAGCGAGTCCTCGTCCTCAAGGTCCGGGAGGATCCCCGGCAGGCGCTCCGCGAGCAGGGTCTTGCCCGCACCCGGTGGGCCGACCATGAGCAGGTGATGGCCACCGGCGGCCGCGATCTCCAGGGCCTTACGCCCCTCGATCTGACCCACCACGTCAGTCAGATCCCGCGGATCCTGGTCCTGGGGCACCGCCCGCGACTGTGGGGTGGGCGAGGGCCCCGTCGCGGCGGGCTCCGCCCGGGCCGCCAGCGCGGGATCTGCCCCGAGCTGGACCAGCAGACGGGCCAAATGCCCAGCTGAGCTCACGGTTGCGCCCGTGACGAGTTCGGCCTCCGCCCGGTTGGCATCCGCCACCACGACGTGAGGGCAGCCCTCCCTCACGGCCGCCAGGACCGCCGGAAGCACTCCCCGGACGGGGCGCAGGGAGCCGTCCAGCCCCAGCTCCGCAAAGAAGACGGTGTCCGGGGGGACACGCACCACGCCCTGGGCGCTGAGGACCGCCATCACGACGGCGACGTCGAAGTGCGAACCGCGCTTGGGAAGTGTGGCCGGTGAGAGGTTGACCGTGATCTTGCGAGGGGACAGCGGGGCACCTGCATGACGTGCCGCGGAACGGATGCGTTCCTTGGACTCGTTGACCGCCTGGTCCGGCAGCCCGATGATCGTGAACCCCGGCAGCGACTGTCCGATGTCCGCCTCCACGTCCACCACGTGCCCCTCCAGGCCGATCAGGGCGACACTGCGACTGCGGGCGAACCCCTTCACCGGGCACCTGCCAGAGCGGCGCGGGGAGGTTGGGCGATAACTGATGTCATGGCACCCACCGTGCCTCCCCCGCCACTGAGGCCACCACGATTCTCGTGGAGTGTGCAGGGCGCTCACCGCGCCCCAGGCGCGTCGAAGGCGTCAGAGAGTGCGGTGGCTTCTCAGGCCCGTCGATGGCCCGGGACGCGAGAGCGGTTCGGAGCTGATCGCTGGGTCCGCCGAGAGACCGCGCGTCGTCGACCAGCGCATCGTGGGATCCTCGGGACGGGCCTCTGGTGGCGGCAGCTCCCCCGGTTCTGACGCCGCGGGGGACGACGTCGGGGATGACACGGGCGCCGTGGGTCCGAGCGCCGACCCAGGATGTGCTGTCGGCGCCCCGGAGGCGGAAACTGGGGATGGGGATGACCCGGGCAGGCCGGGAGCGGGCGACGGCGCCGCAGGTGGCTTGGGCGCCGTAGGAGGCGGGGCCGGGAGCGCTGGAGGTGAGCCGGGCACGGTGTGGCCCCGCGTGGGGGCCGGGCGCGCCCCCGGCACGTCGGGAGCAAAGGTTTCGACGGGGGACGGCCCCGGCGCCGTGGGAGCCGGCGTCGCCGTCGGAGGGGCACTCGGCACCGGGGGATGCGGCATGGCGGGAGCAGGGGCCGGAAGGGCCGGAGCGACACTCGCAGGAACCGTTCCGCTGGGCGCGGAAATGCTCGGGTCGGGCACTCCGGGGGACGGGCCCCCAGCGCCAGGTTCTCCTCCGCCGGGATCTCCGGGGCCTGGTTCCACGGGCCCTGGTTCCACGGGCCCTGGATCCACGGGCCCGGGGTCGGTGGGTCCGGGGTCCACCGGCCCAGGGTCCACCGGGCCCGGGTCGACGGGCCCGGGATCGACGGGCCCCGGGTCCACCGGACCCGGATCACCCGGGCCGGGATCCCCGGGGCCGGGCACGATCGGGTCCGGCTCCGCGGGTCCGGGAAGGGCAGGGTCCACCGGCGCGCCCGGCGCGGGGGTACCGGACGGAGCAGGCTCCTCCGGCAGCGGATCAGGCAGGTCCCCGCCGGGCCCCCTCGACCCGTCCCCGGGGTCCTCCTGGTACTCGTCGTCCTCCAGCGGGATGGTGGGATCCCACGACTCCGTGCCCGTGTCCCCGTGGCGCCCCGTGTCGGGCTGCAGCCGTACCGGTGCGGCTTCACGGTCACCGATCACGGGAACGAGTTCGAGGCTCGCGAAGCGATCCGGGATCCCGTCGATGTCCCCCACCAGCACGTTGCGTCCCTTCTGCCCGGCGGGGACGGGGCCTGTGGCGGCGTCCGCCGCGTCGGCGATCCTGCGCTTCACCTTGCACGCCTTCTCCCGGGAGAGGGTTGAACCGTCCGGCGCCCGGTAGGTGCCCTCGAAGGACCGGGGCCGCCACTTCTCGACCGCCCGTGACACGTGCTCGAGCTGGTAGGTGGCGCCGTCGCGCGCCGTGAGGATGAGGCGGCTCACGGAGACCGGTGAGTGGCCCCGGGCGTTGTCGATCTCCACCGTGGCGTAGGTGGCCCGTTCGACCCCCGCCTCCCGCCGCAGCCGTTCAAGCTCGTCACTGGACGGGACCGCCGCGGGGACCGCGATCCTCACTGTGGCGCCGTTGGGCAGCGAGGCGCGGAAGGTGCCGGGGTGCAGGTCGCCGTCCGCCGAGACCACGGATGAGCTGACGGTGGGATGTCCGCTCGGATCGTTGCCCGTCTGGGAGCACGCGACGACGCCCAGTGCCACGGCGGCCGCCACAGCGGTGGCAGACAACGCATGCGGCAACCACGCAGCGGTTCTCATGCCATTCCCCCGTCCACGGACTCCCGGTTCCTGCCCCGTCATACCGTGACACGCCGCACAGGAGATCTCCTAATGCACGGTGCATCCCCGTGAATGTGTCCACCCCCGAGCAGCATCCGCGGGCCGGATGACGTGCCACGTCGCGGTGGGCGGCCCTGCCCCGAGCAGCCGGGCGGCCCGGCCAGGGGGGCCGCCGGGGTGGCCCCGAGGTCAGAGCCAGCCGATGGAACCCACGTGCTCCACACGTGGAGAGGACCCTCTGGGCCAGTGCACGGCAACCACGTCCACGGACGGGACCCCGGCCTGACCGTTCTCACGGGCCCAGGCACGGGCGAGGACGTGGAGGCGCCGGAGCTTCTCTGCACCCACAGCCTCACACGGGTGGCCGAAGTCCCCTCCGGTGCGTGTCTTGACCTCGAAGACCGTGACGGCGCCGTGGCGTTCCGCCACGATGTCCAGCTCGCCCCGAGGGCGTCCCGGGGCCGGCGCCGGTCTCCAGTTACGGTCCCTCACGGTCCATCCGGAGCGCTCCAGCAGGCCGGCGATCAGGTCTTCGCCGGCTCGCCCGGTGCTCATGTGGGGAGCCCCGGGTGGGTTCGGGCTCGACTGGTGCTCGGGGCGGTGGGCTGCGGGCGCGGTCATGACCCCACTGTGGGGCCGATCAAGGCGCAGCGGCGCCCCGGGCCCGCTGGTGTGGAGGGCGGATGGCGGCCGGCGCGAGGAGCTCGCCGAGCCGCAGGGCACACCCGCGCTCGCCCGGGCCGACCGGCCGTCCGGTCTCCCCGACACTCCCTGTCGCGGAGCCGCGTGCACCCAGGCCGCAACCACAGCCCGACCGCTGAAGCCGCCGTGCGAACGCCGACCGCCGAGCCCACCGCGCGAACGCCGACCGGGGCTCCGCAGAGCCCTTTGCGCGAACTACCGCCCGCCCAGGTTCCAGCTCAGCCGGTGGTGGTCGGTGGTGCCCCGTTCCGCGAGCGCCGCACGGTGAGCCGCGCTGCCGTACCCCTTGTTGGAAGCCCAGCCGTAGTCCGGGTGCTCCCGGTGCAGCTGCCCCATGAGGGCGTCGCGCTCGACCTTCGCCAGGATCGACGCGGCGGCCACGCTCACGCACTGCGCGTCCGCCTTCACCAGCGTGTGCACCACGGCAGGCAGCTCGACCGGGTCCTCGGCCTGGCCCAGCACCGCCGGAGCGTCCAGCCAGTTGTACGAGCCGTCCAGGATCAGTGCGTCAACGGGCACGCCCGCAGCACGCACCGCCCCGAGGGCGCGCAGGCCGGCGAGCCGCAGCGCGGCGTTGATCCCCAGCTCGTCGATCTCTCGCGGCTGAGCGTGGCCGACCGCCGTGGCCGCGGCCCACGCGCCGATCGTGGGTGCCAGTGCGGCGCGGCGGGCGGGGCTGAGGGCCTTGGAGTCCCGTACGCCCTCCCAGGGGTGCGGCGCGCGCGGTCCCGGACCGTCCGGCGTCGACGGCGCCTGCCCGCCCTGGGAGGCACCCGCCGCCGGCTTGTCTGCGAGCAGGGCTGGGACGTCCAGCACGACGACGCCCACGCTCGCGGGACCTGCCAGCGCACCGCGGCCCACCTCGTCCATCCCCGCCACAAAGCGTGCCCCGCGCTGAGCGAGCAACACCTCCACGTCGAGGGTGGTGGCCGGGGCGGAGCGCGCGGGGCTCACTGCCCGCCGGCCGCGGGGACGTCCTGGAAGGTCTGCTCGGGGTTGTGCAGGAACTGGAACCGGTCCAGCGGCCAGGCGATCACGAAGGCCGTGCCCACGATGTCGTCCTCGCTCACGAACTGGGTACCGGTCTCGATGTGGAAGCGGGAGTCCGCCGAGGCGTTGCGGTGGTCGCCCATCACGAAGACCTTGCCCTCGGGAACGGTGACGTCGAAGGCGAAGTCGGAGGGCGCGGCTCCGGGGTAGATGTAGGGCTCGTCGAGCGGCTGGCCGTTCACAGACACCTTCCCGGAGGCGTCGCAGCACGTCACGTGGTCGCCGCCCACACCGATCACGCGTTTGACCAGGGCCTGCTGGCTGCTGTCCGGCAGCAGACCGACGAACTCGAGGCCCTCGCGGACGGGCCCGGTGCGGGTCTCCGGAGCTTCGGGCAGCCAGCCCTGGGTGTCGTCGAAGACCACGATGTCCCCGCGGTCGATGTGACCGGTCTTGGCACCGATGACGTTGACGAAGATGCGGTCGTCCAGCTCGAGGGTCTGCTCCATGGAGCCCGAGGGGATGTAGTAGCCGCGCACCAGGAAGGTCTTGACCACGAAGGCGATGACCACGGCGAGCGCCATGACGATCAGGACCTCCCGGACCGCATTCCATCCCGGTGACCTCTTGGCGGCGCTGCCGCCGCTGCCGCGCCGCGTGGGCTGGGCGGCGTCGTCCTGGGGGTGGGCGCCGTTGGCGCCGGCGTCGTGCTGCTCAGCCACTGCACTGTCCTTCTCTGCGTTCTGACGGTTCCGGGTGGGAGGTGCCGGGAGGCGCTGCCGCGCTCACCGGCACGTGCGGATGCGGTTCACCCCTCGAGAGAGCGGGCCCGGTCCAGCGGCCACACCACTCTCTCGGCCGTGCCCACGATGCGCTCCGTGCGGATCAGGCCACCGCCGGGGGCGCCCAGCAACGAACGGGAGTCCACCGACACGCTGCGGTGGTCGCCCATGAGCCACACCCGTCCCGGGGGGACCCGCACCGTGAACGGGATGTCCGACGGTGCATCACCAGGGTAGACGTAGTCCTCGTGCTGGGGCTGACCGTTGACCGTGATCAGGCCCTCGGCGGTGCAGCACGAGACGGTGTCCCCGGCCACCGCGGTCACCCGCTTGACGTAGATGGTGTCCGAGCCGGTGAGGCCGAGCCACTGTCCCACGGTGTCCGCGGCCTGCTCGTACCAGGGGTCGGAGGAGTGCAGCGGGTCCAGGGTGCCTCGGCCGTCGAAGACCACGAGATCACCCCGCTGGATGTCGTCCTCGGACACGAGCTTGTTCACGAGGACCCGGTCTCCGCCCTCGAGCGTGGGCTCCATGGAGTCCGAGCCCACCCAGTACACGTCCAGCACGAACCCGCGCACGAGCACCGTGACCACGAGCGCGGTCGCGAGGGCGGCGGCGATCACGCGCAACCACCAGCGCCGGGTGGAAACGGGCCGTCTCACGGCAGAGGACCCGGCAGGTGCCGGGTCCTCTGCGTGTTCCGTGTGCTCAGGCACCCGGTGAGTCCTACTTGCTCGAGGCGCTCGACTCGCGCTTCTCGCGGATGCGAGCAGCCTTGCCGTGACGGTCGCGCATGTAGTACAGCTTGGCGCGACGGACGTCGCCGCGGCTCACGAGCTCGATCTTGTCGATGATCGGGGAGTGCACCGGGAAGGTGCGCTCCACGCCCACACCGAAGCTGACCTTGCGGACCGTGAAGGTCTCGCGCACGCCGGAGCCCTGACGGCCCATGACGAAGCCCTTGAACACCTGGACACGGGAGCGGTTGCCCTCCACGATGTTCACGTGCACGTTCAGGGTGTCGCCGGGACGGAAGTCGGGGACGTCGTCGCGCAGGGACTTGGCATCAAGCTGGTCAAGAATGTTCATGATGTGACTCCTCGTGATCGCCGCAGGTCTCTCACGTGTGGTTCGCGCGCCACCCCGCGGGGTGCACGTGCTCCAGGTTCCGGGACAGGACGTGAAGTGGCCGTCCCGGGCGGTGCGTCGTTGGTCGCTCTCCCCCCTGCGGCAGGGGCGTGCCCGACGCACACACAGCCGCCCATTATGCCATATCGGACGGGTCCTCCGGTGCGCCCTGCGGTGTGGTGCGATCAGAGCGCCGCCACTGCCCGCCGGCCACGGTGAACCCCTCCTCGGCCAGCACCGCGAGGTCCGCGCGATCCATGGTGGCGGGGTCCAGGGCCAGGACCATGTCGGGGCGGCGGCGTGCGGTGCGCACCAGCTGCTGGTCGCGCCGCCAGCGCGCGATCCACCCGTGGTGCCCGGACAGCAGCGTGTCCGGAACGGTACGCTCGCGCCACTGCGCGGGCTTGGTGTACACCGGGTACTCCAGCAGCCCGCCCGTGTGCGACTCCTCCGCCAGGGACTCGGGGTTGCCGATCACCCCCGGGATCAGCCGGGTCACGGCCTCGACCATCGCGAGCACGGCCACCTCTCCCCCGTTGAGCACGTAGTCGCCCAGGCTCAGGGGGCGCACCCGCACCTCGTCCCGCGCCCAGTCGATGAAACGCTCGTCGATCCCCTCGTAGCGCCCGCACGCGAAGACCAGGTGCTCCTCCTCGGCCAGCTCGTACGCCACCTCCTGGGTGAACACCTCCCCCGCCGGGGACGGCACGACCAGCACGGGGCGCGACGACGCCGCACGGCCGGCCCCCGCGCCGGCGCGCACCACGGTCTCGAGGGCCTGCGCCCACGGCTCGGGCTTCATGACCATCCCGGCGCCGCCCCCGTAGGGGGTGTCGTCCACGGTGCGGTGCCGGTCTGTGGCGAACTGGCGGGGGTCGGTGACCTGCAGGCTGAGCAGACCGTCGGTCACGGCCTTGCCGATCAGGGAGAGCTTCAAGGGCTCCAGGTACTCAGGAAAGATGCTCAGGACGTCGATGCGCACGGCTCAGTCGTCCTCGCCGAGCTCGAGCAGACCGGGGGGCGGGGTCACGAGGACCAGCCCGCGGTCCAGGTCCACCTCCGGGACGATCTCCTCCACGAACGGGATGAGCACGGCACGCCCGCCCTTCTCCGGGGTGATCTCCAGGAGGTCCTGCGCGCTGCCCTGGATCAGCGCCTTGACGGTGCCGATCCGCGCCTCGTCACGGGTGAGGTCCACGGCCACGAGACCCAGGAGGTCGTCCTGGTGCCACTCGTCGTCCTCCAGCGGGAGGTCCGCGACCTCCGCGTGGAGCTCCAGACCCCGGGCGGCCTCGGCGGCGTTGCGGTCACGGATCTCCTCGAACCGGGCCACGAGCACGTCCTTGTTCCAGCGGTGCCCGCCCACGGTCAGGCTCTCGACCCGCAGGGGCTCGGGGCGGTCGGCGCCCTGGCCCCGGCGGCCACCGCGCGCCTGCTGGACGCTCAGCACCGAGCCCGGCGCGAAGCGTGACTGCGGATCATCCGTGAACAGCTCCACGGTCACTTCCCCCCGCACACCGTGCGGCTTGCCGATCCGGGCGACCCGAACGCTCATGTCTTCTCCTCCAGGGACGTCCTGCTGGGTGCTGCGCGGTCCGTGTCCGGGGACCGCATCCGGTATGCACACGGCCCCCGTTCCCCTCGAGAGGGAACGGGGGCCGTGACGAGTGCTGCGTCCGCTCAGCGGCGGCGGTCGGTGTCGACCACGTCCACGCGCACGCTCTCGCCGGAAGCCAGTGCCGAGACGACGGTGCGCAGGGCCTTGGCCGTGCGTCCCGAGCGTCCGATCACGCGACCCAGATCATCCGGGTGCACGCGCACCTCGAGCGTCTCGCCGCGGCGGTTGTCGCGGGAACGCACCGAGACATCCTCGGGGTTGTCCACGATGCCACGGACCAGGTGCTCCAGGGCTTCCGCGAGCATGCTCACTCTGCCTTCTCGGCGTCGTCCTCTGCGGGAGCGGCGTCCTCGGCGGGTGCCTCCTCGGCCTTCTCAGCCTTGGGGGTGATGGCCTCGGGAATGATCACGGAGCCGTTGTCCGGGGCGACGAACGGGGTCTTGCCCTCGGGCTGCTTCAGCGTGCCCTCGGCACCCGGCAGGCCCTTGAACTTCTGCCAGTCGCCGGTGATCTTCATGAGAGCGAGCACGGCCTCGGAAGGCTGCGCGCCCACACCGAGCCAGTACTGCACGCGATCGGACACCAGGTTGATGTACGAGGGGTTCTCGGTCGGCTGGTACACGCCGACCTCCTCGATCACGCGACCGTCGCGCTTCTTGCGGGAATCGACGACGACCACGCGGTAGCGGGGATCGCGGATCTTGCCCATACGCTTGAGACGAATCTTGACTGCCACTTGTGTGGTTACTCCTGTTTCGAATGGAATCGGTCACCGCACACGCCAGCCCGTGGGGCGGGCAGCACGTGGGTTTCCTGTGGACACGAAGTCACGCACGGTGAGAGGGTCCGCACGGTTCGAGTACCCGTCCATTGTGCCACAGCTGTCAAACCGGCCGGCGCACGCGGTGACGGGACGCGAGCGGGGTGGCGGAGGGCTCAGCGATTCCTGCGCGAGCGGACGGAGGCCCACAGCGCGGCCTGCAGGGCGGCGTCGGACAGCATGAGCGCGGAGGCCGATCCCAGCACCTTGGCACTGCGTCCACCCCGCGCGGCCAGACCGGCCAGCCCCGCGCCGAGCACGGCTTCCGCGCCGCCCAGGGCGAGCAGCAGTCCTGGCCTGCGGACGTAGGCCCGCTGGAGGCGGGAGAGCACGTCCGAGCTGCTGGGCTCGACGCTCGCGGCGTCCAGCACGGACAGTGCCGCGGGGCGGGGCTCGTGGCGGGTGACCCCGTCGAGCTCCGAGACCTCCCGCTGGCCCTCCACGATCTTCGCGGCGACCACGGGCAGCCCGAGCAGCTGCAGCACGGACTCCAGCAGCAGGGCGGAGCTCGCCGTGCGGGCGTAGTTCTCCAGCCGTGCCGTCTGAGCGGGATCGAGGTCGCACAGGGACGCGATGCTCGCCGCGGCCGTGAGGTTGCCCTCGGGTGCCGACGCCGCGGCGTCGCCGTCCGTGCCACGGTCCACGGGGGGCCCGTCCGAACCGGCGGCGTCTCGCGCGCCCGCCAGCAGCCCCGCCACGGGGTCCTCGTGGACGGCGGGCCAGCGCAGCGTGGTGGACTCTTCGAGCTCGTCGAACTGGGTGCCCCAGTCCTCACGGGCATCGAGCGCGGCCACGGGTGGGTAGACGCGCAGCGCGCGTGCGCTGCCGTCCGAGTCCAGGCGCACGGCGATGCTGCGCGGGTCCCCCGCGGCGGCCAGCCCAGCAGGATCCACACCCTCCGGAAGCACGACCGCGGACCAGCCGTCCCGTGAGACGGCGGTGAAGCCGAGGCCGAGGGCGGACGCCACGAACGGGAGCTCGGGGGCGTCCGCGCGCACGAGCACCACGGTGCGCGGTGCGGGCCGCTCGCTCATGAGCGGGAACCCCCGTGCATCACGCGCTCCACCACGGTGCCGGCCTCGAGGGCCTCGATGGCCGCCCGCAGGTGCTCGGCCATGCCTGCCGGCATGACCGTCTCCAGGTCCTCGGGCGCCACCCAGCGGTAGGAGAGCAGCTCCTCCTCCTGCACGGTGATCGGGGTGTCGGACGGGATGGTGCCGCCGTCGTAGAGGAACGAGACCGAGTCCCCCCACATGCCCATGCCCACACCGTGGCTCACGGCGATGAGCCGACCCTCGGGCAGGTGCAGTCCGACCTCCTCGACCACCTCACGGAAGCACCCGGTGCGCGGGTCCTCCCCCGCCTCCACCGTGCCGCCGGGCAGGGTCCACCCGTCCTTGTAGTTGGGCTCCACCGCGAGCACGCGGCCGTGCTCGTCACGGATGACCGCGGCGGAGGCCAGCCGCCGGGTGGGCAGCGTGGCGATGAACTCGCGCAGCTCGTCGTCGGGGAGGTACGAACCCATGGATGCCTACTTTCCGAGGAACTTCTCGAAGCCCTTGGGCAGGTTGAGCGACTCGGCGTCCAGGTCCTTGCCCTGGGTGCCGAACGCGCTGCCCTTCGCGGCCGGCTTCTGCCCGGACGCGAGTGCCGCCTGCTCCTGGGCCCGCTTGGCGGGGTTGCCGGAGCGCGAACCCTTCTTCTTGGCCTTGCCCTTCTTGGCGGCGCCGCCGCGGCCCATGCCAGGGATCCCACCGGGCATGCCGGGGACGCCCTGCCCGGAGGCCAGGCGCTTCATCATCTTCTGGGCCTGGGCGAAGCGCTCCATGAGCTGGTTGACCTCGGAGACCGTGACGCCGGAGCCGCGGGCGATGCGGGCGCGGCGGGAGCCGTTGATGATCTTGGGGGCCACGCGCTCGTGCGGGGTCATGGAGCGCACGATGGCCTCCACACGGTCGATCTCGCGCTCGTCGAAGTTCTCCAGCTGCTCCCGCATGCCGGCGGCGCCCGGCATCATGGCGAGCATCTTCTTCATGGATCCCATCTTGCGCAGCTGCTGCATCTGCGCCAGGAAGTCCTCGAACGTGAAGTCCTCCTGGTCGGTGAACTTCTTGGCCATCCGCTCGGCCTCGGTCTTGTCCCACTGCCGCTCGGCCTGCTCGATGAGCGTGAGGACGTCACCCATGTCCAGGATGCGGGAGGCCATGCGGTCCGGGTGGAACTGCTCGAAGTCCCGCACGCCCTCGCCCGTGGAGGCGAACATGATGGGCTTGCCGGTCACCGCGCGCACGGACAGCGCCGCACCACCGCGGGCGTCACCGTCCAGCTTGGAGAGCACCACACCGGTGAAGTCCACGCCCTCGTCGAACGCCTTGGCGGTGTTGACGGCGTCCTGACCGATCATCGCGTCGATCACGAACAGGACCTCGTCCGGGTCCACGGCGTCGCGGATGTCCCGCGCCTGGTTCATCAGTGCCTGGTCGATGCCCAGGCGCCCGGCGGTGTCCACGATCACCACGTCGTAGAGCTTGGAGCGTGCGAAGTCCACACCGTCCCGGGCGACCTTCACGGGATCACCCGTGGGGTCGTCGAACTCCGAGGTGGCGCCGGGCTCCGGGGCGAACACGGCCACGCCCGCACGCTCACCCACGACCTTCAGCTGGGTCACGGCGTTGGGGCGCTGCAGGTCGGAGGCCACGAGCACGGGCTTGTGCCCCTGGTCCGTGAGCCACTTGCCCAGCTTGCCCGCCAGGGTGGTCTTGCCGGCGCCCTGCAGGCCCGCGAGCATGATCACGGTGGGGCCGGTCTTGGCCAGGTTGATGCGGCGGGTCTCGCCGCCGAGGACGTTCTGCAGCTCCTCGTTGACGATCTTCACGACCTGCTGGCCGGGGTTCAGCGCCTCGGAGACCTCCGCGCCGAGCGCGCGCTCCTTGATGACCGCGGTGAACTCCCGCACCACGGGCACGGCCACGTCCGCCTCGAGCAGGGCGCGGCGGATCTCCCGCACGGTGGCGTCGATGTCCGCCTCGGAGAGCCTGCCCTTGCCGCGCAGGTTCTTGAACGTTGCTGTGAGCCGGTCGGACAGTGAATTGAACACGGGGAGGTCGCTGCTTTCCTCGGACGACGGATGATTCGGTGTCCCAGGTTAGCAAGCGGGCGCGGGCCCGCGCGCACCGCACGGCGGCCCCCGGTGCGGGGGCCGCCGTGGGTTGCCCGGGCCGCGGCCGCGGCACGGGCGGAGCGGTCGTGGGGGCCCGGGGCGCGAAACCGTCGGCCGCGCCGGGACTCAGAGGGCGACGTCGTCCCGCTCCCCGGTGCTCACGCGCACCGCGTGCTCCACGGGGGTGACCCACACCTTGCCGTCCCCGGGTTCACCGGTGCGGGCGGCGCCGACGACCACCGTGACGACCTCCTGGGCCTCGGCGTCCTCCACGACGGTCTCGATGCGCACCTTCTCCAGCAGGTCCACGGTGTACTCCGCGCCCCGGTACACCTCCCGGTGTCCGCGCTGGCGGCCGTAGCCGTGCACGGTGAGCACGGTCATCCCCTGCACGCCGTAGCTCTCCAGGGCGTCCTTGACGTCACTGAACTTCTCCGGGCGCACCACTGCGGTGACGAGTTTCACGGGTTGCTTCCTTTCGCGGGGACGGGAGCCTCGGCGGTGCCGGGCAGCGGGCGGTGGGTGCCGTGGCCCGCGAACGATCCGGTGGCCTCGTCCTTGAGCGAGTACGCGGACTCCGCGTGCTGCGTGAGGTCCACGCCGATGATCTCGTCACGGCGCGTGATGCGCAGCCCCATGGTGGCCTGGAGCACCAGCCCGATCAGCAGCGTGAGCACGCCCGTGTAGAGGGCCACGAACACGGTGGCCGCGAGCTGCGAGCCCATGAGGCCCCAGCCGCCCCCGTGGAGCAGGCCTGCGCGTCCCTCGGAGGGGACCGCCAGGAATCCCAGCGCCACGGTGCCCACGATGCCCGAGACCAGGTGCACGCCGCACACGTCCAGCGAGTCGTCCAGCCCGATCCGGTACTTGAACCCCACCGCGAGCGCCGAGAGCACACCGGCCACAGCCGAGAGCCCGATCGCACCCAGCGGGGTCACGTTCGCGCACGCCGGGGTGATGGCCACCAGGCCGGCGACGACGCCCGAGGCCGCCCCGAGCGACGTCGCGTGGCCGTCCCGGATCCGCTCGGTGAGCAGCCAGGAGAGCATCGCGGCGGCCGGGGCCACCAGCGTGTTGGTCCAGACCAGGGCGGCCTGCTCCACGGTGGTGGCGGCCCCGGCGTTGAAGCCGAACCAGCCGAACCACAGGATGGCCGAGCCCAGCATGACCAGGGGCAGGTTGTGGGGGCGCTGCCCCGAGTCCCGGCCGAAGCCGCGGCGGGCCCCGATCAGCAGGATGAGCACGAGGGCCGCGACGCCCGCGTTGATGTGCACGGCGAGCCCTCCCGCGAAGTCGATGGGCTCACCGACGATCCGTCCCAGGGCGCCCTCCTCCGAGAACAGCCCGTCGCCCCACACCATGTAGGCCAGCGGGAAGTACACCAGGGTGACCCACACGAGCGTGAACACCACCCACGTGCCGAAGCGCGTGCGGTCCGCGATCGCGCCGGAGATCAGCGCGACCGTGATGATGGCGAACGTCACGGAGAAGTCCGAGGCGAGCAGGTCCTCGGTGCCGAGCAGACCCTGCAGCCCCGCGTGCGCGAACGGGTTGGCCGTGAGCCCGCCCAGCACGGGGTCGCCGCTGAGCATCGACGCTCCCCACAGCACCCACACGACCCCCACCACGCCGAGGGCCGCGAAGCTCATCATCATCATGTTCAGCACGCCCTTGGCCCGGGTCATGCCTCCGTAGAACAGTGCGAGCCCCGGGGTCATGAAGAACACGAGCCCCGCAGCCACCACCATCCACACGTGTCCGGCGGTCAGTTCCACCCGGATCACCTCGTCCCTGTCTCGTGCCAGCACATCCTTTGCGCTTCCGGGGACCAGTCAACGGCGCCCGTGTTACCGCCGGGTTCGCCAGGGCGTAACGAGCGTGTTTCGAATGCGCCGCTCGTGTGACGCACACGTTAAACCGGGGTGCCGCATCTCACATGGTGGGCACGGGGCGGCCCCCGCCAGAGCGGTCCGCACGCAACGACGGCGCCCGCCCCCGGGAAGGGAGCGGACGCCGTCGTGGTGCGGGAACCGGGGACGTCAGTCGATGATCGCGTCCACGAACTGCTCGGCGTTGAACGGCGCGAGGTCGTCCGGGCCCTCCCCCAGGCCGATGAGCTTGACGGGCACGCCGAGCCCGCGCTGGATGGCCACCACGATGCCGCCCTTGGCGGTGCCGTCCAGCTTGGTGAGCACGATGCCGGTGATGTCCACGGCCTCGGCGAAGACCCGTGCCTGGGTCATGCCGTTCTGCCCGGTGGTCGCGTCGATCACGAGCAGCACCTCGTCCACCGCGGCGGCCTTCTCGATCACGCGCTTGACCTTGCCGAGCTGGTCCATCAGACCGGCCTTGTTCTGCAGCCGGCCGGCGGTGTCCACGAGCACGACGTCGGACTCCTGCTCGATCCCGGCCTTCACGGCGTCGTACGCCACGGAGGCGGGGTCCGCGCCCTCATGCTCGGAGCGCACCGTGGGCACGCCCACGCGGACGCCCCACGTCTCGAGCTGGTCCGCGGCGGCGGCGCGGAAGGTGTCCGCGGCGCCGAGCATGACGTCCTTGTCCTCGGCCACGAGCACGCGGGCCAGCTTGCCCACCGTGGTGGTCTTGCCCACGCCGTTGACGCCCACCACGAGCACCACGGCGGGCTTGCCGGGAGCGGACTCCGTGCGCAGGGAACGGTCCAGGGTGGGGTCCACGAGCGCGAGCATCTCCTCGCGCAGCATGGTCTTCAGCTGCGCGGGGTCCTTGGTGCCGTCCACGCGGACGCGCTTCTTGAGGTTCTCCACGAGCTCCAGGGACGCGTCCGTGCCGAGGTCCGCCATGAGCAGCGTGTCCTCGATCTCGTCCCACGTGTCCTGGTCGATGCGCTCGCGCGAGAGCAGCACGAGCAGGCCCTTGCCGAGAACGTTGTTGGACTTCGCGAGCCGCCCGCGCAGCCGCGCCAGGCGACCGCGCGCGGACTCGGGGCGCTCCAGGGTGCTGACCGGGCGGTCCTCGAGCACCTCGCCCTCGTCCAGACCCGGGACGTCGTCGAGGTCGCGGGTGCCCTGGTACCCGCCCTTCGGTGCCTTGGGTTTGCGCAGCAGCAGCACGCCGAACACCACGAGCAGCACCACCACCGCGGCGGCTATCACGATCCACATCAGTTCAGGAGTCATCACCCGTCTAATCTCCCATAAACTGCCAGGCGTGTCCCACCCCACGCCCCGCTCTCCCGGTTCCTCCGGCTCTTCCGGCTCTTCCGGCGACGACGCCGCACGGCGCCTCCCGGACCCTTCTCCCCTCCCGCGTGCCCCGGGTCCTGACGCCCCGGCACCGGACGCCTCCGCGCCCGCCGCGCCCACGGGGCAGAAGGTCCCCGACCCCATCAAGGTCCTGATCGCGGCGGCCTTCGTGATCGCCCTGGGCTACGGCCTCGTGGCCCCGGTGCTGCCCCAGTTCGCCGCGAGTTTCGGCGTGGGCGTAGCGGCGTCCTCCGCGGTGATCAGCGCCTTCGCCCTGTGCCGGCTCGTGTTCGCGCCCGCGAGCGGGGCGGTGGTCAACCGCATCGGCGAGCGCCCCACCTACCTGATCGGGCTGATCGTGGTGGCGCTGTCCTCCGCGGCCACCGCGTTCGCCCAGACCTACTGGCAGCTGCTCGTGTTCCGGGGGCTCGGCGGGATCGGCTCCACCATGTTCACGGTCTCCGCGATGGGGCTGATCGTGCGGCTCGCGCCGCGGCACATGCGGGGGCGGGTGTCCGGCTACTACGCCACGGCGTTCCTGCTGGGCGGGATCCTGGGCCCGGTGCTCGGCGGATTCCTGGCCGGGCTGGGCATGCACGCGCCGTTCCTGATCTACGCGGGCGCCCTGGTCGTGGCGGTGCTCGTGGTGTGGCTGCGGCTCAGGGACGAGACCCTCGGGGCCAAGCGGACCGGTGCCGCCCAGCCACCCATGCGGGTCCGCGACGCGCTCGACGCCGGCGCCTACCGTGCCGCGCTCGCCTCCAGCTTCTCCACGGGGTGGACGGCCATGGGCGTGCGCGTGGCACTCGTGCCGCTGCTCGCGGCCCAGGTGGTGGGCGAGGGGCCCGCAGTGGCCGGACTGGCCCTCGCACTGTTCGCGGTGGGCAACGCCGCCGCGCTCACGGTCACGGGGCGCCTGACCGACCGGCTCGGCCGCAAACCCCTGGTGCTCACGGGTCTGGTGGTGTGCGGGCTCTCAACCATCGGCGTGGGCTTCAGCACCTCCGTGGTGGCGTTCGCGGTGCTGTCCCTGCTCTCGGGCGTCGGTTCCGGAACGCTCAACCCCGGCCAGCAGGCGGCAGTGGCCGACGTGATCGGCCCAGACCGCGCGGGCGGCAAGGTGCTCTCCCGCTACCAGATGTGCGCCGACGCCGGTCAGATCGCGGGCCCGGTCATTGCCGGGGCGCTGGCGGACGCCGCCGGGTTCGGCTGGGCCTTCGGGGTGTCCGGGGCGCTCATGCTGCTGGCGGCGCTCGCGTGGCTGCCGGTGCGGGAGACGCTGCCGGAGACCGCCCTGTCAGAGGCGCGCCGACCCCGTCCGAGCGGGACGGACGGCAAATGACGAGGTCGGGGAAACCGTCCCCGCGCCGCCGTGCGCTGATCCGCTTCCTCGTGATGTTCGTCGTCACCCTGGTGCTGAACGGTGTCCTGAAGGAGCTGCGCAACCGGGGCATCCTCACCACCCCGATGCTGTTTGGACTTCTTGCGGTCGTCCTGCCGGGTGTCTGGGTCCTCCTCCGCTACTGGTGGCTGCCCCGCGTCTCCCGGGCCCGCCCGCAGCACGAGCGGATTGTCACGGAGGCCCGCTGGGCGTCTCCCCTGGCACCCGGGACCGTGATCGAGCGGCTGCGCGCGGAGTTCGTCGCCCCGGAATTCCGGACGGTCACCACGGAGTCGGCGTTCCACATCGCCACGGGCTCCGACGAGACCTTCCGGTGGCGGGGTGCGGGGTCGATGAAGGGCTGGGAGGCGTTGCCGCTCGCCGTGGACATCGTGCTCACCGCGGCACCGACCGTGTGCGGCATCGTGGCGCTGGCCCGGGACGACCTCGGGTGGTACGAGACACCCCCGGAGTTCTTCGTGGAGAACGAAGTTCGGCGCCGCGGCGCGGCCCTCATCCGCCGCGCACGAGCCGTCACCGAGGCCCGAACCACAGACGGCTGACACGATGGCCGCCAGGGCGACCGGGCGGCGTCGTCTGCGGGGACCGACTAGCGAAGCTCCGAGAGCTGCTGCCCCACCACCAGGCTCACACCGTCCCCGCGCATGGACACTCCGTAGAGGGCGTCCGCGATCTCCATCGTGCGCTTCTGGTGGGTCACGATGATCAGCTGCGAGCTTTCCTTGAGCTGCTCGAAGATGGTGAGCAGCCGGCCCAGGTTGCGGTCGTCCAAGGCGGCCTCCACCTCGTCCATCACGTAGAACGGGGACGGCCGGGCCTTGAAGATGGCCACCAGCAGCGCCAGGGCGGTCAGCGAGCGCTCGCCGCCCGAGAGCAGGGACAGCCGCTTGATCTTCTTTCCCGCGGGGCGCGCTTCCACCTCCACGCCGGAGTTGAGCAGGTCGTCCGGGTCCGTGAGCCGCAGCCGCCCCTCGCCCCCGGGGAACAGCGTGGCGAACACGGACACGAACTGCTCGGCGGTGTCCCGGTAGGCCTCCGCGAAGACCTCCTCCACGTGCTGGTCCACCTGGCGGATGATGTTGCGCAGGTCCGTGCGCGAGTTCTTGACGTCCTCCAGCTGGGTGACCAGGAACCTGTGCCGCTCCTCGAGCGCCGCGAACTCCTCAAGTGCGAGCGGGTTCACCTTCCCCAGCGCCCTGAGCTGCTTCTGGGCCCGCTGCAGCCGGGTCTCCTGCTCCTCCCGTCGGAACGGGGTGCCGGGATCGGTCATGCTGGGCAGGGCGAGCTGCACGGAGCCGCCGGAGTCCTCCGCGGTCTGGGCGGCCTCGATCGCGGCGTCCGCGTCCGGGACCGGCAGGTGGGGACCGTAGTGGTCCACCAGGAAGTCCGGAGTCATCCCGAGCTCCTCGAGAGAGGTGGCCTCCAGACCCTCCAGCCTGGCGCGGCGTTGCGCGAGGTCCAGCTCCGCGCGGTGCAGCTTCTCCGTGAGCTCGGCGAGCTCCGTCCCCACGCGGTCACGCTCGGTGCGCAGCCGCTGGGCGGCCTCGTCCAACCCGGCACGGCGCGTCTCGATCTCGTCCCGCTCGGCAGCGGCCTCCCTGGCCGATGCCTCCGCGGACTCCCGAAGGTGCCCGGCGGCGGTCTCGACGGCACGCGCCACCGCGGCCTGCACCCGGCGCCGCTCGGCACGCCGGGCCGCTTCCGCGCGTGCCGCTCGCTCGGAGCGCGCGGCACGTGCCTGGGCCTCCGCCCGGGACACGATGTGCCGGTGCTGCTCCTCGAGCCCGCGCAGCGCGAGCCGCGCCTGCGTCTCGGCCTCCCGGGCCGCCTTGGCCCGCGCCTCGGCCCGGTTGCGCTCGGCGGCGGCCTCGAGCTGCTCGCGTTCCAGGCTCTCCTCGTCGCCGGTCTCCACGGCCTCCGCGCGCCGCAGCGCCTCGTCCAGCTCGGCGGCGCGCCGGGCGAGCCGTTCCTCGGCGGTCGTGAGCACCTCCCGGCGCCGCGCCAGCTCGGAGTCCGCCGACGACGCCGTGGCCTCCGCCCTGCTCGACGCCGCGCCTGCCGCGGCGGCGTCCTTCTGCGCACGCTGCAGGTCCCGGGTGGCCTCGCGCGCCTCCTGGACGGCGGCCGCGCTGTCCTGCTCGGCACTCCGGGCGGCCTCCGCGGCGCGCCGCGCCGCCGTCTCCAGCGCCGCGGTCTCCCCCTCGGCCTGGTCGAGCAGCGCCATGATCTCGAGGTTGCCCGCCGCCTCCGTGGCCCCGCCCTGCACGCGGTGGCCGCCGTAGACGTCCCCGTCCCGGGTGACCACGCGCACGCCGCGACCCGCCTGGCCGAGGGCGCGGGCGGCGTCGAGCATGGTGAGTGCGGCGGAGGCGTCCGGGACCAGGACCGTGGTGGCCAGCTCGGCACGCACGGCGGCCAGCACACGATCTGCTGCTGCGGCGTCGTCCGTCACCGCGGCGGACAGCACCGCCCGCGCGAGAACGCAGCCGTCGGGCAGCGGGAGCTCCGGGGGCTCGGACGCGTGGGCTTCGTCGGCGACCAGCAGGTGGACCCGCCCGGACCCGGCGTCGGCCAGGTGGGCGAGGATCCGCGCGGCGCCCGTGTGGGAGGCCACCGCGAGCGCGTCGGACCACGGCCCCAGTGCGGCGGCCACCGCGCGCTCCCAGCCGGGGGCCACGCGCACGGAGCGGGGGACGTCCCCGAGCACGGGCACCACGTCCGCCACGGAGGCGGAGCCGTCCGGCTGGCGCAGGGACTGCCGCAGGGTGTCCACGCGCACGGTGTGGGTGTGCAGCTCGCTCGCGCTCTGCTGCCGCCGGGCGTCCGCCGCGCGGGACAGCGCGCGGGCGGCGTCGGCCCTCTCCTCGGCGTCACGGGCGCGCTCGGCGGCCTGCTCGGCCCGGGCCGTCGCGCTCTCGGCGGGCTCCTGCAGGGAGGAGGTCTCCAGACGGGCCCGCTCCGCGCGCTCCACCACGTCCGAGATCTCCCGGCGCACGCGCTCCACGTCCGCCTCAGCCGAGCCCACCCCGGAACGCGCCGCGGTCACGGCGGCCGCGAGCCGCGCCTGACCCGCGCGCCGGTCCGCGGCCTGCCGCACGAGCTCCGCAGAGCGCTTCTCGGCGGCCCGCGCCGCGTCCTCCGCCTCGGCGCGGGACTGCTGGGCACGCTCCAGACCCTGCTGGGCCTCGGTGACCCGCTCGGCCAGCTGCTCTGCCTCCGCGCGGGTGCGCGCGGCCTGCTCCTCCAGGGCGTCCGCGTCCCGTCCCTGCGCGGGGGCCTCCTCGGTGCTGCCCAGCAGCCGACGCCGCTCCTGGGCCAGGGTGGCCAGGGCCCGGTAGCTGTCCCGCACCGTGCTCAGCTCGTACCAGCTCGTGCGCGCCTCGTTCAGTGCCGGAGCGGTGCGGGCGGCAGCCGCCTCCGTCTCCTGCAGCCGACGGGCGAGCTCCGCCGTGGTCCTCTCCAGCTCGTCACGGCGCTCCCGCGCGGCCGCTCCAGCGCCCTCGTCCGCCTCCATCCCCGCGCGGGCCGCCACGACGTCGTCCGCAAGCAGCCGGGCGCGGGCGTCCCGCACGTCGTACTGGATGCGCTGGGCCTTCCGGGCCGTGCGGGCCTGGCGCCCCAGCGGGGTGAGCTGGCGTTCGATCTCACCGGTGAGGTCCTCCAGGCGGTCCAGGTTCTGCTGCACCGACTCCAGCTTGCGCAGGGTCTTCTCCTTGCGGCGGCGGTGCTTGAGGATCCCGGAGGCCTCCTCGATGAACCCGCGGCGGTCCTCCGGGGTGGCCTGCAGGATCCGGTCCAGCTGGCCCTGGCCCACGATCACGTGCATCTCGCGGCCCAGCCCCGAGTCCGAGAGCAGCTCCTGGATGTCCAGCAGGCGGCACGAGCGGCCGTTGATCGCGTACTCGGAGCCGCCCGAGCGGAACAGGGTGCGCGAGATGGTGACCTCGGAGTACTCGATCGGCAGGGCGCCGTCGGCGTTGTCGATGGTCAGGGACACGTGCGCGCGGCCCAGTGCGGAGCGGGCGGAGGTGCCCGCGAAGATGACGTCCTCCATCTTGCCGCCGCGCAGGGACTTGGCGCCCTGCTCCCCCATGACCCACGCGAGGGCGTCCACCACGTTGGACTTGCCGGAGCCGTTGGGACCCACCACGGCCGTGACACCCGGTTCGAAGTGGAACGTGGTGGCGGAGGCGAAGGACTTGAAACCACGCACGGTGAGGGTCTTCAAGTGCACGCGGGGGATCTCCTGGGTCTGGCGGTCGGCTCTTCGGGAGGCCGTGAAGGGGTGGGCCCCGATTCTACCCGGGGTCCGCTCGGACCGATCCGGTGCCGCGGTGCCGCCCGGCGCGGGACCGCATCCAGGCACCGCGGGACGAACGCGGCGCGCACCCCGAGGAACCTGTCAGACGGGACCGCTAGACTGGGCCGGTCCAGCCCGCTTGTTCACCCGAGCGCCGAGGTCCATCACGAACGATCGATTCCTTGACGGTACGGGTGGCGTCTGATCGAAAGCGCCACATTGACCGGTAACTCCACCATCAGAAACCGCAACGCCGCCATCCTGTCGGTGACCAAGACGGAAGCGGACGTGGTGATCCCGTCCACCCGGTTCGATGAGGAGTTGGCCAAGACCTTCACACGGCTGCGCCTTCCCAAGGGTCTGCTGGAGCGGCTCGCGGGCATCAAGGAGCGCCGCGGCTGGGCCCCCGGACGCCACTTCACCGACGGCGCCACCGAGGCCGGCCAGGCCGCCCTGGAGAACTCCGGCATCCGCCCGGAGCAGATCGGACTGTTCATCAACGCGTCCGTCACGCGCGACAACTACGAGCCCGCCGTGGCCGTGGGGATCCACGAGCGCCTGGGCCTGCCCAGCTCCGCCCTGAACTTCGACATGACCAACGCGTGCCTGGGCTTCGTCAACGCCCTCACCGTGGCCTCCTCCATGATCGACGCGGGCGCCATCGAGTACGCCCTCGTGGTGGCCGGCGAGGACCCCTCCCCGTGGCACGAGGCGGCCATCGCACGGCTGAGCGAGGACGACATCACGCGCGAACAGGTGGTCCAGGAGTTCGCAACCCTCACCCTGGGCTGCGGCGCCGCCGCCGCCGTGGTGGGCCCCGCGGACCGCCACCCGGACGGCCACCGGATCGTGGGCTCGGTGACCCGCGCCGGCACCGAGTTCAGCCGCCTGTGCGTCGGTGGCTGGGACGGGATGTTCACGGACGCCACCGGTCTGCTCAACCACGGTGTGGGACTCGTGGTCGAGGCGTGGCTGGATGCGGAGCGCGACGGCTGGGACTGGCGGAACATGGATTCCTACGTGACCCACCAGGTCTCCAACTCCCACACCAACAAGCTCATCGAGGACATGGGGATCGACGCCGCCAAGGTGCCCCTCACGTTCCCGTACTGGGGCAACGTGGCCGCCGCCGCGCTGCCCATGACGCTCGCCCTCGAGTCCGAGCGGTTGGAACCCGGAGCGCGGGTGCTGTGCCTCGGCGTGGGGTCCGGGCTGAACACCACCCTCATGGAGATCGCCTGGTGAGCACCCCGAACCCCCGAGGAGGATCCATGTCCCCGCAGCACCCCGGCGCTGAGCGCCTGCCCTTCACCGAGACCCCCCTGCCGGGGATCGACCCGGCGTGGTCCACGGCGCTCTCCGTGCCCTCGTCCGCGCCCGTGGAACCGGTGGCCGGCCGGAAGCGGCGGTGGCACGTGCTGGACAATCGCGAGCAGATCGAGCGCTCCGGCCGCACCCCCCGGGGCATCGTCCTGGCCGTGCACGGCAACCCCACGTGGTCCTACCTGTGGCGGGACGTCCTGCGCGCGGCGAACGAGCTGGAGCACCCGTGGCGCGTGGTGGCCGTGGACCACCTGGACATGGGATTCTCCGAGCGCACCGGACTCTTCCGCCGCCTCGAGGACCGTGTCCAGGATCTCGGCGACCTCACCGCCACTCTGGGGATCGACGGCGCCGGACTGCCCGTGGTCACCCTCGCCCACGACTGGGGCGGGCTCATCTCCCAGGGCTGGGCGCAGGAGCACCCCGCGATCCACGCGGCCACCGTGCTGACCAACACGGCGGTGCACCACGACAACGCCGAGCCCATCCCCTCTGCACTGCGTCTCGCCCTGAACAGGGCAGTGCACGAGCCGCTGACCTCCGGGAGCACCGCGTTCCTGGACACCACGCTCGCACTGTGCGATCCCGCGGCGTCCAAGGACGTCAAGCGCGCCTACAAGGCTCCCTACACCTCCCGTGAGCGCCGCGAGGGCATCGCCCACTTCGTGGCGGACATCCCCGCCGCCGAGGACCACCCGTCCCACGCCGCCTACGAGCGGATCGCGGGGCGGATGAGCGCGCGCGAGGTCCCCACGCTGCTGCTGTGGGGCACCGGGGACCCGGTGTTCCAGCAGCGCTACCTGGACGACCTCATGCGCCGCGCCCCGCACGCGGACGTGCACCGCTTCGAGGGCGCCAAGCACCTGCTGCCCGAGGCCCGGGACATCGCCACCCCGCTGTTCACGTGGCTCGAGGAGCGCTTCGGGGACGCCGAGCCCGTCGTCGAGACCCACCGCGAGCAGCGGGCCCGCGGCCGCGCCGCGTTCGTGCCGTTCTTCGCGGAGCTGGACGCGCGGCGTCGTGACGACTCCCCCGCCGTGGTGGACATGGGCCCCGTGGCCACCACCGTGGACGGCTCCGCCCCCGAGCTGGACATCCGGCGCAGTGTGAGCTGGGCGCAGCTCTCCGCCTCCGTGGACCAGCTGGCCGTGGCCCTGCTGCGCACCGGGGTGCGCCCCGGGGACCGCGTGAACCTCATGGTGCCGCCCGGGTCCATGCTCACCACGCTGATCTACGCGTGCCTGCGCATCGGTGCGGTGATCGTGGTGGCGGACCAGGGCCTCGGCCGCCAGGGACTCACCCGGGCGCTGCGCGGCTCCTCGCCCCGCTGGTTCATCGGCATCCGCAAGGCCCTCGTGGGCGCGCGGGCCCTCGGCTGGCCCGGCACACGGATCGCCGCGGACGCCATGGACCCCGTGTCCAAGAAGCTGCTGGGCGTGGCGCACACCGTGCCCGAGCTGATGGACTCCGTGACCACGGTGTCCCCGGACGAGATCCCCGCCGTGGACCCGGACGCCGAGGCCGCCGTGCTGTTCACCTCCGGTTCCACCGGTCCGGCCAAGGGCGTGGTGTACACGCACCGCCAGATGGCCGGGATGCGCGACACCATCCGCGACACGTACGGCCTGCGTGCCGGCACCGGGCTCGTGGCGGGCTTCGCACCCTTCGCCCTGCTGGGCCCCGCCCTGGGCGCGGCGTCCGTGACGCCGGACATGGACGTCACGAGCCCCAAGACGCTCACCGCGCGGGCGCTGGCGGAAGCCACCATGGCCATCCGCGCGACCGCCGTGTTCGCCTCGCCCGCCGCGATCGCCAACGTGCTCGCCACGGCGGACGAGCTGGCCCCCGCCGAGCGGGACGCCCTCGCACGCGTGGACCTCATGCTCTCCGCGGGCGCCCCCATCCCGGAGGAGCTGCTGGCCCGGTTGCAGGAGCTCATGCCCGCCGCCGAGCTTCACACGCCCTACGGGATGACCGAGGCGCTGCCGCTCACGGACGTCAGTCTGGGAGTGATCCGCACCGCCCGTGAGGACGCGCAGGCGGGCATGGCCGGTGCCGGCGGCGGCGTGTGCGTGGGCACCCCCGTGGCGGGTGCCGAGCTGGGCGTGCTGCCGCTGCGCGCGGACGGTTCCGTCTCCCCGGAGATCGTCACCACCCCCGGCGTCACCGGCGAGATCGTGGCCCGCGCCCCGCACGCCAAGGACCACTACGACCGGCTCTGGATCACCGAGCGTGCCTCGGACGGGACCCCGGGCTGGCACCGCACGGGCGACGTCGGGCACTTCGACGCCCGTGAGCGGCTCTGGTACGAGGGCCGACTGGCGCACGTGATCACCATGTCCGACGGCCCGGTCTCCTCCGTGGCGGCCGAGCACGCCGCGCAGACCGTCCCCGGGGTCGGCCGCGCCGCCGTGGTGGGCGTGGGTCCTGCTGGGTCCCAGTCCGCGGTGGCGGTCATCGAGACCGATCCCGCCGCGTCCGCACCGGCGCTGGCGTCCCCGGAGCTGACCGAGCGCATCCGGACCACGGTGCACGCCACCACGGGCCTGCCCGTCAGCGCGGTGCTGGTGGTCCCGGAGCACCCCACCGACATCCGTCACAACTCCAAGATCGACCGAGCCGAATTGAGTGACTGGGCCGAGCGCGCCCTGGCCACCGGAAAGCTGAGTTCACTGTGAGCGACGATCCCCGCGACACCCCCGCACAGCCCAGCGGCACCGGGCGCCACCGCGCACCGGCCACCGACGCCGCCCGCCCGGCCGCGGCGCCCCGGCCCACCTCCTCGGCGTCCTCGCCGGCCTCGTCCGAGCCTTCCGCTCGGCCCGATGCCCAGGGTGCTGACGTCTCCGGCTCCGCACAGATCGCGGACCCGGACCGCGGCGGTGCCACGGTGACCCACGGCGAGCTCGACGGCACGGGCCGCACCGTCCTGGTGACGGGCGCGTCCGGAATGCTCGGCGGCGACGTCGCCCGCGTGCTGCTTGCGCACGGCTGGAAGGTGCGCGTGTTCCAGCGCGGTCACGCTCCCGTGGCCGAGCGCGAGGGCGTGGACGAGGTGCTGGGTTCGGTGACCGATCCCGAGGACGTGGCCCGCGCACTGGACGGCGTGGACGACGTCGTGCACCTGGCCGCCAAGGTCTCCTTCACCGGGGACTGGTCCGAGTTCGTGCGCGTCAACGTCACGGGCACGCGCATCCTGCTGTGCCAGGCGCAGAACGCCGGCGTGAAGAACGTGGTGTTCGTGTCCTCCCCCTCCGTGGCCCACACCGGGGTCTCGATCGAGGGAGCGGGCGCGGAGCCCGCTGACCCGGAGAATGCGCGCGGCAACTACGCCCGTTCCAAGGCTGCGGCCGAGCTGCTGGCCCTGAGCATGGACGGGCAGCGGGACCTCAAGGTGGCCGCCGTGCGCCCGCACATCGTGTGGGGCCCCGGGGACACGCAGCTCGTGGAGCGCGTGGCGGACCGTGCGGCCGCCGGGCGCATGCCCAACCTGGACCACGGTGCCGCGATGATCGACACCACGTACATCGACAACGCCTCCGAGGGCATCGTCCGGGCGCTGCAGCGCATCGACCACGTGCACGGCCGGGCCCTGGTGCTCACCAACGGCGAGCCGCGCCCCGTGGGCGAGCTGATCGCCCGGATGTGCCGGGCCACCGGCTCTCCCGCGCCCACGCGCTCGGTGCCGGGCAAGGCGGCGCGCCTCGCGGGCCGCGTGATCGAGACCGTGTGGCCGCACCTGCCCGCCAAGCTGCGCGCGGGCGACGGAGAGCCGCCCATGACCGAGTTCCTCGCCGAGCAGCTCTCCACGGCGCACTGGTTCGACCAGAGCGAGACCCGAAAGCTGCTGGACTGGACTCCGTCCGTGAGCCTGGACGAGGGCTTTGCCCGGTTGGCCGCGTACTACCAGGACCATCCGCGCCCGCAGCGCAACACCGGGTCGGTGTCCCTGGAGCGCGTGGAGGACGTCGCGGACGAGCAGCGCGCCCGCGCCGAGAGCGCCTCGGTGGCCTCTGACAGCGAGAACAGCAACCTGTCCACGGACCTGCAGAGCGTGCGCTCGCTGGAGTGATGTTGTCCTCTCTGAGCGCCACGGTGCCCGCGACCGCACGGTCGCGGGCACCGCTCGTTCCGGGCCGCGGCAGATCCGCCACCGATGGGTCAGGGACGGCCTCACGGGACCGGGACCGCCCACCCCCTGTGGCTCACGGCGGGGGCTACGCTCTGAACCGCCTGGGCCGCCTCTGGCACCGCGAGCACCGGTACGAGGAGCGGTTCGCGAACTGCTCGCGCACGATCACGCCGTCCTCCCCTGCCGCCGCGCAGCGCGGGCAGGGTTGCCCCGCCCGGCCGTAGGCGTTGAGCGAGCGTGAGAAGTACCCGGACTCCCCGTTCACGTTGACGTACAGCGAGTCGAAGCTCGTGCCGCCCGCCGCCAGCGCGCGGCGCATGACCTCCTGGCACGCCGCCACCAGTGCGCGGGTGCGGGGCGCGGTCATCGTCTCGGTGGGTGCGGCCCAGTGCAGCCGGGCGGCCCACAGAGCCTCGTCCGCGTAGATGTTCCCGATCCCGGAGATCAGCCCCTGGTCCAGCAGCGCGCGCTTCAGGCCCGTGCGGCGCCGTCGCAGGGCGGTGTGGAAGGCGTCCACGTCGAAGAGCGGGTCCAGGGGGTCGCGCGCAATGTGCGCGGCGTGCTCCGGCACCGTGCCGTGACCGTCCGTGCTGGGCACGAGCGGATCGAGCAGCATGCCGCCGAAGATCCGCTGGTCCACGAACCGGGCCTGCTCCGGGAGGGCGGCACCGGCGTCGTCGTGGGCCGGAGAGAGGGCGAGGCGGATGCGCTCGTGGCGCGGCTGCGGCTGGTCCGCGGAGGCCACCAGGAGCTGGCCGCTCATGCCCAGGTGCACGAGCAGCGCCTGCGACGGCTCGCTGCCGGGGCGCTCCCGCAGCGGGAGCCACAGGAACTTGCCGCGCCGCTGTGCGGAGTCCACGCTCAACCCGGCCAGGCGCTCCTGGAAGTCCAGGACACCAGCGGTGTGGCGGCGCAGGGAACGGGCGTCGAAGACCTGCACGGACTCGACGGTGCGGCCAACCACCCAGCGCTCGACGCCGCGGCGGACCACCTCGACCTCGGGCAGCTCGGGCACGGTGCGCTCAGCCCTTCGCGGGCAGACGTGTGGCCAGGGCCTCGCACGCGGCGGCGGCCGCGGCGCGCTCGGCGGCCTTCTTGGACGTGCCCTCCCCGTGGCCGAGCACCTGCCCGTCCACCACGGCATCCGCCGTGAAGTGGCGTTCGTGGTCGGGGCCGGTACCCTCCACCTCGTAGCGCACGGTCCCCAGACCGTGCTGTGCCACGAGCTCCACGATGTGGGTCTTCCAGTCCTTGCCCTCGTGCAGCACCCGGGTGTCCTCGAGCAGGGGGATCATCATCCGCAGCACAAGGTCACGCGCGGGCACGGGCCCCAGGGACTCGTACACGGCGCCGATGACGGCCTCCGTGGTGTCCGCGAGGATCGATGCTTTGTCACTGCCGTGGGTGCGCACCTCGCCCTTGCCCAGGCGGATGTGCGGGCCCAGCCCCAGGGAACGGGCCACACCGGCCAGCGCGCGGGCGGAGACCACCGAGGCGCGCAGCTTGGCCAGGCGCCCCTCGTCCCACTCGGGGTAGCGGTGGTAGATCTCGTCCGTGACCGCGAGCTGCAGCACGGCGTCCCCCAGGAACTCCAGGCGTTCGTTGTGCACCTCCCCCGGGTGCTCGTACGCGTAGGAGCGGTGCGTCAGCGCAATGCGAAGCGTCTCGGTGTCGAGATCGACACCGAGACGCTCAAGCAGTTCGCCGGGATCCGGCAAAGCGGTCACCTTACGCGTCAGCGACCTTGCGACCCTTGTACTCGTAGAACAAGGGGGTGCCGGCGGAATCGGAGACCAGCTTGGCCTGGTGCGGCAGGCTGTAGCTGACCTTGCCATTCTCCACGGTCTTCACCAGTTTGGGGGCCTGAGCCTTCCACTGGGACCGGCGCATGCGGGTATTCGCACGGGACATTTTCCGCTTGGGAACAGCCACGGCTATCTCTCTTCTCTCGTGTCGGTTGTCGGCTCCGACGGTTCCGGATCCTCCGAGTCGGTCAGCAGCCCTGCGAGGGCGGACCAGCGGGGATCCTTCACGTCGTGGTGGTGGTCCGGGTCGTTCTCGAGCCGTGCGCCGCACTGGGCGCACAGGCCCGGGCACTCGGCCCGGCACACCGGTTGGAACGGCAGCTGAGTGATCACTGCGTCCCGAAGCATCGGTTCGAGGTCGATCTCCTCGTCCCGCACCTCATACACTTGCTCGTCCTCGACGTTCTCGTCACCCTGCGGAGACGGTTCGAAGACGAAAAGCTCTTGCACGTCGACCGGTAGTTCGTAGTCAATGGGGTCGAGGCATCTGCTGCACTCCCCGTGAACACTGACGATCACGGTTCCGGACACCAGGATACCGTCGTGGACGGATTCCAGGCGCAGCTGCAGCTCCATGGGCGCGCCCTCGGGCGAACCGATGAGCGCCGTACCGAAGTCTTTCGGTGCGGGTGCCTCGACATCCAGGGTGTCCATGGTCCCCGGGCGGTGTTGCAGCTCCCTGACGCTGTACGCGAGGGCTGAACTGTTGCGGTGATTCACGGAACTCCTGGCTAACGACACTGGCCGACAGAACATCCTAGCACGCGGCAGGACCGCGGTTCATCCCGCAGCTCGGTCCAGGTTTCTCGCGATCCCGTGCTTCCCATGAGCCCGTGCGCCGACTGCCGCACGTGCCTGCGTGCCCGCCGGCCACTGGGCCGTCACCGCGAGCGGCCCGTCCGCCAGCCCCGGCCCGGTTCCCGACGCCGCCCGCTCAGCGGATCTCGATGGCGTGCAGCACCTCGGGCGGCACGAAGGACGCGATGTCCCCGCCGAGCGCGGCCACCTCCATGACCAGGGAGGAGGACACGTGCAGCAGGGAGGGCTCCCCGGGCAGGAACACGGTCTCCACGCCGGTCAGCGAGCGGTTCATGGTGGCCATGGGCAGCTCGTAGTCGTAGTCCGCGCCGTTGCGCAGACCCTTGACCAGGGCCACGGCCTCCCGGCGCTCGGCGTAGTCCGCGATCAGTCCGGACTCCAGTGGCTCCACGACCACGGCGGGCTCGTCCGCGAAGACCTGGCGCACCAGCTCGATCCGCCGCGCCTCGCTGAAGCGGTGGCTCTTGTTCGGGTTCGTGGACACCGCCACGACCACCTCGTCGAAGATGTGGGTGGCGCGGCGGATCACCGCGCAGTGACCGAGGTGCAGGGGGTCGAAGGAACCCGGGCAGATGGCGCGTCGCATGGGCCCACCCTAGCGGCAGCGGGCCTCCCGCGGGGCCTGCGTTCCCGGGGGCGCCGAGCCGCGCACCCACCGGGTCTGTGCGCCCCGGACGTGCAGACCCCGCGTGCGGTGGGGTCGGAGTTCCTAGACTGGGCCCATGACATCCGCCGCTGAGAACCTCTCCTCCCCCACGTCCGCCGTACGCGCGCCCTGGCAGCGCATGGCGGCCGGCGGAGGGCTCCTGGACGCCGCCGGGGGCCTGCGCTCCACGGTGTTCGAGGAGATGACAGGCCTGGCCCGGCGCACCGGATCGGTCAACCTGGGCCAGGGCTTCCCGGACTTCGACCCGCCGCAGCAGATGCTCGACGCCGCGGCGGCCGCCCTGCAGGCCGGTCACCACCAGTACGCCCCCATCATCGGGGTCCCCGCGCTCCGTGAGGCCGTCGCCGCGCACCAGGCCACGCACTACGGCTTGGACGTGGATCCGGACACGGAGGTGCTCGTGTGCGCCGGCGCCACCGAGGGTGTCACTGCGGCGCTGCTGTCCCTGCTGCAGCCCGGCGACGAGGTGGTGCTGTTCGAGCCCCGCTACGACCTCTACGGCGCCGTGGTGGAGTTCGCGGGAGCCACCGCGGTCCCCGTGCCGTTGCTGCCGCCCGCGTTCACACCCGACCCCGACGACGTGCGCGCGGCGTTCTCCCCGCGCACCCGCGCTGTGGTGCTCAACGACCCCCACAACCCCACGGGCACGGTGGCCTCCCGGAAGTTCCAGGAGCTGGTCGTGGAGCTGGCCACGGAGTTCGACGCCGTGGTCGTCACCGACGAGGTCTACGAGCACCTGCGCTTCGACGGGCCCCACCGGCCGCTGAGCACTCTCCCCGGCGCGGCGTCCCGCACCCTGAGCGTGTCCTCCGCAGGCAAGACGTTCTCCGCCACGGGGTGGCGCGTGGGCTGGGTGACCGGACCCCGTGAGCTGCTGCGCGGCGTCGTGGCCGTGAAGACGTACCTGTCCCACAGCGCGGCGGCCCCGTTGCAGCACGCCGTGGCGGCGGCCCTGTCCCTGCCTCCGCAGTTCTTCGAGGGTCTGCGGGAGGACTACCGCGAGCGCCGGGACGTGGTGGTGTCCGGGCTGCGGTCCGCGGGTCTCACCCCGCCCGAGCCGCAGGGCACGTTCTTCGCGGTGGCGGACGTGAGCAACCACTACCCCCTGGCCGGTGTCGGCGATGCCGCGGGACTCGCCCAGCACTGGGCGGAGAACGCGGGCGTCGTGGGCATTCCGGTGTCGGCGTTCGCGGGCCCCGCCAACCAGGGCCTGTACGCGGACTGGCTGCGGCTCGCCTTCTGCAAACGCGCGGACGTGCTGCGCGCCGCGATGGCCGGGCTGGTCGCGGCTGTCTGAGCCCGCCCGCCGCGCGGTCTCCCGGGCGGCGGGCGACGATCCGTCAGCCGTGCGCGGCACCGCCCTCGGCCGCGTCCTGCGTGGTGGCCGTGTCCGACTCCTCGTCCGTCTCCAGGTACCAGATGACCGTCTCACCGTGTTCGCTGGTCTCGAAACGGCGCAGCCCCTTCGGCCACGCCGGTTCCCCGGTGCGTGCGGAGCGTTCGACCGCGATCACCCCGCCCGGACCCAGCCGCCCCACGAGCAGCGAGAGCATGCGCGCGAGCTCCTCGTTCTCCAGCGGATAGGGCGGGTCCGCGAGCACGAGGTCCCAGCGGTGGAAGGGAGCCCGCCCGAGATAGCCGGCCACGCCCGCGTGCACCGTGGTGATCTTCGCCCCGGGGCACGACGCCGCCAGCAGCGCCGCGTTCTCCCGGCACACCCTGGCCGCGGCTCCCGCCTTCTCCACGAGCGTGACCGTGGCTGCGCCCCGGCTGGCGGCCTCCAGCCCGAGGGCGCCGGAGCCGGCGAAGAGGTCCAGCACGCGGGCGTCCTCGCACATGCCCCACGCGTCCAGCCTGCCGAACAGGGACTCCTTGACGCGGTCCGTGGTGGGCCGGGTGGCCGAGCCCGGCACGGATTTGAGGTGCTGTCCCCCGGCGCGGCCGGCAATGATGCGTGTCATCCTCGCTCCAGAAATGCTTGTCGGTCCTCGTCCAGCACACGCTCGATGCTCTCCCGCAGCACGGGGTGGTTCCCGAGCCCTGGGTCCTCCCGGATGACGGCCTCCGCGGCGTTCCGGGCCCGTGCCACGAGCGCCTCGTCCCGCAGGGCGCCCACCCAGCGCAGCCCGGAACGACCGCCGGACTGGGAGGCCCCGAGGATGTCTCCCTCCTTGCGGAGCTTCAGGTCCGCCTCCGCGAGCTCGAAGCCGTCAGTGGTGGCGGCCACCGCGTCCAGCCGGGCCCGGGCAGGGTGGTCCGGCGCCACGCGGGTGACCAGCAGGCACGTGCTCGCGTGCTCGCCACGTCCGATCCGGCCCCGCAGCTGGTGGAGCTGGGAGATCCCGAAGCGCTCGGGGTCCACCACCACCATGAGCGTGGCATTGGGCACGTCCACACCCACCTCCACCACGGTGGTGGACACGAGCACGTCCACCTCGCCGGCGTCGAACGCCGCCATGGTCCCGGCCTTCGTGCCGGTGTCCTGGCGCCCGTGCAGCACCGCGATCCGCGCGGAGCGCAGCTCGGGCTGGGCCGCCACGAGCTCCTGGAGCCACGCCACAGTGGCGGGTTCCGGCTCCTCCTGCTGGGCCTCCAGGGAGGCGCGCAGGGACGCGAAGGGCGGCAGGGCGGCGTCGTCGCCGATCTTGGGTGCCACCACGTACACCTGGCGTCCTGCGGCCACGTGCTCCGCGGCGAGGGACCAGACCCGGCGCTCCCACGAGGGCCCGTGCTCCGCGAGACCCACCACGTGGGTGGTGATGGGGCGGCGGCCCCCGGGCAGCTCACGCAGGGTGGAGACGTCCAGGTCCCCGAAGACCGTCATGGCCACGGTGCGCGGAATGGGCGTGGCGGTCATCACGAGGGTGTGCGGTGTGCTCGCGGCCTTGCCCCGCAGGGCGTCCCGCTGCTCCACGCCGAAACGATGCTGCTCGTCCACCACGGCCAGCCCGAGGTCCGCGAACTGCACGTTCTCCTGGATCAGGGCGTGGGTGCCCACCACGATCCCGGAGGCCCCGCTCGCGATGTCCAGCAGGGCCCTGCGCCGCGCGGGCACGGACATGCTGCCCGTGAGCAGGGTGACGCCCGTGGCCAGGGGGTCCCCGCCGAGCCGCCCGGGCTCGGCGAGCGGGCCGAGCGCGGCCGTGATTTTCTCGTAGTGCTGGGTGGCGAGCACCTCGGTGGGTGCGAGCATCGCGGCCTGGCCACCGTGGTCCACCACCTGCAGCATGGCACGAAGGGCCACCACGGTCTTGCCGGACCCCACGTCACCCTGCAGCAGCCGGTTCATGGGCGCGGTGCCCGCGAGCTCGTCCGAGATCTGCTCCCCCACCTCGCGCTGTCCAGGGGTCAGCGCGAACGGCAGGGCCGCGTCGAAACTCGCGAGGATTCCGTCCTCGCGCGGCGGGCGCGGATCCGCCGGGTGGGACGCGTGCTCCGCCCGCCGGCGGACGAGCTCGGTCTGCAGAACGAACGCTTCCTGGAAGCGGAACCGACGGCGGGCCCGCTCGTACGCCTCGACCGTCTCGGGGCGGTGCAGGTCCCGGTAGGCCTGGCCCAGGGGCGGCAGCTCCTCCGCGTCCCGCAGCTCCGGAGAGAGCGGGTCCTCGAGAGAGTCCAGGTCAGCGGTGAGCAGCAGCTGCTGCACCACCTTGCCGATCCTCGGCGTGGTCAGCTTGCCGGCCTCCGGGTACACCGGGATGGGCATCAGCTCACCGGTCTCCGACGAGGCCCCGGACACGGCCTCGGGGGTCTCCACGGGCGCGTAGTCCGCCCCCGTCATGGACAGCTCACCCCGGTAGAACTCGGGTTTGCCCGTGAACAGGGCCAAGGACCCCACCGGGAGGTCCTTCTGCGCGGAGTAGGCGTTGAAGAACGTGATCTTCAGCTGCGCCCCGGAATCATCCGCCACCACGACGTCCGTGAGACTGCGCCGGGGATCGCTGCGCATGCGGCGGGTGCTGGAGGACTCCACGCGGGCCACGAACGACGTCCGTTCCCCGGCCACGAGGTCCGTGAGCGCCTGGATCCTGCCCCGGTGGATGTAGCGCCGCGGTGCGTGGTCCAGCAGCTGGCCCACGGTGGTGATTCCGAGGTCCTTGGCGAGCAGGGCCACGGTGGAGCGCGGCGAGGAGCCGGGGACGTAGCGGGTGAGCGGCTGGTCCAGCAGCCCCACGAAGGCCGAGTGGGCCCGCGTCTGCGCGGGGGGCGGGGCGGGGACCTCCTCTGCGGTGGCCCCCGGGTCCGGGGACGGCGCCGCCTGCGGTTCCAGAGCGGTCGTCCGCGCAGTGCGACCGTCCCCGGGCGGCATGTCCAGGGGCAGCGGCTCGGGCACCTCCCGGGTGGTCACCGGGGCTCCGCCGCGAGGGTGGTGACGGTGACGTTGCGCGCGGTCCCGCGGCCCCGCATCAGGTCCAGGGCGGTCTCCGGGTCTGCCACGTGGACGTGCACGCGCCACGTGTAGCCGTCCTCGTGGTCTCCCACGGCGCTCACGATCACGCTGCTGCCGGCGTCGTCCAGCTCGTGGCGCAGCTCGGCGGCGTCCAGGGCGGAGAGGTCCATGGTGCCCATGACCTCGTACCCGTCCTGACGCTCGAGGGTGGTGTCCGAGAGGGGGTGGGTGTGCTGACGGATGACCTCCACCACGGGGTCCTCGGCGGCGGGGTGGCCCGCGAGCGCGGTGCGCAGCGCGCTGAGCACGATCAGCATGCCCAGGGCCCCTGAGTCCACGGTGCCGCGCTCGGCGAGCACGGGGATCTGGGTCACGGAGTCGATCACGGCGCACGTGGCGGCCGCGACCACGAGGTCGAGCCACTCCACGAGCTGCTGGTTGGAGCCGTCCGGGGAGGTGTCGGGGACCGGGACGGCGCCGGCGGCGTCGAGCACGGACAGCATGGTGCCCGGGACGGGCTCGGTGAGCGCGGACGAGCAGCGCACGTGGGCCGCCATGAGCGCGGTCTTGAGCTGCTCCGCCGTGAGCCGGGTGCTGCCCTCCACCACGCCTCCCATGGCGGTGAGGGTGAGTGCGGCGAGCATCCCGGAGTTTCCGCGCGCCTCCTCGAGCGCGGCCTGCCCCGCGTACACGAGCAGCTCCCCCACGTCCCTGCCCTCGATGAGGTGGGCGGCCTCCGCCGCGTGGCCCACCGTGATGCTGAGGTTCGAGCCCGTGTCCGCGTCCGCCACGGGGAACACGTTGAGGTTGTCCAGCACGTCCGCGTGCCGGCGCAGCTCCCGGTGCGCGGTGTCGAGCCAGTCGCGCACCTCGGTGGTGGAGGAGCCTGGCTTATGGCTCAAAGTGATCCCATCCTTCAACGACGTCGCGCCCGAGCCACTCTGCGGGGGCCTGTCCGGCAATGGTCACGGCCGGGCTCGGCGCATCCGTTCCGGGGCGCGGATCCGGGGTGGGCCCGTCCCTGTGCCGCCCTCCCGCGGGGTCCGCGGGCGCACACGAGCCTATCGCACGGACCCCGGGAGGCAGCCGGGAATCCACAGGCAGCACCGCGAGCAGACCGTGGTCCTCCCCGCCCGTGAGCACCCACTGCCACGGGTCCACCCCGGCGGCCTCCCCGGCCCGCCGCAGCCGGGTGACGTCCGGCTCCAGGGCACCCGGATCGACGTCGATGCGCACCCCGCTGGCGCGTGCGATTCGCCCGGCGTCCTTCAGCAGGCCGTCGGAGACGTCCAGCATGGCGGTGGCGCCGGCCCGGGCGAGTTCCCGCCCGGCTGTCACGGGTGGTTGCGGCCGCAGCTGCGCCGTGTGCAGCTCCCGCCGCTCGTCCGCGGGCAGCGCGTCCCAGCTCCCCGGCACGGGGCTCTGCAGGGCGTCGAGCCCGGCTGCCGCGCACCCCAGCACGCCCGCGTGCACCAGCACTCCCCCGGTCCGCGCACCGCTGCGCAGCACGGGGCTCTGCTCGCAGCGCCCCAGCACGGTGGCGGTGATCGACAGCTCCTCTCCCCTCCCGAGGTCGCCGCCCACCAGGGCGCACTCGCGCGCACCGAGGTTCTCGAACGCTCGGGACAGCCCGGCGGCGAACTCGGTGACCCACGCGATGGGCGTGTCCCCGGGCAGGGTCAGGGACACGACCACGGCCGTGGGGACGGCGCCCATCGCGGCCACGTCCGCGAGGTTCTGGGCCGCGCACTTGTGGCCCAGGTCCGTTCCCGAGGTGCGCACCCCGCTGGGCCACACGGTCCGGAAGTCCTGGTCCAGGGTGAGGGTGTCGGTGGTCATCACCACGCGTCCCCCCGGGGTGGTGACCACGGCGCAGTCGTCCCCCGGACCCACCTCCACGTGCGGTCCGTCCGTGGTGGCCCCGGGGAGGAAGGCCTCCAGCAGGCGCGCCTCACCCACCTCGGAGACCGTGGCCGTGTCAGCGCCCTCGTGCGTCATACCCCGCACCCTAGCCAGCGGCTCCGACGCGCTGGAGCGCACGCGCACCCACCCGGCTCCGAGGCCCGGTCCACTATCCTGGGCCCCATGGTCTCCCCGTTCCGACGCCGCTCCGTCCTGTCCACCGCGCGCACCACCACCTGCGTCGCAGCAACCCCGGGGACGGAGACCCCCAGGGCCGGGCGCACCGGGGCCGGGTGCACCGGGGAGGCTCAGGGAGGGACACACCCGGCGGCGTCGTCCACCGGCCCACGACGCCGCCTGGCCGTGGGCGCCGCGGCCCTCACGAGCGCCGTCGTGCTCACCGGCTGCGGCTCCACCGTGACCGTGGACCCCGCTCCGGACGCCGCGAACCCGGACTGCGCGCCCGTGATGCTCGCCATGCCGGACGAGGTCAGCGGCATGGAGCAGCGGGAGACGTCCAGCCAGGGCACCACCGCCTACGGGGACCCGTCCGCCATGATCGTGCGCTGCGGCGTCGAGGAACCGGGGCCCACCACGGAGCCGTGCACCGATGTGAGCGGCGTGGACTGGCTCATCTCGCAGGTTCCCGGCCAGGAGAACCAGTGGCGGGCCGTGACCTACGGCCGTTCACCAGCGGTCGAGGTGCTCTTCGACGGGCAGCGCGTGCCGTCCTCGACCGCTCTGGTGGACACCGGCTCCGCCGTGCAGAGCATCCCCCAGGAGCGCACGTGCGAGTCCGTGGCGGACGTGAAGAAGGAGCCGGCTCAGCCCTGATCCCCCGCTTGGTTGACCCGCACGCGGGCCCACGAGTTGTTCACGTACCCCTTGGGGTTCCACAGCGTCCGCGCGGACTCGGGCTGGCACGCGCCGGTGGTGTCCCAGGCGCGAGCCACGAGTGTGTGGGGTCCCGGCCCGGCCAGGTCCACGGTGGTCTCCCAGTGCCGCCACGCCCACGGTGACGGCTCGGGCCCGAGCTCCGCGGCCTGCCACGAGTGCCCGCCGTCCGCGGAGACGTCCACGCGGGCGACGCCGCGGTCCTCCCCCGCGTGCGCGTAGCCCAAGATCCGTACCTCCCCGGTGCCGACCGCCTGGCCGGGCTCCGGGGCGAGGATGTCGCAGTTCAGGGCCACCGGGCCCAGGGAGATCCCGTCCCCCGGCCCCGCCGCGTCCGGATCCGCCTCCGGCTCCAGCACCCGGTACGCGGTGGCCTGGAAGTAGTTCTCGGACGGCTCGGCGCGCACCGTGACGCGCGTGACCCACTTGACGCTGCGCGTCCCGATCCAGCCGGGGACCACCACGCGCACGGGCCCGCCGTGCACCGCGGGCAGCGGGGCGTCGTCCATGGCCCACGCCAGCAGGACCTCGTCCGCCAGTGCCTTGGACAGCGGCACCGAGCCGCCGTAGTGCTGGGGAGGGTCAGCGATCTCGGAGACGTCCGGCGCCTCGAACTCCACGTGTCCCGCGGAGTCCTGGACGCCCACCGCGCGCAGGACGTCCGCCAGACGCACGCCCGTCCACCGGGCCGTGGACGTGGCACCGGGACCCCAGGGGTCCTCGCCCGGGACGTCACGGACCTCCAGGAACCCCTCCCGACGGTTGCCCGCGCACTGCATCGTGGCAGTGACCGTGTGGTGCGCGAACTCCTCGCGCAACCGCTCCAGGGTGAACCGCACGGGCTCGGCCACCAGTCCGGTGACCTCCAGGGTCCACGTCGCGGCGTCGAGCTGCGGAACGGGTCCGTGGTTGCGCACGTAGAAGGAGTCCGCCGGGGTGAGTGTCTCGTGCAGTCCGGCTCGCGGGGGTTCGGCGTTGTACGGGTCGCTCTCGTGGACGATCATGTCCGCGCGCTTGCACCACACGGTGTGCCTCTCTGCCGTCAGTCCCCTGGCACGGGGCGGTTGCCGGTCAGCGTAGTCCCACGGGCCGTTCCAGGGCCAGGGTGATGAGCTCGTCGATCAGGGTGCTGTAGTCGATCCCGGAGGCCGCCCACATGCGCGGGTACATGGAGATGGGCGTGAACCCCGGCATGGTGTTGATCTCGTTGATGACCACGCGCTGGTCCTGGGTCACGAAGAAGTCGCAGCGCGAGAGCCCCTCGCCGTCCACGGCGTGGAACGCGCGCACGGCGTCACGGCGCAGCGTCTCGATCACGTCCTCCGGCAGCCGCGCCGGGCACGAGAGCGTGGCGCCGTCGGACTCCACGTACTTGGCCTCGAAGTCGTACAGGGCGTGGCCGTGCACCTCGATCTCGCCGGGCAGGGAGGCTCGGGCCTCGTCCGTGCCGTGCCCGCCCAGCACGGCGCACTCGATCTCCCGGCCGTCGATGCCGGCCTCGACCACGAGCTTGAGGTCGTGCTCGCGCGCCGTGGCGATCGCGGCGTCCAGCTGGGAGGGCTCGTCCACGCGCGTGATCCCGAACGACGAGCCGGCGCGCGCCGGCTTCACGAACACCGGGAAGCCGAGCTCTGCCACACGATCGCGCACGCCCTGCGGATCGGTGCGCCACGTGCGGTCGTGGACCACGGTGTACGGGCCCACCTCCAGGCCGGCGGCCTCGAACGCGAGCTTCATGAAGTGCTTGTCCATCCCGATGGCCGACGCCGCCACGCCGCACCCCACGTACGGCAGGTCCGCGAGCTCCAGCATGCCCTGCAGCGTGCCGTCCTCGCCGAACGGCCCGTGCAGCAGCGGGAACACCGCGTCGATGTGCCGCCCGCGGGACAGCGGAGCCCCGTGCTCGGAGGTGTCGTGGATCAGCAGCCGGCTGTCCCCGGCCTGCAGCGGGAGGCTCACGCGGTGGGGGCCCACGGGCAGCTGCGCCATGGGCTGCTCGTCCAGCAGCGCCTCGAGCTCCTCCTGGGAGCACAGGAACCACGCGCCGTCCGGGGAGATCCCCACGCTCACCACGTCCCAGCGGTCCCTGTCGATCGCGCGCAGCACGGACCGGGCGGTGATGAGCGAGATGGAGTGCTCGGACGAGCGGCCGCCGAAGACCACGGCGATGCAGGGCTTCTCACCCTCCGCCGTGGCCTCCGGGGTCTCGTGGGTGGTGCTCATGCGGTGTTCCCTTCGGATTTCAGGTCTCGGCCCAACAGTCGGGGGGCCAGTTCGTGGACGGGTGTCTCGCCCCTCAGCACGCTCACCACGGCCTCCGTGATGGGCATGTCCACGCCGTGGCGCCGTGCCAGCTCCAGCACGGCGGGGGCGGACTTGATCCCCTCGGCGGTCTGGGTCATGGCGTCCTGCACCTGCGCGAGGGTCAGCCCCGCGCCCAGGAGCCTGCCGGCCGTGTGGTTGCGGGAGAGGGAGGACGAGCACGTGGCCACCAGGTCGCCCATGCCGGAGAGACCGGACAGGGTGGTGGTGCGGCCACCGAGGGCCAGGGCGAGCCGCGTGGTCTCCGCGAGGCCGCGCGTCATGACGGAGGCCTTGGAGTTGTCCCCGTACTCGCGGCCGTCGCAGATGCCCACGCACAGGGCGATCACGTTCTTCACGAGCCCGCCGATCTCCGTGCCCACCACGTCCGTGTTGGTGTACGGGCGGAAGTAGGGCGCCGCGCAGCAACGGGCCACCCACGCCGCGGTCTCGTGCTCCGGCGCCGCCACCACGGAGGCCGTGGGCTCCTCCCGGGCGATCTCCATGGCCAGGTTCGGTCCGGACAGCACGCACGTGCGCCGGGCCCAGTCCTGCTCGGGGACCCCGGTTGCCTCCGCGAGGACCTCGGCGATCACCTGGGTCATCCGCAGCCCGGTGCTGGACTCCAGGCCCTTGGCCAGGGACAGCACCACCGCGTCCGGCGCCACCGCCGGGGCGGCGATCTCCAGCTGGGCACGCAGCGCCTGCGCGGGGATCGCGGCCACCACGAGGTCCGCGCCGTCCAGGGCCTCGGAGAGGTCGCTCGAGACCGTGAGTGCTGCGGGCAGGTCGATCCCGGGGACGTAGCGCTCGTTGCGCCGTTCGCGCGCCATGCGCTCGACGGCCTCGGGGTCACGGCCCCACAGGCACACGGTCCGCTCGGCACCGGCGTCCACGGCGGCGTCGGCGAGGACCTTGGCGAAGGTGGTGCCCCACGATCCGGCGCCGAGCACCGTGATCCTGGCGGGTCCCTGCGGACGCGCGCTCACGGGGCCACGCTCCCGCCGGCGGAACCGAGGTCGTCCTCGGGCACCGCGGCGTCGCCCGGGTCCGACGACGCCGCCCGGCGGGGCGCGCGCGGATCGAGCAGTTCCTGCGGCGCGGGCTCACCGCGCAGCTCACCCAGCAGGCGGGCCACCGTGACCATGATCGTGGCCGTGGCGGTCGCGAGCTCCTCGCTGCTCGGCTCCCCCGGGTGCTTCAGCCCACCGGGCACCAGGTCGGAGGCACGCAGGGGCTCACCCACGATCCCGTCCACGCGCTTGGGCGGGAAGGGCTTGGCGGTGCGGTGGCCCTGGGGGTCCCGGTAGACGATCTCCTGGTCCCCCCAGTGCACCATGGGCACCACGGGAACGTCCGCCTGCAGCGCGAGGCGCGCGGCACCCGTGCGCCCGCGCATGGGCCACATCTGCGGATCGCGCGTGATGGTGCCCTCGGGGTAAACGATGATCGCTCCCCCGCTGGCCAGCTCCGCGAAGGCGGCCTCCAGGGAGTCCTTGGCCCGGGAGGTGCCCCGGTAGACGGGAACCTGCCCGATCCGCGTGAGCACCGGGCCCAGCACGGGCACCCGGAACAGGGACTCCTTGGCCAGGAACCGCGGCATCACGCCCGCCTTGTAGACCGCATAGGCCACGGTGATCGGGTCGATCTCCGTGAGGTGGTTGGAGACCACCACGAAGCCGCCGGACGCGGGGATGTTCTCCGTGCCTCGCCAGCGCGGCACCGCGAGCGAGCGGTACGCGGGGATCACGGCCGCGGCGATCAGCCGGAACGTGGATCGTTGCGACGTTCTGCTCATCCGGAGACCCCCTCCTCGGGCAACGGTGCGCGGGAGACCCGCGCGGTGTGCGGTGCACCCGGGAGGACCGGGGCGCGGCGGCCGCAGTGCCGGACGCTCAGGACACCGGGCGTCACTGCTCGGTGACGTCGAAGTTGGCGCCCAGTCCGCCCAGCTTGTCGGTGAAGTGCTCGTAGCCCCGCTTGATGAGCTCCACCCCGGTCACCGTGGACACGCCCTCGGCGGAGAGCGCCGCGATCAGGTGCGAGAAGCCGCCGCGCAGGTCCGGGATGTTGATGTCCGCCGCCTGCAGGGGCGTGGGTCCCGAGATCACTGCGGAGTGCAGGAAGTTGCGCTGCCCGAAGCGGCACGGCACGGAGCCCAGGCACTCGCGGTGCACCTGGATGGTCGCTCCCATGCGGTTCAGGGCGCGGGTGAAGCCGAAGCGGTTCTCGTACACGGTCTCGTGCACGATGGACACGCCCTTGGCCTGGGTCAGCACCACCACGAGCGGCTGCTGCCAGTCGGTCATGAACCCGGGGTGGACGTCCGTCTCCACGATCAGGGGGTTCAGGTCCCCGCCCGGGTGGAAGAAGCGGATGCCGTCCTCACGGATGTCCAGCCCGCCGCCCACCTTGCGGAAGGTGTTGAGGAAGGTCATCATGTCCGCCTGCTTGGCGCCGGCCACGAAGATGTCCCCGCCCGTGGCCAGGGCCGCGGAACCCCACGACGCCGCCTCCATGCGGTCCGGCAGGGCGCTGTGCACGTAGCCCTGGAGCTCGGGAACACCCTCGATGCGGATCACGCGGTCCGTCTGCACGGTGATGAGCGCGCCCATCTTCTGCAGGATCGCGATCAGGTCCATGATCTCGGGCTCGGTGGCCGCGCCGCGCAGCTCGGTGTGGCCCTCGGCGCGCGTGGCGGTGAGCAGCACCTGCTCGGTGGCGCCCACGGAGGGGTAGGGCAGGTCGATCTTGGCACCGTGCAGCCCGTGCGGGGCGCTCATCCGGATGCCGGAGTCCAGCTTCTCCACCTTGGCACCGAAGTTGCGCAGCACCTCCAGGTGGTAGTTGATCGGGCGGTCCCCGATCCGGCAGCCACCGAGATCCGGGATGAACGCCTCACCCAGTGCGTGCAGCAGCGGACCGCACAGCAGGATGGGGATGCGGGAATCCCCCGCGTGGGCGTCGATGTCCGCGTGGCGCGCCCGCGTCACGTTGGTGGGGTCCAGCGTGAGGCGCCCCAGGGCGTCGTCGCGGGTGACCTCCACTCCGTGCAGCGACAGCAGGTCGGTGACCACCTCGACGTCTTTGATCTCCGGAACGTTGCCCAGGGTGGAGGCCGAGGCGCCGAGCAGCGCGGCCACCATGGCCTTGGGGACCAGGTTCTTGGCGCCGCGTACCGTCACCTGACCCGTCAGCGGAACTCCGCCGGTGATGCGCAAAGAAGTCATGACCTACCGATCTGGGGGAAGTGATCTCCCGCGCGCGGAACACGCACGGGACCTCGACATTCTACCGGCCCGGACCGGCTCCCGGTCCAGCCGGCTGTCAGACTCTGGCGGGGAGCGTGGTGGGCTTGTACTTCGGCCTGTCCCGCTCGTAGGCCTCGATGTCCGTCTCCCGCTGCAGGGTGAGACCGATGTCGTCCAGGCCCTCCATGAGCCGCCAGCGAGTGTAGTCGTCGATCTGGAACGGCACGGTCACGGCTCCGCAGGTCACGGTGCGGGCCTCGAGGTCCACCTCGACCTCGATGCCGGGCTGCTCCTCCATGAGCTTCCACAGCAGCTCGACGTCCGACTGGTCCACCTGCGCGGCCAGCAGGCCCTGCTTGCCCGAGTTCCCACGGAAGATGTCCGCGAAGCGCGATGAGATCACGGTCTTGAAGCCGTAGTCGCGCAGCGCCCACACCGCGTGCTCGCGGGAGGATCCGGTGCCGAAGTCGGAACCGGCCACCAGGACCGAGGCGTTGGCGTACTCCGGACGGTTGAGCACGAAGTCGGGATTCTTGCGCCACCCGGCGAACAGGGCGTCGTCGAAACCCGTCTTGGTGATGCGCTTGAGGTAGACGGCGGGGATGATCTGGTCCGTGTCCACGTTGGACTGCTTCAACGGGGCGGCCACGCCGCGGTGGGTGGAGAACTTCTCCATGGCTGTGTCCCTCTCTGCTGGTGCTGCGGGCGGCTGTGGTGGTCAGACGGCGGGCTGGAGCCCGGAGGGCACCGCGGTCTCCTCACGCACGGGCTCCAGGTCCGACGGTGCGCTGAGCGTCCCGCGCACGGCGGTCGCCGCCGCGACCACCGGGGAGACCAGGTGGGTGCGCCCACCCTTGCCCTGGCGTCCCTCGAAGTTGCGGTTGGAGGTGGAGGCGCAGCGCTCCCCCGGGGCCAGCTGGTCCGGGTTCATGCCCAGGCACATGGAGCACCCGGCGAAACGCCAGTCCGCGCCGAAGTCCCGGAAGACCCGGTCCAGGCCCTCCGCCTCTGCCTGCAGCCGGACCTTCGCGGAGCCCGGGACCACCATCATCCGCACGTTCTCCGCCTTGCGGCGCCCCTTCAGGATGTCCGCGGCCGCACGCAGGTCCTCGATCCGCGAGTTGGTGCACGAGCCCAGGAACACCGTGTCCACCGGGATCTCCTTCATAGGTGTGCCGGCCTCGAGGCCCATGTAGTCCAGGGCGCGGCGGGCGGCGTCCTTGGCGTTGTCGTCGCCCGCGTCCTCCGGGTCCGGCACGGGCTGCGACAGCGGCACACCCTGGCCGGGGTTGGTGCCCCACGTGACGAACGGCTCCAGCTGGTCCGCGTCGATGAAGACCTCCCGGTCGAACTCCGCACCCTCGTCCGTGTGCAGGGTGCGCCAGTACTGCACGGCGGCGTCCCAGTCCTCGCCCTGCGGCGCGTGGGGGCGTCCCTGGACGTAGTCCATGGTGACCTCGTCCGGGGCGATCATGCCCGCACGGGCACCGGCCTCGATCGACATGTTGCAGATGGTCATGCGGGCCTCCATGGACAGCGCCCGGATGGCGGAGCCGCGGTACTCCAGCACGTACCCCTGACCGCCGCCGGTGCCGATCTTGGCGATCACCGCCAGGATGATGTCCTTGGAGCTCACCCCCGGCTTGAGCGTTCCCTCCACCGTGACGGCCATAGTCTTGAACGGTGCCAGCGGCAGCGTCTGGGTGGCCATCACGTGCTCCACCTCCGAGGTGCCGATCCCGAACGCGAGCGCCCCGAACGCCCCGTGCGTGGAGGTGTGGGAGTCACCGCACACCACGGTCATCCCGGGCTGGGTCAGGCCCAGCTGCGGGCCCACCACGTGCACGATTCCCTGCTCGGCGTCCCCCAGGGAGTGCAGCCGGACGCCGAACTCCTCGCAGTTGCCGCGCAGCGTCTCGATCTGTTTGCGGGAGGTCTCGTCCGCGATGGTGGAGAAGATGTCCTCGGTGGGGGTGTTGTGGTCCTCCGTGGCGATCGTCAGGTCCGGGCGTCGCAGGCCCCGGCCGGCGAGCCGCAGGCCCTCGAAGGCCTGGGGGCTCGTCACCTCGTGGAGCAGGTGGAGGTCGATGTAGAGCAGGTCCGGGCGGCCCGCCTCGCCCCGGCGGACCAGGTGGTCGTCCCACACCTTCTCCGCGAGCGTGCGCGGTGCGGCGGTGTCCGTGGTGCTCATCTCTGCTCTCCTTGCCTCTCGGGTCCCGGGCGTCCGCGGGGCCCGGGCGTCGGGCGGCCGACGGGTGCGGCCACTGGACCCATCGTCCCGGCTGCCCGCGGCCAGTTCCAGCCCGTGGACTTGCTTCTCGCATTGTGAGACGTCACTATCGGAGCATGGACACCACGCACGCGATGGACCCCACCGGCGCCCCCCTGGGTTCTCCCCTGGGTGGTCTGGGCACCGGGTCCCGGTTGAACGACGAGCCCACGCACTCCTCCTCGGGGGTGGGCGTGATCGATAAGGCCTCCCTCATCCTGGACGCCCTCGAGGCCGGGCCGGCATCCCTGGCGGACCTGGTGGAGGCCACGGGACTCGCGCGCCCCACTGCGCACCGTCTCGCGGTCGCCCTGGCCCACCACCGCTTCGTGGGCCGGGACGTCCAGGGGCGCTTCGTCCTGGGTTCCCGTCTGGTGGAGCTCGCCTCCGCCGCGGGCGAGGACCGGCTCATCTCCGCCGCGGCACCCGTGCTGCTGCAGCTGCGGGACAGCACCGGCGAGTCCTCCCAGGTGTTCCGCCGCCAGGGCGAGTGGCGCGTGTGCGTGGCCTCGGCCGAGCGGCCCATCGGTCTGCGGGACACGATCCCCGTGGGCACGCAGCTGTCCATGAAGGCCGGTTCCGCGGCCCAGGTCCTCGTGGCGTGGGAGGACCACGCGCGCCTGATCGAGGGTCTGCAGCACGCCCGCTTCTCCGCCACCACGCTCGCCGGGGTACGACGCCGCGGCTGGGCCCAGTCGATCGGCGAGCGCGAGGCGGGCATCGCGTCCGTCTCCGCCCCCGTCCGCGGGCCCTCGGGCCGGGTGATCGCCGCTGTCTCGATCTCCGGTCCCATCGAGCGGCTGTCCAAGCAGCCCGGTCAGAAGCACGCGGACGTGGTGGTCCAGGCCGCCCGCCAGCTCACGGAGGCCGTGCGCGTCAGCGCGGCGTGAACGCCGGGCGGCACGGGGAAGCTCGGTGTCTCAGACCGCCGTGGCCGCTCGGGTGAGTGCCTCGCGGAACTCCTGGTGGGCGTCGAGCTCGGCGCGCACCGGGGCCTCCACCGCCTCTGCTGCGGCCTCGCGCACGGACCGCAGCAGGCGGCGTCGTACGCGAGAGGCCCGTGCGCGGGAGGCGAGGGAGGCGAGCACCGCGCCGGTGAGGGCCAGGAACAGGGCGAGCACCACCCCGGCCACGACCATGAGCGTGGGCACCGGCAGGGGGAAGCCCTCCACCGTGGGCGGCGGGGGCAGCTGCAGCTGGAAGTAGTCCGCGAGGAACAGCCCGAGCAACCACAGCAGGCCCAGGACGGTCACGGCCATCGCCAGCCACTGCAGGACGTCGAACACGATCCACCACCACGAGGACGTGCGTGCGGAGAACTTCGTGCGCGCCACGGCCTGGTCCAGGGCGTCGGGCAGCCGCTCCTCGTGACGCCGGGCGGCACCGCGGACGCTGCGACGCCAGGGCTCCCCCGCACCGTGGGAGACCTGGTCCGCGAAACCACGCACCGCGGAGTCCGCCGAGGCCTTCTGGGCCGCGTTCATGGGCGGCAGGGAGGTGCGGTGCACCCCGGGGTCCGAGTGCCGGTCGTGGGTCTCGATGTGCAGCCGCTTGAGGGGGTCCTTGCGGAACCGGGAGAGCCACCGGGTGGCGATCCAACCCGTGTGGCGCCCGGCCCGCAGCCGGTACGAGCGTGCGGCGGCGTCGGCCACCATGTCGATCCCCGCCGCGCGGGCGAGCCCGGCGGTGAGCCGCTCGCTCGCATCCTTGTCGATCCCGTGGGGATCACCCTCCCCCGCGGCGCGGGCGAGGTTCTGCGCGGCGTGTACCACGTCCGCTTCCAGACGCGCACCCGCGGCCGCCCGCCCGGCGGCCACCTCGTGGATGCGGGCGCGCAGTGCGTCCACGCCCTCCCCCGTGCGCGCCGAGACGGCGACCGGGGCGCTGGACCCGGTGGCGGGCAGCCCGTCCTGGGCCAGCAGCTCCCGCAGCGAGCCGAGCACCGTGGGGACGTCCCGTTCCGCAAGCCTGTCCGCCTGGTTGAGGACCACCATGGTGACCGCGCCGTGGCGGGAGAGCGGCTGGACGAAGTCCTGGTGGAGCACCGCGTCCGCGTACTTCTGCGGGTCCACGACCCACACCACCACGTCCACGAGACCCACCATGCGCTGGACGATCTCCCGGTGCTCGCGGGTCACGGAGTCGAAGTCGGGGAGGTCGAGCAGCACGAGACCACCCGTGGTGGTGGCCGCCCCGCGACCGTGCCCCGAGGTCACGCTCAGCGCCGGGCCGACCACGTGGCGCTCCGCCACGTCGAGCCAGTCGAGCAGGGGCTGGCTGCCCTCGTCCCCCCACACCGCAGCCAGCGGCGCTGACGTGGTGGGCCGGCGGGCGGCCGTCCGGGCGAGCTCCTGGCCCACCACCGCATTGAACAGGCTGGACTTGCCGGATCCCGTCGCGCCGAAGAACCCCACGACCGTGTGGTCAGCGGACAGCGCCCGCCGCTGGCCCGCACGGTCGAGGGTCTGCCGGGCCTGCTGGACCACGGCGGCGTCGAGCCGGCCCTCCGCGATGTCCGTGGCCGTGGCGAGGCCCGTGATCCGTTCGGAGAGCGTGGGTGCGGTGCGGGTGCGGGGGCTCACAGGGCCTCTCCCTCCGTGCGCAGGCGGGCGGCGGCGGCGTGCAGCGCCTCCGCCGTGGGATGCTCTCCCAGCTCGTCGAGCCTGTCCAGGAACGTGCGCGCGCGGTGGTCCAGCAGGGCCCTGATCCTGGTCTCCAGGTTGCGGCGCGCCTGCTCGCTCATCCGGCGCACGGCGTCCTCACCGAACACCGCCTCGAGCAGCTTGGTGCCCACCACCCCGGAGCCGCCGGCGATCCCCACCTCCAGGCCGGTGAGACCGCCCGTGGTGGAGAACACCGCGATCATGAGGATCACGGCCAGGGCGTTCACACCCATGGACATGGCCCGCGCCCGGGTGCGTTTGCCCGCGCCCTCCTGCTGGATCATGAGCATCACGTCCGACTGCCAGTCCCGGATGCTCTGGGCGACCTCCTGCGGGAACTCGGGCGGCAGCGCCGCCAGGTCGCGCCCCGCGAGCAGCACCTGCCCGGCCGGCTCGTCCCGCCAGCGCCGCTCCGAGAGCTCGGCGGCGCGTGCCGTGTTCTCCACGACCACCGCCTGCAGGCCCGTCTCGATGGCCTCCTCCACGCGCACCTCGGGCGCCGGTCGGCCCGTGAAGAACGCGGACATCCGGTCCCGCACCCGTCCGATTCCTGCCTCCAGGCCGCGGAAGAACTCTCCGGTGCCCACGAAGTCCTGCCAGCGCGCGAGCACCTCCCCGCGCAGCAGGGTGCCGTCGCGCGTGGAGTCCACGACCGCCCGCAGCGCCTCGTCGAAGGCGGTGGTCACCTCGCGGCGCAGGTGCTCCTCGGTGTGCTCCTGGGCCGCGGCGGCCTCCGCGGTGCGCTCCGTGGTCTCGGCGAGTTCGCGCACGGCGCCGCCGAGCGTCCGCGCGGCGATGTCCGAGCGCGCGTGGGCGTCCGCACCGAGCGCCTCGAGCCAGTCCCGCAGTGGCGCGACCGCGGCGGGCGGCAGCATTCCCGTCTCGTTGAGCGGGGACTCCTCCACCACGAAGATCGGGGCCCCGTTCAGCCCCTCGGCATCCAGCATCCGCCGCAGGTCCTCCTCGATCTCCGCCGCCGACGCCGCCTGCACCCGGTCCAGGACCACGGCCACCGTGATGTCCCGGCCGGCGGCGTTGCGCAGCAGCTGCCAGGGGACGGCGTCCGCGTAGCGGTTGGCCGTGGTCACGAACAGCCAGAGGTCCGCGGCGGAGAGCAGCTGGGCCGCGAGCGCCCGGTTCTCGTCGGAGATCGAGTCCACGTCCGGTGCGTCCAGGATGGCCAGACCCTCGGGGATGCTCTCGTCCCCGAGCAGCACGAGCGAGCCGGTGTCCTCCACGGGGCCGGAGCCGCCGAAGGCCGCCCCCGGTGCCTCCGAGGGGTCGGTCATCGTTCCGCGCACCCGCGCCAGGTGCGGCAGCACCCGCTGGGTGGTGAACGCCCCGGCGTCCCGCGGGTGGTGGATCAGCAGGGGCCGCCGCGTGGTCGGGCGGATGGCGCCCGAGCGCGTCACGGGGTGGCCCACCAGGGCGTTGACAAGCGTGGACTTGCCCGCACCCGTGGAGCCGCCCACCACCGCGAGCAGCGGTGCGTCCAGGGAACGGACCCGGGGCAGGACGTAGTCGTCCAGCTGGGCCACGGCGCGGGCCGCGTTCTCGCGCTGCTGCGGGGCGCTCGCGGTGGCCAGCGGCAGAGTGGTGGCGCGGAGCAGGTCGCGTGCTTCCTCCAGTGCCTCGATGAGTGGCACGGCGGGCGTGGTCTCAGTGTTCACACGGTCATTGTGCCAGTCGTCACGGTCCCCCACTCACTCCCCACGGCCGGCCGGCAGCGCGGGCGCGGCACAGGGAGCCATCCGGACCTGGCATGCAGAAAGCCCCGGCTTCCCAAGGAAACCGGGGCTATCACTGCGTGACCCCAGCGGGATTCGAACCCGCGTTACCGCCGTGAGAGGGCGGCGTACTAGGCCGCTATACGATGGGGCCGTGTACTTTCAGAATGATCTGGAACGCGTGCTCCGCTCATTCCTTCGTTGACGCACCAAACAGTAGCATCAACGCTGTCGTGGTCCAATTCCACCGGAGTGGCCGGAGGACCTGCCGTGCATACTCGTTCCCACACAGAAGGTGAGGGGTGCGATCAGCGCTGGGATACCAGGACTCGAACCTAGAACGACGGTACCAGAAACCGCTGTGTTGCCAATTACACCATATCCCAATGGTTGTCACCCGGCTCAGCTGCTCAGTGCCGCGCAACGAGCAATAACTATACCCACTCGGCGCTCCCCTGCCAAACCGGTCCGGGCGGAACCGCTCCCCCTGCCGAGGGTGCGTCCCCGCCCGGTCCGGTGTCCGGCGTCGAGCGCGTGGGGACCGGACGGCGTCGCGCGCCGGCGGCCCTGCAACGGGCCCGTTCAGTCCTGGGCGAGACGGGCGCGCAGCGCAGTCAGGCGCGCGAGCGTGGACTGCCTGCCCAGGATCTCCAGGGACTCGAAGAGCGGCGGGGAGATCCGCTGGCCGGACACGGCGGTGCGCACGGGGCCGAACGCGAGCCGCGGTTTGATGCCCAGCCCGTCCACGATGGCCTCGCGCAGTGCGGTCTCGATGGCCGCGGCGGTGAAGTCCTCCAGCGGCTCCAGCGCCGCCAGTGCGGCGTCGAGGACCTGCGGTGCGCTCTCCTTGAGCTGCTTGGCGGCATCCTCGGCCACCACGATCTCGCCGTCCGAGCGGAACAGGAAGCCCAGCAGACCTTCGGTCTCGCCGAGCAGGTTCATGCGCTCCTGCACGAGCGGCGCGGCCTGGTCCAGGATCTCGTTCTCGCGGGGAGTCAGGGTCTCCCCCACCAGTCCGGCGGCCTGCAGGTACGGAACGAGGCGGTCGCGGAAGTCCTGCGGGTCCAGCATGCGCACGTGGGTGCCGTTGATCGCGGTGGCCTTCTTCACGTCGAAGCGGGCCGGGTTGGCCAGGACGTCGTGGATGTCGAAGTTCGCCACGAGCTGCTCGACCGTGAAGATGTCCTCGTCCGCGGACAGGGACCAGCCCAGCAGCGCCAGGTAGTTCAGCAGGCCCTCGGGGATGAAGCCGTTGTCCCGGTGGTGGAACAGGTTGGACTCCGGATCCCGCTTGGACAGCTTCTTGTTGCCCTCGCCCATGACGTAGGGCAGGTGTCCGAACTCGGGGATGAACTCGGCCACCCCGACGGCCACGAGCGCGCGGTACAGCGCGATCTGTCGCGGGGTGGAGGACAGCAGGTCCTCCCCGCGCAGCACCTGGGTGATGCCCATGAGGGCGTCGTCCACGGGGTTCACCAGGGTGTACAGCGGCGTGCCGTTGGCGCGGGCCACCACGAAGTCCGGGACGGAGCCGGCCTTGAACGTGATCTCGCCGCGCACCAGGTCCGTGAAGGAGATGTCCTCGTCCGGCATGCGCAGCCGCAGCACCGGCTGGCGTCCCTCCGCCCGGAAGGCGGCCTTCTGCTCGTCCGTGAGGTCGCGGTCGTAGTTGTCGTAGCCGAGCTTGGGGTCCTCGCCCTTGGCGCGGTGGCGCTGCTCGACCTCGTCGGGGGTGGAGAAGTCCTCGTAGACGTACCCGCTTTCCACCAGCTTGGCCAGAACGTCCTGGTAGATCTCACCGCGCTGGGACTGCCGGTAGGGCTCGTGCGGGCCTCCCACGTTCACGCCCTCGTCCCAGGTGATCCCCAGCCAGTCCAGGGCGTCGAGGATCTGCTGGAAGCTCTCCTCGGAGTCACGGGCGGCGTCCGTGTCCTCGATGCGGAACACCAGGGTGCCGCCCGTGTGGCGTGCCCAGGCCCAGTTGAACAGAGCGGTGCGGATCAGGCCCACGTGCGGGGTGCCCGTGGGCGACGGGCAGAAGCGTACGCGCACGGGTGCGTCGGCGGGAACGGTGGGGTGCAGGGTGGAGGCGTCGTCAGTCATGATGGCGCCATTCTACGACGCCGGGTGGCGCCGCCTCACGGACGCCACCGAAGACGCCGCGGTGCCGCGGCGGCGTCGTCCACAGCTGAATGTCGATCCCGGGTGCTAGCGGCGCAGCACCGTGGTGAGCTCCCCGATTCCCTCGATCTGCACCGAGAGCTGATCGCCCTCGTCCACCGTGCCCACGCCCGCGGGCGTTCCAGTGAGGATCACGTCACCGGGCAGCAGCGTGAACGCCTCGGAGACGTAGGAGACCAGGGTGGGGACGTCGAAGACCATGTCCTCGGTGCTGCCGTCCTGCTTGAGCTCGCCGTTCACGGACGAGCGCACGGACAGTGCGGCGGTGTCGAGCTCGGTCTCGATCCACGGGCCCAGGGGGCACGCACCGTCGAAGCCCTTGGCCCGGGCCCACTGCCCGTCCGTGCGCTGGGCGTCGCGGGCGGTGAGGTCGTTCGCGGCGGTGTAGCCGAACACGACCTCCGGCACGCGCTCCACCGGGACGTCCTTGCACATGCGCCCAATGACCACGGCGAGCTCGGCCTCGTAGGAGACCTCCTCCGTCCAGGCCGGCAGGGTGACCGGGTCACCCGGGCCAGAGATCGCCGTGTTGGGCTTGAAGAACAGCAGGGGCCGACTGGGGACGTCGTTGCCCATCTCGGCGGCGTGGTCCGCGTAGTTGCGACCCACGCACACGATCTTGGAGCGCGGGATCACGGGCGAGAGCAGCCGCGCCTCGGAGACCGCCACGGTGCGGTCCAGCTCCTGGACCCCCACGTAGAGCGGGTCCCCGGTGAGGTAGCGCAGGGTTTCCTGGCCCGGCTCCCCGTGGACGGTGCCGTAGTGGATCTCGTTGTCGTGTGTGAACCGTGCGATGCGCATGCCCACAGGCTACACAGCCGCCCCCGGTCCGTTCACCACGGACAGGGGGCGGCTGCCGACCCGCGGGCCTGGTGGGGCCCGCGGGTCTGGGAAGACCGTCCGGCTCAGACCAGGCGGGTCAGCCAGCCGTGGGTGTCCTCCGCCTTGCCGGTCTGCACATCCAGCAGCTGCTGGCGGATGGCCATGGTCACCTCACCGGGCTTCTCGTCCTCCGAGCCAATGACCTCGTCGTGGCTCACGAGCCGGCGCACCGGCGCGATCACGGCCGCGGTGCCGCACGCGAACACCTCGGTGAGGTGCCCGGAGCGCTTGCCCTCGCGCCACTCGTCCAGCGTGAAGGCGCGCTCCTCCACCTGCAGACCGCGGTCCTTCGCGATCTGGATGACGGAGTCCCGGGTGATGCCCTCCAGGATGGTCCCCGTGAGCTCCGGGGTGACCACGCGGCCGTCGTCGAAGACGAAGAACACGTTCATGCCGCCGAGCTCCTCCACGGCACCCCCGCGCTCCTCGTCCAGGAACAGCACCTGGCTGCAGCCGTGAGCGTCACCCTCCATCTGGGCGATCAGTGACGCCGCGTAGTTGCCACCGCACTTGGCGGCGCCCGTTCCACCCTTGCCGGCCCGGGCGTACGTCCCGGAGAGCCAGATGTCCACGGGCTCCACGGTGCCGAAGTAGTTGCCCGCCGGGGAGGCGATCACGGAGAACAGCGCCTCCTTGGAGGGGCGCACCCCCAGGAAGGGCTCGGTGGCGATCATGAACGGCCGCAGGTACAGGGACTCGCCGTCACCGGAGGGAACCCACGCCTGGTCCTGGGTAACGAGCTCCCGCACAGCGTCCACGAAGGTCTCCTCGGGCAGCGTGGGCAGCGCCAGGCGCTGGGCGGAACGGTTCAGGCGGGCGGCGTTCGCCTCCGGACGGAAGCTCCACACGGACCCGTCCCCGTGCCGGTAGGCCTTGAGACCCTCGAAGATTTCCTGCCCGTAGTGCAGCACGGACGTGGAGGGGTCCAGGCTGATCGGGCCGTAGGGTTGCAGCCGCGCGTTGTCCCACCGGCCGGTGCCCTGCTGGACGTCCCCCTGCCAGTCGATGCAGACCATGTGGTCCGTGAAGAACTTCCCGAACCCCGGGTTTTGCAGGACCGCCTCGCGCACCTCGTCCGTGGCGGGGTGCGGGTTGAGCTGCCTGGCGAATTCTGTGGTCACGAATGTTCTCCTTCGACCGTTCGGGTCACGCTCCGTGGTGGTGCGGACCGGACGTGATGTGTGTCTCTCACAGTATGCAGGGTCGTGCGCACCCGCCGTGGCAGCTACGCGCCGTCCGCGCCCAGCTGCGCCACGACGTCGTCCCCCGCCTGCGCCGTGCTCCGCCGGGTGGTGCCGCGCAGGCGCAGGTCCTCGCGGACGGCGCGGTCGATGCGCGCGGCGAGCTCCGGGTGACCGAGGTGCTCGAGCATCATGGCCCCCGCAAGGATCGCGGCGGTGGGCTGGGCGGTGCCGGTCCCGGCGATGTCCGGGGCGGAGCCGTGCACGGGTTCGAACATGGAGGGGGCGGTGCGGTCCGCGTTGATGTTGCCGCTCGGCGCCAGGCCGATCCCGCCGGTGACGGCCCCGGCCTGGTCCGTGAGGATGTCCCCGAAGAGGTTGTCGGTGACGATCACGTCGAAACGCGCCGGATCCGTGGTCATGAAGATCGTGGCCGCGTCCACGTGCATGTAGTCCACCGTGACGTCCGGGTACTGCTCTGCGACCTGGTCCACGGTGCGCTGGTAGAGCCGGCCCGCGTTGACCAGCACGTTGTGCTTGTGGACCAGCGTGAGCTTCTTGCGTTCCCGGCTGCGCGCCAGCTCGAACGCGTAGCGCACCAGGCGGCGGACCCCGTGGGCCGTGTTGACGGAGACCTCGGTGGCGATCTCGTGCTCCGTGCCCGTGCGCAGGGTTCCGCCGTTGCCCGCGTAGAGCCCCTCGGTGCCCTCGCGCACCACCACGAAGTCGATGTCGCCGGGCTCGGCGAGCGGACTCGTGGTGCCCGGGTACAGGGTGGCCGGGCGCAGGTTGATGTAGTGGTCGAAGCCGAAGCGCAGCTTGAGCAGCAGGTCGCGTTCCAGGATCCCGGAGGGCACCCGCTTGTCGTTGGGAGCGGCACCCACGGCACCGAAGAGGATCGCGTCATGAGCGCGCAGCCGCTCCATGGTGTCGTCGTGGAGCACCTCGCCCGTGGCCAGCCAGTGCTCGGCCCCGAGCGGGTACTCCGTCCTCTCCAGGGTGATCCCGGCGGGCTCCGTCACGGCGTCGAGGACCTTGACGGCCTCGGCCACCACCTCCGGACCGATCCCGTCGCCGGGGAGGACGGCGATCGAGTGGCGGCGGGCGGTCTCGGCGGCAGTGGTTTCGCTCATGGGCCCACAGTAGGGGCGTGCGGGCGGCCGTATCCACATCATGAATGCCCGTTCCACATCGTGAGACTGAGGCCCGCCCTTCCGCGTTGTCGTGGCGGGCGCGGCCACCCGCGGGAACGACGCCGCCCGCCGACGCCGCGGGGTGCGGCACCGACGGGCGGCGTCGAGCTGCGGGAAACGCATCACCCGTGGACGCGGCGTGGTCCGTGAGCAGGATGCAGTCCACGGACGCGGCGCGCCCGCTCGGAGGGGTCAGTCCGCGAGCGCGGCGGGCTCCTCGTAGCGCGGGAACACACCGCTCGGCTTGGGCAGCGCCGTGCCGGGGGCCAGGCGCGTGCCCAGGGCGGAGAACATCCGTGCCTCACCCTCGGGCTGGCCGAGCTGCTCCAGCAGGCGGGCCATGGAGCCGGGCATCACCGGCTGCACCAGGATGGCCACGATGCGCAGCACCTCGGCGGTCACGTACAGCACGGTGGCCATGCGCTCGGGGTCGGTCTTGCGCAGCACCCACGGCTCCTGCGCCGTGAAGTAGCGGTTTGCGGAGGCGATCACGCGCCACACGGACTCCAGCCCGCGGTGGAAGGCGAGCGCGTCGAAGGCCGCCCGGTAGTCGGCCACCACGTCCTCGGCCTGCTGGAGCATCGCGAGGTCCTCGGCCGTGAACTCACCGGGCTCGGGAACCTCCCCACCGAGGTTCTTCGCGACCATCGAGAGGCTGCGCTGGGCCAGGTTGCCGAGGTCGTTGGCCAGGTCCGAGTTGATCCGCCCGGCAATGGCGTCGTGCGAGTAGTTCCCGTCCTGGCCGAAAGGCACCTCGCGCAGCAGGAAGAACCGCAGCTGGTCCAGCCCGTACTCCTCCACCATCGCGTGGGGGTCGATCACGTTGCCCACGGACTTGGACATCTTCTGGCCCTGGTTGAACAGGAAGCCGTGGGCGAAGACCTTCCACGGCAGCTCGATCCCCGCGGACATCAGGAACGCCGGCCAGTACACCGCGTGGAAGCGCGCGATGTCCTTGCCGATCAGGTGCACGGACGCGGGCCAGAACTCGCGGAACAGCGGCGCGTCCGTGTCCGGGAAACCCAGCCCGGTGAGGTAGTTGGTCAGCGCGTCCACCCACACGTACATCACGTGGTCCGGGTTGCCCGGCACGGGCACGCCCCAGTCGAAGGTGGTGCGGGAGATCGAGAGGTCCTGCAGTCCCCCGCCCACGAAGGACGCGATCTCGTGCGAGCGGGTCTCGGGCTGCACGAAGTCCGTGCGGTACAGCTCCAGCAGGCGGTCCTGGTAGCGCGAGAGCCGGAAGAAGTAGCTCTCCTCCTCGGTCCACGTCAGCTCCGTGCCGGTGCCGATCGAGTAGCGCTGCCCGTCCGCGCGCACCTCGGTCTCGTCCTCGGCGTAGTAGGCCTCGTCCCGCACGGAGTACCACCCGGCGTAGGTGTCCAGGTAGATGTCGCCGTTGGCCTCCATGCGCTTCCACAACTCCTGCGAGGCCGCGGCGTGGTCCTCGTCCGTGGTGCGGATGAAACGGTCGTAGGAGATTCCCAGCTCGTCGTCCATCTCCCGGAACCGTGCCGAGTTCGCGTCCGCGAGCTCGCGCGGCGTGGTGCCGAGCTTCTCCGCGGTCTGCTGCATCTTCTGCCCGTGCTCGTCCGTGCCGGTCTGGAACCGGGTGCCGAACCCGTCCAGGCGCTTGAAGCGCACCAGCGTGTCCGCGGCGATCGCCTCGTAGGCGTGGCCGATGTGCGGCGCTCCGTTCGGGTAGGAGATGGCCGTGGTCGCGTAGAAGGGGTTCTGCTGAGTCACCCCTCCACTCTATCGACCCGCGCCCACGTTCCCCGCCCGGTGCTCCGCCGCGCACCGGCCCCGGACCCGCCACCGGGCCCGCCGCTCCCGCGCACGGCACCACCTGGTACGACGACGCCGCGGTGCGCGTCCCGTGGGAGGCGCACCGCGGCGTCGTCGTGGGCTTGACGTGTACCCGCCGTCGCGGGCGACGGGACCGCGCGAACGCGGATCAGCGCGCGGCGGTGCCCTCGGTGTAGTCCGCGTCCGTCTGCTCCCACGCGAACAGCGAGCGCAGCTTGCGACCCGTGGTCTCCACCGGGTGCTGCTCCTCCTTGGCGCGCAGCTCCTTGAACTCCTTGGCGCCGGAGGCCTGGTCCTTCATGAAGCGGTCCGCGAAGGCGCCGTTCTGGATGTCCGCGAGGACCTCCTGCATGCGCTCCTTGACCTCGGGCTGGATCACGCGGGGACCGGAGACGTAGTCGCCGTACTCGGCGGTGTCGGAGCAGGACCAGCGCTGCTTGGCGATCCCGCCCTCGACCATGAGGTCCACGATCAGCTTGAGCTCGTGCAGCACCTCGAAGTACGCGATCTCGGGCTGGTAGCCGGCCTCGGTGAGGGTCTCGAAGCCGTACTGGACGAGGTGGGAGACGCCGCCGCACAGCACGGCCTGCTCGCCGAAGAGGTCCGACTCGGTCTCCTCGGTGAAGGTGGTCTCGATGACGCCGGCCCGGGTGCCGCCGATCCCCTTGGCGTAGGACAGGGCGAGCTGCAGGGCGTTGCCGGAGGCGTCGACCTCCACGGCCACCAGGTCCGGCACGCCGCGCCCGGCCTCGAACTCACGGCGCACCGTGTGGCCGGGACCCTTGGGGGCGACCATGGCCACGTCCACGCCCTGGGGCGCCTCGATGTAGCCGAAGCGGATGTTGAAGCCGTGCGCGAAGAAGATCGCGTCGCCCTCCTGGAGGTTGTCCTTGATGGACTCCTCGTAGACCTGCGCCTGGACCTGGTCCGGGGTCAGGATCATGATGACGTCCGCCTCTTTGGCGGCGTCGGCGATGCTCATCACCTGCAACCCCTCGGCCTCGGCCTTGGCGCGGGACGTCGAGCCCTCGTTGAGGCCGATGCGGACGTCCACGCCGGAGTCGCGCAGGTTCAGCGCGTGGGCGTGGCCCTGCGAGCCGTAGCCGATGATGGCCACGGAGCGGTTCTGGATGATCGAGAGGTCGGCGTCGTCGTTGTAGTAGATCTTTGCCATGAGCTTGCTCTGTCTCCTTGGGTAGCGGGTGGGGTTCTCGTGGGGCCGACGCCGCGGGGCGGCGGGCCGGTCCGGGGTGCCCGGTCGACGGTGCGAGCGGGCAGGGCCCGGTGGATCAGTGGCGCAGTGCGCGGTCGGACATGGACTTGGGGCCGCGGCCCAGGGCCACGGTGCCGGCGCGGACGATCTCCCGGATCCCGAAGGGCTCCAGGACGTCGAGCAGCGCGTGGATCTTGTCGCGGGAGCCCGTGGACTCGATCACCACGGACTCCGTGGAGACGTCCACGATGGTCGCACGGAAAAGGTCCGCGGCCTGGGTGACCTGCAGCCGGGTGGCGGCGTCCGCCCGGACCTTGACCATGATGTGGTCGCGCTGCACGGAGGACTCCGGGGTGAGCTCCACGATCTTGATCACGTTGACCAGCTTGTTCAGCTGCTTGGTGACCTGCTCGAGCAGCTCACCGTCCGCGTCCACCACCACGGTGATCCGGGAGATCCCGGACAGCTCCGTGGGGCCCACGGCCAGGGAGTGGATGTTGAAGGCGCGGCGGGCGAAGAGTCCCGCCACCCGGGTCAGCACGCCCGGCTTGTCCTCCACCAGGACGGAGAGGGTGTGTCGGCTCATGGGTCAGTCCTCCGTGTTCCACTCGGGCGTCATGTTGCGGGCGATCTGGATCTGGTCGTTGGAGACCCCGGCGGGGACCATGGGCCACACCATGGCGTCCGCGGAGACCACGAAGTCGATGACCACCGGGCGGTCGTTGATCTCCAGCGCCTTCTGGATGGTGGCGTCCACGTCCTCGTCCCGCTCGCACCGCAGGGCCGCGCAGCCGTAGGCCTCGGCGAGTTTCACGAAATCCGGGATGCGGCGCGAGTCGTGGCCCGTGTTCAGCTCCGTGTTGGAGTACCGCCCGTCGTAGAACAGGGTCTGCCACTGGCGCACCATGCCCAGCGAGGAGTTGTTGATCACCGCCACCTTGATGGGGATGTCGTTGATCACGCACGTGGCCAGCTCCTGGTTGGTCATCTGGAAGCAGCCGTCCCCGTCGATGGCCCACACCACGCGGTCCGGCTGGCCCACCTTGGCGCCCATGGCCGCGGGGACCGCGAAGCCCATGGTGCCCAGGCCGGCCGAGTTCAGCCACTGCCGGGGCCGCTCGTAGTCCACGAACTGTGCGGACCACATCTGGTGCTGGCCCACGCCCGAGGCGTATACGGCCTCGGGGCCCGTCAGAGCGGAGATCCGCTCGATCACGTGCTGCGGGCTGCCGTGGCCGTCCTCCGTGCGGGTGTAGCCCAGGGGGTAGGTCTCCGTGAGGGAGTCCAGGGCCTGCCACCAGGTGCTGAGGTCCGGCGCCCCGGTCTCCTCGAACTCCTGGCGCACCGCCTGGGTGAGGTCGGGGATCACGGACGCCAGGTCCCCGACGATCGGCACGTCCGCGATCCGGTTCTTGGAGATCTCCGCGGGGTCGATGTCCGCGTGGATCACCTTGGCGTTCGGCGCGAAGGTGTCCAGCTGGCCGGTCACGCGGTCGTCGAAGCGTGCACCCAGCGTGATGAGCAGGTCCGCCTGCTGCATGGCGTACACCGCGGGCACCGTGCCGTGCATCCCGGGCATCCCCAGGTTCTGCCGGTGGGAGTCCGGGAAGATCCCGCGGGCGGTCAGCGTGGTGACCACGGGGGCACCCGTGAGCTCCGCCAGCTCCGCGAGCTCTGCCGGGGCGTTGGCGCGCATGGCGCCGCCGCCCGTGTAGAGCACGGGACGCTCGGCGGCGGCGATCAGCCGCGCGGCCTCCCTGATCTGCTTGGAGTGCCCCCGCGTCACCGGGCGGTAGCCGGCCAGCTCCACGTGCGGGGGCCAGCTGAAGGTCAGCTGCCCCTGCTGGGCGTCCTTGGCCACGTCCACGAGCACCGGGCCCGGCCGGCCCGTTGACGCCAGGTGGTAGGCCTCCGCAAGCACCCGCGGGATGTCCTCGGGGTCGGTCACCAGGTAGGAGTGCTTGGTCACCGGCATGGTCATGCCCACGATGTCCGCCTCCTGGAAGGCGTCGGTGCCGATCGAGGAGCTCGCCACCTGGCCCGTGATGGCCAGCATGGGGATGGAGTCCATGTTGGCGTCCGCCAGGGCCGTGACCAGGTTGGTGGCACCGGGACCCGAGGTGGCGATGCACACGCCCACCCGGCCCGAGGCGAGCGCATAGCCCTCGGCGGCGTGGCCAGCACCCTGCTCGTGGCGTACCAGCACGTGGTTGATCTTCTCGGTGTCCAGCAGCGGGTCGTACGTGGGAAGGATCGCGCCGCCGGGCAGCCCGAACACGTCCGTGACGCCGAGCATCTCGAGCGAGCGGATGATCGCCTGGGAGCCCGTCATCTGCTCAGGGGCGACGACGTCCGCGGCGTGGCCCGTCAGGTGGACCCGGTCCGAGTCCGCGGTCTGGGCAGTGGGCCCGGACGGGGTGCTCCGCTGGGCCATCACCGCCGGTGAGATCGGCTGGTCCTTGCTCATGGGGCTGTGTCCTTACGTGCGTGGTGGTGACGGTGCCGGACGGGGTGGTGTTCGGCGGGAGAGGGCGGGGGTGGTGTCCTCGTACATGAATAAAGGCCCTGTCCACGGGTTCCGTGGGCTGAGGGCCTTGGCGGTGTGCGCGTCGCAGCTCCTCAGGCCGGTCGTCCAATGAGGACGACCAGGACGAGGACCTGGATGATGCGCTGTGCCGAATTCATGTCCCCATGGTGTGACGCAGCGAACCCGAGTGTCAATCGGCGGACAAGTCATCTCACATCATGAGACGACCGGGCTGGACCAGGAACTGCGGCGAGCGCCCCTGACGCAGACGCTCCAGCTGCTCCAGGACCAGGCGCCGCATCCGGGGCCGATAGGACGCGTTGGAGCCGCCCACGTGGGGCAGCACGATCGACCCCGCAGCGCCCATGAGGGGGTGCTCGCCGGGCAGCGGTTCGGGATCCACCACGTCGAGTGCACACCTCAGCCGTCCCGCGCACACCTCGGACGTGAGGGCGGCGGTGTCGACCACCGGCCCCCGCCCCACGTTGACCACCAGGGCGTCGTCGGGCAGCCGGGAGAGCATCTCCCGATCCACCAGACCGACCGTGGAAGCCGTGAGCGGCAGCGCGAGCACCAGGATGTCCGTGCGGGGAAGGATCTCCCCCAGCTCGTCGGTGCCGTGGACGTGGCCGGCGGCATCGTCCCGCGCGGAGGAGGCCACACGCGTGAGCTGCACCTCGAAGGGCCGGAGCCTGGAGGCCACCGCGCCGCCGATCTCCCCCACCCCCACCACGGTCACCCGTGAGTCCGCGACCGCACGGGAGTGGTATGTCCGGTACACGCCCTCGGCCTGCTGCCGCACACCGCGGTCCAGCTCCCGCTGCGCCGCAATGATCAGCCCCAGGGCGATCTCCGCGGTCCCCGCGGCGTGCACCCAGCCGGCCGCCGCGAGAGCGGTGCCTTCCCCCAGGAGCTCGGGAACGCCGTCGTACCCCGTGGACTGCAGCTGCAGGAGCGAGACGTCCCGCAGCACCGAAGGGTCCTTGCGCCACCTGTTGCTGTCGTAGGGAGCCACCGCGATGTCCACCTCGTGGCGTGCACACCCCTGCGGCTCGCCCACCAGGTCCCACAGCACGCACCGGAAGTCCGGCGCCTCGGCGGCGACCTCCTCGAGCAGCCACGGGTCCGGCAGGGACAGGACCGTCAGGGAGTCGAGCGGGACACGATCGGCGGGGTCACTCATGTCCGTGATTCTACGGCGGGAGCACGGGTGCGGGAGCCGCGGGACAACCGGCGAGGAACCGCCCCGACCCCCGATTTGACTCCCCCGGTCGGACTGCTAAAGTTATCTCTCGTTGCGAGGGAGAAGGCAACGGCGAAACGCCAAAACCCGAACCAGCAGCACCCGCGCCTCTAGCTCAATTGGCAGAGCAATTGACTCTTAATCAATGGGTTCAGGGTTCAAGTCCCTGGGGGCGCACCACGTCGAAAGCCGGACCGCATCAGCGGTACGGCTTTCGTCATGTTCGCAGTGCGCAGGGTACGCCGTGCGGGTTCCGAGCAGGGCGGGATCCTCGCCCCCCGCAGTCGAAGGCCGCCAGGCCCTGCGGGTGACGTGTCGCCGACGGCCGCGCAGGGCGGATCAGCGACGGCGCGCCACGGTCAGTGGGTCTGCAGACCCCCGCAGTTCTTCGCGTCGCACGCGGCGCGGTCCTCCTCAACCTCCCGGCGCCAGCGCGCACCGCCGAGGGATGAGATGATCTCCACGAGCCGGCACCGGAACTCCTCGTCGGAGTCCTGGCCGCCACCCAGCAGGCCCTGCTCGATGTGTGCGGCACGTTCCAGCACACCCTCCCCCACCGGAGAGATGCTCACCACGTGGGAGCGGTGGTCGCGTTCGTTCTTGGCGCGGGAAATGTGCCCGTGGGCCTCGAGCCGGTGCAGGGTCTTGCCCATGGTCTGCGCCTGGACGCGCACTTCCTGCGCCAGCTGCGCCTGGGTCATGCTGCCCTTCGAGTGCAGGACGTCCAGAGCCATCACGCCGGCGTGGGTGACCCCGAGGGACGCGAGTTCCTCGTTCCAGGCGTGCTCCACGAGCCGTGCCGCGGTGGACAGCAGACGGTTCGTGGGCCACTGGTTCCTGTACGACATAAGACGATTGTATCCACTCGGTGCGTTTCGGACTCTTTACAGTAAAGCGCGAGGGCAGTCAAGATGCCGCAGGAAGCCGCTCCCCCGACGGGGCGTTTCCGCAGGCGCACGACGTCGATTCGATCGACCCGCAACGGCAACCCCCCCCCGGTCGCCGGGATCCCCGCAGCGCGCCCGAGCATGGCATGCTCGATCTGCACCCCTGCACTGTACGCGAGGTTGCACAATTTAGGGAACATCTGTCACCACACACGGAGGACTGCAGCATGAGCGCGCGCCTGAACCCAGGGGACACCGCCCCCGACTTCACCCTGTCCGACGCCCAGGGCCGGCCGGTGTCCCTGCGCGAGCTGCGCGGGGAGAACGTGATCCTCTACTTCTACCCGCGCGCGGCGACCCCCGGATGCACCACCCAGGCCTGCGACTTCCGGGACAACCTGGCCTCCCTCTCCGGCGCGGGCTACCGCGTGGTCGGGATCTCCCCCGACGCCCCCGCAGCCCTGGCGGAGTTCACCGCCGACCACGACCTCGGCTTCCCCCTGCTCTCGGACGAGGACCACAGCGTGGCGGAGGCCTACGGCGCCTGGGGCGAGAAGAAGAACTACGGCAAGGTCTCCGAAGGGCTCATCCGCTCCACGGTGGTCCTGGACGAGCAGGGCACGGTGGCCCTGGCCCAGTACAACGTGCGCGCCACGGGGCACGTGGCCAAGCTCCGCAGGGATCTGGGCATCGACTCCTGACCTCAGCGCCGTCCAGGGCGCGTCCTGGGACACGGGCGCGCCGCGGGTCCGCGGCGCCACGGTGCGCGGACGACGCCGCCAGCCCACCTCCGCCCGCACGGGCGCCCCGCGCCGAGCGCGCCACCCGGCGTGAGAGCTCCGCGCTGCTCCGTCCGGGGAACGTGGCACCGCCCGGCCGAGCGGCGTCGGCCCGTGGTCACGGCGCGGCGCGCACCCCCGCTCTCCCGGCGAAACCCGGGCGACGACTGGTTAGGATGGGGGACGATCTCGGGAGGTCGTGTGGGTGACCACCGGCACGCCCGAGGACGGCGCGAGTGGTGGAACTGGCAGACACGCAGGATTTAGGTTCCTGTGCCTCACGGCGTGCGGGTTCGATTCCCGTCTTGCGCACAGCACGGCTGGGGACCGCCACCCAGAAGACGACCAGAACGGCAGGAAGGTGCGCGGGTGACGGCTGAGAAGGCTTTCGGGCGACGCACGCTCTTCGCTGCCGCCGGCCTCGGTCTCGGCCTCTCGATCTCGGGATGCGGGGACAGGAGCACCCGTTCGGGGGCGAGCGCACCCCCACCGCAGGCGTCCTTCGTGCTGGCACACGCCGCGGCACCCACGGGGCTGGATCCCTCCCGGCGCACGTCCCAGGAGACGTCACGGGTCTCCACCCAGGTCCTGGAGGGTCTCGTGGCCGCGGACCGCTCCACGGGTGAGCCCTCCCCGGCACTCGCGGAGTCCTGGGTGGTCGCGGACGACCGGCGCTCCGTCACCTTCACCCTGCGCGAGGACGTGACGTTCCACGACGGCACGGAGTTCGACGCGGCAGCGGTCAAGGCCAACTTCGACAAGTGGCAGGCCCAGGCGGAATCCCCAGAGGCCTGGGCACGCCAGTGCGCGTTCGCCACCACGTTCCGCCACGGTTCACCGGACCCGAGGGTCAGCACGTGCTACGCGGGAGTGGACGTGGCGGACGAGCGCACCGTGGTGCTCCGACTGACCCGCCCCTACACGCCGCTGCTCTCCGCGCTCACCCAGCCCGCCTTCGCCATGTCCTCCCCCGAGAGCATCCGCGCGGGCACCGAGGACCAGCACCTCGTGGGCACCGGCCCCTTCAGACTGGACTCCGCAACACCCGAGTCCGTGAAGCTGCTCGCCCACGAGGACTACTGGGGTGAGCTCGGAAGCGTGGGAACTCTCGAGCTGCGGGTCGTCCCCGACCCCGAGGCCCGCTGCGCCGCCCTGCTCACGGGTGAGGTGGACGCCTACGACCTCGTGGGGCTGGACGACTTCGCACCGCTGGCGCGGGAGGGCATCCAGGTGCTCTACCGGGACCCCTACGCCGTGTCCTACCTGGGACTCAACCAGCGGGTCCGTGCGTTCCAGGACCTGGACGTGCGCCGAGCCGTCGCCGCCGCCATCGACCGCGGGTCACTGGCCAAGTCCCTGTACCCCAACGGGACCAACGTGGCGGACCAGTTCGTGCCCGCACGTTTCAACGTCAACGGGGACAACCTGCAGATCCCCGGCTACGACCCCCAGCACGCCAAGGACCTGCTCAAGAAGAGTTCCTACCGTGGCGAACGGCTGCGTTTCCTCTACCCCCGCCACACGTCCAGGATGTACCTTCAGGAACCGGAACGGGTGTACGCCCAGATCTCGGCGCAACTCACCCGCGTGGGCTTCCGCCTGCAGCCGGTGCCCATGGACTGGGACGAGGGCTACCTCGATGCGGTGTCCACCCCGGATGGGGACCACGCGTTCAGCCTCCTCGGGTGGAGCGGCAGCTTCCGGGACCCGGACAGTTTCATGGCCCCGCTGCTCAGCGCACCGCAGGCGCGCCTGGGGTTCGACGACGCCGGGCTGATGACCGCGGTCAACCGCGCCGCGGGCATGCCCCAGGGCGATTCCCGCACCAGCGCGTACAAGACCCTCAACGACCGCGTGTCCGAGGAGATGCCGGCCGTGCCGCTGTCCCACCCCGTCTCCGCGGTGGCCGTGAGCTCCCGGGTGGTGAACTACCCGCTGACCTCCACGGGCTTCGAGCGCTTCAACGATCTGGAGCTCGCCTGAGCCGCTTCGCTGCCAGCTCGCGCGTTGGGAGTTGACCCTGGCTGGGGATACCCTGGACCGTGAACGTCCAGGCGCAGTGCCGCGCCGCACATGCACGCACGGGAGAAACAGTGACTTCACCTCAGCCCACCGAAACCGCCGATGTCGTCCTCGTGGGCGCCGGCATCATGAGCGCCACGCTCGCCACCCTGCTCAACGACCTCCAGCCCGACTGGAAGATGGTGGTCCTCGAGCGTCTGGACGCGGCTGGGCTGGAGAGCTCCAACGCCTGGAACAACGCCGGCACCGGGCACTCCGCCCTGTGCGAGCTCAACTACGCCCCGCAGGCTGCCGACGGAACCGTCAGCGCGGACAAGGCGCTGAACATCAACGAGCAGTTCCAGGTGACCCGCCAGCTCTGGAGCTCGCTGGTGGAGAACGGCACGCTGCAGGACCCCGGCTCCTTCATCAACTCGGTGCCCCACATCTCCATGGTCTTCGGTGAGGAGCATGCGAACTACCTGCGCGCGCGCTACGACGCCTTCAAGCCGAACAAGCTGTTCGAGCGCATGGAGTTCACCGAGGACCGCAGCGTGATCGCGGACTGGGCTCCGCTGACCATGCACGGACGCGGCGCGGGGCGGGTGGCCGCCACCTTCGCTCCCGAGGGCACGGACGTGGACTTCGGCGCGCTCACCAACCAGCTTCTCGACCACCTCCGGGGGCGCAACGTCTCCGTGCAGTACGGCCAGCAGGTGACCACCCTCAAGCGGCAGAGCGACGGTTCGTGGCTGGTGTCCGTGGAGGACCGTCTCAACAGCGACAACAACCGCGTGATCCGCGCCGGGTTCGTGTTCCTGGGCGCGGGCGGCGGTGCGCTGCCGCTGCTGCAGAAGTCGGGCATCAAGGAGGCCAAGGGCTTCGGCGGCTTCCCCGTGTCCGGCCTGTTCCTGCGCAACACCGACCCCACCGTCACCGCGCAGCACAACGCCAAGGTCTACGGCCAGGCCTCCGTGGGCGCGCCTCCGATGTCCGTCCCCCACCTGGACACCCGGTACGTCAACGGACGCCGTGCCATCATGTTCGGCCCCTACGGAGGGTTCAAGCCGAACTTCCTCAAGAAGGGGTCCCTGCTGGACCTGCCCAAGAGCGTGCGCGCGCACAACCTCTACCCCATGACCCGCGCCGGGATGGCCAACCTCGACCTCGTAAAGTACCTCATGGGCGAGCTGACCAAGACCCGGTCCCAGCGGATCGACGCCCTGCACGAGTACTACCCCACGGCGGACGGGTCCCAGTGGGAGCTCATCGAGGCCGGGCAGCGCGTCCAGGTCATGAAGTCCGACCCCAAGAAGGGCGGCGTGCTGCAGTTCGGCACCGAGCTGGTCACCAGCGCGGACGGTTCCATCGGGGCCCTGCTGGGCGCCTCCCCCGGAGCATCCACGGCCGTGCCGATCATGCTCAACCTGCTCTCCCGCTGCTTCCCGGCCAAGCTGTCCGAGTGGGAGCCCCGGATCAAGGAGCTGATTCCCGCCTACGGCGTCAAGCTCAACGACAACCCGCGGCTGGCTGACGAGATCATGGGCCACACCGCGTCCGTTCTCGGCATCGACTGAGACCACCACAGTCTCCCGCGGGGGCCGTTGCGCTGCGTGCGCAACGGCCCCCGCGCCGTCGTGTGCCCCTTTGCGTGGACAGGCACGAGGCCCCCGGCCAGAAGTGTGGACACGTCCCGGGAGATATGGGAAAGCCCGCCCTCGTAACATGTAGATAACGTTCATAGGGGGTGAACGTTGCTACAAAGGGGGAAAGAATGACGTCAAGGGGGAGTATCGAGGCGTGGGATGCTTTGAGTCGCTGCCATGTGTCAGTGACCAGACAACTGCAGCGGGACGTTGACCTCCGCGGGCTGTCACGCCGCGAGTTCGAGGTGCTGGCCACGCTGTACGGGTCGGATCGCAGCGGACTGAGGCTGCGGGACCTCAACAGCCACGTGCTGCTGACCCAGTCCAGTCTGTCCCGCATGCTCGAGCGTCTCGAGAACAAGGGGCTCGTGACCCGCCGACAGGACTCGCAGGATCTGCGAGGAGTGCGAGTGGGACTCACGGAGGCGGGGGCGCAGCTCTACGAGCAGATTTCGGCGGACAACGACCAGAAGGTCGCGGCTGTGGTCAGCACGGCGCTGGACGCCCAGGAGATCCGCGTGCTCACACGCCTCAGCGAACGCATCCACCAGTACGCGCTGTCCCTGTCCCGCTAGGAGGGACCGGGCCGGCGCCCGGCGGAGAACCCGCGCGACCGCGACCGTGCCAGTCCACGGGCGCGGTCGCGCTCCCATTCGGTGACACACGCAGGAAGGCCGCGCACAGTTAGTACACTGACTCGCAGCACCTGCACCTCGCAGCCCCGTCTCTTTCCCCCTCGAGAGGACCCCCATGACCGACCAGAACCTGAAGTCGACCGCGGCCCGGGAGGACTCCGCTCCCCACCCGGACCACGACTCCAAGCCCGACTCCCCCGGCAAGCTCAAGGGCCAGTCCTGGGGGTATGTCCTCAAGCGCGCCCTGTCCGAGTTCACCAAGGACGGCTGCACCGATCTCGCGGCCACCCTCACCTACTTCGCCGTGCTGTCCATCTTCCCGGCGCTGCTCGCGCTGGTTTCTCTCCTCGGCGTCTTCGGCCAGGGTGAGGCCACGACCAAGGCGATCCTGGACTTCCTGAACCAGTACGCCCCCTCGTCCCTCGTGGAGCTGCTGTCTGAGCCCATCTCCCAGCTGACCACCCAGTCCGGCGCAGGTCTCGCCCTCGTCGTCGGTGTGGCCGGTGCCCTGTGGACCGCGTCCGGGTACACCGGGGCCTTCTCCCGCTCGATGAACCGCATCTACGAGGTCTCCGAGGGGCGCCCGTTCTGGAAGCTCAAGCCCGTCTTGCTGCTGATCACCCTCATCGTGGTGCTGATCGTGGCCGCCATCATGGTCATGGTCCTGCTCTCGGGTGACCTCGCCCAGACACTCGGCGACGCCGTGGGGCTGGGTTCCACCGCCGTGACCGTGTGGTCCTGGGTCAAGATCCCCGTGGCCCTGTTCCTGCTGGTCCTGCTGATCGCCATTCTCTTCTACGCCACCCCGAACGTGCAGCAGCCCAAGTTCAAGTGGATGAGCCCGGGTGCGGCGATCGCCCTGGTCTTCATGATCGTCGCGGGCCTCGGCTTCGCGTTCTACGTCTCCAACTTCGCGTCCTACAACGCCACCTACGGAGTGATCGGCTCCGTGATCATCCTGCTGCTGGGGCTCTGGATCATGAACAACGCGCTGCTCTTCGGCGCCGAGGTGGACGCCGAGCTCGAACGCGGTCGTCAGCTGCAGGGCGGCATCCGTGCCGAGCGCACCATCCAGCTCCCCCCGCGGGACACCACCCAGGTGAAGAAGCTGCGCACCAAGGAGCAGAAGCTCGAGGCCGAGGGTCGCAAGATCCGGCTGCACACCGAGCACGTGGACTACTCCGAGAAGGACTGACCCGCACCCTCCCGACCGCCCAGGCGATCGGCACCCCGGGGCCCGCACGACACGATCGTGCGGGCCCCGTCGCGCACTCGGGATCCGTGGCCGGGGGGGGGTAGGCGGCGTCGTCGTGGTCAGCTGTTCCTGCGCGGCACAGCACCGTGGTGTTCACCGCGCGGCGAATCCCCGCGGAGCGGCTGCGCGGCGCGGAGCGGACCGCGCATACTGGGAGCGACAGGCAACCGAGCAGCACGACGGAGGCAACTGCATGCACAAGGTCAAGGGAGTAGTGGTGCGGGCGGCGAACGAGCCCGCCACGGTGGAGACCATCCTGGTTCCGGATCCGGGGCCGGGAGAGGCCCTGGTGGACGTGCTCACGTGCGGCGTGTGCCAGACGGACCTGCACTACAAGGTGGGCGGGGTGGGAGACGACTTCCCCTACCTGCTGGGGCACGAGGCCACCGGCGTGGTCAGCGCGGTGGGCGAGGGCGTCACCGAGGTCTCCGTGGGCGACCACGTGATCCTCAACTGGCGCGCGGTCTGCGGAGAGTGCCGCGCGTGCCGCAGGGGTGAACCCTGGTACTGCTTCGACACCCACAACGCCACGCAGAAGATGACCCTGGAGGACGGCACCACCCTCGAACCGGCCCTGGGCATCGGGGCCTTCGCGGAGAAGACGCTGGTGGCCGCCGGTCAGTGCACGCCGATCGGCACGCCCCTCGAGGACGAGCAGTACGCGGCCGTGGGGCTGCTGGGCTGCGGCGTGACCGCCGGAATCGGCGCCGCCATCAACACGGGCGCCGTGCAGCGGGGCGAGTCCGTGGCCGTGATCGGCTGCGGCGGCGTGGGCACGGCCGCGATCGCCGGGGCGGCGCTCGCGGGAGCCACCACGATCATCGCGGTGGACGTGGACGACGACAAGCTGCGGACCGCGCAGCGCCTCGGCGCCACCCACACGATCAACTCGCGCACCACCGACGCGGTCGAGGGCATCCGCGAGCTCACGGGTGGGTTCGGTGCGGACCTCGTGATCGACGCCGTGGGGGTCGCGGACACGTTCATGCAGGCGTTCCAGGCACGGGACCTCGCGGGGCGCGTGGTGCTCGTGGGCGTTCCGAACCCGGGCACCACGGTCGATCTGCCCCTGGACGAGGTGTTCTCCCACGGCGGCTCCATCAAGTCCGCGTGGTACGGGGACACGCTGCCCTCCAGGGACTTCCCGATGCTCGTGGACCAGTACGTCCTGGGGCGCCTGGACCTCGACGCCTTCGTGTCGGAGCGCATTGCGCTCGACGACGTCGACCAGGCCTTCGAGACCATGTCCTCCGGCAAGGTCCTGCGCTCCGTCGTGGAGCTCGACCGATGACGCGGCAGCCCGAGACCGTGCTCACCGACCCCCGCGGTGGCGTGACCGTGGAGAAGTGCGTCACCGAGGGGACCTTCAACCTCGACGGCGGCTCGTGGGAGGTGGAGAACAATGTGTGGATCGTGGGCACTGCGGCGGAGTGCGCCGTGGTCGACCCCGCCCACGACCCCGGTGCCGTGCTCGAGGCGGTGGGGAACCGCACCGTGACCCACGTGCTGCTGACCCACGGGCACGACGACCACATCAAGGCCGTGCGGCAGTTCGTGGACCGCCTGGGCGGGGAGACCCCCGTGCTCATGAGCCACGAGGACCTCATGCTGTGGCATGCGGTGCACCCCGACGGCCCGGCTCCGGAGCCGCTCACCGATGGTCAGCAGCTCCTCGCGGGATCGGTGGCACTCACCGTGCTGGCCACGCCCGGGCACTCTCCCGGTTCTGTCGTCTTCCATGCTCCGGACCTCGGGGACCACGGGGTGCTCTTCACCGGCGACACCCTGTTCCAGGGAGGGCCAGGGGCCACGGGGCGCTCCTACTCGGACTTCCCCACGATCATCGAGTCGATCGACGAGCGCCTGCTGAGTCTGCCCGAGGGCACACTCGTGCTCCCCGGTCACGGTGACTCCACGACCATCGGGGACGAGAAGCCACACCTCCCCGAGTGGATCGCGCGCGGTCACTGACCCGCCGCACTCCATGCGGAGGGCCGTCGTCCTGCTGGGCGACGGCCCTCCGCGTGCCCGGACGGACCCGAGGTCGGCCGGCCCGGCTTTGCGGGAGCCGCTGCCTCCTGGCCCATGGCCCTCGAGTTGCTGTCTCCGGGGCCGCTTCCGCAAGGGCCTCTGTCCCCACCCTCTCCCCCACGGACCGGTGGGCCAAAGATCCTCTCAGATCGTGGGGTCCGTCCCGGGCGCGCGGCGCAACCCGTGGCTGAAGACGAGAGCGCTGCCCAGCAGCAGCATGGCCGCGGCCACGGGGATCATGGCCGCGGTCATGTAGTCGAAGTACACCCCCAGGTAGGTGCACACGATCAGTCCGATCGCGGTGGCCGCTCCCGTGGCCACGTTCATGAGTGCAACGAGCCCCATGTAGCCGTGGGCCATGTCCACCTGCCCCGCGCAGCTGTGGATCGCCAGCAGGCACGGGCCGGAGAAGAACCCCACGGTCATGAGCACCATGGCGTAGCCGACGGTCCCGGAGGGCCCGGACAGCAGCATGGTGGTCAACAGGGCACCCGTGGCCACGAGCACCCACGTGTTGGACGCCGTGATCCTGTGGCGGAACCGCACCGCGAGGCTTGAGCCCACGGCGGCCCCGAAACCCAGCAGCGCGTACATCACACCCATGGACTCCACCGTGTCCAGGGACACGGAGTAGACCGCCAGGCACCCCTGGGCTGCGCCCAGCAGCGCGTTCAACGCCGCGATGCCGAACAGCACACTGTGCCGGAGCCGAAAGACGGCGGCCTGTTCCCGGTGCCACGACCACGATCCCCGGAACCAGAGGTTCACCGGCATGTTGGCCTGGGGGTGCCGGGCAGAGGGGTGCAGGACGAACAGTGCCATGAACACCACGGACAGCACCGCCGAGACCTGCAGCACGGATGAGGGGCCCGTCACCACGGCGAGCAGCCCGGTGAGGGCGGCACCGAGGACGGTGGCGAGCGCCTCGTTCACCGATTCGCGCCGCATGGCGGCTCCAAACGCCTGCGGACGGTCCTCCCCCTCGCACACCGAGGCCCAGCGGAGCCGCGCCGCGAGACCCATGGGTGCCAGGGAGAGGCCTGCAATGAAGAAGGGCAGGAACTCCAGCGCCCCGTCCCTCGAGGGCGTCACCGTGGTGATGTCCACCCGGGACAGCTGCCACATGACCGCGCACTGGATCACCGCGACGGCCGCCAGGATCCACAGCCGCCAGCGCACCGTGGCGAAGACCGCCATGCCCATGGCGCACACCGCCATGCCCGCGCAGAGTGCTGCGGAACCTAGCGCAGCGGCCCACGCGGAGGACGAGGTGACGGCAAGCCAGGTCAGGACGCCCAGAGGGGCCATGACCTGGGGCAGGCGCAGCAGCAGAGTGATGGCGCTGAGCTGACGGTCGCTGCGCCCCCAGCGCTCCCGCGGAGTCGGGGCACCGGAGGGGCGCTGGAGGGCGGCGCGCGAGGTCAGAGAGGTCACGCCGCCAGCCTACTGGGCGGGCAGGGGGCCGGCTGTGACCGCCAGGTGCGAACCCTGGGGGGTCTTGGTCACGACCAGCTGGGTGTCGATGCGCTGCTTCATCTCGCTCACGTGGGAGACCACACCGATCACGCGGCCGTCGCGGCGCAGCCCGTCCAGAGTCTCGAGGACCTGTTCGAGGGTCTGCTCGTCGAGGGACCCGAAGCCCTCGTCCACGAAGAGCGTGTCGATCTCCTGACCGCCGGCTTCTGCTCGCACCACATCGGCCAGGGCCAGAGCCAGCGCCAGAGAGGTGAAGAAGGATTCACCACCGGAGAGTGTCTCGGTTCCTCGGCGCGCCCCGGTCCAGGAGTCGTCGATCTCCAGTCCGAGCCCCGACTTGCCACCACCGCGGGTCTGGTCCGTGTGAACCAGGGTGAATCGACCGGAGGACATGCGGGAGAGGTGTTCGGACGCGACCGCCGCCACGTGCTCGAGCTTCGCCGCGAGCACGAACGAGGTCAGTGTCATGCGCAGCGTGTTCTCGGAGGAGGTGGCGGTGGCGACGTCCGCCAGTCCGCCCAGACGTTCCGCTCTCTCCCGTGCCATCCGGTGCGCGGCCTCCTGCGCCGGCACGTCAGCCGCAGCGGCGTCGAGATCGCGGCGCAGCGCGTGCAAGCCCCCGAGTTGCTGGGTGAGCCGGTCACGCAGCTCCTCCAGGTCTCGGCACCGGGCCGCAGCCCGTTCCATCGCGTGGTCCGTGAGCTGCGCACGGTCCTCCTCGGAGAGCCGCGCGGCCCGTTGCATGTCCTGGGTCGCGAGTTCGGCCTCGACCCGCGCAACGTCACGCGTCCACTTCTCGTGCCATGCTGTGAGCTCAGCGGCATCGCGATCCTCCAGGATGGCTCGCAGCACCGCGTCCTCCGACGCGAACGGCGAGGCCTCCAGGGCCTTCTCCACCGCGCGTTCGGCGGACTGGGCCTCGTGACGCGCGCGTTCCAGCACGCGGTGCTCGGTGTCCCATACCTCAACGGTGTCCGACAGAGACTCCGCGCTCTCCAGGAAGGAGGCTGCCGAGGGAAAACCCCGCAGGCTGGCAGCCAGGTGAGCCCGTTCCTGCTCGTCGTGCTCCGCCATGGCCTCCACCCGAGTCCTGGCAGCTGTCACGTCCGCCACCTTCCGGGCAAGCGCCGCCTCGCACTGCGCGACCCGGTCTCGGGTCGAGGCCAGAGTGGTGGCGGTGCGTTCCAGCTCCGACAGCCGCGCGTCCAGCTCAGCTTCTGCGGCCTCGGCAGCGCCTGCCCTCTGCACGACCGCCTCGAGATCCGGATCCGCCCCGCGCGCCAGCGCCTGCGATGCGGTGTCCCGCGCGTCCTGCCACGCGGCGTGTGAACGGTCCGCCGCCGCCTGAGCGCCTTCCCTGGCAGCTCGAGCTCTGTCCAGGACCTCGGCGCTGACGTCCTCCCCGGAGGTGGCGCTCGCCGGTTCCGGATGCTCGGTGGACCCGCAGACGGGGCAGGGGTGCCCGGTGCTGAGCTCCTCGGCCAACGACGCCGCCGCCCGGGCATAGCGCTGCCCCTCCAGCTCCTCCACGCGCAGCGCCGCGACGCGCCGGGACTTCTCGTCCCGTTCGTAGGCGCTCCGGCACCGCTCCTCCACGGAGCGTGCCTGCGCGTACTCACGGCTCGCCGCCACCGCGTCCCGGCAGGCGCGGGCCCGGTCTCGAACAAGTGCCTCGTCCTTGACCCCCGCCAGGAGCGCGCTGTGAGCCTGTTCGGACTTCGCCAGCTCGGTCCGTGCCGCGCCCAGACCCTCGCGCACACGGTGCTCTTCGGTTTCGAGGGCAGTGAGCCGTTCCTGCTGCGCCAGCATGTCCTGGTGCTCGCGCTGCACGGCCTCTGCACGCTCGACCAGAGCGCGCGCGGTCTCTCGGGCGGCCACAACGGCATCTCGCAGCTCGGAGGAGAACTCCCCGCGGTCGAGCTGCTCGTCCAGCAGCGTGGCCGCATCCCCCAGGACCCGGCGGGCTGTCGTTCCCGACGCGCTGCTGACCGCAAGGCCCTCCCGAAGCCCCGTGACGCGCGCCGCCGCGGCGCTGACCGTGGCCACAGCCTCTTGCGCGCCGGTGATCATCTCCCGCAGACCCGACGCGGCCTGGTGGTCCCGCAGCCGGGCCACTGTGGTCTCGGCCCGATCGGCGTCCTGCGCAAGTTCCATCCGCTGGTGTTCCAGCCGGGCATACCGCCCCGCCTGCTCTTGGGTGCGCTGCAGCTGGGCCAGTTGCTGCTGGGCCGCCGCGTGGTCCTCGGCTGCTTGGGACCGCGCAGTGGTCAGGGTGTCCTCCACCAGACGGCAGGATGCCTGGAGGTGACCCCAGCGCACCTCGGCCGTGTCGTCCTCGGCGGTCGGAGCGCCGTCGGCCGGGAACGTCCCGGGTGCGGGAGTTCGCCCGCCGTCCCGCGGAGCGTCGGCCATCCCGGTGGTTGCCCGCCTGTTTCCACCAAAGAGCCCCTCCGCCAACGCCCCGTCCGCATGTCCGGGGACGTTTTCCTGGGCGTCCGAGGGCAGGTGCTCAACCACGAGCGCCACCCGATCACGGAACCGCTCGAGCTGGTCGTGGGTGCGCTCAGCCTCCGCTTCCGCCTCGCGCAGATCCGCCCGTGCACTGTCAGCGCGCACCTTGAGCTCGTCCTGGATCCGCGCGTAGACATCCGTTCCGAACAGGGTCTCCAGCAGCTCCTCCCGGTCCTTGGAGCCCGCCTGCAGGAAACGGGCGAACTTGCCCTGGGGCAGCATCATCACCTGGGTGAACTGCTCTCGGTCCAGTCCGATCGCGTGGTGGATCATCTGCCCCACGTCATCCGGGCGGTACCCCCGTTCCGACCATTCTCCGTCCACGAGCTCGCGCAGCAGCACCGTGGCGTGCCGTTCGCTCCACCCCGACGCCGCCCGGGTGGACGGCTCCCGCCACGCGGGAGTCCTGCTCACGTGCCAGCGACGGCCGCTGGCCGTGAACTCCAGCTCCACGCGAGGCGCAGTGTGCGGATCCGCGTGGTCGCTGTGCCCGGCCTTGCGGCCACCCTTGGCCGCGGTAGTGGGGCCGGTGCCGTACAACGCGAAGCAGATGGCATCCAGGACACTCGTCTTTCCGGAGCCCGTCTCCCCGTTGAGAAGGAACACGCCGGCGGCGTTGAGCGCCTCGAAGTCCACGGATTCATGACCCGCAAAAGGCCCGAAGGCGGTGATCTCCATCCGGTGCAGCTTCATCTCTGCGCCCCTGCGCCCGCCACCGATGCCACGACATCGTGCACATCCTGGGCCTCTTCTGGTGACAGTCCGCGGTGCCGGACGTGGTCGTAGAACCTGGCGCACAGTTCCTCAGGGCTGGCCGCCTCCGCCACCTGGGCGCTGTACCTGCGCGGCGACAGGCTGCGTCCTCCCTCGGGCTCCCAGCGCAGTTCCACCGTGCGGGGGAAGCGCGTGCGGACGCGCTCCATCGCGACCGCCGGCCGTTCGGGATCCGTGAGAACCACCTGGCACCACGCATCCTGCGCGGCGGCGTTTTCCGGGGCGGAAAGCAGCGTGTCCAGAGGTCCACGCAGTCGCGCGAGGCGAAGTCCGGCTTCGTGCTCGAGTTCCTCGACCTTCCTCACCCCCGGGGCGCCGATGTCCACCAGCCACGCACCCTTGGTGTGGGACGCCTCCGAGAAGGAGTAGGCCACCGGAGAACCGCTGTAGCGCACGGTGTCCGTGACCCGCTGCCTCCGGTGGACGTGTCCCAGTGCGGTGTAGTCGTGTTCGGCGAAGACCTCGGCGGACACGGTGCCCAACCCCCCGGAGTCCACCACTCGTTCCGAGTCCGTGGGTTCGGCGCCCGTGACGAAGGCGTGCGCCATCACCACGCTGGGGATGCCAGCCCTGGTCCGTTTGTCCACGGCAATGCCCTGGGCCACCGCACCGAGGACTGCCTGGTGCGTTGGAGGGCAATCGAGCAACGGCGCCACGGCCCGGGGTTCCAGGTACGGGATGCCGTACACCGCCACGGCGTCCTCGTGAGTATCCCCGTGATCTCCCGCGTCTTTCAGGGCGACGGACGGCGCTCGTTCCGCTGTCACCGAGCCGTTCCTCTGGCGGAACACCACGGGCCGCTCTGCTCCAGCCACGGATGTCAGGAGGTGCACACCGCCGTGAGCCATGATTTCTGCCCCGAATCCGAGCCGCGCCGGAGAATCGTGGTTGCCGCTCGTGAGCACCACCTGCGCCCCCGCCGCACGAATCCCTCCGAGGGTGGCGTTGAGCAGCTCGACCACCTCCGTGCGTGGTTGAGCCCGGTCGTAGACGTCCCCTGAGACCAGAACCACGGCCACCCCCCGCTCTTTCACCCACTGCACGATCTCGGACATCGCCCGCCGCTGGACGTCGAGAATGTCGACCCCGTGAAACGTCCGGCCAAGGTGCCAGTCGGAGGTGTGCAGTATCAGCATGCATCAAACGTAACGGGGGTCTCAGACACTCATAAGGGCTCTCACGCATGGCGCGCCCGTGTCCCGCTCCGGGTCGACGGCATCGCGCCCACGTGCACCGGGTCGGACCCTGCGTTCTCCGTGATTTCTCATGAACCGCGCCCGGACGTCTGCGGCCACGTCGAGACCCATTCAGGCACGGGCGGGGCGTCACACCCCCCCTGACGTGCAGTCGTGCATCTGCATCATTGGAGTTGTCCACATTTGCTCGCCGACCACTCCCGCGGCGGCAGTCTTCACCCTATGCTCTGGTGATTGTCAGGTGCATCACACCGATTCGACAACGACAACAGGGAGAGTGCGTGAAAGATGCTGCACACGGGTACGGCACGAACGCGAGCGCGGACTCTGGCCCTGGTGGGCCTCGGCATCCTCGTCCTGGGGGGTTGCGGGGCCAGCCCGCAGGACAACACCGCCGACACCCAGGCCGCTGAGACGTCCTCCTCCGCGTCACCCTCACCGGAAAGAACCGACACCGGTTCCGCGAAGCCGACAAGCACAGCCACCCCCACGAAATCGAGCAACGCGGCCCTGCCCGAGGACTGGCGGCCCGAGGAGCCCACCGTCCTGGCCACTGGGCAGAAGGTGCCAGACGACTACGAGCCCGCCACGCTGGAGCACCCCGCACGCAACGTACCGAAGCCGGTCATGCCCCCCGAGGCAAAGGAGGAGACTGAGGCGGGCGCGCAGGCCTTCCTCAACTACCGGGCGGACGCGCAGTGGTATTCCATTCAGACCGGAGACACCTCACAAATACGAGAAGTAACATCCCCTGATTGTGCGAAGTGTACGGAACAGTTTGATCACTTTGATCGCATCTATTCCAAGGGTGGTTGGGCGGCCGGGGGGTTCGAGACCGAAACGATATCTCCTGGGGCGTTCGAAAAACGGCTGGATGGTGGGTATAACTTACCAGTATCCATAACCAGCTCGGGAATGATTGTCCTGGAAGAGAACACTGTCTCGGAACGCCAGCATCCGTTCGAGCTTGACGATAAATTCGATTCGTACATTTACTATGAGAGCGGGTCGTGGAAATACCTTACCGCCTCGCCGAGGGGCTCCCTCTGATGCGGCCACCTAGTGCAATCCTTGCAACCGGCCTACTTCTTTTGTCATGCATGACTGTCTCGCCAGCCTCCGCTGCGGATGAAGCGGATAAACCCACGGGCTTTGGCGCGGCAAATTCAGGGGGTGAACTCGAATCTTCCGCGAATGCCTCTGGCCAGACAATCGACCTAAAGGTTTCGGAGCAGTTCGGGGGCCCTTCTGGGATGGGCGGACGTGGACAATCACGAGGCAATATCGCCCGAGGTGAGGGGTCCGGGTCTGCTGCAGCATGGAACCCCGACACCGATCCGTCCTTTCAAAAGGCTCTCCGCGACCGGTTGATGTCCGACGACGACTCCATCTTCTTCAACGCCCGCATGATGGACACCGCCAAGAACAAGACGGTCTACGGCCTCCAGGATCCCTGCACCGGCGACAAGGGCGCCGCCCTGCGCAGCTGCCGGGCCCAGCAGGAGTGCACGGACGATTCCGGCCAGACCGGGGTGTCCATGGACATCGTCGTGGGCGGGGCATCGGACGGCGCGCGTTCACCTCGAGGCACTCAGATGTGCGTTTCTGATGCCCAGGCCGACGGCGCGGGAGACGACGGCTACGTGCCACTGCCCACGTTCACCCTTCAGGACTTCCAGCGCCTCGCGGTGGCTCCGGCGGAGAACCACGTGCAGCCCGCCCCGGACACCTTGAAGAACATGAACACGAATGTCTACGCCGTGGCGCAGCCTCAGACGTTCGAGACCACCCTGGGTGGCTACCCCGTGTCGGTGCGCGCCTACCCCGCCCAGTACACCTGGAACTACGGGGACGGGGCGTCCCTGGGCCCCACTCCCCTCACCGGTGCTCCCCTGCCGGAGGGTGCGTGGGACACTCCCACGGACACCTCGCACGTGTACACCTCAACCGGTGACTACTCGGTCACCCTCACCACCTGGTTCTACGGTGAGTACAACATCGCGGGGACGGGGTGGCAGCCCGTGGCGGGATACAACCAAGTGGCCTCCGCCCCCGTGCAGCTGAGCGTCTGGCGTGCCACCGTGCACAACGTTGCGGACGACTGCCGGGTGAATCCCGCCGGGGTGGGCTGTCCCGGGGCCTCCCGCTGACCTTTGGGACGCCTCCAAGCCCGCGGCACCTCGCCAGGGTGAGAGACCACCTCGTCCTCCTGCCCGCCGGGGCCGTGTGTCTGCGGTGTTCGTGTGCTCGCCATGCCCTCATGGTCATCACACCGGCGAGTCTTCCTAGACTGGTCCCATGACCATCGAGAACACACCCGAGCTGCTGGCACGAGACCAAGGACTGGACGCGACGTCGCACCGGTACCCGGACCTGGTCCGCGGAGTGGTTCTCGCGCCGTGGATCGCCGCGGGCACGGACCGGCCCGACCAGGCCACGCAGCTCGCCGCACGCACGGTGGCCGCGCTGGACGAGGTGGCGGGCTGGGCCAACGACGGCCAGAGTGCAGACCCCACCGCGTGCGCCTGGCTGTCCTACCTCCGGTGGGCCGTGACCAACGGCGCGCAGCTGCCCGACCACGCCCCGCACCCGCCATCCGACGACCTGGACCGCCACCATCCAGTCCTCGCCGCCCCGGGAGAGCACTCCGGCGACTCCTTCGACGCGCTGGCCACCGGCTCGCTCGGAGAGGTCGTGCGACCTGTGCTTCCCGCCGCGGACAGCCCCGAGGTTCTCGCGCGCACGGCTCCTTACGGCATGGTCCCCACCATCGGGTGGAAGACCCTCGTGGCTCTCGCCGTGGATTCGGCCGCCATCACCCACGGCAGCCCGGAGGCGCAGACCGCCGCCGTGGGCATGGCCCTCGCGGTCCACGCCGCCGCCCGCGCGGCAGAGACCGGTGCCACCGTGAAAGACGTGCTGGCCGAGACCGCTCGGGTGTGCGCCGTCGTCACCCGCCCCGCACCCCGCACCCTCGAGCTGCTGGCGCAGTGCACGGAACCGGACTCACGGCGCGAGCTGCTGGCCGCGGCACCGGATCTCGCCGTACGAGGCGAGCACGCGGCGTCGACGGCCCTGGCTCTAGGACTTGCCGCACTGGCGGACGCCGCCTCCTCGCAGTCCCCGGCCTCAGCCACTCCGGGGGACGACGCCGCTCGACGCGCCTCTGCGGCGCTGCCCGGGGACACCCCGGTCCACACCGCGGCCCGTGCCGTGGCCACCACGGTGGCCGCTGCCATGTGGGGGCTCAGCGGCACGGATCCGGCCGCCCCCGAAGCACCAGGGACGTCCGCTCGTGATGCCACCCGGGCCGATCTCCTGGCGCTGGCCGACGAGTGGATCTCCCGCTGGTGCGCCTGACCCCGTGGTGATCGTGGCAGGCCGGGGCTGAGGCCTCCGAGTGGATCGCACCAGGGGTGCCCGGCGGGTCGCAGTGGTCAGGCGACGTGGAAGGGCGCGCCCGAACCGGCTACAGGTCCGCGCGCTGCATCCGCACGCCGTAGTGAGACACCAGTTCCGCCATGCTCTCCGCCCCGCTGCGTCGGGCGAGGTCCAGCACGATACCGGCGCAGGCAAGGGAGTCGCTCAGGGCGTTGTGGTGATCACGCACCTCCGCCCCGGCCGCGCGCGAGGCGTTCGGGAGGGAGTACGAGCGCAGCGTGTACGCCGCCCGCGCCAGCCTCAGGGTGCAGGCGTAGTCCCAGACCCGGGATGCACCCCCGCACGCGCTGTTGGCGGCCTTGATGACACCGGTGTCGAACACCGCGTTGTGGGCCACCAGGACGGAGTCCGGGTCCTCCGGGGAGATGTTGTCGCACATCCAGTCCCAGAGCTGGTCGAACGTGGGGGCGTCCGCCACGTCCGCGGGCTGAATCCCGTGGATGCGCACGTTGCCCCGTTCGAAACCGTCGTGGCCCGCGGGAGGCCGGATGAGGGAGTACCGGGTGTCGACCACCCGACCGTCCCGGACGCGCACCACTCCCAGGGCACAGGCCGAGGCGAGGCTGCGGTTGGCGGTTTCGAAGTCGATGGCGGTGAAGCTGACGGACACGCTGTGAGCGTACGGCCCCACTCCGACACGATGAGGGTGGCTCAGACGGCCGCCACGGCGCGCGACTCGTACCAGGCGTCCGCCTTCTCGACCGCCTGGCGGACCTGGGCGGCGTCGAGCTCGTGGTGCAGCGCGTAGGCCACGGCCTGCAGCGGGAAGATCCGGGCGTGCAGGCGCGCCCGTTCGTAGCCGACCTCGTCCGTGGCGTCGCGCACGCTGGGCCAGCCGAACCACAGTCCCAGGGAGGCAATGTCGTACGCGGGGTCGCTCAGGCACGCGTGGTCCCAGTCGATGACGCCCACCAGGTGCTCCCCCTGCCACAGCATGTTGGAGCCCATGAGGTCCCCGTGGACGAGCTGGGGCGTCACGTTCTCGAGCGCCACGAGGTCCTCGATGGCGTGCAGCGCCCGGTCCCTGCTGCGTGGCAGCAGCCGGGGAAGCACCTGCTCCAGCAGGACGTGGCGACGCCGGTGCCCGCCCCAGTGCTGCCCGGGGCGGTCGAGCCACGGCTCGGCGGCCCGGGCGTCCGCGCGGCCGATCTGTTCCAGCACTCTGCGCAGCTGACGGGGGTCCACGGGTCCCGGAGCCCGGGGTGCCCCGGGGATCCACGTCATTCCGACGGCCGTGTAGCGGCCGTCCTGGATCACCGGCGTCAGTGGTCGGGGCACAGTGAAGTCGAACTCCGGCAGCTTGGACAGCGCCCGCGTCCGACGCCGGACGTTCTCACCGGAGGTGGGGTTCTTGGCGATGCGCACACTCATCATGTGGCCCGCGTTGACCACGATGTGCGCCGAGCCGCCCGCGTGCAGCTCCCAGTCGGAGCGCTCCACGGAGACACCGGCCTCCGCCAGAACCGCTTCCACGGCGTTGGCGAAGGGGAGGTGTCCGCAGGCGAAGGTCATGGTCAGGCCTCGGGCTCCGATTCGGGCGAGGCACCCGGAACGGGTGCGGCTGCGCGCTCCTCGTGGCCCAGGACGCGCAGCAGGTGGGGCAGCATCGCCGCCATGGCCCGGCCGCGGTGACTGATGCGGTTCTTGTGCTCTGCACCGAGTTGGGCGCAGCTCGCGCCGCCCTCCCCCTCGGGCGCGAAGACCGGATCGTAGCCGAATCCGTTCTCGCCCACCGGACCCAGGAGGATCCTTCCCGGCAGCTCTCCCGTGACCACGTGCTCGGTGCCGTCACGGGGGTCCACGAGAGCGGCCGCGCACACGAAACGAGCGCCGCGGTGCTCGGGGGCGATGTCCCCGAGCTGGGCGAGAAGGAGACGGAGGTTCGCGGCGTCGTCGCCGTGCTGCCCGGCCCAGCGCGCGGAGAAGATCCCTGGGGATCCTCCCATGACGTCCACGGCCAGTCCGGAGTCGTCGGCGAGCGCCACGAGGCCGGACTCCGCGGCCGCGGCACGCGCCTTCAGCAGCGCGTTCTGCTGGAACGTCACGCCGGTCTCCAGGACGTCGCCCAGCCCGGCCGTGCCGGCGTCCACCACAAGCTCCGGGTCACTGAGACCCGCGGCGGCGAGCATGGCGCGCAGTTCGCGCACCTTGCCCTGGTTGTGGGTGGCCAGCACCACGCGGGCGCCGGGGACCTCACCGACCACGGGTGCTCTCCAGGGTCTCGCGCTGGATCTCGGCGAGCTGGGCGCACCCGGCAACCGCCAGGTCCAGCAGCGCATCCAGCTCGTCGCGGCGGAACGGGACACCCTCGGCGGTGCCCTGCACCTCCACGAAGTCGCCGGAGCCGGTGACGACCACGTTCATGTCGGTCTCCGCGCGGACGTCCTCCACGTAGGGCAGGTCCAGCATGGGGACGCCGTCGATGATGCCCACGGACACCGCCGCCACCGAGTCGGTGAGGGGGTTCACGCGGCGCTTGAGCACGCCGTTGTCGTGGGCCCAGTTGATGGCCTCCGCGAGCGCCACGTAGGCACCCGTGATGGAGGCGGTGCGGGTTCCGCCGTCGGCCTGCAGGACGTCGCAGTCGAGCACCACGGTGTTCTCGCCGAGTGCCTCGAGGTCGATGATGGAGCGCAGCGAGCGCCCGATCAGCCGGGAGATCTCGTGGGTCCGCCCGCCGATCTTGCCCTTGACGGACTCTCGCGCGGACCGGGTGGAGGTGGCGCGCGGGAGCATCGCGTATTCTGCGGTCACCCAGCCGCGCCCCTCTCCCTTGAGCCAGCGGGGCACGCCCTCCGTGAGCGAGGCGGTGCACAGCACACGGGTGCCTCCGAACTCGATCAGCGCGGAGCCCTCCGCCTGCTCGGACCAGCCCCGGGTGATCGTGATGGGCCTCAGCTCCGCCACCGTGCGCCCGTCGGCGCGGACCACGTCCGTGGTCGAGCGCTCGCCCTGGCCCGTGGAGTTCGCGGTGGATCGTGCCGGATCGGTAGGCGCAGTCATGCGGATCAGCCTAGTCGTCGGCCCCGGCGCGTGCCAACGCATCGAACGACCGGTCGGTCGGGCCGGACACGCGGTAGCTCCTGGCCGGCCGCGCCACGGAGACCGGCCCGTCGAAGGCCTCGCACGCCTCCGCCTCTGCCGTGCGCGGGTCGTTCCACACGGGCAGGTGCGTGAGCAGCAGACGCCGCGCTCCCGCCTCCGCGGCCGTCCGGCCCGCGCGCCGGCCCGTGAGGTGGATCCCCCGCAGGTGGTCCTCGCGTCCCTCTTCGTAGGCGGCCTCGCACAGGAACACGTCAGCGTCCCTGGCCGCCACCACGAGCTCTTCGCAGGAATCGGTGTCCCCGGAGTAGGTGAGCACCTCCACACCCTCCGGACCCCGGTGCTCGACCCGCAGGGCGAACGGCTCGGGGCACGGGTGGTTGACGGGGAACGGGGTCACCGTGAACGGGCCCACCGTCACGGGCTGCCGGGGCTGCCACACGTGGAAGTCGAACTCCGTGGCCATGGAGTGCTCCGGGGGCAGCATGTGCAGCTGGTTCAGGTAGGTGTGCGTCGCGGAGGGCCCGTAGAGGGGGATGGTCCCTGCGTTCCAGCCACGGGGATCCCACTTGACCGCCACGTGCAGACCGCCCACGTCCACGCAGTGGTCCGGGTGAAGGTGGGAGAGCATGATCGCGTCGATCTCGTGCAGGTCGATGTAGCGCTGCAGCGTGCCCAGGGCGCCGTTGCCCATGTCCAGCACGATCCGCCAGGTCCGTCCGTCCGCGTCCTCCCCCGACACCAGGTAGCAGGACGCCGGGGAGTCCGGGCCCGGGAAGCTGCCCGAGTTGCCGACCACGGTGAGGATCATGGAGTTGCGACCTTTCTGCTGCCGACTCAGCGCTGAGCCGGGTGGATCGTGGAGAGGGAGCCGGTGGGGTACTGCTCGGCTACGGACGAGGTGTGGCGGACGCGGAGCACCTCCGGGCCCAGGAACCGCTGGGCCAGTCCCTCGAAGCTCACGGGGTCGCCCGTGGCCAGGAACTCGTGGTGGGGTGCCAGCGCGGGATCACGCTCGAGGCCGTTGTCGAGCAGGCTGCGGTACACGTCCCGCGCGGTCTCCTCAGCCGAGGACACCAGGTTGACGCTCTCCCCCATGACGTAGGAGATCACCGCGGTGAGCAGCGGGTAGTGCGTGCAGCCGAGCACGAGGGTGTCCACCTGGGCGTCCTTGAGCGGCTGCAGGTACTCCTGGGCGGTGCGCAGCAGCTCCGGACCGGAGGTGACCCCGCGCTCCACGTACTCCACGAACTCGGGGCACGCCACCGAGGTGATGTCCAGCTGGGGTGCCGCCGCGAACGTGTCGTCGTACGCGCGGGACCCGATGGTGGCCTCGGTGCCGATCACGCCCACGCGCCCGGTGCGGGTGGTGGCCACGGCGCGGCGCACGGCGGGCTGGATGACCTCGGTGACCGGGATGTCGTACCCCCGCGTGTAGCGTTCGCGCGCGTCGCGCAGCACCGCGGCGGACGCGGTGTTGCACGCGATCACGAGCAGCTTGACCCCTGAGTCCACGAGGTCGTCCATGATCCGCAGCGCGTTCGAACGCACCTGGGCGATGGGCAGCGGACCGTACGGGCCGTGGGCGGTGTCCCCCACGTAGAGGATCTCCTCGTTGGGCAGCTGGTCGATGATGGACCGGGCCACCGTGAGACCGCCCACTCCGGAGTCGAACACCCCGATGGGCGAGTTGGGGTTCGGACCGGTGGGAGAACGGTGCTCAGCCTGCATAACGGAAAACTGTAGTGCGTCCGGGTGAGCACCTCGAACATGAGACGAAGCGTGCTTCCGATCCCGCGTCACGAGGACGGGAGGGTCTTCAGCAGCGCGTCCATGAGCGTCTCCTGCAGCCACGAGACGAAGTTGTACACCACGCCCATGTACTGCTCCACGGTCTGCGCCGTCCCGAAGTCCGTGAGCTCCGCCACCCGCTCGGCGTCCTGCGGGGAGTCGATCCCCAGCCGGGACGCGAGCACCAGGCGGACGTCGTTGAGTGCGCGTGCAACGTCCTGCGCCTGTTCCGTGGTCAGCACCACGGGATCGGACTCCAGGGCGAGCGAGGACGCCCGCAGTGCCGCGATCCGGCGTTCGCGCAGCGAGCGGTCCGTGAGCCTGCGGAACTCCGCGGCCTGCTCGGGGTCCGACGACGCCGCGGGCAGCAGTCTGCGCAGCGCGGGGTCCGTGGGCTCGGCCACGTCCTCGTCCCAGCCCACGAGCGCCTCCAGGGGGTCGTCCGTGTCGCGCGGCTCGGGCGCGAGCGTCTCTGCCACGTCCGAGAACAGCTTCTGCAGCAGACGCACCTCGGGGGCCTCGAAGCGGCCCACGATGCCCTTGCGCGTGCGTTTGAACCCGCGCGCCATCAGTTCTCCCCCGCCTTCTCGTAGGTGGCCCACAGGCCGTAGCCGTGCAGTGCGCCCACGTGGGCCTCGGCCTCTTCCAGGGAGCCGGTGAACACGATCGACCGGCCCTGGTGGTGGACCTCGAGCATGAGCGTGCGGGCCTTGGCGTCCGTGAACCCGAAGTGCGAGCGGAAGACGTACACCACGTAGCTCATGAGGTTCACGGGATCGTCCCAGACCACCACGTTCCACGGGACGTTCACGGCGGTGAGCGCCTGCTCCTCCTGCGTGAGCTGCGGGGACTCCGCGGGCGCGGCACTCATGAGCACGGCGGGGGCGGGGACACGGCCCCGGAACTGGTAAGTGAGCATCGTTTCCATGGTAGCCGGGGGCGTGGTGATGTGCGCACGGCGAGCGCCCCACTAGGCTGGCAGGGTGAACGAGCACAGCTATTCCTGGCACCCGCAGGCCACGTCCCTGCTGACGGACCACTACGAGCTGACCATGCTGCAGGCAGCCCTCCGAGCGGGCACGGCTTCACGCCGCAGCGTGTTCGAGGTCTTCACCCGCCGCCTGCCGCACGGTCGGCGCTACGGGGTCTTCGCCGGGGTGGGGCGCGTCCTGGAGGGCCTGGAGCAGTTCCGTTTCACGGATGAGCAGCTGCGCTTCCTGCGGGACACCGGCGTGGTGGACGCCGCCACCGTGGCCTACCTGGAGAACTTCCGTTTCACGGGCCAGATCCGCGGCTACGCGGAGGGCGAGACCTACTTCCCCCACTCCCCGCTGCTGAGCGTGGAGTCCTCCTTCGCGGAGGCGTGCGTCCTGGAGACCTACATACTGTCCGTGCTCAACTACGACTCCGCCGTGGCCTCGGCCGCGTCCCGCATGGTGGGCGCTGCCGGGGACCGGCCGTGCATCGAGATGGGTTCACGCCGCGCCCACGAGCAGGCTGCCGTGGCCGCCGCCCGCGCCGCCGTGGTGGCCGGTTTCGAGTCCACGTCCAACCTGGAGGCGGGCTACCGCTACGGTGTGCGGACCGTGGGCACCGCCGCCCACTCCTTCACCCTGCTGCACGACTCCGAGGAGCAGGCCTTCCGGGCCCAGCTGGACGCCCTGGGCGTGTCCACCACCCTGCTGGTGGACACGTACGACGTCGAGCGGGCCGTCCGCCTCGCCGTGGACATCGCCGGTCCGGACCTCGGCGGAGTGCGTCTGGACTCGGGCGACCTGGTGACCCAGGCGGCGTCGGTGCGTGCGCTGCTCGACAAGCTCGGCAACCCCAACACCCGCATCACGGTGACGAGCGACCTGGACGAGTACGCGATCGCCGCCCTGCGCGCCGCGCCCGTGGACTCGTACGGCGTGGGCACCCGCCTGGTCACGGGATCGGGTGCGCCCACCTCGTCCATGGTCTACAAGCTCGTCTCGCGGGAGGGCACCTCGGGCACCATGGAACCGGTGGCCAAGGCCTCCTCGGGCAAGGCCTCCGTGGGCGGCGAGAAGTACGCTCTGCGGCGCCGCAGCGCCGAGGGCGTGGCCACCCAAGAGCTCGTGGGCATCTCCCACGAGCCCCACGACGACGGCGACGACCGTCCCCTCCTCGTGGACTACGTCACCGGCGGGGAGCTGCACGACGGCTTCACCGGCCCCGAGGGTGTGCAGCGGGCCCGACGGCGCCACGCCGAGTCCGTGGCGGAGCTGCCGCGGGCGGCACGCAGGCTCTCCGAGGGCGAGCCCGTGATCCCCACCGTCATCGAACCAGGAACCGCTCACTGAGCAGGGAGGACACCGTGCGCACTGCACTGCTGATCGTCGACGTCCAGAACGACTTCTGCGAGGGCGGCAGCCTGGCCGTGGCCGGCGGGTCCGCCGTCGCCGCCGGGATCTCCGAGCACCTCGAGGACCACCACGCGGACTACGTGGCCGTGGCCGCCACCCAGGACTGGCACGTGGACCCGGGAGAGCACTTCAGCGACACCCCGGACTTCGCCACGAGCTGGCCCGTGCACTGCGTGGCAGACACCCCCGGCGCGGAGACCCACCCCGATTTCGACACCGAGCACGTCACCGAGTTCTTCCGCAAGGGCGCGTACGACGCCGCCTACTCGGGTTTCGAGGGGCTGTCCGCCCCGGACGTGGACGTTCCCATGGGTGAGCCGGAGGAAACCGCGGACGAGGACCGTGTGAGCCTGGACGACTGGCTCCGGGAGCGGGACGTCGAGGCCGTGGACGTGGTGGGGCTCGCCCTGGACCACTGCGTGCTGGCCACCGCGCGAGATGCCATGGATGCCGGCTACGAGACCCGGCTGCTGCTGCCGCTCACGGCGCCTGTCTCAGCGGAAGGCGGCCAGCGCGCCGTCGCGGAGCTGGAGGACGTGGGCGTGGAGGTCGTCACCGACCTGACATGACGTGTCCCTGCCAGCCGTGGCCCAGTGGGCCGCAGCTCGGCGTGGGAAGGGAACCGGCTCGGATCGGGAGGCGCTCCCGGGCGCGTCCGCGCGAGCCAGCCAGGGGCCAAGCGCCCGCCGGATGGCGCGCGGGGCGTCGAGGACCCGGCCGTGCGGCGTCGTGCGCAGTGACTACTTGCGGCCGATGAACCAGCGCTGCAGCATCGCGAGGCGCGCGTTCAGCTGCTCCTCCGACGCCTGGGCCACGGGCGGACCGCCGCACTTGGAGCGCAGCTCGTTGTGGATCACACCGTGCGGGGTGCCCGTGCGCGCGGACCACGCCGAGACATTCTTGGACAGCTGTGCCCGCAGGTCCTTGAGCCGCCGGTGGTCCGGGACCGCGGGCTGCTGGGGGGCCGTGCCGCCGCCCTGCCGCTGCGCCGAGCGCGACTGGCGCTCCCGCAGCAGCTCCGAGACCTGCTCGGGATCCAGCAGGCCGGGGATGCCGAGGTACTCGGCCTCCTCCTCCGAGCCCACGGCGGCGCCGCCGCCGAACGCTCCGCCGTCGAAGAGCACACCGTGGAAGGACGCGTCCGAGTCCAGGGCTTGGAAGTTGCCCTGAGCGAGCGCGGACGACGCCCGGTCCTCCCTGTTGGCCTCCTCCAGCAGGTCGTCGTCCCACCCGGTTTCCATGGGCTGGTCGAAGTCCACGACGTCGGGCACGCTCTTGGGCTTGTCGAGGGCGTGGTCCCGCTCCTCCTCCATGGAGTTGGCGAGCGCCATGAGCACGGGCACCGACGGCAGGAACACCGAGGCGGTCTCCCCGCGCTTGCGGGCGCGCACGAAGCGGCCCACGGCCTGGGCGAAGAACAGCGGCGTGGACGTGGAGGTCGCGTAGACGCCCACCGCGAGGCGGGGCACGTCCACCCCCTCGGAGACCATGCGCACGGCCACCATCCAGCGCTTGTCCGACTCCGAGAACTGGTCGATCTTGTTGGACGCGGCCTTGTCGTCGGAGAGCACCACGGTGGGCCGCTCCCCCGTAAGGGCGTGCAGCTGCTCGGCGTAGGCCTTGGCGTCCTGGTGGTCGGTCGCGATCACGAGCGCTCCGGCGTCCGGCACGGTGCGGCGCACCTGGGTCAGGCGCTGGTCCGCGGCGCGCAGCACGGACGGGATCCACTGGCCCTGCGGGTCCAGGGCCGTGCGCCACGCGTGGGACGTGATGTCCTTGGTGAACCCCTCCCCCAGCTGGGCGGCCATCTCCTCGCCCGCGGAGGTGCGCCAGCGCATCTGCCCGGAGTAGGCCATGAAGATCACGGGGCGCACCACGTGGTCCTGCAGGGCGTTGCCGTAGCCGTACGTGTAGTCCGCCGTGGAGCGGCGGATGCCGTCCCCGTCCTCCTCGTAGCGCACGAACGGGATGGGTGAGGTGTCCGAGCGGAAGGGCGTACCGGTGAGCGCGAGCCGGCGGGTGGCCGGCTCGAAGGCCTCGCGCAGCCCGTCGCCCCAGGACAGCGCATCGCCCGCGTGGTGGATCTCGTCCATGATCACGAGCGTGCGTCCGGCCTCGGTCCGGGCCCGGTGCAGCAGCGGTTTGTTCGCCACCTGCGCGTAGGTCACGGCCGCGCCCATGTAGCCGCGGCCGTGCTGACCGTCCGCGTTCTTGAAGTTGGGGTCGATCGCGAGCCCCACGCGTGCGGCGGCATCGGCCCACTGGCGCTTGAGGTGCTCGGTGGGGGTCACCACGGTCACGCGCTGGACCACGCCGGCGTCGTGCAGCTTCTTGGCCACGGTGAGTGCGAACGTGGTCTTGCCGGCACCGGGGGTCGCCACGGCCATGAAGTCCCGCGGCTGAGCCTGCTCGTAGCGCTGGATGGCCTCCGCCTGCCACGCACGGAGCTTGGGTGCGGTGCCCCACGCCGCCCGGTCCGGGTACGCCGGAGGCAGGTCCGCTGCCGCCCCGAAAAGGGACATCTGATCGCTGTCTGACACGTGGTGCTCGTCCTCTCCGCGCGCTGTGGCGCGAGTTTCCACCGTTTCTCCAGACGCCGTTTCCCCGGACGACGCCGCCCGGTCCCGTCCGCGGGCCCGGCGTGCGCCCTGCCCGTTCCGCTCGCCTGCCCGATCCGTTCGCGCGTCCGCCGGCCCGTGGTCCATCCGCGACGCCGCGGCTCGAGAACCGCGGCCTCTCATGTGGTGCCGGCACCCTGTGCCAGCACGCGCTGCGGCCGGGCGCCGACGCACCGCGACAGTCTCCGGTGACGCAGACACGCCGGGGGCAGGGCCGTGCCGCCGCGCGGCGTCGTCCAGGCCCCCACCGGTCGGCACGGCAACGGCGCCCGCTGTGCGGGCGCCGCCGGTGTCCCTCGGTGCGGGACGGGGTGCTGCGGTGGTGCTGTCAGTTCTCGGGCTTGTCCTTGCCGGGGCGCAGGCCCTGGTAGATCTCCTTGCACTCCGGGCACACCGGGAAGCGCTGGGGATCGCGCCCGGGGGTCCACACCTTGCCGCACAGGGCGATCACGGGTTCGCCGGACAGTGCCGACTCCATGATCTTCTCCTTGCGGACGTAGTGGGCGAACCGCTCGTGGTCACCGGGCTCCGCGAACTGGCGGGTCTCCTCCCGCTCGATCGTGGCGGTTCCCCCCACGGTCTCGGTGCCGGACTCAGTGCTGTTCAGAACCCTGGAGGACCGCGAGAAGGGGCCCCCGACGTGCTGGGCTTCGGTGGTGTCCATGTCCTCCACTCTACCCCGTGCGCCGTGGGCGGGTGTCCGGGTCACCGGTAACCGGACACCTCCTGCAGCAGCTCGGGACCGCGGGCGTCCAGCCACTTCCCGCCCAGTCGTACGCCCAGCCACAGCAGCACGAGGCCCTCCACGAGCCCCACCGCGAGCGCCAGCCAGCTCCACACCGCAGCCCCTGAGCCGAGGTGGACGAACAGCAGCACGAGGGGCGGCAGTGCCAGCAGGAGCATGAGTCCCATGACGACGAACTGGACCACCAGGTTGAGGATGGTGAAACCCTGTGGAGTCTTCATGGGCGAGGCGCCCGGCGGCGGTGTGGGATACGTGTAGCGCGCCGAGACCACGGAGACCACTCCGGCGCCGCCGAGCAGGAGAGCGGCACACGTGCCGAGCAGCGCGGGCAGGGCCTGCCACTCGTGCACCCGCAGCATCCACAGCACCACGCCCAGACCCACGAGCGGCGTGGCCGCGATCAGCATGGCCACCACCCGGCCCAGCCGGTCAGCCCGCCCGGGCACGGAGGCCAGCAGGTGCAGGCTGAACGCGCTGTTGTCGTAGGAGATGTCCGCCGAGATGGCGTAGGACATGAGCAGGGCGATCATCATGGGCAGCAGCCACATGGCGAAGCCCCCGTCGCCACCCAGGAACCACAGTGCCGCACTGATGGCCGGGATCATCAGCAGTGACGCCGAGTACCGCGGGTCCCTGAGCCAGTAGATCAGGCAGCGCGCGGCCACCGCTCCCCACGGCGTGGCGGGGAAGCGGTCGAGCGCGCCGATGCCCGCCACGGACCTGCCCGTGGCACGGGCGGCTCCCCCGGCGGCGTCGGCCAGTGCCCGGTCCAGTGCGAACCGGGCGAGCCCCACGAGCACCGCGAGGGTGGCCAGCACGATGAGCAGCCGGAGCAGGGCGGCGCCCCAACGACCCGCCGCCACGTCACCGGGAATGGCCCAGACCGCACCCAGGGGCGTCCAGGACAGCACGGCGGCCCACCCGGGCAGCCGGTCCCACACGCGTTCCACCCCGGTGGCCACGGAGGTGAAGATCGGGGCCAGCAGGACGATGAGGAGCAGACTGAGAATGGAGAGGATCTCCGTGGAGCGCCGGCTCTTGGCGATCCGGGCAGCCAGCGCGGCGGCGCAACGGGACCCCGTGAACGCCAGCAGCGCGGCCAGCACAGCGCACAGCGCGGCGGCGGCCACGGCGGGGGCGGAGGAGCGCCAGCAGAGCAGCCATCCGACCAGCGCGATCACCGTGAGGACGCCGGGAATCCCGATGACGGCTCCGACCGTCTGACCAGCCAGCACACCCGTGGTGCTCAGCGGGAACAGGCCCAGCCGGGCGGGGTCCAGCGTGGCGTCTGCTTTGGAGGTGAGCACAGGGACGAGCCACCAGCCCAGCAGCACCGTGGCGCCCACCAGGGTGGATGCCGCGGTCACCACCTCGAGGGGTTCGGAGCCCAGGAAGAACATCGCGCTCAGCAGCATCGCCAGAACGGACAGGGCGTACAGCCCGCCCAGGATGGTGCCCACCAGCACCCACGTGGAGCGGGTGAAGGTGTTGACGAGGATGCGCCACTTCAGTCCCGCCAGCCGCCGGGCCTCCTCCAGCACACCCATGCGGTGGGTTCCACGCTCCTGCCCGGACGACGCCGGGCGCACGGACTCGGGGACGGCGGCGTCGGGCACGGGTTCCTGCCCGTCGGGCGCGACAGGACGGTCGATCGCCCCGCCGGGCGCGGCCGTGCCATGGGTCCTGGCGGAGGCACGGGTCCCGGGGTCGACGCCGCCCGGCACGGCGGCCGCGCCCTCGTGGCCCTCCGCCGCCGGCTCCGGCAGCCCGCCGCTGGGGGTGTGTTTCACTCCGGACGAAGCCACTGCAGTCCCTCCCCCGCCTCGGTGCGACCGCCCACGAAGGACACGAAGCGGTCTTCCAGGGACATGCCGTCGCAGACCTGCTCCATGGTGCCCTGGGCCAGCACGCGCCCCTGGTCCATTACGGCCACGTGGTCGCACATGCGCTGCACCAGGTCCATCACGTGACTGGAGACCACCACGGTGCCGCCGGACTGCGTGTACTGGTGCAACAGCGAGCGGATGTTGGCGGCGGAGACCGGGTCCACGGACTCGAACGGCTCGTCCAGCACGAGCAGGCTGGGCGCGTGGATCATGGCGGCGGCGAGCGCGATCTTCTTGGTCATGCCCGCCGAGTAGTCCTGCACCTGGCGCCCCGCGGCGTCCTGCAGGTCCATGGCGGTGATGAGGTCCTCGGTGCGCTCCTTGACCAGCTGCCGGTCCATGCCACGCAGCAGACCCGAGTAGGCCACGAGCTGACGGCCCGTGAGCCGGTCGAAGAGGTGGGCGCCGTCCGGGAGCACGCCCATGCGGCGCTTGGCCGTCAGGGGGTCGCGCCACACGTCCGCGAGCTCGTCCCGGCGGCCGCCTCCCACGAGCACCTGCCCGGAGGTGGGGCGCAGCAGGCCGGTGGCCATGGACAGCGTGGTGGTCTTGCCCGCACCGTTGCGGCCCACCAGACCGTAGAACGAGCCGCGCGGCACCGTGAGGCCCACCCTGTCCGCAGCGGGCCGCGACCCGTGGTCGTAGACCTTGGTGAGCTGACGCACCACGAGCGCGACGGCGGCTGGTTGCCGCACCGCCGGTCGTGGGGCGTCGGACTCCTGGCCCTGCGGCCAGGTCGGGCTCTGAGTCGGCGCCGGGGCTTCATGCGGTGCCGCCGTCTGGGACGACACCGGTTCGTGTGCCAGGGCCGAGCCGTGCTCGGGCGTGCGGGTCCGGGAGCCCTCGGGAGATGCCGTCCCCTGTCCCGGGGCCACGCTGGTTCGCACACCCGGCCCCGAGTCGTCGTGCGGGGCCCACGGCGCGGACACCGAAAGATCTCGTGGGGTTCCGGGCTCAGCCGGGAGTGTGGCGTCCGCAGCGGGCTCGCGGCGCGGCGGCGTGGGTCCGTTCGGTGGGATGCTCATGGGCCCAACGTACTCAACGCCCGGTGCGCGCGCGGCATGTTGCGCGGCACCAGGCACGTCCCAGAAGACGTCCAGGCACGCGACGGGCGCCCTCGGCACGGAGGGGAGGCGGGCCGACCCCGGGCGTGTCCCGGCCCGCGGGGGGCGCGCACCGCAGAACGGCCTGCCGCTCCCACCCAGGACGAACCGACGACGGCGCGCCCGGCCACCTCGCAGGCCCGCCCGGACGGGCGGCGCGGACCCCCCGCGGGTGGCCATCGCGGGCCCGCCCGAGTGAGCATCGCTGGCCCGCCCGGATGACCAGCCAGGGCCCGCCCCGGGTGACTGGGCCGGGCAGACCAGCGAGCCTGGAACGGCCGCCCGGGCAGACGGCGGGCGGGCCCCTAGAACAGGGCGCGCATCAGCTGGGCCCGCGCGGCCACCACACGGGGATCGTCCGCACCCACCACGTCGAAGAGTTCCACCAGCCGGGCGCGCGCGGCATCCTTGTCGTCACCCGCCGTGGTGCGCACGATGGTGAGCAGTCGTCGGAACGCGTCCTCCACGTGCCCTCCTGAGAGGTCGAGGTCCGCGACGTCCAGGGCGGCCTGCACGTTCGAGGGGTCCGAGGCCGCGGCCTCGCGCACGGCCGCCGCGTCCATGGCGCTGACGCGCTGCAGCAGGTGGACCTGCGCGAGGGCCAGCTTGGCCTCGTGGTCCCCCGGGTTCTCGGCGAGCGCCTTCTCGTAGCACGCCTGAGCGCCGTCCAGGTCTCCGGCCTCGAGCTTCTCCACAGCCTCGGCGTGCAGCGGGGGCAGGGGCGCGGGCTCCTCCGTGGCGGTGGGCTCGGCCGTGCCGGTCACGCCGTTCTGCTGGGCCAGGCTCACGAGCTCCGTGAGAAGCTCACGCACCTGCTGCTCGGGAACGGTGGAGTTCACGAGCGGGACCACCCGGCCGCCCAGCAGGGCCACCACCGTGGGAACCGTCTGCGCCTGGAAGGCCTGCGCGATCTGCGGCTCCGCAGACGCGTCCACCGTGCCCAGGAGCAGACGACCCTGGAACTCGTCCACGACCGTGCTCACCACGTCCACGAACGACTCCGACTCCGGGCTCTGCGGGGCGTGCAGCACCACCACCACGGGATAGGAGGTGGAGGCCTCCGCGTACTGCTGGAAGTTGCCGGTGGTCAGCACCACCCGGTAGCTGGTGCCCGCCCCCGTGGACGACGCCGCTGCCCCGCGTTCTCCTCGCCCGGCACCCTGGGCGCCCAGGTCCACCGCGCCGCGCACGGAGGCCGGCACGGCGCTCTGCGCCCCGGAGGCTGCGGACGCGGCTCCACCGGGCTGCGGGCCGCCGACCGGTCCCGCCGAGCTCGGCGCACCCTGGGGACGCGGGGAACCGGGGAATTCGCTCATGAGTACCTCCTGGTGTCCCGCCCACTGCGGGGGCGGGGGTCGTGGTCCATCCGGCTCGCGTGAGCGCACGCGTGCCCTGCTGGTCCCATTATGGGCACGGCGGCACGGAGCGAGCCCACCCAGCACGCGTTGTACGCTTCCCGCGTGAGCACATCCTCCGGTCCCCACGAGCCGCCCAGCCGCTTGCGCCCCTCGCGCCACAGGTTCGAGGTGCCGCCCGAACCCGCACCCGTTCCCGCGGAGGAACGGGAACGGCGCGCGCCGTGGGACCGCCCCGTGGCGGACCGCTTCCATCCCGTGCAGAACGGCTTCCTGCTCACGGTGGGGGTCGGGTTCGCCCTGCTGGGGTACTACGTGCTGACCAACGTGGGCGGACTGGTGGGCTGGATCGTCACGGCGGCGTTCATCAGTCTCGGCATGGACCCGCTCGTGCGCTGGCTGGAGTCCAAGGGAATGCCCCGCTCCCTGGCGGCAAGCGCCGCCATCATCGCGCTGGCGCTCGTGGTGACCGCCTTCATCCTGCTGGCGGTGCCGCGGATGGTGGACCAGGCCCAGCAGCTGGCGGCGCGCGTGCCCGAGTTCGTGGACAGCTTCACGCACTCGGACCTCTACCACGCCCTGAACGAGCGGTTCGACATCGAGGCCTCCGTGCAGAACGGTGCCGCTGGCCTGCAGGAGCGCCTGGCCTCGGACGGGAACTTCCTGGGCGGGATGTTCGGGTCCGTGGTGAGCGCGGGAGGGGTGGTGCTCAACGGCATCACGGGGACCCTGATCGTCATGGCCCTCACGCTGTACTTCCTCTTCTCGTGGCCCACGATCAAGGCGTGGTGCTACCGTCTGGCGCCCGCCAGCAAGCGCGCCCGGGTCACCCACCTCGGGGACCGGATGGTCAACGGCGTGGGCAACTACGTGATGGGTCAGGCCTGTGTGGCGCTCATCAACGCCACCGTGGCGTTCGTCCTGATGACCATCACGGGGGTCCCCTACGCGTCCCTCCTGGTCCTGCTCGTGGGCCTGCTCGCCTTCATCCCGCTGGTCGGCGGGGTGATCGCCGGGGTGGTCGTGAGCCTGGTGGCCACGCTCGGCGGCTGGAACACGGTGGTGCCCTACGCCCTGTGCTACTTCGGCTACCTGCAGGTGGAGGCCTACCTGGTCTCACCGCGGATCATGTCCCGCGCGGTCGCGGTGCCCGGCGCAGTGGCCATCGTGGCCGTGGCCGCCGGCGGCGCCCTGTGGGGCGTGCTGGGCGCGCTCATCGCCATCCCCACGGCCGCCGCCGGTCTGCTCCTGGTGCGCGAGGTCTTCGTGCCGCGCCAGGACGCCCGCTGAAGCCTTCCCCCACGACGACGCCGCGCCGCCTCCGTGCATCCTGCGTGGCCGCCCCGCCCCCGCCCCCAGGGGGCGGGGCCCAGCGCCACCCACGGCCACGCACGGTCCGCGCGACCGGTGGGTCCGCCACGAGTGCGCTGACCGTTAAGCTGTCCGGGTGCGCCTAGTGATTGCCGACTGCTCCGTCCGCTACGAGGGGCGGCTCAATGCCCATCTGCCCCTGGCCCGGCGGCTCATCATGCTCAAGGCCGACGGCTCCGTTCTCATCCACTCGGACGGCGGTTCCTACAAGCCGCTGAACTGGATGAGCCCGCCGGCCACCCTCCGCGTCCGGGAGCCCTCCGAGGACCTCGCGGCGGAGGGCGTGAGCGAGGTGTGGGAGGTCCAGGCGGGCAAGTCCGACGACCGGCTGGTCATCCACGTCATGACGGTGCACAGCCAGCTGCACCACGACCTCGGGGCGGATCCGGGCCTGGTCAAGGACGGCGTGGAAGCAGACCTGCAACGGCTGCTGGCCGAGCAGATCACACTCCTCGGCGAGGGCGTCTCGCTGGTCCGGCGCGAGTACCCCACCGCCATCGGGCCGGTGGACATCCTCGCCCGGGACGCGAACGGGGCCACCGTGGCCGTGGAGCTCAAGCGTCGGGGCGACATCGACGGCGTCGAGCAGCTCACCCGCTACCTGGAACTCCTCAACAGAGATCCGCTGCTGCGCCCCGTGCGCGGGGTCTTCGCGGCGCAGCAGATCAAGCCCCAGGCGCGCACTCTCGCGCTCGACCGCGGCATCGAGTGCCTGAGTCTCGACTACGACGAGATGCGCGGCAACGTGGACACCCAGTCCCGGCTCTTCTGACCCGACGGCACTGGGGGCCGGGGCCTTGTTGCGCGACGTCGACCGAACGGCCGGGCGGGTCGGCGCGGCCACACGTGCTAAGCCGTCTGATGACTGTTGACCACCGCGCAACAGTGTGTGATCCTTGTAGCGTTCTCGCATCATGTTTGACATGCTCGCAGGAATGGTAGCGAGCGTGAAGTTCTGACTGGCGCTGTGGCACAACACTTACGTGAGCCGCATCCACAGCCTTCTCGCGGTACCAGTTCAGGTGCACATCCATGTGCACGCACTATTACTCCAGAAGGAGATGCCCCATTATGGCTCAGGGCACCGTTAAGTGGTTCAACGCAGAAAAGGGCTTCGGCTTCATCACGCCGGACGACGCTGATGGCGACGTCTTCGTGCACTACAGCGAAATCCAGTCGGGCGGCTTCCGCACCCTCGAAGAGAACCAGCGCGTCGAGTTCGAGATCGGTCAGGGCCAGAAGGGCCCCCAGGCCACCGGCGTGACCGTCATCTGACAGTCCCCCTCGAACACGGAAAATCCCCGGTGCCACACGGCACCGGGGATTTTCTCATGTCACGGGGAGGACGTCCGTTGCCGATCCCGCCGTGCCTGTGGAGCCACCCTCAGCCTGCCCGCGACGGGCGCCGCGCTCGGGTCCCCGCAGAGGCCTTCCCAGGTTCCCAGCGAGCTGAGCGCACAAGGGGGTGAGCTCACTGGGCGGATGCACGGGGCCGTCAGGAATCACCGTGACCCGAGCGGCGTCGTGCCCGTGCAGCGTCACCCCGTGGGAGCGCGGTCGACACCACTCAGCCCCGAGAAGGGTGGATGCGCCGCTGCACGTCCGCTCCGGCGCGGGCCAGATGCTCCACGAAGTGCTCGTAGCCGCGGTCGATGTGCTCGATGCCCGACACCTCGGTGACTCCCCCCGCCGCCATGCCGGCGATCACGAGAGCAGCTCCCGCGCGGATGTCCATGGCCTCCACGGGTGCCCCGGAGAGCTGCGAGGCCGCCACGCCGTCCACCCGCGCATGGTGCCCGTCCAGGTGCACCCGCGCGCCGAGCCGCTCGAGCTCGGCGGTGAAGCCCCAGCGGGCCTCGAAGACGTTCTCCGTGATGATTCCCGACCCCTCCGCCACGGCGTTCAGCGCCACCACGAACGGTTGGAGGTCTGTGGGGAAGCCGGGGTACGGGAGGGTGGAGACGTTGATGGCACGCGGCCGGCTGGGGCCCTGGACCGTGAACCGGCCCTCCGCAACGTCCACGTCGCACCCCGCGGCACGCAGCTTGTCGAGGACCACCCCCAGGTGGGACGGCTCCGCTCCCCTGATCTGCACGCGTCCGCCCGTCACGGCCGCGGCGAAGGCCCACGTGCCGGCCACGATCCGGTCAGGCACGGTGCGGTGCGTGACCGGGCTCAGCCGTGGCACACCCGTGATCGTCAGTGTGGTGGTGCCCAGTCCCTCGATCTGTGCACCCATGGCCTGCAGCATGCGACCGATGTCCACGATCTCGGGTTCCCGCGCCACGTTCTCCAGCACCGTGGTACCCCGGGCGGTGGTCGCGGCCGTCATGAGATTCTCCGTGGCGCCCACCGAGGGGTACCCGAGCCGGAAAGAAGCTCCGGCAAGTCCTTCCGGGGCGGACGCGCGCAGGAAACCACGCTCGATGCCGAGCTCCGCGCCCATCGCCTCCAGACCCGCGCGGTGCATGTCGAGACCCCGGGTTCCGATGGCATCGCCCCCGGGCAGCGCGACCTCTGCACGGCGGCACCTCGCCATCAGCGGACCGAGCACCGAGATGGAGGCGCGCATGGCCCGCACGAGGTCGTAGTCCGCCTGGTGGCCCAGCTCCTCCGGGACCTCGATGACCACCTCGTGCTCGGCGGGCGAGTAGTCGACCTCGCAGCCCAGACGGCGCAGCAGCTCCGCCATCACCGTGACGTCCTGGATCTCGGGAACGTTGGTGATGGTGGAACGCCCCGGGGCCAGCAGTGCCGCCGCCATGAGCTTGAGCACGCTGTTCTTTGCCCCGAAGACCGGCAGCTCGCCGTTGACCACGGTGGGCCCGTGAACCTCGATGGTTTCTTCCACGTTTTCCTCCTCGTCCACGACCCTCACTCGCGGTGCACTCGTTGTGCGGCAACGGTGGGTCAAGCGCCCCACCCCCGCGGGCGGGGCTGGGGCCTGCACGGCGGGGAACCACGACGGCATGGGCCGCGGAACCTGTGCGCAGGTGGTGCCCGAACGACGTCGACCCCCGTACCCCGCACGGGGCACGAGGGTCGACGCTGACCGGTGCGCTGATGAATCAGGCGGACTGCTTCTCCGAGTCCAGGGAGACCGTGTCAGCCACGATGGTGACCCGGTTCTGGTCCACGGACACCAGACCGGAGTCGATGCGGCCGGTCAGCCGGTCACCCTCCACCCGGTCGATGGCGAACTCCCCCGGCTTGAGCAACCCCGCCATGGACTGGTGGCCCGGCATGACGCCGATGTCACCCTCGGTGGTGCGCACGCGGACGAGCCGCGCGGCACCTGCCCAGATCTTGCGATCCAGGGCGACGATTTCCACGATGAGTTCGGCCATGGCTTACTTCTCGCCCGTCTCGGCCTTGATCTCGTCCCACTGACGCATGACGTCGTCCAGGCCGCCCACGTTGTAGAAGGCCTGCTCCGGAACGTTGTCCAGCTCGCCGTCGCAGATCTTGCCGAAGGCCTCGATGGTCTTCGCGAGGGGAACCGTGGAGCCCTCCACACCGGTGAACTGCTTCGCGGTGTAGGTGTTCTGGGACAGGAACTGCTCGATGCGGCGTGCGCGGGACACCACGACCTTCTGCTCCTCGGAGAGCTCCTCCACACCGAGAATCGCGATGATGTCCTGCAGCTCCTTGTTCTCCTGCAGGATCGACTTCACGCGGGTGGCCACGTCGTAGTGGGTCTGGCCCACGTACTGCGGATCCAGGATGCGGGAGGTCGAGGACAGCGGGTCGATCGCCGGGTACAGACCACGGGACGCGATGTCACGGGAGAGCTCGGTGGTCGCGTCCAGGTGGGCGAACGTGGTCGCGGGAGCCGGGTCCGTGTAGTCGTCGGCGGGCACGTAGATCGCCTGCATGGACGTGATGGAGTGGCCCCGGGTGGAGGTGATGCGCTCCTGCAGCACGCCCATCTCGTCCGCGAGGGTCGGCTGGTAGCCCACGGCGGAGGGGATGCGACCCAGCAGGGTCGAGACCTCCGAACCGGCCTGCGTGAAGCGGAAGATGTTGTCGATGAACAGCAGCACGTCCTGGTTCTGCACGTCGCGGAAGTACTCCGCCATGGTCAGACCGGTCAGTGCCACGCGCAGACGCGTTCCGGGCGGCTCGTCCATCTGGCCGAACACGAGAGCGGTGTCCTTGAGAACACCCGCCTCCTCCATCTCGACCCACAGGTCGTTGCCCTCACGGGTGCGCTCGCCCACACCGGCGAACACCGAGGTGCCACCGAAGTTGCGGGCCACACGGGTGATCATCTCCTGGATGAGCACGGTCTTGCCCACGCCGGCGCCGCCGAACAGACCGATCTTGCCGCCCTTGATGTAGGGGGTCAGGAGGTCGATGGACTTGATGCCCGTCTCCATCATCTCGGTGCTGCCCTCGAGCTCCGCGAAGGACGGCGCCTTGCGGTGGATGGGCCAGCGCTCCTGGATGTCCAGCTCGTCGGTGGGCATGTCCAGGGCGTCACCCAGGACGTTGAAGATGTGGCCCTTGACCACGTCGCCCACGGGCACGGAGATGGGCGAGCCGGTGTCCTGCACGGGCGTGCCGCGCACCAGACCGTCGGTCTGCTGCAGGGAGATGGCACGCACCACGTTGGTGCCCAGGTGCTGAGCGGTCTCGAACGTGATCCGGCGGGGCTTGCCGTTGAAGTCGTAGTCCGCGGTCAGGGCGTTGTAGAGGTCCGGAACCTGGTTCTCGGGGAACTCGACGTCGACCACGGGTCCGATGACTCGGGCGATGCGGCCGACGCCGCCGCGCGAAACCGGCTGGGCCGCCTGGTCGTTGATAGTGGCAGTCATTTCTCTCACTTCGTTTCGGCTGGCAATGGGGAGAGCGCGGGCCTAGAGGGCCTCGGCGCCACTGACGATCTCTGTCAACTCGGTGGTGATCTCCGCCTGACGGGCGTTGTTCATCAGGCGTGTGTACTTCTTGATGAGCTCGGTGGCGTTGTCACCGGCGGCCTTCATGGCGCGCTGACGGGACGCCAGCTCGCTCGACGCCGCGTGGCACAGCGCGGAGTAGACCCGGGCCCGGACGTACCTCGGCAGGATCTCGTTGAAGACTTCCTCCGGGTTCGGCTCGAACTCGAACTGGTTGGCGTGCTCGCGCAGATCGTCGAACCGCTCCGAGACGTCGTCCCCGAGGTCGTTGGCGTCCGAGATCTCCAGGGGCAGCAGCCGCAGGACACGGGGTTCCTGGCTCACCATGGAGTTGAACTGCGTGTAGACGAGGAGGACCTCGTCCACGCCGTTCTCCTCGTACGCGGCACTGATGTCGTGCATGAGGCGCTCCGTGAGCTCCTCGGCGCGCTCCGTGCTCGCGCTGTCCGTGTTGCCGGTCCAGAAATCGTCGTAGTCACGGTGCCGGAAGTCGAAGTACGCCTTGGCCTTGCGCCCCACCAGGTAGATGTGGGCTTCCTTGCCCTGCGAGCGCAGCAGCTCCAGCTGCTCCTCCGTGCGCTTGAGCACGTTGGAGGAGTAGGACCCTGCGAGGCCGCGGTCCGAGGTGAAGACCATGACGGCGGAGCGCCGCACCTGGTCCGGGACCGTGGTCAACGGGTGGGAGATGTTGTGCTGCGTGGCGATCTGGGAGGCCGCGCGGGTCAGCGCGTTGGCGTACGGGTACGCACCTTCGAGACTCTGACGGGACTTGCTGATGCGCGAGGTCGCGATCATCTCCATCGCCTTGAAGATCTTCTTCATGGACGAGGTGGACGCGATCTTCTGTCGGTAGACCCGAATCTGCGCTCCCATGGGCTTTTCCTTTCGGCACCGCGGTGGTGCGCCGACGGACGGCGCACCACCTCAACGGTTACTTCTTGACGATCGTTTCCTGGTTCACGGAGCTCGAGCCCAGGGACTCGTGCTCCTCGACACCGGCCTCGATCCCGTGCTTGGAACCGTGGAAGTCCCGCTTGACCTCGGCCACGGCCGTCTTCAGCGCCTCGATCGCGTCGTCCTCGAGCTTGCCCGTGGAGTTGATCGAGTCCATGACGTTGGTGGTCCGGCGCACCTGGTCCAGCAGGGCGCGCTCGAAGTCGCCCACGTTGGCCACGTCCACGTCGTCGAGCTGGCCGGTGGTGCCCGCCCAGATGGAGACGACCTGGTCCGCCACGGGGTACGGCGTGTACTGGGGCTGCTTGAGCAGCTCCATCAGACGCTCACCGCGGGTCAGCTGCTGGCGCGAGGCCGCATCCAGGTCGGAGGCGAACATGGCGAACGCCTGCATGGAGCGGTACGAGGCCAGACTCAGCTTCAGCGTGCCGGAGACCTTCTTCATGGCCTTGACCTGCGCGGCACCACCCACGCGGGACACCGAGATGCCCACGTCCACGGCGGGGCGCTGGTTGGCGTTGAAGAGGTCCGACTGCAGGAAGATCTGACCGTCGGTGATGGAGATGACGTTGGTCGGGATGAACGCCGAGACGTCGTTGGCCTTGGTCTCGATGATCGGCAGCCCGGTCATGGAGCCCGCGCCCAGCTCGTCGGAGAGCTTGGCGCAACGCTCGAGCAGACGGGAGTGCAGGTAGAAGACGTCGCCGGGGTACGCCTCGCGTCCCGGCGGGCGGCGCAGCAGAAGGGACACGGCCCGGTAGGCCTCGGCCTGCTTGGAGAGGTCGTCGAACACGATCAGGACGTGCTTGCCGCCGTACATCCAGTGCTGGCCGATGGCCGAGCCGGCGTAGGGGGCGAGGTACTTCAGACCGGCCGACTCGGAGGCCGGGGCGGCCACGATCGTGGTGTAGTCCAGGGCGCCGTTGTCCTCGAGCGTCTGACGCACGGCCGCAATGGTGGAGGCCTTCTGACCGACCGCCACGTAGATGCAGCGCACCTGCTTGTCGACGTCACCGGACTCCCAGTTGGAGCGCTGGTTCAGGATGGCGTCCACCGCGATGGCGGTCTTGCCGGTCTGACGGTCGCCGATGATCAGCTGACGCTGGCCACGCCCGATCGGAATCATGGCGTCGATCGCCTTGATGCCGGTCTGCAGCGGCTCGTGCACGGACTTTCGCATAGTCACGCCCGGAGCCTGCAGCTCCAGCTCGCGGCGGCCGTCCGTGGCAATGGGGCCGAGGTCGTCGAGGGGCTCGCCCAGCGGGTCCACCACGCGGCCGAGGTAGCCCTCTCCCACGGGCACCGAGAGCACCTCACCGGTGCGGTGGACCTCCTGGCCCTCCTCGATGCCCTGGAAGTCGCCCAGCACCACGACGCCGATGTCGCGGGTGTCGAGGTTCAGGGCCAGGCCCAGCACCCCGTTCTCGAACTTGAGCAACTCGTTGGCCATGACGGAGGGCAGACCCTCCACACGGGCAATGCCGTCCGCTGCGGACGACACGCGTCCTACTTCTACTCGTTCCACGTTGCCGGGATCGTAGGACGCCGCGAAATCGTTCAGCGCGCTACGGACTTCATCGGCATTGATGGTCACATCGGCCATCTGCTGTCCCTGCTCTCTACGTCGTGTGATCATCGACTCGACGATGACCAAGCTTGTTCTTGTCGCGATGCGTTGCCCCATCGCCGTGCGACCGCGTGTGCGGCCCGTGGAGGCAACGCGACGGGACTCCGGCTCGCACCGGCTCCCCGCGATCCTCGCTCCACGAGAGGATCAGGCTCCGATCCGCTGCTCCAGCTGGTTCAGCCGGTGCGTGAGCGAACCGTCGATGATCTCCTCACCGACCTGCACGCGCAGGCCACCCACCAGAGCCGGGTTGGTCTCGGTGGTCAGCTTGAGGTCCCGTCCGTACAGCCGGTTCAGCCGGTCGCGCAGGGCGTCCAGCTGGTCCTGGCGCAACGGCCGGGCCGACTCCACACGGGCGATCCACCGCTGCTGACGGTCTGCCACCCACTGGGCGAACTGTTCCAGCAGGCGACCGGGGAGGGCCCCCCGGGGCTCGCTGGCTGCGCGTTCGATCAGCAACGCGGCCTCCTCGGAACCCGGCGTGCTCAGCCGACGGGCGAGGGTGACCTTGGCCTCCGCGGACGCCCGGGAGTCCGAGAAGGCGCTCTGCACCTCGGCGGACCGGTCCAGCATGGACTTGAACCGGATGAGTTCGTCCACGAGCGACTCGAGGGCGTCCCCGCCGCCGCGGTTCTCGGTGGCGGCTGCCGCCACGAGCACTGCGGTGCGCTCGAGGGCATCACCCAGCTGACGCTCGGTGGTGCTGCGCTGGGAGGCGAGCTCCGCGGCGATGTCCACCGCCACCTCGTGGGCCCGGCCGTCGAGGAGGGAGTGCACGAGACGAGCACGGTCCTCAGCGGGGCGGGAGGGATCCGTCAGGGCCCGGCGCAGAGCGCCGTTCTGGTCCACGATGTCCAGGATCTCGAACAGCTGGTGTGCGATCTCCGGACTCGCGGACGGTGCCCAGCGGTCCACGTCCACGGTGAGCGGACGATTCGGTTCGTTCGATGCTTCTGCCATTACCGTGCAGCTCCCGTGCGGCTCTGCTCGGCGTCCAGGTCCGCCAGGAAGCGGTCGACCACGCGGTTGGCGCGGTCGTCGTCGTTCAAGGACTCCCCGACGATCTTGGACGCAAGCTGTGTTGCCAAAGTGCCGACCTCGTCGCGCAGGGAGACCACGGCCGCCGCACGCTCGGCCTCGATGGCCTTGTGAGCGTTCTCGGTGATCCGGGCGGACTCCATGTTGGCGCGGTCCTTGAAGTCCGCGAGGATCTTCTCACCCTCGGAGCGAGCTTCCTCACGGATCTTCTGGGCCTCGAGGCGAGCGCTCTCGAGCTGCTGGTTGTACTCGTCGCGAGCAGCCTTCGCCTCGGCCTGAGCGGCCTTGGCCTTGGCAAGTCCACCCTCGATGGCCTCCGAGCGGTCCTTGTAGACCTTCTCGAACGCCGGGACGATGTACTTGATCGCGATGAAGAGCAGAATCACGAACCCGATGAAGGTAATCAGCATTTCCCAGGTGTCCGGGATGAGAGGGTTCTGAGCCTCTTCCGCTGCCATCACCATTGCGTTCATGAGCGCGATTCCTGTTCTCTAGTTAGGGCTTGTCCGATGGGCATTGCCCTACATGATGAAGGCGAGGACCAGGCCCAGGATGGCCAGGGCCTCGACCACGGCGAAGCCCATGAAGAGCATGGGCTGCAGGACGCGCTGGGACTCGGGCTGGCGGGCCACGGACTGCATGTAGGCAGCGAAGATGAGACCCACGCCGATGCCACCGCCGATGGCAGCGAGACCGTAGCCAATGACGCTAAGCGAACCTTCCATTGTGGATATTTCCTTTCTGGGTGCCCGCAGGTGCGGGCCGTGGTGCCGTTACGGGAATCGTAAGCAGGCGATGGTCAGGGGTGAGCGGCCCGGGGGTCGCGCTCCTTCGTGGGGCTAGTGCCCCTCCTGCAGTGCGCCCTGTACGTACACGGCGAACAGCAGGGTGAAGATGTAGGCCTGGAGGACCTGGATGAGCAGCTCCAGGAAGTAGATGAACAGTCCGAGGACGATGCCGAAGACCGATCCGCCGATCCCCACGATGCCGCCCACCTCGGTGGCCAGGTACGCGGTGAGGCCCGCGGCCACCATCATGGCCATGTGGCCCGCGAACATGGTGGCGAACACACGCAGCGCGTGAGTCACGGGACGGATGATGAGGTTCGAGAGGAACTCGAGGGGGACGAGGATCACGTAGAGGATCTTCGGGACGTTCGGGGGCATGGTCATCTTGACCATGAACTGCCCGAAGCCGTGCCGGCGGATGCCCACGAAGACCCACACGACGTAGGCGATGGCGGCCATGACGTATGCCGAGCCCGGGTGGGAGAAGGTGGGCAGCTGCACGAGGGGGATGGACCCGAACAGGTTGTTCACCAGGATGAAGAAGAAGAAGGAGAACAGCAGCGGGATGAAAGGGCGGAAGTCCTTCTCGCCGATGATGTCCCGGCCCAGGTGGTTGCGGACGAAGCCGTAGCCCATCTCGCCCAGGTACTGGCCCTTGGAGGGAACCATGGCGCGACGGCGGATCATGTACATGAAGCCCGCACCGATCAGCACCACGGAGAAGAGGATCAGCAGCGACTGCTTACCGAAGGCGAGGGACCCCACTTCGAACAACGGGGGAAGATGCATGTCTTCCGTGGAAGGGGCCACGAATTCGGCCGGAATCCTCAGGGCGGGGTTCAATACGGGTCCTTTCTGCGGTATCCAGACCGGTCACACTCCGGGCCGGTGGCCCGGATCAGATGACTTCGTTGTCTCCGACGTGGTCTTCTGCGGGGCGTGGCTCCGATTCAGCGCGTCCCTCATGTGGAGGTAGCCGAGGTACACCCCGGCGGACGCGCCGAAGACGGCTCCCGCGATCACAATCCACCGTGTTCCCAGCAGGTGATCCAGGAGCCAGCCTATCAAACTCCAAAACGCCGCACCGACCACGACATACAGCAGCACGGCGAGTCCTCCGCTCAGGCCGCCGCGCTCCACGAGCTCTCCCGCAGTGTAGAGGGAGTCCTGTCGCGCGGAGTCGACGTGTCGCTGCGAGGCGCCCCGCGCGGAGCGGGGTTTCCGGGGGTCCTGGGGGCCCGGCGAGGAGTTCATGGGGTGTGCCTTTCAGGGGTGCCCACGGGCGGTTGACCGGACCCGTGGAGCGCGTCGTGGTGGCGGCCGGGTGCTTCCCGGCCGAGGAGCGTGGTGGCCGCACCGGACCGGGGACCGGGTGCGTCGCGCGGGGACGGTGCGGCAGCGGCGTCGTCGTGCGCGGCTGCGGAGTCCGCTCCCCGGGCGGATCGTGAGGCCAGGAGCGCGCGCGTCTGCTGCCCGGACACGCGCCCCGTGAGCCGGGCGAAGCGCACGAGCGCGAGCACGAGGCCGACCAGCGCGGCGCCCAGGAACACGCTGGGGACCAGCCAGGCGGGGGGCGCGAGCGTCAGGAGCAGTCCACCGGCCACGAGCACCTTGAGCAGGTACAGGCCCGCGAGGGCAGGCGCGGTGGCCGCGGGCGCGACGCGGAACATGTGCGCGGCCACCAGCACGGTGGTCGCGGAGCTCGCCGTGACCAGACCGGCCCCGAACGCGGCCGAGCGGACGCCGTCCGGAAGCTCCAGCACGAAGGCCGCCGCCACCGCGAGCGCCGCCGCCACGAGGGCGACCGCGGACCAGGTTCTCGCACCGTGGCCGTAGGAGCTGTCACCTGCGGGAGCGGGGGTGTGGTCGGGCCCGGTCACGTGTCCACGCCCCGCCGAGCGGTGCGGAGGCGTCCGAGCAGCGTGGGCGCCAGCAGGTACGCGACGACCACGGCGACCACCGCCACACCGGCGACGGCGGAGCCCGTGCCGTTTGCGCGCAGGCCGTAGAGGGAGATGACGCTCACGAGCACCGTGGCACCCGTGACCAGCAGGGACGCCTGGACGTGGGAGAGCCCCGCGTCCGTGAGCCGCTGGTACGCGTGCTGGCGGTGCGGCTTGTACCAGACCTCGCCGCGGCGGATCCTCAGCACGAGGGTCACCGCGGTGTCCGCGAGGTAGATCAGCAGCGGGGGCAGCAGGTACTCCACGTACACGCCGGAGAGGAACGCGCCGATCGCGGTGGCCACGACCGCTCCCCCCAGGACGTACGATCCGACGTCCCCCAGGAACACCGTGCCGCGCCCCAGGTTCCAGGGCAGGAAGCCGAGGAAGGCCCCGGCCACGGCCAGACCGGCGCAGACCATCCACGGCATGCCGTTCACGCCGCCGGCCCACGCGTAGAGCAGGCCCACCGCTGTGCCGTGCATGCCGGAGATGCCGTTGATCCCGTCCATGAAGTTCGCGATGTTGATGTACGCCACGGTGGCCACGACCCCCACGGGCCACCACCACGCGGGAACCCCGAGGGCCACGATCAGCGCGGCCGTGCCCAGCGCTCCGATCAGGGCCTGAACGCCCAGGCGCACGGTGATCGGCACTCCCCGGTAGTCCTCCGCCCAGCCGAGCGCGGCACTGGCAACCATCATGGCCAGCACCACCAGGGCGATGGAGCGGTCCACGGGGATAAGGCCGAAGACCAGCGCCCCCGCGTACGTGACCACCAGGGCGAGCGCCACGGCGAGGCCCATGCCGCGCAGGACCGGTCGGGTGTGGGACGAGCGTTCGGTGGGGACGTCGATCACTCCCCACCGCGTGAGCAGGGGCCGCACGGCGAACGGGAGCAGGACGGACAGCACGAACGCCACCCCCAGGGTCCAGGGCGCCAGCGTCAGCAGCAGCTCAAGGGCCTCGCCCTCGCTGAGGGTTGCGGGACCGGTCACCAGTCCGGGCAGCGGTGTGGCCAGGACCGCGGCGGGGCTCATCGCGGCGCTCACGATCCGCTCCCCCGGTCGTCCCCGTCGCGGGCGGCCCGCGACCCCTCGACGGGTGCGACGTGGCCGCCTCGCGCAGAGCTGCCGTCCCGCGGGACCGCATTGCCCCGGTGGGGACTGCCGTCGCGGGGTGCCGGGCCGTCGCGGTCGGGGGCGGCGCTCCGGCCGCCGCGTCCCGACGACGCCGCGCTCTCGGCTGCGCGCGGCACGGAGAAGTCCGTGATGCGGGGCTGGGTGCTGGCAGGAACCTGCGGGATGGACCCGGTGAACAGCATGCCGCCGCGGACCTTCCACACGTGGCGGTCCAGGTTGGCGGGGTCCAGACGCTCGGCCCTCGCGTGCGAGATCTTGGGGTGGAAGGGACGTTCGTCCGTCTCCCCCGTGCCGATCAGGTCCTCGTGCAGCTTCTCCCCGTGGCGCAGCCCGGTGATCTCGATCCGGATGTCCTCGCGCCCGGACATGGACCGCAGGCGCTGCGCGATGTCCATGATCCGCACGGGCTGGCCCATGTCCAGGATGAGCACCTCTCCCCCGCGGGCGATCGCGCCGGCCTGGATGACCAGCTGGCACGCCTCGGGAATGGTCATGAAGTAGCGGGTCGCGTCCGGGTGCGTGACCGTGATGGGCCCGCCCTGGCGGATCTGCTCGGCGAACAGCGGGAGCATGGACCCGCGCGAGCCGAAGACGTTGCCGAAGCGCACGGAGGCGTAGCGCTTGCCCGTGCGGTCTCCCGTCCACGCGGTGAGCTTCTCCGCCACGCGCTTGGAGTGCCCGAGCGCGGTGGTGGGGTTCGCGGCCTTGTCCGTGGAGATGTTCACGAACACCTCCACGTCCACCGCGGCGGCGGCGCTGAGCACGTGCAGCGAACCCATCACGTTGGTCTTCCACGCCTCGTCCGGGTACTGCTCCAGCAGCGAGACGTGCTTCAGCGCCGCCGCGTGGAACACCACCTGGGGCCGGCGCTGCTCGAACACCCTGTTCACCGACTCCTCGTCACGGATGTCGCACAGCACGGTGTCGTTGCCATCCAGCAGCCCGCGCCCGGTGATGGAGATCTGCGTGGCCTGCAGCCCGGACTCGTCCCGGTCCACCATGATCAGCTCCGCGGGCTCGAAGCCCACGAGCTGACGGCACAGCTCGGAGCCGATGGATCCGCCCGCACCGGTCACCAGCACCCGCTTGCCGGTGATGTAGCCCGCGATCGAGTCCACGTGGATGTCCACGGGGCGGCGTCCGATGAGGTCCTCCATGGAGATGTCCCTCAGGTCCACGCCCTGGTTCGCGCCCGTGAGCATCTCGCTCAGCGGCGGGACGGTCATCACGCGGGTGCCCGTTCCCTCCACGGCGTCGGAGACGCGGCGCATGGTGCGGGGGTCCACGTCCGCCACCGCCACGATCAGCACACCCGAGCGCGTGTGCTCGAGGACGGAGGCGGCGTCGTGCAGCGTGCCCATGACGGGCACGGAGGAGATCCGCAGGTGCTTCTTGGCGGGGTCGTCGTCCAGCAGGGCAACGGGCAGGAAGCCGGAGGCCGGGTCCTGCATCATGCGGTGCACCAGGAACGTGCCCAGCGCGCCGGCGCCGAAGACGACCACGTTCTGGGCCTGGTCACCGGGCTTGGCCGTGGACTCCTGGTACATGCGCTTGAGGTAGCGGAACGCGGCCATGAGCAGGCACGCGAACGGGAAGGCGATGAACCCCACGGAGCGCGGGATGCTCAGCGAGACGCCGAAGACCAGCAGCAGGCCCTCCAGCAGCGCGGTCACGATCACGGTCACGACCACCAGCAGCTTGGCCTCGTCGAAGCTGCCGAAGGAGTAGCGGCCCTTGTAGAGCGCGAAGGAGAACCCCACGAGCAGCTGCAGCACCACGGCCACGGCGCACGTGATCACCAGCCCGCCCACCGACACGAGCTCCACGTTGAGCTCGAAGCGCAGCAGCACGGCCACCCACAGCGCCAGGATCCACGCGGCCGAGTCCAGGATCATCTGGATCCACAGCCATGCGACCGGTTTCTCGGCTCGGGGGGTGGGACTGAGGGGGTTGACCATGGGGCCGTTGTCCTTTCGGGTGCGCGCGGGTCAGCCGTTGCGGTGGCCCACCATGAGCCGGTAGGCCGTCTCGCGCACCCGCAGGGGCACGAACCGGTAGCCGCCGCGCACCATGACGTTCACGGCCCATTGTAGGAACCCCACGTGCCCCAGGGCCCGCAACCTGGCCTGCAGCGCGAGCTCCGCCTTCAGGACCCGGTACCCGCCGCGGCGTTCGTAGGACCCGGAGGAGACGCGGTACCCGACCAGCGGCTCACCCACGTTGCGCACGTCCGCCCCCGCGTGGAGCATGCGCGCCCACAGCCAGTAGTCCTCCGCCATGGGCACGTCCTCGTAGCCTCCCACGGCCTCCACGGCGCTGCGGCGCAGCACCACCGTGGGGTGGGACAGCGGGTTGCGGCGACGGCTCACGGCCGCGATGCGTTCCGCGCCCACGGGTGCCGCGCGCAGTGCCACGGGGTTCTGCTCGTCGTCCCCGATCTCGTGCATGGACGCGCCCACGACGTCCGCGCCGTCCTCGATCAGGGGAAGCTGCTGCTCGAAGCGCCGGGGGTAGGCGACGTCGTCCGCGTCCGCCCGCGCCACGACGTCGTGCGCGCACTGCGGCAGGGCGGTGTGCAGGGCGCGAGCCAGACCGCCGTTCTGGGCGAGCCGCAGCACACGGACCGGAATCTGCGAGTCCGCCTCGAGACGGCGCAGCTCGGTCTCCAGCGGGGGCGACACGGGGCCGTCCTGGACGAGGACCACCTCGGCCGGCGGCCGGGTCTGGTCCACGGTGTTGGACTCCACCGCGCGCCGCAGCCGCTCGGGCGTGTCCCCGTGGTAGACGGGGAGCAGGACCGAGAACGGGACGGGGATCCCCGCAGCGTCCAGCGGCTCAGCGAGGGCCACCGAAACCCCGCCCGCGCATGCCGTCGGTGTAGAGCCGCGCCCACGTGCGCAGGCCCTTGAGATCCCTGGTCTTGATGTAGTGGGCCGGGTAGCCGATCGCGTCCGCCCCCAGCTGCACCACGCGCTTGTAGTGCCACGAGACGTACCCGCGGTTGCGGAAGAAGTGGCGCTGCTTGAACTCCCCCGGCGGGATCAGCACCTGCAGCTTGCCGGGAACCACCACGTGCTCCTCGTCCCACCCCGGGGGGTGGGAGACCGCCGTGGTGGTCACGGTGCCGAACGGCAGACCGCTGCGGCGAAGCCGCACCAGGAAGTCCACCTCGTCCCCGCGCAGGAACAGCTTGAGGTCCGGCAGCCCCACGCGGAAGAACACGGACTCGTCCACCAGGGCGCCGTTGAAGAAGTTGGCGTAGGAGTCGAGGAAGCCCAGGGGTTCGAGGTCCGCCCGCCGGTGCGTGATGCCGCCCTCCAGCCGGTACGGGAAGGAGAGCAGCGAGTGGTCCTGCGGTGCCACGATCAGGGGTGAGACCACCGCGAGGTCGCGCTCCCGCGCGGCGGTGCGCAGCACGGCGAGGCACTCGGGGTCCTCGGGGTGGGCGTCGTCGTCCATGAGCCAGACCTGCTCCGAGCCGGCCGCGAGCGCCGTGAGGATCGCGAGCGCGAAGCCGCCCGCGCCACCCAGGTTGGCCTCCGAGCGGCGGTAGTGCAACGCGAACGCTCCCCCGATCCGCTGGCGCAGCCGGTCCTCGTCCAGGGCGGCGCGCCCCGCGTCCACGAGGCACAGGCTCGCCACGGGCTCGGTCTGGACGCGCAGCGCGTCGATCAGGGTGTCGACGTCGCCGGGCCGGTCCTGCGTTACGCACGCCACACCCACGCGCGCCCCCTCGTGGTCGGTGGCCCTGGCACTGTTCTCCGTCATTGACGCCCCCGAGACGACTCGTGATTCTGGCGGTGTTCGCTCACCCCGTGCCGGAGAGCGCCGCGGCAGCGGCACCCGGGCGCGGATGAACTCCCGGAGTCTATCAACGCCCACCCGGACGACGCCTCGGTGTCCGCTGGACGCCCGCGGCTCGGTCACGGCATCCGCCCTGCCCGGCCGGGCGCTACCGTACGATGGTCGAACCACCATGGGAGGAGACACACAGTGACGGTTCACAGCTGGCGCGTTCTCGGAGCGACGGGTTTCATCGGCTCCGCGATCACCACGGCCCTGCAGGCCCGGAGCATCCCGGTGACACCCGTGGCCTCACCCCGCCTGGCCTCCCCGGCCACCACCGTCCACCACCTCGTGGAGCACGCCCAGCGGCTCGAGTCCGTGATCGACTACCTGGCCGACTCCTTCGCCGGCGCGGACACCGTGGTCAACGCGGCCGGCCTGGCCGCACCGGACCAGACCCACCAGCAGTCCCTGACGGGTGCCAACGCCCTGCTGCCGGTGCTGGTGGCGCTCGCGGCGCACCGCACCGGAGTCCGGCGGGTCATCCACATGAGTTCCGCGTCCGTGCAGGCGGACGCCCCCGTGCTGGACGAGTCCATCCGCACCGCGCCGTTCTCCCCGTACTCGTTCTCCAAGGCGCTCGGAGAATCCGCGTTGTACCGGCTGCACTCCGAGTGGCGCTCCGAGAAGGGCGCACCCCAGCTCATCGTGATCCGCGCCACGTCCGTGATGGGCAGCGAGCGGCGGACCACGCGCAGGCTCGCGCGCTTCGCCTCCTCGCCGCTGAGCTCGGTGGCCGGGGACGGCTCCGCACCCACGCCCGTCACCTCGGTGACCGCGCTCGCGCAGTTCACCGTGTCCGTGGGCGAGTTCCCCCGGGCCCTGCCGCCCGTGATCCTGCAGCCCTGGGAGGGCGCCACCACCGGCTCCGTCCTGCGCGACGCTGGACGCCGGGAGCCGCTGTCCATCCCGCCCTGGCTGTGCCGCGCCGCGATCGCTTCCGCGCGTTTCCTCTCGCAGGCATCGGGGCACCGCTACGCCGGCGCCATCCGGCGGCTCGAGGTCACGTGGTTCGGCCAGCAGCAGGTTCCGGGCTGGGCGCACGAGAACGGTGTGCTGCCGGAGCCGCACGTGCAGGAAGTGCTGCGCCAGGCCCACCTGGCCCTCGGCCGCTGAGACGCGCTCCCGCGCACTCCCCCGCGACGACGCCGCCCGGCCCGCACCGCCGCGCCGAAACCGTCGGCGCCAGGGACGGCCTCCGGGCGAACTGCGCCTGCGCCGCGCGCTTGCGGGGGTGCCGGGGCAGGGTCAGGCCTGCGGGTCCTGGGTGCCGTCGGCCACGAGCCGTTCGGCGTCCGCCATGCTCAGCGCACTCGTGCCACCCCAGCGGGGCTCGTGCCGGTGGTTGCGGTCCCGCACCTGGTCCACCGGGCGTGCATCCTGTGACGGGCCGTCCCACACCATGGCGGTGATGAGCTCCTCGTCGGACGTCTCGTCACCCTCCTCGGCGTCTCCGTTCACGGTAGCGGGCCGACCGGTCCGCACGGCGCTGCCCGCCAGGCCGGCGGCCACCGCGCCAGTGGGCTCCACGCCGTTCTGCTCGGCACGTTCTTCACAGTCCCGCGCGGACGACGCCGCCGCTGCCGTGTCAGCACCGCCCGTTGCGCCGTCCTCGTGGGCACGGCCGTCCCCGGCCGACGCGGAGGGGCGCTGCGAGGTGGCCTGGGCCGCGGCGTCGTCGAACCCGCCGCCGTGGACCGCGGGGACGACCTCGCGCAGCCGTTGCAGGGGGATGGCGCCGTGGCGCAGCACCACCGGCGCCTCCCCCGTGCAGTCGACGATGGTGGAGGCGGTGTCCCGTGCGTCCTCCGCGGGCTCCTCGACCGGCCGGGGACCGTCGTCGAGGTAGAGCGGCACCCGGTCCTGGAGCATGTCCTGGGCCGCCTGCGCCGTGCGGGCGGCGGGCATTCCGGTGCGGTTCGCCGAGGAGACCGCCATGGGACCCACCCGCTCGAGCACGGCCCGCGCGGCGACGTCGTCCGGCACGCGCAGCGCCACCGTGCCGTGCGTCTCGCCGAGGTCCCAGCCGAGGGACGGCTGGGCCCAGCACACCAGGGTCAGGGCCCCGGGCCAGAAGGCCTCGGCGAGGGCGCGGGCGTCCTCGCTGACCTGGTCCGCGAGCGCCTCCATGACCTCGGGGCGGGCGATCAGCACCGGCGGCGGCATCTCGCGGGTGCGGCCCTTGGCGCCCAGCAGGCCCTGCACGCCCGGCGCGGAGAAGGCGTCGCAGCCGATGCCGTACACCGTGTCCGTGGGAAGCACGACGCACTCGCCGTCGGCCACCACCTCCGCGGCCCGCGCCACGGCGGTCTCCCGCTCCTCCTCGGTCCCGCAGGGCAAGATCTCGCTCACGAGCAGCTCCTCAGCTCATCGTCCGGGTGTGCGTCCGGCACTCGGGCCGTGGTGGCCCGGGGCCGGTCGGTCAGGTCGTGGTGGACGCGGACGTCCTGAAACCCGCGCTCGGTCAGAGCCAGCGCCACGGGCTCCACCTGGGCCTCCGCGTGCTCCATGATGAAGGATCCCCCGGGTCGCAGCACCCGCAGAGCCGTCTCCATCGCGGCGATCGGGTGGCGCATCCCGGCTCGGTCACCACCGTAGAGCGCGGTGGGCGGGTCGTAGTCGCGCACCTCCGGGTCCCGGGGAATCTCGCCGTCCGGAACGTAGGGCGGGTTGCTCACGACCACGCAGAAGTGCCCGGCAGTGTCCGGGGTGACGTCCCGGTAGTCGCATTCCAGCAGTCGCACGCGCGAACCGGACAGGTTGCGGCGGGCCCACTCCAGGGCACCGGGTTCCCGCTCCACGGCGGTGACCCGGCACGCGGGGTCCTCGCTCGCCACGGCCAGGGCGATCGCCCCGGTGCCGGTGCCCAGGTCGATCACGGCAGGGTGGGTCTCGCCCGCCTCGCGCCAGAGCCGCGCGTCGTCGAGCGCGAGCTGCACGAGCAGCTCCGTCTCGGGACGGGGCACGAAGACCCCGGGGCCCACGGCGAGCTCCAGGTCGCGGAAGGGCGCGGTGCCCGTGATGTGCTGCAGCGGCTCCCGGGCGGCCCTGCGCCGGACGAGGTCGCGGTAGCCCGCGGGTTCGGGTGCCCCCAGGATCGCGCGGGCCTCGGTCTCACCGCGTGAGAGCCCCAGCGCGTGGGCGGCGAGCAGAGCGGCGTCGGCGTCCGGGGACGCGACACCCGCGGCGGCGAGCTCCGCCCGACCCCACGCGACGGCCTGCGCCAGAGTGCTGCTCACCGGACTCAGCTCTTCCGACCCGCGGACCCCTGCTCCGCCGAGTCCTGGCCCAGCTGCTCCAGGCGGGCCCTCTCGTCGAGCTCGACCGCCGAGGCGATCACCGGTTCCAGCGCGCCGTCCAGGACGTGGTCCAGGTTGTAGGCCTTGTAGCCGGTGCGGTGGTCCGCGATCCGGTTCTCCGGGAAGTTGTAGGTGCGGATCCGCTCCGAGCGGTCCACGGTGCGGACCTGGGACTTGCGGGCCGCGGCGTTCTCCGCGTCGATCTGCTCCTGCTGGTGCGCGAGCAGCCGGGCGCGCAGCACGCGCATGGCCGCCTCGCGGTTCTGCAGCTGGGACTTCTCGTTCTGCATGGAGACCACGATCCCCGTGGGGACGTGGGTGATGCGCACGGCCGAGTCCGTGGTGTTCACGGACTGACCGCCGGGACCGGAGGAGCGGTAGACGTCGATCTTGAGGTCGTTCTGGCTGATGTCGATCTCGTCCGGCTCGTCCACCTCGGGGAACACGAGGACACCCGCGGCGGACGTGTGCACCCGACCCTGGGACTCGGTCACGGGAACTCGCTGCACACGGTGGACCCCGCCCTCGTACTTGAAGCGGGCCCATGCCCCCTCGGACGGGTCCGAGGAGCTGCCCTTGACGGCGAGCTGGACGTCCTTGTAGCCGCCCAGCTCGGTGGGGGTCGAGGAGAGGATCTCGGTCTTGAGACCGGACTGCTCCGCGAAGCGCACGTACATGCGCAGCAGGTCCCCGGCGAAGAGCGCGGACTCGTCCCCGCCCTCCCCCGCCTTGACCTCGAGGATCACGTTGCGGCCGTCGTCCGGGTCGCGCGGGACGAGCTTGCGGCGCAGCGCCTCACGGGCCTCCACGAGCTCGTCCTCGAGGGGCTTGACCTCCGCCGCGAGCTCGGGATCCATGCTCCCGAGCTCGCGCGCGGCCTCGAGGTCCTCGGACAGCCGTTCCACCCGACGGTGCGCCTCCACGATCCCGTTGAGCTCGGAGTAGCGCCGCCCGAGCTTCCGGGCCCGGCCCGCGTCCGCGTGCACGGCGGGATCCGCCAGTTCGCGCTGCAGCTGAGCGTGCTCATCCAGCAGCGGCTGAACGGGGTCGGACATGTGGGGCACTCCTTGATCGACGGGTGGAACGAGCGGACCGCGGGTGCGGTTCCTAGTGGCCGGCCAGCGTGGTCTTCTGGACCTGCATCAGGAACTCGGCGTTGGACTGGGTGTCCCGCAGCTTGCTGGTGAGCAGCTCGAGCGCCTGCTGCTGCTCCAGACCGGAGAGCACGCGGCGCAGGCGCCACATGATCTTGATCTCCTCGGAGGACAGCAGGTTCTCCTCGCGGCGGGTGCCGGAGGAGTTGACGTCCACGGCCGGGAAGATGCGACGGTCCGCGAGCTGGCGGGAGAGCCGCAGCTCCATGTTGCCCGTGCCCTTGAACTCCTCGAAGATGACCTCGTCCATCTTGGACCCGGTCTCCACGAGCGCGGTGGCCAGGATGGTGAGCGAGCCGCCATTCTCGATGTTGCGGGCGGCGCCGAAGAACTTCTTGGGCGGGTACAGCGCCGCGGAGTCGACACCACCGGACAGGATGCGCCCGGAGGCGGGGGCCGACAGGTTGTACGCACGGCCCAGACGCGTCATGGAGTCCAGCAGGACCACCACGTCCATGCCCATCTCCACGAGGCGCTTGGCGCGCTCGATCGCGAGCTCCGCGACCGTGGTGTGGTCGTCCGCGGGACGGTCGAAGGTCGAGGCGATGACCTCGCCCTTCACCGTGCGCTGCATGTCGGTGACCTCCTCGGGGCGCTCGTCCACGAGCACCATCATGAGGTGCACCTCGGGGTTGTTGGTGGTGATCGCGTTGGCGATCGACTGCAGCATGAGGGTCTTGCCCGCCTTGGGCGGGGAGACGATCAGGCCGCGCTGGCCCTTGCCGATCGGTGCCACGAGGTCCACCACGCGGGGACCGATCTTCTTGGGGTCGGTCTCCAGGCGCAGCCGCTCCTGCGGGTAGAGCGGGACGAGCTTGTTGAACTCCACCCGCTCCTTGTTCTCCTCGGGCGTGCGACCGTTGACCGAGGTCAGCTGCACGAGCGCGGAGAACTTCTGGCGGGAGCTGTTGTGCTGCTCCCCCTCGCGCGGGGCACGGATGGCGCCCACCACGGCGTCGCCCTTGCGCAGGTTGTTCTTCTTGACCTGCGAGAGGCTCACGTAGACGTCCGAGGGACCCGGGAGGTAGCCGGAGGTGCGCACGAAGGCGTAGTTGTCCAGCACGTCCAGGATGCCCGCCACGGGCAGCAGGACGTCGTCCTCGGTGATCTCCACGTCGTCCACGTCCGGGCCGTTGTTCCGGTTGCGGCGGTTGCGACGCTCGTTGCGGTCGTTGCGGTCCCCGCGCTCGCCGCGGTCATTGCGGTCGTTGCGGTTGCGGTTGCGCCGGTTGCGGCGCGAGCCGCCCTCGCCGTCCCCGCCGTTGTTGCCGCGGTCGTTGCGGTTGCGGTTGCGGTCGTTGCGGTTCTGGCCGTCCTGGCCGTTGCCGCCGTCCCCGGACCCGTTGTCCTTGGACCCGTTGTCCTTGCCGCCGCGGCGGTTCCCCTGGTCCTGGCCGTTGTCCTTGGCATCGCCCTGCTGGCGCTGACGGCCGCCCTCGGAGCGGTTGTCCTGGCCGGACTTCTGGTCCTGCTTGCCCTCGCGGGACTTCTCGTCCTGCGAGGAGGCGTCGCGGTCCTGCGGCGAGGACTTCTCGTTGCGGTTGCCGCGGCCGCGCTGGTTGCGGTTGCCGCGGCCGTCCTTGGACTCGTCGGACTGCTGCTCGGAGCCGTCCTGGGCGGAGCTCTGCTCGGCCGACTGCTCCGCATCGTTCTTGTCCTGGCCGGAGCGGGCGCCGTGGCGGTCCCCGGAGGCCGTGGCGCGGCGGGAGCGCCGCGAACCGGACTGGCGCTTGCCGCCCTGGTCCCCGGACTCGTCCTCGGCGGACTCGGTGGACTTCTGCTGCGAGCCCTCGGCGGGCTCAGCGGCGTCGTCGGAGCCGGTGTGGCGCTGGGAGGCCTTGCGGGCGGTCTGCTGGATCTTCTCCTCGACGGCCTTGTCGCGCTCGGCGACGGCGCCGCCGCGCTGGTGGGCCTCGATGGCCTCCACGAGGAGGGACTTGCGCATGCGGCGCGCGCCCGTGATGCCGAGCTGCGCGGCGAGCGCCTGCAGCTGGGCGAGCTTGAGACCGGACAGTCCGGTGCTCTGCGCGGTGGAGGATTCCGTTCCCTGTTCGGGGGCGGTGGATTCTGTCACGAAGGTTCCTTCTGACTCGGTGGGGGCTGCGGCATTCAGATCGCCGGCAGCCCGGCGTTGTGGGTGTGGGCCGCGCGCGGCGGGCCACGAGAGGCACGCGCGGTGAGCACGCGTGATCAGCAATGAAGTCCCCCGAATCCCCCGCTCGAGCGAACTGCCACATCACAGAGGTGGCGGGGCTTCACGGGAGAGGATCGCAGAGAGGCGACGCCTTCGAACACCTGCGGTGGGTCACTGCGCACGGGGCTCAACTGCGGGGCTGCGTCATCCGACAGGCGGACGCTCACCCGGGGCCTATTGCGTGGATGCCTCCACTTTAGCACCCTCGCCGGGCACCCGCAGGGCAAGCACCCGCCACGACACGGGCTCGCCCCCGTGGCGGCGGGTCGACGACGCCGGGTCCGCGGTGATCTCCCCGATCGCCTCCTGCGCCGCTCGCGCCCGCTGCCCACCGTTCGCGAGCGTCAGCACCGTGGGGCCCGCACCGGAGATCAGAGCGGCGTGACCGCGCTCGCGCAGCCCGGTCACGAGCTCCCAGCTGGGCGCCATGGCCTGCGCGCGGTAGGGCTGGTGGAGCAGGTCGTGCGTGGCGTCCAGCAGCAGCTCGGGGTGCTGCCCGAGGGCCGCCACGAGCAGCGCGGCCCGGCCCGCGGTGACCGCCGCGCTGCGGTGGGCCACGGTCTCGGGAAGCAGCCCGCGTGCCACCGCAGTGGCCACCTCGAAGTCCGGAACAGCCACCACCGGCACCACGTCCGGGTGCACGGCCACCGGAACACTGTGGAAATGCCCTTCCGTCTCCCAGGAGATCGTCAGACCGCCCAGGAGGGTGGGGGCCACGTTGTCCGGGTGTCCCTCGAGCCGCGAGCACACCTGCAGCAGGGCGTCGTCGGAGAGCCGCGCGGATGCCGGCAGCAGGGCGTTGCCCGCGAGCACACCCGCCACCACCGCGGAGGCGGACGATCCCATCCCGCGCCCGTGCGGGATCACGTTGTGGGCCGTGAGCCGCACCGGGGGCAGGACGCCGGCCCCGGCGGCGTCGAACGCGGCCTGCGCGGCACGCAGCACCAGGTGCTCGCCCGTGCGCGGGACGTCCTGGGAACCCTCGCCGTGCAGCTCGAACTCCAGGCCCTCGCGGATGCGGGTGAGGCTCACGGTGTCACGGTGCTCCAGTGCGAGGCCCAGGGAGTCGAAGCCGGGACCCACGTTGCCCGTGGACGCCGGCACCGTGACGCGCACGGTGGCGCCCACCGGTGCCACGCCGCCGTCCACGCGCCCTGCCCCGTGGGCCGCCGGGCGCGCCGATTCCCGGGCGCTCACGCGAGACCGAGGGCCGCCGCGACGGACACCACGTCGAAGGGAACCCGCGTGGGCTCCGCCGCCTGCGGATCCTCCGCCTCGGCACCCTTGACGGCCCACTGCGGGTCCTTGAGCCCGTGGCCCGTGACGGTCGCGACGATCGTCGCACCGGAGGGCACCTCCCCCGCGCGCGCCTTCTTGAACAGTCCCGCGACGCTCGCGGCGGAGCCCGGCTCCACGAACACGCCCTCGCGCGAGGACAGCCAGCGGTGCGCCTCCAGGATCTGCTCGTCCGTGACGGCGTCGATGAGTCCGCCGGACTCGTCCCGGGCCGCGACCGCCGTGTCCCACGAGGCCGGGTTGCCGATCCGGATGGCCGTGGCAATGGTCTCCGGCTCCGTCACGGGGTGGCCCAGCACGAGGGGCGCTGCGCCCTCCGCCTGGAAGCCCCACATGGCCGGGGTGCGCGTGGCCACGGCGGGCAGCACCTCACCGGACGTGGCCGGGGTGTCCTGCGCGTACTCGCGGTAGCCCTTCCAGTACGCGGTGATGTTCCCGGCGTTGCCCACGGGCAGCACGTGGATGTCCGGGGCGTCGCCCAGGGTGTCCACCACCTCGAACGCCGCGGTCTTCTGGCCCTCGATGCGGTACGGGTTCACGGAGTTCACCAGGAACACCGGGTAGGACTCGGAGAGCTTGCGGGCGACCTCCAGGCAGTTGTCGAAGTTGCCGTCCACCTGGATGATGTCCGCTCCGTGGGCCACGGCCTGGGACATCTTGCCCATGGAGATCTTGCCCTCGGGCACCAGCACCGCGCTGCGCATCCCGGCCTGCTTGGCGTAGGCGGCCGCGGACGCGGACGTGTTGCCGGTGGACGCGCACACCACGGCCTGCGCCCCGGCCTCCTTGGCCTTGGTGATGGCCATGGTCATGCCGCGGTCCTTGAAGGAGCCCGTGGGGTTCATGCCCTCGAACTTGAGCCACACGGTGGAGCCCGTGAGCTCGGACAGCGCCCGCGCACGGATCAGCGGGGTGCCGCCCTCCCCCATGGTCACGACCTCGGTCTGCTCCGTCACCGGCAGCCGGTCCCTGTACTCGTTGATGACGCCCCGCCAGACGTGTGCCATGCCGTGTTGCTCCTCGGGTCAAGTGCTTGCAGTTCAGCTCGTGCTCCGACCGCCTCCGGGCGGTCACCGGTTGCCGGGCGACGACGCCGCCGCCCGGTTCGCGCTCTATTCTCCCGTCTCCACCGGGGTCACGGACACCACGTCCCGGACCGCGTCGAGGCCGCGCAGCGTCTCGACCGTGGCCATGAGGTCCTCGTGGCGGCCCTCGTGCGTGACCAGGCGCAGCATCGAGGTTCCGGTCACCCGGGGGTCCTCGCTCTGCTGCATGGTGGAGATGGAGACCCCGTGGTCCGCGAAGACCTGGGCGAGCCGCGCGAGCACACCCAGCCGGTCGGACACGGCCAGGGTCACGGCCAGCCGGGTGCGGACGTCGGCCATGCTCACCGCGGGCAGTCCCGCGTGGTCCGCGAGCGGGATCCCCTGGGCCCCCAGGGCGATCGCGCGTGCCGCGGAGACCAGGTCCCCCAGCACCGCGGACGCCGTGGGCTCACCGCCGGCACCCTGTCCGTAGAACATCAGGGACCCGGCCGAGGCCGCCTCCACGAACACCGCGTTGTAGGCCCCGCGCACCCCGCCGAGCACGTGCTGGCGCGGGATCATCACGGGACTCACGCGCAGGTTCACGCCCTCCCCGCAGCGCTCCCCCACCGACAGCAGCTTGATCACGTACCCGGCTTCCCGTGCGGCCGCGACGTCCTCCGCCGTGACACCCCGGATGCCCTCGCAGTGGACGTCGTCGATCGTGTAGCTGGAGTGGAACGCCAGGGACGCCAGCACGGCGGTCTTGGCGGCGGCGTCGTGGCCCTCCACGTCCGCGGTGGGGTCCGCCTCCGCGTAGCCCAGGCGCTGGGCCTCGGCCAGGGCGTCGTCGAACGCGGCACCCGTGGTGTCCATCTGGTCCAGGACGAAGTTGGTGGTGCCGTTCATGATGCCCAGGAACCGGTCCACGCGGTCGCCCGCGAGCGAGTCCCGCATGGGGCGCACGATCGGGATGGCCCCGGCCACCGCGGCCTCGTAGGACAGCTGGGCGCCCGAGGCACCCGCGGCGTCCTGCAGCTGCCGTCCGGACTCCGCGAGCAGCGCCTTGTTGCCCGTGATCACGGACTTGCCCGCGTCCAGAGCGCGCAGCACGCGCGTGCGGGTGGGCTCGATCCCGCCCGTGAGCTCCACGACGACGTCCGCGGCGTCGATCACGGCATCCGCGTCCGTGGTCAGCAGCTCGGCGGGCAGCTCGACGTCCCGCGGGGCGGCCGTGTCCCGCACCGCGATCCCGCTCAGTTCCAGGCGCACCCCGCTGCGCAGGGCCAGCTCGTCCCCACGCGTGAGCAGGACGTGGGCCACCTGGGAGCCCACGGTGCCCGCGCCGAGCAGGCCGACCTTCAGGACGGGAGTCTCGTGGGTGGTCGTCGCAGTGGTGGTCATGGCTCCTGTGCTCCTCCGTGGTCTCACGGGTGTCGGTGACATGGGGTGGGCCGCCGCCGTGGTGCGCTGCGGCCCCGGGCGGGCTGCCCGCGCCGTGCTCCGGCCGGGCGGTGGTCCAGCTGGGCAGGGCGGGTGTTCGCGGGATGCCCGCCCCATCATGGCAAGGACGACGACGCCGCGCAGGTTCGTGACGGCTGCCCGCGGTTGGTGCGCACGCCGTCGTCGTCGATCTCGCCGAGCGGTCAGATTTCGCAGTCCCGGGCCAGCAGATCCGCCACGGACTCGCGGCGCACGATCTCCCGGGAGGTGCCGCCCTCGCCCACGGCCACGATGCCCGGGCGCGGGAGCCAGTTGTAGTTGCTCGACAAGGACCAGCAGTAGGCGCCGGTCACGGGCACCACCAGGAGGTCGCCCCGCTGGACGTCCCCGGGGAGGTAGACGTCCTTGACCACCACGTCACCGGACTCGCAGTGCTTGCCCACCACGCGGGACAGCACGGGGGCCTCGTGGGAGACCCTGTTGGCGAGCACCGCGGTGTAGTCCGCCCCGTAGAGCACGGGACGGGCATTGTCGCTCATCCCGCCGTCCACGGAGACGTAGCGGCGCTGCACACCCTGCTCGACCGTCACGGTCTTGACGGTGCCCACGGTGTACACCGTGCAGCCCGCGGGCCCCGCGATGTATCGACCGGGCTCGAAGGACAGGTGCGGTGCCGGCAGCGCGGAGGACTCCAGGACGGCCGGGAGCAGGGCGGCGAGGTCCGCCGCGATCTCCTCGACACCGCGCGGGGAGTCCGCGGCGGTGTAGGCGACCCCGTGTCCTCCGCCGAGGTCCACCTCGGGCAGCACCACGTCCCAGCGGGAGGCCACGGCCTCCCGCAGCGCCAGGACGCGCTGGGCCGCCTGGGCGAATCCCTCGGCCGCGAAGATCTGGGAGCCGATGTGGCAGTGCAGACCGCGCAGGTCCAGGGCGTCGGCGGCGTCGAGGCACGAGACCACCGCCTGCAGGGCCGGGGAGTCCTCGCCCTCTGCGCCGGCGGCGAGCGAGAGACCGAACTTCTGGTCCTCGTGCGCCGTGGCGATGAACTCGTGCGTGGAGGCGTGCACCCCCGGGGTCACGCGGACCATCACGGGGGCCCGGGTGCCGAGCTCCCGCGCGAGCGCGGCCACCAGCTCGATCTCCGCGAGGGAGTCCACCACGATGCGCCCCACACCGGCGCGCAGCGCGGTGGTGATCTCCGCGGCGGACTTGTTGTTGCCGTGCAGGGCGATGCGCTCACCGGGAACCCCGGCTGCGAGTGCAACGGCCAGCTCCCCACCGGAGGCGGTGTCGATGCTGAGTCCCTCGGCCAGTGCCCAGCGGGCCACCGCCGAGGTGAGCAGGGCCTTGGACGCGTAGTACACGGCCACGTCCACCCCGAGCGGTGACAGGGCGCGTTCGAACGCCTCCCGGAAGCCACGGGCACGGGACCGGAACGTGCGCTCCGAGACCACGTACGCCGGGGACCCGTGCCGCCGCGCGAGCTCCGTGACCGGGACCCCGTCCACCGTGACGCACCCGGAAGCGTCCCGGGCGTACTGGGACGTGAAGACCACGGGATCCAGAGTGGCCGCGTCCGGTGGGAGGGGCAGCCACGCGGGGGCGAGCGGGTGGCCGCTCACGCTCTGCTCGGGCACCGGATCACATCCGCTCGGGAGCGGAGACGCCCAGCAGGTCCAGCCCGTTGGCCAGGACCTGGCGCACGGCGTCGTTGAGCCACAGCCGGGTGTGGTGCACGAGTTCCACCTCGCCGTCGCCCTGCGGGGTCACGCGGCACGCGTCGTACCAGCGATGGTACGCACCGGCCAGCGCCTCGAGGTGCCGGGCCACGCGGTGCGGTTCACGGAACTCGGCGGCCTGCGCGACGACCGACGGGTACTGCCCCAGGGCCGCGAGCAGGTCCGCCTCGCGGGGGTGCTCCAGCAGGGCGGCGTCGAACTGCGGGGCCCCCGCCTCGTCCAGACGACGGACGCCGGCGGCCTCCGCGTTGCGCGCGACCGCGCACGTGCGGGCGTGCGCGTACTGCACGTAGAACACGGGGTTCTCGTTGGACCGCTTGGTGAGCACGTCCAGGTCGATGTCGATGTTGGAGTCCACCGAGTAGCGCGTGAGGGAGTAGCGGGCGGCGTCCACGCCCACGACCTCCACGAGGTCCTCCATGGTCACCACCGTGCCCGCACGCTTGGACATCCGCACGGCGGTGCCGTCCTTGACAAGGTTGACCATCTGGCCGATCAGCACCTCCACGGCCTCCGGGGAGTCCCCGAGGGCGGCGGCCGCGGCCTTGAGCCGGGCCACGTAGCCGTGGTGGTCCGCACCCAGCATGTAGATGCACAGGTCCGCGCCGCGGTCCCGCTTGTTCTTGAAGTACGCGATGTCACCGGCGATGTAGGCGGCGTTGCCGTCCGACTTGATGACCACGCGGTCCTTGTCGTCCCCGTGCTCCGTGGAGCGCAGCCACCACGCGCCGTCCTCGAAGTACAGCGAGTCCGAGGAGCGCAGCTGCTCCAGCAGGGTCTCCACCTGACCGCCCTGGAACAGGGAGTCCTCGTGGAAGAAGACGTCGAAGTCCACGCCGAACTCGTGCAGCGAGGACTTGATCTGGGAGAACATCAGCTCCACGCCCGCCGCGCGGAAGACCTCCTGCGGATCCTCCGCCTCCAGCGCGTCCGGGTGCAGCGCCAGGACCTCCTGGGCGATGTCCGAGATGTACTGCCCGCCGTAGCCGTCCTCCGGGGCGGCCTCGCCCCGGGCACGGGCCAGCAGGGACCGGGCGAAGCGGTCGATCTGGTTGCCGTGGTCGTTGAAGTAGTACTCGCGCACCACGTCCGCGCCCTGGGCCTGCAGCACGCGCGCCAGCGAGTCCCCCACGGCGGCCCAGCGGGTGCCGCCCAGGTGGATGGGGCCCGTGGGGTTGGCGGAGACGAACTCCAGGTTGATGGTGGTTCCGGCCAGCGTCTGCCCGGTGCCGAACGCGCGGCCCTGCTCCACGACCGACTGCGCCAGCTCACCCGCGGCGGCGGCGTCGAGCGTGATGTTGAGGAAGCCCGGCCCGGCGATGTCCACGGCCTTCACACCGGGTACCCCGCACAGGTGCTGCGAGAGGATCTGGGCGACGTCCCGCGGGGGGCGCCCGACCTTCTTGGCCACCTGCATGGCCACCGTGGTGGCCCAGTCCCCGTGCTCGCGGTTCTTGGGTCGCTCCACCCGCGCCTGCGGGAGGTCGACGCCGTCCGCCACGGTGAGCTCACCGGCGGTCACGGCGTCCTGCAGACATGCGGACACAGCGGAGGAAAGTTCTTCAGGAGTCACCGTGCCAGTGTAGCCGGGCGGGTTCTGCCGCACCGACTCCCGCTGATTGGTGCACCCGCGCAACCTGGTAGTATCGTCGAGTTGTCGTCGCGAGCCGAGCAGTTGGTGAACGGCACGGCACGCCCGCGTAGCTCAGTGGATAGAGCGTCTGCCTCCGGAGCAGAAGGTCGTAGGTTCGAATCCTGTCGCGGGCACCCTGAAAGCTCCACCCGTTGACGACGGCCCCGGTGACCCCGGGGCCGTTGTCATGTCCGGGCCTGTCGTCCTGTCCGGGCCCGCAGCACCTCTCAGCGCCGACCGCGCCGCTGCTCGCGGATCCTGTAGTTCGGGTTCAGCTCGAGCGGGTCGTACTCGTTCATGACGGACTCGGAGCCGTACTGCTCCTCGAGCAGCGCGTCCTCCGCCACCGGCTCGGGCGGCGCGGTGCGCCGCAGGACGACCCCCACGATCGTGAGGATCCCTCCCACGAACAGGGTGCCGAATCCCACGATGGTCATCACCCAGCCGCGCTCGGTGAGCGGCTGGCCCCCGTGGTCCGCGGCCGCCTGGCTGAGCGCCGCGAGACCCTCCGGCAGGGAGAAGCAGCACACGAAGAGCAGAATCAGCCCCACCGCAGTGATGACGGACGTCAGGCGCTGTCTGCGGCGGGGCTGACTCATGGTGATCACTGACCTTCCGGTGCCACCTCCGCGGCGGAGGAGCCACCCGTGGGAGCGCCACCGGCGGGGACGCCCCGGGAGGGGGCGGCCGACGGTGCGGCGCTGCGAGCTGTTTCCAGAAGCGTAGCGTCATCCAGTGCCGGCTCGCCCGTGGCCGCCTGCAGCTTGCGGAACTCGGCCAGCAGGTCCGCCACGGTGGCCTCCGCCTTCTGCTGGGCGTCCAGCTCGAAGAGGATCCGGCCCTCGTGCATCATGATCAGCCGGTTGCCCAGGCGCAGGGCCTGCTCCATGTTGTGCGTGACCATGAGCGTGGTGAGGTGGCGCTCGTTCACGATCCGCTCGGTGATCTCCGTGACGTGCTGCGCCCGCTGGGGATCCAGTGCGGCCGTGTGCTCGTCCAGCAGCAGGATCTCCGGGGCGGAGAACGTGGCCATCAGCAGCGACAGCGCCTGGCGCTGACCACCGGACAGCAGACCCACCTTGGCGCCCAGCCGGTTCTCCAGACCCAGCTCGAGGGTGGCCAGCTCCTTCCTGAACTCCTCCCGCCGGGCGCGGGTGACCCCGCGGGACAGCCCGCGGGAACGGCCCCGCCGCTGGGCGATCGCCATGTTCTGCTCGATGGTCAGGGTGGGCGAAGAGCCCTTCATGGGGTCCTGGAACACACGGGAGATCCACTTGGCCTTGCGGTGCTCGGGCAGCCGGGTGACCACCCGCTCCCCCACCCGGATCTCCCCGCTGTCCGGGATGATCGTCCCGGAGACCGTGTTGAGCAGCGTAGACTTTCCCGCGCCGTTCGAGCCGATGACCGTGACGAAGTCGCCCTCGTTCACCGTGAGACTCACCCCGTTCAGGGCCACGCGCTCGTTGACCGTCCCCGCGAAGAACGTCTTGCGGACGTCGTCGACTGTCAGCATGCGGTCACGCTCCCTTTCCGGCTGAGGTTGTGGCGATGCTGGCGGTCACGGGGTGCTCGGTGCTGCTCCCCACGTCCGCCTGCACCTCCTGGGCGGCCTTGAGCGTGCGGCGCCGCTTCCAGCGCTTGAACACGGCCATCTGGGGCAGCACGAGCGCCACCACCACGAGCACCGCAGAGATCAGCTTCATGTCCGAGGGGTTCAGCCCGGCCTGCAGCGCCACCGTGATGACCAGGCGGTACAGCACGGATCCCAGGACCACCGCGAAGGTGGCGACCACCACGGTGCGGTGGCCGAAGATGCCCTGGCCGAGGATCACGGAGGCCAGGCCCACCACGATCATGCCGATGCCCATGCCGATGTCCGCGAAGCCCTGGTACTGCGCGATCAGTGCGCCCGCGAGGCCCACCAGGGCGTTGGAGAGGCACAGCCCGAGGATCTTCTGCGCGTCCGTGTTGACCCCGAACGAGCGGATCATGTCCGGGTTGTCACCCGTGGCCTGCATGGCCAGACCGGCATCCGTGTAGAGGAACCAGTCCAGCACCACCTTGACCACCAGCACTCCCACGAGCAGCAGCAGGACGCCGGTGACCGTGCCCTGCAGCCCGGCCTCGCGCAGCGGGGTGAAGACGGTGTCCTCACGCAGCAGCGCGAGGTTCGCCTTCCCTCCCATGAGCCGCAGGTTGATGGAGTACAGCGCGGTCATGGTCAGAATGCCCGCGAGCAGCCCGTTGATCTTGGCCTTGGTGTGCAGCAGGGCGGTGATGAGCCCCGCGAGGCCGCCCGCCACGAAACCCACCACGGTGGCGATCCACGGGCTGCCGCCGTTGAGGATCACCATGGCCGAGGTGGCGGCTCCGGTGGTGAACGACTGGTCCACGGTGAGGTCCGGGAAGTCCAGCACGCGGAACGTGAGGTAGACCCCCAGGGCCATGACCGCGTAGATCAGCCCGAGTTCGATTCCAGCAATCACCGGTTCTACTCGATGACCTGGTCGGCCTTGTCCCGCAGGCTCTGCGGGATCTCCACGCCCATGGCCTTGGCGGCCTTGGCATTGACGATGAGCTTGGTCTCCTTCTGGGACTCCACGGCCATCTCACCGGGCTTGGCGCCGTCCTTGAGGATCTTCACCGCCATCTCACCGGTCTGCTTGCCGAGGTCCTTGTAGCTCAGCCCCTGGGTGGCCAGCGCACCGCGCTCCACGGAGTCTCCCTCGCCCGCGATGAGCGGGATCTTCTTGGCCTCGGCCGCGGAGATCACGGCCTCCAGCCCGGCCACGACCTTGTTGTCGGTGGGCACGTAGATGGCGTCGGTGTCGAAGGACTCCGCGGCCTGGGCCACCTCAGCCGTGGTGGTGACGGTCTTCTCCACGACCTTGAGACCCTCGGCCTCGGCGGCCTTCTTGGCCTCGTCCACCTGGATCTGCGAGTTGGTCTCACCCGAGCTGTAGATGATGCCCACGGACTTGGCGCCCGGCTCGAGCTGCTTGACCAGCTTGATCTGGTCCGCCACGGGGTTCATGTCGGTGGTGCCCGTGACGTTGCCGCCCGGGGCCTCCGCGAAGTCCACGAGGCCGGCGTCCACCGGGTCCGTCACGGCGGTGAAGAGCACGGGCTTGTCCGTGACGGCCTGGGCCAGCGACTGTGCGGACGGCGTGGCGATGCCGAGGATGAGGTCGTCCCCTGAGGACGCGAAGTTGGAGGCGATGTTCGTGGCGGTGGCCTGGTCCCCCGAGGCGTTCTGCACGTCCAGGGTGAGGTTCTCGCCCTCGGTGTAGCCGCCGTCCTTGAGAGCCTCCACGAAGCCCTCCCGCGCGGCGTCGAGCGAGGGGTGCTCCACGAACTGGGAGATGCCCACGGTGACCTTCTTGGTCTCCTTGCCGTCGCCCGACTGCTCGCCGCCGGAGCCGCAGCCGGTGAGCAGCAGGGCGGCCGTCGTGGCCGCCGCGGCGACCGGGAGTAGACGCTTCATGGGGTGGTTCCTTCCATCACGGATCAATGATGAGTGGATGCTACCTGCCGATCGGTCGAAAATGAGACGCAGCTCACATATAGGGACAATTTCGCGTGTCACCTGGGCGGGAACGCGCGGCCCTGCGCGTGTCGGGGGCGGCCCGTAGACTGCACGGTTGTCATGACTGAGCCCATCACCACGCCCCGCATCGTGTACCCGGACAACCTCCCCGTCTCCGCGCGCCGGGAGGACATCATGTCCGCCATCCGGGAGAACCAGGTGGTGGTGGTCGCGGGTGAGACCGGCTCCGGCAAGACCACCCAGCTGCCCAAGATGTGCCTCGAGCTGGGCCTGGGTGAGCGCGGACTGATCGGGCACACCCAGCCGCGCAGGATCGCCGCCCGCTCGGTCGCCGAGCGGATCGCCCACGAGCTCGGCGAGCGCGTGGGCGCCACCGTGGGCTACCAGGTGCGCTTCACGTCCGAGGTGGGCAGGGACTCCAGGATCAAGCTCATGACGGACGGCATCATGCTGGCCGAGATCAGCCACGACCCCACGCTCTCGCGGTACAACGCGATCATCATCGACGAGGCCCACGAGCGCTCGCTCAACATCGACTTCCTGCTGGGCTACCTCCGCCGGCTGCTGCCACAGCGGCCGGACCTGAAGGTGATCATCACCTCCGCGACCATCGACCCGCAGCGCTTCGCCGAGCACTTCGCGCAGCCGCACCCCGAGCACCCGGATGCGGATCCCTCCCCCGCGCCGATCATCGAGGTCTCCGGGCGCACCTACCCCGTGGAGATCCGCTACCGCCCGCTCACGCAGGAGCGCAGCGGGGACGGCGGTCCGGACGAGGAGGACACCGGGGACGGCCTCGCGGACGAGGACCGGGACCCGATCGACGCGGTGTGCGACGCCGTGGTGGAGCTCTCCCGCGAGCCGCGCGGGGACATCCTCGTGTTCTTCGCGGGCGAGCGCGAGATCCGCGACGCGCAGGACGCGCTGCAGAAGGTCATCGACTCCCACCGTTCCCTGGCCGGGACCCAGATCCTGCCCCTGTTCGGGCGGCTGTCCATGGCGGAGCAGAACCGCGTGTTCTCGCCGTCCTCCCACCGCCGCATCGTGCTGGCCACCAACGTGGCGGAAACCTCCCTCACGGTCCCCGGCATCAAGTACGTGGTCGATCCCGGCACGGCTCGCATCTCGCGGTACTCGGCGCGCACCAAGGTCCAGCGCCTGCCCATCGAACGGATCTCCCAGGCCTCGGCCAAGCAGCGCTCGGGCCGCTCCGGGCGCACCTCGGACGGCGTGTGCATCCGGCTGTACTCGGAGGAGGACTTCGAGTCCCGCCCCGAGTTCACGGATCCCGAGATCCTGCGCACCAACCTGGCCGCGGTGATCCTGCAGATGATCTCCGTGGGCGTGGTCCGGGAGCCCGGCGACATCCTGGACTTCCCGTTCGTGCAGAAGCCGGACCCGCGCGCGGTCAAGGACGGCGTGGTGCTGCTGCGCGAGCTCGGCGCCCTGCGCGGACCGGGTGGTGCGGCGGACGGCGACGACGCGGCGTCGCGCCCCGCACGCAGGTCCCGTGGCGGCCGCCGGAACCGTGGCCGGCGGGGCGGACACCGTGGCCCGCTGACCCGCACCGGTGAGATCCTCGCGGCCCTGCCCGTGGACCCGCGTCTGGGCCGGATGATCGTGGAGGCGGACCGCCGCGGCTGCGCGCGCGAGGTGCTCGTGCTCACCGCGGCCCTGACCGTCCAGGACCCGCGGGAGCGCCCCCTGGAGAAGCGCCAGGCCGCTGACGAGTTCCACGCCCGGTTCAAGGACAGGACCAGTGACTTCCTCTCCTACGGGCTGCTGTGGCAGTACCTGCAGGAGCAGCAGGCCGAGCTGTCCTCCTCGCAGTTCCGCAAGCTGTGCAAGCGCGAGTACCTGAACTTCCTGCGGATCCGCGAGTGGCAGGACCTCTACGCGCAGCTGCGCCAGATCGCCCGCCAGTCCGGCATCGACGTGGGCGGCTCGCGGGAGATCGACGTGGCCGCCCACCAGGACGACGTCCACAAGTCCCTGCTCTCCGGGCTGCTCAGCAACATCGGCGTGCGGGACGAGCGCACCCGTGAGTACCGGGGCGCCCGCGGCACGCGGTTCGCGATCTTCCCGGGCTCGGCACTGTTCAAGAAGTCCCCGGACTGGATCGTCTCCGCGGAGCTCGTGGAGACCTCCCGGCTGTGGGCCCGCACGAACGCCGCGATCCAGCCCGAGTGGGCCGAGGAGATTGCACCGTCCCTGGTGAAGCGCTCCTACTCCGAGCCCCACTGGTCCCGCTCGCGCGGCGCCGTGATGGCCTCCGAGAAGGTCACCCTCTACGGGCTGCCGCTGGTCAGCGAGCGCCCCGTGCTGTTCTCCTCGATCGACCCCGAGCTGTCCCGGGAGCTGTTCATCCGCCACGCCCTGGTGGAGGGCGACTGGCAGACGCGGCACACCTTCGTCAAGCGCAACCGCAAGGCGCTCGCGGAGGTCGAGGAGCTCGAGAACCGCATGCGCCGCAAGGACCTGCGCGTGGACGACCAGGTGCTGTTCGACTTCTACGACGCCCGGGTCCCCGCGCACGTGGTCTCGCAGCGACACTTCGACGCGTGGTGGAAGAAGACCCGCCACGAGGACGAGCACCTGCTGGACCTCACCCCCCAGGACCTCATCGCCCCGGAGGCTCCGGCTCTGGACACGGACTCGTTCCCGCGCTCGTGGCACGTGCACTCCCCCGAGGGGGACCTCAGCCTGGACCTGGACTACGAGTTCGCGCCGGGCACGGACACCGCGGACGGTGTCACGGTGCGGATCCCCGTGCTGTTCCTGGACCGGTTGGCGCCCGAGCAGTTCGAGTGGCACATCCCCGGCCTGCGCGTGGAACTGGTCACCGCGCTGATCAAGTCCCTGCCCAAGGCAGTGCGCCGCAACTTTGTGCCGGCCCCGGACACCGCGGCCGCGGCCGTGCGCCGGCTGGACGAGGAGTTCGACCCGCTCTCGGGCTCGCTGCTCGAGGCCCTCGCCACGGTGCTGCGCCGGATGCGCGGACACCCCGTGCAGGCCTCCGACTTCCACCCGGAGACGCTGCCCCCGCACCTGCGGATGCGCTTCGAGGTCCGGGACGCCCGCAACGCGGTGCTCGGCCGCGGGGACGACCTCACCGAGCTCAAGCAGCGATTGCGTCCGCGCGTGCGCGAGGCGCTCGCCCAGTCGCTGGGGCAGGCCGCGGCCCAGCTCTACGACGCCGCGGGTGCCTCCGCAGGCTCGGCCTCCGGCGGGGACGACGACGCCGCCGCGTCCGGTTCGCGGCGCGGCCGTCGCTCCGGTGGCGGCGACCGCAAGGGCCGGGGCGGTGCGCATCCGGGCGAGCGGGCGGCGTCGAGCGCGTCCCTGGAACGCACGGACCTGCGCGCGTGGCCCGAGCCGGATCCGCCCCGCAGCGTGGAGACCACCGTGGCGGGGCAGACGGTCACCGGCTACCCCACGCTCGTGGCCGTGGCGCCGGAAAAGCCGGGGGGCACGGAGCCCCCGCGCGTGGACCTGCGGATCCTGAGCGACCCCGAGGAGCAGCGCGCGGCCCAGCGCGACGGCGTGATCGCGCTGCTGCAGCGTGTGCTGCCGTCCGTGCACCGCTACGTGGTGGAGCACCTCAGCCAGCGCGAGCGGCTGGTGTTCACCCAGAACCCCCACGGTTCCGTGGAGGCCCTGATCCACGACTGCACGGGCGCGGCGATCGACCGGCTCGTGCCCCACGACCCCCCGTTCACACGGGCCGAGTTCGACCGGCTGGCCGAGCACGTGCGGGCGGAGCTCATCGACACGGTCTTCGCGGTCACGGCGCTCGTGACCACCGCGCTGAGCGAGGCCACCACGGTGCGCAAGCGGCTGAAGAAGCCCGGCTCACTGGGCGCGGTGCCCGCGTTCACGGACATGGCGGAGCAGGTGGACGGGCTCATCCACCCCGGCTTCGTGGGACGCACCGGGTGGCAGGCCCTGCAGCACCTGCCCCGCTACCTGGCCGGGGTCAACGCCCGGCTGGACAAGCTCTCCGGGCACCTGCAGCGCGACGCCGTGGCCATGCAGACCGTCCACGACCTCGAGGCCGAGTACCGTGCGGCCCTGGACGCAGTGCCGCCCACGGTGCCCACGCCCGCGGCGCTCAGGGCAATCCGGTGGGACCTGGAGGAGCTGCGGGTCTCGTTCTTCGCGCAGGAACTGGGCACCGCGCACACGGTGTCGGAGAAGCGGCTGCGCAAGAAGCTGCGCGAGCTGGGCTGAGACCCAGCGCGCGACGGACCATCACCCAGTTCACGGGGGCATGGCCCAGGAACACGAGTGACAGCCGTGGCGGGGGCCCAGGAGGCGCGCCCCTCAGTGCGCGAGTGCGGCACGCCCCGCACCGAGCGAGGAGGGCACCCCCTCCTTGGGTGAGGACCACGCTTCCGAGACCGGGAGCGTGAGTGCGCTCAGCCCTGCGACGGCACCGTGTCCTGGTGCCCCTGGGAGACGAGTGCCTCGCGGATCCGCCGGGCGGACTCGTCCATGACGGCGGCGTCCGGGTCCTGGTCCACGTTCGCGAAGTCGAACTCCTCGATCGAGTTGGTGGGCCACACGTGCAGGTGCGTGTGAGGCACCTCGAAGCCCTGGATCATGAGGCCCACGCGCTTCGGGGAGAAGGCGGCGTCCACGGCCCGGCCGATGGCACGGGACACCGTCATGAGATGGGTGGCCAGCTCCTCGGGGAGGTCGATCCACGCGTCCACCTCCCGGCGCGGGACCACGAGCACGTGGCCCTGGGCGAGCGGCTGGATGGACAGGAACGCGACGCACTGCTCGTCGGCCCAGACGAAACGACCGGGCAGCTCGCCCTCGATGATCTTGGTGAACACTGAGCTCACGGTGGAGTCCTCTCCTCGGTGGGTGGCCGACGGTCCGCCGGCCGGGTCAGCTGGTGGTGATCTCCACGCTCTCGCGCGGGGACAGGTGGCGGTAGCTGGTTCCGTAGAGTCCGGCGAAGTGGGCGACCTGCGTCTCGACCACGCCGAAGCCGTTCTCCGAGAGGAGGGCGTCGTGGATCTGGAACGCGGTGGTGGCCCGGGTGGCGATCATGAAGTCGATGACCTCGGACATCTTCGACCACGGCGCGTGCAGGGGCACCAGGACGGTGGGAACCGTGACCCCGCGTGGAACCGTGAACGAGTCGCCGGGGTGGAACACGGCGTCGTCGACCACGTACCCCACGTTGGCCACGGTGGGGATCAGGGGGTGGATCAGCGCGTGCTGGCCGCCGTGGGTGGTCACCGAGAACGGGCCGGCCTCGAACGCCGTGTCCGCGGTGACGGCGTGCAGGCGCGAGGTGTCCGTGACGTGCTGGGAGAGCTCCTCGACCACGGCGGCCGGGGCGTGGAGCGAGAGTTCGGGTGCCGACTCCAGCACGGCCGAGACACGGGGGACGTCGCAGTGGTCCGGGTGCACGTGCGTGACGAGCACGGTGTCCGCGCCGTCGAGCGCCTCCTCGACCTCCGAGAACGTTCCGGGGTCGATCACCAGCACCGCGCCGTCCTTCTCGAGCCGCACGCACGAGTGGGAGAACTTGGTCAGCAGCATGGTGCCAGCCTAGCGGCCCGCCGCGGCTCCGTGGGGGTCTCCGCGGCCCACGGTGGCCCCGGCGCACCTGACCCGTGCAGGTGGCCGCTCCCCGAGCCGGGCCCGTGGTCGAGGACCGGGGACCACCCGCCCGAGGTCCGCCTCGCCGCGCATGTCCGTGCCGCGCGTTAAGATGACCCGGACGACCGCTCGCGGAAAGGACGCCAGGGTTGAGCACCAAGACCACCGAACCCGCGGAGGTTCGCAACACCAAGCAGCGCCGGGCAGTGACCGCCGAACTGCACCGGCTGGAGGACTTCATCTCCACGCAGGATCTGCACCGGCGGCTCCAGGACCAGGGCGAGTCCGTGTCCCTGGCCACCACCTACCGGATCCTGCAGTCCATGGCGGAGCTCGGCCAGGTGGACGTGCTGCGCACCGCGGAGGGTGAGGCCATCTACCGCCGCTGCGAGGCCCAGCACCACCACCACCACCTGGTGTGCCGCTCGTGCGGGGCCACGGTGGAGCTGGAGGCGCCGGACATCGAGGCCTGGGCCGAGAACACGGCGCGGCGCCACGGCTACACGGACGTGGACCACACCGTGGAGATCTCCGGAATCTGCGAGCAGTGCACCGCCCGGCTCGAGGCCGAGGACACCCCCGGCAGCGAGGACCGCGGCGCAACGCTGCCCGGTGGCGGTTCCCCGGAGGCCGCGCAGCGCCCGTCGAGCTCCCCGAGCACCTCCCGCCCCGGTCGAGGATCCTCGGGGCCCACGCGGTGACCACGGGCCCACGCGACATCCTGCTGGTCCACAACGGCTCCTCCCGCGCGTCCCGCGATGCCTGCGAGCGCGCCGCAGGCATCCTCCGGGCGGGCGGATACCGAGCCCGTCCTCTGGCATCGGCCACGCCCAGAGGGCTCTCCGAGCTGCTCACGGACACCCTGCGCCGGGAGAGCCAGGCTGTTGCCGCCGTCGTGGCCGTGGGTGGGGACGGGATGGTCCACCTGGTGCTGCAGTGCCTGGACACGCTGAACCGGCAGGGCGTGGACCTGCCCTTCGGACTGGTGCCGGCGGGCTCCGGCAACGACCTCGCACGCCACCACGGTGTGCCCTCCCAGGACGTGGAGCGTGCCGCGGGTCGCGTGCTCCGTGGTCTGGAATCCGCGCCGCGCCGCACGGACCTGCTCCGGGTGGAGTGTGCGGACGGAACCCGTCACGTGTGCGCCACGGCCGTGTGCCTGGGCCTGGATGCCCGCGTCAACGCGCGTGCCAACCGCTGGTCGCGCGTGCGGGCATCTGCCAAGTACGTCGTCGCCCTTGCCGTGGACCTCGTGAGCATGCGGGCCCGCCCCTACCACTTGAGCTGGACCTCCCCGGACGGCAGCGAGCACAACGCCGCCCGGGACCTCACGCTGCTCACGCTCGCGAACACGTCCTCGATCGGCGGGGGCCTCACGATCGTGCCCGCCGCAGACGCCGGGGACGGCACCGCGGAGCTGTTCATGGTCTCGGACGTGGGGCCCCTGAAGTTCGTGGTGTCCCTGCCCCGGTTGTGGCTCGGCAGCCACGTGACCCTGCCCGAGGTGGCGGTGGAACCGGCGGTCTCGGCGAGCGTGGCCGTGAGCGCGCACGCCACCGGGCATTCCCCGGGCGGGGACATGGCTTTCGGCGACGGCGAGCGGCTCGGCCCCCTGCCCGTGACCCTGCGGGTACTCCCCGCGGCCGTTCAGATCCTGTTCTGAGCCGGGCCCGTCCCTGCGCCGGCGCCCGCTCCGGGTGAGCCCTGCCCGAGTGCGCCTGCCGTGTCCGCGGCGACCGGTGTGGCCGTGGAAACCGGCGCCCCCGCGCCCACCGGGCCGCGCGGCGTCGTCGTCCGGCGGTGGGAGGACGAGCGTTCGCGCACGGCGCGCACCAGGCGGGAGACCAGCCACAGGGCGAACGAGATGGTGGTGACGTACGGGCTGATGGGGATGTTCCCGCCCAGCGCGAGCAGGATCCCGCCCACCATGGCCAGTTCCGCGAAGAGCACCGAGAGCACCACCGTGCGCACGGGACTCACGGTGAGGTTCATGGCCGCGGCCGCCGGGGTAATGAGCAGGGCGAGCACCAGCAGCGAACCCACGATCTGCACGGACAGCGCCACGGTGATCCCCAGCAGCACCATGAACGCGATGGAGAGCCCCCGCACCGGCAGGCCCTTGGCCTGGGCCACCAGGGGGTCCGTGCTCGCGAACGTGAGGGGCCGCCAGACACCCACGAGCGTGATCACCACCAGCGCCGAGAGCAGCACCATGGAGGTCAGCTGCACCGAGGAGACCGACACGATCTGACCGGTCAGCAGCGAGAACTTGTTGGACGAGCGGCCCTCGTAGAGGGACAGGAACAGGATGCCCAGCCCCAGCCCGAAGGGCATCAGGACCCCCACGAAGGAGTTGCCCTCCCGCGCGCGCAGCCCCGCGAACCCCATGATCAGGGCGGCGAGGATCGAGCCCACGAGCGAACCCGTGATCACGTCCGCTCCGATCAGCAGCGCGGCGGCGGCCCCGGCGAAGGACAGCTCCGCGATGCCGTGCACGGCGAACGCGAGGTCCCGCATCATCACGAACGTGCCCACGAGCCCGCCCACGAGCCCCAGCACCGCCCCGGCCCACACCGAGTTGCGCAGCAGAGAGAGCAGCTCGGCGTAGTCCTCGAAGACGAACACGGAGCTCAGGAAGGAGTTCCAGTCGATGGCTTCCGTGATCACGGGACGATCTCCTCCGGGGAGTCGGTGTGGTGGGCACTGTCCGGGCTGCCGGCCACCAGGATCCGGCCGTTGGCGCGCAGCACCTCGATGGGGCTGCCGTAGAGCTCGGTGAGCACGTCCGAGCGCAGCACCTCGTCCGGGGTGCCGATCCGGAAGGAGCCGTTGGCCAGGTACAGGATCCGGTCCACGTGCTCGATGATCGGGTTCACGTCGTGGGTCACGAACACCACGGCGCAGCCGGTGCGCTCACGCTGCTCGTGCACCAGCTCGCTGACCACGTGCTGGTGGCGCAGGTCCAGGGAGAGCAGCGCCTCGTCGCACAGCATGACCGTGGGCTCCGCCGCGAGCGCCTGGGCGATCCGCAGCCGCTGCTGCTCGCCCCCGGAGAGCAGCCCCACGGGGGCTTGCGCATAGTCCGTGGCGCCCACCCGCTCGAGCAGCTCGTCCACCCTGCGGTGCACCCGCCGCGAGCGCAGACGCATCCCCCACCGGTGTCCGTCCACGCCCTGGGCCACGAGGTCGCGCGCCCGCAGCGGGGTGCGCTCCGGGAAGCCGCGCTGCTGAGGGACGTAGCCCACGCGGGAGGCCGCCGCCCGCGGACGCACGCCGTTGACGCTCACCGTCCCGGCGGTGAGCGGCAGCAGCCCCAGCAGCACCTTGAGCAGGCTCGTCTTGCCGGTGCCGTTTGAGCCCAGCACGGCCAGGTACTCCCCGGAGTGCACGTCCAGGTCCAGACCGGACCACAGGGTGCGCTCCCCGAAGGAGAGCTCGGCGCCGCGCAGCCGGATCACCGGGTCGTGCCATTTCTCCGGATGGTTGCCAGGAGCACCCGCCGTGGATCCCGCGGAGCCGGGAACGCTGTGCCCCGCCGCCGTGGTGGGCCCTGCCGATGTGGTGGGCCCCGCCGCGCCGTCACGTGTTCTCTCGGATGCCACGGGCTACTTCTTCACGGCTTCGGCCACGCGGTCCACGTTCTCGCCCATCCACTGCTGGTACGTCCTGCCGTCCGGCACGGTCTCGGTGAACTCCACCACGGGTGTGCCCGCTTCCTGGGCGGTCGTGCGCAGCCGCTCGGTCTGCCCCGTGGAGGTCTGCTGGTTGAACGCGAGCAGCGCGATGTGCTCGTCCGCCACCAGCTTCAGCGTGTCGTTGAGGGCGGCCGGCGGCGCGTCCGTCTCGGCGTCGATCGCCTCGGCGAACTCCGCGGGGGTGTCGTCGTGCAGACCCGCGTCCTCCAGCAGGTAGCCGGGCACCGGTTCCGTGGCCACATAGCCACCGCCCGCACCGAGGCCCCCGAGACGCGCGTCCAGGGCGGTCAGCTCCTGCCCGACCCGTGCGGCGTTGTCCGTGTAGTAGCCCGCGTTGGCGGGATCCACCTCCCCGAGCTGGCCGGCGATCTGCGTGACCACTTCGGTCATGGTCTCCAGGTCGTACCACACGTGCTCGTTGAATCCCCCGTGGTGGTGGTGCTCCCCCGAGCCGTGGTCGTGATCGTGCTCCTGGGCGGCTTCACGGTCCTGCTCGGACTGCAGACCCGAGACGTCCACGGCGTCCACCACGCGCGCGCCCTCCGGTGCCAGGTCGGTCATGAACTGGTCGTACCCGCCACCGTTGCGCACCAGGAGGTCGGCTTTCTCCACGGCCAGCCGGTCCTGCGGCGTGGCCTCGTAGGAGTGGGGGTCCTGGGCTGAGGAGTGGATCACCGGCGTGGCCTCCACCTTGTCGCCACCCACCTGGGCCGCGAGGTCCGAGTAGACGTTGGTGGAGGTGGTCACCCGGATCTTCCCGGAGTCCTCCGATCCGGATCCGCCCTCCTGCGCCGATCCGCCCGAGCAGCCCGTGAGGGCCAGCGCTCCCAGCAGCCCCAGGACTGCTGCGGCCCTGGCTCCGTGGCGGTTGGTGCGGTCACTCACGCGCATCGTCTCCCTGCTCGGCGTCCCCCCGCACCACCCGGGGTGCCGATGAGAACGGATGTCATCAAATCAGAGCGCGAGCATATCATGAACCATTCTCATGTAGCGGCGTGATGAGAACGGGCGGATCAGGACCAGGACTCGGAGCGTGGCCTGCCCTCGTCGTAGCCCGACTGGGACTGGATGCCCACCACGGCGCGGGACGCGAACTGCCGCAGCGTGGTGGCCCCGGCGTAGGTCATGGAGCTGCGCACCCCGGAGGTGATGTGGTCCAGCAGGTCCTCCACCCCGGGTCGCTGGGGGTCCAGGTACATGGTGGAGTTGGAGATCCCCTCCTCGAACAGCGCCTTGCGGGCCCGGGAGAACCGGTCCTCTCCCAGGGTGCGGTGCTTCACGGCACGGGCCGAGGCCATCCCGAAGGACTCCTTGTAGGCACGGCCGTCCGCGTCCACGGTGATCTCCCCCGGCCCCTCGTGGGTGCCCGCGAACCACGAGCCCACCATGACCTGGCTCGCCCCCGCGGCCAGGGCGAGGGCGACGTCGCGCGGGTGCTTGACCCCGCCGTCCGCCCAAATGTGCGCACCGAGGTCCTGCGCGGCTTCCGCGCACTCCACAACCGCTGAGAACTGGGGACGCCCCACCGCCGTCATCATGCGGGTGGTGCACATGGCCCCCGGGCCCACGCCGACCTTGACGATGTCCGCGCCGGCCGAGACGAGGTCGCGCACGCCGTCGGCGGTGACCACGTTGCCGGCCACCACCGGCACCTGGGGATCCAGGGCGCGCACGGCGGCCACGGCCTCCATGGCCTTGAGCTGGTGGCCGTGGGCGGTGTCCACCACGAGGACGTCCACCCCGGCCTCGAGCAACCGGGCGGCCTTGGCGCCCACGTCACCGTTGATGCCCACGGCGGCACCCACGCGCAACCGCCCCCGGGCGTCCACGGAGGAGGTGTAGATGGTGGAGCGCACGAGACCCTGGCGTGTGATGATCCCGGCGACCTCCGTGCCCCGCAGCACCGGAGCCGCGCTCACCCGCGCGTCGGCGAGGCTCTCGTAGAGCGCACGCAGCGCCGCGGGATCGGCGTCCTCTGGGAACTCGGTCTCCTGGAACTGCGGGCCGTCGCTGCGGGCCAGATCGCCCAGCTGGGTGAAGCGGTCCACGTCCCGGCAGTCGGATTCCAGCACGAGGCCCAGGTACCGGCGCTGCTCGTCCACCACGACCACCAGTCCGTGCGGGCGCTTGTGGATGATCCCGAGCGCGTCGTGGACCGTGTCCGTGCGCCGCAGCACCACAGGGGTGTCCCAGCGCGGGGAACGGTCCTTGACCCAGGACGTGACCTCCGCGATCACGTCCAGCGGGATGTCCTGCGGCAGGATGCCGAGCCCGCCCCGACGGGCCATGGTCTCAGTCATCCGGCGTCCGGTCACCGCCGTCATGTTCGCGGCCACGACCGGGATCGTGGAGCCCGTGCCGTCCTGCGGGGACAGGTCCGCGTCGAAGCGGGACGTGACCCTGGACATGGAGGGCACCAGGAAGACGTCGTTGTAGGTCAGGTCCGTGGTGGGATTCGTGAGGAAGCGCACAGACGCACAGTCTACTGTCCACCGTCACGCTCCGGGCCCGACGCCGCCCGGTCGCCCTGGGCCGCGTCCGCCTGGGTGACGTTCCCCGCAGCCGGCGTCGTCGTGGCCCCGCACGCGGGCGGCGTCGGCTCCGGAACACGGTGCGCGGAGCACGGCGAGGGGCCCGTGCGACGGGTGGCACGCGTCCTGCCGCCTCACTAGACTGAAAAACCGGATCCGGCTTTGCATGCGCGAAGCCCGTCGAGGGCGCCCACGGCCGGTAAACTCCGTGGGAGCCGCACAGGGGCCGCGAGGACCAGCTCGCCACCCGGGACACCCAGCACAGATGGAAGAGGCGTATCACTCGTGCCAGACCAGCCGCACCACCTTATCCCCGAAGAATTTGCCGGCAACGAATGGCTTGTGGACGAGCTCTTCGAGAAGTACCAGGCGGACAAGAACTCCGTGGACAAGAAGTGGTGGCCCATCTTCGAGCAGATGGCGGACGAGGACAAGGCCTCCGCCCCCGGTGGCACGAACTCCGCTCCCGCCGGCAAGGCCTCCGCGACCACCGCCGCGTCGGCTCCCGCCGCGAAGAAGCCCGAGGCCTCCCCGGCCCGCACCTCGGAGCCGGCCGCCCGGAAGCAGACTCCCCAGACCACAGAACGTGCGCAGTCCCCGGCACCCGCCGCGACCGGCGCCAAGGCGAAAGGACGGCCCGAGGGCGTGGACACCGAAGCGGACAGCAGCGAGGGAGCAGCCTCCAAGCGACCCATCCGGGCGCAGCCTGAGGACCGCAAGGAGGACGGCCCGGCCAAGGAGAAGCCCGCGGAGGACACCGTGGTCAAGCTGCGCGGTCCCGCCAAGGCCGTGGCCGCCAACATGGATGCCTCGTTGAGCGTCCCCACGGCCACCACGGTGCGCGCCGTGCCGGCCAAGCTGCTGATCGACAACCGCCTGGTCATCAACTCCCACCTCTCCCGCAACCGGGGTGGCAAGGTCTCCTTCACCCACCTGGTGGGCTACGCCGCCATCCGGGCGCTGGCCAACTTCCCGTCCATGAACGTCATCTACGACGAGTCGGACGGCAAGCCCGCGGCCATCCACCCCGCCCACGTGAACTTCGGCATCGCGATCGACATCCCCAACAAGGACGGCTCGCGCAACCTGGTGGTGCCCAGCATCAAGGCCGCCGAGACCATGTCCTTCCAGGAGTTCTGGACCTCCTACGAGGACATCGTCAAGCGCGGCCGCAACGGCGCCCTGACCATGGAGGACTACTCCGGCACCACGGTCTCCCTGACCAACCCGGGCGGGATCGGCACCGTGCACTCCGTGCCGCGGCTGTCCAAGGGCCAGGCCTGCATCATCGGCGTCGGTGCCCTGGACTACCCCGCCGAGTACAAGGGCGCCTCTCCCCGCACGATCGCTCACAACGCGGTCTCCAAGGTCATCACCCTGACGTCCACCTACGACCACCGCGTGATCCAGGGTGCGGGCTCCGGCGAGTTCCTGAAGCTCGTGGAGCACTACCTGCTGGGCGGGGACGACTTCTACGACCACATCTTCGAGGCGCTGCGGATCCCCTACGAGCCCGTGCGCTGGGCCGTGGACAACCAGGTCAACCCCGAGATCCAGATCAACAAGGTCGCCCGGATCCAGCAGCTGATCCACTCCTACCGCGTGCGCGGACACCTCATGGCGGACACCAACCCGCTCGAGTACGTGATGCGCAAGCACCCGGACCTGGACATCCGCACCTACGGGCTGACCCTGTGGGACCTCGAGCGGGAGTGGCCCACCGGCGGCTTCGGTGGCCAGAGCCTGCTCACCCTGCGCGTGATCCTCGGACGGCTGCGGGACGCGTACTGCCGCACCGTGGGCGTGGAGTACATGCACATCCAGGATCCGGAGCAGCGCGAGTGGTTCCAGTCCAAGCTGGAGCGCGACTACCAGAAGCCGTCCCGCGAGGAGCAGTTCCACATCCTGGAGCGGCTGAACGCGGCGGAGGCCTTCGAGACCTTCCTGCAGACCAAGTACGTGGGACAGAAGCGCTTCTCCCTGGAGGGCGGCGAGTCCCTGATCCCGCTGCTGGACGCGATCATGTCCGAGGCCGCGGACGCCTCGCTGGCCGGCGTGGGCATCGCCATGGCCCACCGTGGCCGTCTCAACGTGCTCACCAACATTGCGGGCAAGTCCTACGCCCAGGTGTTCCGCGAGTTCGAGGGCAGCCAGGACCCGCGCGCCTCCGAGGGCTCCGGCGACGTGAAGTACCACCTGGGCACCGAGGGCGTGTTCACCTCCGACAACGGCAACGAGACCCAGGTGTACCTGGCCGCAAACCCCTCCCACTTGGAGGCCGCGGACCCCGTCATCGAGGGCATCGCCCGCGCCAAGACGGACGTGCTCGGCGCAGGCCCCGAGGGCAACGGCGAGTTCCCCGTGCTGCCCATCCAGGTCCACGGCGACGCCGCCATGGCCGGTCAGGGCATCGTGTACGAGGTCATGCAGATGTCCGGGCTGGAGGGCTACAACGTGGGCGGGACCATCCACGTGGTGGTCAACAACCAGGTGGGCTTCACCACCGCTCCCTCCGCCGGACGCACCTCCACGTACTCCACGGACGTGGCCCGCACGGTGCAGGCCCCGATCTTCCACGTGAACGCGGACGACCCCGAGGCCGTGGTCCGCGTGGCGCAGCTCGCGTTCGAGTACCGCCAGCGCTTCCACCGCGACGTCGTGGTGGACCTGGTCTGCTACCGCCGCCGCGGCCACAACGAGGGCGACGACCCCTCGATGACCCAGCCGCTGATGTACTCCCTGATCGACGGCAAGCGCTCCACGCGCAAGGTCTACACCGAGAACCTCGTGGGCCGCGGGGACATCACCCAGGAAGAGGCGGACCGGGCACTAAAGGACTACCAGGAGCGCCTGGAGCGCGTGTTCGCGGAGACCCACGAGGCCCAGAACTCCACGGTCCCGCTGGTCACCGGGGACGCCGCTGCCATCGCCAACATCGAGCGCCCGTCCGCGCAGCAGGCGGACTCGGGCGTCTCCGTGCCAAAGACCACCGCGATCTCCCCGGAGACCGCGCAGCGCATCGGCGACTCCTACGTGGAGATGCCCGAGGGCTTCACCATGCACCGCAAGCTCAAGAAGCTCGCGGAGAAGCGCCGGGACATGACCCGCGAGGGCGGGATCGACTGGGGCATGGGCGAGCTCATGGCCTTCGGCTCCCTCCTCATGGACGGTGTGCCCGTGCGGATGTCCGGGCAGGACGTGCGCCGCGGCACGTTCACCCAGCGCCAGGCGGTGTTCTTCGACGCCGAGAACGGTGCGGAGTGGACGCCGCTGAACAGCCTGTCCGCGGACCAGGCCCACTTCTCGATCTACAACTCCCTGCTCTCCGAGTACGGCGTGCTGGGCTTCGAGTACGGCTACTCCGTGGAGCGTCCCGAGGCGCTGACCGTGTGGGAGGCGCAGTTCGGTGACTTCACCAACGGCGCACAGACCATCGTGGACGAGTTCATCTCCTCCGCGGAGCAGAAGTGGGGTCAGCGCTCCAACCTGGTGCTGCTGCTCCCCCACGGCTTCGAGGGCCAGGGCCCGGACCACTCCTCCGCACGCATCGAGCGTTTCCTGACGCTGTGCGCGGAGAAGAACATGATCGTGGCCCAGCCCTCCACCCCGGCCAACCACTTCCACATGCTGCGCCGCCAGGCGTACTCGCGTCCGCGCCGGCCCCTGATCGTTGCCACGCCCAAGCAGCTGCTGCGCCTGAAGGCCGCGGCCTCCCCCGTGGAGGACTTCACGCAGGGCACGTTCCAGCCGGTGATCCCGGACGTCGCGAACCTGGACGACTCCAAGGTCACGGACGTGATCCTGGTGTCCGGTCGGCTGTACTACGACCTCGAGGCGCAGCGGAAGAAGTCCGACGACCACTCCACCGCGATCGTGCGCGTGGAGCAGCTATACCCGCTGCCCGCGGACGAGATCAAGGAGCAGCTGGCGCGCTACCCGCAGGCCCGTGTGATCTGGGCCCAGGACGAGCCCGCCAACCAGGGTGCGTGGCCGTTCATGGCCGTCAACCTGGTGCCGCAGCTGGACCGAGCGGTGACCCTGGCGTCGCGCCCGGCCTCCGCCTCCCCCGCCAACGGCTCGGCCAAGCGCCACGCCGCGGAGTTGGAGACCCTGGTGCAGCAGGCGTTCGACCGCGGGGAGTGATCCCGCACCGGGTGCGTCCCACCGTCCCCCACGGTGAGCGCACCCGCCGGCCCCGCACGCCGGACCCGACCTGCCCGGGGGCCGTCACCTGACGGCCCCCGGGCCACGCAACAACCCGAAGGATGTCGAGAAGAGTGGACCAACGCAGGATCCGCATTGTGGCCGTGGGCGACGAACTGCTGGCCGGAGTGGACGACCCCCGCGCCCTGGGCTGGTTCGGTCGCGTCCTGGCCCGCACCCCCCGTGACGTGGTCCCCGTGGACGCCTACAACCTCGCCGCGCCGGGAGAGGGCAGCGAGACCCTCAACGAGCGCTGGTTCGACGAGGCGGTCCGCCGCTTCGATCCCGCGTGCGACAACCGTCTGGTCATCGCGCCGTCCGCCCTCGACATCGACCTGGGCATCACCTCCGCGCGTTCCCGGCTGAACATGGCGAACATCGTGGACCAGGCCACCCAGAACAACGTCAAGGTGCTGGTGGTGGGCCCGCCGCCCACGCTGGACCCGCAGCGCAACCGCAAGATCGCGGACCTCTCCGCGGCGTACGGGGATGTCACCACGCGCCGCAACCACGTGTACGTGGACACCTTCAACCCGCTGCAGCACCACGAGCAGTGGCGCAAGGACCTGGCCGCCAACCACGGCAACCCCGGCCAGGCGGGCTACGGCCTCATCGCGTGGCTCGTGCTGCACCGCGGCTGGTACAACTGGTTGCAGCTGCCCGAGCCCCGCTGACGCCGGTTCCGAGAACGGCACTCGTCCCGGCCTCCCGTTCCGGCAGGCACCCTGCTCCCCCGCAGGGACGGTCCGGGAACCTTGGTGGCTCTGGGACCACCGCAGATGTGAGATACTGACGGACGATGTTCCAGCCAATCACCACAGGAGGTACATCATGAGCAAGCGTGGACGTAAGCGCAAGGATCGTCGCAAGAACTCGGCAAACCGCGGCAAGCGGCCCAACTCCTGAAGTTCTGCGCACGAACCACGGAACGCCCGCAACCATCATGGTTGCGGGCGTTCTGCATGTCCGGAGTCCTCAGGCCGCGGGGTGCTCGCCGCACTGCGCGTCGATGCGCTCCAGGATCGAGCGCTTGAGCTGCTCGGGGGCGCTCTCGCAGCACGAGCGCTTCATCACGGAGCGGATGACGCACTCCAGGTTGTACTCGCGCTCGCACTCGGAGCACCCGGTGAGGTGGGCGTGGATCTCCTCAAGGTCCTCGGTGGTCAGCGCGCCGTCCAGGTACTCGTAGATGCGCTGGATGCGTTCGTCGGTGCAGCCTCCGCTGCAGGGGTTCTGCGTCATGTCTCAGCCTCGATCCTTCGCCGGTGCCCCGCCCTTGGCCGGCCTGCCGGCCTTGGACGTGTCGAATCCTCGTTCCTGGGCGTAGTCGCCCAGCTTCTCGCGCAGGAGCTTGCGGCCGCGGTGCAGCCGGGACATCACGGTGCCGATGGGCGTGTCCATGATCTCGGAGATCTCCTTGTACGCGAATCCCTCCACGTCCGAGAAGTAGACCGCCAGGCGGAACTCCTCGGGCAGCTCCTGCAGCGCCCGCTTCACGTCCGAGTCCGGGAGGTGGTCCAGTGCCTCGACCTCCGCGGAGCGCAGCCCCGTGGAGGTGTGGGACTCGGCCCGGTGCAGCTGCCAGTCCTCCACGGTGTCCGTGTTCGCCTGGCGGGGTTCACGCTGCCGCTTGCGGTAGAGGTTGATGTACGTGTTGGTGAGGATCCGGTACAGCCAGGCCTTGAGGTTGGTCCCGGGCTTGTACTGGTGGAACGCGGAGAACGCCTTGGTGTAGGCCTCCTGCACGAGGTCCTCGGCGTCGGAGGGGTTGCGGGCCATCCGCAGCGCGGCCGCGTAGAGCTGGTCCACGTACTGCATGGCGTCGCGCTCGAAGCGTTCGCGCCGCTGCTGGGTGGACTCCTCACCGGCCGGCACCTCTTCGGGGTGCTCCACGGCGTGGGATTCGTGAGTTCGCTGATCGTTCATCACGCCCAAGTCTAAGGCGGGGGCCGTCATCTCTGGACCGTCACCTGCCTTCCCGCACGCCTTCTGCCTCACCACACGTGTGGTGCTTCCGTTCATCCGGCACAACACACGCTGCTCGCGCGGGTATTCCCGGGGGAGCCCCGGCCGCGGGCCGATAGGATGACGTTCGTGCCTTCCCGGAGATGCCGGGACCCTAAGGAGGAGAACCATGAGCATTGTTCGTCGTCTCGCCCGCCCGCTGCTCGCCACCGGCTTCATCGCCGGAGGTGTGGACGCGTTCCGCAACTCGTCCACCACGGCCCGGCAGCTGGACCCCGTGCTGAAGGCCCTGGAGAGCGCCGCACCGCAGCTGCGCCCCGTGACCGCCAACCGCGCCGTGGTGGCGCAGGGTCTCGCCGCCGCCCAGGTGGCCGCCGCGTCCCTGCTGGCCGTGAGCAAGCTGCCCCGACTGTCCTCCACCGTGCTGCTGGGCACCACCGCCCTCAACGGCTACGCCCAGTACCGCTCCGCGGACGCGAGCACCACCGAGGGCAAGGAGGCCCGCCGCTCGGGCCTGCTGAAGAACGTGTCCCTGCTGGGCGGCGTGATGATCGCCGCCGTGGACACCTCCGGCAACCCGTCCCTGGCGTGGCGCGCGAGCCACCTCGCGGACGACGTCCGCAAGAACGCCGTCAAGGTCAGCAAGGACACCAAGAAGAAGCTGACGGAGGCCGAGAAGGCCGTGCAGAACGCCGTCTCCTTCTAGTCCGCCGCACCACGTGACGCGCAACGGCTTGACGCACCCCCGGGACCCCGCCCACTGGCCCGCCCCCTCCGCCCACGGCTCACCCGTGAGCGGCACGGTGGCGGTGCCAGGGTCCAAGTCCCTGACCAACAGGTACCTCGTGCTCGCCGCGCTGGCGAGCGGGGCCTCGGTGGTGCGCAAGCCGTTGCACTCACGGGACAGTGCCCTGATGGTCGCCGCGCTCGAGCAGCTGGGCGCCGCGGTCACCGAACTTCCCGGTCCGGGCCCGTTCGGCCCGGACCTGCGGATCGACCCCGTGTCCCCGGGCGCCGTGCTGGACGGGCCCGTGACCGTGGACTGCGGACTCGCGGGCACGGTCATGCGCTTCGTGCCCCCCGTGGCCGCCCTGTGCTCGGGCACGGTCGTCCTCGACGGCGACGACGCCGCCCGGGTGCGTCCCATGGCTCCCGTGGTCGAGGGGTTGCGGCAGCTCGGTGTCCGGGTGGAGGACGGTGGTCGGGGTACCCTGCCGCTGAGCGTCGTCGGCACCGGAGCCGTCCCCGGCGGGACGGTCACGATCGATGCGAGCGGCTCCTCGCAGTTCGTCTCCGCACTGCTGCTGGCCGCGGTGCGCTTCGACTCCGCCCTCGTGCTGCGCCACGATGCCCCCGGCGGGGTGCCGTCCCTGCCGCACGTCGGGATGACGCTGCAGGTGCTGCGGGACGCCGGCGTGAGCGCTGAGCGCGTGAGCGAGCGGGAGTGGCGCGTCGAGCCCGGGACCGTGGCCGGCCTGGACGTGACCGTGGAGCCGGACCTCTCCAACGCCGGGCCCTTCCTCGCCGCGGCCGTGGCCACCGGCGGCACCGTGAGCATCCCGGACTGGCCGGCGCACACCACGCAGGGCGGCGACCACTGGCGCCACATCCTGCCCAGCTTCGGGGCGCGCGTGACCGTCCAGAACGGGGTCTTCACCGTGACCGGTCCGGACCAGCTGCAGGGCGTGGACCTGGACCTCTCCGAGGCTGGTGAACTGGCCCCCACCGTGGCGGCACTGTGCGCCCTCGCCACGGGGCCCTCCCGGCTGCGGGGCATCGCCCACCTGCGCGGGCACGAGACCGACCGGCTCGCCGCGCTGAGCACCGAGCTCAACGCGCTGGGTGGCGACGTCCGCGAGACCGAGGACGGTCTGATCATCTCCCCCGCTCCCCTGCACGGTGGCGTGTTCCACACCTACCACGACCACCGCATGGCCACCGCCGGCGCCATCCTGGGGCTCCGCGTCCCGGGGATGCTGGTGGAGAACATCGCCACGACCGCCAAGACGCTGCCGGAGTTCCCGCAGCTGTGGGCCGGTCTGCTGGGCACGGGGGCCTGAGCGGTGGCGCGCAGGACGTGGGACGAGTCGGACGTGAGGGTGCGCGCCAACAAACGTGGCTCCCGTCCCCGCACCAAGCAGCGCCCGTCCCACGAGGACGCCGTGGTCGCCCGCGTGGTGGCCGTGGACCGTGGCCGGTACACGTGCGTGGTGGACGAGGACGGCCCCGAGCCCGTCACGGTGCTGTGCGTGCGCGCCAAGGAGCTGCGCCGCCGTCCCATCGTGCCCGGCGACCTGGTGGGGGTCGTCGGGGACGTCTCCGGCGCGCCCGACACTCTCGCCCGGATCGTGCGGATCGAGCCCCGCGCCACGGTGCTGCGACGCAGCGCGGACGACACCGATCCCGTGGAGCGGGTGATCGTCGCGAACGCCGACCGCCTGGTCCTGGTGCTCGCGGCCGCCTCCCCCACGCCCCGCACGGGATTCGTGGACCGTGGGCTCGCCGCCGCGTGGGACGCGGACATCACCCCCGTGGTGTGCATGACCAAGTCGGACCTCGCGGACCCCACCGAGTTCCTCGACTACCTGCACGACCTCGACGTCCTCACCGTGACCACCCAGCGCGCCACGGACCGGGGTCAGCGCCCGGAGGCGGGGCTGCACGAGGAGTCCCTGGCCGTGTCGGAGGACTCCCTCGCGCGGTTGCGGGACCTGCTGGATGGGCACGTCAGCGTGTTCCTGGGCCCCTCCGGCGTGGGCAAGTCCACGCTGGTCAACGCCCTCACCGGGGCGGAGCGGGCCACGGGCGGCGTCAACGACGTCACGGGGCGCGGACGTCACACGTCCTCCTCCGCCAGAGCCCTCACGGTCCCGGGAACGAGTCCGGGAACGTGGGTGGTGGACACCCCCGGCATCCGCTCCCTGGGCCTCGCACACGTGCCCGAGGAGAACCTGCTCAACGCGTTCACGGACCTCGTGCCCGCGACCGCGCACTGCCCGCGGGGCTGTCGGCACACGGAGGACTCCCCCGGTTGCGCACTGGACGCCTGGGTGCACCGGCCGGAGGCCTCTCCCGCCGCGCCGGAGCGGCTGGAGTCGTTGCGCAGGCTGCTGGCGGCGTCGCGCGGGGAGACCCAGCAGGGCGACAGCGAGAAGCAGCTCGGACAGGCGATAACGTAGGGGCATGCGCGCACCGAGCAACCACACGGACGACCTCCGCCTGGCCCACATCCTCGCGGACTCCGTAGACGGCCTGACCATGAAACGGTTCAAGTCCCAGGACCTCACCGTGGAGACCAAACCGGACCTGACCCCCGTCACGGACGCGGACCGGGAGGCCGAGCAGGTGATCCGCGGCCAGCTGGGACGCGTGCGCAACCGGGACGCCGTGATCGGCGAGGAGTTCGGCGCCACGGGCTCGGGCGGGCGGCAGTGGATCATCGACCCCATCGACGGCACCAAGAACTACGTGCGCGGTGTCCCCGTGTGGGCCACACTCATCGGCCTGGTGGAGGACGGCGAGGTGGTCGTGGGCGTGGTCTCCGCGCCCGCGCTGAACCGCCGCTGGTGGGCGGCCGCCGGCTCCGGGGCCTTCACGGGCCGCTCGCTCTCGCAGGCGCAGCGGCTCTCCGTCTCCTCCGTGGCCACGCTCGACGACGCCTCCCTCTCCTACTCGTCGCTGTCCGGGTGGCAGGAGCTGGGTGTCCGGGACCGTTTCCTGGACCTCACGGACCGGGTGTGGCGCACGCGGGCCTACGGCGACTTCTGGTCCTACTGCCTCGTGGCCGAGGGCGCGGTGGACCTCGCATGCGAACCCGAGCTGAACCTCCACGACATGGCGGCCCTGGTGCCCATCGTGACCGAGGCCGGCGGGCGCTTCACCTCGCTCGCGGGGCAGGACGGACCGTTCGGACCGAACGCCCTGGCGAGCAACGGCACCCTGCACGACGCCGCCCTCGACGTTTTCGGCACGCGTCAGGACAGCGCTGGCTGAGCCCCCGGACCTCGGCGCGGCGCTCGACTCGCCGCCCCGCCCCCGTCCCGGCTCGGCATTCGGCCGGCACCCCTCTGGCGCGAAAACGCCCGGCACCTCCCCTGTGGAGGTACCGGGCGTCGTCGTACCGCTGCCGAACGGCAGACCCCGGAACGTGCCCCGGATCCGCCGGACTGGATCAGGTGCTGGGAGTGTTGCCCTCCAGCGAGTCCGTGAGGCACTGGTTGTACCTCGCCTCGTCCCCCTGGGTCGCGTACTCCATGCAGTCGCTGACGGAGCTGAACGCCCAGGCGAAGACCACGGCCATGAGGATGCCGCCGATCACCGCGAGGGACGAGAGCACCACGCCCACGACCGCGAGCGCCGGGGACTCCCGGCGGGCCTTGCGGATCTTGACCAGGCCCACGATGCCGAGCACCAGGCCCACGAGCCCGATCAGGCCACCCAGACCTCCGAACCAGAAGGTCAGGATGCCCAGGATGCCCAGGACCAGCGACGCGATGGCCAGGCCCTTGCCCGGTGAGGGCGCGGTGTTCTGGCCGTACGGATCCTGTCCGTTGTAGGGCTGCTGGCCGTACGGCTGCTGGGAGTAGCCGTCCTGGTAGTGCGTGGGGTAGCCGTTCGAGTTCTGGGAGTCGTAGCCCTGCTGCGCCCCGTAGCCCTGGGGGCCGTAGCCCTGGTTCCCGGGATTTTGCACGCCGTACTGCTGCCCGGGGTAGCCGTGCTCCCCTCCGGTCTGCTGGCCGTACTGGCCGCCGGCACCGTACTGGGAGTCACCGTAGCCGCCGTAGCCCGAGCCGCCGTGCTGCGCGCCGGAGGACGCGGAGCCGCCGTAGCCGGTCGTGCCGTAGCCCTCCTGCCCCGTGCCCGTGGCCTGTGCGGAGAAGTCCTGTCCGTACCGGTCCTGCCCGGCCGCTGAGGTCTGGCCCCGGTCCACCGAGTACTGGCCGTACTGCGGCTGCTCGCCGTTCGAGGCCGAGGAGGAACCCGAGTTCTCGGGGAAACGCTCGCTCATGGAGGCGCCTGCCTTTCAGTCGTGGTGTGTGGTGTCGAGAGCCAGTCTCCCACACGAGCTGCACCCGGTTCTCGGTGGCCCCGCTGCGACCCGCAGGGCTCCGGGCATGAAAAAACACCCCGGACCGCAGGGTCCGAGGTGTTCTCGATGTTCGTGGACATCACGGGTGGAGATGGGGGGAATTGAACCCCCGTCCGATGCAGCATTGTCAGGGCTTCTCCGGGCGCAGTGTGCTTGCAGGTTTCTCAGTCCCGGCCATCTCGCACACGAGTGGCCGCCGGACTCAGTCACGTAGAAGTCCCCTGGACGTCCGTGACGTACGTCCAGAGCAGTGACCTTCTAGCTGATGTCAGATTCCAGGTCGAAGGTGAACCTGGGCTGACAGACTGCTCGGGCTACTTACGCAGCGAGAGCGAAGTCAGTGCGCTTGGATTTGGCACTTATATTTTTTGCAGAGAGCGTTGACGAGATGACTCTGCATCCTCGGCCCGCTTCCCCTGTCTCAACTCACATCGTCGAAACCGATCATCCCCGTATTCATTTTTCAATGAGCACCACGCCACTGCGCGGAAAACCGTGCGGTGCCGTGGACACACAAGAATACGTCCGCACGTGCGCGTACGTCAACAGAGCGCGGGATTGCCCCGGGCGCACCAGCTCCGGCTGTGGAGAGGTTGCGAGTGGATCGCCGGCCAGTGGTGCCGCCCCCGGCGGGCCAGCCCTTGCCCTCCCCCGTCCCGTGCCCTACGGTGGGCGCCATGTCCCGATGAGTCCTTCCCGATTCCCCGCGCCCGAGGCCGTTGCCCGGCGGGGACCGCGACCATCCGAGGACTCTCGTGAACTCATCCCGCATCCCCTCCTCCGCGTCCGCGCACGGAACCGCAGCGTCCAGCACGTCCGGCCCCGCGGGCACCCACCTGAAGGTGGACGGGGTCTCCGCCTCGTTCGGCACCCACCGCGTCCTCACGGACATCACCTTCACCGTCACCACCGGTCGCCCCAGCGGGCTGATCGGTGAGAACGGCTCCGGCAAGAGCACCCTGCTGCGCATCCTGGCGGGTCTGCGCGCGCCCGATGCCGGCACCGTGCGCCCCGTCGGTCCCGGCGGTGGGCCCGCCCGCGTGGGCCTGCTCCACCAGGAACCGCCTATCCCACCGCAGGACACCGTGGCCCAGGCCGTGGCGGCCGCGGTGCGCCCCGCTCGGGACGCGGCCCGCGCCGTCGACGACGCCGCCCGCGCCCTGGCCGCCGCCCCGCACGACGAGCGCGCGGGAACCCGCTACGCCGAGGCCCTGGAGACCGCGGAACGCACCGGCGCGTGGGACGTGGACTCCACGATCGGTGCCACGCTGGACGGACTCGGCCTGGGCGGCGTCGCCCGCGAGCGGCGCACCGGGGAGCTCTCCGGCGGGCAGCGCGCCCGGCTGTCCCTCGCGTGGACCCTGCTCCGCGCCCCGGACGTGCTCCTGCTGGACGAGCCCACGAACCACCTGGACGACTCCGCCCTCGACTTCGTGTCCGCCACGCTCCGTTCGTGGCACGGCCCGGTGCTGCTCGCGAGCCACGACCGCGCGTTCCTGGACGCCACGGTCGGTTCCCTCGTGGACCTCGACCCGGCCCCGCGTCCCCACGCCGTGACCGTGGACCTCGTGGGCGACGGGACGGGCACGGGAATCGGCGTGACCCGCTTCAGCGGGACCTACTCGCAGTACGTCCTGGCGCGGCTGGACGAGCGCGAGCGCTGGGAGCGTTCCTACCGGGACGAGCAGGACCAGCTGAGGAAGCTGCGGGCCACGGTCCAGGAGCAGCAGGCCGTCGGGCACTCGGGCAGGGCCCCACGGACGGAGGCGCGGGCGGCCAGGAAGTTCTACGCGGACCGCAACGCCACCGTGGTCTCACGCCGCCTGAACGACGCCCGCACGCGCCTGGCCGCCCTCGAGCAGGAGCAGGTGCGCAAGCCCCCGCGGGAGTTGTTCTTCCGCGGACTCACGGCCGCGGACCACGACGCCGCGCGCCGCATCCGTGCCTCCGGCCCCGTGCTCACGGCATCGCGGGTCACCGTGGAGCACCGCCTCGCACCGGTCTCCCTCACCGTGGGGGCGGGCGAGAAGTGGCTGCTCACCGGGGCGAACGGTGCGGGCAAGTCCACCCTGCTGAGTCTGCTGGCGGGACGGTCGGAGCCCACGGGCGGCTCCGTGCACCGTGCCCCGGGAGTGCGTGTGGGACTGCTCGGGCAGGAGGACTCCGTATCCCACGCGGACCCGGACCGCACCGCGGCGAGGGTCTACCGGGACCTCGTGGGCGAGGAACTCGCGGAGACGGTGCCGCTGGGCACGTTCGGGCTGCTCGCGGGGCGGGACGAGAACCGGCCGGTGGGCGAGCTCAGCGTGGGCCAGCGGCGTCGGCTGGCCCTGGCGGCACTGCTCGCGGACCCGCCGCACGTGCTGCTGCTGGACGAACCCACCAACCACGTGTCCCTGGTGCTGGCCACGCAGCTCGAGGCGGCCGTGTCCGAGTACCCGGGGACCGTCGTCGTCGCCTCCCACGACCGCTGGCTGCGGCGGAACTGGAACGGCCGGCACCTCCGTCTGGAGGCACCGGCCGTGTGAGGCGCTCGGGGCTCAGCCGCGCATGTTGCGGTAGCGCATGGCACGCTGGGCCTCGCGGTTGTCCTGCTTCTCGCGCAGGGTCTGGCGCTTGTCGTACTCGCGCTTGCCGCGCGCCACGGCGATCTCCACCTTCACGCGCTTGCCGTCCACGAAGTACAGCGACAGCGGGATGATGGTGTAGCCGGCCTCGCGGGTCTTGCCCGCGATCTTGTCCAGCTCCGCGCGGTGCAGCAGCAGCTTGCGACGGCGCCGGGCCGAGTGGTTGGTCCACGAGCCCTGCAGGTACTCCGGGATGTGGGCGTGCTCGAGCCACAGCTCACCGCGGCTGTCGAACTGGCAGAACGCGTCCACCAGGGACGCCCGCCCCATGCGCAGAGACTTCACCTCGGTGCCCATGAGCGCCAGTCCGGCCTCGTAGGTGTCCAGGATGGCGTAGTCGTGCCGTGCCTTCTTGTTGTTGGCCACGATCTGGCGGCCGTCATCAGCGTTCTTCTTGGCCATCGGCCTGTTCTTCCCTCACTGCTGCCCCGCGCTCCCGGCGCCCCCGGTGGGTGGGCCGGATGGTGCGGTGCAAACTCAGTTCTCGTCGTCGCGGCGCGCCCCGGCGCGCCAGCGGATGCCTTCGTCGATGAAGGAGTCGATCCCGCCGTCGAACACGGAGCTGGGATTGCCCTCCTCGTAGTTGGTGCGCAGGTCCTTGACCATCTGGTACGGGTTGAGCACGTACGAGCGCATCTGGTCACCCCAGGACGCCTTGACGTCCCCCGCCATCTCCTTCTTCTTGGCGTCCGCCTCCTCCTGGCGCTGCAGGAGCAGCCGGGACTGCAGGACGCGCAGCGCGGCGGCGCGGTTCTGGATCTGCGACTTCTCGTTCTGCATGGACACCACGATGCCCGTGGGGATGTGGGTCATGCGCACCGCGGAGTCCGTGGTGTTCACGGACTGGCCACCGGGACCGGAGGAGCGGAACACGTCCACCTTCAGCTCGGACTCCGGGATCTCCACGGTGTCGTCCGACTCGATGAGCGGGATGACCTCCACCGCGGCGAACGAGGTCTGGCGCCGCCCCTGGTTGTCGAACGGCGAGATCCGCACCAGGCGGTGCGTGCCGGCCTCCACGGACAGCGTGCCGAACGCGTACGGGGCCTTGACCTCGAACGTGGCGGACTTCAGCCCGGCCTCCTCCGCGTAGGAGGTGTCCAGCACCTTGGTGGGGTACCCGTGGCGCTCCGCCCAGCGCAGGTACATGCGCATGAGGATCTCCGCGAAGTCCGCGGCGTCCACGCCACCGGCACCGGACCGGATGGTGACCACGGCCTCGCGCTCGTCGTACTCGCCCGCCAGCAGGGTCTGGATCTCCAGCTCGGACAGCGCCTTCTGGATGGAGGTGAGCTCCTCCGCGGCGGCGTCCCGGGTCTCCTGGTCGTCCTCGTCCTCGGCCAGCTCCACCATGACCTCGAGGTCGTCGATGCGGCTCTCGATCTTGCGCAGCCGGTCCACCTTGGACTGCTTGTGGGAGAGCTGGGACGTGACCTTCTGGGCCTCGTCCGGGTTGTCCCACAGGTCCGGCGCGGCGGCCTGCTGCTCGAGCTCCGTGATCTCCTTCAGCAGCGTCTCGGCGTCACTGACCGCGGCCACGGAGTCGTAGGTGGCGCGGAGAGCACGGATTTCTGCAGCGTAGTCAATGGTGGCCATGACAGACCACTTTACGTCATGGCCTCCCGGGCCCGTGAGCCGCTAACATTGGGGGAACCGCCCATCCCCAAGGAGACTGACGATGCAGCGCCCCACCGTCCTCGCATTGGTCCTGGCAGGGGGCAAGGGCTCGCGCCTGGGAGCCCTCACCGACACCGTGGTCAAACCCGCGCTGCCCGTGGGTGGCACCTACCGGCTGATCGACATCTCCCTGTCCAACCTGGCCCACTCCCACATCCCGGACGTGTGGATGGTGCAGCAGTACCTCCCCCACGACCTCAACTTCTACATGGCCAACGGGCGGCCCTGGGACCTGGACCGCTCCCACGGCGGGCTGCACATCCTGCCCCCGTACCAGGGCGCGGAGGGCGAGGGTTTCGCATCCGGCAACTCGGACTCCATCTTCCGCCAGGCGGCGCTGATCCGGGAGGCGGACCCGGACCTCGTGCTCGTGCTCTCCGCGGACCACCTCTACACCATCGACTTCCGCAGCGTGATCGACACCCACCTCACCAAGCGCGCGGACCTCACCATGGTCACCACCGAGGTCTCCGAGGACCCCTCCCGGTACAGCGTGGTGGAGACCTGCGAGTCCGGTGAGGTCACCGGCTTCGAGTACAAGCCCGAGCAACCGCGCAGCAACCTGGTGGCCGGCGAGATGTTCCTGTTCTCCACGGACGTTCTCCTGGACGCCCTGGACCACCTCCAGGACACCCTGGGTGAGCTGGGCGACTACGGCGAGGACCTCATCCCGCACGTCCTGGAGCACCACACCGTGGTGGAGCACCGGCACCTGGGGTACTGGATGGACCTCGGCACCATCCAGTCCTACTGGACCGCGCAGCAGCAGCTGCTGGACGGGGACGGCGCCACGCTGGACGACCCCGCGTGGCCCATCTGGAGCGGCCAGGCACCCCTGCTGCCCGCGTTCATCGCGGACGACGCCGCCGTGTCCCGTTCCCTGGTGGCCCCCGGTTCGCGCGTGGCCGGCACCGTGGAGCACTCCGTGATCGGCGAAAACGTGACCATCGAGGCCGGCGCGGTGGTGCGCAACTGCGTGCTGCTCGACGGCGTGCACGTGGGCTCCGGGGTGGAGCTGCTCAACGTGGTCGCGGACTCGGACGCCCGCATCACGGGCGGCTCCCGGCGGGGATCGCCTCAGCACGTCACCGTGATCGACCGCCACGGCGTGGTGAGCGAACGGGAGCCGTTCGACACCTCCGCCGTGCTGCCCCGAGACTGGGAACAGTACTGACCTGGCTCCACCTGGAACCCACCCCCTCCGAAAGGACCGATCCACCATGTCCCGCACGTCCCGCAAGACCCTGGGCCCCGTGCTCCGCGCCGAACTGTGGCGCGCTGTGCGCCACGTGGGAGCCCGCAGGGCGTTCCGCCTCCTGCTGCTGTTCCCACCGTTCCGGTGGGCCAACCGGGCGCTCCGTGCACTGCGGCTGGTGCGCGGGCACTGATCCGCGCCACGTGAGAAGGCCGGGGGCGGCGTCGTGGATCCACGAC